>CAVUBS010000034.1:0-198113 GCA_963739725.1 uncultured Alphaproteobacteria bacterium | reverse complement strand
ATTCAATTGGATGCGGCGCCGCGTCGCAATTTCCGCAATCGTGCGCTCGACCTCGCGGGTCAGTTCCTCCTGGCTCAGCTTCGCGACGGCAGCCGGATCTATCTCGCCGAGACACTGTGTGCGCAGTTCTGCGACTGCCGAACCGGGTGGCGACTGTGTGACCGTCGCGGACGGTGCATCGACGACACCCGGTTGCGGCAAACTCGCGGCATCCGGTTGCTGCGGCAATCCCTGCCGGTGTCCGAAAAACACTGGGGTGTGTCTGCTCATCGACCGAACAACGCCAGACGGCGCCACCCGCTTGTCGCGGACGCGATGGCACCATCGACCGAGCTCTCGGCCGGCAGTGCGGCCGCCACCTGGGCGACGAGCGCCAGAATACCCTTGTTGAACGCACCGCGAAGAGCCGCGGGCTCGCCCATGCTCGCGGCATTGTTGAGCAGTTTTGGCAGATCGGGGATCGCGATATCGACCTTCATCTTCAGCGCATCCTCCACCTGGTGGCGCGTCAGATCGCCGGTCCGGTTCATATGATTGAGCACCACGACGGCACGATGTACGTGCAGCGGTCCGTTCGGCAGGGCCAGCAGGCGCAGCATGTCGCGGACTGCCGGCCAGCGTCGGATCCATGACCAGCACACGCTGATGTCCGAGCATCAGCAGATCGCGGTGGATCGGCATGCCCGTGAACGGCGCGTCGATCACGACGAAGTTGTAGCGATGGCGCAAGGTATCGATCAGCCGCCCGGCAGCACTGGGCTCGTACTTGAGCTGTTCGACCAGGTTCTCCTCGCTGGACAGCACGTGCAGACGATCCGTCACCACCTGCGCGGAGCGCTCGATGAACAGCTCGTCAATGCGGTCCGGGGTCTCCAGTGCGATACGCAGGCCGGAGCCGGACTTGGCGTTCAGCAGCAGGGCGCAGGTGCCGCGGTACAGGTCGGCATCCAGCAGGACGGTGTGGCGGTTCGCGCGCTTGCCGAGATACCACGCCAGATTGGCCGCGATGGTGGTGGCACCAACGCCGCCACGTACGCCGGTGATGGTGACGACACGGCCTCCCAGCAGGGCTTCCGGCCGACGTGCGCGGTTCAGAATGATCGGCCCGAAATGTCGCGCCACCATGTCGCGCGTCAACGGCTTGAACAGGTATTCCATCACGCCGAGCAGCCGTGTGGCATGACGATAGAAATTGACGTCGTTGAACTCGCCGATGAGCAGCACGTGGGCGTCCGGCTCGACCACGTCCGACAGCGACCCGAGCGCCGTCAACGGGCGCGCCTCGCCGGAGACGTCGACCACAAGGACGCGCGGCGTCGGCGTCTTCTGCAATATCTCGATCGCGCCCTGAATGCCGGTCCGGTGAACCTCCATGCCGTGCGGCGCCGCATCGATCAGACCGTCACGCAGCACGCTCTCGGTCGCGGCGTCGGTGACGAAGGCGACGATGTCCTGCCGGTCCGGCCGTGCGGGCGCCTGTTCCGGCGGGGCATCTGCGAGTGCGACGTCGGAGGGCATCAATTGCCCTCCAGTGCCACCAGTGCTGACCGGCACAATGTTTGCCACGCCGCTGTCCGGCAGCTTGCGTGGCTTGTCCTGCCGCTGCCGATCGAGTGCGGCTGCCGCCTGCTGGCCGTCGCCGCCGGGACTTTCGACTCCTCTTACCAGGTCGGACGGCGAGACGACCATCGCGCGCAGATCGGCGTCGTTGGCGTAGTTTGGTCGCCAAACCCCCTCTCGCTCATAGGGATCGGTGATGTCGCAGCCTGCCAGAAGCAACAGCAGTCCGCTGCAAGCCAGCAGCGGCAGAACATGGCCATTCCTTTCGTCATTGCACGACGAACCCCGCTACACCGGGAATGCGGCTCGATGGCACGATCGCTGTCTCGGTCTGGTTCGGAGACCGCGCGCTCTGACGGAACAGCAGAATACGCTCGAGGTCGTTGGGTGCCTGCCAGCCGTCGGTCGGCAAGTGCAGCGCTGCGGCATCGGAGACCGGGCGGACGAGGAAAGGCGTGACGACGATCACCAGCTCCGTCTCGTTGCGCTGGAAATTATCGGACCGGAACAGTGCACCCAGTATCGGCAGGTCGCCCATGATCGGCAGGCCGCTGCTTGCCACATTGGTGTTGTCCTGCAGCAGCCCCGCGATGGCGAAACTCTGGCCGCTGCCGAGCTGCACCGTGGTTTCGGCGCGGCGCACGATCAGGGACGGCACCACGATCGTTGAATTGCCCGCCGTCAGCTGAATGGCATTTTGATTGGAGATCTGGCTCACCTCGGGTCGGACCTTGAGGGTGATGTGGCCGTCCGAGGCGACGGTGGGCACGAAGGCCAGGCTGACGCCGAACTGCTTGAATTCGATCGTCACCTGTGTTGTTCTGTTGTGCAACCGGGATGGGAAACTCGCCCCCCACCAGGAAGCTCGCGGCCTCGCCGCTGACCGCGGTCAGGTTCGGCTCGGCCAGGATGTGCACCAGTCCGTCCTGGGCAAGTGCGTCGATCACGCCGTTGGCATTGACCCCCAGGTTCAGCGGATTGTTCGCATTGGTGACCGGGGCAACGACATTGTTGTTGACGTTCAGCGTCAGTGCGGGGAACACGGGAAACTTGCCGATGGTGCCGATGTTGCCGAGCGCCTGCCAGTTCACCCCAAGCTGGCGGACCAGGTTGCGGCTCATCTCGGCGATGCGCACCCGCAGGTTCACCTGCACGCTCGAGGTCACCGACAGCCGGTTGTCCACGGTCTGTCCCGGCTCGGCAGATAGCCGCGCACGATCTGCATCACGCGATCGGCGTCGGCGGCGGTCTTCACCTGCCCAGTGACCGCGAGGCCGTTCTGCATCGTCTCGATGCGAACCGAGCTGCCCGGCAGCACGCGGTTGATGGCCGTCTCGGCTTCTCCCGCGCCGTAGCCGGACGGCCGGACGATGACGTCGTACTGCGCGATCGGCGCGCCGGCGGCGTCGAGTGCCGCGACCGTGGTGCGTCCCGGGGAGACGCCGAAGATGAACAGGCTGGTCGCACTGGCGGGCCGGACCTCGGCCACCTTGGGATCGGCGGCGAACACGCTGGCCGCGCTGCCGCCGAGCTGAATCACACGCCCGCTGCCGGTGTCGATCGTCATGACGTTCTGCACGGCCTGCACGCGTGGGTGCTGGGGGACAGGCTGCGCGGTTGGTGGGAGCGGCAGGCACTTCGCCCGGCGGCGGAGCGGCCAGTGCCGCGGGGCCGACGAGCCAGAGGGACAGCGACAGCGACAACGCGATCCAGCCGAGGGCGTGTTTCATCAGAAACGCAGCTCCTTGCTGTCGGTTGGACCCTGGAACAGCCGTACGGTGACGCCGTCGCCGGTGGCGCCGCGCCGCAGGGCGGATGACACGTCGCCGCCCCAGGTGACGCCGCCGAGATTGCGCCTCGGTGCCGGCCGTCGGGTCCGGCGCGCGCTCGGCGGCCAATACCGCGAGCGACAGTTGGCCAAGCCGTACCGCGACGGCGACACGCTCCGCGTCGGACGAGGTCACCTCCAAGGTCACCGTCTTGGCGGCCTGGGTTCCCGGCGTCTCCGAGGTCGCGCCCTGCATGAGCTGGCGATCGATCGCGATCACCCGCACGTCGTGCAGCACCGTCTCGCCGGACACGCGCCGGCTGGGCGGGAGCGTCGAATCGTCCTGCGATTTGGTCAGGATGAGGTCGACCCGGTCACCCGGCCAGATCAGTCCGGCACTGCCGGAGACGGCGTCCACGCCCACCGTGACCGCGCGCATGCCGGAACCGAGCACCGCGGCCAGAAAACCGCGATCGCCCGGGTGCAGCGCGTCGGCTGGCAGCACAACGTCGCCCGCCGTCAGGTTGCGTCGGATCATGGCGCCGAGCAGGTCGGACCGGACCGTCGGGGAGTCGTGCCATGCGCCTGGCGGCACCTTCCCGGCAGGCATGTCCTGCGCGGCCAGGTCCTCGGGCTTCAGCAGGCTTCCGGCGCGCAGCGGCCTGGCGGCGACCAGGATTGGCACTTTTTCACTCGCCGGCGGGGATCCGTCGGCGGCCTGGGTGCGGGGTTCGACGGGTGCAGGCTGATCCACGCGACCGCACCGAAGCCGGCCAATCCGACCGCCATCAGGACCAGGAGTGCGATGCGTGCCAGCATCTTCGTGTCAATTCGCGAACAGCGTGAACATTGCGCCGGCGGCGATTGCGCAGCCATAGGGCAGAGGCCCGCGACGTCGGGCCCGCCACCACTCCGCGCGCCACACTCGAATGACGAGCGAGTCGCGACCGCCCGGCATGGACAGGCATGCTCGCACAGCGACGTCACCGCCCCAGCACGAGGTAGAGGCAGGCGAGCACGCCGCCGGCCAGGGCGGTTGCCAGCACGAGCTGTGGCACCTGGACAGGCGTCACCAGCAAGGCACATGCGGCCAGCAGCTTGGCGTCGCCGCCACCCAGCCAGCCGCACCGCCAGCACAGCGCTCCGAGCGCGAACACGGCAGCGGACGCGGCAAGTCCCGGAGAACAACGTGCCATCGATCAGGCGAAGAGCGACGCCGATCACCACAACGCCGAACGACGCGATGTCGGGGATCGTGCGCACCGCGATGTCGTTCAGCGAAGCGACACACAACAGTGCGACTACCACTGCAAGCAGCCCTGGTCGAAGCACGGCCAGTGCAGAGATTATGTCAGACATGCAATCGCTGGTCCCGGAACAGAGACAGCACGGGCAGGAGGCGCCCACGATAGCAACGGCCACCGTCGTCGCAGGGAGATCGCGCCATTGCGTCCTTCGGCTGGACACGGTGTGCCCGAGAGGGCTGCATTTGTCTCCTGGCTTTGTGCAGGTTACAGGAGCATCTTACGTCCGGTGGTGAACAGGTGGTTAATGCGCCTAAGTGTCCCTTTCGCCATCGGCTACCGCTAGCCATACGGTTCACGCCACGGTTGACCGATGCGAACAGGATAAACATCCGGGTACGGCCCAACCGGCAGACGCAATTTGGAACCCAATCTGTGGGTCCTGGTGGAGATCCTGGTCGATCCAGTATCGCCGCAAGCCAACCGAATGGCCGGCCCTTCAGCCTGCGTAGCGCCAGCTGTTTGCAATATCGGTGAACAAGTCCGCAAATTCGTGCCGACGGCGGTAATCGAGGCAATGATCACGACTGCGACCAGCGCGGCGATCAGTCCGTATTCCATCGCGGTAACGCCACGCTTGTCGAAGCGAATGGCGAGCCACGTGCGTGCATAATCAAACATTGTGCTCTGTCCTCTGTACATGCGAGTCAGCGTCCGACCAATAGTGATATCTGACTCTATCGACTTATTTTACACCGGTTGTCCAGAGAGCCAGATTGCAGCCGATGCGGCACCCGACTCTCACAGTTGATTATTTTACCGGACAAACATTAACAAATGTTTGATATACGTAACCATTTTCTGGTGGCCACGATGAAATTTAGACCTGCCGCCGGTTTACAACGTTAGATTTGCGGCGCATGACAACGTCTGCGTACGACCCATCGTACAACAGTCCAAGCGGCCGATACGTACACGTGCATGCGAAGCAGTCGGCTGACCAAAGCAGCGGCTCGGCCGTCAGGAACCCGAACGTAAGTCCGATATCTTAAAGCGAATCTAAACGTGCTGCCTGTAAGAGGACTGCGGCTGCTGCGCAACCGATACCCGCAGACAGCAATCACTTCATCCGAGTTTTCGGGGGAATCGTTGAACACGACCGCAACCGCGAGCAGTAAACCTGATGTGTCGCCTGGACCAGCCTCCTTGGCTTGGCGCTTCCGCCTCCGTGCGGCCAGTGGATATGACGCGGCTGTCCGGGTCCTCGGCGGCGCCTGGTTCCTGCTGTTCGCGCTCGCCGCGGCGCTGAAGGCCATTAACCATGCACAGTCCATGTTCATCGACGGCTTCAATCCAACCGCATTGGCCGCGATGTCTCTCGAGCGCATGCCTTTTTCTGTTCTATCTGGTGCTGTATTGGGCGATGCTCGTGCGACCTCCGCCGACAGCGCGATTCAATGGCGTTCTCGTCCTCGATAATCGCCTTCGCCGGCACCTATCTCCCATGGACCATTGTGCTGTTTGGTCCGACCGAGGCTTCCACCAGCCAGAACGTCGCATCGGCCGCGCTCCTCGTGATCGGCGCCATCTCGATGGTCGTTGTCATTCTCCATCTTGGCCGTTCGTTCAGCATCGTCCCTCAGGCGCGAACAGTTGGTGCGAACCGGACCCTACGCTGTCGTCCGCAATCCACTGTACCTTGTCGAGGAAATCGCAGTGCTGGGCACGTTGCTGCAATGCTTATTCGCCGCTGACGTTGGCATTGTTCCTTGCCCACGGCGTGCTGCAGGTTCGGCGGATACTCTACGAGGAGGACCTTCTGCGCCGTACCTTTCCGGACTACGATGACTATGCGAGATCGACATCACGACTGATCCCATACGTCTGGTAGGACGCCGCCTCGCGCTGCCTCACCAACAACGAAGCCGTGCATCGACACCCTATCGCAATAACCCGCCCCGCCCCGCATCGCGACCGGGCGTGAAAACCCGAGGCAGACCAGGCCGCCATGCAGGCTCTGACTGCGCAGACCGAACGCTCGCCCAGGCCGGCACCACCACCCGGACAACCGATGCCCCCGCCGCGAGCCGCACCACGACCGGGTCCGCCGGCCGAGGCGGATCAGTCAGCCGGAAGTCCATGAACCTGTCGCCCTTGGTCCATGCCGCGACGACACGGCTGCCATACCACTGGCCCTCCACCGGATCCGCGGAATGGTACAGCGCGGCCGCGGTCTGCCAGTTCCCGCTCCGCTCGTGCAGCCGGTTCAGCAGGTCGGCCGCGTACCGCGCGTTCGCGGCCGGATCGAATGCTTCGGCGAGGCTGGCGAACGCGTCCGGGTGATACATCAGGTTCACCTGGAAACAGCCGACATCGATCGATCGGTTGCCCAATGCCTGCTGCGCGGCGACCCAGGCGATCGCCTCCTGCGCCGATGCGAAGTAGCGGCCTTCCCCGGCATGGTTCGCCGCCCACGGCCAGGGATCGACGCGCCTGGTCGCCGGATCGAAGCGACCGCTCTCCACCTGCCCGATGGCAAGCAGCAGCCCGGGAGGCAACCCCGCGGACTGCTCGAACGCCAGTGCGGCGCTGCGGCAATCGACGATTGCTCCGCCAGGACCTGTGTCCGGCGCCTGAGCGGCGGTTGCCGCTGTGCCTCCCGCCAGAACGAGCAGCGTGCCGAGCGCCAATAGCAGATCCACACGCATGGCGGGTTCAGGTTTGCAGTCGCGGCATGTCAGCACGAGCGCCCTAACAAAATGTAAAGACGCGACGCGGACAAATGAGTGCCAGGCAGGCGCAAGGGTAAACCTTGCTTCACCTGTTGCCCCTATGATGCCAGCCAGGCAAGACAATCCGAGGCGGCATTTGGCGCGCTGGGGACAAGGCGGCATTTTCGGCAACTGGCTCGGTGGGCATCGACCGCGGGGGGCGGCCGTGCCGTTCGAAGCTCCGGCGCTGCGGATGGCCAGGGTATGCGACGATGAGCGGGACGGGCTGATCGCGATCCTGCGCGACTTTGGCAACAATGGAGCGGCATACATCGTTCCATGGACCAGCCTGGCGCTCATGGTGCCGATGACGGATCACGACACGGCGCTGCACAAGGGGATTGGCGAACGCAAGCCGTCGACCCCGGCAGAGGTTCGCGCCGTGGTCAGTGGGTTGGCCTTGTCAGGCGCGCTGGGTCCGGAGGCGAAGGCGCGCGAGGAACAGCGTACCCAGGCGGACAGGACGCAGGTTGCCGACATCGAGCTGGTTCTGATTCTGCACCTGCTGAGTTCCTGCGGTGCAAACCTCGCAACCCTGGCTGCGGATCCGGCTCGCTGGGGGGCAACCGACGGAAAGGCGGCCGCTGCTGCTGCCGCGACAGTCGGGATCAGGCGGCAGGATATCTATCAGCGCATCAGCGAATTAGCGCGGCTGCTCGAACCGGTGGGCCTGATTGCCACCGAAGGACCGATCCATCCCGGTTGGTTGCGCGTGCTGTGTGACGAGATCGAGGCATTTGGACGGACCTGCCGCATCCGCTCGCAGCCGGCGTCGCCAGAAACCGATGCGGCTCTGGCGGAAATAGCCAGGTCGGCAACCAGGACTGCGCAGCTCGCCGGCGTCGTGCTCGGTATGATCGACTACGCAGTCCTCGATATCAGTGCAACGATCAGGCGGTGGAATACCGAAATGCCGGTCCTCAAGCAGGCCATCGACCGGCTGTCGCTGACGCTGGACGAGTGGCCCGCGCTGATAAAGACGGTGCACGATGCACTGCGCGAACCGCAAGGCGACATGCTCGTCCAGTTGCGCTCGCTGCGCGCCGTGGTGCGGCACACCAACGATGGCGATGCAACTGCCAACGACGATGCAATGGAGGAACATGCAGGATCGGCCGCCGTTTCCCAGGCGCTTGCCGCCAAGCTGTCCGCGATTTGGTCGATGATGAGTGCGTATCGTCCGTCGTCAGGCTGATCATTTGCGGCGTCGCAGGCTGACACGATGACGGCGTTCATCGTGTCGCGCAGTTCGCCCGGCGTCCGGCGCCGTCTTGCGCACGACCGCAAATCGAGAGACACGGCGCGATATGGAAGACATCGCCGATCTGCCGTCGCGCCTGCCCCCCGCCGAACGCACGCTGCCCCGCATGCTGCGCCGGCAGGCAGCGCTCTACGGCAACCGGCGACTGGTCGAGATCGGCGGCCAGGCCTGGAGCTTCGCGGAGACCCTGGACATGGCCGCACGCTTCGGCGGCGCGCTGCACGCGGCCGGCATCGAGCCCGGCGATCATGTCGCGGTGATGTGCGGCAACCGGCAAGAGCTGCTGGAGGTCTATCTCGGCTGCGGCTGGATCGGCGCAGTGACCGTGCCGATCAACACCGCCTCGCGCGGTGCGCAGCTCGCGCATATCCTGGCGAACTCCCAGGCGAAACTGCTGGTGTTGCAGGCCGAATTGGCCGACGCCGTGAACGCGCTGGAAATCGCGCTGCCGTCGCTGCGGGCGGTCTGGCTGATCGGCGATGCCGACCTGGCCGAGCGCTGGCCGCGCCCCGCACGTTTTCCCGCACCCGCGGAGCCGGTGCCGGAAGCCGCGATCGGGCCGGGCGATACGGTGGCGATCCTGTACACGTCGGGCACGACCGGCCTCTCGAAGGGCGTATGCTGCCCGCACGCCCAGTACTTTTGGTGGGGCGTGAATACGGCCCGACTGCTCGGGCTGCGCGGCGATGACGTGCTGCTCACCACCCTGCCGCTGTTTCACACGAATGCGCTCAACACCTTCTACCAGGCTCTGCTGACGGGCGCTGCGCTGGTCGTGGAACCGCGCTTTTCCGCCTCAGGCTTTGCCGCATCGCTCGCCCGCCATGGCGCCTCCGTCACCTATCTTCTTGGCGCGATGGTGCCGATGCTGCTCTCGCGTCCGGTCAGCGAGCTTGACCGTGCGCACCGCGTGCGCATCGCCCTGGCGCCGGGCGTGCCGGAGCGCTTCCATCCCGAATTCCGCGCACGTTTCGGCATCGACCTGCTCGACGGCTACGGCTCGACCGAGACGAATTTCGTTCTGGGCTGCGCGCTGCCGGGCCAGCGTCCCGGCATGATGGGGCCGGTCGCGGACGGGTTCGAGGCGCGCGTGGTCGACGATGCGGACAATGCGCTGCCCGACGGCGTTCCGGGCGAGCTTGTGCTGCGCGCCGCCGAGCCCTTCGCCTTCGCCACCGGCTATTTCGGCGATGCCGGAGAAGACGGTCGAGGCGTGGCGCAATCTGTGGTTCCACACCGGCGATCGCGTGGTGTGCGACGCCGATGGGTATTTCCGCTTCATCGACCGGATGAAGGATGCGATCCGCCGTCGCGGGGAAAATGTTTCTTCGTATGAGGTCGAGCAGGTGCTGCTGTCGCATCCGGATGTTGCCGAGGCGGCGGCGTTTCCTGTGCGCTCCGACCTCGCCGAGGACGAGGTCATGGTGGCGATCGTGCCGCGCGACGGCCGCTTGCTCACCCCCGCAGTGCTCGCGGAACACTGCAAGGGCCGCATGCCGGCCTTCGCCATCCCGCGCTTCATCGAGTTCCTGACCGCGCTGCCGATGACCGAGAATGGCAAGGTTCAGAAGTTCCGGCTGCGCGAGCGCGGCGTCACCGCGGCGACCTGGGACCGCGAGCGCGCGACGAGCGCGTGATCGACGATCGCCGGACGGGCCGTCCCCAGGGATCGCGCTTTGCTCACGCCGGATAGTGCGTCCGCAGGCTCTGGCCGCCCGCCTCTGCCGGCTCGGCATCGATCAGCACGAAGGCAAACACGCAGGGCTGCGTGCCGTTGTTGACCCACGCGTGCATGGTGCCGCGTTGCACGACAATGTCGCCCTGCACCAGGTGCACCGTCTTGCCGTCGTCCAGTTCCAGGTCGCACGCACCGGACAGCAGGATCGCGTAATCGAGCGTCTCTGTACGGTGCATGAACTTGGGTGAACCCGGCGCGAATTCGGTAATGCGCACCACGGTGCCCTGACCGGACCCGACGTAATTGTGCCGGACCACGAAGCCCTGCCGCTGCTCGGCCGCGGCCGCATCCGAGTTGTCCACCGGCATACGATCGGTAGACCAGATCTCGCAACGCGCGATCCCGGGGCGCCCTGATCGAACGGTGCCGATCATTCGCTCATCCGTTGCGACAATGGCCCTTCCGGCCGCGTCGTGGCCGGTAACGATCCGCCGCACTTCCAAGGTCATGTTTGCCTCCCGCTGTTTCCAACGGGCGCAGGCTACTGCACCGGGCGGCGCGCGGTGACCAGAAAGATGGTGGCCGGCATCCGGATCGGACCGGCGCTCGCTTCCTCCGCAAACGCCGCCGCGATCTCCTCGGCGATCACCTGGCGGGTCGTCTCGTCGGGCTGCTTCGCCTCGATCAGCCTTGCTGTCGGTCCCATCACCAACGCCTGCCGCGCCTCTTCCGCGGGGCTGCCGCCGATGATTGTCGGGTGTGCCCGCTCGACCGCAATCTCGGCGAACCCGGCTGCCGCAAGGATCCGGCGGATGTAGTCGGGGTCCCCGAAGGCGAGCGGGCCAGGCTCGTGACCGGCTGGCGGCGCCGGCGGCCCCAGATGGCGGAGCGCGATGTCGTAGGAGATCAGCCAGTGCCGGTTCTCCGCCAGCGGCGCCCAACAGGCGAAGACGAGGCGCCCGCCCGGTTTCAGCGCGCCGCCGATATTGCGGAAGGCCGCGACCGGGTCGGCGAAGAACATGACGCCCATGCGCGAGGTCGCGACATCGAACACGGCCTGCTCGAACGCCAGCACCTGCGCATCGCCGAGCAGCAGCGTGACATTGTGCATCCCGCTCTGGCCGACCTGCTGGCGAGCGACCCCGAGCATCGGCTCGGAAATGTCGACCGCGAGGACGTGGCCAAGCGCGCCAACCGCCTCCGCGAGGGGCAGCGTCACCGCGCCGGTGCCGCAGCCGATCTCGAGCACGCGCTCGCCGCCGCCAAGCTGCAGGCAAGCCAGCAACAGCGCGAGGCTTTCCTGGTTGCGCCGTTCCCTGAACCCGGGGCTGGCGACCCAGCGCGGTCCGGCGATCGTGTTCCAATAGTGCCGTTGGGCATCGTTCCCGTTCGGGACTTCTGCTGTCATTTTTGCCGGATCTCCTGTTGCCACGCGCTACGCCGGCCCATCCTACCGTGCCGGCGGCGAGCGCGGGACTCCAGGGTGGCTGCGACGGGCGATACCCCGCAGCGAAGGCCGGCTGTGAGGTCAGACGGATCTTGTTGCGGAAGGCTGGGACACAAGATTAGCCTTTCGATCTGTCCGCGCCTCTGGTGGCGGCGCTGTGGGGCTCAAATGCAGGTCTGGAGCAATAGATGACTGACCCTGATCGAAACGCGGAGCAATTCGTCCGCGAGGCGGCATACTTCATCTGGGAGCGCGAAGGGCGCCCCGAGGGGCACGCTCAGGACCATTGGGGGCGCGCGATTGTCGAGACCTGCCAAGGGGAGCGCTATGAGCCCATCGACGATGAAGAAAAAGTCCTGGCCGGGAGGCCGGATGTGAATATGCCCGCGCTGTTGACGAGGGATGTGCCAGGCGGTTGAACCGCGCGCCGGGAGGGACAGGAACATGTTCACCAGCATCAGACGGTACAACGTGAGGCGAGGTTCGGCGCCGGAGCTTGCCCGACGCGTGCAGGACGGATTCGTGCCGCTGATGCGACAGATACAAGGTTTCAAAGGCTACTATCTGCTCGATGGCGGCCCGGACGTGCTCATCACCATCAGCATGTTCGACAGCGCCGATGAAGCGCTTGCCTCGAACGCGAAAGCCGCGGACTGGGTGAGGAACAACGTCCTGGAGTTCACGAAAGGCATGCCCGACGTCATGGTGGGCGATGTACTGATCGCCGAGGTCAAGTAGGGCCGATGCGCTACTTCGACTGCCCATCGCGCGCCTGCGGCTCTATTCCCGGCACGCCCATGCCGTGCAGCAGCCGTTCCACCGCACCCTTCAGGTCCTGGCCGAGCCCCGGCTGTGCGTCATCACCGGCGGGCCCCGCGCGCCGATAGCGGTCCAGCGCCTCCGGCGTGCGATCGAGGTCGAGGGCAAGTGGCCCATCCGGTACCGGCAACGGCAGGTTCCCGACCGCACGGAACCGTACCATGACGCTGCGCGCCTTCGGCAACTGTTCGGCCAGGACCGTGCCGTCCGACTTGCCAGGCACGCAGATCACCGACGCACCTTCGAGGGCGCAGGGCAGCTCGACCATCGGATTGCCGTCGAACCGAACCTGTGCCGTCGCGGTCAGGGTCAGCAGCCCGCTCAGCGCGGTGCCGAGCGAGAGGTGACGCACGGTGACCGCCGGCACCAGCAGGTCGAAGCGCTGCTGGACCTCGAACGCCATGCCGGGTTCACTGTCGCTGGGTACCGTCAGCCACAGCCGATGCCGCATACGGCAAACCTGCATGTCGGTCATCGGATCCATCGAACAGGTCACCCGCCAGGAGCCGATTTCCTGCTCGCTATGTGCAACATCGACCTTGCGCGGCTGTGCAACGGCGACGGCCGCCGCACACAACAACCACAGGACAGACGTCGCGATAGCTTGCTTCATGCCGGCGCGAACACATCCTCATGCGCGGCTGCGGCACGCTGCACCGGCGGCGCGGCGAACAGCGTATCGCGATGCAGCACCGGCACGACGCGGTCGGCGAACAGCCGCATGTTCAGCTCGCCCTGCTCGTGCGGCATGCCGCCATAGGAGAAGTCGGCGATCAGGTGATCGGTGCCGGTCAGCGCGCGCAGTTCGGCGATCTGCTGGATGCAGTCGTCCGGCGTGCCGACGATTTGGATCCGCACATAGAACTCGGTCGCCTTCTGCCGCGCCGCGTCCTCCTTCATCTTGGCGTAGGTCTTGGTCATCTTGCCCGTACGCCTCGTAGCCCTTCACATCGGCCAGATGCCCGTCCGAGAAGTGGTAGTGATTGTCGATCGAATCCCACTTGCGCCCGAGATACGTCATGGCGCGTTCATGCGCCTCGTCGCGGCTTTCGGCGCACGAGACGTTCGTCAGTATGATCGGCGGCGGCGGCACATGTCCCACCGCGCCGGCGACCTCGCGGAAGCGGTCGATGTCGGCGGCGGCCTTCGGCCATTCGTTCTGCATGACAACCATCATGCCGAAGCCGAGCCTCGCCATGACCTCGGCCGACTCCGGCGTGACCGAGGAGACGAAGAACCGCCGCTCGGGGTTGGAGATCGGCCGCGGACGGATCGAGGTCCGGGGAATCTTGTAATGCTCGCCCTGCCATTCAAATTCCGGCTGGCTGAGCGCCAGGCGGATGAGCTGCGCCGCCTCGACGAAGCGTGGGCGCGCTTCCTCCATCGGGATGCGGAAGCCGGCGTATTCGACCGACGCCGCGCCACGGCCGAAGCCGAACAGGCAGCGCCCGCCGCACAGAACGTCCAGCAGCGCGATCTGTTCGGCGACGCGGATCGGGTCGTGCCATGGCAGCACGATGACGGCGGTACCAAGTGCGACGCGCTTGGTGCGGCCGGCGAAATAGCTCAGCAGCTGCGTCGGCGCCGGCGACATCGAATAGCCGGTGAAGTGGTGCTCCAGCGCGAAAATGGAGTCGAAGCCGAGCGGCTCGGCAAGATCGCCGAGTTCCAGATGGTCCCGATAGACGGCAACGTCCGACCGTCCCGCCTGGGCCAGGATGCTGAGAGATACACCGATCTTCATGGCCGCCGCCTCCTGTGCAATCGGGCTGAGTGTGTCAGGATGGCGCAACAAGGTGAAGGGTCCGGATCATGACACACCATTTCGGCGTTCTCATCCCGTCCACCAACACGACCGTCGAGATCGAGTACAACCGGCTGCTGCCGCCGACCTTGCAGGCGCATGTCAGGACGGCTGCTGACCAGCGGGGCCGGTCCGTTCTCGCCGAGCCTGGACGCCGACATCGACCATCAGGCGCGCCTGCTCGGCACGGCAAAGGTCGAGGTGGTAAGCCTCGCGCAGACATCGGCCAGCCTGTTCGCCGACGACTACGATGCAAATGTCACGCAGCGGATGAGCAAGGGGGCGGGCGTTCCGGCGATTACATCAGCGCAGGCGATCGGCCAGGCAGTGCAGGCCCTGGGTGCGCGGCGGATCGCGCTGGTGTCGCCCTATTCGCAGCCGGTGCTCGAGCGCGCGCGACACTACTACCAGACCAAGTACGGTCTCGAAGTGCTGGCGCTGGAGGGCTTCGCCGCCGCCAACTCCTATATGATCGGCAAACTCGGTCCGGAGAATGCGCGCGATGCGTTCGCGCGGATCGATCGGCCCGAGATCGAGATTTTCGTTGTGCCGGGCGGCAATTTCCCGACGATGGCGTTCGTGCCCGAATGGGAGCGCGAGTTCGGCAAGCCGGTGATCACCTCAAATCAGGCAGCGCTCTGGGCGATGATGCGGATTATGAAGGTCAGCGAGAACCTGGCTGGTCTGGGGCGGTTGTTGGCCGTATTGCCCTCGGGCTGAACCGCGCACCCGCCACTCGTCATGGCCGGCGAAGCATGCCCCGACGCAGACCGGGGGCCGGCCATCCACGTCATTTCTTGCTGCGAACAGCAACGTCGTGGATGGCCGGCCGGCGTCTGTCCTCGGGCGGGCCGTGGGCCCGACCCGTGGGCCCGCTATGACGCTGACCGTCAGTTCACCTTGATATGCTTGTGGAAGAACGCTGCCGCTGGATCGTAGGACGGCGCGCCCGCTTTTGTTGCGTTGTCGACATACAGCAGCTCGATATCGCCGCCCGCCTTGCGATAGTTGGCGGTGAAGCGCTCCGGCTCGTTGACGGGGATCGGTGAATCCGGATCGCGGTAGTCATGCACGATATCCGGCCGACCCTGAATCCAAATTGCCGGCGGCATCTGCACCTTTTCGCCGCGCTCCAGCAACAGCACCGGATTGCCCTCGGCCATGTTCGCCTCGGTCTTCCAATACGTATCATGCCGCTGCGGAATGCTGCCCACCCACGCCGGCGGATTCGCCGAATCGCGCGCCCGCAGCGCATGACGGTAGCGCGACAGCGGGTTGATCACCGGCCACAGCATCGCCACCGCGCGCAAGGTCGCGTCCACCGCGGGCGAACCGGACGGCAGCGGGATCGACGCATACCGCGGATCGTTCGGCCGCATCGCCGCCAGCATGGCGAGATGCCCGCCGCTCGACTGCCCCGCCGCGCCAACCAGATCCGCGCGCGTGTTCAACTCCGACGCATGCGCCTTCACCCAGCGGATCGCATAGTTGATGTCCGCCAGCGACGTCGGATAGCCGTCGCTCGCATGGCGGAAGTCGATCGCCGCGACCGCAAGCCCGGCGCGCGCAAATCCTTCAGCATAGATCTGGCACTCGTTCAGATCGCCGTTGCACCAGGCGCCCCCATGCAATTCGATCACCGCGGGGAACGGCCCGGCGCCCTGCGGCTTGAACAGCCGCGCCATGAAACGCCGGTCGCCGTGGCGCAGATATTCGACATCCTGGGTGGTGTATTCGTATTGAGCCATCAGACATTCTCCCTTTACGCTGCCTTGCCCCCAGCCTGCGGCAGATCGAGCCGTACCGCAACGGCCGCGCTGGCGATCACCGCCACGTCGCCGGACGTCTCGTCCGGCACGTCCAGCCCGCCCTTCACCACCTTCACGGTAACCTCCCCATGCGGCAGCGAGGCCTTCACCGCAGCCGCATCGACCTTTTCCGGCCGCTGCACGCCGATGGTGACCTCTACCTGCATGCGGCGGGAGTCCAGCCCGAAGCTGCGGATCAGGCTCAGTGAACTGTGGTGGAGGGCATCCTGCACCGCCCGCAGCGCGGCCTTGGTGTAGTCGCCGCCGTGCAGGTCGTTGCCCGAGCCCATCTCCAGGATGACGCGCTTCGCCATGTTTCCGTCCCCTCAGACATCGAGCCGCACGACGGCGGCGGCATTGGCGATCACAGTGGAATTCGTGCCGGCATCATTTGGAATCTCCAGCCCGCCCTCCACCACCGTTACGGTACCCGTGCCGTGCGGCAGCACCGCAAGCACGGCCGCCTTGTCCACGCGTTCAGGCTTCGGCACGCCGATGGTCACCTCGACCTGCATCGAATCGACCGGCAATCCCACCGCATCGGCAACACTGAGCGAATTGTGCCACAGCGCATCGCGCAGCGCGCGCACCGCTGCCTTGGTGTAATCCGCGCCGCGTATGTCGGTGCCCATGCCGATCTGCAGCACCATGCGTTTCCAGGCCATGTCCGTCCCACCTCCCGCTGTCAAACTGACGCCGGCGCCACACCAGCCCGCGCCGTCAAGGCCTCGCGCGCCGCATCAGCGAACGCCGCATCGCGCGGCAGCACCACCGCGGCCGAGCGCACGCGATGCGTCGCGGGATCGGTGCCCGGCGGCGGCTCGCCCTTCTCCAGCGCCCGCGCCGCGCGCAGCAGCCGCTGTCGCGCCATGATGATGCCGTTGTCGGTCGAGAGCAGATGTTCGCGCGTGCGGTCCATGATCGGCCCCATGCTCTCCTGCAGCGACGCGTCCTGCATGGCGATGCCGGCAACGCCGCTGTACGTCGTGCCCGCCCGCTGCGCCGCGCGATCGACCAGATAGTCGTTGTCCCTGTTGGCAACGGGAATGTAGGTGCCGGGAATGGTCCGCGTATGGATGCCCTTGCCGTCGCGCATCGCCTGCACCTCGGCCGCGGTCAGCGCGCGCGTCGGATGGTAATCGAAGCTCCACGCCCAGCAGTTCGCATCGTCGATCGGGATCCAGAAATGCCCGTGCACCGGATGATTGCCGCGCGGCGCGATCATGGTGAACGACGGCATGCACCACGGCGTGATCCGCCAGTAGTATTGCCCGTCCTCCGCATTGCGCCGCGCGCCGATGAACAGGCCGGCCGGCTGGTCCACCACCTCGAACACCGGCATCGCGTCGCCCATGTTGTACTGGTTGCCGCGCGAGCCCACCATCAGCGGATCGGTCCGCAGCGCATCGCGATGCAGCCATGACACGTGGCTGGAATCGATGCCGCCCTCCATCGCCTGCAGCCAGTTGCAGTATTGCAGCCGCTTCGATGTGTAAGTGTGTTCCGGCGGCACCGTCGCGAACTCGAATTCCGGCAGCCCCGGCTGATGTTCGGGCGGACCCATGTAGGTCCACAGCACGCCGCCCCGTTCGACCAGCGGATAGGAGCGCAGCTTGATCATGGCGCGGAAACCACTCCTCTCCGGTTCGGACGGAATTTCCACGCACTGACCGGTCACGTCGTATTTCCAACCGTGATACGGACAGCGCAGTCCGCATTCCTCGTTGCGGCCGAACCACAGCGACACCCCGCGATGCGCGCAGAACTCGTCGAGCAGGCCGTAACGCCCCTCGGTGTCACGAAACGCGATCAGCTTCTCCGACAGCAGCCGCACGCGCACCGGCGGGCAGTCGTTCTCCGGCAGTTCCTCGGCGAGCAAGGCCGGTATCCAGTAACGGCGGAACATCTCGCCCATCGGCGTTCCGGGCGCGGTGCGGGTCAGCAGTTCGTTCTGTTCCTTGCGAAGCATGGCTGTCTCCTGCGCGGGTCACTCGCCGTCGGCGCGCCCCGCGTCCAAATCGATGCAGACATTACCGCCCAACACCTGCGCCTCCCAGACGCACAGAGGAACCATGCACGGCGGCGCACTGGGGCGGCCGGTGGGACTATGAAAACGTCCCTGGTGGAACGGGCATTCGATCTCCTCGCGGTCGACAAACCCCTCAGCCAGCGATCCGGGTCCGTGGGTGCATGCGTCCTGCGTAACGTAGTGGCGACCGCGCACCCGGAAGACGGCAAACGCAGTGCCGTGGGTTTCCACGCGCACAGGGGTGTCGTCGTCCACATCGGCAGCAGCGCACAGCGCCGTGAGTTGCGTATCGTCCGGCATGGTCGCCTCAGGCTAGCCGCGGACGGCGGAAACGCCTAGCGTCCGCCCCGCATTGTGAGAGGGTCCGCATGCTGCACTCGGGCGGCTGTCATTGTGAAAACATCGGTGTGACACTGCGGCTTTCGCGATCGCCGGAGCAGATGCCGTTGCGTTCCTGCTCCTGCGCATTCTGCCGCGCCCACGGCACGCGAACGCTGTCCGACCGCGACGGCGTGGTGGAAGTCACCGCCGGCGACTGGTCGCTGGTCGAGCGCTATCGGTTCGGCTCGCGTACCGCCGACTACCTGCTCTGCCGCCGGTGCGGCGTCTATGTCGGCGCGGTCTGCGAGACGAGCACCGGTCTGCGTGCCGTGCTCAACGTGAACTGCCTGGCGGATCGTGCCGCCTTCACCCAGGCCCCGGCTGCACCCGATTACGACGGCGAAACTCCCGACGCGCGGCTGGATCGTCGCTCGACGAACTGGATGCCGGCGCTCGTCCGTGAACCTTAATGCCTCGCCTGATCATACAGGTGGCACGCAACAAAGCGGCCTTCCACCGCCGCCAGCACCGGCTCCTGCTGACCGCAGCGTGACATGGCCTGCGGGCAGCGCGGGTGAAAACGACACCCGGATGGCGGATTCAGCGGAGAGGGCACCTCGCCCGGCAGGATGATTTCCTCGCGCCGTTCGTCCGGATGACTTGGCAGCGCCGCGGAAAACAGCGCCTCGGTGTAAGGATGCTTCGGTGTCCGTGCGAGGGTCTGCGCGTCGCCCATCTCGACGATCTTGCCGAGATACATCACCACGATCGTGTGGCTCATGTGCGCAACGGCGGCGAGATCATGGGCGATGAATAAATAGGACAGCCCCAACTGATCCTGCAGGTCGCGCAGCAGATTCAAAATCTGCGCGCGGATCGACACATCGAGCGCGGATACCGGCTCGTCCAGCACGATCAGCTTCGGTGACAGCGCCAACGCGCGTGCGATCGCGATCCGCTGCCGCTGCCCGCCGGAGAACTCGTGCGGGAACAAATCCGCCGAACGTTCGGCCAACCCGACAAGATCGAGCAGTCGCAGCACGCGCTTGCGAACGTCCGACGCCGACACATCTTCATTGGTGACCAGCGGTTCGGCGATGATGTCGCAGATGCGCATTCGCGGGCTGAGCGAGGCAAAGGGATCCTGGAAAACCGCCTGCACCGACTTGCGGTAGTGCCGCCGCCCGGCCGTATCCAGATCGTGCAGATCGCGTCCCTCGAACCGGATGCTCCCGCCGGTCGGTTCCTCCAGCCCGAGCACCAGCTTGGCCGTCGTGGTCTTGCCGCAGCCCGAACTCGCCCACGACGCCGAGGGTCTTGCCGCTCTCGATGGCGAAGGAGATGTCATCCACCGCGCGCACCACGCCGCGGCTGCCGCCGAAGATCCCCGCGCCTTGCCTGGAAGTGCTTGCTGAGACCGGCCGCCTCGAGCACCGCCGTCACGCCGCACCCCGCTGCACGCTTGCGCTCGCCAGCCAGCAGCGCGCCGTTCTTCCATCGCTGAGGTTGAACTCCGGCGGCGCTTCCTTGTGACAGCGATCGAACGCGGCCGGGCAGCGCGGCGCGAACGAGCAGCCGCGCGGCATTGCGGACAGATCGGGCGGCTGGCCGTCGATTGCGGTCAGTCGCTTCCGGTTGTCGCTCATGCGCGGGATCGAATTCAGCAGCGCCTCGGTATAGGGGTGCGCCGGCGCATTGAAGATGCGCGAGACCGGTCCCTGCTCCACCACGCGGCCCGCGTACATCACCGCAAGCTGGTCGCACATCCGCGCAACGATGCCGAGATTGTGCGTGATGAAGATCAGCGCCAGACCGTGCTCGCGCTGCAGGTCGCGCAGCAGGCTCAGGTACTGCGCCTGGATCGTCAAATCGAGGCTGGTGGTCGGCTCGTCGGCGATCAGCAGGCGCGGCTCGCACGAGATGCCGATGGCGCCGACGATGCGCTGGCGCATGCCGCCCGACATCTCGTGCGGATACTGCCGCACGCGGGTCTCCGGCGAGGGAATGCGCACCGACTTCAGCAGCGTCCTTCGCGCGGCTGCCAGGCGACGGCGCGGCCGGTTCCCTCGTGCACCCGGATCGGCTCGGCAATCTGATCGCCGATGCTGAACAGCGGGTTCAGCGACGCCATCGGGTCCTGCAGGATCATGGCGATCCGCTTGCCGCGCACGTGGCGCATCTCGGCGTCGGACTTGCGCACCAGGTCCTCGCCCTCGAACATCATCGAGCCGCCGACGATGTGCGCCGCGGTGCGGCAGCACGCGCAGGATGGTCAGCGCCAGCGTGCTCTTGCCCGAGCCTGACTCGCCCACGATGCCGAGCGTCTCGCCGGCGTTGATGCGCAGCGACACGTCATCGACCGCGCGCACCACGCGGGTTCCCTGTTGCGAAATATAGTGCGTCGAGAGGTTGTCGATCTCGAGCAGTGGGCGGTTCGCCGCGGCGGCCAATGGCCGGCGCGGCTCAGAGCTGACGGAGCTGTGGATCGAGTTTGACACGAAGCCAGTCTCCGAGAAGGTTTGCGGACAACACCATCAGCATGATGCAGATGCCCGGGAATATGGTGAGCCACCAGTAGCCCACCATCAGGCCCTGCTTGCCGTCCGACAGCATGAGGCCCCAGGCGGGCTGCGGCGGCGGCACGCCAACGCCGAGGAACGACAGCGACGCCTCGGTCACGATCACCACGCCGAGCATCAAGCGTCGCCAGCACGATCGCCGAGTTCACCACGTTCGGCAGGATGTGCCGCCGCATGATCGTCCATTTCGAACAGCCCGCGACGATGGCGAGGCGGACGAACTCGCGTTCCTTCAGCGACAGCACCTCGCCGCGCACGACGCGCGCGTAGCGTGTCCAGTACACCAGGCCGAGGATGATGACGATGTTCCACATGCTCGGGCCGACGATGGCGGCGAGGAAGATGGCGAAGGTCAGTGCGGGCAGCGCGAGCCAGGCGTCGGTGATGCGCATGATCACCTGGTCCACCCAGCCGCCGAGATAGCCCGCGAGGATCCCCAGCACGGTGCCGACGATACCGGCGAACAGCACCGCCGTGATGCCGACGACCATCGAGACCCTGGCGCCGAAGATCAGCCGCGACAGCACGTCGCGCCCCAACTGGTCGGTACCGAGCAGGTGTTCCATGGTGCCGCCTGCCTGCCAGAACGGCGGATGGAAGCGTGCGGTCAGCGCACCGACCTCGGGATTATGCGGCGCCAGCTGGTTGGCGAAGATCGCCATGAAGGCGATGCTGAGCGAGGATGATGGTCGGGATCACCGGGAACATCGCCGAGCCGTCCCGCGGCCGAGCGTGGCGGCAGGGGCGACGAGAGGACAATGGTTTCTATCGATGTGCTCATGTCCGTCACTTCTCCAGGCGAATTCGAGGATCGATCACGGCGTAGACGACATCAACCACGAGGTTCACTACCACGATCATGCTGCCGCCCATGATCACAACGCCCTGCACCACCGGGAAATCGCGGAAGCTGATGCCCTCGTAGAGCAGGCGTCCGACGCCGGGCCAGGCGAACACGGTCTCCACCACGACGGCAACGTTGATCATCAGCACGAGATTGATCCCGGCCAGCGTCATCACCGGGATCAGCGCGTTCTTGAATGCGTGCTTGCCGATCACCAGCCGCTGCGGCAGGCCCTTGAGTCGCGCCAGCTTCACGTATTCCGAGCCCAGCACCTCCAGCATGGATGATCGCGTCAGGCGCATATGGGCGGCGGCGAAATACCAGCCAAGTGCAAACGCCGGCATGATGATATGCAGCGGTCCACCCGTGCCGGATGACGGCAGCCAGCCCAGATAGACCGTGAACAGCAGGATCATCACCAGCCCGACGAAGAACGACGGCAGCGACAGGCCGAGCAGGGCGAACAGCTTTCCCGCGCTGTCCCAGAAGCGGCCCACGTTCACCGCGGCAAGGATGCCGCTCGGGATGCCGACCAGCAGCGAAAACGCCATGGCGACCAGAGCCAGCAGCAGCGAGTACGGCAGCCGGTCCAGGTACAGGTCGAACACCGGCGTCTGGTAATAGAACGACTGCCCGAGATCGCCGCGGAACAGGCTCCACATGAACAGCCCGTATTGCGTCCAGAGCGGCTGATCCAGGCCGAACTTCTGATGAATGGCGGCGATATCCTCCTCGCTGGCGCCGGGCTCCACCAGCAACGCAGCCGGATCGCCGGTGACGCGGACGAAGAAGAAGATGGTGATCGACAGGACCAGCAGCGACAGCAGCGAATAGCCGAGCCGCCGCAGGATGAATTGCCTCATGCCGGCGCCCCCTATGTGCTCTTGAGCGTGATTTCTTCGTAGGGCGCGGCGTAGACGAAACCCTTGATCAAACCAAACCCGGACTGCTCCACCCGCGGCCCGACGCCGCTGATGAACGCGAGCTGCCAGATCGGCACATACATCACCCGGTCATGCAGCATGCTGCTGCATCTTCGCCAGAATCGCGGCGCGCTTCGTGGCGTCCAGCTCGACCGCCTGCTGCGGGAACAGTTCGTCGATCTCGGGATAGCTGCCATAGGCGTAGGCGCCGCCCTTGACCACGAATTCCTGCATGCGCGTCGCGGTATTGCCGAACGCGCCGCTGGCACCCTGGATGATGTTCTTGAACTTCTTCTCGCCGTAGCCCTTGAAGAACGCCGCCCGCTCCAGCGGCCGCAGCTTGGCGCGAATGCCGACCGCCGCGAGGTAATTCAGTGCCGCCTCGCCGAGGTTCGCATATGCAACATCGCAGGTATAGAAGCCGGCATCGAAACCGTCGGGATGCCCCGCCTCGGCCAGCAGCTGCTTCGCCTTTTCCGGATCGTAGACCGGCGCCGGCTGCGGCACGAAGTACTCGAAATTCTCCGGCATGACGCTGCCGGTGATGTGCGAATGGCCGAGCGTCAGCGCCTGGTTGATGGTGTTGCGATCCAGCGCCAGATTGGCCGCCTGCCGCACCCGGATATCGGACCACGGCGACTTCGGATCCCATTGCTCGGGGAAATACAGCCAATACGGCGCTGACCCGACCGTCGGCTTCAGCGTCAGTCCCGGCGTGCGCTGCAACTCCTCGGCAAGCTCGGCGCGCACCGAGAAGGCGATGTCGATCTCGCCACGCTTGAGTGCGGCGAGCCGCGTCGACTCGTCGGGAATCACCTTCATCACGATGCGCTTCACCGCTGGGCGTCTTGCGCCAGTACTGGTCGAACGCCTCGACACCAGTTCCACGCCCGGCGTGAACGACACGAACTTATATGGCCCGGCGCCGATCGGTGCCTTCTTGAATCCGTCGTCGCCCACCTTCTCCACGTATTTCTTCGGCACGATCCAGCCCGAGCCGGTCGCACTCGCATAGAACGTGATGAAGTCCGGCCACGGATCCTTCAGTTTGAACCGGACGCGTTGCGGATCCACCGCCTCGACCGCCGCGACACGCTCCTTCATCAGGCCGTGCGCGGCGCCACGATAGCGCTCGAACGAGAACTTCACGTCATCGGCGGTGACCGGCTCGCCGTTGTGGAACAATGCTCCCTTGCGCAGCACGAAATCATAGCTGAGCCCGTCCTCGGTTGCCGACCAGGATTCCGCGAGGCACGGCGCCGGGTTCTGCCCCGGCATCGGCTTCACCATCGCATCGTGCAGTGCGTACAGCACCATGAACGGCGTGATGATCCCTTGCGTATCGGCGGGATCGAGCCAGATCGGCGCCAGCGTGATGTGCACGCCGATGGTCAGTTGCCCGGACGGTGCGGCAGCCCTTGCCGGCAGGCTCGCGGTGCCGGCCGCACCAAGCGCGGCGAGTGCCAGGAGATCCCGACGCGTTGCCAGAAGCCGATTGCCGCCGGACCCGCCACCGGATCGGGATGTCCCGTCACGTCGCATCGTTCGTCCCTCCGTCGCTGCTGGCTGCTAGCTGCTTTTCAGTGTGAGTTCGTCGTACGGCGCGGTGTAGGGGAAGCCCGGAATTTGGCCAAAGCTCGACTCGCCCACACGCGGGCCGACGCCATTGATGAACGCAAGCTGCCAGAGATGCGTGCCGATCACGCGCTCATACAGAATCTGCTGCATCTTATCGAGGATCTCGGCGCGCCTGCCATGATCCAGTTCGACCGCCTGCTGCTCGAACATCGCGTCGAGGTCGGGATAGCTGCCATACGCGTACGCGCCGCCCTTCACCACGAAGGTTTCGAAACGGGTCGCCGCGTTGCCGAACGAGCCGCTGCCGGCCTGGATGATATTCTTCAGCTTCTTTTCCATGAACTGCTGGTTGAACGAGACGCGCTCCAGCGGCCGCAGCCTCGCCCGGATGCCAATCGCGCCCAGGTAGTTGTTCGTTGCCTCGGCCAGGTTCGCATACGAGCTGTCGCAATTGTAGGTGCCGGCATCGAAGCCGTCGGGATAACCCGCCTCGGCGAGCAGCGCCTTCGCCCCGGCCGGATCGTAAACCGGATCGGGCGGCTTCCAGAAGAATTCAAAATTGTCCGGGATCATGCTGCCGTGGATGTGCGAAAAGCCCAGCGTCAGTGCCTGGTTGATCGTCTTATTGTCGATCGCCAGGCGCGCCGCCTGCCGCACGCGCACGTCGTGCCACGGTGACTTCGCATCCCACTGCTCCGGGAAATACAGCCAGAACGGCGACTGAATGACCGTCGGCTTCAAGGTCAGTCCCGGCGTCTGCCGCAATTCCTGGGCAAGCTCGGCGCGGATCGAGTAGGCGACGTCGACCTCGCCGCGCTTCAGGGCAGCAAGGCGGGTCGCCTCCTCCGGTATCACCTTCAGCACCAGCCGTTTGACACTGGGGATTTTGCGCCAGTAGTTCTCGTTGGCCTCCAGAACCAGTTCCACGCCCGGGTTGAACGAGACGAATTTGTACGGCCCGGTGCCGATCGGCGCCTTCTTGAAGCCATCGTCGCCGACCTTTTCGACGTATTTCCTGGGCACGACCCAGCCCGCACCGGTGGTGGCCGCATAGAACGTGAGGAAATCCGGCCAGGGATTCTTCAGTTTGAACGTGATGTGTCGTGTGTCGGCGACGTCCACCGAGGCGACCCGATCGTGCAGCGTGGCCTTCGCCGCGCCGCGATAGCGCTCGAAGGAGAATTTCACGTCGTCCGCGGTCACGCGCTCCCCGTTATGGAACGTGACGCCGTCCCGCAGCACGAAGCTGTAGTTCATGCCGTCCTCGGTCGCCGACCAGGACTCTGCCAGGCTGTGCGCCATCGGCTCGCCCGGCATCGGCTTCAGCATCGCATCGTGCAGCGCGTAGTAGATCATGTATGGCGTGACGAGGGATGGCGTCTCGGCCGGGTCGAACCAGGTCGGCGCCAATGAGATGTGCACGCCATAGACGAGTTGCCCCGCCGGGCCGGCCGCGGCGGCCGTGCGCGGAGCACCGGCGATTGCGCCAAGTGCGGCGAGAGCAAGCACGTCCCGGCGCGTCATCTGGGTGTCGTTACCGCCGGGAGTGGGTCCTCCGCGGCTGCGGCTAGAAGAGCCCATCATCGCCTCCCTATCCGGCTCCTTGTTTGTGAAGCCTTGCGTTCAGTGTAGGCGAGCCATGCGCGTGCGTCACCTCCTTTTCGCGGCCGGTCGCTGCGGTCAGCGCCCCGCCATTGCGACCCGTGCGACGGTCAGCGCGATCCGCCAGGCGGCGCGGGCGCTGCCGCGAAGTGAGCCGGCGACCTTCGAACTGCCCCCCGCGCGGCGCCGGTACGGCACCGGCAGTTCCAGAATGCGCAGCCCGGCGCGCGCCGCCTTCATCTGCATCTCGATGTTCCAGCCGTAGGTCGCCTCGCGCAGGCCGAGCCGATCCAACACATCGCGCCTAATGGCCCGGAAGGCGCACATGTCCGTGTAACGAACGCCGTACAGCAGGGACATGACCCCTCCGGCGAGCCGTCCCGCCAGCACCTGGTGCCAGCTCATCGATCCGGCTTCGCGCTCGCCCCGCACGCGCGAGCCGATGACGAAGTCATGCGTACCGGCCCGGATCGGTGCCACCAGCAGACCAGCCAGATCGGCGCGGTCGGCGCCGTCCCCGTCGAGGAACAGGATGATGCCGCACCCCGCACCGGCTGCCGCGGCGCCGGCGGCACAGGCACGGCCGTAGCCGCGTTCGCTCAGCGTCACCACGCGCGCACCGGCGGCCAGCGCGATCGCCGCAGTGCCGTCGGCGCTGGAACTGTCGGCGACGATGATCTCGTCCACCACATCGCGCGGAATCGACGCAACCGCACCGGCGATCGTCTCCGCCTCATTCAGTGTCGGGATCACCGCCGCCACGCCTTGCGGTAGCGCAAGCCGATCGGTCACAGGCTCCAGCGCAGACCGCAGTTGGCGCAGGGGCGCGGCGGCGTGTCGCTGAGCAGTGCGCCGCGGAATTCCTGATATGCCGCGCCGTTCCAGATTTCGCGCAGCGTCTGCTGTGTCGCGTCACCCAGCGTGTAGCTGTCGTAGCCGCGCGCGGAGAACGGCGCCATGCAGCACGGCAGCGCACGCCCGTGCGCGGTGAAATACATCAGCGACCAGGGCCGCCGGCATGCCGACCAGGGCAACGCGTCGTCCTGGCGCTTCAGGCTGAGACCAGGTTCCGTGGCACCGGACGCATCGAGCGCAATGCCAAGATCGCGCGCCAATGCGGCGGCATCCTCGATCGCACGCGATTCATCGGCGCGCAGCCGCTCGAACAGCGACGATTCCGCGCGCGCAAGACCGTAGCCCGTTTCGTCATAGACCAGGCGTTGCAAATACACCTCGCGCACGCCCATCGATGCCGCGAGACGAACGAACGCCGGCAACTGGTCAATGGTCTCCTTCAGGCCGGTGAGCCACAGCGACACGCGCGGCGACGCGGCATCGGTCGCGCGCTGAAGTTCGGTGAACGCGCGGACATTGCGAACGATGCGATCGAAGAAATTCTTGCCGCGCACGGCAAGGAACGATTTGGCATCGGCTGCGTCGAGCGACACGCGCAGCTCATCGAGCCCCGTGTCGATCAGCGCCTGATGCTTGCGGGCGGACAGCAGTGTGCCGTTGGTGTTGAACAGCACATAGACGTCGCGATCCTTCAGGTAGCGGATCATGCGCGGCAGCGACTTCACCAGCATGGGCTCGCCGACACCGTGCAGCACCGCGCGTGCCACACCGGGCGACTGGTCGACGATCGAGGTGAACAACTCCCAGCTCATGTCCGCCGGCGGCTCGAGCGCCTCGAACGTGCGCGGACAGGTCTCGCAGAGCAGGTTGCAGCGATTGGTGACCTCCAGGTACAGGCACACCGGCGGCGCCGTTGCCTGTGTCTCGCGCACGTCAACGGCCTCGAAGTAGCGGCGCGGATCTTTGAGCGCTGTCGCAGTCATTGCAGGCTCCGTACGGCTTGGGGTGGGATCGGCGCGGCACGCGTCCGGCGTCGTCGCAGATCGAACAGCGGCGAGCACCGCAGCGGGTCCGTAAACCGCGCCCGGTACCGCCAGATACTCGAATGAGCCGTGCGCCAGCAGCGGCGCGGCGGCGAGCATCCACAGCACGCTCGGCATCGGCGCCAGGCAGGCCAGCGGGGCGAGCCAGCCGAAATACCACGGATAATGCGGCGACACCGCGACCAGCACGGCGGCGCCAAGGATCATCGCCTGGCGCGCCTGGAGCGTCAGCCGGGCGCCGGGAGCCGTCGGCAGCCTGCCCCCGAAGGCGAAGCACGCCCCGAGCAATCCGAGCCCGCCCAGCGCCAGCACGATGTAGGCGGCGGGCGCCCAGGCTGGCAGCGTCGCAACGCTGTTGAGCAGGTCCAGCAGAAAGATGCCGCGACCGTTCGCAAGACCTTCCTCGGCGGCATAGCCGGGGAGAAATCCCAGCACCTGCCAGCCGACCGCCGCATAGGGCAGATACAGCACCGCCAAGGTTGCCGCGAAGGCCGCCGGCAGCCGCCAGTCCGGCGGTCGCCAGAAGGCAGGCAGCACCACCGCCGGAAGAAATTTCGTCAACGTCGCGGCGGCCAGGACGATGCCGGTGCGGAACACCCGCCCGCGCACGGCGGCGACGAACGCCAATGCCAGCAGGCCAGCCGCCGCGGCATCCACATGGGCGTTGCCGGCAAACTCCCAGACCGGCAGCGGCATCCATGCATAGATCAGCAACTCGGATCGGTCGCGTCCCGCGATCGGCAACAGCCAGGCCAGCGCGCCGATCGCCAGCGCGTCGAACAGCGCCATCATCAGCTTCATGCCGAACACACCCGGCGTCACCGCGGCTGCCAGCGCGAAGATCATCTGGGCGGCGGGCGGATAGATGGTGTGCGCATAGCCCGCACGGTTGATCTCCGGGTACACCGCATCGTCGCGCAGAAATCCGAGTTCCGGCGCGGCGGGCACGTAGCGATACGGGTTGACGCCCGCAAGCTGCACCCTGCCGTCCCAGATGTAGCGATACATATCGCTCGACAGCAGCGGCGGCGCGGCGAGCGTCATCGCGCGCGTCGCAACGGCGGCGAGCAGGACGATCCAGATGGTTCGCGACGGCAGCCGGCCGCGCCGCACGACGGCAACCGCGAGCAGCCACAGCAGCCCCGCCGCGCAAATGCTCGCCATGAACGCGACAACGCGCGTGCCGTCATCCAGGACCGAGCGGGCCGCTCGCGAGCACCGCAAAGACCGGCTGCGACGAGCGCGACGAGCGCAGCGCCGATCGCCGCCAGCACCGCCATGCGGCGAGAAGCAGTCATTGTGCGGCGATGCCGAAGCGTTCGCGCAGCCCGAACCGACCGATGCACTCCCTGGTGGCCGGCGCGGCGTACGGCTGCAGGTCCCCGGTCGGCGGCATGTCGCCGCCGGCCTCGGCCAGCAGCCGCGCCAGGCTGTCGGTGTCGTCCACGTCGTACCAGGCGGGCAGCATGACCACCTCGAGGCCAACCGAATCTGCCCGCGCGCGGGTCGCCGCGGCGACCTCGTCGGTGCTCCACGCGATGTCGGCGAACAGTTCTGCGTGCGGCCGCTTCATACCCAGCAGGTAGTAGCCGCCGTCTTCCGCCGGGCCAAGCACGACCCGATCGCCGGGCGCCAGAATGATCTGCGCCGCCTGGATCAGCACCGAGGTCGGCAAGGTCGGGCTGTCGGAGTTCACCAGACAGGCCGCGCCGAACCCCGCTCCAAGGATCGCCTGCGCCGCGTGCAGCAGGCAGCGGCCGAAGCCCTGCACGTCAGGCGGCATCGGCGGCGCTCCGTCGGCGAGCACAAGATCCATGCCCGCGGCGAGGTGGCCGGCGAACCAGCCCTCGGCGCCGGCAGGTGCGTAGGCGACGCAGCCATGGATCGGGGCGGCACGCGCAGCGAGCGCGATGTTCTCGGTGATGTCGCGCAGGAAGGCGGCGCTCAGGTCCGCCGCCTGCTCCGGATTCAACGGCGGGCACAGGCGCGTCTTCGCGAGGCCCGGTCTTGGCGCCTTGGCCATGACGCCGATCGCGCAACTGCCCTGCCGGTCCACGCTCAAAGGCCGCTGAAGCGGTTGCAGCCGCCGGCGTCCCGGTGTCACTCAGCTCACCCAGGACAGGTGACCGGCGGGACGCGAGACCGCGAATGCCCGGCGGCGCAGCAGCACATCGGCGCCGAGCACGCGGCCCGGCGGCTCGATGACGAACCATGCCTGGATCATGACCAGGAACATGTAGGTCCAGGGCCACTCGTTGGGCGCCGAATACAGGCCGAGCCAAAGGTTCAGCCCCATCAGCAGGCCCAGCAGTGCGCCGGCGCGCGACAACAGCCCGAGCAGCAGCGATACCGCGATCGTCAGTTCCACCAGGTAGACCAGCGGCCCGAATACGGCGAGGTAGGGCAGGACGATGTCGCGCACCAGCACGCCCTGCAGCGCGATCGCGGCATGCTCCGCCTCCTGCTCCATCCAGTAGCGCAGGCCATCGAAGTGCGGCGGGATCTTCCACAGGGTCTGCTGCCACCACATCACGCCCATCAGCACGCGCAGCCCCCAGATCCCGAGGCTGCGCGGCGAGCGCTGTGCCGGATCGCCTCGCCAGGCCGCTGCGGCGATGGCCACGCTCGCCAGCAGAAGCAGCCAGAACACCGGTGTGTACCAGGCGGGCTGCATCAGGAACTGCAGCGCGTCGTGGAGCGGATTTGGCCGCATCGCATCATTCTCCCAGCTGTGGCAGTTCACGCCGCCACCTGAACGATGGTCTCGCGAAGCGGCATGGCGTTACAAGGTCGTATGTCCCCGCCCGATCCGGCGGGCGGATCCATCGGAGGCGGCATGGCCAGGCGACGCGACGAGCCACCGACCATCCTGTCGGCGAAACAGTATGCCGCACCGTCGGTATTCCGGCCCGAGAATCTTCTGCGTGAGGCACGCCGCCAGCGCGGCGCTCCGGACGAGGCGGTGCCGGACGTCTGCGCACTCGACCCCGACGGCGACATCGTCCGTGCGCTGCGCGCCGGGGGAGGTGCGCGTCCGGCCGCCGGTTGGGCCTGCTACCACACCGACATGGATGTGACCCAGCATGCGGGGGTGACCATCGGGATCGTGGGCCTCGCCGTGGGCGCGCCGTTCGCGGTGCTGGTGGCGGAGCAGCTATTCGTCTCCGGGTGTCGGCTGCTGCTCAGCGTGACTTCGGCTGGACAGATCGCGCCTGTGGGTCCCACGCCGTATTTCGTGCTGATCGACCGCGCCTTGCGCGACGAGGGGACGAGCCACCACTACCTGCCGCCCGCGGTCTTCGCCGACGCCGATGCCGCGCTGGCCGACCGTGCGTTCGCCGCGCTCGGTGCTCTGCCGGTCCCGGTGCATCGCGGCACGGTCTGGACCACGGACGCGCCCTACCGCGAGACCGAGGCGGCCATCGCGGCGGCGGAAGCCCACGGCGCACTCGCCGTCGAGATGGAGGCGGCCGCGCTCTACGCGTTCGCCCGCGCGCGCCGGCGCGACGTGCTGTGTTTTGCGCACGTCACGAATCGGATGGCGCGCAGCGAGGGCGACTTCGAGAAGGGTGAAGCCGACGGCGCGCGCGATGCGCTGGACGTGATCGCCGCGGCGGCACGCGCATGCGGGTTCGGCTGATCAGAACGCGCTGCAGACCGGGTGCACGGCCATACCCACCGACTGCTGGTGGAACTTTGTCCGGTACGCGTCCCGGATCGCCGCAATCGCGGTCGCGGCAGCGTCCGTGGCGGGCAGCACCACCAGCAGGACCTTGGTCTTCTCCTTGACTATCCGGTGCGTCGTCGGATTCATCCATTGCCCGTCGGCGTCGAATGCGGTGAACCCGTCCGGCAGGTGCGGCGTGATGACCTCCGCTGTGAACTCCGCCCACTCCTGCTCGGTCAGCGCGGGGCGCGCCGGAATGCCGCGGCCAAAGAACAGCTGATATTCCAGCGTCGGTGTAAGTCCCGCATCTGCGCAGGCCGGCTGGGACGGCGCACGGGCGCAACCGCTGGCAAGTGCGATGCCGCAAATCGCGATCGTCCGGATCAGGCTGCGGGGGATCCATGGCGGACTCATCGTGGCGCGCGATTCGAGTTTGCTTGCAATGCATCGGACGAGCGCTTTGTGAGCGTTCAAACCTGCCGCACCGACCCAGGGTAGCGCGCCACCAGCGGGTCGGCAGTCAGTAGCGTTATCCCCTCAACTGTCGATTGCGCAATCAGGATGCGATCGAACGGATCCTTGTGGATTGCCGGCAAAAGATCGACCACGATCGCGTGCTCACTGGTAATCGCCAATTCATCATAGCCATTGTCGAGCAGCCCGCGTCGCAGAAGCCGGGGATCAACCTGAAAGTCGTCTCGACCGAGCGCGCGTTTGATCGTAATCTCCCATATGCTTGCAGCGCTGAACCGCAGTTCGTTATTTGGATCGTCGAGCAACACATGGGCTGCCGGCGGCAGTTGATCGGGCTGCCCCGCTGCCAATAGCAGCAAATGCGTGTCCAACAGGAGTTTCACTCGGCGTCGTCGCCGAACAGATGCGCGATCTCAACCCTGCCCATCCGGTCGAAGTCGTCAGGCACCGCAATCTGTCCGGTCATGAAGCCCAATCGCCTGGCCTGCCCGGCGACAGGCGCCTCCAGCGCTGTGACCTTCACCAGCGGCTTGCCAGCTTTGGCAATGATGAAGGGCTCGCCTTTGGCGGCCTGTTCGACGAGCCTGGAAAGATGCGTCTTGGCTTCGTGGATGTTGACGGTCCGCACAATCTGCTCCATTGAACTAAGTCTTGTTAGTCTAGTTTATCAGAACCGACACCGCAATCGCATTCGGGGGATGCGATGCATGGCTCTAGCTTGATCCGTGCAACTGTCCCGAAAGGACCCAACCATGTCATTGAGCCGGCAATTCGCGGCGTTCGTCGCCAACCTCCAATACACAGACCTGCCGCCGGAAGTCGTGGACCGGGCCAAAGGCGTCACATTGCAGGCGCTGACATCGGCTTTGGTCGCCCACGACATGCCGGCCAGCAAGCAGGCCCTGGCGCTGATGCAGGAGGAAGAGGCCGGCGGCGGCGGGATCGCAACCGTGCTCTGCAATGGCAGCAAACTCACCAAGGGCGGTGCCGCGTTCGTCAACGCCGAGATGATCTTCGCCGGCGGCAAGTGGGACACGTTCCGCATGCTCACCCATCCGGGCATCGCGATCCTTCCGGCGGCCCTCGTCGCGGCGGAGACGACGCGTTGCTCCGGGCGTGAATTCATCACCGCCGTGGCCGCCGCCTACGAGGTCATGGAGCGCATGGCCGCCGAATTCATCCCCACCGTGATGTCGCGCGGCTTCCACGCGGGACCCGTGTTCGGCATCTTCGGTGCCGCGGTCGCGGCGGCGAAGATCCAGGGCCTCGACGCGGATCAGGTCAACGGCGCCATCGCCCAGTGCGTCAACCTGGCGGCCGGCAATCTGGAAGGCGCGCGCAGCGGCGGACGTTCCCTGCGCGAGGGCGGCGCCGTCCGCAACGCCCTGCTCGCCGTGGCGCTGGCGAAGCATGGCACGCAGGGCGGCGAGACGACGCTGGAAGGCGATGCCGGCTTCTATCACGCCTACGCCGGCAACAATCTCGGCCAGTTGCGCTACAGCTTCACCGGCGACAACCGCACCGACATGAACCGGATCACCGAAGGTCTAGGCCGGGACTGGATCTTTCTCGAGACGCTGTACCGTATCTATTCGACCGCCGGCTACAACATCGCGCATGTCGATGTGACGGCAAGGCTGTGCGAGGAACACAATCTCATCTACCAGGACATCGACCGCATCGAGGCCGTGGTGAACTGGCTCGAGACCGAGTATCCGAGCCCCGCCTTCCCCACCCCGGGCAGCGATGGCCAGCCGAGGGTCGGCAGCACCCAGTATTTCTCGGCGTACGGTGCGGTCACGCGCGGCTATCCGCTGCTGCGCGGCGGACAGCCCGGCCCGGGCGAGACGGATCCGCCGGAGGTGCTGGACCTCATGCACCGGGTGACGCTGATCCCCACCGTGCGCCGCACCCTGTTCGGACCGCGCGTCACCGTCTTCACCAAGGACGGCAGGCGTTTCACCAAGGAAGGCACCGGCCGCGAGTTCATCTGGGACTTCGACGTGCACGCCAGGCGCATCCGCCCGGTCGCCCCCGGCCTTGCCATTCCGGAGACGCAATACGCCGACCTGATCGATACCTGCCGCAACCTCGACAGCGTCGACGGCGCGGCGGAGCGGCTTATTTCCCTGACGATCCCCGCCTAAGGAACCGACGCCGAATAACTGCTTCACCTGCCGCGCTGTCGATGCCCACATCGTCATGGCGGGCGCAGGCCCGCCATCTACGTCTTGCTGATCGCAGCAAGGACAGACGTGGATGCCGACCTGCGTCGGCATGACGGGGTGAACGGATCGCCACGCCAGAAGCCAATTCGGTTGTTCAAACTCAGGCTCTGACCGGAAACGCCGCGCCGCTACTGACGCTCGAATTTCACGACGCGCCGCACGCGTCCCCATTCGCCTGGCTGCACGACGTAGATATCGCCGCGGGAGTCGCACCAGATGCCGTGGCAGGACCGATGGATCGGATCGCCCCAGCGCGCCAGCCGCTCGCCGTCGAGCGTCAGGATGCTGATCATGCCGCCGTTGTGCTCGGCGATGTAGACGATGTCGTCGTCATCGACGTAGAAGAATGCCGGGCCGATCAACTCGGTCGGCCAGACCTGAAGCAGCTTTCCGTCCTGATCGAACACCTGCACGCGATCGTTCTCGCGGTCAGCGACCAGCAGCCGCCCGCGGCGATCGACCCACACGCCGTGCGGCAGATTGAACTGCCCCGGCGCCTTGCCAGGCTCGCCCCACGAGAACAGATGCTTCGCGTCGGCCGAGAACTTGTGCACGCGGGCATTGCCGTAGCCGTCGCTCATGAACATCGAGCCGTCCGGCGCAAAGGCGATATCCGTCGGCAGGTTGAACGGCCCGCCGCCGTGCGTGACCTTCTTCCACGCGACCGAACTGAAGTCCTCGTCCGGCACGCCGGTGTCGGAACGCGCGCCCTTGACGCCGATGGTCTGCAGCAACTGCCCATCGGCGGTGAATTTCATGAACTGCTGGTGATGCTCGTCGGTAAGCCAGACAAAGCCTTTGTCATCGAAACGGATCGCATGGGGAAATTTGAACATCCCCGCGCCCCACGATGTAACAAAATTGCCGTCGCGGTCGAACACCACAACCGGATGCTCGGCGACCCGATTGAAGCAGTACACCCGGTCCTGCGGGCCAACCGCAACCGCTGCCGGTTTCATGTCCACGCCCGCTGGAGCGTGCGCCCAGTCCTCGTGCACCTTGTAGGTATATTTCCCGCTGCCAACGATCGCTTCCATCGCATTTCCCCTTATGCCAGCCCGACAATCTCTGCCAGCGCCTCCATCTGCTCCACATGCCGCGAAACCGGGTTCAGCAGCAGATGGTTGGCGCCCATCGCGATGACCTCCTCCAGCCGCTCGCGCACCTGTTCGCGCGTGCCGTGGATGCCCGACGCATCGGTCCCCGCGGGATTATGGTACACCTCGGTGAACCAGCGGTGCAGTGCGGCGCGTGCAACGTCCGGGCGATCATCAACCGCCATGAAGATCCGCTTTGACATCGGGAACCCTGCCGGATCGCGCCCTGCCTTCTCAAGCGCCTCCCGGAGCAGCGGCACCGAGCGGGCGAATTCGGCGATGCTCGACCCGCCCGATCCCATCCACCCATCGGCGATCGATGCCGCCCGGCGAATTGCGTCGGGATGGCCGACGCCCATCCAGATCGGCAACGGCTGCTGCACCGGCTTGGGCGACATCGTGCCGTTCTCCAGATGGTAGAACCGGCCGTGGTAATTCACCGTCTGCTGCGTCCACAACGCCCTGATCAATTCGACTTCCTCGCGGAACCGGCGCACGCGGCCGTCCTCGGGAACCTCGAACTGCTGGTAGTGATGCTCGCGCCCCAGCCCGACGCCGAGGATCGCCCGCCCGTTGCTGACATGGTCGAGCGTCGCCCATTGGTGCGCCACCATCAGCGGACTGTGGATCGCCAGCACCACCACCGATGCGCCGACACGGATCCGGCTGGTGACAGCGGCCGCATAGGTCAGCGCCACGACGGGATCGAGGCAGGTGACGTGGTCCAGCGTGTTCTCGGTCACCCAAAGGTCGGAAAACCCCAACGCCTCGGCGCGCAGGGCAACCGTGTGCACGTCCTTCATGTCGATCTTGTCGGGCGAGCGATGCGGCAGCGACATGCCAAACGCGATGCGGTCCTTCAACGCCACGGTGCGCACCCTCCCCTGTCCGATGCACGGTCCCCAGAATGCCGGATGGGTGGAAAAAGTCGAGATGGCTCCGGATAGGCCAAGCGTCTTCCGTATCAACGTGCACGACGCCGGTCGTGCGCTCAGTCGAGCTTTTCCGTGACCTTCGTGAAGTTGTCGCCGCGCAACAGCGTCACGATCGCAACCGGATGTCCATTCTGAAGTTCGGGGATGACGCTGACCACCCGAGCCTCCGGGTTTGCACCGACGGCGTGCTGGGCGGATGTCAGCAGGGTCGTCTTCGCATTTGCCATAGCGGCGCTTTGCGCCTGCGCATCCTTCAGGTCATCGCCCTCGGTGATCATCGTCGCGCCCGCCGCCTTGCCGGAAAGCGGGTTGATCAGGACTTCCCTGAAGCCGTCGGTGCGTTGCAGGTAAACCGACAATGCCGCCTCGTCACCATCCATCTCGAATTTTGCCGAAATCGGACGGCCGCCGCCGGCAGCGGACGCGAGGCCCTGTTCCACGGTCGCCGGTACTTCCTTGATGGCCGCGGCCAACGCCGGCGTATTTGTCTCCTCTGCATCGAGACCGGATGCATGATAGACCCGAGAGGGCCAGAATAACCGCCCCCAATCGAAGCGCCTGCATAGCGTGTGATCCCATGTCAGCCTCCGCTGCCCGTTCGAGGCGTCGGTTTATTGCGCAATCAGCAGGAACGCAACTGGCACGTGCTCCATCTGTTCGCCGTCAGGGCAGCGAGCGGATCGCCAGGTCGGCAAATTGCGTGACGCTGTCCGCCTTGGTCCACAGAGCGATCTTGCCCGCTCCGGGGAACGTGTCGTCCTGGACCGTAAAGAGTTGCTTGCCGTCGAACGACACAGTGAACCGATTGCCCTCGGCCCGCAGTCCCAACGTGTGCCATTCACCGGAACTCACGCGGTTGCCGACACCATGGATTTCGCGTCGGGAGCCTTTCACCACGCGATAGAGATTGACGTTGTCCTCCAGTGCGTTCGCGCGCAGGACATAGTAATTGTTGTTGTCAGACACCCGAACCGCGATGCCACCGGCGCGGTCGCCGCGGCCGCTGATCGCCTTGAAGCGCACGGTCACCTCGACATTGGTTGCAACGACATCCTGATAGATCGCGAGCGGAAACCGGTAGTCGGTCGGGTCTGCGCTGGTTTGCGCGAAGACCCGACCGCCGGGCGTTGCTGGGTCCGGGATGACTTCCCAATGACCTTGGGCTCCCTTGCCGGTAAGCTCACTCGTGAAGCCATCCGGCAGGCTGCCTGGCTTCGTCGATACCAGGCTGACGACGGTCGGCTGGTCCGCGGCGACAGCCGGGATGGCCAGCATTGCGATTGCCGCCGCACCCACGATTGAGCTTCGGGTCATCGGGCGCATCCTTCAAAGCGACAAATCAGCTCTTCGCCACGTTCACCTTGTCCAATGCCGCTCGCAAACCCTGCGCGAGCTTCACCGCATCATCGTTGGCCCAGAAATGCATGAAGAACATCCGGGGCTGGTCGTCGAGCATGTGATTGTGCAGTGCGGTCACCTCGATTCCGTTGGCGCGCAATGCCGAAAGAACCGGGGTGACCTCGCTGGCGAGCAGCACGAAGTCACCGGTGATCGCCGCCTTGCCGTCGCCCGTAGGCTGGAAATTGATCGGGATTGCCATGCCCATGGCCGGCGGCACGGCCATGCCGGCATCGCTGGTTGTGTCGCCGCGAGGCACCGAGAACTGATACACGCCACCGGTCAGCGTCGCCTTGTAGCCGAGCACCTGCTCGAGCTTTGCGCTGTCCAGATCGGGCGCTGATGGCGTGTTCGAAGCAACGGCCGGCGGTGCGGCGAAGGGCGTCTTGCTCGCGGTGAGTGCATCGTGCAGCGTTGTGGCAAGCTTGATCGGATCGCCCTCGCCGTTCACGTGCATATAGAACGTCGGAGGCTGCGCCCGCAGCAGATGATTGTGCACGGCCGTCACCCCCACGCCCCCGGTCAGCAGCTTCGTCATCACCGGATTGATCTCGTCGCCGGTGAGAACGAGGTCGCCCATCACCATCGCGCCCGCGCCCATCGGTTTGAAGGCCAGCCAACCGCCCAGCGCAAACGCCGGCTTGATGGCCACACCGTCGACGGTGACCTGAAGGTCGGTGCGCGGCAACCCGTATTTGTGCAGATCGCCGGGTTGGTTCGCACCCGTCTTGCCGAGCGCCTGATCGACCTTGGCCCAATCGATGTCCGCCGCCGAGGCCGGAAGGGCTGTTACAAGCACCGAACCCGCAAGCATGATGGCATATGCTGAGCGCATGGAGTTTTCCTTTTCTGATAAAGATCGACGGCGTGTCATTGGACAAACACCCAGGCGGGCTGAATGATCGGGAAGGCGACGAGCCCGACGATGGCAGTCGCCCCAATCATCAGCGGATTGCTGACCTTGAAGCGGAACAGCACGGCAAGGCAGACGATCGCGATCAGCGCGGTCAGCAAGTCGCCGATGGCGATCTTTCCCAGCAGAACGCAAGCGCCGAGGATCGTACCGATCGCGGCAGCGAATGCGCCCTTCACAAAACCTTGAACATTCGGGTTGTTGCGGTGCCTCAGCAGAATGGGCGCGACGATCAGCACCATCAGGAACGAAGGTAGGAAAATGCCGACGGTGGCGACGAGCGAACCCCAAAAGCCGGCGACCAGATAACCGACGAACGTGGCGGTGATCACCACCGGGCCCGGGCTCAGCATGCCGATCGCGACTGCGACCAGGAACTCGCGCGGGTTCAGCCAGTTCGTGTCCTTGACAAGTCCCTGCTCGAGGAACGGCACGATCACGAGGCCGCTGCCGAAAGTCAGGCTGCCGGCCTTGAGGAAGAATGCGCCGAGCTTGGCGAGCAGCGGCAGCGATGCGGTCTGCGACGTGCCGATCGCCGCAGTGCCGGCAGCGCCCACGGGCGCGGCGAAGGCAGCCATTGCCGCCGGGGGCGAACGACCCAGCAGGGAGCCGTAATACAGAATGCCGAACACACCGGCGGCGATGAACAGGATCGCCACCTCGGCCTGCAGCACGACGGTGACCAGGAACGACATGCCGGCGATCGCCCACTGGAACCTGTCCTCCATGCCGAGCTTTCCAAGGCGCCAGCAGGAATGCACGATCAGCGCGATGACCGCCGGGCTGACGCCATAGAAGATCGCGGTCATCCACGACAGGCCGCCGAAGTGGACATACAGCGCACCCAGCGCCGCGACGATCACGAAATTCGGGAGGATAAAGGCCCAGCCGCCAGCCCAGGCACCCCAGAAACCGCACCGCATATAGGAGATAAAAATACCCACCTGGATCGCAAGCGGCCCCGGCATCGACTGGCTGACCGCGATGGCGTCCCGCATCTCCCCCCTGGTCAGCCAGCCACGTTCCTGGACGAGGTCCCGTTCCATCAGCCCGCAGAGCGCGACCGGGCCTCCGAAGCCGAGCGTGCCGAGCCGCAGGAAGTAGGCGACCAGTTCCACCATGGAACCACGCTGCTTGACGGTGCCGGTGTCCGGTTCGGGCGAGGTGACTGGGGCGGTGCTCATGGGGCGGCTGGCGCCGGTGACCAGTTACGTGTCTTGTGCTGGTGGCCTCTGCACGAGGCGTAGAGTGCATCTTGGACCGCGACGCCCTGTTCACGCGTGACCCATTGCATGCTGGCATTCCTCCCGGTCCGTGGCGCACGCATAGAGCGGGGCTAGGCGTGATACAAGTATATCATTCGTGATCGATTTGTGATACGGAATCGTCATGGCTAATTCTGAGACCACGGACAATCGGGCGCGGTGGCTGCTGCTGATCCACCAACTCCCGGCAAAGCCGGCCTATCAACGGGTCAAGACCTGGCGGCGGCTGCAGAGCCTCGGCGCCGTGGCGATCAAGAACGCCGTCCATGCGCTGCCCGCCGGGGAGCAGGCGCAGGAGGATTTCGAGTGGCTGCTGCGGGAGATCAGGGATGGCGGCGGCGAGGCATTGATCTGCGAGGCGCGGTTGGTGGACGGGCTGTCAGACGAGGAGGTGCAGGCGACGTTCAACGCGGCCCGCGGCGCGGACTACGACGCATTGGCCAAAGAGGCGCGCGAACTTGGGGAAGCACTGGATCGGGCTGATATCAGAACCAGGCTGGCACGGCTGAAGGCGAGTGTGGGCCAGACCGTCGCCATCGATTTCTTCGGAGCGAACGGCCGCGAGACGGTGGACGGGCTGATTGCGGGTCTCGAGGCGCAAATGGGCAAGGAGGATGCCATGGGCCAGGCGCAGGCGGATCTCGCGCCGGCGATCCGGGGCCTCGGGACGCTGACCAACCGGGTATGGGTAACGCGGCAGGGCGTCTTCGTCGATCGCATTGCCTCGGCCTGGCTGATCCGGCGCTTCATCGATCCGGACGCGCGCTTCCGATTTGTCCGGGCGAAGGGCCACGTGCCGCAGGAGGGCGAACTGCGCTTCGACATGTTCGAGGCGGAATTCACCCACGAGGGCGATCGCTGCACGTTCGAGGTGCTGCTGGCCAGGCTCGACCTGAACGACACGGCGCTGACCGCCATCGCCGAGATCGTCCACGACATCGATCTGAAGGACGGAAAGTTCGGGCGGGAGGAAACCGACGGCATCGCGCATCTCGTCACCGGTCTGTGTCTCGCCACCAAGGACGACGCGCAGCGGTTGGTGCGAGGCGCTGCCGTGTTCGATGACCTCTACGCGTATTTCCGCAAGCGGCGCGCCTTATGATGACAGGCGCGACTGACGCGGGAACAGACGTGCGATGACACGAACCGGCATCCTGCTCGCCCTGATGTCCGCGATTCTGTTTGGCGCCAGCACGCCTTTCGCCAAGCTGCTCCTGGGTTCGGTCGATCCCTGGACAATGGCGGGCCTGCTCTATCTTGGCGCAGGCGTTGGCCTCGCGATCGTGCACTTATCGCGAGGGCTGTTCCAGCTCCCGACAATCGAGGCGCCACTGCGGCGTTCGGATCTGCCGTGGCTCGCGTTGGTGATCGCCACCGGCGGCGTTGCCGGACCACTGCTGCTCATGTTCGGGCTGACGCGCGTCGATGCGGCGGGCGCCTCGCTGCTGCTCAACCTCGAGGGCCTGGCGACGATGGGCATCGCCTGGGTGGTGTTCCGCGAAAACGTCGATCGCCGCCTGCTCCTGGGTGCTTTTGCCATCCTCGGCGGGGCAGCCGTGATCTCCTGGCAGGGGCGGGCATCGTTCCAGTGGGGCGCCATGCTGGTCGTTGGCGCCTGTCTTTGCTGGGGCGTTGACAATAACGTGACGCGCAAGCTGTCGTCGGCCGATCCGGTGCAGATCGCCATGCTCAAAGGCCTGGTCGCGGGCGCGGTCAATCTGCTGCTTGCATGCGCGAACGGTGCGGTGTTGCCGCCGGCAGGCATTTTGCTTGCTGTCGGTGCGGTCGGCTTCCTGGGTTATGGCGTGAGCCTGGCCCTGTTCGTGCTGGGACTGCGGCATCTCGGCGCGGCGCGCACCAGCGCTTATTTTTCGCTCGCCCCCTTCGTCGGTGCCGTGCTCGCCGTCGTTATGCTGGACGAGCCGTTATCCGCTGAACTGCTGCTGGCCGGCGGGTTGATGGCGCTGGGCCTGTGGCTCCATCTCGCCGAACGACATGAGCATGAGCATGTTCACGAAGCGATGCAGCACGAGCACCGGCACGCCCACGACGAGCATCACCAGCATGGCCACGGTCCGGACGACCCGCCGGGCGAGCCGCACACGCATTTGCATCGGCACCTGCCTCTGGTGCATAGGCATGCGCACTTCCCCGACCTGCATCACCGCCACGGCCACCGGCACGCCCACTGACCGAGCGGGACATTCGATGCGGCGGTTGCCCTGCGGGGCGCAGCTTATCCTCGCAGCAGCAAGACAATCAGGACGATCAGGAGGACGGTGCCAAGCCCGCCGCCGACATACGGACCGCCATAGTAAAACCCGCCGCCACCGAACAGGATCAGCAGGATCACGACAAGGAGAATGAGGTTCATGGCGGGCCGTTCCTCCGGATTCTATAATAACGTCAAACCTTAACGTGACAACGACCAGGTGGGATAGTGAGGACCAATCAACACTCGGTCAGGAGGGTGATCTCGAACACCGTTCTTGCGCAACGAGACCATCTATGGTCAACGCGGTTGAATTCATGGTATAATTCGATTCGACTGGAGGCTTCCTGCCGTTGACAAAATGAAATGCGGCGCGAACGATACCATACAGGAGTGGAAAATACTCCATGGTCCGTAACTTGTTTTTGGCGACTGTCGCGTTGGCTCCCTTATCTGCCGCACTGGCGGCGGATTTGGATGGCGTATCCATGCCAGATGCGCGAGTGGCGAACGGCACGCAGATGCGGCTGAACGGCATCGGGCTCCGCACCTTCTCCGTTCTTGGCATTCGCATCTATGTCGCAGGTCTGTATCTGGAACGGCGGAGCGACAATGCCGACACGATCCTGCACTCGCCGCAGGTGAAGCTGCTCGACATCCGGTTCCTTCGTGATGTGGACGCGGATGATGCCCGAACGGCATGGCGTGACGGCTTCGAACAGAATTGCAAGGCGCCGTGCTACCTTGATCCTCGCGACGTGCAGCATTTCCTTGCCGCAGTGCCATCCATGCACAAGGGCGACGAGACCACGCTGCTGTTCACCTCGAAGGGAGTCCACATTACGTGCAATGGGCGGCCGATGGGTGAGATCTCGGATCCGCATTTCGCCGAGACGATACTTGCCACCTTCATCGGTCCTGAGCCGCCGACGCCCCGGTTGAAACGGGAACTGCTCGGTCTGCGGGACTGAATCCGCGTCCTCCACGTAGCCATCCCGTCCAGCAATATTGGCCCACACGTTGAGTGAGCCTCGCGAAGCCATGTTGAAGCCAAATCACCTGCTGACCATGATCGTTGCCGCGCCTGTGATCGCATCGTCGAGTCCGGCGCAGTGTGCATCGGAAACGGATTGGTGGCGAACAAGTGGTGCCGCGGTGGTTCAGCACCTGTATCGGTCTGGCGAGATCGCCTGCTCGCTGTTCCTTTACAACAAGAACGACGCGGCCGTCGTCACGTGGGGGAAGACCACCGCAAAAGAAATCAGCTTCTACGATGACAACTGGCGGTTTCCGGCCGATCAGCCGGTGTCCGTTGCTGTCCGTCTCGGCGAATTCTGGTTGGGTGCTCCGGCCGCCCAAACACCACCGCATCTCATGGCTTCCGCGGACCAGGGGCGATTGTCGGTGCCGGTCAATGAGCCGGTGGAAAACCTGCTGCGGTCTGCAACACGGATCACGGTGCAACTGACCGATCAGGAGACGTCCATCGATGTCGATCGCCCGAAAATGCCGGCATTGTTGGCCGCCGTGGAGCGTTGCCGCGCCAGTCTGAAGTAGCCCGCCATGACTGCGTCCGGGTCACGAACGGGCGGTCGCATCCGACCGTCGGCTCTGGCCCAGATAGGTTTCCAGCACGCGAGGGTTGCGCGCCAGTTCCGCGCTCGGCCCCTCGGCTGCCACCTCGCCCATCTCCAGCACATATCCGTAATCGGAAACCTGCAGCGCGACCCGGACATTCTGCTCGACGAGCAGGATCGACAGCCCGCGTCGCCGCAGATCGACAAGCACGCGAAAAATCTCGCGCACGATCAGCGGCGCGAGTCCGAGGCTCGGTTCATCCAGCAGCAGCAGGCGCGGCCGGCCCATCAACGCCCGCCCGAGTGCCAGCATCTGCCGCTCGCCACCCGAGAGCGTCGCGGCAAGCTGGCGCCGCCGTTCCTCGCAGATGCGGAAAGATCGCGAACACCTCGCGCATCGCCGGACGTGCATCGCGCTCGCCTGCGCGCCTGCGTGGATAAAATCCCAAAAGCAGATTGTCCTCGACGCTCATGTCGGTGAACAGCGCACGCTGTTCGGGCACCAGCAGTGCGCCCGATGCAACCAGCGCTTCGGTCGTGCCGGCGGGTTCGCCCATGTAGCGCACCGTGCCGCCGCGCCGCGGCAGAAGGCCCATCACCGCGCCCATCAGCGTGGTCTTGCCCGCGCCGTTCGGTCCGACGATGGCGACCATGTGGCCTTCCGGCACCGTCAGGCTGACGCCGTGCAGCACCTCCACATGACCATAGCCAGCGCGAAGACCGTCCAGTTGCAGCAGCGGCGTGGTCACGCCAGGCCGCCCAGATAGGCTTCCAGCACCGCCGGATCGGACTGCACGCGTTCGGGTGGGCCTTCGGCGATCTTCTGGCCAAAATCCATCACGACAACACGGTCGGCGAGCTGCATGACAAACTCCATGTCGTGCTCGACGACCAGCACCCCCATGCCCTCGGCGCGTAACCGGCGCAGCAATGTCGCGAGCCGCTGCTTGTCCGGCAAACGCAGTCCCGCAGCGGGTTCATCCAAAAGCAGCAGCCGAGGACGCAGGCACAGCGCACGGGCGAGCTCCACGACCCGCTGCTGGCCCAGCGGCAGATCGCCGGCCGGCATGTCCAGCACCCTGCCCAATCCCACGCGAACGGCCTGCGCGCGTGCCTCGGCTTGCAGCCGCGCTTCCTCGGCGCGATCGAGCCGCAGCATCGCGCGCATCAAACCGGCACGGCCCGACAGGTGTGTCCCAAGTACGATGTTCTCCAGCACGCTCCGGTTCGACAGCAGCTTCACATGCTGGAACGTGCGCGCGATGCCAAGTGCGGCGACGCGTCGCGGCGGCAGATGCTCCGCCGCCGTGCCGAACAGACGGACATGGCCGCCGCTCGGCGGAATCACGCCGCTGACCACGTTGAACAGCGTCGTCTTGCCCGCGCCGTTCGGGCCGATCAGCGCAACGATCTCGCTCGCATGGACAGCGAAGCTCACGTCCCGGTTGGCTGCGAGCCCGCCGAAATTGCGTGAGACCGATTCCAGTGCGAGCAGTTCCGCTCCAGGCACCGCCGGGCCGAGCGCCACGGGCACGGGCATGACGTCAGCCGAGCGCATCGGTCGCCAATTCGCCCCGTCGGCGGACGCCGCCGTGGCATGCGTGCAAGCATGGGAAGAAAACCCTGCGGCGCTCGCTGCAGCAGCAGAATCACGACGATGCTGAATACCAGCAGCTCGAAATCACCGGTGCGCCCGGTGATGCGTGGGATCCAGTCATTGAACTGATCGCGCAGCACCACCACCAGTACCGCACCGGCCAGCGCGCCCCACAGCCATTCGGCGCCGCCGATGATGACCATGAAAAGATAGTCGATGCTGACAGCAAGGCTGAACGGCGTCGGGCTGATGAACCGCTGGAAATGCGCGAACAGAAATCCGGCAACCCCGGCATACAGCGCGGCGATGACGAACACCGCGCGGCTCAGGCGCACGGTGTCGATCCCCACGCTTTCGCCCATCAGGCGCGCGCCGTTCAGCGTGCGGATCGCGCGGCCCATGCGGCTGTCGAGCAAATTGCCGGACATGACCATTACAAACGCAACGGCAGCGCAGATCACGCCCAGGTTGACGCGCCGGTTTTCGGCCGACAGCGGACCGATGCGGAGCGGCGGAATGTCGCCGATGCCGTTGAAACCGTGCAGCATCGGCAGCGTTCCGAACAGTGCGAAGAAGCTGATGCCCCAGGCGACCGAGACAAGCGCGAGGAAGTGGCCGGAAAGCCGCGCGGTGACCAGCCCGAGCAACCACGCCGTCGTGCCGGTCAGGGCAAGTCCGACAGCCAGCCCCGCGATGGGCTCGCGCGCCCGAAAATTTGGTGAGCAACGTGGTCGCATAGGCTGCGAGACCGACGAAGCTCGCCTGCCCGAACGAGGTCTGCCCGCTGACGCCGGTGAGCAGCACGAGGCCAAGCGCGACAAGCGTGGCCAACCCGACATAGCCGAACAGCGTGACGTAAAAGTCGGGCAGCATCGCGGGGGCGAGCACAACGACGGCCGACCGTCGCCGATACGGCGAGCCAACGTCGTCCGGTCGCCGGCGTCACGCCCGATCCTCGGCCGATCCGCTGCGCAACGAGAGCCAGACCAGAACCGGGATCAGCATGGTGAAGACGATCACCTCGCGATAGGCGCTTGCCCAGAAGCTGCTGAGCGATTCAAGCACGCCCACCAGCACCGCGCCGGCGGCGGCCATCGGATAGGAGATCAAGCCACCCATGATCGCCGCGACAAATCCCTTGAGCCCGATGTCGAAGCCGGCGTCGTACGAAAGCGGCGTCATCGCGCCGATCAGCACGCCGGCCAGCGCCGCGATGAAAGATGCGAGCCCGAAGGCCAATGCACCGCTTGCCCCCGCATCGATGCCGACCAGTCGCGCGCCGAGCCGATCGGAAGCAGCGGCCCGCAGCACCTTGCCATGCATCGTGGCGCCAAAGAACCAGCGCAGCGCCAGAACCAGCGTGACACAGCAGAGCAACACGGCCACCGACTGGCCGGAGACATTCAAAACCCCGAACTCGAAACTGGCGTCGGTCAACGCCGGTGCGCTGACCTCCTCGGGTCCGAAGAACACCAGGCCGAGGCCGATCAGCACGAAATGCAATGCCATCGCCAGAATCAGCAAGGCCAGCACCGAGGCTTCGGCGATCGGACGGAACGCGAAGCGCCAGATCAGCGGCCCCATGGGCGTGACGATGGCCAGCGCCAGCAGGATCGAAATCGCGGGCACCCGGAGCGGCGCGAGGACAAGCGCGGCGACTGTCACGACGAACGGATAGACGCCCCAGGTCAGCGCGCCTCGCATTGCCGCGCGCCGTCCGCCGAACAGCGATACCACAAGCGCCACCGCCGCGACGCCGTCGAGCAGCCACAGCGTGCCAGGCACATGACCCGACTGCAGCGTGCCGGCTGTCAGCGTGCCGAACGCCAGCAGATCTCCCTGCGGAACGAAGATCACCCGCGTCACCGAGAACACGATCAACAGCCCGATCGCAAGCAGCAGGTAGATCGCGCCGGTGGTGATCCCGTCCTGCAGCAGCGCCAGAAAGATATACAGATCCATGCGGCGCCGCGGGCCGGAAAGGCTTCTATTCGATCGCCCTCCAGGCGCCGTCCTTCACCTCCACCAGCACGGCGGCGCGTTCGTCCTGCCCGTTATGGTTGGTCGGCGACATGTTGTAGACGCCGCTCACGCCGACCAGTTCGTGCACCTTTTCCAGCGCATCGCGCAGCGCCACGCGGAACGCCTCGGTACCAGGCTTGCCGGCTTGCAGACGCGGCAGGGATCGCATTCTCCAGCAGCAGCAGTGCGTCATAGCTGTAGCCGGCGAACGGGTTCACGCTCTGCGGCCCGAACTGCTTCGTGTATTTCGCCATGAACGCGGTCGCCACCGGCTTGATCACGTTGCCGTCGGGCAATTGGTCGTAGACCACCAGCGGCGAGGTGTCGGCGATCACGCCATCCGCCGCCGCGCCGCCGATCTTGATGAAGGCGGGGCTGACGATGCCGTGGTTGCCGTAGATGGCGCCCTTGAAACCGCGATGGCGCAGCGCAACGACGGGCAGCGCGGCCGGCGCTCGCCGAGTTGCCCATCATCACCGCCTGCGGATGCACGCTCATCAGCTTCAGCGCCTGGGCCTCAACCGAGGTATCGGTGCGCGCATAGCGCTCGTCGGCGAGGATTTTGACCCCTTCGGCCTGCGCCGACAGTCTGGTGGCGGCCAGCACCTGATCGCCCCAGCCATCCGAGAAGCCGATAAAGCCGATGTCCTTCACGCCGTGCTGCTGCATGTACTTGAACACGACCGACACCATCAACGAAAGCGGCTGCGCATCGTTGAAGGTATAGGGCTGCTTTGCCGGATCATACTCGTAGGGCGCCATCGCGATCATCGGCACGTGCGCCTGGTTGGCGAGCGGCGCCACCGCGGCATCCGAGGCGGTCGAGCGACGGGCCGATGAAGGCGTCCACATGGTCTTCCGAGATCATCTTCTGCGCGATGGTGAATGCGGTGTTCGCGTCGGTCGCATCGTCGCGGATGATGTATTCCACCTTCTGTCCGGCGATCTCGCGCGGGGAAGAAGTCGAACGCGCCCTTGTAGCCGACACCCATCGCAGCCGCCGGGCCGCTCACCGAGAGGATGGCGCCGAGCTTGATCTGCGCATCGGCTGCCGCCGATGCGCCAAGGATGCCCATGGCCGTGGCGGCTGCGAACAGACGCGCTTTCATCCGAACTCTCCCTGCTGGCTGATTGGCCCGGAGGCGACGTGCACGGGCGAGGCAGCTTCAGGCAGCGATCATTCTTGTGTCAAGTTCATTGCGGATGTCCGGCCGCAACAATGGCCTCTTCGACGTCGCGCAGCCGGTCCTTCCCGAAATAGATCGCCTCGCCGACGAAAAAGGTCGGCGATCCGAATGTGCCCCGCTCGACCGAACGTTCCGTGTTGACCAGCAGTTCGCGCTTCACCTCGGCGGTTTGCGCCAGCGCGAGAAGCTGGTCGGCGTCAAGATCCGAACTCCGCGAGCGCGGCGCGCAGCACGTCGGGGTCGTCCAGCTTCTTCGGTTCCGCCCACATGTGCCGATAGATCTCGTCCACGTATCGCTCGAACACGCCGAGCTTCCGGGCCGCCACCGCCCCGCGCATCAGGACCAGGGTGTTCACCGGAAAGAACGGGTTCGCCGTGAACCGCGTGATACCGTATCGCGCGACGAAGCGCGCGGTCTCCAGACGCTGGTATTCCGGCTTGTTCCTGATCCCGGCTAGGCTCTCCGCCGGCGATCGGTTGTTGGTGAGCTTGAACACCCCGCCGAGCAGCACCGGCACGTAGTCGAAGCGCGCGCCGGTTCTGCGTTCGATGGCAGGGATGACCAGATGGCTCAGATACGCGTTGGGGCTGCCGAAATCGAAGTGGAATTCCACCTTGTTCATCGCGTTCACCACCTTTCGCCAAACGGACGTATCTCTTGCTCGAACGTCCACGCATCCCGCGGCTGCTGGTAAAGCTGCCAGTACGCCTCGGCGACCGCTGCCGGCCGCATCAGCCGGCCGGGGTCGAGATTCGCGAGCGCCTCGGCACCCTCGCGCTCCTTGATCCGCGCGCGCACCCACTCGGTGTCCACGCCGGCGTCGATGACGAGATGCGCGACATGGATATTCCTGGGTCCAAGCTCGCGTGCCGCACTCTGGGCGACCGCGCGCAGGCCGAATTTGGCCGCCGCGAACGCGGCGTATCCCGCGCCGCCACGCAGGCTCGCCGTGGCACCGGTGAAGAAGATCGCGCCACGACCGCGCGGCAGCATCAGTCGTGCGGCTTCGCGCCCGGCGAGGAACCCAGAATAGCAGGCCATCTCCCAAACTTTGCGGAACACGCGCTCCGTCGTGTCGAGCAGCGGGAAATTGACGTTGGCGCCGACGTTGAAGATGCAGACCTCGAGCGGCGCCTGCGCGATCCGCCTCCTGCAGGAAGGCCGTGATGTCGTCTTCCTTCCGTGCGTCCAGCGAGCGGGCAAAGATCCGGCCGCCCTGGGCCTCGATGTCCTGCACGAGCGGTGCCAGCCGCTCGCCGTTGCGCCGTCCGGCGAAAACCGCAAATCCCTCGGCGGCGAATTTCCTGGCGATCGCACTGCCGATGAAATCACCGGCACCGACGACCGCGACCGTAGCATTCCTGCGTTCCAACTGTATTTCCTCCGTTTGCGTCAGTGGGCATCGGCGGAAGGTGCCGGCGGCGCTCCGACCTTCCGCATCAAGGGCACCATCGCGGTCGCGATGGCAAAGCAGATCGCAATCACGAGGAATGCATCGGCATAGGTCTGCGTCTGCGCCTCCCGCAAGGTGAGCGACCATAGCGTTTTGAGCGCCGCGGCATGGCCCTGGACGGCGTCGCCCCCACGCGCCGCGGTCTCGGATGTTGCAACCTTCTGGACCAGCTGCTGCATCGCTGAATTGCCGCTGTTCAGATGCTCGGCCAGCCGCAGGAAATGCAAGTTCGTGCGGTCGTTCAGGATCGTCCCGCACGCGGCGATGCCGATCGCGCCTCCCAGATTGCGCATCAGGTTGAACAGACCGGATGCAAGCTTCAGCCGCTCCGGTGCCAGACTGCCGAGCGTCAGCGTCACCGTCGGCGCCACGGCGAACTGCTGCGAGAAGCCGCGGAACGCCTGCGGCAGCAGCAGCTCGCGCCAGCCCCAGTCATGCGTGATCGGCGTGAAATTCCACATGCTGACGGCAAAGCATGCGAGACCGAACATCATCAGCCACCGCAGGTCAACGCGTCGCGCCAGCGCGGTGTAGAACGGGATCGCGCAGACCTGGAACAGCCCGGTCGAGAACACCGCCAGCCCGATCTGCAGCGCACTGAAGCCGCGCACGCGCCCGAGGAACAGCGGCGTCAGATAGATCGTCGCAAAGATGCCGATGCCGGTGACGAACGAGAAGAAGCACCCCAGTGCGAAGTTGCGGCTTTTCAGCGCACGCAGATCGACCACGGGCTGGCTGAAGGTCAGGCTGCGCCAGACGAACGCGATGCCGGCCACGCCGGCAATCCACGCCGTCGCGCGGATCGTGGTGTCGCCGAACCAGTCCCAGCGTGGGCCTTCCTCCAGCGTGTATTCCAGGCAGCCGAGGAACACCGCCATCACGGCCATGCCGACATAGTCGGCGCCGCGCAGCAGCGACAGGTTCGGCCGGTCGATGCGCACCAGGATCGGCACCACCACCGCGACGAAGATGCCGGGTGCCAGGTTGATGAAGAACAGCCAGTGCCAGGAGTAGTTGTCGGTGATCCATCCGCCGATGGTCGGACCGAGTGTCGGTGCCAGCGAGGAGATGCAGCCGATCGTCGCCGCCGCGATCACGCGCTGCTGGCCGTTGAAGTAGATGAAGGCGGTGGTGAACACCGTCGGGATCATCGACCCACCCAGGAATCCCTGTAGCGCGCGGAACGCGATCATGCTCTCGATGTCCCAGGCCCAGCCGCAGAGCAGGCTGGTCAGGGTGAACCCGGCGGCGGAGGCGCAGAACAGCCAGCGTGTCGACATGACGCGCGACAACCAGCCGGACAGCGGGATCACGACGATTTCGGCGATCAGGTAGCTGGTCTGCACCCAAGCGGTTTCATCGGCACCGGCGGACAGCCCGCCGCCGATATCGGTCAGCGACGCCGATACAATTTGAATATCCAGCAGCGCGATGAAGAAGCCGACGCTCATGGTGGCGAAGGCAAAAACCTTCGCCGGCATCGACAACTCGCCGGGCTGGACGACCGGGCGAAAGACATCGGCCGTCGTCGCGCTCATCGGCTGATGCTCCCGCGCTCGTCGACCTCCGCGGTGACGGACAGGCCCGGCCGGAGCCGGCCGAGATCGGCGGCATTGCCATCCAGCGCGACGCGCACCGGGACGCGCTGCACGATCTTGGTGAAGTTGCCGGTGGCGTTCTCCGGCGGCAGCACGCTGAACACCGCGCCCGTTGCAGGCGCCAGGCTTGCGATATGGCCGTGCAAGGTCTCGCCGGGAAGAACGTCGGCCACGATCGTCACCGGCAATCCGGCGTGCATGCGCGCGAGCTGGTTTTCCTTGAAGTTTGCGTCGACCCAGAGGCCGTTCGCCGGCACCAGCGAGATGAGCTGCGCACCGACCGTGGCATAGGCGCCGGTCCGTGCACTGCGGTTTCCCACCACACCATCGATCGGTGCGCGCAATTCCGTGTAGCCGAGGTTGAGCTGCGCGGTATCGCGATCTGCAACGGCGCCGGCGAGAGCGGCTGCCGTCTGCTGCTTCTGCGTGTCGATGACGTCGAGCTGACGTTGCGCGGCGTCCAGCGTCGCGTGGGATCTTTGATCCGCGGCGAGCGCCTTCTGGTAGTCGGCATCCGCCTGCTGGAAACGCTGCAGCGAGCCGAACTGATCGTGCGCCAGGCTGCGATAGCGATCGACATCGTATTTGGTACGGGTGATTTCGGCTGCTGTCGCGGCCAGTTCGGCCTGCGCCTGGGCGATCACTGCGTCCTGCAGGCGCATCGCCGCATCGAGATTGGCGAGCGTCGCCTGCTGCCCGGCGACACCGGCAACCGCCTTCGCCAACGCGGCCCGGTAATCGCGGTCATCAAGCTTGACCAGAAGATCGCCGGCATGAACCTGCTGGTTGTCGGTGACTGCGACATCGGCGATGAATCCCGCCACCTTCGGCGCGATCACCGTGACGTCGCCGCCGACATAGGCGTCGTCGGTGCTTTCGATGAAACGCCCGACGGTCCACCAATCGTGGCCGTACCAGGCAACGCCAAGCCCTGCCAGCAGTGCGGCGCCTGCGATGCCAAGCTGCTTGCGCGACACCCGTAATTTACGGGCGCGCGGACGAACTATGACATCGCGCTGCATGACCGACGACGCGGCCCGATCGAGCACCTGCACGTTCATGACACGCTCCTGTTTTCCGAAGTGGCAACCGCATGCCGCCGCCAGCGTCCGCTCGTCGGCAGCCGGGCCGGGCGCCGAGCGGAACGCCGGTTCGACGAGCAGCCGACCGCTGCGCCGATCGATCAGGACCGGTTCCGCCTGCTCGCCGGTCTCGCTGTCGACAACCACCACGGCCGGGCCTTCGGGCGCGAAATGCCTGTTGCCCCAGGCAAGAATGGCCCAGAGCACCGGACGAAAGTCCCGGCCGCGCGCGGTCAGTACGTATTCATCGCGCGGCGGCCGGGCGCTGTAGCTGCGGCGCTCGAGCAGCCCGGCCTCGACCAACGCATTGAGCCGGCGCGCCAGAATGTTCGGCGCGATGTCGAGGCTCTTGTGAAACTGGTCGAAGCGCGTCAGCCCGAGGAAGGCATCGCGCAGGATCAGAATGCTCCACCACTCGCCGACCCGTTCCAGGCTGCGGGCGATCGGGCATTGCATGTTCCCGAAACTCTTGTGCCGCATGGGTTTTGTCCGATCTCCATTGCATCGTGCAAGTGACAGATAGCCCAGAGACTATCATGATGCAATCTACAGATGGAAACGCCATGCAGCCTTCACGCGACTGTGATAACGCGTGCCGGTTCGCTCGATACGCAAGGCCTGGGGATGTGTCGGTGGCCGGAAGCGGTCCGTTACAAGCGGGTTCGTCGGTTTCGCCGCATTGGTGCTGCGACCCACCGTGTGATCATCACAGCTTCGCCAGATAGCCCTCCAGCCGCATCAGGCTTTCAAGATTGTGCGCCGGCGCGAACAGATCGATGTGCGGCAGCGCCTCCGCCATGCCGCGCGCGACCGGCTCGTAGCCGGCCCAGCCGAGCATCGGGTTCAGCCAGACGATTCGCCGGCATCGTCGGCGCAGTGCCGCCATCGCAGCGCCCAATGCCGCCCGGCTCACCGGTATCGTAGCCATCCGAGACGATCATCAGCACGGTGCGCGAGGTCAGCACGCGGCGTGCGTGCCAGCGATTGAACTGCGCCAGGCACGCCCCGATGCGCGTCCCGCCGCCCACGCCCTCGGCCAGCAGCGACAGGCGGTCGATGGCGCGCTGCGGATGCCGCTCCCGCATCGCGTCCGAGATCTGCACCAGGCGCGTATGGAACAGAAATGCGTCCGCCTCGCGAAACCGATGGATCACGCCATGGATGAAGCGGGTGAACACGGCGGTGTACAGGCTCATCGAGCCCGAGGCGTCCAGCAGCACCACCAGCTTCAGCGGCCGCGTGCGTCGTCGGCGCCAGACCAGGTCGAGCGGCGTGCCGCCGCGCGCAATGCTCGCACGGATGGTGCGGCGCATATCCAGGCGCCGCCCGGCCGTGGCAACGCGAAAGCGCCGCGTCAGCCGTGTGCGCAGCACCTCGGCCAGCCGCGCCGCCGCCTCGTGCGCCGCGGCCAGCGCATCCGGGTCGGCGATATGGCGAAAGTCCGTGCGGGCCAGCGCCTCGGCGCGGCTCGCGCCCTTCGCGCCGGCCGCGACGATCGGCGGGATTGTCGCTGCCATCGTCGCCCCGATCGCGCGGCGCATCGGCGGCCTGCGGCTCGCCCCGCGGCGCGCCCGCCTCCGCAATCTGCCGCAGCGTGCGCGGTCCCTCCCGCGGCGCGGCGCCGGACAGCTTGGTCACGCGCCGCACGCCCCGATCGAGCCAATACGCGGCAAAGATCTCGTCGAACCTGCGCCATTCGTCGGCATCCGAGCAGAACAGCGCGCGAAACGCCTGGCCGAGCCACATCGGCCGCGCGGCAAGCGACGAGGCCATGATGCGCGCGGCGTCGCCGGCCTCCGCCAGCCCGACGGCAAAGCCATTGTCGCGCAAGGTCGCGGTGAACCCGGCGAGGCGCCCGAGCACACGCGCCCCGGCGTCCATCACGCCACCTGCGCGACCAGCCTGTCCGTGACCTCGCGGGTGATCCGGGCGCGGTCCTCGTTGGTCTTCAGCACGCAGGCCAGCGTATCGAACACCGCCACGGGGTCGGCACCCAGGTCCGCCACGCCGAAACCCAGCAGCGCCCGCGCCCAGTCGAGCGTTTCGGCCACGCCCGGAACCTTTGCCAATTCCTCGCGCCGCAGCGCCGCCACCATCCGCGCCACCTGCTGCGCCAGCGAAACGGCGATGCCGGGGACGCGGGTCAGGATGATGCGCACCTCGCGATCTTGTGTCGGGTAATCCAGATGGTGGTAGAGGCAGCGTCGCCGCAACGCGTCCGACAACTCGCGCGTGCCGTTGGAGGTCAGCACGACGCGCGGGACTGCGCGTGCGACGATGGTGCCAAGTTCCGGGATCGACACCTGAAAGTCCGAAAGCAATTCCAGCAGGAATGCTTCGAACTCCTGGTCCGCCCGGTCGATCTCGTCGATCAGCAGCACGGGTGCCGTGTCCTGCCGGATCGCCGCCAGCAGCGGGCGCGCCAGCAGGTAGCGCTCCGAGAAGATCGCCGCCTCGATCTCGTCCGCGTCGCCGCCCTCGCGCGCCTTGATGGCGAGCAACTGGCGCTGGTAGTTCCATTCGTAGAGCGCGGCGGACTGGTCGAGGCCCTCGTAGCATTGCAGCCGGATCAGGTTGGTGGCGTGCACGTCGGCCAGCGCCTTGGCCACCTCGGTCTTGCCGACGCCGGCCTCGCCTTCGATCAGCAGCGGCCGGTGGAGCATGTCCATCAGCAGGAGTGCGGTCGCCAGGTCCGGATCGGCGATGTAGCCGGCCTCCGCCAACCGGTCGGCGATTTCGTCGCGTGTCAGGATCGGTGGCATCGACGGTCCGAAGGGGCGCCAGGGAGGCTGGAGAGTACGCACAAATGTTCTCCCCCTCCCCTTGCGGGAGGGGGTTGGCGGGAGGGGGCCGTCCGGGACCGGTGCCACCCCCTCCCCCCAGCCCCCTCCCGCAAGGGGAGGGGGAGAACTCCTGCGTCCGCTCTTGCTTCCACCCTTGCTTCCACTCTCGCTCCCACCCGTGCTTTCACTCCTGCATCCACGCCGCTACGCCCCCAGCCGCCGCGCCGCCTGCCACACCCGCCAGGCGTCGTGCGGCATTTGAATGTGCGTGTTGCCGAGGAACGCAAACGCATCGTTCACCGCATTGCTGAACGCCGGAACGCCGCCGACGTTCGGGCTCTCGCCGACGCCCTTGGCGCCGATCGGATGATGCGGCGACGGCGTGACCGTGAAGTCCGTCTCCCAGTGTGGCGTCTCGACGGCGGTCGGCAGGAAGTAATCCATGAACGACGCGCCCTTCACATTGCCGATCTCGTCGTAGGCGATCTCCTGCCCCATCGCGATCGCGAACGCCTCGGTCAGCCCGCCGTGCACCTGGCCCTCGATGATCAGCGGGTTGATGCGCGTGCCGCAGTCATCCAGCGCGTAGAAGCGGCGGGTCTTCGCCACCCCGGTGTCCACATCGATGTCCATGACGCAGATATAGGCGCCGAACGGGTAGGTCATGTTGGGCGGATCGTAGTAGCTGACGGCCTCGAGCCCCGGCTCCAGCCCGGGCGGCACCGCGTTGTAGGCAGCCCAGGCGATCTCCTTCATCGTCTTGAACTTCTCGGGCAGTCCTTTGACGCGGAAGCGGTCGATGTCGAACTCCACGTCGTCGTGGTGCACCTCCATCATGTAGGCCGCGATCATCTGCGCCTTCGCCTTGATCTTGCGCGCGGCGGTCGCAATCGCCGCCCCGGCCACCGGCGTCGAGCGCGAGCCGTAGGTGCCCAACCCGTACGGCGCGGTGTCGGTGTTGCCTTCCTCGACCATGATGTCATCGGCGGGAATGCCGATCTCGGTCGCGATGATCTGGGCGTAGGTGGTCTCGTGTCCCTGGCCCTGGCTTTTGGTCCCCATGCGCGTGATTGCGGCGCCGGTCGGATGGATGCGGATTTCGCAACTGTCGAACATCGCGATGCCGAGGATGTCGCAATTCTTTGAAGGCCCGGCGCCGACGATCTCGGTGAAGAACGACACGCCGATGCCCATCAGCTCCCGCGTTTCGCCGCGCCGGAACGCCTCCTGCCTGGCCTTCTGCTCGGCGCGCAATGCGGCGTAGCCGGTCTTCTCCATCGCCTGGCGCATCGCCGTGTCGTAGTCGCCGGAATCGTATTCCCAGCCGAGCGCCGACTGGTACGGGAACTGCTCCCGACGGACAAAGTTCTTCAGCCGCAACTCGGCCGGGTCCATGCCCAGCTTCGCCGCCAGGATATCCATGCCGCGTTCGATGCAGTACGCGGCCTCGGTGACGCGGAACGAGCAGCGATAGGCGACGCCGCCCGGCGCCTTGTTGGTATAGACGCCATCAACCACGCAGTGCGCCGTGGGGAAATCATACGAGCCGGTGACGATGTTGAAGAATCCTGCCGGCCATTTGGACGGATCGGCGCAGGCATCGAACGCGCCATGATCGGCCAGCGCGTGCACGCGCAGCGCCGTCACCTTGCCCGCCTTGGTCGCCGCGATCTCGGTGGTCATGTGATAGTCGCGCGCGAAGGATGTGGCGGACAGGTTCTCGATGCGGTCCTCCACCCATTTCACCGGCTTGCCGGTCACGATGGAAGCCACCACGGAGCACACATAGCCCGGATACACGCCGACCTTGTTGCCGAACCCGCCGCCGATGTCAGGCGAGATCACATGGATCTTGTGCTCCGGAATGCCCGACAGGATCGCCGCCACGGTGCGCACCACGTGCGGCGCCTGGAACGTGCCCCACAAGGTCAGCTCGCCCTTCACCTTGTCGAACGAGGCGACGCACTGGCAGGTCTCCAGCGGCGACGGATGGACGCGCTGATAGGAGATCAGCTCCTTGATCGAGACCTCGGCGTCACGGAACGCGAGATCGGTTGCCTCGCGGTCGCCGACCTCCCATTCGAAGATGTGGTTGTGGTGCTTGCGTGCGCCGTGCGCGCCAGAGGTCTTGCCAGCCAGGTCCTCGCGCAGCACCGGCGCATCCGCGTCCATCGCCTTGAACGGATCGACCAGCGGCGGCAGTTCCTCGTATTCGACCTCGACTAGCTCCGCCGCATCGGCTGCGACGGCGCGGTCGTTGGCGACGACGAAGGCGATCTCCTGGTTCTGGAACAGCACCTTGCCGTCCGCCAGCACCATCTGCACATCGCCCGCCAAGGTCGGCATCCAGTGCAGCTTCAGCGGCGCCAGATCGGCCGCGGTCAGCACGGCGATCACGCCGGGCAGCGCCTTCGCCTTCGCCGCATCGATGCTCTTGATGCGCGCATGCGCATAGGACGAGCGCACGAAGTCGCCGTACAGCATGCCCGGCAGTTTCAGGTCGTCCACATAGTTGCCGCGGCCCTGGGTGAAGCGCACGTCCTCCACGCGCTTGCGGCGGCAGCCCATGCCTTGCAGCCGTTCCGTCCGCTGTTCGGGCGTCGGGGTCATGTCGTTCATGCCGCCTGCTCCTGCTGTGCGGGGGCGTTCAGTCTGGCGGCCGCGAACTGGATGGCCGCGACGATATTCTGGTAGCCGGTGCAGCGGCACAGATTGCCGGAAATGCCCATGCGGATCTCGGCGTCCGTGGGGTTTGGAATCTCCTGCAGCAGCCGGTACGCGCGGACGATCATGCCCGGGGTGCAGAAACCGCACTGCAGGCCGTGCATTTCACGAAAACCCTCCTGCAGCGCATGCAGCGTGCCGTCCGGGTTCGCCATGCCCTCGATGGTGAGCACGTTCGCGCCCTCGGCCTGCACCGCGAACATGGTGCAGGATTTTACCGACTGGCCATCGAAGTCGACGGTGCAGGCACCGCAATGGCTGGTTTCGCAGCCGATATGCGTGCCGGTGAGGCCCAGGGTCTCGCGCAGGAAATGCACCAGCAGGGTGCGCGGCTCGACAAGCCCCTCCGCCGGTTCCCCGTTGACCGTCATGGTCACATGGGTCTTGGCCACTGGTTTCTCCCCCCGTCATTGCGTGGCGGCGCGCGAGGCGGCACGGGCGAGCGCCCGTCGCAGCATCACGCCGGCCATCTTGGTGCGATATTCGGCCGGCCCGCGACCGTCGGAGGCGGGTGCCGTAATGGCCTCCGCCGCGGCGATCGCGCGGTCCACGGACGCGGCGTCCAGCGTCGAGCCGATCAGGATCGCCCCGGCAGCATCGGCGAACAGCGGCGTATCGCCGACATTGGTCAGCCCGATCGCCACCTGCGCGACGCGCCCGCCCTGCATCGCCAGCACCACGCCGGTAGCCGCTGTGGCGTAGTCGCCGACCTTGCGCTTCAGTTTCTCGTAGGCCCAGCCATGGCCGGCGGGCGGCAGCCTGATGCGAATGCCGGTCAGCACTTCACCGGGCCGCAGGGATGTGACGTATGCGCCCTGATAGAACGTCCGTGCCGCAATCTCGCGCGAGCCGGCACTGCCGGCGACAAGGTAGCCGGCATCCAGGCACTGCATCACCGCCGGCATGTCGTTGCCCGGGTCGCCGTTGGCCACGTTGCCGCCGATCGTGCCCCGCGCGCGCACCTGCGGGTCGGCGATCACCAGCGCAGTCTCGCGGATGATCGGAACGGCGGCGGCGAGGTCGGTGGAGGCGATCAGATCGGCCATCGTCGTGGTCGCGCCGATCACGACGCTGTCGCCCTCGCGCCGCACGCCGCGCAGTCCTGCAATCCCGGCGAGATCGATCAGCGCCTGCGGCACGGCGAGGCGCAGCTTCATCATCGGGATCAGGCTGTGGCCACCGGCCAGTGGTCGCGCCTCTTCGCCCAGGTCCGTCAGGAGGGCGATGGCGTCGCTGATGGAAGTTGGCCGGTGATAGGCGAATGAGGCCGGAATCACGGTCGCGTCCTCCTGGTTTCGGGTGGCCGACGGCGTGCAATCCGGCGAGGCTAGTCGGCGCGCTGCGCCGAGGCCAGGGGCGTGTTGCGGAAACCATGCGCGGCTGGCGGAATGCTCGCGGCCGGCGCTGCGGCGGGACCGGACAGCCGGGCATCCCGGCCGGTCGATCCGTCGTCCCGCGCAGGAATCAAAGTTGGACCTAGTAGGCGTTTCGGCTCGAGAAGCTGAACAATACCGTCATGAACAGGATCTTCAGGTCGAGCAGCAACGACCAGTTCTCGATGTAGGCCAGGTCGTAGTCGATCCGGCGCTGCATTTTCTCCAGCGTGTCGGTCTCGCCGCGCAGACCGTTGACCTGCGCCCAGCCGGTGATGCCCGGCTGCACGCGATGCCGCCCAAGATAGCCGCCGATCAAAGCGGCATATTGCGCATTGTGGGCCAGTGCGTGCGGGCGTGGCCCCACCAGCGACATGTTGCCCTTCAGCACGTTGAGCAATTGCGGCAGTTCGTCGAGGCTGGTGCGTCGGAGGAAGCGCCCAACCCGCGTCACCCGCGGGTCGTTGCGCTGGGCCTGCGGCACGTCAAGCTCCGGACCCGGCACGTGGATCATGGTGCGGAACTTCAGGATCTCGAACGCGTTGTTGTTGAATCCGAGCCGCTTCTGGCGGAACAGGACCGGTCCGGTGCTGTCGATCCTGATCGCGGCCGCCACCGCCAGCATCAGCGGCAGAAACAGGAACAGAAGCAGAATCCCGAGAATGAGATCCTCGGCGCGCTTGACCACCACGCCCCATCCGGTCAGCGGCCGGCGATAGATCGTCAGGACCGGGCTGCCGAACAGCAGCCTTGGCTCCTGCCGCGGGAACGCGGCCTGCAGATAGCTCGTGCAGAGATGCACGTTGGTCGGAATTGTGCCCAGCTTCCGCACCACGGTGCCGATTTCGGTCTCCTCGCCGCCCATGGCGTCCACGATGATGTCGTCCACCCGAAACAGGCGCGTGAGCCGGATCAGGTCATCGATCCCGCCGCCCCGATCGCTTTTCGCCGAGAACACGCCAAGAAGATGGGTATCGGTGCCGCCCGTGTCGGTGATCTGGCGCGCCAGAGCGTCGCCGTTTCCGCCCATGTCGATGACGGCCACCATGCGGGCCAATCTGCCGCATCGGCGCCATCGTTCGACCTGCAGCAGCGCGACGATCCGGACAAGCCCGAACCCGCCAAGCGCACCCATGTACCAAGCCGACGCCCACACGCGCGAGAAGACCTCGGAGGTCTTGGTCACGTATCCGAGCGCCAGCAGCAGCGCAAACACCACCGACCAGTTGCGCAGCACCCGCACGAGCTGCGCCGCGATGCCGTCGGTGATGTGCCTGGAATACGCCCCCGACCCTCGCATGACCTCCAGCATCAGGGCAGCGGCAAGCAGGGTCGTGGAGGACACGCCGATCGGCACCGACCACTCGCTGTAGCGCAGCATGTGGGCCACGACGGAAGCCAGGATCACCGCCAGCCCGTCGCCGAGAATGACGCCCCCCGCAAGCAGCCGGAGGGGTTCGATGCTGGCGGAGTAGGTCGGGACGCCTGTTCGTGCCTCGTTCCAGGCCGCGGACGCAAATTTGCCCCCGATCGGCGGATCGATTTCGCCGATAGCCGATTTGTCTCGCGCTCCTGCCGCGATCATTCTGCGCATCTACCCCCGACTGAATCCTGCCCGCAGGCGGTGAGCTGCACGGTCGCCCGGTGCTGCGGGCTGGCTGCAACCTGGCCAAACGGCCCGCTGGCCGGATCATTCCGAGCCGCGCAGGAGCGTGTGACGTCAACGAATACGGCAAGGCTTGAGGCGCAGTCATGCGCGTCCAGGTTGCACAACCCCGCTCTCGGCACCGCGCTCGATGCAAATATCCGGATCAGCGCCCGGGATGCCAGCGCCCCGTTCTCGGGCACACTATCCCCGGGCACACTGTATCCGAGCGCACTGTACCCGAGCGCACACCGCGCCGCGCGGTCCGTATCCAGCCCGCCCATGAGTTCAGCGCTCGCCATCGTACCTGTGCGGCATTGACGTTCCAGTTGTGGTTACCGAAGACAGCAAGACACGGCGAGGCAAAGCAGCAGCGCATCGGCCGAGCAGCACCGGAGTAAGTACCATTCCATCACCGCCCGAGCCAACTTATCATTGGGAGAGTATTCCGATTGCGCCAGCATTTTATGACAATGAAATGGCACGTTGTGCCGCCCAGCGATCACGAGGCTGCTAGTCGCGGAAGGCGATGTTTTTGATGGGTACTAACTGCGACTCCCTTCAGCGCAGCACTTGGCATATCGAAATAGACCACGCAAGCAGAATGACCCCCGGCATCGCCACCGCCGCACGACTGCGACCGACAGAGCGGTGGGCCGCGCCGAGCCTGCTGCAAACGGCGGCGGAATACATATACTTTCGAGGTAGCACCACAGTTTCGACAGCACATCTTTCGCCCTCTTGTAATCGATGGGACGTTTCGTGATTCTGGGGGGTGCCTGCAATTAGACCACTCGGAGCCAAATCAGGGCCGTTCTGGCCGCGAGGAAGCCGAATTGGCGCGAAAAAGGAGTACCATGTGACTCACGTTGCTGTGATTGGGGCCGGTCCGTATGGGCTTTCGATTGCTTCTCACCTGCGGGCGAAGCACGTGTCGTGCCGCGTGTTCGGCGTTCCCATGCTGATGTGGCGTCAGCACATGCCGGAGGGCATGGTACTGAAATCGGACGCCTTCGCCAGCAATCTCTCCGCGCCGGGCAACGAATATCCGCTGAAGCGCTTCTACGAGGAAAACCGCCAGCCATATACGCCGGTCGGCTTGCGCACGCCGCTCGAGACCCTGATCGCCTATGGCCTGGAATTCCAACGCCGACACGTCGGGCGGGTCGAAGAGTCACAGGTGGTCAGCGTCAGCCGCAGCGGCCGGCAGTTTCAGATCGACCTTGACACGGGCGAGCAATTCAAGGTCGACAAGGTGGTCGTTGCCTCCGGCCTCATGGCGTTTCGCAATTGCCCGATCAGCCTGTCCAATCTCCCCGATGATACCTGGTCGCACGTGTCGGCGCATCGCGACCTCACGCCATTCGTGGGCAAGCGTGTGATCGTCATGGGTGCCGGGCAATCGGCCATGGAAACCTCCGCGCTGCTGCGCGAAAAAGGTGCCGACGTGACGATCGTCTCGCGCCGGCCGGTCCACTGGTACGATCCCGCCCACGAGGCCGTGAAGACCGACCTGTGGAGCCGCGTCCGGCGGCCGAATTTCGGCCTCGGCCCGGGATGGCGCACGTGGTTCTGGTCCGAGGCTCCGGCCGCATTCCGTCATCTGTCGGCATCGGTCCGGCTCGCGAAGGCATACACCACATTCGGCCCGGCCGGATCGGGATGGCTCAAACATAGGGTGGACGGCCTCATTCCGGTCCACACTGGCGTGATCAGAGCCGTGCACTGCAGGGGAGACGAAGTGCACATGTCCGTCCATCAAGCCGAGGGACCAGGCGAGGGTACGGTCCACCTCACCGCCGATCATGTCATCGCCGCGACCGGCTACGCGCCGAACATTCGGCGTCTGTCCTTCCTGGAGCCGATGCTGCCGGCAATCAAATGCCTCGACAACGATCAGCAGGGGGGCGCATTGCCTGTCCTGGACCGGGTGTTCCAGTCGTCGGTTCCCGGATTGCATTTCGTCGGCGCCATCAGTGCCACGACGTTCGGGCCATCCATGCGATTCATCTACGGCACACGGTTCACCGCCGAGCGGATTGCGCCCTCGCTCACGCCCAGCGAGACGGCACGGGTCGCCGGTGGACTGACACGGCAGCCAGCGTGACCTGCAGCCACCTCCGCATCGTCCTGCTGTGCCACTACGGCAGAACCGGCTACAACATCCTGCGTGCGCTCGGCAGCATCGGAGCCGAAGTGTTCGCGGTCATCGATCACCGCTCCGCCTCGCTCCGTTATTCTACCCGCTGCAAAGTGATTCATGTCGCGGATCGCATCGATCTGGCTGACCCGGAAACCGTGGTCAATCGCATCAATGACCTGCACAAGGCGCGCTACATCGACTGCGTCATGGCAAGTGACGTCGAGAGCCTGACATTATTGGCGAACATCAAGGACCACCTGCTCCCCGCAACGTTCCCGATGGCGGATCTCCCGGTCATATTGTTGCTCAACGACAAATGGGAATTCTGCAAGCTGTCGCGGAAGACAGGCGTTGCAATTCCCAACACGATATTTTTTCCGGAAAAATGCGCAATCGATCCCTGTCAAATCGCAACCGAGATCGGATTCCCCGCCGTTCTGAAACCGTCGCAGGGCTACGGGCAACGGGGGATCGCTCACTTTTTCAGCCGCGAGGATGTGGAAACCTATATGCGCGAGGCTCCCGACTGCGGAGGAGTGGTCGTGCAGGAGTTTGTCGAAGGCCCCGACTGGGCGATCAGCGTCTTCGCCATGGAAGGCAAGATCGCACTCTGGACCGCCTGGGAGTGTCCTGGACAGTTGGAAAAGTCGTACGGCGTCGGGCGCTTCCTGACCACCGAGTTTCAAACGCGGACAGACCTGTTGGAGATGGCCGCCGCGCTCGTCTCGGAAACCAATTTCTCCGGCGTCGCCAATTTCGACGCGCGGCTCGACGTCAAGACCAATTCAATGAAGATGTTCGAGTGCAATCCGCGATTCTTCGGTCGGCTGTCGGCGGCGCGTTTGTGCGGGCTGGATTTTGTGAAGATCGGACTGCCGTTCGAGAACTCCCAGCCGCTATCCATGCTGCACGGCTTCTACTACCCATGGCAGGAGTTGTTCACCGCTCGCGGCTGGAGAAACCTACGGTCGGGGCGTTGGAACAAGGACCATCTGTTCCGCGACGTCTATGAAATGCTGCGGGATCCGATGCCCCCGGTCGTGCGCAAATTGATCAGCGAAGACAGCCTCGCCTGAGGCGGAAACGGCACGGCCTGACCTCATCGGGCTCAACTGCTGCCGATCAATATCCCCGTGGCAAACACGAGCGCACCGCCGAACGCCACCTGCAACGTCGCGTAGACCGGTGGCGTATCCATATATTTCCAACGGACCCAGCTGATCAGTCGCAAGTTCGACCACGACCACGGCGACGGCGACAGTCATCGCAGTCCAGAATGAGGGTATCAGGAACGGCAATGTGTGGCCGATGCCGCCGAGCGTGGTCATCGCGCCGGTGATGCCGCCGCGCACGATCGGCGCACCCCGCCCGGTGAGGCTGCCATTGTCCGACAGCGCTTCGGCGAACGCCATGGAGATGCCGGCGCCGATCGAGGCAGCAAGCCCGACGACAAACGCCTGCCACGTGTTCTGCGTTGCCAAAGCCGCGGCGAACACCGGCGCGAGCGTGGACACCGAGCCGTCCATCAACCCGGCCAGCCCCGGCTGGATCACCCGCAGGACGAAGGACGCGCGGGCATGCGCGTCCTCGCCGCGGCGGACATTGTCGGGCAGGTTCTCATCGCGCAACTGGTCGGCGCGGTGCTCGTGCTCCACCTCCGCCTCGGCCAGGTCGCCGAGCAGTTTGCGCACCGAGACGTCCTCGCTGCGCGCGGCGGCGCGGCGGTAGAACTGCTGGGTCTCGGTTTCCATGCTTTCGGCGAGGTTGCGCACTTCGCTCGAGGTTCAACGGGTAGATCTGCCAGACCGGCTTGTGGTGGATGAAGCCACGCACGTCCTGGCGGCGGATCAGCGGAATGTGCTCGCCGAATTTCGCGCGGTAGAGTTCGAGCAGGCGCTGGCGGTGCTCGCTCTCTTCCTCGGCCATCTCGGTGAAGACGCTGGCGCTGGCCGGGTAGTCGGCCCGCAGGCCTTCGGCGATATCGGTATAGATGCGGTTGTCCTCTTCCTCATTGGCGATCGCCAACGCGAGGACTTCACGTTCCGTAAGTTCGGAGAAATTGCGCATGGCGCGCACATTGGCGGCTGGCGGCCCGGCGTCAAGTGAGCAGCGAAACGATGCAAATGCTTCGCAACAGCAGATTCAACCGGAGACGGCAGGACCCATCGATGCGCCCACTGCGGTGTCCAGTGCGGCGTCCACGGCGGCGCCAAGCCGGTCGACGATCGTGTCGATGTCGGCCGCCGTGGCGATATAGGGCGGTGCGACGATGACATGGTCGCCCTGCGTGCCGTCGATCGTGCCGCCCATCGGATAGATCGCCAGGCCGCGCGCCAGAGCCTCCTGCTTGACCCGTTCGTTGATCTTCAGCGTCGGGTCGAACACCTGCTTCGTCGCCCGATCGGTGACGAATTCCAGCGCCCAGAACAGCCCGCGGCCGCGCACGTCGCCGACATGGCGGTGGTTGCCGAAGCGCTCGATCAGCGCGGATTCCAGCCGCGCGCCCATGGCGCGGACGTTGTCCAGCAGGTTGTCCTCGCGGATGATGCGCTGCACCTCCAGCGCCGCCGCGCAGGCCACCGGATGCGCCTGGTAGGTGTGGCCGTGCATGAAGCCGCCCGAGCCGCTGTTGATCGCCGCGACGATCTTTCCCGCGATCAGCACGCCGCCGATCGGCTGGTAGCCGCCGCCGAGGCCCTTTGCCACCACCTGCAGATCGGGCGCGATGCCCTCCTGCTCCCACGCGTGCATCGTGCCGGTGCGGCCCATGCCGCACATCACCTCGTCGAGGATCAGCAGCGCGCCGTGGCGGTCGCAGATCTCCCGGACGCGCTTGAAATAGCCCGGCAGTGCGGCGACGCAGCCGGTGGTGGCGCCGACCACCGGTTCGGCGATGAAGGCGATGACGGTGTCGGGGCCGAGCCGCTGGAATTCCGCCTCCAGTTCGTCGGCCAGGCGATCGACGTAATGCTGGTCCGTCTCGTCGTCGCGTTTGAAACGATAGGCGAAGCAGGGCGAGACCAGGCTGAACGCCGGCGACAGGATCGGCTCGTAGAGCGCACGCCGCATCATGTTGCCGCCGGCGCCGAGCGCGCCGAGCGTGTTGCCGTGGTAGCCCTGGCGGCGCGCGATGAAGCGGGTGCGCTGGGGCTGGCCGATCTCGACGAAATACTGCCGTGCCAGCTTCAGCGCCGCCTCGGTGCCCTCCGAGCCGGACGAGCAGAAATACGCGTGCGAGAGGCCGCCGGGTTCGCCGTCCAGCACGATGTGCGCCAGGTCCTCGGCGGGCTGGCTGATGAACGTGCCGGTATGGGCATAGGCCATCGTCGCGGCCTGCCGGCCGATCGCGGCGGCGATGCGCTGGTTGCCATGGCCGAGGCAGGCCACCGCCGCGCCGCCCGATCCGTCGATGATCTTGGTCCCGTCGGCGAGGTGGAGGTAGATGCCCTCGCCGCCAACCGCGACGGGTGGGACGGCACCCGACCGGTGCAGAACGCGGCTGGCGGTCACTCCGCCGCCGCCTTCCTGCCCGGCACCAGATGCGCGACGCGCGGCGCCACCTCCTGCATCAGCAGGCGCAGCGAGTTGTGCCAGGCCTCCGGCTGTTCGACGTAGTCGAAGCCGAACACCAGCAGTCCGCCGAAGCCGCCCGCCTCGTGATAGATGCGCTCCAGCTTCTCCGCCACCGTCGCCGGCGAGCCCACCAGCCAGTTGTGCTGCGCGCAGTATTCCGGCGTGACGTCGGAATCCGCGATGCTCCGGATCGTGCTTGAGGTACTCGAGGAACCCGAAATTGCCGAGCAGCGGCAGAAAATACTCGCGCATCATCCGCCCCATCATGCCGCCCGCCGACAGCCGCCACGCCTCCTCGTCGGTGTCGGCCACGAACACCTCGCGCACCAGCCGCCAGTCGGCGCGGTTCGGCGTGCGGCCGGAGCGCGCCGCGCCGATCTCCACCGCCTCCCAGTGGCTCGCCACGTAGGCCGGATTGAGGTTCAGGCTGAGCGGCAGGAACCCGCGCTCGCCGGCGAGCTTCAGCGTGTCGGACTGCTTGGAGAAGCCGGCCACGCCGATCGGCGGATGCGGTTTCTGCAGCGGATAGATGTGCGGCTTCAGGAAGCCGAACATCGGCTCCGGCTTCTCGACCTTCCAGAATTTTCCCTCGTATTTGAAGTGCGGCTCCTCGCTCCACAGACGCAGGATGATGTCGAGCGCCTCGCGCGTCATCTCGCGGTTGACGCCGGCGGTGCCGTCCACCTGGAACATCGCCCAGTCGGTCGGCAGTCCCGACGCGGCGACGCCGAAATTCAGCCGCCCGCCGGACAGATGGTCGAGCATCGCGACGCGGGCGGCGAGTTCGGCGGGGTGGTGATAGGGCAGCAGGAAGCCGCCCGGGCCGATGCGAATGCGCTTGGTCTGCAGCAGCGCCTGCGCGATCAGCAGGTCGGGCGAAGGATGCGGCTCCCATGGCGCGGTGTAGTGCTCGCCGATCCACGCCTCCGCGTAGCCCAGTTCGTCGAGCCAGCGCAGCGTCTGCAGATCCCAGTCATGGCCCTCCTTCAGGCCGCGCTCGGGCGGATGCGAGGGCATGGCGAAATAACCGAAATCCATGGGATCCTCCTTGCTTGGTGGAGGCAGGCTACACCCGTCGCCACCATGGTTGCCATCGGCCACACCCGCCGCGCCGACGCATTCGCGATCGCCTGCAGCGTCGGACCCGGAGCCGGCCCGGACAGCTCACACCACACCGCGCTCCCGCAACCGATCGATCTCGCCGGCGGACAATCCCAATTCGCCCAGCACCTCCGCATTGTGTTCGCCCAACCCGGGGCAGGCGCGCGCACCGGCAACGGCGCGCCGTCGATGTGCAGGGGCGAACCGAGCATCGACACGGCGCCATGCCCGGGATGCTCGACCGTCACCACGGATCGCTGGTCGACGACCTGCGGATCGGCGAACACCTGCTCCAGGTTCATCACCTGCGAGCATGGCACGCCCGCGTCGTTGAGCACGCTGATCCAATGCTCGCTTGTCTCGCGGATGGTGCGGGCCTCGATCTCGGCATTGATTGCAGCGCGGTTCTCGGCGCGCAATGCGTTGGTCGCGAACTCCGGGCGCGCGTCAAGCGCCTCGGCATCGAGCGCGCGCAGCAGTCGCCGATACATCGCCTCGCCGGCCGGAGCGATGGCAATCTCGCCATCGGCAGTGCGGAACAAACCGTAGGGCGACCCGATCGGATGGTCATTGCCGGTGCGGTTGGGCAACCGGCCGGTCGCCAGAAAATCGGTCGCCATGAACCCCAGGAAGCTGATCAGACCTGCCGGTCAGGCTGACCGAAGCGGCGCCGCCCTCGCCGGTCCGGCCCTCGCGCAACAATCCCGCCACGATGCCGAGCGCCGCGTACAGGCCGGCGACCAGATCGCTCACCGGCGGCCCCGAACGCATCGGCGGCTGATCGGCAGCGCCGTTGACGCTCATGAACCCGCTCATCGCCTGCGCGATGAAATCGAAGCTCGGACGGTCGCGGTACGGGCCGGTGCTGCCGAAGCCGGTGATGCTGCCGCGCACCAGATGCGGATTGAGCGCGCGCAGCCGTTCGTCCGTGAAGCCCATCGCGGTCAGCACGCCGGGCCGGTAGTTATCGACCAGCACATCGCTCTTCGCGATCAGGCGCGCCAGAATGTCGCGTGCTTCCTCCGAACGCAGGTTCAGCGTGATCGAACGCTTGTTGCGATTGTAATTGGCGAAATACCACGACAGCCCGTCCTTGATGGCACCCTGCGCGCGCACCGTGTCGCCCTCGCCCGGCGTCTCGACCTTGATGATGTCGGCGCCAAGATCGCCGAGCAGCATCGTGCAGAACGGACCCGACAGCACGCGTGTGAGATCGAGCACGCGAATGCCCGCGAGCGGCAGCGAAGCCATGACGGTCAATGCCTGAAGTGGCGCATGCCGGTGAACACCATCGCGATGCCGGCGGCATCCGCCGCGGCGATCACCTCGTTGTCGCGCATCGATCCGCCGGGCTGGATCACCGCCGTCGCGCCCGCCGCCACCGCTGCCTCCAACCCGTCGGCGAACGGAAAGAACGCATCCGATGCGACGACGCTGCCGCGCGCGAGCGGCGCATCGAGACCGGCGGCCTTCGCGGCTGCCTCGCTTTTCCACGCGGCGATGCGCGCGCTGTCCACGCGGTTCGGCTGTCCGGCGCCGATGCCGACCGTCGCGCCATCCTTGGCATAGACGATGGCATTCGATTTCACGTGCTTGCAGACCGTGAAGGCAAACAAAAGATCGGTAACTTCGGAATCGGTCGGGGCGCGCTTCGTCATCACCTTCAGCTCGTGCGGCAAAACCCGACCACTGTCCCGCGTCTGCGCCAGAAATCCGCCCGCGACGCTGCGGAACACGATCCCCGGACGCGGCCGCATCGGGCAGACCGCCGGTCAGCAGCAGGCGCAGGTTCCGCTTGCGCGCGAGCAACGCCTTCGCCGCCTCGTCGGCGTCCGGCGCGATGATCACCTCGGTGAAGATCTTGCCGATCCTTTCGGCAGCCGCCGCATCCAGCGTGCGGTTCACCGCGACGATGCCGCCGAACGCCGAGACCGGATCGCAGCGCAGCGCCAACTCCCACGCTTCGGCCAGTGAACCGGCGCTCGCGACGCCGCAGGGATTGGCGTGCTTGATGATCGCCACGGTCGGCGCGTCGAATTCGGCGACGCATTCGAACGCGGCGTCGGTGTCGTTCAGGTTGTTGTAGGAAAGCTCCTTGCCCTGCACCTGCACCGCGGTCGCCACGCCGGGGCGCGCGCCGTTCACGTAGAATGCCGCAGCCTGATGCGGATTCTCGCCATAGCGCAGCGTTTGCCGCAGCGTGCCGGCGATTGCCAGGCGCGGCGGAAAATCCTCGCCGCGCCGCGCAGCGAACCACGCAGCGATCGCGGCATCGTAGGCCGCCGTCAGCGCATACGCCTCGCCGGCCAGCCGGCGCCGTAATGCGAGCGTGGTGCCGCCATGCCGTGCGATCTCGTCCAGCACCGGCTGATACTGGTCCGGTTCGGTCAGCACGGTGACGAAGTCGTGGTTCTTCGCCGCGGCGCGGATCAGCGCCAGGCCACCGATATCGATGTTCTCGATGCACGCCGCATCCGGGGCGCCCTGCGCCACCGTCGCCTCGAACGGATAGAGATTCACCGCAACCAGATCGATCGGCGCGATGCCATGTTCCGCCATCTGCGCCACGTGCTCGGCCACGTCGCGCCGGCCCAGGATGCCGCCATGGATCTGCGGCACCAGCGTCTTCACCCGCCCGTCGAGGATCTCCGGAAATCCGGAATGTTCCGACACCTCCTTCACCGCCACGCCGGCCTCGCGCAGCACGCTCGCGGAACCGCCGGTCGACAGGATTTCCACCCCGTTCGCCGCCAAGGCGCGGGCAAACGCCACCAGCCCGGTCTTGTCGGAGACGGAAATCAGCGCGCGGCGAATGGGGGCGAGATCGGTCATGGCTCCTGGATACAGGCTTGTACGCTACAACCCAAGCAGGTCCAGCGATCGCGCCACGACCAGACCCTCGTCGTACAACGCGGCCGCCCGTTCGCGGCCCGCGCGCCCCATCGCTGCCCGCAGCCCGGCATCCTCTGCCAAACGCGCGAGCGCCTCGGCCAGCGGTGCGACCTGCCGCGGCGGCACCAGCAGACCGGTCACCCCGGCACGACCTCTTCCCGCAGCCCGCCGACATCGCTCGCGACCACCGGCAGGCCAACCAGCATCGCCTCGATCACCGACATCGGCATGGCCTCGAAATAGCTCGGCAGGACAAAGATGTCGGCAGCAGCCAGCACCGCGGCGACGTCATCGCGATAGCCGAGCAGACGCAGCCGATCGCCCAGACCGGCCTCCGCCAGCAGTGCGGCCATGTCCTCGCCGCGATCCGAAACCAGCCGCTCGCCCACGACCCAAAGCTCCGCCCCCGGCACGTCGCGCATCGCCGCGGCCAGCTCGGGAAATCCCTTGTCGCGCACCAGCCGGGAGACGGCGACGATCACCACGCGATCGGCCGGCGTGCCCAGCGCGGCGCGGATCGCCGAGCGCGCGGCCGGGTCGGGCCGGAACACGCCCGGATCGCGGCCATTGCCGACGGCAACGGCGTCCCGGAAGATATGCAGCCGCCGCGCGTCCGCCGCCTCGCTCGCCGAGACGGTCATGTAGACGTCGGTCAGCCGGCCGCCGATCCATTCCATGGCGACGCTGCCGTTGCGGCGCAGCCACGATCCGTCCTGGTTGAACAGGAAGCCGTGGCACGTGTAGGCGACGCGCGGCACCCCCGCGAGGCGCGCCGCCAGCCGCGCCAGGAAGCCGCTGATCGGCATGTGCGCATGCACGATGTCGGGCCGTTCGGTGCGCAACAGTCGCACAAGACCGAAAAATGCCTTCGCGTGCGCCAGCGGCGACAGCCGGCGCGCGAACGGCACCGACACGATCCGGAACCCCTCGGCGCGCACCCCCTCGAGCAGCTTCCCCTCGGCGCAGATGCCGACCACCTCATGCCCGCGCGCCCGGATCGCGCGCATCAGCGGCAGCACGAAGTGGCGCAGCGGAAAAATCGACGTTGGTGATCTCGATGACCTTCATCGATGGTCGCCGACCGACGCTACCCGACCTTGCTGATCGCCCATTTCACCTGCTGGGGACCATCCGGGTAGCCGGTCAGCACCACCTGCTCGCTGCGGCGCGGCTCCGGGCCGCCGAGATAGATGCTCTCCTCCAGGCTCATGCGCGCGCCATCGGCACGCAGCCGCCACCCGCCGCCGGTGCGAAGCCGCAGCAGCACCGCCTCCCCGTCCTGCTGCAGACTGGCGCTGACGTCCGGGTGCAGGTGGAAGCGCAGCGTGAAGGGCTGCGGTGTCGGCGCCTCCACGGCGTCCTCGCCGCGCACGTCCTCGCCGCTTTCCGCCAGGTACAAGCCGCCGCCGGTGCACGGCGCCGAACGGCTTCTTCCAGCCGTCGTGGCTCGCCTCCAGCCAATGCGCGCCATTCGCCTCCTGGCGCTGCGCCTCCACCACGGCCGGCCGCCGGCCCAAGCCGTCCGGCCGCAGCTCCGACGAGCTGATATCGGCGATCACCAGCGTCGAATGCGCCGCGGTCGTGCGGCTGGCATCGCGCCACTCCGAACTGCCCGCCGGGAAGGCGCCGCAGTTCACGATCATCCGGTCGCGGCCGACCGACAGCTCCATCGAGAGCGTTCCCGCATGGGCATAGCGATCCAGACCCGCCGGCGGCGGCACGCCGCAATCCACGATCAGCACGCTGCGCCCGGCCTGGAGGCGCTGAAAGCCGCCATCGGTCAGGGCCAACGGCGCCCGGCCGGCGCGTCCCGCCTGGGTCAGCACGATGTCCACCAGCGTGCCGCTCTCTTCCTTGCTGCCGTTGAACAGCGCCAGCCCGCCGTCGCCGTGGCGCAGCACGCGCAAGGCCGGCGCCATCCGTTCGATCGCACTGGTCAGCGCCATCGGCGAGGGCACCTGCGCGGCATGCAGCAATGCGCGGATCTCGGTCAGGTCCTGCAGCGCGGCCAGTTGTGCTGCGGGACTGCGCTCGGCGTGGCAGCCGTCGGGCAGCACCTGGCGCATGATCTCCTGCGGCAGGAACCGCAGGGCGCGCGTCAGGAACCCGGCGTGCTCCGGCAGCGCCACCGCGGCGGCGATCAGGCCCTTCAGCGCCGTCAGCGCGCGCGCGTCGAGTTCCTCGGCCGGCAGCGCCGCCGACAGCCAGCGCGAGTCGGCCACCAGCCTGGTCATCAGCCGCTGGCGGAATGCATCGTCGGCGGTCGCCGCGAAGAAATCGTAATGGCCGAGCCAGGCCGTGATGCGCGCGCCGGCGACGTCGGGCCGGTGGGCCAGGTCCCCGCCCTGCGGTGCCGCAATCCACGCGGCGACCAGGGCGCGCGCGCGCAACCGTGCCGCGTCGGTCCCCAGCGCGCGCAGGTCCCGCAGCCAGGTGAAGCCGTGGGCCGCCGCGTCCACCAACGGCAAGCCCGACGCGTCGCCCCAGTTGCCCGGATGCAGCGCACGGACGCCGCCGCCGATCTCCAGTTCGCCGCGCAGCAGCCTGGCGCCGCGGCCCGCATCACCCGGCCAGGGATCGCGCACCGGCAGCGCAGGCGCATCCGGGACCCGCCCCATCCGCAGGTTGGGCAGGAGGGCAAGCGCCCGGCGTGCATCGCGCAGCCAACGGCGCGGGCTGCTCGCGCTCATGCCATGCGTTCCGCGCCACGCAGTGCCGCGATGGCGGCGGCATAGTCGGGAGCGGTGAACACCGATGTGCCGGCGACCAGCGTGTCGGCTCCGGCGGCGATCGCGTGCGGTGCGGTCTCCGCCGTGATGCCGCCGTCCACCGACAATGCGATCGAACGGCCCGACGCATCGATCATCCGGCGCAGCGCCGCGATCTTCGGGAGCATCGAGGCGAGGAACACCTGGCCGCCGAAGCCGGGGTTCACCGTCATCACCAGAATGATGTCGACGAGATCGAGGACCCACGCCACGGCGTCCGCCGGCGTGGCGGGACTCAATACGACCCCGGCACGCTTGCCCAGCGAGCGTATGAGCTGCAGCGTGCGATGCAGATGCGGCCCGGCCTCGGGATGCACCAGGATATGATCCGCGCCGGCCTCGGCAAAGGCGGCGACATACGGATCGACCGGCGCGATCATCAGATGCACGTCGAACGGCAGGCGGGTATGCGGCCGCAGGCCCTTCAGGACCGGCGGCCCGAAGCTGATGTTCGGCACGAAGTGCCCGTCCATCACGTCGAGATGCAGCCAATCCGCGCCCGCCGCCTCGATCGCCCGCACTTCGTCCCCGAGCCGGGCGAAGTCGGCGGAAAGCAGACTTGGAGCGATCGTGACTCGGCCGGATTGCGATGACGACATGCGGCCGATGTAGACAGCAGGCCTGTTGGAATACAAGGCTCCGGCGCGCTCATTGCGTTTCCGCGGCATGGCGCCTGCGCGGCGACGAGCCGTTCGACCCGCAAGCCGCTCTTAGCCGGGAATTAAAGGAGTAGGTCCAGGCTGTCGTGGTTGCACGGACAGCGGGGACGATGCGCGGCAAGGGCGACAGGAAGGGCGGCGCCAAGGTCGAAATCCACATCCACAAGGATGAGGTGATCGCGGGCGGCCACCACGGCGGGTCCTGGAAGGTGGCCTATGCCGACTTCGTCACCGCCATGATGGCGTTCTTTCTGCTCATGTGGCTGCTGAACGCGACCACCGAGGACCAGCGCAAGGGGCTGGCCGACTATTTCAGCCCCAGCAGCGTGCTCAGCCACAATTCCTCCGGGACCGGCCAGCCGTTCGGCGGCCGGACCGCCTTTTCCGAGGGCGCCATGGTTTCCGATCGGGGCGCCGCTCAGGTCACCGAGGGCCAGCGCCCGGCGGTCGATCAGGTGGAGGAGGACGATTCGGACATTGTCGCCCAGCCGCGGCCGCATCGTGACGACATCCCGAGCAAGCAGACGGACCGCCAGGGTCAATCGCTGCCGCCGCCGACATCGGCCGGACCGCGGACTGCCGCGAGGAACCAGCCGGCCGGGCCTGGCCTCGCGACATCGGCGAACCCGCCACCGGCGGCGACGGCGACGGGCGATGCACAGCGACCGCCAACCGAGGCGGAGCTGCGGGCCGAACTGGAACGCCGGGAGAAGCAGGCCTTCGAGCAGGCGGCGCAGCAGATCCGCGAGGCCGTGCGGGGCGATCCGGAACTGGCGGATCTGGCGCGGCAGCTCGCGATCGACATGACGCCGGAGGGGTTGCGCATCCAGATCCTCGATGACGACCGCCAGCCGATGTTTCCGTTCGGCTCGGCGATCCCCAACGACCGCGCGCGGCTTCTGTTGCAGAAGGTCGCGCCGGTGCTCATGCGTCTGACGCAGGACATCTCGATTGCAGGGCATACCGACGCGGCGCCGTTCGCCGGCCCGGGACGGACGAACTGGGAGTTGTCGGCCGACCGCGCCAACGCCACGCGCCGGCTGCTGGTCGACGCCGGGCTGCAGAATCCGCGCATCCGCAGCGTGACCGGCAATGCCGAACGCGATCCGCTCGTCCCGGCCGATCCGCTGGCGGCCGCCAATCGGCGCATCGCCATTGTCGTGCTCCGCTCGGTGCGGCCGGCACAGGCCGAGGGCTCGCCGCGGCCTGCCGCAACGGCGCAACCGGTCGAACCCGTGCGTGGCCAAAGCCCTCCGGCGCGGCCGCCGGAAAGCCACTGAGCAAACATCATGCTCGTGCTAGGCGCCTTCGTTTTCCTGCTCGTCTCGGTGTTCGGCAGTTATCTGGTGTCGGGCGGCAGCATCGAGGTGCTGGCCGAGGCACTGCCGTTCGAGATGTGGACCATCGGCGGCTCCGCCGTCGCAGCTTTCGCGATGGCCAACAGCATGCACGAGCTGAAGCACTCCGTCGGCAAGTTCAAGAAGATCTTCTCGGGGGCGGCATACGGCAAGAGCGACTATGTCGATCTGCTGAGCCTGCTCTATTACCTGGTTCGGCTGGCCAGCACCAAGGGCAACATGGCGCTCGAGCCGCACATCGAAAATCCCACCGAAAGCTCCGCGTTCCAGAAGTTTCCCAAGGTCCTTGCCAACCATTTCGCAAGCACGATGATCTGCGACTACCTCCGCATGGTCGGCATGAACGCCGACGATCCCAACCAGATCGAAGACTTCATGGCGCGCGAGCTGAAAAAAACGCTGAACGAGGAGCTGCACGGCGCGCATGCGCTGCAGACGATGGCCGACGCACTCCCTGCCCTCGGGATTGTTGCGGCGGTGCTCGGCGTCATCAAGACGATGTCGCATATCGATCGGCCGCCGGCGATTCTGGGCGCGATGATCGGCAGTGCGCTGTGCGGGACGTTCCTCGGCGTGTTGCTGGCTTATGGTCTCGTCGGGCCGTTTGCCTGTCGGCTCCAGGGCGTCGTCGAAGAGGAGTCGAAATACTACGAGGTGATCCGTGCCGTCCTCACCACGCATCTGCACGGCAATGCCCCGCAGGTCAGCGTGGAATCCGGGCGCAAGATGGTGCCGACGGAGCACATGCCGAGCTTCCTCGAGCTCGAGGAGGCGGTGCAGTCGGTGCAGATCCAGTGAATGGCGCCGTGTGTCCGCCGCCCGTCGCGCGACGGCTGCACGTCACACGACCGGAAAATCGTCCAGTGCCGGTCGTCCGGTGACGTGGCGCCAATGGTGCCACAGCAGCCGTGCCGCCAGCGCGCGCGCCGGCCGCCAGGCATCGGCCAGGGCACGCAGCTCAACCGGACCCGGTCGCGCGTCCAGCCCCTTGAGATGCGCGGCCGACGCGGCCAGGGCGATATCGCCGGCCGGGAACACGTCGGGCCGGCCGAGCGCGAACAGCAGATAGACCTCCGCCGTCCACCGGCCCAGGCCGCGCACCGCGGCAATTGCCGCGACCGCCGCCTCGTCGTCCATGGCGGCGATCGCGACGGGATCCAGCGTGCCGTCCAGGAAGGCGGCGGCGAGCACGCGGGCATGCGCCACCTTCGGCCGCGACAGGCCGGCCGCACGCAGCACCTCGTCGGACAGCGCCAGCATCCCCGCCGGCTCCAGCGCGCCGCCGACAGCGCGCAGCCTTCCCCAGATCGCGGCCGCCGCCTGGTTGCTGATCTGCTGCGCGACGATCGCCTGCAGCAGGCCAGGGAAACCGGGTGCGCGAGTGCGCCAGGGCAGCGGGCCGGCACGGGGCTCGATGCCGGCCAGGTCAGGGTCGCCGGCGATCAACCGATCGAGCGCGGCGCGGGCGGCGGGCGGCGGATGGGGAAACGTCACGCCCGCCGTTCTACCCATTCAGCAGCGCGGGCCAATCAGCCGGCGCGGGTCACCCGACCGCTGTGCGGGTCCATCGCGAAACGCGCGATCACCGAGCCCTCCGGCGTGGCCAGGGCGAACCCGATCGAGCCGTCCGGCGCTGGCGCCACCTCCACCACCTTCCAGCTGTGATTGCCGTTCCACAGCAGGAACCCCTCGGCGATCTTCTGCACATCGGACGGCGCAAGCTGGCGATCCTGCTGGCGATAGATCAGCGCGAACGTCCCCGGCGTCACCGGCCGGCCTTCGCGCAGCGCCCGCGCACGCTGCCCACGCGTCATCCAGCCCATCCAGTGGGGGCGGGCGGGCGGCGCCGCGCCGTCCTGCGTCGCCGGCGGGGGCGCCGGCTGGGCATTGGCGATCAGCACGCCCGTGCCGGTCCCGCCGATCGCCAGAACACCAGCGCGCCGAGTATGGATTTTCGCATTCTCATCTCCCAGATCTTGATCGCCGGTCTTGAAGGCCATGCGGCGACGCGACGCAGGATGGGCAGGGATGATTTCGCCTATGTGTCAGTCACGCGACGAAGTGCGACGAAGTGCAAACCGACCTGCCGGGGGCCGCGGCAATTCCCTATGCTCCGGAACATGGAACAGATGCCTCACATCCTGGTGGTCGACGATGATCGCGAGATCCGCGATCTGCTCGCGCGTTTCCTGGAGGAGAAGCACCGCATGCGGGTCACCGCGGTGCGCGACACCCGGGAGGCCCGCCGTGCCTTCGCCAACGGCCACTACCACCTCGTGGTGCTGGACCTGATGCTGCCGGGCGAGGGCGGGCTCGACTTCGCACGCTGGCTGCGCGGCCAGTCCGATGTGCCGATCGTCATGCTGACCGCCATGGGCGAGGAGACCGACCGCATCATCGGCCTCGAACTCGGCGCGGACGATTATGTGCCCAAGCCGTTCAGCCCGCGGGAGCTGCTCGCGCGGATCCGGGCCGTGCTGCGCCGCGCCGGCGACGGGCAGGAGCATCGCGCCGATGCCGCAGGCCGCAGCATCCGCTTCGCCGGCTGGACCCTGGAGCCGACCCGCCGCCGCCTGCTCAATCCCGACGGCGCCGAGGTGGCGCTGACCGGCGGCGAGTACGACCTGCTGCTCGCCCTGGCGGAGCGCGCCAACCGCGTGCTGACGCGCGACATGCTGCTGGACCTGCTGCGCGGCCGGCAGGCGGGGCCGTTCGACCGTGCGATCGATGTCGCGGTCAGCCGGCTGCGGCGCAAGCTGGAGGATGACGGCCGCAACGCCCAGCTCATCAAGACGGTGCGCGGCGGCGGCTACGTCCTGGCCGCGACGGTCGAGCGCGCATGATGCTGCGCCTCTGGCCGCGCAGCCTGGCCGCGCGCACCGCGGTCGTGCTGCTGGCGGGCCTTGCCGTGGTGCAGGTGGCGGGCCTGACGATCCATGCGCTCGACCGGCTCGACGTGCAGCACATCGCCCAGGCGCGCGATGTCGCGGTGCGCGTGGTCGGCATCTACCGGGCCGTGATGATGAGCCCGCCGGGTCAGCGCGTGCCCGTGCTGGCGGAGGTCACGCCGGGCCTCGTGGCCGAACTGGCGCCGAACCCGCCGGCCGACGAACTGCCAGACGTGCTGCCGGTCCGCCAGCGCCTGCTCCGGGTCAACCTGAACCTGGTCTCGCTGCTCGGCGTGCCGCGGTGGCGCGAGATCCGCATCCTGGGCGATCCGGAGCGGCATCGGGTGATCGTCGCGCTGCATCTGCCGGACGGCCCGTGGCTGAATGTTTCGGTCGCTGTCGAGCCCGCGCGGCCCTGGCATTCGCCGACGTTCCTCGCGGCCTTCCTGCTGATGACCGCGGCCGCGGCCGGGCTCACGCTGTGGGCGGTGCGACGGCTGACCGCGCCGGTGCGCACGCTCGCCATCGCGGCCGAGGCGCTGGGTCGCGACGTGAACGCGCCGCCGCTGCCGGAGGATGGCCCGCTGGAGGTCGCCACCGCGGCCGTGGCGTTCAACACCATGGCCGCCCGCATCCGCCGCTTCGTCGTGGGTCGCACCGAGATGCTGACCGCGATCGGCCACGACCTGCGCACGCCGATCACGCGGCTGAAACTGCGCGCCGAATTCGTCGAGGACGAAGAGCAGCGGGCGAAGATGCTGGCCGACCTCGAGGAGCTGGAGGCGATGGTCTCCGCCACCCTGGCGTTCGGGCGCGATGCGCAGACGACCGAGGCGGTGTCGTCGCTGGATCTGCCGGCGCTGCTGCGCACGGTGCTCGACGAGGCGGGCGATGCGCGTCCCGACGTGATGGAGAAGCTGGCCTATGAAGGTCCGCCGCATCTGACGGTGCGCGCCCGGCCGTTGTCCCTGAAGCGCGCACTGGCCAATCTGGTGTCCAATGCGGTGGCCTATGGCGGCAGCGCGCGGGTGCGGCTGCTCTCCCCGGTCAACGGCATGCTGACGATCGAGGTCGAGGACGACGGCCCGGGCATTCCGCCGAACGAACTGGAACGGGTGTTCGAGCCGTTCCACCGCGGCGAGCCGTCCCGCAGCCGCGAAACGGGCGGCGTGGGCCTCGGCCTGCCGATCGCGCGCAACATCTTCCGTGCCCATGGCGGGGATGTGACGCTGACCAACCGCCCGATGGGCGGTGCGAAGGCGATGGCCGCATTTCCGGCATAAGCCGGAAATCATTCCGCGGCTGCCAGCGCCGCGTCGACAACGCGCACGCAGCGCGCCATGCGGCCATGCGAGGGATAGCGCGGCGCAGGCACCCCAGCGCGACATTCCGGCCGAACATGGACACAGCGCGGCGCGAAGGCGCATCCGGCAGGCAGGCGGCGCAGGTCGGGCGGGCTTCCGGGGATCGCCACGATGTCGTGGTCGCGGCTCTGGCCGTGCACCGTGGATGCCAGCAGGCCCTGCGTGTAGGGATGCAGCGGCGCGCTCAAGACTTCGGCGACCGGACCTTCCTCGACGATACGGCCGGCGTACATCACCGCGATGCGGTCGGCGATCTCGGACGCCACGCCGAGGTCGTGGGTGACGAAGATCGTGCCCATGCCGAGTTCGCGCTGCAGTTTGCGCAGCAGGATCAGCACCTGGATCTGCACCGTGGCATCGAGCGCCGTCGTCGGTTCATCGGCCAGCAGCAGGCGCGGCCCGCACGACAGTGCCATGGCGATCATCGCGCGCTGGCGCAGTCCGCCGGACAGTTCGTGCGGGTAATTGTCCAACCGTCGTTCGGCGGATGGTATCTTCACCAGTTCCAGCAGTTCGAGCGCCCGCGCACGGGCCGCGGTCCGGCTGCCGCCCTTGTGGCGCAGCACCGTCTCGGCGATCTGCGCGCCGATCGTGTAGACCGGATCGAGCGCGGTCATCGGCTCCTGGAAGATCATCGACACCAGGCCGCCGCGCAGTTCGCGCAGCCGGCGCTTGTCGAGTGCAAGCACGTCCTGCCCGTCGATGCGGATGGCGCCCTCGATGCGCGTGCGACGCGGCGGCAGCAGGCGCAGCATGGCGCGCAGGGTGACGCTCTTGCCGGAGCCGGATTCGCCGAGGATGCACAGCACCTCACCGGGACGGACGCTGAAGCTGACGCCGTTCACCGCGTGCACCGTGGCCTCGCGCGTGACGAAACGGACGCTGAGGTCGCTGACTTCGACCAGCGGCCGCCCGTCGTCATGGCCTGGCGTGTCCCAATACGCAGCAGGAGGGCCAGCAGGTGAACCATATGAACGGTACTCCCCCTCCCCTTGCGGGAGGGGGTTGGGGGGAGGGGTATCACCAGCACAGGCCAGGGTCGCGGCATTCGCCCCGAGGTTGACTTCGTGGCGCCTCTCCCCTCCCCCCGCCTCCCTCCCGCAAGGGGAGGGGGAGGATGTGGCGGCGGTGTTCGTGCTCATGCCGGCGCCGCCGAATGGCCGGAGCCGGCGTCCAGCATGTGGCAGGCGGCGACATGCGAGCCGCGCTCGAGCCATGCGCCAGGCTCCGGCGATGTCACGGCACACACGGCCTCGGCGAACGGACAGCGCGTGTGGAAGCGGCAGCCGGCGGGCGGATCGATCGGGCTCGGCGGATCGCCGGTGATCGGCGGTTCCTCGATGCGGTTCGCCGGGTCCATCGACGGGCGCGAGCCGAGCAGCGCGCGCGTGTAGGGATGCAGCGGGCGGGTGAAGATCGCCTCTGACGGACCCAGTTCCACGACGCGCCCGAGATACATCACCAGCACGCGGTCGCTGACATAGCGCACCACATTCAAATCGTGACTGATGAACAGATAGGTCAGGTTGAACTGTGCCTTCAGCGCGCGCAGCAGGTTCAGCACCTGCGCCTCGACCGACTTGTCGAGCGCCGGACACCGCCTCGTCCAGGATCACCATGCGCGGCTCGATCGCCAGCGCGCGGGCGATGTTCACCCGCTGCTTCTGGCCGCCCGACAGTTCGTGCGGATAGCGCTGCCCGAACAGGTCAGGGTTGAGCCCGACCTTCACCAGCATCTCGCGCGCGACACGCCGTGCGTCCGGTTTACGCCGACCATGCACGAACGGTCCGAACGCGACCGAATCCTGCACCGGCATGCGCGGGTTGAGCGAGGAATAGCTGTCCTGGAACACCATCTGCACATGCCGGCGCAGCGCCGCCACGGTGATGCCGCGCGGCGCGCCGACCGGCTCGCCGTCGAAGATCAGTTCGCCGGCATCGCGATCGACCAGATGCAGCAGCAATCGCGCGAGGGTTGATTTGCCGCAGCCCGACTCGCCGACGATGCCGAGCGTCTCGCCTTTGAACAGCGTGAACGACACACCGTCCACGGCGCGCACGCGGGCGGACTTGCTGCCGCCGCGCACACGGAAATGCTTGGCGAGATCGCGCGCGATCAGCAGCGGCTGCGCGGGGCCGCCAACGTCGCGCGCGTCAACCGCCACGCCGCTCACAGCCGCACATCCATCGCTGAGCGGATCCCGTCGCTGACAAGGTTGAAGCAGATCGAGGTGACGAAGATCGCCGCGCCCGGCAGCGCGCAGGACAGCGGCGCGACATAGATCGACTGGCGCAGCGTGCTCAGCATCAGGCCCCAATCGGGCGTCGGCGGCTTCACGCCCAGGCCGAGAAACGACAGGCCGGAGGCGAGCAGGATGCTGACCGACACCAGGCTCGACGCATAGATGAAGACGGGACCAAGCACGTTGCCGAGCACGTGGTAGCGCACGATGGTGAACGTGCCGGCGCCGGTGGCGCGTGCCGCCTCGATGAAGTCGAGGCTGCGGACCTGTGCCGTCGCAGTCTCCGCAACGCGGCACATCGCCGGGATGAACACCAGCGCCAGCGCCGCCATCCCGTTCGCCATGCCGCCGCCCATCGCGCCGGAGATCGCAACCGCCAGCAGCACCGAGGGAAATGCGTAGAACACGTCCATCGTGCGCATGATCGCCGCATTCACCCGCCGTCCGGCGAAACCGCCGATCACGCCGAGCGTGCCGCCCAGCACCAGGGCGATGCAGACCGGAACAAGCCCCATCAGCAGCGACGATCGTCCGCCGTAGATCAACCGGCTCAGCAGGTCGCGGCCCAGTTCGTCGGTGCCGAGCGGATGGCCGCGGTAGCCGAACGGCTTCAGCCGCAGCACGACGCTTTCCTTGTAGGGATCGAACGGCGCGAGCAGCGGGGCGAAAACCGCGGCAAACACGATCAGCAGCACGATCGCGCCGAAGAACAGTGTCGCGGGATCGTGCCGCAGCCGGTTGCCGACCGAACTCCAGTAGCCGCGCACCCGCACGGCCGGCGGCGCGTCATCGTCGAAGCGGATGCCGGTGGGGAGCGAACCGGCAGATCGAGGCAGTCTGTGACATCGTATCGCTTCCGATCAGGCCCGGCGGATGCGCGGGTCGATGACGGACTGCAGCAGATCGACCACGAGGTTGGTGGCGACGAAGATCATCGCCAGGAACAGGATGGTTCCCTGCAGCACCGGGATGTCGCGATTGATGATCGCCTTCGACAGCATGAAGCCGCTGCCCGGCCAGGTGAACACCGTCTCCACCAGGATCGAGCCGCCCATCAGGTAGCCGAACTGCAGCCCCATCACCGCCAGCACCTGCGGCGCCGAGTTCTTCAGCACGTGGCGGATGACGGCGATCTCGCCCAGCCCCTTGGCGCGCAGCGTGGTGACGAAATCCTGGTTCAGCACCTCGGCGACCGCGGCGCGCGTGGTGCGCGCGATGATGCCGACCGGGATCATCGACAGCGTGACGACCGGCAGCACCAGGTACTGTGCGTCCGACCAGCGAAAGATGCTGAACTGGTCTGAACCTTTCGGCCCCATGCCGGTCGCCGGCAGCACCATCAGCTCGACCGCGAACACGATCACCAGGACGATGCCGAGCCAGTAGTTGGGCAGGCTGACGCCGACCACCGCCGCGCCGGTGACGAGGCGATCCACGGCGCGGCCCGGGAAGCAGCCGGCGATCGCGCCCATCGTGTAGCCGATGACGAACGCCAGCGGGACGGCGAAGCTGGTGAGCATGAACGTGTTGGAGAGCGCGCCGGTGACTTCGAGGATCACCGGCCGGCGCGTCGAGATCGACATGCCGAAGTCGCCGGTGAGCACGTGGCCGAGCCACAGGAAGAATTGCACCGGCAGCGGCCGGTCCAGGCCATAGGCGTGCTTGATCTGCTCGACCATCTCCGCCGTTGCGTCCGAGGGCAGGATGGTCTGCAACGGATCGCCCGGCGCAAGGTAGACCAGCGAGAAGCAGACGCACGCTGACGCCGAATGCGATCGGGAATGGCGAGCAGAGATGCGCCGGGCGATGTAGCCTAGCATGCTGCGTCGTCACGGATCGACCGAGATCGGCGTCAAATCCTGGAACCAGTTCTGCGCCTGCACGAAGCCGTGCAGCTTCGGCGACAGAGCGCGCGGGTTCAGGTCATGCACCACCCAGATCATCAGCGCCCGGTCGTTCTCCAGTTCGTGCAGTTTCGTCAGCTTCGCCAGGCGCGTCTCGGCGTCGAAATCGGTGAGGATCTGGCCGACCAGCTCCTCGATCTCCGGATCGTAGAAATGCCCCCAGTTCGCGCCCGCCGGCGACCAGTGCAGCTTCCACACCGGCTTGATCAGCGCGCTCAGCGGATCGAGCAGCGCGCGCGAGCCGTTGTAGCCGTCGATCTCAGGGTATTTCACCACCCCGGAACGGCCGACCTCGATCAGCGAGTTCCAGTCCATCACCTTGAATTCGACCTGGAAGCCGGCGTCCTCGAGCTGCGACTTCACCAGCTCGTTCATCGGCAGCGGCTGCATCTGGCCGGAACCGGAGGTGGAGATCGCCAGCACGATCTTGCACGGCATGCAGCCGGCTTCCGTCAGCAGTTCCTTGGCCTTCTTCTGGTTGTACTCGTAGCGCACCGGGTTGCCGTAATAGGGCGTGCCCGGCGGCATGGTGGCGTATTCCTCGAGCGCCAGGCCGCCCAGCAGTTCGACGAACTCGGCGCGGTTCAGCGCGTAGTTGGCGGCGCGGCGGACGCGGACATCGGTCATCGGTCCGCGCACGAAATTCAAAATATATGGCCAGTTGTGCGGGTACTGGTTGGTGACGATCTGCATGCCCGCGCTCTTGAGCCGCGGGATCGCGTCGGGCGACGGCGCCTCGACGAAGTTCACCTGACCGGTCAGCAGGGCGGCGGTGCGCGTGGCGGCTTCCGGCATCGGCAGCAGGATCAGCCGGTCGTGCTTCGCGCGACGCGCCGGATCCCAGTAGTCCTTGTTCGGCAGCAGTTCGAGCCGCTCGTGCGCGACCATGCGATCGAACCGGTACGGTCCGGTGCCGGAGGGATGCTCGGCGTAGGCGCCCCAGTCGTATTTCAGTTGCTCCGCGCGGCAGCGGCTGACCATGAGCAGGTAGCTCATCGAATAGGGGAACAGCGACTCCACCACCTTGGTGGTGATCGCGACGGTGTTGTCGTCGAGCTTCTCGATGGACGTCGAAATTGGTGGTGTAACTCCGCGAGAGCGCCATCTGCAGCGTGTAGAACTGCGGTGCCTTCTGGTCGGTGACGCGGGCGAGATTCCACACCACGTCATCGGCGGTGAACGGACAGCCGTCGTGCCACTTCACGCCCTGGCGGAGATGAAAAATCCAGCGGCGGTGGTTGTTCGGATCGACCTCCCACGACGTGGCGAGCCCGGGCTTGATGTCGGACGGCTTGTCCCGGCTCGACAGGTCCCACAATGCCAGCCCGTCGTAGAGATTGTAACCGACGAAACGAAAACCCTCGAAGCCCTGGTCGGGATTGCCGGTGGTGTTGGGAATGTCGCCGGCGGTCATTGCGACGGTGACAACCGATTCTGCGTTCGATTGGTGCGGCGCGGACCACGCCAGCAGTGGCGCGAACGCGCACGCGAGGGCGGTTCGACGGACGGACCGGTGGATCGGCGCTTTCATTCATGCCTCCTGCAAGCGGAGCCTCTGTTCCGTTGCAGCGCAGCATAACTGTCTGCCTGTTGTCCAGGCGGAAAATACGATTTCCTGGCATCGAGCGGCTGATAAGCGCTCGAGATGATCTATTCGTAGGCTGTAAGGCTCTGAAGTACGCTGTGGGAGATCGCATTCTATGCAGACCGTAGCAGGGCCGCGCGATCCGGCGAGGCTTCACGTGTCGGCGAACATCCGGTGAACCGCGAACCGCCGCACGCACCATGCGTTCAGCCAGCAAAGCCATTACGGGACGCTGACGATGCCGCGCGGAGACAAATCCAAGTACACCGACAAGCAGGATCGCAAGGCCGATCACATCGCAGAAAGCTACGAGCAGCGCGGCGTTCCCGAGGAGGAAGCCGAGCGCCGCGCATGGGCGACGGTCAACAAGGAAAGCGGCGGCGGCAACAAGAGCGGCTCCGGCCGCGGCGTTCCGGACAACCATGTGTCGTCGCGCAAAGGCGGTCGTATCGGCGGCAGCGCGTCGGCTTCACGCCCGGCCGCGGCGCGTTCGGCATCCGCGAAGAAGGCTGCCGCAACCCGCAAGCGGAACGCCGAGCATCGCGCCGACTGACAGGGCGAAGGGCGCCTATCCTGACTGGTCGTCCGGATTGGTGCGCGTGCTGGCGGCGATCCCTGGCGTCAGTCGGGTCGAATGGCGGGACATCGACTGACGCTCAGGGCTGCCGGTCACGGCTCGACGATGATCTGGCCGTACATCCACGGGTGCGGCGTGCAGATGAAATAGTAGGTCCCGGCCTTGTCGAACGTCACCGTCTTCGTACCGCCCTTTGCGAGCACGCCCGTGTCCCACTTGCCTTCCATTCCCGCGGTCGCGCTCGCCGTGTGCGGCAGATCGCCCTCGTTCGTGAAGGTCACCTGCGTTCCCGGCTTCACCCGCGTGCGCGCGGGCAGATAGGAAAACTCGGTGTTGTTGCCACCGATCCGGATCTTGTCCATGCCTTCGGAAATCGGTCCGAGCGGCCCGGCGATCTGCACCGGCGGCGGCGGTGGCCACAGCGGCTGGAGGTTGCCGTTCAGTGCGAACGTCCAGACCGCGTCACCTGTGGCACTGCCCTGGATCCGGTTACCGCCGGCGACGATGCTGATGTACTCCTGGCCGTCTACCTCATAGACAACCGGCGGCGCATCGGCACCGAAACCGGTCTGGAACTTGAACAGCACCTCGCCGGTCTTGGCGTTGAGCGCGACGAAGTTGCCGTCGGGTTCGCCACGCAGCAGTAGGCCGCCAGCCGTGACGGTCGACCCACCACCACCGCCCATGCGATACGGCATCTGCTGCTGCCAGGCGATCTTGTTGGTGTTTGCGGTGAGCGCGGTGAAGGTGCCGGCCAGCGGTGAGTTGATCGGCGGTGCCTGTGTGCCGCCGGTATAGGGCATCCCGTTCTTCCATGTGTTGTCGCCGTAGCGGACAAAGGCGCTGGAGCGGATCGTGCCAGGCGCGTAGAGCAGGCCGGTATCCGGGCTGTACGGCATAGGCGACCAGTTGGTGCCGCCCTGGCCGCCCGGCTGGATGACGACAGGCGTATCCCAGAACACGTCGTAGAGGCAGCCGGCCTTCGGGTAGCCGGGCAACGCTTCCGCACATAGCGGCACGATGGCATCGCCCACGGGTATGGGCTGTGTCTTCGCCGTCTTCTGCCGCGGCTCCTGCGGCACCGGCTTTTCCTCGATGCCGATCAGCGGCTTGCCGTTGGTCCGGTCGAGTATATACACCCACCCGGTGCGGCCGGCCTCGGCCGCCGCCTTGCGCGGCTGGCCGTCGATCGTGGTATCGAACAGCACCACCGGGCTCGCCGCATCGTAGTCCCAGATGTCGTGGTGCACCTGCTGGAAGTGCCATTTGTATTGGCCGGTCTTGGCATCGATCGCCATGATCGACGCACAGAACAGGTTGTCGCCCTCGCGCATCGAGCCGTCATAATCGGGACCGCAATTGCCGGTGGCGAAATACAGCAGCCCGAGATCCGGATCGAGCGCGGGCGTGTTCCAGATCGACGCGCCGCCGCGCATTGCGTGCGTGGTGCCGGTGGGCCAACTGTCGGCGCCGACCTCGCCTGGCGCCGGCAGCGTGTAGGATCGCCACAGGATCTTTCCGGTCTTCGCATCGAGCGCCGTCAAACGACCGCGCACGCCGTACTCGCCGCCGGTGATCCCGCTGTAGACGATGCCGTCATAATAAAGCGGGGCGCTGGTCACGCCGTAGCCGTTCTTCCAGTCCTCGATCGGCGTCTTCCACACCTCCTTGCCGGTCTTGATATCGAGTGCCACGACGTTGGCGTCGAGTTGGCCCAGGAACAGCATCCCCTCGCCCATCGCCAGCCCGCGGTTGAGCCAGCCGCAGCAGACGGTGGTGATCTGCTGGTCGATCCCCGACCAGCGCTCCCATTGGAACTCGCCGGTCTTGGCGTTCATTGCGAATACGTCGTCGTTGCCGGTCACGACGTACATGATCCCGTCCCTGACCAGCGGCGTTGCCTCGGCCGAGTATTTTCCCCCCATCCCGGAGCCCTTGAGCCTGGTCATCCAGGCACCCTTGAGCTGCTTGACGTTCGTGGTGTCGATCTGCTTCAGCGTCGAATAGCGCTGGTTCATCAGGCCGCCGCCGTTGGTCACCCAGTCCTTGCCGGCCGGGCTTTTGACCATCCGGTCGATATCCGGGTCGGCGGCCGAAGCCGGCATGTTACCCGCACAGACCAGGAAGCCGGCGAACAATGCCGATGCGATATGGCGACCATTACCGAACATGGTGGTTTTCCCCGAAGGTTTTATTGTTTGGACGCAGCCGTGAACCTGACTCTCTCCGCTGCTATTTTGCCGTCACACCGTTATGGCGTGACGGAACGAACGAGCGGCGATGGAAGATCATTCGGTCGGGCCTCCGGCAGTTACGGCTCGACGATGACCTGGCCATACATCCACGGATGCGGCGTGCAGATGAAGTAGTAGCTGCCAGGCTGGTCGAACGTGACGGTCTTCGACTGTCCCTTCGCCAGTATGCCGGTGTCCCACTTGCCTGCGGTTGACGCTGGCGTTGCGCCGGCAGGGGTTTCCGTCGCGCTGTGCGGGATATCGCCCGCATTGACGAAGTTCACCTGGGCGCCACGCTTCACCCGCATGCGGGCCGGCCAGTAGGAATATTCGACGTTGTTGTCGCCGATCCGCACCGTGTCGACGCCATTCGCGATCGGTCCGGTCGGTCCCGCCACTGTCGCCGGCGGCGGCGGCGGCCACAGCGGCTGCAGCTTGCCGTCCAGCGCGAATGTCCATACCGCATCGCCGAACGCGCTGCCATGCACCGAGTTCCCGCCGGCCACGATCGCGATGTACTGCTGGCCGTCCACCTCATAGGTCATCGGCGGCGCATCGGCGCCGAAGCCGGTCTGGAACTGCCACAGCACCTCGCCGGTCTTCGCATCCTGGGCAATAACGTTGCCATCCGGCGAGCCGCGCAGCAGCAGTCCGCCCGCGGTCACCAGCCCGCCGCCGTTGCCGCCCATGCGATACGGCAGCTTCTGCTGCCAGGCGATCTTGTTGGTGGTGGCGTTGAGCGCCGTGAACGTGCCGCTCATCGCCGAGCCGATCGGCGCCGCCTGGGTGCCGCCGACATAGCGCATGCCGTTCTTCCAGTCCTGCGCGTAGCGGGCGAACACGCTGGTGCGCACGGTGCCGTCCACGTAGAGCATGCCGGTGTCAGGGCTGTACGGCATCGGCGACCAGTTGGTGCCGCCGATGCCCGAGGGCTGCACCAGCACCGGCGTGTCCCAGAACGGCTCGAACAGGCAGCCCGCCTTGTCGTAGCCGGGCAGCAGTTCCGCGCATTGCGGCACGGTGGGATCGCCCACCGGAATGGGCTGTGTCTTCGCCGTCTTCTGCCGCGGCTCCTGCGGCACCGGCTTTTCCTCGATGCCGATCAGCGGCTTGCCGTTGGTGCGGTCCACGATATAGACCCAGCCGGTGCGCCCGGCCTGGGCCGCCGCCTTGCGCGGCTGGCCGTTGATCACGGTGTCGAACAGCACCACCGGGCTCGCCGCGTCATAGTCCCAGATGTCGTGGTGCACCTCCTGGAAGTGCCACTTGTACTGCCCGGTCTTCGCATCGATCGCCATGATCGAGGCGCAGAACAGGTTGTCGCCCTCACGCATCGATCCGTCGTAGTCCGGCCCGCAGTTGCCGGTCGCGAAATACGCCAGGCCGAGTGTCGGATCGAGCGCCGGCGTGTTCCAGATCGACGCGCCGCCGCGCATCGAGTGCGAGGTCTCCGCCGGCCAGGACTTGCTGCCGACCTCGCCCGGCGCGGGCAGGGTGAAGGCCCGCCACATGATCTTGCCGGTTTTGGCATCGAGCGCGGTCTCGCGTCCGCGGACACCGAATTCGCCGCCGGTCATGCCGCTGTAGACGATGCCCTCATAGTAAAGCGGCGCGGCGGTGACGCCGTAGCCGTTCTCCCAGTTCTCGATCGGGGTTTTCCAAATCTCCTTGCCGGTCTTGATGTCGAGCGCCACGACATTGGCATCGAGCTGACCCAGGAACAGCATCCCCTCGCCCATCGCCAGTCCGCGGTTGAGCCAGCCGCAGCAGACGGTGGTGATCTTCTGGTCGAGGCCCGACCAGCGCTCCCACAGGATCTCCCCGGTCTTGGCGTTCATCGCGAACACGTCGTCGTTGCCGGTCACGACGTACATGATCCCGTCCCGGACCAGCGGCGTTGCCTCGGCCGAGTATTTGCCGCCGAATCCGGAGCCCTTGAGCCTGGTCATCCAGGCGCCCTTGAGCTGCTTGACGTTCGACGTGTCGATCTGCTTCAGCGTCGAGTAGCGCTGGTTCATGATGCTGCCGCCGTTGGTCACCCAGTCCTTGCCGGGCGGGCTTTTCACCATCCGGTCGATATCCGGATCGTCGGCCGAGGCCGGCAAGGAACCCGCACTGATCAGCAGCCCGCGAACAACGCCGACGGCGATTTGGCGACCATGACCGAACATGGTGGTTTCCCCCGAAGGTTTTCTTGATTGGGCGCAGCCATGCGTTTGACATCACGGTGCAGTCACGGCTCGACGATGACCTGGCCGTACATCCACGGGTGCGGCGTGCAGATGTAATAGTAGTTGCCGGGCTTATCGAACGTGATCGTCTTCGACTGGCCCGAGTTCAGCGGCCCGGTGTCCCAGGCGCCGATTTTCCCGTTTTCAAACGATGTCGCCGTATGCGGCGTGTCGCCCGCATTGGTGAAGGTCACAGAGCTCCCCGCCTTGATGCGGTCGCGCTTCGGAAAGTAGCCGAACTCGATGTTCTGGTCGCCGATCTTGACCGTGTCGGCATTGTCGGCGATCGGTCCGCTGGCGGGTCCCGCGATGGTCGGCGGCGCGGGCGGTGGCCACAACGGGTTCAACTGCCCCTTCAACGAGAAGCCCCACACGGCATCGCCATTGGCGCTGCCGACGCCCTGATTGCCGCCGGCTGCGATGGCGATGTACTGCTCCCCATCGACCTCGTAGACCATCGGCGTCGCCTCCGCGCCAAATCCGGTCTGGAACCCCCAGAGCACTTCGCCGGACTTTGCATCGCGCGCCTGGATTTCTCCGCCAGCATCCCCGTGAAAGACGAGGCCGCCGGCCGTCGTGCTCGATCCGCCGCCACTGCCGACGCGGTACGGCATATTCTTCTGCCAGGCGATCTTGTTGGTGGTGCCGCCGATCGCGGTCCAGGTGCCGCTCATGGCCGAGCCGATCGGCGCCGCCTGCGTGCCGCCGTTATACTGCTTGCCCTTCTTGTACTGATCCCCGTAGCGCGCAAAGGCGCTGGTGCGGACGGTGCCGGGAACGTAGAACAACCCGGTGTCCGGATTGTACGACATGGGCGACCAGTTGGTGCCGCCGATGCCCGATGGCTGGACCAGAACCGGCTCGTCCCAGAAGGCCTCGAAGATGCAGCCGGCCTTTGCGTATTCCTCCATCGGCTGGGCGCATTGCGGCACGGTCGCGTCGCCGATCGGATAGGGCTGCGTCTTCGCGGTGAATTGCCGCGGCTCCTGCGGCACCGCGCGCTCCTCGATGCCGACCAGCGGCTTGCCGTTGGTGCGGTCGAGTATATACACCCAGCCGGTGCGTCCGGCCTGCGCGATGCCCTTGCGCGGCTGGCCATTGATGACGGTGTCGAACAGCACGGCCGGGCTCGCCGCGTCGTAGTCCCAGATGTCGTGGTGCACCTCCTGGAAGTGCCAGGCGTACTGGCCGGTCTTGGCATTCACCGCGACAACCGACGCGCAGAAGAGATTGTCGCCCGGGCGCATCGACCCGTCGTAGTCCGGCCCGCAATTGCCGGCCGAGAAGTAGATCAGCCCAAGCTCGGGATCGAGCGCCGGCGTGTTCCAGATCGACGCGCCGCCATGCATGTAATGATCGGTGCCGGCCGGCCAGCTGTCGCCGCCGACATCGCCCGGCGCAGGCAGCGTGTAGAACCGCCACAGGATCTTTCCCGTCTTGGCGTCGAGCGCGGTCAGCCGGCCGCGTATGCCGTATTCGCCGCCGGTGATGCCGCTGTAGACGATGCCGTCATAATACAGCGGCGCGCTGGTGATGCCGTAGCCGTCCTGCCAGACCTCGATCGGTGTCTTCCACACCTCCTTGCCGGTCTTGGCGTCGAGCGCCACGACATTGGCGTCGAGCTGGCCGAGGAACACCATGCCCTCGCCCAACGCCACCCCGCGATTGTCCCAGCCGCAGCAGACGCTGGTGAGCTTCTGGTCGATGCCGGACCAGCGCTCCCACAGGAACTCGCCCGTCTTGGCGTTCATCGCGAACACGTCGTCGTTGCCGGTGACGACGTACATGATGCCGTCCTTCACCAGCGGCGTCGCTTCGAGCGAATACTTGCCGCCGTACCCGGAGCCCTTCAGGCGGGTCATCCAGGCGCCCTTGAGCTGCTTGACGTTGCTGGTGTCGATCTGTTTCAGCGTGGAATAGCGCTGATTGGTCATGTTGCCGCCGTTGGTCACCCAGTCCTTGCCGACCGGGCCTTTCAGCAGCTGGTCGATCTCCGGGTCGGCGGCCGTTGCCGGCAGGTGATAAGCGCAAACCAGGAAGCCCGCGAACAATGCCGATGCGATTCGGCGACCATGACCGAGCATGACAGTTTCCCCCAACTGCTTTGGTTGCTTTGGAAACAACCGTACGCCCGCCGGGGCGGCGTTGGCAAGTCTCAGCGTTGCGCCGAGACATCCCCGCCCGGCAGCATCTGGTTCGCTGCATCCAGGGTCGCGATGTTCGCCGATTGAATGTAGGGCATGTTGCTCAGCACCTGCAGCGTCTGCTCCGGCGGCAGGGTGAATATCGGCGTCGCCAGCACCTGCATCGCGGCGGGCGCGTCGCCGTACTGCCAAAGCCAGGCGAACTGCAGCAGACCATTGGTCACGAACTGCGACGGCGCATCCGGCCGGATGCCCAGCACGCGGCGCACGTCGGCGCGCGCCTCCAGCATCTTCATCTTGGTCAGCGGCGAGAGCGTCACCCAGCGGGGGTTGCTGCTGAGTTCGCCGGCCAGATAGTCCACCGCGGCCGATGCCCTGGCGGCATCGACCGGATTGTTCGCGTGCGCACCGGTACGGCGAACGCCGAGGACGCCTGGTTCGCCGCGGGCACGTCATTGTCGAACTGTCCGAACGCGCCGGGCGGGACCGACGCCGTGTCCGGCGGCGGCTGCACGGCACAGGCGGCAATGGCCAGGCACGCCAGGACGATCGCGGGACGGATGATCATGGGTCGGACCTCGTTGCTCCGGTCCTGGGGAAATGGGGAACGCCAGAGCAATCCGGTAGAGCGCGACTCCCTCTCCGCCCCGCGGGGCGGAGAGGGCCGGGGAGAGGTGGGGCGTACGGCGTGTGGTGCGTTGGAAAGGTCCCCCACCTCACCCTGACCCTCTCCGCCCCCGAGGGCGGAGAGGGAACTACGTCGCGCTGCTCAGGCCGGCGCGGAAGCGGGCGGCCAGTTCGCGATACACCACCGCGTTGCGATCGAACTTCCGCCGCTCCTCGTCGTCCATCACGCGCAACAGCTTGGCCGGCGCGCCGACCCACAGTTCGTTGCGGCCGATCACCTTGCCGGGCGTGAGCAGACCGCCGGCGCCGAGCATGCCGCCTTCCTCGATCACCGCGCCGTCCAGCACGGTCGCCGAGATGCCGACGAACGCACGGTTCTTCAGCGTGCAGGCGTGGATGACCGCGTTGTGCCCGACCGTGACGTCGTCGCCGATGATCGCGGCAAGCCCGCCGGAATCGACATGGACGATCGCGCCGTCCTGGATGTTGGTGCGCGCGCCGATGCGGATGTGGCAGAGATCGCCGCGCACCAGGCAATGGAACCAGACGCCGGTCTCCGAGCCGATCTCCACATCGCCGATCACCGCCGCGGTGGGGGCGATGAAAGCGTCCGGCGCCACCTTCGGGGTGACGCCGTCCAGCGTGTAGATCGGGCCGTGGCCGGCGAACGGCTCAGGCATGCACGGCCTCCGGTTGCCCGCCCTTCGGGACGCCGCGCCGACGCCAAGGCCGAGCATCAGCCGGAGGTTCTGCACCGCCGCACCGGACGCACCCTTGCCCAGGTTGTCGAGCCGCGCGACCAGCACCGCCTGGCGATGCTGCTCGTTGGCATGCACGGTGAGTTCCAGCAGGTTGGTGTCGTTCAGCGCCTGCGGTTCCAGCTTGCCGTCCGCCGGCGGGTCGGTGACATGGACGAACGCGCAGCCCCGGTAGCGCGCTTCCAGCACCGCATGCAGATCGGCGCCGGTCGAGTTTCCCCGGCAGCGTGTCCAGATGCAGCGGCACCGAGACCAGCATGCCCTGGCGGTAGTGCCCCACCGACGGCGCGAAGATCGGCCGCCGCGAGAGCCCGCAATAGAGCTGGGTCTCCGGAATGTGCTTGTGCGTCAGGCCGAGCCCGTAGAGTTCGAAGGCCGGTCCGCCGTCGTGTTCGTGGGCCTCGATCATCGAGCGGCCGCCGCCGGAATAGCCGCTGACCGCGTTGATCGTGATCGGGATGGTCGGGCGGGATGATGCCGGCATCCACCAGCGGACGGATCAGGCCGATGGCGCCGGTGGGATAGCAGCCGGGATTGGCAACCTTTCCCGCACTTGCGATGCGCTCGGCCTGGCCCTGCTGCATCTCCGGAAAGCCGTACGCCCAGTCCGGATGCACGCGATGCGCCGTGCTGGCATCGAGCAGCTTCGGCGCGGCGCTGCCCAGTCCGTCGGCCAGCGCCACCGCCTCGCGCGCCGCATCGTCGGGCAGGCAGAGCACGACGAGGTCCACCGCGGCCATCATGTCGCGCCGCGCGGCAGGATCGCGGCGACGCTCGGCGGGCAGGCTCCTCAGGTCGATATCGGGCAACGCGCGCAGGCGGTCGCGGATGCCGAGCCCCGTCGTGCCGGCCTCGCCGTCGATGAAGACGCTGGGTTTGAGAGCCATCTCGAAATCTCCGGCTCCACCGTCGTGGCCGGACGTGTCCCGGCCGTGACGCTTTGCGCTTACCGCTTGCTGAACTGGAAGCTTCGTCGGGCCTTCGCCTTGCCGTACTTCTTGCGCTCGACCACGCGGGAATCGCGCGTGAGGAAGCCGGCCACCTTCAGGATGCCGCGCAGTTCCGGCTCGTAGTAGGTCGAGCGCGCGCGAGATGCCATGGCGCACCGCGCCGGCCTGGCCGGACAGCCCGCCGCCGGTGACGGTGCAGAACACGTCGAACTGGTTGTAGCGGTCGGCCACCAGGAACGGCTGGGTCAGCAGCATGCGCAGCACCGGGCGGGCAAAGTACTGCACGACCTTCTTGCTGTTCACGGTGATCTCGCCCTTGCCGGGCTTGATCCACACGCGCGCGACCGCGTTCTTGCGCCGCCCGGTGGCATAGGAGCGGCCGAGCGCATCGCGCTTCGGCTCGACCTTCGGCCGATCGGTGGTCGCCGGCGCGATGCCGACGGCGGCCTGCTGGGCGGCGACGATATCCGCGAGGTCGGCGAGCGTGCGGGTCTGGGTTCCGGACATGCGGGATCAGCCTCGCTTGTTCTTCGGGTTCATCGCGGCGACGTCGAGCGATTTCGGCTGCTGTGCCGGCGTGCTTGTGCTCGGCGCCGGCATAGACATACAGGTGCTTCATCTGCCGCCGCTGCAGCGGACCGCGCGTGATCATCCGCTCCACCGCCTTTTCCAGCACGCGCTCCGGGTGCTGGCTGTCCAGGCGCTGGCGGATGGTGCGGCCCTTGATGCCGCCGGCATAGCCGGTGTGATAGTAGAAGATCGACTGGTCGGGCTTGTTGCCGGTGACGCGCACCTTCGCCGCGTTGACCACGACGACGTTGTCGCCGCAATCGACGTGCGGGGTGAACTGCGGCTTGTGCTTGCCGCGCAGGTGGTTGGCGATGACGACGGCCAGGCGGCCGAGCACGACGCCCTCGGCGTCGATCAGCACCCAGTCCTTCTTCACCTCCGCGGGCTTCAGCGAGAGTGTGGTCTTCAGCATCGGGGAGGTGTCCCTGCGGGTTGGCGGCGGGATATGGGGGAAAAGCGTGGTGCGGTCAAGGTGTTAGAAGTGTGGTAAGATATTACCACAAGGGCTGGCGCGTTCGCCCGACGCGTCAGCTCCGCCCCAGCACCTCCGCCAGCCCGACCCGCTGGTGGCCGTGCCGCCCCACCATCGTCTCCGCCGCGGCCAGCGCGTCCAGCACCGCCTCCTGCGTCGCCTCGGCGGCGGCCTGGAACAGCCGGTCGATCCGGCTCTCCGCCAGCATGCGGTGCTCGAGCAGGTCCTGGTCGGGCTCATGCGGCAGTCGGTTGGCCGTGGTGAACGCCGAGCGCGATGTCGCCGCTGCCGTTGCCCCAGAACGAGCCGCACCAGGCCAGCCCCGACCCCGGCGCGGCGCGCCACCCGGCCCAACTGGCGGTGACCCAGCGGGATGTCGGTGCCGATGACGATGATGCAGGAACCGGCCTCGGGCGCCGGCGGCGAAGCCGGGTCCACCCGCCGCCCGTCCGGCAGCCGCAGATCGCCGGCGCGGCCGAAATTCGCCAGCACCAGCACGCCCAGGTGATACGCCGCCCCGTCCAGCCGCAGCCGGCGCGAGGCGCTGCCGATGCCGCCCTTCAGCCCGAAGCAGCTCATCCCGGTGCCGGCGCCCACCGCGCCGACCTCGAAGTCCTCCACGGCCGCCGCGATCGCCGCCTCGGCGTGCGCCTCGGTCACCGCCATCGCCTGGATGTCGTTCAGGTAGCCGTCGTTGCATTCCAGCACGACCGGATTGACCGTCGAGGTCTGCCGGCCGATCTCCGGATCGGCCGCGATCGCCCGCCGGATCAGCGCCGCCGCGCAGGTGCCGACCGCAAACGTGTTGGTCAGCAGGATCGGCGTCTCCAGCGTGCCCAGCTCGTTCAGCTGCACCAGCCCGACGCTCTTGCCGAAGCCGTTCAGCACCACCGCCGCCGCCACCGGCTTGTCGCGGAACAGATCGCCGTCATGCGGCAGCACCGCGGTGACGCCGGTGCGCACGTCGCCCTCGATCAAAGTCGCGTGCCCCACCGTCACGCCGGGCACATCGGCGATGCTGTTGCGCTCGCCCGGCGGCAGCGAGCCGCAGGCCAGGCCGAGGTCGCGTGCGCGCATGGTGTGCCTCCCGGGCCGATCTCTAGCCGAGAACGCGAAATTCGTCCTAATCCCCGACAGCGCGATCCAAGGGAGGCAGACATGCGGGAAATCGGCCATTTCATCGGCGGGAAGCCGGTCGCCGGCACCAGCGGCAGGTTCGGCGACGTCTACGATCCCGCCGCCGGCGAGGTCACCGCCCGCGTCGCCCTGGCCGATGCGGCCGAGGTGAACAAGGCCGCCGCGGCCGCCGCCGCCGCCTGGCCGGCCTGGGCCGCCACGCCGCCGCTGCGCCGCGCCCGCGTCATGTTCAAGCTGAAGGAACTGCTGGAGCGCGACCGCCGCGAACTCTCCGCCATCATCACCGCCGAGCACGGCAAGGTGCTGTCGGATGCCGACGGCGAGGTGCAGCGCGGCCTCGAGGTGGTGGAGTTCGCCTGCGGCATCCCGCACCTGCTGAAGGGCGAGTTCACCGAGGCGGTCGGCACCGGCATCGACGCCTGGTCGATCCGCCAGCCGCTCGGCGTGGTCGCCGGCATCACGCCGTTCAATTTCCCCCTGATGGTGCCGCTGTGGATGATCCCGGTGGCGCTCGCCTGCGGCAACTGCTTCATCCTGAAGCCGTCGGAGAAGGACCCGTCCGCGTCGCTGAAGCTCGCCGCGCTGCTGGCCGAGGCCGGCGTGCCGGACGGCGTGTTCCAGGTGGTGCAGGGCGCGCGCGAGGCGGTCGAGGCGATCCTGGCGCATCCCGACATCGCCGCGATCAGCTTCGTCGGTTCCACCGCGATCGCCGAGACGATCTACCGGGGCGGCACCTCGCACGGCAAGCGCGTGCAGGCGCTGGGCGGCGCGAAGAACCACCTGGTGGTGATGCCCGACGCCGACATCGACGATGCGGTGGACGCGCTGATGGGCTCGGCCTACGGCGCGGCCGGCGAGCGCTGCATGGCGGTGTCGGTCGCCGTGGCGGTGGGATCCGCCGGCGATCGGCTGGTGCAGAAGCTGGAGCCGCGGGTGCGCGCGCTGAAGATCGGCCCCGGCACCGATCCCGACGCCGAGATGGGCCCGTTGGTGACGCGCGAGCACCGCGAAAAGGTGCAGAGCTACATCGACCTCGGCGTGAAGGAGGGCGCGAAGCTGGTGGTGGACGGCCGCGGCCTGTCGCTGCAGGGCTACGAGAACGGCTACTTCCTCGGCGGCTCGCTGTTCGACAACGTCGGCACCGACATGCGCATCTATAAGGAGGAAATATTCGGCCCGGTGCTCGGCGTGGTGCGCACGCCCGACATGGCGGGCGCGGTGCGCATGGTGAACGCGCACGAATACGGCAACGGCGTCGCGATCTTCACCGCCGACGGCGGTGCCGCGCGCGACTTTGCCGCCGGTATCAACATCGGCATGGTCGGCATCAACGTGCCGATCCCGGTGCCGATGGCGTTCCACAGCTTCGGCGGCTGGAAGCACTCGCTGTTCGGCGACCACCACATCTACGGGCCGGAAGGCGTGCGCTTCTACACGCGCTACAAGGCGGTCACGCAGCGCTGGCCGGGCGGCGCGCGGCGCGGCGCGGAATACGTGATGCCGACACTGGGACGGTGACGGAGCCAGGTTCGAGCTACACGAAGAACAGCAGGCTGACCGCCGCGAGCACCGGCAGCAGCAAGCTCGACGCCAGCAGCATGTAGCCGAAGAACCCCGGCATGCGCACGCCGCGATGGGCGGCGATCGCGCGCAGCATCATGTTCGGTGCGTTGCCGATATAGGTCAGTCCCGCCGAAGAACACCGCGCCCGCCGAGATCGCCGCCAGCACGACGCTGTCGGCGTCGGACAATGCAGCGGGCCGCAGACCGGCGAGTTCGAAGAACACCAGATACGTCGGCGCATTGTCCAGGAACGCCGAAAGCATGCCGGTCAGCCAGAAATAGGCGATCGGTCTGGGCTGCCCCGCGGCATCCACCGTCAGGCGCAGCAGCGGCGCCAGAGGGCCGCCCATGCCGGCCTGCAGCATGCCGATCACCGGTCCGATGGTGACGAAGATGGCAGCGAACAGCATCGCGACCTCGGCCATCGGGTGCCACGTGAAGTCATTGGCCTGACGGATCGCGCGCGGCGTGATGCGCACCGACACCAGCGTGACCGCGACCAGCACCAGGATGCCCGCGAGTTGCGCGATGCCGACGGGCTGGCCCGCAAGCACCAGACGCCCGGGACGGCACGGCGCCCTGCGCCAGGATGGCAAGAATAACCAGCAGGATCAGGCCGATGTTCCACCAGCCTCGGACACGGAAGCGCCGCGGCTTCGGCGGCGGCGGCTCCGCGGCGGCCAGGCGGCGGTCGATCAGGTAGAACGCCGCCAGCAGCGCCAGGGTCACCACCAGCAGCGGAGCGATCAGGTGGCGGGCCGGCCAGAAGAACGGCACGCCATGCAGCAGGCCGATATAGAGCGGCGGATTGCCGAGCGGCGTGACCGCGCCCGAGGCGTTGGCCACCAGCACGATCAGGAACACCACGAGGTGCACCTTGCGCCGGCGGTGGGCGTTGGCGCGCAGCAGCGGGTGGATCAGCACCATCGCCGCACCCGTGGTACCCATGACCGCGCCCATCGCCATCCCCAGCGCCAGCATTGCGGTGTTGCCGTGCGGCGTGCCTGCCGGGCCGCCACGCAGCAGCACGCCGCCGCCGGCCGTGTAGAGCGCCAGCAGCAGCGTCACGAACGGCAGATACTCGATCAAGATGGCGTGCCACGTGGCCGCGGCGGCCGCGCCGATCCCGATGACGAGCGCTTCCTGAACCAGCAGCACCGCGCACCAGGCGATCGCGACGAACCCCATGCGGCGATGCCAGAAGCGCGGCGCGACGATCGGGATCACCGCCATCGAGGCCAGCAGGCCAAGGAACGGCCCAAGGGACAGAATGCCCAACGCGACGCCGGGTGCGCTCGGTTGCATGCCTCGGACCCTGCAAGTAACGTCCGGCGCGCACAACGGGGAACCGGTCCGATGGACATGACAGGCGAGCGGCGCATCCCCGCGCCCCGTGAAACAGTGTGGCAGGCGCTCAACGACCCGGAGGTGCTCAAGGCCAGCATCCCCGGCTGCGAGTCCCTGGAGAAGCTTTCCGACACCGACATGAAGGCCACGGCCACCGTCAGGATCGGACCGATCTCGGCCCGTTTCGCCGGCAACGTGCACCTCGCCGACATCGACCCGCCGAACGGCTACACGATCAGCGGCGAGGGCCAGGGCGGCGTCGCGGGCTTCGCCAAGGGTGGGGCCAAGGTGCACCTGGCAGACGACGGCGGCGGCACCCTGCTGAACTACGAGGTGCATGCGCAGGTCGGCGGCAAGATCGCCCAGCTCGGCGCCAGGCTGATCGACGCCTCGGCCAAGCAGATGGCGGACGCCTTCTTCGACCGGTTCAGCGCCTACGTCGCGCCGCCCGCAGCCGTGGCCACTGCCGCCGCCCCGGTCGCGGCGGCGCCCGCGGAACCGCGGCGCCCGGCCCCGCCGCCGCCGTCGGCGATCAGCGCGCTGGCCCTGGTGCCGCGCGAACCGCTCGGCCTGCCGCTCGTTGCCTGGATCGGCGGCGTGATCTACCTGTTCATCGTGATCCTGATCCTCGGAAGCCTGATCTAGTGGCCGAACTGCCCTCGACTGTCGCCGACACCGCCAGACTTCTCGCCGAACAGGGCTACATCGCGGATCTGGAGCTCGCCACCACGGTGCACCTGGCGCTGGCGATGCGCCGCCCGCTGTTCCTGGAAGGCGAACCCGGCACCGGAAAGACCGAGATCGCCAAGGTGCTGGCCGCCGGGCTCGGGCGCCGGCTGGTTCGGCTGCAATGCTACGACGGCATGGACCTGTCGGCCGCCGCCTACGAGTGGGACCACGCGCGGCAGCTCATGGCGATCCGCCTCGCCGAGGCCGCGGGCCGGACCGATTCCGGGCGAACTGGCCAGCGACATCTACACCCGCAAATACCTGCTGGCCCGGCCGCTGCTGTCGGCGATCGATCCCGATCTGCCGCCGGCGGTGCTGCTGATCGACGAACTCGATCGCGCGGACGAACCGTTCGAGGCGTTCCTGCTGGAGCTGCTGGCGGATTTCCAGATCACCGTGCCGGAATTCGGCACCATGCGCGCCAAGACCTTGCCGGCGGTGGTGATCACCTCGAACCGCACGCGCGAGGTGCACGACGCGATCCGCCGCCGCTGCCTGTACCACTGGGTGGACTACCCGGACGCCGCGCGCGAGCGCGCCATCCTCGCCGCCAAGGCGCCCGACGTGCCGGCGCATCTCTCGGCGCAGGTGGTGGACTTCGTGCAGCGGCTGCGCGGCGAGGACCTGTTCAAGCTGCCGGGCGTGGCCGAGACGATCGACTGGGCGCAGGCGCTGACCTACCTGAACCAGAAGGAGCTGGGGCCGGCGGCGGTGGACGAGACCCTCGGCGTTCTGCTGAAATATCAGGACGATATCGCCAAGGTCCGCGGCGCCGAGGCAGCGAGGCTGCTGACGGAGGCACGGCAGGCCGCGGAATGATGCGCTGATGCCGGACGTCCCGCCGGACGAGCACGTCAGCATCACGCGGGCGGGGCTGCTCGACGGCTCCATGCTCGCCGCCGCCCGGCTGGCCATGCCGCCCGACACGGTGCTGGCGACGGATGCCGAGATCGAGGCCGACCTCGATGCCGCTCTGGCCCGGCACGCCCCCGGCGAGGACGTCTGGCTGTTCGGCTATGGCTCGCTGATGTGGAATCCGGCGATCGAATTCGCCGAACGCCGCGCGGGTGTGGTGCGCGGCTGGCACCGGCGCTTCTGCCTGTGGCTGCACATCGGCCGCGGTTCGCCGGACAATCCCGGCCTGATGCTGGCGCTGGATCGCGGCGGATCCTGTGCCGGCGTGCTGTTCCGGATCCCGGCAGCCGATGCGCGCGCGGAACTGCTGCTCGCCTGGCGGCGCGAGCTGTTCACCAGCGCCTACCTGTCCCGCTGGGTGACTGCGATGACCGATGCGGGCCCGGTGCGCGCCGTCACCTTCGTCGCCAACCGTGCCCACCCGCGCTACGCGGGACGGCTCGACGAAGCCTTGGTTGCCAGGCACCTGGCGTCCGCCACCGGCTCGCTCGGCAGTTGCGCGGCGTACCTGGCGGAGACGCTGGGCGCGCTGCAGTCGGTCGGGCTGCGCGACCGCGCATTGGAGCGGCTCCAGCGGATGGTGGTCGGGCAGCGCCGCCCGGCAGACTGACCAACGCCTCGGATGACCGATGGCTTGCGGACGGTTGCTTGCAGGTTCATCCGACACTATCTTCCCTGGCAGAAAAATTCTGCCTGGAAGCCTTCGCTATGCCGCTCAATATCAAAGACCGTGCAACCGAGCAATTTGTGCGTGAACTCGCCGGCCTCACCGGTGAGAGTGTCACGACTGCGGTTCGTCGAGCCGCCGAAGAACGTCTGCAGCGCGTGCGCCGGGCACGGGCCGGGGGCAGCCTCGCGGCAGAGTTGCAGGAGATCGGGCGACGCTGTGCAGCCCTGCCCGACGTGGACACGCGGACGCCCGACGAGATCCTCGGCTATGACGAACATGGGCTGCCGTCCTGATGGTCATCGACACCTCGGCTCTCCTGGCCGTGCTGCTGCAGGAGAATGACGCCGAGCGCGTAGCCCAGGCGATCGACGCCGGTTCGCCGCGCCTGCTGTCTGCGGCAAATCTGCTGGAAGCGTCCATCGTCATCGAAAGCCGGAAGGGCGAGGCCGGCGGCCGTGAGCTGGATCTTCTGGTATATCGTGCAGGGATCGAGGTTGTGGCGGTCGATCAGAATCAGGCGGAGACCGCCAGAGCAGCATGGCGACGATTTGGCAAAGGCCGCCATCCGGCGGGGCTGAATTACGGCGACTGTTTTGCCTATGCACTGGCGAAGAGTCGCAGTCTGCCATTGCTGTTTCGCGGCAGCGACTTTTCGCAGACCGACATCGATTGCGTGCCGGTTGCGTAGGCATCGTGCCCTTCACGGCGACCGCCCCCTTGCGTCCACCCCACGCCCGCGTTCTTCTGCCGCCCGTCCGATGACCACGCCATCCCCCACCCTTGCCGCGAACGTCATGCACTTCGCCCACCTGCTGCGGCGCGCGGGGCTGCCGGTCGGCCCGGCTGAAACGCTCGCCGGACAGCAGGCGCTGTCGCTGGTCGATCTCGGCAGCCGGACCGAGGCCCGCACCGCGCTGCGCACGGCGATGATGCATCGCCACGAGCACCAGGACGTGTTCGACCAGGCGTTCAACCTGTTCTGGCGCGATCCGACCGCGGCCGAACAGGCCGTCGCCATGGCCCTGCTCGAGGCGCAGAAGGAGAAGCGCCAGGACCGCGCCCCGCCCGGCAGCCGGCGCGTCGCCGAGGCCATGGCAAAGCCGCGCGAAGCGAAGCCGCGGGCGGAGGACGAACCGCCGGTGCAGGACGCGGTGCTGACCGTCTCGGACCGCGAACGCCTGCAGCGCATGGACTTCGAGGCCATGAGCGCCGACGAGATCGCCGAGGCCAAGCGCGAGATCCGCCGGCTGGTGCTGCCGCTCGACCTGCGCCGCACGCGCCGGCTGCGCGCCGATCCGCTGGGTCCGGTGACCGACCTGCGGCGGACCATCCGCCAAAGCCTGCGCCAGGGCGGCGAGATCCTGACCATCGCGCGCAACCGCCAGCTGACGCGGCCGCCGCCGCTGGTCGTGCTCTGCGACATCTCCGGATCGATGTCGCGCTACTCGCAGATCCTGCTGCATTTCCTGCACGCGGTGACCAACGACCGCGACCGCGTGCATGTGTTCCTGTTCGGCACGCGGCTCTCCAACGTCACGCGCCAGTTGCGCCATCGCGATCCCGAGGTGGCCTTCCAGATGGTCTCCCATGTGGTGCCCGACTGGTCGGGCGGCACGCGGATCGGCGAGGCGCTGGATGCGTTCAACCGGCTCTGGGCGCGGCGCGTGCTGGCGCAGGGGGCGATCGTGCTGCTGATCACCGACGGGCTCGACCGCGACGGCGCGCGCGGGCTGGCGGAGAACATGGACCGGCTGCATCGCTCCTGCCGGCGGCTGATCTGGCTCAATCCGCTGTTGCGCTGGGCCGGCTTCGAACCAAAATCACAGGGCATCCGCGCAATGCTGCCGCACGTGGACGACTTTCGGCCCGTGCACAACCTGGCCAGCCTGCGCGCGCTGGTCGATCTTCTGTCCCGCCCGACGCCGCGGCGCTCGCTCTTGGCGGCGGTGGGCGAGCCTGTAAGGATGGCATCATGAGCATTGCAGAAACCGAAGACGTGCTGAGCACCGCCGCCGCATGGCGAGCCGCCGGCGAGCAGGTGGCCGTGGCGACCGTGACCGAGACCTGGGGCAGTTCGCCGCGCCCCGCCGGCAGCCAGATGGCGGTGACGAAGTCGGGCAAGATGGCCGGATCGGTGTCCGGCGGCTGCATCGAGGGCGCGGTGGCGGACGCGGCGATGAAGACGATCGACACCGGCACGCCGCAGCTGCTGGACTTCGGCGTGAGCAACGAGCGCGCCTGGGAGGTCGGGCTCGCCTGCGGCGGCAAGGTGAAGGTGTTCGTGGAGAAGCTGTCGTGACTGCCGCACGCGAATTGAGAAGCAGGCTCCCCCTCCCCCCAACCCCCTCCCGCGAGGGGAGGGGGAGAGTTCGGCCATGACACCGGAAACCCTCGCGGCGCTCGACGAGGCGAAGCGCGACAAGCGGCCGGTCGTGCTGGCGACGCGGCTGCCCGACGGGGCGCAGCGCCTGCTCCCCGATCCCGGCGCCCCAGCCGAGCTGAATGCCGCCGCTGAAGCCGCGTTGCGCGACGACGAGAGCGGCACGGTGAAGATCGCCGGCACCGACTGGTTCCTGCACGCGCACAACCCGCCGCTGCGGCTGATCGTGGTCGGCGCGGTGCACATCGCGCAGGCGCTGGTGCCGTTCGCCACGCAATGCGGCTTCGCCATCACCGTGGTCGATCCGCGCCGGTCGTTCGCCTCGGACGAGCGCTTTCCCAATGTCACGGTATCAACGGCCTGGCCGGACGAAGCGATGGATGAACTGCGGCCGGACACCCGCACCGCCGTCGTGACGCTCACGCACGATCCCAAGCTGGACGATCCGGCGCTGGATCGGGCGCTGAAGTCGCCGGCCTTCTACATCGGCTCGCTCGGCTCGCGGCGCACCCATGCCGCGCGACTGAAGCGGCTGCGCGAGCTTGGCCACGGCGACGCGGCCCTGGCGCGCATCCAGGGACCGGTCGGCCTCAACATCGAGGCCGTCACCGCCCCCGAAATCGCGCTCTCCATCATCGCCGAGATCGTCGCCGTGCGGCGCGGTGCGCCGGTGCCGCAGAAGCAGGCGGCATGAAGTTCGGCCAGGTCCCGCTGGACGAGGCGCGCGGCGCCATCATGGCGCACTCCCAGCGCGTCGGTGAACGGATGATCCGCAAGGGATCGGTGCTCGACGAGATCGCCGTCGCCGCGTTGCGCGAGGCCGGCCGCAGCGAGGTGATCGTGGCCCGACTGGAACCGGGCGACGTGCCGGAGGACATCGCCGCCGACCGCCTGGCCCAGCCGCTGGTCTCGCCGCTGCTGGCCCGCTCGCGCGCGGCCACCGGGCGGGTGAACCTGGCCGCCGAGGTGCCGGGCCTGCTGCGTGTCGATACGGCGATGATCAATCGGCTGAACACGATCGACGAATCGCTGACCATCGGCACCTTGCCGGACTATGCGGTGGTGGCGCCGAAGGACCTCGTCGCCACCGTCAAGATCATCCCGTTCTCGGTGCCCGGCAACGTGCTCGCGGTCGCCGAGGCGCTGGTGCGCCAGAGCGGCTCGCCGCTCACCCTGCATCCGTTCCACCACCTGAAGGTCGGCCTGGTCGTCACCGAGCTGCCCGGCCTGAAGGACAGCGTGACCGAGAAGACGATCGCCGCCACCGAGCAGCGGATCACCCAGCTCACCGGATCGCTGCTGCCGCCGCTCCGCACGCCGCATGAGGAAGCACCGATCGCCAAGGCGCTGGAATCGCTGATTTCCCAGGGGGCCGATCTGCTGCTCGTGGTCGGCGCATCGGCGGTGGTGGACCGGCGCGACGTCGGCCCCGCCGGCATCGTCCGGGCGGGCGGCGAGATCCTGCATTTCGGCATGCCGGTGGACCCCGGCAACCTGATCTGCCTCGGGCGGATCGGCGCGAGGCCGGCCCTGGTGCTGCCCGGCTGCGCGCGCAGCCCGAAGCTGAACGGCATCGACTTCGTGCTGACCCGCCTGTTCGCCGGCCGGTCCGGTCGGCGGCTGCCGAGATCATGCGCATGGGCGTCGGCGGCCTGCTGAAGGAGATCGACGTCCGTCCCCTGCCGCGCGAGAAGGCGCCCGCCACGCCGCAGACCGGCGATCGCCCCGCGCAGCGCCCCGACGATCGCCGCGGTCGTGCTGGCCGCGGGACGTTCGCGCCGCATGGCGCCGCACAACAAGCTGCTGGTCGCCGATCGCACCGGCAAGGCGATGATCGCCCGCGTGGTCGACAACGTGCTGTCGTCCAATGCGCGCCCGATCCTGGTGGTGACCGGGCATCAGGCGGAGCAGATCCAGCACGCGCTGGGCGGGCGGCCGGTGCGCTATGTCGCACGCGGCCGACTACGCGGAAGGACTGTCGGCCAGCCTGAAGGCCGGCATCGCCGCGGTGCCGGAGGAGTGCGCGGCCGCGCTGGTCTGCCTGGGCGACATGCCGCTGGTGACCGGGCGGATGATCGACCGGCTGCTGTCGTCCTACGATCCGGACGAAGGACGGCTGATCGTGCTGCCGACGTTCCGCGGCAAGCAGGGCAACCCGATGCTGTGGGATCGCCGGTTCTTCGCGGAGATCCTGCAGATCACCGGCGATTCCGGCGCGCGCTTCCTGCTGGGCAAGCACCTCGAGGCGGTGGCCGAGGTGGAAATGGCCGACGATGCGGTGCTGCGCGACTTCGACACCACCGATTCGCTCGCGACCCTGCCGCAGCGGCTGCGCCCGGAGACGATCGGGTGATGGCCAGGCCCGCATAACCATGCCGATCTGCGAGGCCGATCCCTGGCGGTTCCAGTATTTCGAGCACGTCGACTGCCCCGAGGACGTCCGCATCTCCACCGAGGATCCGGACTCCTGGCAGTGGTATCCGCAACACCGCTGGATCTACGACAAACTGGCGGTGGCGCTGTCGCAGGGCCTGCAGGCCGCCCCGCATGGCGTGATGCCGCCGGCCTTCCCGGTGTTCTCCAAGCCGATCATGAACCTGCGCGGCATGGGCTCGGGCAGCCAGGTCGATCGCGTCGGCCGAGGAATACCGCGCCGCGCTGACCGCCGGGCATTTCTGGTGCACCCTGCTGACCGGCCCGCATGTCAGCACCGATGTCGCCCTGGTGGACGGCGAGCCGCGCTGGTGGCGTCACACCACCGGCGCCACCGCCCCCGGCGGCACCTTCGACCACTGGCTGGTCCACGCCGAGGCGATGCCCGAGATCGAGGACTGGTGCGGCGCCTGGGCGCGCAAGCACCTGGCCGGCTTCACCGGGATGGCGAACTTCGAGACCATCGGCGGCCGCATCATCGAGGCGCATCTGCGCTTCGCCGACCAATGGCCTGATCTTTATGGTCCCGGCTGGGTCGAGGCGGTGGTGCGTCTGCATGTCACCGGCGACTGGGTCTATCCCGACAGCGATCGCGTCGACGGCTACAGCGTGGTGCTGTTCGGCCCGCACGGACCGCGCTACCGCCACCCGCCGGCGGCCCTGGTGGACGAGGTGCGCGCGATGCCCGGCGTCTCCAGCGTGCAGATCACGTTCCACGAGGACAAGGACCCGGCGCACCACGCCATGCCGCCGGGCGGCTTCCGCCTGGCGATCGTCAATGCGCAGTCGCTGGAGGCCGGGCAGGCCGCGCGCGAGAAGCTGCGGCAAGTCTGGTGCCTGAGCCGTGCGCGGCAGGATGACGCCGGCTTCCGCCAGGTCGATCGTCATCTTCGCATGGCTGAATCCGCCGATATGCCCGGCCGCATGATCCGTCACTCAACCGATCGCCGCCGCGACCCACTGCGCCCACGCCAGCGCCTGCCGATCCTCGCCGATCCGCGTGACGATCTGGATGCCGAGCGGCAGGCCATCCGGACCGGTGCCGGCGGGCACCGTCACGCAGGGCACATGCAGGCTGGTCCAGATCAGGTTGAACACCGGATCGCCGGTCCATTCCAGCCCGGCCGGCGCCTGACCGGGCGCGGATGGCGTCACCAGTGCGTCCAGGCCCTCCATGCAGGCGGGAAACTCCCGTTGGGCGCGGTCGAACACCGCATGCGCCTCGGCCACCGCGGCTTCGGTCTGCGACAGACCGAAATCCAGCCGCTCGCGCAGCCCTTCGCTGATCTGCTCCCGGGCGTTCGCCAGTTCCCAGCCGAGGGCGCGTCCGCTTTCGTTGTTCATCACGATCGGATGCGCCTCCGCGACCGCCGCCACACCGGGCGACAGCTCGCGCTCGACCACGCTGGCCCCGGCCCGTCCCAGCGCCGCAGCGACGCGCGGCAGCAATGCCTGCGTCTCCGGCAAGGCCAGGTCCCAGGCCGGCGAGCGGCAGATGCCGATCCGCGGCGCCCGCTCCGGCCTGGCGTCGGGATCGCCGAGATCGCGCCCCGCCACGGCACCGGCAAACAGCGCGCAGTCCGCGACGCTGCGAGCCATAACACCCACAGTATCAAGGCTCTCGGACATCAGCTTCATGCCGTGGCGATTGATCATGCCGAACGTCGGCTTGTAGCCCACCACCCCGCAGAACGCCGCCGGCCGCACCACGCTGCCCGCCGTCTGGGTGCCGAAGGCGAGCGGAAAGAACCCATCCGCAACGCCCGCCGCCGATCCGCTGCTGGAACCGCCCGGCGTATGGCGCAGATTGTGCGGGTTGCCGGTCGGTCCCGGCTTCCGCGTGGCGAACTCCGTGGTGACCGTCTTGCCGATCGCCACCGCACCCGCTGCCCGCGCCCAGGCGACCGCCGCGGCGTCGGCTCGCGGCCGCCATCCGCGCCAGATCGGCGAGCCGTATTCGCTCGGCATATCCGCCGTATCGAGCACATCCTTCACCCCGATCGGCAGCCCGTGCAGCTTCCCCGGCCGTGCCGTCGGCCGCGGCCTGGCGCGCTGCCGCGGCATCGAACCATGCGAAGGCCCGCACCGCGGCCTCCCGCTCGGCGATCCGCGCGAGGCACGACTCCATCAGATCGGCCGGCGTCAGCCGTCCGTCACGGATCAGGCGCGCCGCCTCGGTGGCAGTCAGCGTCGATGGTTCCTGCATGGGTTAAATCTCCTCCGAACCGCACACGCAGGCTGGCGCAAGCGGCCTCGCGGGTCCATCCTCTCATGCGATGGAACCAACCGAGCATCCGCCATCGGTGCGTGTCGGCGTCGGCCCTGACGGGACGATGACCTATCTCGTCGACCGGCCGCCCGAGGCGCTGCCGCCGGTGCTCCGGCGCGACCTGGAAAGGGCGTGGCACGCCGCGCACGACGCCGCGCTGGCCAGGCGTTGGGGCGTCACGCGCGGGTTCCGGTTCCAGCGCGACGATGGCTCCTATACCGACCTCGCCATCGCGGACCGCGATGCACGCTGCTGGGTCGGCGCGGTCGACGTCACCGTCGGCATGGGCAACAGCTACGGACTGTCGCTCTGCCTGCGCCTGCTGGCGCTGGTGGACCTGCTGGCGCGCGCCTCCTGGGCCGCCGCGCTGTGCCGGCTGGAGCGCGACGGCGCGGACCTCGACCCCACGCTGCTGCGCGCCGCCGCCAGCATCCCGCTGACCCCGGACGCCCGGTTCGACGAGACCGGATTCCGCAGCAAGCTCGGCCAGTTCGCGTTCGGTTTCGCGCTCGAGGGGCCGGCCGCACCGCGCCTGACAGGACCCGTGCCATGAGCCGCCGCCCTCGCCGCACTTTCCCGTCCCTGCCGGTCCTGCTGGCGGTTGCAGGCTGCGAGGCGCCGCCACCTCCGACGCCCTCAGGCCCGCGCCGATGCGGCCACGCTCGCCGCCTGCCGCGAGCACGCCGACGCGGTCTATGACCGGACGCATCGCGATTCGATCTACTCGATCAACAACCGCAACACGCCGTACTCGGCCAACGACGCCTACAGCGTGGTCGATCACGGCCTGCCGCAGCGCTACGGCTACGAGAACATGACACGCGATTGCGTGCGCAACACCGGCGCCGCCACCGGCCGTCCCGACACGGTCGCACCGGAAACCGCCAAGCCCTGAACCGGAGGTCGCGGCCGCGGTGGCCAGCCTGTCAGCAATCCGCGGCGTCTTCGCGCAGCGCAACGCACGGATCTTCTACGCGGGCAGCGTGACCTGCTGGACCGGGTCGTGGATGCAGCGGGTCGCCACCGACTGGCTGGCCTGGGAACTGACCCACTCGGTCCTCTGGGTCAGCGTCATCGCATTCTGCAATCTGGCGCCGTCGGTGGTGATCTCGCCGCTTGCCGGCGCCGTCGCCGACCGGATCGACCGGGTGCGGCTGACCGTGGCGTCGCAGTTCGTCGCCGCCGGGCAGGCCGCGATCCTGGTGGCGCTGATCCTCACCGGGCTGATCCGCGTCGAGTTCATCGCCGCGCTGTCGGCGTTCAACGGCATGGCCGAGACCTTCGCCCAGCCGGCCCGCCAGTGCCTGCTGCCCGGCCTGGTCCCGCGCGCCTACCTGCCCGGCGCGGTGGCGCTGAACTCGCTGACCTACAATGTCGCCCGCTTCATCGGCCCGGCGCTGTCCGGCCCGATGATCGCCGCCTGGGGCGTGGTGCCGCCGATCGCCTGCAACTGCGTGGCGTTCCTGTTCGCCAGCCTGACCATGTACCTGCTGCGGCTCGACCCGGCGATCCGCCTCGGCCACCGCTCCACGCACAGCGTGTTCTACGACGCGGCCGAGGGCATCCGCTACGTGGCGCGCCACCCGGGCATCGGCCCGCTGATGCTGTTCGCGGCCGCGGTCGGCATGATGCTGCGCTCGGTGCCGGAGATGCTGCCGCCCTACGTCGCCGACCTGTTCGGCCGCGATGCGCGCGGCCTGGCGACACTGGCCAGCACCATGGGGTGCGCCGCCCTGGTCGGCGGCACGCTGGTGGCGATCCGCGGCCGGCTGGGCGGGCTGACGCGGATCGCGGTGTTCGCCGGGCTGGTGCTCGCGCTGGCCACGGCCTGCTTCGTGGCGACGCATCACTTCGCGGTCGGCGTGGTCTGCGTCGCCGTGATGGGCGCGGCCACCACGATGCACGGCATCTCGATCCAGACGCTGCTGCAGAATTCCGCGTCCGCCGCGATGGTCGGGCGGGTGCTGAGCCTGTGGGGCATGATCACCCGCGCGGCGCCGGCGATGGGCGCCCTCGCCTACGGCGTCTCGGCGGAATTCCTCGGTTTGCAACTGCCGGTGCTGATCGGCTGTCTGCTCTGCGTGCTGGCCTGGCTGCGGGCCAAGGCACGTCTGCCGCGCATGGCGCCGATCCTGGAAGGCAGCGAGACGCTGGCCTGAGGCGCGCGCTTGCCCTAGAAGGCCGCAGTCACCGCAACAGACAGAGGGGAGAAAAGTCGATGAGCAAGGTCAGCCGCACCGACCCGGGCACGATCCTGTCGAAGGCCGTCGAGTATCACGGTTTCGTTTATCTTCAAGGCGTTACAGCAAAGGATACCAGCAAGGACATCAAGGGCCAGACCGCCGACGTCCTGGCACAGATCGACCAGCTGCTGGAGACGCACGGCACCGACAACACCCGCCTGCTGCAGGCGCTGATCTGGGTGAAGAACATCCGTGACCGTGATGGGATGAACGAGGTCTGGACGCCCTGGCTGCCCAAAGGTGCGGCGCCGGCACGCGCGTGCGTCCAGGCGGAGCTGGCGAACCCCTCGATCCTGGTCGAGATCATGGTGACCGCCTGCAAGTAGGGCGCGATCCGCTCCCGGAGCGATGGCCGCGCCGGGAGCGCTCGCCAATTTCGGCCGAATCGGGCGGCTGCATGCGAATCGACACGGCATTTTTCCCGCAGAGCCACCAAAACCGTCGGAATTAGGATAGAATTCCCGTTTTTCCGACTTGTCCACAGGCCGAGCCGGATAAATTGGACGCACTCGCTTTTAGTTATGCCCCACTAGGGTTGTCACCATTGCAACCCTGTTGCTAGCGACTCACAGAGCTTGACGAACCACTATTGGGGAGCGGGTCGCGATGCGGGCATGGGGCACCGGCGCTACAACTTTGATTCTGGGGTCGCTTCTTGCGCTTGGCAGTCCGCTTACCGCCCGACCTGCGCAGGCCTCGCCGAACCACGACGGCAGTCCTTCGGCGCGATGCTCTGGCTCCGACCAGGACCTATGTTGGCGGCGTCCGGTCGCAAAAGGTTGCGGCAAATTCCAGCACGGCGTCGCGAGGTCACCATTATGCGGGTGGCGGCGGCATTTCCTGCGTTCCGTTCGCACGCAACGATTCCGGGATTTCGGTCGCCGGCAACGCCTGGCAATGGTGGGAGAACGCCGCCGGCGTCTATGAGCGCGGCCGCGTGCCGGAAACCGGCAGCGTCCTGACGTTCCGTCCCGAACGGCCGCATGCGCCTCGGCCACGTGGCGGTGGTCAGCCGCGTGATCAACCCGCGCGAAGTCGAGGTCGAGCATGCGAACTGGGCAGGCACCGGCATGCGGGGCGGGGTTGCCCGCAACATCCCGGTGGTGGACGTATCCGAGGCCAACGACTGGACCGCGGTGCGCGTCGGTCTTGGGCGAAGCGGCGAGTTCGGCAGCGTCTATCCGACCTATGGCTTCATCTACGATCGACCCGACACCGGCAAACTGGTTGCGTCCGCCCAGGCGCCGGCACCGAAGCCCGCACTGAACCCCGTGCCGAGCGACCTGCGACCCTGCGGTCGAGCGTGGCTGGCAGACCTACGAGGAGGTGGCCGAGGCGCCGAAGGGGCTGAAACGTCACCGGCGCGGCATCGACCTTTCGCTCAACCATGCGTCCGGCGCGGACCTGGTGGCCGATCAGAAGCAGTAAGCGTCAGGTCAGCACGCCGAGTGCGCCCAGCGCCGCTGCCGCAGCCAGAACCAGGAGCGGATGCAGGCGGGTGAACAGGAACAGCGAACGCGGCGACGACGGTGATCGCCGCGGTGCCCCAGCCGACGGACGTCGTCCTGATCAGCAATGCCGCGCTCGCCATCACGAGCCCGGCCGTCACCGGCATCAGTCCGGCCTGAACCAGCCTGCGCCACGGCGCGTCGCGAAACCGATACCACACGCCCGTCGCGACGAACGTCAGCACCGACGATGGCCCGGCCACCCCGAGCGTCGTCACCAGCGCGCCGGGCAGCGCCGCCACGTGCCAGCCGATCAGCGTGACGACCAGCATGTTCGGCCCGGGCGCGGCCTGCGCCAGGGCAAAGAGCGCGGCGAACTCCTGCGCGGTGACCCAGGATGCACCCCGACCACCTGACGCTGCATCTCCGGCAGCACGGAATTGGTGCCGCCGAACGCCAGCAGCGAAAGCTGCGCGAAAACCGCCGCCAGGCTCGCCAGCGTGGCCGCATCGCTCATCGGGCGAAGCGCCACATCAGCAGCGTGGACAGCGCCGTCATGGCGACCAGCACCGGTGCGAGCGGCAGGCGCAGGACCGCGATCGCGACGAAGGTCGCAATGGCCACCGCGAGGCCGAGCGGGCGCGACCGCAACGGTGCCGCGATCCGCAGCGCATTCGCCAGCACCATGGCCGACGCCGCGGCGGCGAGGCCGGCGAAGGCGTGCCGCACCGTCGGCACCTGCGCATAGCGATCGTAGATCACGCCCAGGGCGATGACGCACGCCACCGGGGCCGCCATCAGCCCGACGAAGGCGGTCACGGCGCCGGGGACGCCGTGGAACCGCGTCCCGAGGGCCACCGTCACGTTCATGACGTTGCCGCCGGGCAGGAACTGGCAGAGGCCGAGCATGTCGGTGAACTCGGCCGCGCTCAGCCAGCGCTTCTGCTGCACCGCCATGCGCCGCACCCAGGGCAGCAGCCCGCCGAAGCCGAACATGCCAACGGTGAGAAAGCTCAGGAAAAGGGCAACGAGGCTGGGTTTCTGTTGCGCGTCCGACATCGCCGCTGGATACTTCGGCTCGCACGATCGGTAAATCATCCCGCGGAATGCATGACCCGCCTGCGGCACCTCTGCACCCTGCTCGCCCTGCTGGCGATGATTGCCGGCACGGCGTGCGCTGCCTGCCAGGTGGAGCCGCTTGCCACGGTGCCGCTGCAACTGTCCGGCGGACTGATCCTGATCACCGTGGCGGTCAATGATACCGATGCCGTCTTCATCATGGACACCGGCGCCGAACGCACCCTGATGAGCGAGGAGGCCGTCCATCGGCTGGGACTGGAGCGCGACGGATGGGTCGCCTCGACGATCCTCGGCATCGGCGGCTACGAGCGGCGTCCCAATGCGCTGCCGCGTTCGCTGCGGCTCGGCGGCATGGCGCTGCGGCGGCGGACGCTGACCGGCGATACCAGCGTGATGGTCGGTCCCCTGCCGGTGAACCGGATCGAGGGCCAGCCGATCGCCGGCCTGCTCGGGCGCGATTTCCTGTCGCCGTTCGACCTCGATCTCGACCTTCCGGCGCGCCGGCTGACGCTCAACGACGTGCGCGGCTGCGGCATGGGGTTCCTGCCATGGACGACGCCCTACGCGGCGATCCCCGCCACGACGCCGGCCGGCAATGCCATGGTGATCCAGACCGAGGTGGACGGGCGCCCCTTGCGGACACTGGTGGACACGGGCGCCAGTTCCAGCCTGCTCACCGCCTCGGGCATGTTCCTGCTGGGCCTGACGGCGGAGGTCCTGGAGCACGATCCCGGCGGCGACGGCGCCGGCGTGGGTCCGGCGCCCGTGCCGATGCGGCTGCACCGGTTTGCGCGAGCTGCGCATCGGTCCGGACGTGAGCCGCGATCCGCGGCTCTGGGTGGCGTCGGCGCACGTCGTGCCCATCGTCGACATGCTGCTGGGCGTCGACTGGCTGCGGTCGCGCCGCGTGTGGCTGTCCTACGCCACGCGGCAGTTCTTCGTCGCTGTCCGGCAGTAGCCACTCTCAAAACCACGAATTCCTTGTGGAACGCGGTCGGGCCGCCTGCTAGTTTCATGCGGCACAGCGAACGACCGAACAACGAGAACCTTGAGGGAAGTCGATGCCAGACATTGTTGTCTCCATCATCAATGCCAGCACGGTGGTGACGGATGAGGAATGTCGCGCGCTGACCGCGGCACTCCAGCAGCAGGTTTCGCGCGACTTCGCCCCGGTCTGGGGCATCGACGCCACGCTGACCTTCGTGCCGAAGGATCACACGCCGGAGCCTGGCACCTGGTGGCTGAGCATCCTCGACAACACGGACCGCGGCGGCGTCCTCGGCCATCACGACCTCACGCCGGACGGATTGCCGATCGGCAAGTCATTCGCCGGCACCGACAAGCACTTCGGCTACGAATGGACGGTCACCGCGAGCCACGAACTGCTCGAGATGCTGGCCGACCCGGACGTCAATATGACGGTGCTTGTCCACACGGAGCACGGCAACGCCAAACTCTACGCCTACGAGGTCTGCGACCCGTGCGAGGATGACGCAGATGCCTACTGCATCGACGACATCAAGGTGTGCAACTTCGTCTATCCCACCTATTTCCAGTCGTTTCACACAGTCGGGAGCACGAAGTTCGATCACCTGGGCAAATTGCCAGGGTCCCGTCCCGACCATCCTGCCCGGCGGCTACATCAGCACCTTTGACATGAATGGCACATTTGGCTGGCATCAGATTTCCGCCGCCCTGGCGCAACCCGGCAAGATCGCCCGCGCGCAGGTGCGTGGACGCGTCTCCGGCCGCCGCGAACGCCGGCGGATGCCACGCTCACATTGGCTGCCCTCGACCGCCTACCAATAGTGTCCCCGCGGCCGGAGCACCGACGCCGTGAGCGACCGGGCAATGATGGCCGATTATTACCGGAAGCGCGCAAGCGAATACGACGCACTTTACGAATGTGCAGACGTGGCGTTCGGATCTTGCCGTCCTGAAGGACTGGCTTGTGGCGCACGCGAGCGGAAGGACGATACTGGAAGTGGCGGCGGGCACCGGCTATTGGACCGCAGTTGCGGCGCCGGTGGCGAAGGCGATCACGGCGACCGATATCAATGCCGAAACGCTGGCAATTGCAGCGGAAAGAAAGCTCGGCGAACACATAGCACTGGTTCAAGCCGACGCGTGGTGCCTGCCGAACACTGCGGGGCGGTTTGACGCGGGGATGGCTCACCTGTGGTGGTCGCACATCAGGAAGCAGGACCGGCCCAAATTTCTGTCGCACTTCGCTTCGCGTCTTCAGGAGCGCGCCACGCTGCTGATGATCGATCAAAACCACGTCGCGGATTTCGGCGCACCGATCAGGCGATGGGACAGTGACGGCAATTCGTATCAGACGCGCTGGCTCGACAACGGCGAGCGATTTGAAGTCGTCAAGAATTACCCCGATCGAGCGGAACTCGAACGGATCCCTTGCCCAGGCGTGCGACGACATTCGCATCCTGCAGCTGACGCATTTCTGGGCGGTCAGCGCCAGGTTCCGGCCTGTCGTGTGATCAGAACAGCGAGGGAGGCCCGCCCCTCGCCATGTTCACCGCCGGAATCCCGCACAGATCGCGTGTTCGCTGCTGTATGGTCGGCGTGTCCGTGCAAGGGCCGGTGACGAGGGTAATTGTCAGGCCCATGTCGGCAAGTACCGACTTGGCGCCCAGCGCCGCCAGGGAATCCGACGCCGCCAGGATCACCTTTACGTCCGACCTTCGCTTCGCAAGACGGGTCAGAAAAGACGGGACGTTGGCGCCGAGAATGTCGCCGCCGCATTCGATCAGGACCGCATCGGCGGCAATCGCGAGGCACACATCCAGCATCGCATCGAAATGATCATCGATCCCGTCGCGACCCGATGGATATGTCGTCGGCAGGCCGAAATCCACCGAATCGAAACATGGCGCTGCGCCGAAATCCTCATAGCTGTGCAGTTCGGTGACGGATGACGTGCCGGTGGCCTTCAGCGCCACGACATGCGTTCGCCCGCTCATGCGGAGTGCACGCAGGACGTTGATCGCGGCGGTCGTCTTGCCGACCTCCGACGACGTGCCGAGCACCAGGAACACCGGCGCGCCGTGATCGACTGCCGGCCTTCGCAGCATGGCACTGCGCAAACTGCCGGATATTCAACGTGCCATCACTCTCGCCGCGCATGATGCCGAGAAACCGCACCTGTCCGAGATGGCCTTTTTCCCGCGGTGAATTGCCCAGGAGTTCGCCGACCACGCCGCAGTCGGCCAGCACCCAGTAGTCGTTGCCTGGAACCAGCCCGCCCTCAGGGATGCTGCCGACCACCCAGCGCGTCGATTCACGATAGCCGGCCGTTCCGAGAAAGCGATCGCCGGGCGCCAACGTCAGCGCACGCCCGGTGACGCTTTCCATGATGATCGGCGGCGCGGCAACCGGCAGTTCGAAGACACAGACGTCGCCTTCGAAGCCGTTTCGTTCAGCAAACCACATCGCTTGCGGAGCCGGCATCCGGCGAAGCGCCGAGCCTCGCTTCATGCTGCTCCCGACAAAAGGTTGGTCGATTGGTTCCGCCGTCAGGTCTTCTGCGGATCCTGCGCAACGACGACATCACCGCCGCTCTTGAGCGCTGCCTTCTGCGCATCGTTCAGGCCGAGCAAGCCGGCAAGCTGATCGAGCTTGTCCGGAGGGACGCCCCACTTAACGACCTTGAAGCTCGGCGGCACCTTCTGCACTGCTGCGTTCATCGGTTCTTCCCTTTTTGGTTCCGTTACGGCACGGCCTCGCGGATGCAGATCGTAGCGCGACAAGATCGCCAAGAAAACAACTTTTCGCGGCAGGCGATCATGCCAGCAGTTGCCAACGTGCCGGTCCCGTGTTTCGTTGCGGCAAGCGCAAGCCGCCGACGCACGGCGGTCCCGATGGTCGGGGTCAAGGGGGCTTTATGGACTGCCCGCGGTGCGGAGCATCGGCTCCGGAAGGCCAACGATTCTGTAGCGACTGCGGCACACCGCTGGCACCGTGGCACTGCGTCGCCTGCGGCGCCAACAATGCACCAGGCCGCCGCTTTTGCGGTGATTGCGGCGCGGTCGCCGGCGGCGCCGCGGTGCGCAGCGGGCCGGCGCCCACGCCGACCGGAGAACGCCGCCAGCTGACCGTCATGTTCTGCGACATGGTCGGTTCGACCGCGCTCGGGGCACGCCTCGATCCCGAGGACCTGCGCGACGTCGTGGCGACATACCATCGCTGCGTCACCGAGCACGTCACCCGGTTCGGCGGCTTCATCGCCCGCTACATGGGCGACGGCGTCCTGATCTACTTCGGCTACCCCGCCGCCCGCGAGGACGACCCCGAGCGCGCGGTGCGGGCGGGTCTCGCCATGGTCGAGGCGGTCGCTCGGCTCGACACGGTCGCGGGACCGCCATCGACGCTGCAGGCGCGCGTCGGCATTGCAACGGGTCTGGTGATCGTCGGCCACCTGATCGGCGCCGGCGCGTCACTCGAACAGGCGGTGGTCGGCGACGCGCCCGAACCTGGCGGCACGCCTGCAGACGCTGGCCGAGACCGGAACGGTGATCATCGCCGACGCCACGCGCCGACTGACCGGTGGATTGTTCGACTACCGCGATATGGGCGCCAGGGAGATGAAAGGCTATACGGCGCCGGTCCGCGCCTGGCTCGTGCTGGGCGACAGTGCCACCGACAGTCGCTTCGAGGCGCTGCGGTCCGGCGCCCAGGTGCCGCTGTTCGGGCGCGACGAGGCGCTTGCGCTGCTGCTGCATCGCTGGGACGCAGGTTCGCCAGGGCGCCGGGCGCGTCGTGCTGCTCAGCGGCGAGGAGGGCATCGGCAAATCGCGCCTCGCCGCCGCGCTCGAGGATCGCCTCCAGTCGGAGCCGCATACCCGCCGGCGCTATCTGTGTTCGCCGCACTACCAGGACAGCGCGCTGCATCCGGTCATCGCCCAGACCGCGCGTGCCGCCGGCTTCGCGCGCGAGGACGACGCCGATGCGAAACTGCGCAAGCTCGCGGCACTGCTGCCCGCCGGCGCGTCGCACGAGGATTTCGCTTTGCTGGCGGATCTGCTGTCGCTGCCGCCGCCCGCGGACGCCAGGCTTGCGGAACTGACCCCGCAGCGACGCAAGGAGCGCATGTTCGAGGCGATCCTGCGGCAGATCGACGGCATGGCGCGCGACAAGCCGGTGCTCGCGATATTCGAAGACCTGCACTGGGCCGATCCCACGTCGCTCGAATTGATCGGGCGCGTCGTCGAGCAGATCGGTTCCATGCGGTTCTTCCTGGTGATCACCACGCGGCCCGGCGCGCTGCCTGCCTGGGTCGATCGTCCGGAGGTGACCGTGCAGATGCTTGGCCGGCTCGACCGCCGCCAGGCCACCTCGCTGATCGATGGCGTGACCGGCGGTTCGCTGCTGCCCGAGGCCGTGCGCGAGCAGATCATCGCCCACGCGGACGGCGTTCCGCTGTTCGTCGAAGAGCTGACCAAGACCGTGCTGGAGAGCGGCACGATCCGCCACGACAGCGACCATGGCGGGTCGTCGAATTTCGACCGCAGGTCGTGGTGCCGAGTTCGCTGCATGCCTCGCTGACGGCACGCCTCGACCGGCTGGCCAACGTCAAGGAAGTGGCCCAGATGGGCTCGGTGATCGGGCGCGAGTTCTCGTTCGAGCTGTTCCAGTCGGTGTTCGCGCTGCCCGGCGAGCGGCTGAACGGCAGCCTGCAGGCGCTGGTCGCCGCCGATCTGATGGTGGGGCGCGGGCAGCCCCCGGATGCGATCTACAGTTCAAGCATGCGCTGGTGCAGGACGCGGCGTACAGCTCGCTGCTGCGCGAACGGCGCCGCGCTCTGCACCTTCAGGTGGCGGAAGGGCTCGAGCGCGATGAAGGCGGCTACGCTTTGGCGGAGCCGGAACTGCTCGCGTACCATTTCGCCGAGGCAGGCGTCGGCGACCGGGCCATCGACTATCACCTCAAGGCGGCCGACCACGCGATGGCGACATGTGCGCTGGCGGAAATGGTCAGCCATCTTCGTCGCGGGCTGGGTCTGCTGAGGAGCCTGCCCGATTCCCGCGAGACACGCCGGCGCGAGCTGTTGCTGCAGGTGGCACTGGGCCGCGGCCTCATCGATCAGGTCGGCTCGGCCAGCGAGCAGGGTCATGCGGCCTTCATGCGTGCGCGCGAGCTGAGCCTGGAACTCGACATCACGGAATTCCTTTTGCCGGTCCTGTATGGTTTGCAGGTGTATCACTTCTCGCGTTCCGAGCCGGCGATCGTAAGCCGCTATGCGCGCGAGATTCTGGAGCTGGGTCAGCGCACCGAAAACCGCCAGGTCATCCTGTTGGGAGAACGGGTCGGCGGCAGCGCCTATCTGGTGCTCGGTCGCTTCGCCGAAGCGCGGGCAGCCTACGAGCGCCTGCTGGCATTGTATGAAACCGACAAGGATGCCGATCTGGCCTCGAAGACATTGCGTGACCCGTTTGTTGCCGGCTGCGCATTCCTGGCGATCTGCCTCGCGGTCATGGGCTATCCGACGCAGAGCGCGGTGACCGCGCAGCAAGGCCTGAGCCATGCCGAACAACTGGGCCATGCGATCAGCGCGGTGTTCGGCCTGCGACGCAACTGCATCGCGGCGATGCTGCGGCGGGATGTCGATCTGGTGAAATCGATGTCCGCAAGGCTGCTGGAAGTGTCCATCGACTACGAGACCTTCCTCGGCGGTCCGGAGGGGCACCTGTTCCAAAGCTGGGCGCTGCTGCATGAGCACGACGACCCGGCGCTGCGCGAGCAATTGCGGCGATCGATCGATCAGCTCGATGAGTCCAAGATCTGGACCTTGCTGCCGTTCATGATGGCCGCGTCGGCCGAGTTGCTGGGAGCGCACGGCGATCGCGACGCGGCACGCGCATTGCTGACGCGCGCGGCGGAGCTGGTGCGTCTGACCGACGAGCGATGGTGCCAGCCCGAGATCATGCGGCTGGAGGCTGAATTCGTCTGCGACGATCCCGCCGAGAAGGCCGACCATGCTGCGTCGCTCCATCGCGTTGTCGCAGGAACAGGGCGGCCATCTGTGGCGGCTGCGGAGCGCGATCGATCTGGCCAGGCTGTTGCGCGACGAGGGGCGGCACAGCGAGGCACGCGACCTGCTGACGCCGATCCATGGCTGGTTCACCGAAGGATTTGAAACGCCAGGACCTGCAAACGGCAAGGCGATTGCTGGAAACGCTGGGCTGAACGACGCTGCGGCACGCGGCAGCGGCGTGAATGCGCCGCTGCCGCCGATCGGCTACTTCACCGCCGAGAACGCCGTCGGTGCGAGGATGAAGTTCTTCACATTGGCGACGATCGGGCCGTTCGCCTCGGTCTGCGCGCGTGCCTTCTGCCAGTCCGGATCGGCGCCGAACGCCGCCCACTTCTTCTCGCGTTCGGCCAGCGATTCCCAGGCGACGAAGTAGTACAGCGTCTGGCTGGATTCGCCGATGACCGTGGTCCAGAACCCGGCCTGCTTGATGCCGTGCTTCTCCCATAGCCCCAGCGTGATCGTATCGAAGCGCTTCAACAGATCGGGCAGCCGGCCCGGCACGCATTCATAGACGCGCAGTTCATACAGCATCGCGGGTTTCCTCCCATCGTTTGGTCCCGTTCAGTGTGCGGCGCGTCGCCGCCGGCGACAAGTGGCCGCGCAGCGGCGCTCGTTGCACGTTCAGCAAGGAAGCTTCCACACGGCGTTCACAAAGAACCACAGAGCGCCCGAAAAGACAGCGATCACGGCGCTACGCGCGCAGCGCTTTTTTCACTTCCTCCGTGGCTCTCTGTGCATCCTCGGTGCACTCCGTGTGGAGACTTCTTGCTTGCTGCTTGGTCAGAACCGCTCCACCCACGGCCGCAGCTCCAATTCCCACGTCCACGCGCTGCGCGGCTGCTGCACCACGTGCCAGTAGCTCGCGGCGATCGCATCGGGATCCAGCATGCTGTCCGGCTTGTCCGCAGGCTCCGTCCGGCCCGGATTGCGGATCCCGCCGTCGATGACGAAATGCGCCACGTGGATGCCCTGCGGCGACAACTCGCGCGCCATGCTCTGCGCCAGGCCGCGCAACGCGAACTTGCCCATCGCGAACGGCGCCGACAGCGGGTAGCCCTTCACGCTGGCCGATGCGCCGGTGAACAGGATCGCGCCCGAGCCGCGCGGCAGCATGTGACGCGTCGCCTGCTGGCCGACCAGGAAGCCGCCATACGCGCTGACCGCGATCGCGCGCGCCACCGCCTCGGGATCCAGTTCCGCGACCGGTCCGCGCGCCCGTGCGCTGGCGTTGTAGACCACCACGTCGGGCACGCCCTGCGTCGCGATCACCGCGTCGAACAGGCCGCCGACCTCCTCCGGCTCCGCCGCCTCGCACGCGAACGTCGCCGCCGCCGTCTCGCCGGCCAGCGCGGCCAGGCGGTCCGGGTTGCGCGACGCCAGCGCCACCTGCAGGCCGTTCTTCGCGAACAGCCGCGCCAGCGAGGCGCTCAATCCGCTTCCCGCGCCCACGATGAGGGCCGATCGCATCTCCATGGCACAACCTCCGCGCTTGCTCTGTCCCCGGAACTCCGAGTTGCCTATCATCACCGGAAACGGCGGGAAGAAAAGCCGCCCGGTAAGCCGGAGGCACGCCATGTTGGGACTGATGCAGCAGCAGCCGCTGCTGATCTCGTCGCTGCTCACCCACGCGGCGCGGCATCACGGCGGTGCCGAGGTGGTGTCGGCGACGCAGCCAGGGCGACGACGCTGCACACCACCTGGGCCACGACCGAAAGCCGCGCGCGACAGTTGGTGCGCGTGCTGCAAGGCCTCGGCGTCCAGGCGCAGGACCGCGTCGGCACGCTCGCCTGGAACGACCTCCGACATCTGGAGATCTACTACGCGACGTCGGGCATGCAGGCGATCTGCCACACCATCAACCCGCGCCTCGCGCCCGACGACATCGCCTATATCATCAACCACGCCGGCGACAGCGTGCTGTTCGTCGATCCGGGTTTCGCCCCGCTGATCGGCGGCATCGCAGCGAAGATCACGGACAGCGTCCGCACCGTGGTGATGATGACCGACGCCGCCGGCATGCCGGCGCTCGATCTGCCGGGCAGCATGCGCCTGCTCTGCTACGACGACCTGATGGACGCGGCGGACGATGACTACGCCTGGCCGAGCTTCGACGAAAACACCGCGAGCGCGCTCTGCTACACGTCCGGCACCACCGGGCGGCCGAAGGGCGTGCTGTACAGCCATCGCTCCACGGTGATCCACGCCTATGCGATCGCACTGCCGGACGTGCTGTCGCTGCGCGCCACCAGCCGCATCCTGCCCGTCGTGCCGATGTTCCATGTCAACGCCTGGGGAATTCCCTACGCCACCGCGCTGACCGGCGCCGCACTGGTCCTGCCGGGGCGGCATCTGGACGGCGCCAGCCTCGCCCGCATGCTGAACCAGGAACGCGTGACGATGACCTGCGGCGTGCCGACCGTCTGGCTCGGCCTGCTGCAGCATCTGCGTGCCAGCGGGGAAAAACTGACGACGGTGACCCGTATCATGACCGGCGGGTCCGCCGCGCCGCCGCTGCTGATCGAGGCGTTCCGCGACGAGTTCGGCGTTTCGGTCGAACATGGCTGGGGCATGACGGAACTGAGCCCGGTCGGCACCTACAACGCGCCGAAGCCCGGGCTGTCCGGTGACGCGGCGGTGCGCCACATGCTGAAGCAGGGCCGCGTGCTGGCCGGCATCGACATGAAGATCGTCGACGGCGACGGCCAGGAACTGCCGTGGGACGGCACGCAGTTCGGCGACCTGATGGTGCGCGGGCCGTGGGTGTGCAGCGGCTACTACGGCGAAGCGCCCGGCAGCGCATGCGACGCCGAGGGCTGGTTCGCCACCGGCGACGTCGCGACGATCGATCCCGACGGCACCATGGAGATCACCGACCGCTCGAAGGACGTGATCAAGTCCGGCGGCGAATGGATCAGCTCGATCACGCTGGAGAACATCGCCGTCTCGCACCCCGACGTGGCCGAGGCCGCGGTGGTCGCCGCCCTCCACCCGAAATGGGACGAGCGTCCGCTGCTGCTGGTGGTCGCGCGGCCAGGCCAGACGGTCGATCCCGCGTCGGTGCTGCAGATGTATCAGGGCCAGGTGCCGAAATGGTGGCTGCCGGATGCGGTGCTCGTGGTGCCCGAACTGCCGCACACGGCGACCGGCAAGCTGCTCAAGACCGCGCTGCGGACGCGGTATCGCGACCATTATCGAACCGCCACGCCGTAAGTCTCGCGAATCCGTGACTTCGTCGAGTACGACCGAATGGCCAGCGACCTGATCAATGCTGCGGGCGCGAAGGTTGCGTCCCGCTCCGGTCCGCCACAATATTGCAGTGAGCACCCCCTGCACGGGCAGGCGCTTAACGGCGGGCACCAGCCTCGCCTCGGCAACAAGGATACGCGCATGAGCGCCTCGGCCAAACGGTCCATCACCGTCTCGCTTGACGGGTCCAACAAGTCCAGCAGCCTGCCGCTGATCGACGGCACAATCGGACCGCCGGTCGCCGACATCCGCAAGCTGTATGCCGATCTGGGGATCTTCACCTACGATCCCGGCTACGGCGCCACGGCGTCCTGCGAGAGCAAGATCACCTACATCGACGGCGACGAGGGCGTCCTGCTGTATCGCGGCTATCCGATCGAGCAGCTCGCCGAGAAGTCGAATTTCCTGGAAATCTGCTACCTGCTGCTGAACGGCGAGCTGCCGAACAAGCACGAGAAGCACGAATTCGAAATGGGCGTGATGCGGCACACGATGCTGCACGAGCAGATCCGCACCTTCTACAACGGCTTCCGCCGCGACGCGCATCCGATGGCGGTGATGTGCGGCGTGGTCGGCGCGCTGTCGGCGTTCTATCACGACAGCCTCGATATCCACGATCCGGAAAGCCGGCGCATCAGCGCGTTCCGCCTGGTCGCCAAGGTGCCGACGATCGCCGCCTGGGCGCACAAGTATTCGGTCGGCCAGCCGTTCATCTATCCGCGCAACGACCTGGGCTACGCCGAGAACTTCCTGCACATGTTCCATGCCGTGCCGGCCGAGCCGTACAAGGTCAACCCGGTGCTGTCGAAGGCGATGGACCTGATCATGATCCTGCACGCCGATCATGAGCAGAACGCGTCCACCAGCACGGTGCGCCTGGCCGGATCGACCGGCGCCAATCCGTTCGCCTGCATCGCCGCCGGCATCGCCAGCCTGTGGGGTCCCGCGCATGGCGGCGCCAACGAGGCGGTGCTGAAGATGCTGACCGAGATCGGCCACGTGAAGAACATCCCCGACTTCCTGGAGGACGTGAAGGATCGCAACAACCACGCCCGCCTGATGGGCTTCGGCCACCGGGTCTACAAGAACTACGATCCGCGCGCGCGCATCATCCAGAAGGCCTGCCACGACGTGCTGGAGGAACTCGGCATCAAGGGCGATCCGCTGCTCGACCTGGCGATGGAACTCGAGAAGATCGCGCTGAACGACAAATACTTCGTCGATCGCAAGCTGTATCCGAACGTGGATTTCTATTCCGGCATCATCCTGAAGGCGATGGGCTTCCCGACCAGCATGTTCACCGCGCTGTTCGCGGTGTCGCGGACGGTCGGCTGGGTCAGCCAGTGGCAGGAGATGATGGAGGATCCGGAGCAGCGCATCGGCCGGCCGCGGCAGATCTACACCGGGGCGCCGCGTCGCGACTACGTGCCGCTGGACCGCCGCGGCTGAAGCAGCGGTTCATCCGGTAACGCGAGGGCCTCGCCGGATCGGCAGCGCCTCGCGGCGTGTCTGCGCATAGCGCGGCAGATCGTCGAGCACCTCGAACCAGGGGAGTTGCTCGTCGGCGTACACGTGGCACGACGGCGACACCGATGCCGGCTCGGCCAGCGATCCGGCGAAGAGATCGACGATGTCCGGCCGTCGCTCGGTCCGGTAGGCAATCGGCGAACCGCAGTCGCCGCAAAAGCTTCTGCGCACACCGGGTGACGAGGCGAATTCCTTCGGCTGGCCGCAGGTAAAGCGCAGCGCCGCCTTCGGCACCATCACGAATGTCGCGACGGGCGAGGACGTCTGGCGGCGGCAGCTGTCGCAGTGGCAGTGGATCGCCTCGAGCGGTTCGCCCTCGTACTCGTATCGGATGGCCCCGCACAGGCAACGTCCGGATGTCGTCATGTCACGTCGCTAACGGGTCGCGGGCTGGGCGCCGGCGGGGGCGAGCGGCTGTGACCAGCCCGCAACCGGCTGCCGCGCCGGAGCATCGCCGTACGGTTGCGTCGTTGCCGTACCGGCGGGTTCGGCGGGCTGCGACTGCTGCCGCTGGCGTGCCTCCCGTTGCGCGGTGACCGTGATGCAGCGATCGAACGCCCGGCTGATCGCGGTGGAACCTCTGAGCGCGATCGTCCAGGGCGGCTCGCTCCCCGAGGGAAAGGTCACGGTCATCGATTTGCCGTGGCGGAACTGCGCATCGAACGTCTGGACCGTGTTGCGGTCCAGCGACCATTCCACCACCTGCCCTTCGCCGACGCCCTGCAGGTTCCACGGCGTGTCGAGCCCGATTTGTACAACCACCGAAAGCAGTGTGCCCGCCGGAATGTTCCATTCCGCCTTCTTGGCCCGGAACGTTACAATATCACTGCCAGTCTGCAGGCGTAGCGAAAGGCTGCGCTTGTCGGCTTTGCTGGTCATGCCGATCCCGCAGACCTGCTTGCCGGTCTCATCCGGACCACTGAAGGCGTCCCAGCCATGCGCCCGGTAGTAGACGACCATGTCGGCGCGCGCCGATCCCGACAGCACGCCCGCGATCAGCAACGTTGCTATACCAGTACGAAGTGCCGCGTGCATCCCGGTATCTCCTTACGGCGTCCGGGGTTTTCCCGCCGACGTGCGAGCACGGCATCACCCTGGCAACCCGTCGAATCGAGAACACCGCAATGTTCGTGTCAGTGCACCCTATTGTCCAGACATTGATAGGTGTGCCGGTGCACTCTGGAGGGGCCGCCTTGCCCGCCGCCCCGTGATGGCCTACGGCCAGCAGGAAACTGCAACCTCGGGAGGATCACCATGGCCGATGCCTATATCTGCGACTTCGTCCGCACACCGATCGGCCGCTTCGGCGGCGCGCTGAAGGATGTGCGCACCGATGACCTCGCAGCGCATCCGATGCGTGTGCTGAAAGAGCGTCACAAGTCGGTGGATTGGGAACAGCTCGACGACGTGATCTATGGTTGTGCCAATCAGGCCGGTGAGGACAACCGCAACGTTGCGCGCATGGCAGCGCTGCTGGCCGGTCTGCCGGAGCATATCTCCGGCTCGACGATCAACCGCCTGTGCGGCTCCGGCCTCGACGCGGTCGGCACCGCCGCGCGCGCCATCCGTGCGGGCGACGCCGAACTGATGATCGCCGGCGGCGTGGAAAGCATGACCCGTGCGCCGTTCGTCATGGGCAAGGCGACCGAGGCGTTTTCCCGTTCGGCCGAAGTGTACGACACGACGATCGGCTGGCGCTTCATCAATCCGCTGATGCAGGCACAGTACGGCGTCGACGCCATGCCGGAGACGGCGGAGAATGTCGCCGAGGACTTCCAGGTGATCCGCGCCGACCAGGATGCGTTCGCGTATCGCTCGCAGATGCGCGCCAAGGCGGCGCAGGACAACGGCTTCTTCGCGCGCGAGATCGCGCCGGTGGAGATCGCCGGCCGCAAGGGCACGGTGACGGTGGACCGCGACGAGCATCCGCGCGGCGACACCACGCTGGAGGGCCTGGCGAAGCTGCGGGCGCCATTCCGCAAGCAGGGCGGCACGGTGACCGCCGGCAACGCCTCGGGCGTGAACGACGGCGCCGCGGCGCTGATCATCGCCTCGGAGGCAGCGGCGAAGCGTCACGGCCTGACGCCGCGGGCGCGCGTGGTGGCGATGGCGACGGCCGGCGTGGCGCCGCGCATCATGGGCATCGGCCCCGCGCCGGCGACGCAAAAGCTGCTGGAGCGGCTCGGGCTGACGATCGGCGATATCGACGTGATCGAGCTGAACGAGGCTTTCGCGGCCCAGGGTCTGGCGGTCGTTCGCCAGCTCGGCCTGCCGGATGATGCCGAGCACGTCAATCCGAACGGTGGCGCAATCGCGCTCGGCCATCCGCTGGGCATGTCCGGGGCGCGCCTGGCGATGACCGCGCTCAATGCGCTGGAGACGCGCGGCGGCAAGCGTGCGATCGCGACCATGTGCATCGGCGTCGGCCAGGGGATCGCGGCGTTGATCGAACGGGTTTAAGAAAAAATTCACCACAAAGGCACGAAGACACGAAAACGGACGGGATACCTTCGTGACTTGGTGCCTTCGCGGTGCATTCTACTCTCCTCAAACCCTTACGGAGCCTCGCCATGGCCGACATCGTCGACATCATCGCCCGCGAGATCCTCGACAGCCGCGGCAATCCCACCGTCGAGGCGGATGTGGTGCTGGACAGCGGCGCCATGGGCCGCGCCGCGGTGCCCTCCGGGGCCTCCACCGGCGCGCATGAGGCGGTCGAGCTGCGCGACAACGATCCGGCGCGCTTCGGCGGCAAGGGCGTGCTCACCGCCGTCGCCAACATCGAGGGCGAGATATTCGACGCCATCGGCGGACTGGACCCGACCGACCAGATCAAGATCGACGACATCCTGATCGACCTCGACGGCACCGCCAATAAATCGCGCCTGGGCGCGAATGCGATCCTGGCCGTATCGCTCGCGGTGGCGAAGGCGGCGGCGATGGAGCTGGGGCTGCCGCTGTATCGCTATGTCGGCGGCGTCTATGCGCGCACCCTGCCGGTGCCGATGATGAACATCGTCAATGGCGGCGTGCATGCCGACAACCCGATCGACATCCAGGAGTTCATGATCCAGCCGATCGGGGCGGGCAGCGTGGCCGATGGCGTGCGCATGGGCTCGGAGATCTTCGCCGCGCTGAAGAAGGGCCTGCACGACGCCGGCCACAACACCAATGTCGGCGACGAAGGCGGTTTCGCGCCGAACCTGAAATCAGCCGATGAGGCGCTCGGCTTCATCGCCAAGGCCTGCGAGAAGGCCGGCTATCGTCCCGGCGAGGACGTGACATTCGCGCTGGATCCCGCGTCCAGCGAGTTCTTCAAGGACGGCCGGTATGTGCTGGCCGGCGAGGGCAAGACGCTCGATGCCGAGGGCATGGTGCGCTACTACGAGGCGCTGGTCGCGCGCTATCCGATCGTGTCGATCGAGGATGGCTGCGCCGAGGACGACTGGGCCGGCTGGAAGCTGCTGACGGCGACGCTCGGCGGCAAGATCCAGATCGTCGGCGACGACCTGTTCGTCACCAACCCCGAGCGGCTGCGGCGCGGCATCGAGGAGCGCTCGGCCAATGCGATCCTGATCAAGGTCAACCAGATCGGCACGCTGTCGGAGACCCTGGAAACCATCGAGGTCGCGCACAAGGCCGGCTTCCGCTGCGTGATGAGCCACCGTTCGGGCGAGACCGAGGATGCGACCATCGCCGACCTCGCGGTTGCCACCAACTGCGGTCAGATCAAGACCGGCAGCCTGTCCCGCAGTGACAGGACGGCGAAGTACAACCAGTTGATGCGGATCGAGGCGCAGCTTGGCCCGGCCTCACGCTATGCCGGCCGGACCATTCTGCGCCGGTAGACGGACCGTTCTGCGCCGGTAGACGGGCCGTGGTCAGCACCTGATCACAAGCCTGCAAATTCCGTGTTCCTGCCCGGTGATCCGTGTAGACGGACAGCCGCAACCGTTCCTTGCAGGCCCGCAGAACCAGTTCGCCAATTCCATGCTGTCGTGTCTTGAAACGACGCGTCCCACAGCAATCGCTCAGCACGAAACCCTCGAAGTCGCCAAAGCAGTCAAACAGCACTTCGCACACCTTGCCGGTGTACTCGTGTTCGCTCGGTTTGCCGTGACCTTCGGGAGGCACGCCGTTCGGCGAAGGCTCGATGGACGCGGCGTTGCCACCAAGGCCGTCGATGCGCGCGGCGATGTAGCTGATGTAGCGCTCGAGCACCGGACGCCAGCGGTTGGCAGGCTTCAGCTGCGTCAGGCGCCACTTCATGATCGCGAGGGTGTTCTCTTCCGGGCGGAGCATCACTTCGCTCGTGGTCACGGGGATCTTCACCTGGAAGGTCCCCACCACGTAGCGCCAGTTCCGCATCGCCGGTCCGACGCGCATGGTCCCCGGCGGTTGCGATCCGCGGTGCCTCCGGAGCCTTCCGTAGGTCGATCGGCATCCGCCGCGTCGCGACGCGCCGCACGACGATGTCGAATTCCTGCCCGTTGATGACCGTTGTCGGCAGGTCCACCGTGAAGAGCCCCGCGAAGTTCTCGCCGGTGCCCGACGGGATCGGGACATAGGACACGCCTCGCACATGACCGTCGGATCCCGGCGGTGCGCCTCCGACCTGCGCCGCGGCCAGTCCACCGGCGAGCAGTTGTCCCCGCGATGATTGCCTGGCTCCCTCGCCCGCATGCCGGCGTCAGCGCGCTCGGCGCACACACGACGGCAGCATCGTCCTCCCCTGGCCGGCGCCACCTGGCCTTCGGGAAACCTGTCAGCAACGAGCCGCGCACGCGGCTCACCGTCCCGGTGACTGTCGCTGACTTCGTCCCGTCCGGCCCTGTCCTCCCGCTTGAAGAATGGGAATGGATCGGCAACGTCCCCGGTCAGATTGCGGTAGACGCCGCCCAACGTGCTGGCGCCGGCGGCAACGATCTGGTCTCGGCTGAAGCCGAGTTGCGCGAACAGATAGTAGATGAAGCACAGGGCGCAGCCGGTGATGGCATCGGGGCCGTCGTCCGTCGGCGAAATGTTGTTCACGAAGTCGGCCCGACCCGTGCTGAGCCAGGCATTGCTGTTGTCGAAGCCGGCAGGCTGGTTGCCGAGACCGTTGTTGACCATGAATTGCGTCGCCAGGAAGCGCGACAGCCCCTCGCCCGCGCTCCCCTCGGTGGACTGTCCGTACCAGCCGAACCCTTGCGCCCGCATGAACTGCTCGGTCATCTCCATCACGAGATGATACCGCACCTGGTTGGCGTTCTCCGCCGCCGGGTTGATCGTGACGGTGAGGTTCCCGCTGCTCAGGTTCCAGCTCGCGCCGCCGCCGTTCTGGGTGACGTTCACTGCAATCGGAAAGTTGACATCGAGTCGCGATGCCACCGCAGCCGGTCAGAGTCGCCCTCGCAGCCTGCGCGGCAGGTCATCGGGTGACGCTCCGGCCACGGCGGAGCTGCCGGTCTGCAGGGGAGCAAAGCTGGCGACAGAGCGGAAGATCGAGGGCCGGCGGGCCAGGTGGTCAATCCCGGCGTGCGCACAGCGCATTCACCGCTGCCACGAACCGAGGCAGCCCCCCCGAACCGACGACACGTTCACGCGCGGCCCGAATCGTGTAGCATGTCCGCCTGAACCCGGAGCGATCGATGCCGTTCGGGCGCGAGATGAAGCACAGGGCGAAGGCGGCGATCGCGCCGCTGATCTTCCTGTCGCTCGCCGGCTATTTCGGCTGGAATGCCGTGCAGGGCAATCGCGGGCTGGTGGCCTATGCACAGCGCCAGGAACTGCTCGCCCAGGCGCAGGCGGACCAGGCCAGAGTGCAGGCCGAGCGGGACGCGTGGGAGCGGCGGGTCGCCGGCCTGCGGTCCCAGCACATCAACGCCGACACGCTGGACGAGCGCGCCCGGGCGATGCTCAATCTGGCCGATCCCACCGACGTCATCGTCCCCTATGCGACGCAGGATCGGCTGTTCTGACCGGCGGCCGGTACGCGGTCTCCTGCATCGGGCGATATCGACCACTGATCCACTGGCCACGGGCGAGCAAAGCTCCGATATTCCCCTGATGTCCGCCCCGCCTCTGAACCAGGGAAGACGCCTCGGATGAAGAACCAGGACTGGGAAATCCCGACCAACCTGCAGCCGGACCCGGACGACTATTCGTTCGACCTCGAGCGCGCGCTCAAGGCCGTCGTGAACCTGAAGACCTACGTCCCGCCCGACGCCTTCACCGCCGGCACGCTGGGCACCGAGCGCGCCGGCAGCGGCGTGGTGATCGGCCAGAGCGGCCTGGTGGCGACGATCGGCTACCTGATCACCGAGGCCGAGACGATCTGGATCACCTCGGCCGACGGGCGGGCGATTCCCGGCCATGCGCTGGCCTACGACCAGGAGAGCGGCTTCGGCCTGGTGCAGGCGCTCGGGCGGCTCGACCTGCCGGTGCTGGAGATGGGGGATTCCGACAGCCTGAAGGTCGGCGACCAGGTGGTGTTCGCCGCCGGCGGTGGCCGTCATCACGCGGTGGAAACCCGCGTGGTCGGGCGCCAGGAATTCGCCGGCTACTGGGAGTATGTGCTGGACGACGCGATCTTCACCGCGCCGGCGCATCCGTTCTGGGGCGGCGGCGGGCTGATCGGCAGCGACGGCAAGCTGATGGGGATCGGCTCGCTGATCCTCCAGCAGGGCGACGGCAAGGGACGGCGGCTCGACATGAACATGATCGTGCCGATCGGGCTGCTGACGCCGATCATGAAGGACCTGATGAGCTACGGTCGGGTGAACCGCCCGGCGCGTCCGTGGCTCGGGATGTATGCCACCGAGTCGGATGACGCGATCGTGGTCGGTGGACTGGCGGACAACGGACCGGCCGAGCAGGCCGGCGTCCGGGCCGGCGACCAGATCCTGGCGGTGGGCGGCGACGAGATCACCGACCTCGCCGGGCTGTGGCGGCGCGTCTGGGCGTCCGGCAGTGCAGGCGCCGAGGTCCGGGTTCGGCTGATGCGCGACAAGAGCCCGGTGGCGCTGACCGTGCGCTCCGGCGACCGCACGAGCTTCCTGAAATCGCCGAAGCTGCACTGAGCCGCGCGGGCAGGTCCGCTATACGTTCAGCCCGTGCGCCTTCAGTCGCTCCTGCAGGAGTTGCAGCAGCGTCGCCGCCGTGTCCGTCTGCCGTTCCGTCGGAATGTGCTGGGTCAGCGTGTGGGCCGCGCCCTCCACCAGGACGCCCAGCACCGTGTAGGGGTCCGCCTCGCTCGCGCCGATCATGCTGATGACCTCGGCGAGGATGTGCGTGGGATCGGGTCGGTCGGCGGCGACGCGCTGGACCCGCCGGATCAGCGCGTCGATGGCTGGGTAGGGTCGGTCGGGCATGGCGTTAGAATGGCCATTCCCGCGGCAATCAGGCAAGAGTGTCGTCAGGAATTCGGTGCATGGGCAAACTCAGCGGAATGATCGTGCCGGTCACGCCCTTCGAGCAGAACTGCGCGATCCTGTGGGACGACGGCAGCAAGCAGGCGGTGGTGGTGGATCCGGGCGGCGACGTGGACCGCATCCTGTCCGCCATCGACCGGACCGGCGCGTCGGTGGAGCGCATCTGGCTGACCCACGGCCATCTGGACCATGCCGGCGGTGCCGCGGAGTTGCAGGAGACGCTGCGCCGGCGTTCCGGCGACCCGGCGGGCGTGCCGATCGAGGGTCCGGATCAGCGCGACGAGTTCCTGTTGCAGGGGCTGGAAGCGCAGGGCAGCAGCTACGGCTTCGCGATGCGCAACGTCACGCCGGACCGGTGGCTGCGCGAGGGCGACACCGTGGCGTTCGGCGAGCATCGCTTCGACGTGCTGCACTGTCCCGGCCATACGCCGGGCCATGTGGTGTTCGTCAACCGTGAGGCCCGCTTCGCCCTGGTCGGCGATGTGCTGTTCCAGGGCTCGGTCGGCCGCACCGATTTTCCCTATGGCGACCACGCCGCGCTGATCCGCGCCATCACGGAGAAGCTGCTGCCGTTGGGCGACGATTTTGCGTTCCTGTGCGGCCATGGCCCGGGCTCCACGATCGGCGCCGAACGGCAGAGCAATCCGTTCCTGCGCTGAGCAATCGGAGCGCCGCCCTGGCGAACGCGCTGCTTGCCGTGCTCGGCCTGGCCGGATGCGTGCCGCCATACGGCGTGCCCGGGACGACCACGCTGCGCGGCACCTGGATGCTCGGGATCGAACGGATGCACGACGACCCCGAGCCGCAACTGCCGTTCACCAACCGATTCATCGCCGACCTCGCGGCGATGCCGAGGACGCAGGTGGTCTTTGTCGGCACCGACCGCAACAGTTTCGCGTTCAATGCGTGGAGCGGCGACAAGGTTCTCGTCTCGCCCTGGCTGCACGCCGAGGGCAACTGCATGAACATCGCCTACACGATCTTCCAGTCCGGCCAGCAGCAGGCCGCATTCGGGACAGTCGTCCCCGCGTTGCCGGCGGGCACGGAGCCGGATTCGGCATGCGTCGATCGGGCTGCCGTGCTGTTCTATCGAACGCTGGTGATCCAGGGGCTGTAGGGGCGCCGGCCCAGTGTGATCGCTTGGAGCATGAAGCGCTCGGGGTTTCACCCCGAACCCCGACCAGAGGCTCCGCCTCTGGACTCCGCCAAGAGCCGAGCCCTTGGAACCCGTCACTTCAGTATCGGATTCCAAAGGCTATGCCTTTGGTGGGGGTCCCGGGGGCAACGCCACCGGGCGGGTTTCAGGGCAGAGCCCTGAACGCTTCAGTGCGCCTCCACCGCCGCACCCTCCGCGGGCTTCGCCAGCAGCAGCGTCAGCGGCAGCGCGACAAAGAAGCTGGCGGCCATCATCAGCAGCACGTCGTTGTAGGTCAGCGTCAGCGCCTGATGCTGCACCATCATCGCCACCTGCTTCAGCGCGGCGAGATGCGCATCGCCCGACTTCGCAGCCGTCATCATGTTCGTCATGTTGCCGAGCGCATGCGTCGCCGCGGACCGCGACCAGGTCACCTGCTCCTGCAGATGCTCCGTGTGGACCGCCAGCCGCGACGTCGCCAGCGTGTTGATCAGCGCCAGGCCGACCGCACCGCCGAGGTTGCGCATCAGATTGTAAAGCCCCGACGCGTTCTTCACCGCCGCCGGCGGCAGACGGCCAAGCGCCAATTGGTTCACCGGCAGCATGATCAGCATCATCGAGGCGCCGCGCAGCGCCTGCGGCCAGCACAGCTCCCAGAACGCGGAATCCACCGTCAGGTGCGCCATCCACCACAGCCCGCCGCCGAACATCGCCAACCCGATCGCCAGCATCACGCGGAGATCCATCACCCGCATCAGCTGTCCGGCGATCGGCGCGGACAGGAACATCGCCACGCCGGTGACGAACATGGTCTCACCGATCTGCAGGCTGTCGTAGCCGCGCACGCGCCCAAGGAACAACGGCAGCAGATACACCGAGCCGTACAGCCCAAGGCCAAGCACGAAGCTGAACAGCGAGCCGAACGCGAAATTGGCATTGCCGAAGGCGCGCAACTCCACCAGCGGGTCGTGCCGCACCAGCATGCGCCAGAAGAACAGCACCCCGGCGACCGTTGAGGCGACCGCGGCCCAGGCGATGGTTTCATCGGCGAACCAGTCCCAGCGGTCACCTTCCTCCAGCACATACTCCATCGCGCCCAGGAACACCGCCATCAGCAGCAGGCCGGGCAGGTCGAAGCTGCGGCGCAGCGCATAGTCCGGCTTGTCGATGTCGAGCCAGGACCACACCGCGCCCGCCACCGCGAGGCCGACCGGAACGTTGATCAGGAACAGCCAGTGCCAGGAGAACTGCTCGGTCAGCCAGCCGCCGAGCGTCGGGCCGATGGTCGGCGCCATCGTCGCGGTCAGGCCGATCAGCACCGACATCTGCGTCCGCTGCTCGCCGCGGAACAGCAGGAACGTGGTGGCGAACACGGTCGGGATCATCGCCCCGCCGATGAAGCCCTGCGCGGCGCGGAACACCACCATCTCGCCCAGGCTCGAGGCACTGGCGCAGGCCAGCGAGAACAGCGTGAAGCCGAGCGCGCTGATGACGAACAGCACGCGCGTGGACAGCAGGCGCGACAGCCAGCCCGACAGCGGGATCATGACGATCTCGGCGATCAGATAGCTGGTCTGCACCCACGATGCCTCATCCGGGCTGGCGGCGAGGCCGGCCTGGATGTCGGAGATCGAGGCGCTGACGATCTGGATGTCCAGGACCGACATGAACATCCCGACCACCATGGCCATGAAGCCGGCCCATTGGCGCCAGCCGATATGATCGCCGGGGCGATCGGCGGCCTCGCTCATGGCAGCGCCTCCCGCAGGGTCGCCGCGGCGGCGCCGAACAGGCCGAGGCGGAGGGCATCGGGGCCGCGCGTATCGACATCGGCGGTGACCGACAGGCCCGCCCGCAGCCAGCCGGCATGCGCGGCCTGCGCCGGATCGATCACGATCTTGACCGGAACGCGCTGCACCACCTTGGTGAAGTTGCCGGTCGCGTTCTCCGGCGGCAGCAGGCTGAACAGGGCGCCGGTCGCGGGTGCGAGGCTGTCCACCCGGCCATCCACCGCCGCGCCGCTGTCGATGTCGGGGACCAGCGTCACCTTCATGCCGGGATGCATGCGGCGCAGCTGGGTCTCCTTGAAGTTGGCGACGACGTAGAGCTTCTCGGGCAGCGGTGCGACTGCGATGAGCTGAGCGCCCGGCATCACGTGCTGGCCCAGTTCGGCCGCGCGATTGCCGGCGATACCGTCGAACGGGGCGCGGATCACCGTGTAGGCGAGGTTATTCTGGGCAAGCTGCTGCGCGGCGGCGGCATTCTGCTGGCGCGCCTTCGCCTGGGTCACCTGCGCCTGGAACACCGCAAGCTGCTGCTCCGCGGCCACCTTCTGCGCCTGCGCCGAGACCAAGGCTGCATTCGCCTTGCGGGCATCGGCGATGGCCTGGTCGTTGGACTGGCGCGACGCCCAGCCGCCGGAGACCAGCGATCCGGACCGGGTCGCATCCGCACTTGCGCGCGTCTGCTCCGCCTGCGCCTGGGAAATCGCCGCCTGCGCCACGTCGATGGTGGCCTGCTGCTGCGCGACCTGGCGTTGTGCCGTCTCGATCGCTGCGGTTGCCTCGGCGGCCGAGGCTGACGCCTGGGCCAGACGCGCCTGCCAGTCGGCCGGATCGAGCTCGATCAGCGGATCGCCGGCATGCACGCGCTGGTTGTCGGCGACCTTGATGGCGGCGACGTCGCCCTCGATGCGCGGACCCAGGACAGCGATATCGCCCTGAACGTAGGCGTTGTCGGTGCTCTCGATGTAGCGACCCTCGGTGAACCACCAGGAGGCGCCGACGCCAATCGCGATGACCGCGGCCAGCCCTGCCGCCGGACGCCACACCCGGCGCAACAGCCCGCGACGGGTTGGCGGGGGCGCAGCGCGGCTCTCGGTTTCGGCGGGCAAAGCCAGCGGCTTTTCGGTGATGGCGTTCATTCTGGGCTCCTCTGAACTGTACGGTCCAGTTCAGAGGCAAGGATGGCGATCCGCCCCGGAATGGTCAAGGCCAAACTGAACCGTTCAGTTTAGTCTGTTCTACCCCTTGCAAATCGCGGGCCGGTCGGCCCAACTAGGCGCCATGAGCGCATCGGTTGCAGTTCGGTCGGACAGCGAGTCGCCGAAACGCCAGCTTGTGCTGGACGCGGCCACCGAGCTGTTCATGGCCCAGGGATACGGCGCCGTCAGCATGGACGCGATCGCCCGCGCCGCCGGCGTGTCCAAGGCAACGCTCTATGCCTACTTCAGTTCCAAGAACCAGCTGTTCGCCACGATCATCGGCGAGGCGTGCCGCCACAACATCGCGGTATCGAACTTCCTGCCGGACGGCGAGACGGACGTGCAGGCCGGGCTCACCGTCTTCGCCGGCAACACCCTGCGGTTCCTGGTGGAGGAGCGGTCGCTGGCGATCCACCGCGTGGTGGTCAGCGAGAGCCTGCGCTTCCCGGAACTTGGCCAGGCCTTCTACGACAACGGCCCGGGCGTGTTCCGCCAGGTGTTCGGCGACTGGCTGGCCGAGCAGACAGCGGCGGACCGGCTGGCCGTGCCGGATCCCGCTCTGGCGGCCGACCAGTTCATCGGCCTGCTGCGCGGCGGCCTGTATCTCCGGGCGACGCTCGGGCTCACGCCACCGTCGGAGGCCGAGATCGACGCCGCCGTGGCATCGGCCGTGGCCGCCTTCGTGCGGGCCTACGCGCCCGGCTGACCGCTCGACTTCGGGTGCGCGGCGGCCGGCTCGTGGTGCAGCGTGTGCTGCATCTTGTTGTAGGCGCGGATGTCGTCCTCGGTGATGTAGCCCTTCTTGTCCTTGTCGATCGCCGCGAAATGCCTGGCGATCGATTTGTAGCCGGCCTGCGCCTGCTCCTCGGTCAGGTGGCCGTCATGCGTGACGTTCGCGTGCCTGGAACCGCTGGTCCATGGTCAGCTGCTTGTGCGTCGGCGTCGTGCTGGTCGTCTGGGCCTGTGCAGACAGGGCGAGCAGCGGCAAGGCGAGCAGTGCGAACAGGATGCGCATGGCGGGACCTCTTCTGTTGCGGTGATGCCGCACAGACATGTCCGCCCCTGGCTAACGGATTGCTAATGCCCGGTCAGCTCTTGGCCGCTTCGGGCGCGGCCTCGGCGACGACAGGCGGGCCGTAGACTTCACGCGCGCGCTTGCGGAATGCGCCCACCATGCGGCGCACCGCCTCGTTGAACACGAGGCCGATCGCTGCCTGCAGGATGCGGCTGCGGAATTCGAAATCGACGAAGAAGTCCACCTCGCAGCCTTGCGGATGCGGCAGGAACTCCCACTGGTTGTTCAGGTAGCGGAACGGGCCGTTCTCGTAGCGCACCTTCACCCGCTGCGGCCGGTCGAGCGTGACCCGGCTGGCGAAGGTCTCCCGGAACGGGCCGAAGCCGATGGTGAGGTCGGCGACCAGTTCGCGCTCGGTGCGGCTGCGCACGCGCGCGGCGATGCACCAGGGCAGGAACTGCGGATATTTTCCGACATCGGCCACCAGATCGAACAGCTGATCCGGGCGGTACGGCACGATCTGGCGCTTCGGCGTGGGTGGGCATCAGGCCGGAGACGGCGAGCATTGCCTGGCGCTGGCCGCCCGCAGCGCCGCGAAATCGGCATCGGCGTGGTAGGAGCTGCGGGTGAGCGGCGTGGCGGACACCAGCAGGAACCCCTTGGCGCGCGCGATGCGGCATAGTCGGAAAATTCCTCGGGCGTGACGAAGCGGTCGATCGCGGCGTGCTTCACCGTCGGCTGCAGGTACTGGCCGATGGTGAGGAAATCGACCTCGGCGATGCGCAGATCGTCCATCACCTGCATGATCTCGATGCGGGTTTCGCCCAGGCCCACCATCAGGCCCGACTTGGTGAAGATGCCGGGATCGAGTTCCTTCACCTGATCCAGCAGCCGCAGCGACGGTGAAGTAGCGCGCGCCGGGGCGGATCGGTGGGATAGAGCCGCGGCACGGTCTCCAGATTGTGGTTGAAGACGTCCGGGCGAGCGTCCACGACGCATCTCGATCGCGCCGGGCTTGCGCAGGAAGTCCGGGGTCAGGACCTCGATCGTGGTCGCCGGGCGCGGCCTGCGCGGATGGCCCGGATGATGGCGGCGAAGTGCGCGGCGCCGCCATCCGGCAGGTCGTCGCGATCGACCGAGGTGATGACCACGTGCCGCAGTCCGAGCTTCGCCACCGCATCGGCGACCCGGTGCGGCTCATCGCCGGCGAGCGCGTCGGGCTGGCCGGTGCGCACGTTGCAGAAGGCGCAGGCGCGCGTGCAGGTGTCGCCCATGATCATCATGGTGGCGTGGCGCTGGGACCAGCATTCGCCGATGTTCGGGCAGGCGGCCTCCTCGCAGACCGTGACCAGGCCGTTGGCGCGCATCAGGTCGCGGGTCTCGTGATAGATCGGATGGGTTGGGCGCCTTCACCCGGATCCAGGCGGGCTTGCGCTGGATTGGGTTGTCCGGCCGATGCGCCTTCTCGGGATGGCGCGGCGGTGCGGTGCGGTGGTCGATGACGAGGCGGGTTGCCATGGCGGGGTAGAAGTGGCGGGCGGGGGTGGGGGCGTCAAGCTGCGCGCCTCCGAACACCGAGCCGTTCAGGCGATCGGCGGCAGATCGAGGCGCACCGTGTCGGGATGGCCGGGCAGCGGCGGGAATCGCTTCAGGATCAGCGGATCGTGGCCGGGAATGATGTGGTCCGGACCATCGGCCAGACTCTCCAGGATCTCGAAGCCCTTCAGCATGCGCGCCACGTCCACCACCACCGGGAACGGCATGCGCTTGCGGATGTTGCCCCAGAGATGCGAGGCATCGCCCGCCAGCACGACCCAGCCGCGCTCGGTCGGCACGCGGACCGACTGGATGCCGCCGGAGTGCCCGCCGATCAGATGCAGCGTGATGCCGGGTGCGATCTCCGCGGTGCCGTCATGGAAGCGCAGCTTGTCGGCGTACAGCGCACGCACCGCGCTCTGCACATCGTCCACGTCGAACGGGCGGCGGAGGAACGGCTGGCACATGCAGGGGCCGGTGCAATACGCCATCTCGGTTGCCTGCAGATGGAACGTTGCCTTGGGGAAGTATTCCATGCCGCCGGCGTGGTCCCAGTGCATGTGCGTCAGCACCACATCGGGCACTTCCGTGGGGTCGATGCCGGCCTGCAGCAGCGCCTCGGCTGGGGTGCGCAGCAGCTCGCGGCCGCGGCGTTTGGCGGACGCCGGGTTGAAGCCGGTGTCCATCACGATGGTGCGTGAGCCGGCTGATCCGAGTGGGCCGCGGATCGCGAAGACGTAGAAATCCAGCGGATCGGGCGCAGCGTGGTCGTCCGGAATGATGTAGTTCTGGAACTGCAGGCGTCCGTCGAAGATGCCGTAGCGAAGCGCGAGCACTTCGTAGGTGGGCTGCGCGGCCATGATGTTCCTCCCCGTTGCGCAGATTGCGGTATCGCCGTTCGCCGGCAACCTAGGGATTGACGGCTGCGACCTGCGGTTCGGTGAACGGCTCGGTGCGGTGCACAATCCCTTCGGCGTATAATCTGTCGATTGCTGCCTCAGACATCCCGAGCATGGCCGCGAGAATGTCGGTCGTATCGTCCCCGATCGACGGCGCGCCGCGCCAGATTCGCCCGGGCGTCAACGACATCTTCGGCACCACGCCATAGACGCGGATGGGAACGCCCGACTGCCGATCCAGCACCGGCACCGTCATCTCGCGCGCCGCATAATGGGCGTCCTCATATTGGTCGCGCGTGTTGAACACCCGCGCGCAGCCAATCTTTGCCGCATTCAATTCGGTTTCTACCTCGAGCGCCGTATGCGCGGCGCAATACGCGCGGAGCCGCCGGTCGAGTTCCCGGCCCTTCTCGGAATTGACCGCTGTCGCGTCTTTCGAGCAAGCGTCATAGCTATATTCGACCGGGTCGAGTCCAAGGAACCTGGGCACCCTGTCATAGATCGGGCCGCCGAGCGCGCCGATATAGACCCACCCGTCGCTGCATTTGAACGTGTCGTAAGGCTGGAACCCCGGCGGGGCATTTCCGGTATGTCCGTAGACCGCACCTTCGCCGGTGTAGAGCGGCAGGGTATTGCCATTGGTCTGCGCCACCGCCTCGTATTGTGCGAGGTCGATCACCTGGCCACGCCCGCTCTTCTTCACCTCCCACAGCGCCATCATCGTCGCCGCCCATCCGGTCAGCGCAGTGAGGTAATCGCCGGTATAGGTCTTGGCCCGCTGCGGCGGCCCGGCGGGATCGCCGGTGAGGTTGATCATGCCACCATAGGCCTGCGCGATCGCGTCGTAGCCAGGACGGCCGAGATAGTCCTCCTTGCCGTATTGCCCGTAGGTGCTGACCCGCACGATGACGAGGCTCGGGTTGACCGCGAGCGCAAGCTCGTTGGTGATGCCGTTGCGTTCAAGGGTGCCGGGTGCCGACGATTCCATCCAAACGTCGGAAATCTTCCACAGCGCCATCAAAAGCTCGATGCCGCGGGCGTGCTTGAGATCGAGACCCATCGACAGCTTGTTCTTGGTGACCTCGGCCTCGTCGCAGCCGTGAGGACGCGGGCCGCGGGTCAAATGCGGCGCGGTGAAGCGGAACACATCGCCGCCCGGACGTTCGATATGGATCACCTCCGCGCCGAATTCCGCCAATTTGGTGCCGATATATGGCTGCGCGATCAGCACGCCGGTGCCGACCGCGCGGATCCCTTCGAGCGGTCCGAATGCGGGAACCACGCAGGGCGTCGCCGGCCGTTTCAGGGTCTTGATCCAGTCGGGGATGGCCGGCTTCAGATCATCGATCGTGTCCTCGTGTTTGATCAGCCTTGGATCATGCGCCACGATTTTTTGAGCCTCCCCCTCTTCGTTGTATCGCGCGATCTTCGCCAACGACCGCCTGAAGCCACAACGGTCACCGGGTCGGCTGACAACTGGGCCGCGTGTCGCCGGCGTGCGGGGCTTGTGATTACTCGGCGGCTGCCATCAACGGCGGCGCCTCGATGTAGCCCTGGGCCAGCCGTCGCCCGGTCTCGCGCAGCAGCTTCTTGTCCAGCTCCGGCGTTTTCGCCGGCGGCACGCGCACCACCGTGTCGTTGCAATAGGTCGGGATGACCATGCCGCCATCGCGGAACAGGCCGACGGGCTCGCTGCCGGCCTTGACCGCGCGGATACCCTTGCGGATCTGGTTGCGGAACATCGTAATCCCGCGATCGGTCGTGCCGAGATGTTCGAGGCCGTGGACGGCGATCGGGCGCTGCGAAACCTGGGCCTCGAAGTCGGCCGGCCGGCGCTGGCTTTCCTCGTAGCTGTCGGCGGCGATCTGGCCGGGCAGCATGATGCCGCGGTCGGCCCACCAGTCCGGCGTGACGACACCCTCGGTCTCGCTGACATGGCGCAATTCGATCAGCATCGTGTTGGTGTCGTCGAGCGGCACGATCCAGCGGCTCATCATCGGGCCGCTGAACGGATGCGGCTCCTGGCCGGTTTCCCAGACCGGCGCGACCTGCTGCAGATTGGGCAGCACGTTCTCGACCATGCGCGCCCAGATATTGTCGCCCACCCGCCGGGTGGCGATGTAGATGATCCCGACCGGCGTCTCGGCGAACTCCAGTTCCGGCAGCACGCCGAATTCGTCGGTGAACACCGCGCCGCTGACGATCGTGTGGAGGAACGCGGTGTGGACCGCATCCATCGTGTTTTCGAGGATCTGCAGCCAGTTGCACGGATAGAAGTATTTCTGCCCGGGAATGATCCGATAGCCGGGCCGATTGAAGCTGTCATAGATGGGAAACGCCGGCATCTGCTCGGGCGGCCCCATGTAGCCGAAGACGATGCCGTGCGATCGAGTGCACCGGATAGGCGCCGTGGCACAGCCGGTCCTTCAGCGTGCTGCTCGCCGGCTCGCCCGGTGTTTCAAGGATCGCGCCATCCACGTCGAACAGCCAGCCGTGGTAGCAGCAGCGTATCCCCTTCGCGCCGACCAGGCCGAACTCGAGCGAGGTGCCGCGGTGCGGGCAATGGCGCTCCAGCAGGCCGATCGCGCCGCTGCCGTCGCGAAACACGACCAGTTCCTCGCCGAGGATTTTGACCGCCAGCGGCAGGTCCTTCAGGTCATCGGAGTAGCAGACCGGCTGCCAGAAGCGGCGCAGATACTCGCCGCCGGGCGTGTCCGCGCCGACATGGGTCAGCTCGGTATCCTCCTGCGGAACGTGCCGATGATGGTAGCCGCTGTAGCGCGACTTCAAGAACGGAGCCCTGGTCGGCATGGCAAGCCTCCTGTCCCTCGATTGGTTGCCGAGCGTTGGTTCTTTCCGGCCACAATGCAGCCGATGGATGCTGACCTCTTGGGGCGACCGCCGTCAAGATTGTGCGGCAGCGTCAACTTGCCGATACGCGCCTTGGTCATCTACCGTCCGCGACCTTGCAGCGGAGGACATGCGTCATGGCCGATATCCCCAACCGCCCCGAATACCAAAGCGACCTGTTCAAGCAGGGCCTGGACGTGCGACGCGATGTGCTGGGCGCCGACTACGTCGATGCTTCGCTGACGCGTGCCGATGATTTCAACGCGGCGTTCCAGCAGATCACCACCGAAGTCGCGTGGGGCATGATCTGGACGCGTCCCGGCCTGCCGCGCAAGACGCGCAGCATGATCAACCTGACGATGCTGGCGGCACTCAATCGCGGCGCCGAGTTCCGGCTGCATCTGCGCGCCGCGCTGACCAACGGCGTGACGCGCGACGAGATCAAGGAGATCCTGCTGCAGATCGGCGCCTATTGCGGCATTCCCGCCTGCCTCGAGGCGTTCCGCATCGCCACCGAGGTGTTCAAGGACGTCGACAGCGCCCAAGGCAAAGGGGGCAGCGACTGATGGCGGACAAGCCAAGCGTCGGCTTTGTCGGCGTCGGCAACATGGGCTGGCCGATGGCGGCCAACCTCGTGCGCGCCGGTTTCACCGTGCATGTGAACGACTCGCGACGCGAGGTGGCGAACAATTTCGCCCAGCAGATCGGCGGCGACGCACCGGACAGTCTGCGGCAGTTGGCCGCTGCATCCGATGTGGTGATCACGATGCTGCCGACCAGCGTGATCGTCGAGCATGTTCTGGCAACCGGCGACGACACGGTGATGGCCGGCCTGAAACCAGGCACCGTCGTAATCGAGATGAGCTCCGGCGTTCCGTCGGTCACCCAGCGGCTGGCCGAGCGCGTGATGGAACTTGGCGGTCACATGATCGACGCGCCGGTATCGGGCGGCGTGCCGCGGGCGAAGACCGGCGAGCTGGCGATCATGGTCGGCGGCGATTCCGCCATCATCGATTTGGCAATGCCGGTGCTGTCGGCGATGGGCACATCGGTGCTGCGCACCGGCGCCGTCGGATCGGGCCAGGCGATGAAGGCGCTGAACAATCTGGTGTCCGCTGGCGGCTTCCTGATCGGCATCGAGGCGCTGCTGATCGGCCAGCGCTTCGGGCTCGATCCCGCCGTCATGGTGGACGTGCTGAACGCAGCAACAGGGATGAACAACTCGACGCAGAAGAAGTTCAAGCAGTTCGTGCTGTCACGCAAGTTCAATGCCGGCTTCAATATGGGCCTGCTCGTGAAGGACCTGTCGATCGCGTTGCAGGTCGGCCGCGAGACCGAAACGCCGGCGCCGCTGTCGGCGCTGTGCAGGGAAATGGTCACCGCGGCGCAGGCAATGTTCGGGTCGGACGCCGATCATACCGAGATGGCGAAGCTCTGCGAGCGACTGGCGGGGACGGTGCTGGGGGCAGCGAAGTAAGGTTCACCACGAAGACACGAAGACACGAAGACGAAATATTAAGGTTCTGCTGGTGCGATGCGTGAATGCGATTGAGCGGACGCATCATCGGCATGGCCATCCAGGTCCATCGTCACCTCGGACCTGGATTGCTCGAGTCAGCATACGAAGAGTGCCTGTGCTTTGATTTGGCAGAAGCCGGTATCGACTATGCACGGCAGGTCTCGCTGCCTGTCGTTTATAAGGGCGTCCGGCTTGACTGCGGCTACCGGATGGACCTGGTCGTCGACAACCGTGTCGTTGTCGAGATCAAGGCCGTGGACGCGATCGCGCCTATCCACAAGGCCCAGTTGCTGACCTATCTCCGGCTGAGCGGCCACAAGGTAGGCCTGTTGATGAATTTCAATGTGGTCGTCCTGAAGGATGGTCTCCACCGCCTCATGCTCTGACCTTCGTGCCTTCGTGTCTTTGTGGTGAATTCCTCCTACCGATAGGCGTACGCCAGCCGTGCCTCACCGCGCCGCCGCGCCACCAGGTAACCGACCACCACCAGGTTGGCCAGGTTGAACACCACGCCCACCGCGAATGCCGGCGCATAGTACCCGAAATGGTCGTACAGCGCCCCCGCCAGCCAGCTGCCGAACGCCATCCCCGACATGCCGAGGAAGAAGAATGTCGGCACCCGCCACGCGGCCTCGGATGACGGGAACAGTTCCCGGATTGCCACGACATAAGACGGAATAATGCCGGAGAAGCCGAGACCGAACGCGGCCGATACGGCGAACAGCCCGACCTCGTTCTGGGTCAGCAGGAAGGCGCCGATCGCCACCGCCTGGCAGGCCGATCCGGCCATCACCGCCCACAGCCCGCCGACGCGATCGGCCAGCATTCCCCAGAACTGCCGGCTGATGAACGCGCTCGCCAGCAGCACCGACAGCATCGCCGCGCCGTGCGTCGGCGCAATGCCGAGGTCGGTGCAGAACGCCACCAGATGCGAGGCCGGCACCGCCATCGGAATGCAGCAGAAGAACGCGGCGATGCAGATCAGCGCCAGCGCGAGATTGGCCGGCATGCCGAGCACGGGCGCGCCCTTGCGCGGATCGCCGGACAGCGCGTGCCGGCGAGCGGCTCCGGTGAGGGGCGCAGGCACAGCAGCGTCAGCGGCAGGATCACCACGAGCACCACCGCGGCGTAGGCCAGCATCGTCGTCTGCCAGCCGTACAGCGTGATGCCGCGCTCGAACACCGACGGCCAGACGATGCCGGCGACGTACTGGCCCGACGAGATGAACGCCAGCGCGGAACCGCGGCGGCGATCGAACCAGCGGCTGACGTAGACCACCAGCGGCGCGTAGATCGCGCCGTTGCCGAGCAGGCCGATCAGCACGCCATGCCCGACATACAGCGCCCAGACGCTGCCGGTCGATGACAGCGCGAGGCCCGCGGCCATCATGACCGCGCCGATGCTCGCGGTGAGCCGGATGCCGATACGGTCCGCCAGCCAGCCCATCAGGATGCCGCCGACGCCGGTGCCCACCCAGACCAGCGCGCCGGCCAGCGCCACCACCGAGCGGTCGGTGCCGAGCGCCTCCTGGATCGGCTTCAGCCCCACCACGACCATGCAGCGGCGCGCCGTAGGAGATCGACAGGATGGCCAGGGTCAGGCACGCGGCGGTCCACGACGCGCGGCTCTCGATGCTGGCCGCGCGCCGCGGCATCATGCCTGTATCCGGCATTGCCGGCGTCTCCTTCTGGGGTCGTGCGACTGTCGTCGCAGCCGTCGTCGGGTTTGCCTCCCCAGACGACGGACCTATAAGCGGGGAGCCGATATGGACCCGGCACCGCGGCCCGGCAAGCTGGAGAAACCGATGAGCGAACCCATTGGCGCGCAAAGCACCGGACCACTTCCCCCGGGGCCACTTCCCACCGGACCGCTGCGCGGCCTGCGCGTGTTCGACCTGACGCGCGTCCTCGCCGGCCCGACCTGCGCGCAGATGCTGGCCGATCTCGGCGCCGACGTGATCAAGATCGAACGGCCGGGCGCCGGCGACGACACGCGCGGTTTCGCACCGCCCTATATGCCGGGGACGCAGGAGAGCGCGTATTTCGTCGGGGTGAACCGCAACAAGCGCTCGGTCACGCTGGATATCGCGAAGCCCGAGGGCCAGGCGATCGCGCTGCGGCTGATCGCGGATTGCGACATCCTGGTGGAGAACTTCAAGGTCGGTGCGCTGGCGAAATATGGCCTGGGCTACGACGACCTGCATGCGAGGTTCCCGCGGCTGATCTATTGCTCGATCACCGGGTTCGGCCAGACCGGGCCGTATGCGCCGCGCCCGGGCTATGACGCGCTGATCCAGGCGATGGGCGGCGTGATGAGCCTGACCGGCGAGCCGGACGGTCTGCCGCAGAAGGTGGGCGTGCCGGTCGCCGACCTGTTCGCCGGGCTGTACGGCTGCATCGGCATTCTCGCCGCGCTGCGGCATCGCGATGCGACCGGCCAAGGCCAGCAGATCGACATCGGCATGCTGGACACGCATGTCGCGTGGCTGGCGAACCAGGGCATGAACTATCTGGCCACCGGCGAGAACCCGGAGCGGCTCGGCAACCAGCATCCGAACATCGTGCCGTATCAGGTGTTCCCCACCGCGGACGGGCACATCGTGCTGTCGGTCGGCAACGATCCGACATTCAAACGGTTCTGCGAGGCGTTCGCGCTGACGCATCTGCTGGAGGACGCGCGCTTCGCCACCAACGCGGCGCGCGTCGAGAACCGGCAGCTTGTCACCGACACGCTGACGCCGGTGATGCGGCAGCATCCGACGGGGTGGTGGGCGGAGCAGGCTGGAGGCGCTGAAGATCGGCTGCGGTGCGATCAACAAGCTGTCCGAGGTGTTCGCCGATCCGCACGTGGTGGCGCGCGACATGGTGGTGCAGATGGCGCACGGATCGGGTGAGACGGTGAAGGTGATCGCCAATCCGGTGCGACTGTCGGAGACGCCGCCCGACTATCGCCTCGCCCCGCCGCTGCTCGGAGAGCACACCGATGACGGTGCTGGCGCGAACGGCTTGGGATGGATGCGGCGGCGATTGCGGAGCTGAGGGCGAACGGCGTGATCTGATGGCGCGCGATAGCCATGGGTATGAAGATGACTCCCCCTCCCCTTGCGGGAGGGGGTTGGGGGAGGGGATCGCGGTGGTGCCAACCCCTCCCCCCAACCCCCTCCCGCAAGGGGAGGGGGAGCAAAAGGCGGCGAACTGCCGCCGGAAGCCATTCATCTTTCGTTTGAACCCGGCCCGTATCGCATGGCGATGAGCCTGGTCACCGTGCCCCACAGCGAATGGTTCGAGTTCGATGCACGCTACCAGGACGAAATGGCCGAGCGCCGCCGCCTGCTGGCCGAACGGCACCACGACGTGTTCGGCGTTCTGCCGGAGGCCGAGGACGCCAGCCGCGAGGTGCTGCAGCGCCTCGTCGCGCATCTGACCACGCAGTTCCCCGACTGGTTCAGACGCAGGATGGCGACACGCTGGTCAACCGATCTGACCGGCGAAACCTGGGACCTCGCCGCGCCGCCGTGCCATCCGCTGGAGCTCGCGGGTCGCCTCGTGCAGGAGGACCTCTGCATCATCCAGTCCGACGCCGACACGCCGCGCTTCACCGCCGCCGTCCTGTGCTTCCCGAGCCGCTGGCGCCTGCATGAAAAACTGGGGCGCCCTCTCGCGGCGGTGCACGGCCCGGTGCCGTTCTACGCCGAACGCCTCGCAACGCCGGTCAACCGCTTCATGGCGAAGGTCAAGCCGGGACACATCGCATCGCGGCTCAACTGGTCGGTGCTGGACGACCCGGCGATGTACCAGCCGACCGGCAAGTGGCGCGAGGCGGCGAATACCGCGATCACGCCGGACAACGCCGGCGACACACTCTATCTGCGGGTCGAGCGGCAGACCCTGACGCGCCTGCCGCGAACCGGCGCAATCCTGTTCGGCATCCGCGTGCACAGCTATCCAGCTGGCCACGGCCATCACGCGGCCGGCGTTGCCGCGCGGCTCGCCGAAGCGGTGCGGGCGCTGCCGGAGCAGACCGTGCACTACAAGAGCCTCAAGGCGTTCGGCCCGGCGCTGCTCGCGTGGCTGGACGCTCGCGCCGCTTTGCCGCAGGCTCGCGACACCTTCGGAGGAGCCCCGCCATGAGCCATCGCCCGACCGTTTACGGCACCCGCCACGCCGTCTCCGCCGGCCATTACCTGGCGGCCTCCGCGGCGTTCTCGATCCTCGAAGCCGGCGGCAATGCGATCGACGCCGGCTGCGCCGCCGGCATCGCGCTGGCCGTGCTGCAGCCGGACCTGGTGAACGTCGCCGGCGTCGCGCCGATCATGATCCGGCTCGCCGATGGCACCGTGGAGAGCATCGCCGGCCTCGGCTGGTGGCCGAAATCCCTGCCCGCCGACATCTTCATGCGCCAGCACGGGGGCAAGATCCCCGACGGCGTGCTGCGCACCGTGATCCCCGCCGCGCCCGACGCCTGGATCACCGCGCTGGAACGCCACGGCACGATGCGCTTCGCCGATGTCGCTCGTATCGGCGATCCGCTACGCCGGCGAGGGTTTTGCCGTTTATCCGCTGCTCGCCACCTCGATCGCCGCGCACGAGCACGAATACCGGCGCTGGCAATCGAACACCGCGATCTTCCTGCCGAACGGCCGCGTGCCGCGCGCGGGGGAAAAATTCGTCCAGTCGGACCTGGCGCGCACGCTGCAGTTCATGGCCGATCAGGACCGCGCCGCGGGGCCCGACCGCAAGGCGGGTCTCCGGGCGGCGCACGACGCGTTCTACCATCGGCGACATCGCCCGCGAGATCGCCGCCTTCCAGAAGCGCGAGGGCGGCTATCTGACCATGCAGGACCTCGCCGAATACCGCTCGCCCATCGAGCCGGTGGTGCGGCGGAACTGGCGCGGCCACGAGGTGATCACCTGCGGTCCATGGTGCCAGGGACCGGCGCTGCAGGAGGCGCTGGCGTTGCTCGAACGGGTCGGCATCGCCGGGCTGCCGCACAATTCGGCGACTTACCTGCACCGCATCGCCGAATGCGTGAACCTCGCGATGGCCGACCGCGAGTATTTCTTCGGCGATCCGGCGTTCGTCGACGTGCCGATCGATCACCTGCTCGATCCGGCGACCGTCGCGCGCCGGGCATCGGCCGTGCGCGACGACCGCGCGTTCGGCGAGATGCCGGCGCCGCTGGACCGCACCAACCTGCCGCACATGGCCAGCACCGCCGACCTGCCCAAGGTGGAGGCCGACACGTCGTACTGCTGCGTCGTCGATCGCTGGGGCAATGCGTTCAGCGCCACGCCGTCCGACGGATCGGGCAATCTGCCGGTCGTGCCGGGCCTCGGCATCACGCCGTCCGGCCGCGGCTCGCAGAGCCGGCCCGATCCGCGCCATCCGGCCGGTGTCGCGCCCGGCAAGCGCCCGCGGCTGACGCCCAATCCGGCGATGGTGGTGACCGAGGCGGGCGGCGTGATGCCGTTCGGCACGCCGGGCGGCGATGTGCAGACCCAGGCCATGCTGCAGGTGCTGCTGAACGTCTTCCAGCACGGCATGGAGCTGCAGGACGCGATCGAGGCACCGCGCGTCGCCAGCTACTCCTTCCCGTCATCGTTCGCGCCGTTCGAGTATTTCCCGGGGCGGCTGGCCGTCGAGGGCCGGATCGATGCGGCGACCCGGGCCGACCTGGCCGCGCGCGGGCACGAAGTGCGGGACTGGCCGGACTGGACCTGGCTGGCCGGGTCGGTCGAGGCGATCCTCTCCGACCCTGCGACGGGGCTCATCGGCGCCGGGGCCGATCCGCGACGGCCGGCCTACGCGATCGCAATCTGATCGGCGGCGATCAACGGCACGTCGCATGCGGCCGTCCAAGTGTGGTAGTGTGGCAGGGTCATGAACGAGTCCCACCCGCCGCTGCACGCCATCCTGAGACTGGCCGATGCCGACGGCGCCACGCAGCAGCTGGCCATGGAGGTCATCGCGCAGCCGCGCGAGCATCGCGACGGCATGATCCGTCGTCTCCGCGAGCTCTATTGTGCCGGCCTCGCCAGCGCCGGCCAGTCACGCCAGATCGCTCGACGGATGGGTGACATGCTGGAGGCGAGGCTGCGCGATCGGGTGGTGGAGATCGAGGTACGCGGCGGAGGCACCGTCGGAACGGCCTGACCGCGCCTGCCGCGGTCAGGCCCGACTGCGGACGGAATGGCCCGAGGGGATCAGGGCCCCGAGGCGACCGAAACAGATAGCCCAGCGCAAATACGACCAGAGCCGCGGTGATCGGCTGCGCGCGGATCACGTCCCGCACCTCGCCGACGCCGCCCTTGGCCCTGCATGCCGCATGCTGGACCTGCTCGGCCGCTCCCTGAACGCCGCCGGCGACGACATGCGCCGCGCCCGTGATCGAGTCCTGAATGCCGCCTCCGACTGAGTCGCTCATGCTGACCCCCTTTTGCCAGCGCGACACCTTGGCAGCGGCCGGTCCCATTCCAAGTCAACTGTCCGGCAGCCCGCCGAGATCCACGTGGTGGGCCGGTGTGGGGGACCGGCGGCGCATCGGTGGGTGATATGCACCCAGTCATCCCGTGAACGGTGGGGCAAATCACCCACTCCAGCGGAATCCGCAATGAATACCCGATGTATATCAATTGGTTAGACCGGCCTGAGCGCTGGCACGGCTCTTGCTTCCGACCAGAGCAGGAAGGTCACCGCGCAGCGCGACGCAACCAAGGTCGGGAAACCAGCTTATGTCACGGGAACTCTTTGTTGCGTATTTCCGAGTCGGCACCGGCCGGCAGGGACGTGCCCAGCTCGGGCTGGAGACTGCAGCACCGGGCCGTCGCCGACTATCTGGACGACGGCGAGCGGGAACTGGTTGGCGAATACACCGAGGTCGAGACCGGTCAGCGATGCGACCGGCCGCAGTTGGCCCGTGCACTGGAGGCATGCCGTCGGCAGAGGGCAACGCTGATCATCGCCAGGCTCGACCGGCTGGCGCGCGATGCCAGCGTGCTGTTCGACATCTTCGACCGCGCCGCCGATTGCGAGGTGGTCTTTTGCGATCCCCCGGTTGCGCCCGGACAGGCCCGCAAGTTTCTCGTCTCGGCCGACGCCCGCGAACCGGACGCTGGTACGGGCAGCGGTACGGGCAGCCGCCACCGGCGCGTCGTATGGGCGACGGAAACCGGCAAGAACCGTGGCTGGGCGGAGCCGGCATCACAGGATCAGAAACCGCCGGCGAGGCGGACCGATGCGGTCGCCCGACGGCTCGCCGATCAAAGGGCGGCAAAGACATTGCCGATCGTCCGCGAGCTTCAGGCAGCCGGCATCGGCACGCTGCAAGGCATGGCAGACGCGTTGAACGCCCGCGGCATTCCCACCGCGCGTGGCGCACAATGGTATCCCACGACGGTCAAGAACCTGCTGGAACGCGACCTGCGAGGACGCACAACAGGTCGCGGCGTAGCCTCGGCTGCGCCCGGCAGGAACTGAACCGACGCTCGCCGCATCGCATCCGGGTGCGGTTGGCATCACCGCAGAAATACCCTCGGCTCAGCCTCCACGTTCAGACAGGCGCAGACCATGACGCCTGCCCAGCACAGGAACGACAGCGCTCCGGCCCAGCGTGCGCTCATCGGCGGCGCCCCGACCGACTCCAGCGCGCCCAGATAGCCGGTTCGGTGGAATATGGCCGCGTTGGCCAATCCCAGGCCGATCAAGCCGAGCTTGGCGGTGAAGTAGGCGTGCGCCCCGACATGCAGCGGATCATAGAGGAACAGCGCAACCCCGCTCGCGACGCCGATGCCGAACGTGGCCCAGAGCCAGGGCAGCGTTTGCTCGGCAAAAGGCCGCAACGGAACCGTCCCGCGCACGCCGGCCAACCGAAGATCCAGCAACGCAATGCCGCCGAAGAACAGGCTCACGGACAGCACATGCGCCAGCCGCACCAGATGGTGATAGCGCTGCATGGCGAAGTGGAACGGCCGCCAGTCGAGTGAGATCAGCGCGTCCGTCGGGATGCGAAGAAAATCGAGCGTGTGCGGATCAGCCATGTCTCCTGCTCGCGATTGCGGGCGGCCTTCCGATGGCCTGCCCAGGCGGCTTGCCCGCCTTGATATTGCGAATAACTCGCATTAACAAGTGGCGGGATGCATCATGGAGGCAAGGCAACATGCGGCTGCCGATGTGCAGGATGATCGGCCTGTTGGTGGCCGCGCCGGTGGCGTGGACGGCAAGCGCGCTGGCCATGGAAACGGTACAGCTGAGCCTTAGCGGGCACCGCTTCGTCCCGAGCGAGGTGACGGTCCCGGCAGGCGAACGCTTCCGGATCGAGGTGACCAATCAGGACGCGACGCCGAGCGAGTTCGAGAGCAGCGATCTCCGCATCGAGAAGATCGTGCCCCCCTTGAGCAAGGTCACGGTCAGCGCCGGCCCGCTGAAGCCCGGCACCTATCGGTTCTACGACGAATACCACCCGGAAACCGCAACCGGCACGATCAGCGCGGTCGCGCAACAAAACTGACGCGCGATGGGCGCGATCGCACGACACGGAAAGCCCTGAAGGAACAGAACGATGAAGCGATTGGTTGGACTCGCTGGCGCAATGGTACTTGCCCTGATCGATGGCGCCGCGGCAAAGGAATACTTCGTCGGTGGGCCGCTGCATGAGCATGACATGGAGATTGTCGCCAATTATCTGGTTGGCGTGGAAATGGCGCCGATGCCGCCGAACATGCCGATGGGCGCCGATGTCATCCACCTCGAGGCGGACGTGCACGCGACCGCCGACAACGTCTACGGCTATCCGGACGGCGGATGGATACCCTACCTGACGGTGCAGTATACCCTGGAAAAATCGGGCACGAACTGGAACACCACCGGCACGCTCAAGCCGATGGTCGCGAAGGACGGCCCGCACTATGCCGACAACGTCAAGATGAACGGGCCAGGGCAATATCATGTCGTCTACCGGTTCAGCCCGCCGGTCGCGAACGGCTTCCTGCGTCATACGGACAAGGAGACCGGTGTCCCCGACTGGTGGACGCCATTCAGCGTCGACTTCAGGTTCAAATACCCACAGGAGTGATCGGACTGCCGTGCCTTCGGCGCGACCGGAGGCACCCGCGGGAGATCGAACCGGTTCAAGTTCGCAACAGTCAGAAACCGGGTTCGATGACGGTACTCATGGTGAACGTGTCCGCTGTGCGCAGCGTTCTGGCCCCGCATTCTGATTGACAAATATAATTATCCGTAATATACAACGATCTGCCAGGATGAGGCGTGGTATCCGGTTGACCCTGCGCGGGATGACTGGCCTGCCGGCAACCCGGCAAATTGCGAGGACGGCGAGCTTCGACCGCCATGAGAGCAGTGCACCCAAGCCTCGAACATCAACGCTTATTCCCGAGCGAATTGACCCTTCCGGCGGTGCGATCGCCGCGGTCGGGAAACGGAACTGACGATGCGTGGTCTGTGCGGCGACGTTCGCAGACTTTGACGTATCGCGCGACAATTGGCGGCCTGAGGAAATAGACGATGAAGTTCCTGGTTGGAATCGCTGCTGCGACGGCGCTCGTCTTCGCGCATGGCGCCACAGCGAAGGAGTTCCTCATCGGCGGGCAGATGCACGAGCGCGACATGCAGATCTTCGCCAACTATCTGACCGGCCAGGAAGTGACACCCACGCCGCCGAACATGCCGACGGGCGCCGATGTTATCCATCTCGAGGCCGATATCCATGCGACCGGTTATAGCGTCCACGGCTATCCCGACGGTGGCTGGATCCCCTACCTGCGGGTGCAATATACGCTGGAAAAGCGGGGCACGAACTGGAAGGCCACCGGCGAACTCAGGCCGATGATCGCGAAGGATGGTCCGCACTACGGCTACAACGTCAAGATGGACGGACCTGGAGACTATCACCTGGTGTACCAGATCAGCCCGCCGGAGGTGAACGGCTTCCTCCGCCATACCGACAAGTGGACCGGCGTTCCTGACTGGTGGAAGCCGTTCAGCGTCGAATTCCAGTTCGCCTATCCCCAGGAGTGATCAGGCCCGCACCCCTGCCTCAGCGCAGCGCATAATAAACGCAGCCGATCCACTCATGCAGGGCAAGGTAGCTTGCCTGCCAGCCGGCAACCTCGGGAACGAGGTTCGCAGCCAGCGGTGCGGACAGCCGGTCCAGCCGAGGCGGCGCTGCCGTCACCGTGATACCGGTATCCGCGAACGCCATGATTGCCCGGCGTATGTGCCACGCCTGGGTCACCACATAGATCGACCGGACGCCCTGTTCGCGCAGGATGGCCGCGCTCATGTGCGCGTTTTCCCAGGTATCCAGCGAGCCCGCCTCGATCCACCGGGCCGGCACCTGGAAGTCGCGCTGCAGGCTGTCCGCCATCAGCGCAGCCACCGACGCGTCCCCTTCGCGCAGTGATCCGCCGGAGACCAGGATCGGCAACCCGGTGCGGCGTGACAGGGCCGCGCCGGTTGCCAGCCGCTCGAGCGAGATCGGACCAAGGTCCAGGGCCACGGACCGGATGCCGCCGCGGACGACGTCGCCGCCGAGGATGACGATCGCCTGGGGTGGGAGGTCCGGGGAGCGGCGTCAGCGGGAGGTCCCGCTCCAAGGCAATCATGAGCGAGCCCCCTGTTACCGGCATTGCCAGCAGCAGGAGACCGACCAACCCGGCCCATGTCAGGACGCGGCCGATGCGTCGGTGGCGCCTATGGATCAGCGCCCCGACCAGGCCCATCAGCAGCAGGGAAATCGGTGGCACGAGCAATACGGTCGCAATGGCCCGGGGCGTCACTTTGGATTACTCTCCCCAATTTGCAGTCTGCGGGTCAGCGGCAGCCGGCCAGCCAGCGCAGCACCGCGGCAAGCCCGGATCGCAGTGGCACCGGCTCCGACAGCGACAGGCTGGCGCGCGACAGGGCGGGCGAACCGACGGAGTGGCGGATTTCTCCGTCACGCGGCGGCTTGTGGACCGCGTTCAGTCCCATGCCGGCGAGGTCAGCGATCGTGCGTGCCAAATCCTGAACCGACATCCCAATGCCGGTGCAGACGTTGAACACAGGTGTGCCCGCCGGCTGCACGCGCCCCGCCACACGCATTGCCGCGAGCATCGCCGCGACGACATCGGCGACGAAGACAAAATCCCGCGTCTGCTTTCCGTCGCCGAAGATGTCGATCGACGCGCCATGCCGGATGCGACTCACAGAAGTTCGAAATCACGCCGGAATACGGCGAGCGCGGATCCTGGCGCGGGCCGTAGACATTGAAAAAACGCAGCCCGACCGTGGGAATTCCGTGCACGTGGCTCGCGACCCGTGCGTGCAGTTCGCAGCCATATTTGTCCGCGCCATACGCCGAGAGCGGACGACACGCGGCTTGCCTCGACGATCGGGAGTGCCGCGGCATCCCCGTACACCGCCGCCGACGACGCGTAGACCACTGGAATCCGCGTGGGCAGCCGCCGGATCGCGTCGAACAGCGTGATCGTGCCGGTGAGGTTCGTACGATGCGCCCCGAGCCAGTCGGTGACGCCGCGCTCGACCGAGGCGATGGCAGCGAGATGAAAACATCCGGCGATGCCTTCGACCGCGCGGCACACCACCGGAAGGTCAGCCACGTCGCCCTCGATCAGCTCCACACCCGGCGGCAGGTTTTGCTGCCGGCCCGTGGAGAGATCGTCCAGCACGCGCACCGTATCGCCGCGTGCCAGCAACGCCTCGCACAGATGCGAGCCGATGAACCCCGCGCCGCCCGTGACCAGCCAGGCGGTCATGCGGCGAGTGCTCCGGCGGCAACGATGCGCACGCCAAGCCGGGTCAGCCGTTCGCGCGCTTCATCCATTGTCGTGCGGCCGTTGCCCAGCGGGACGCCGATGCCGCGGCACGCGTCCTCGATCACCACCACCTCATAGCCGAGACGCACCGCATCCTCGGCTGACCACGCGACACAGAAATCCGTCGCGAGGCCCGTCAGGAACACGCGGCGGAACCCACGCTGCCGCAGCCAACCGTCCAGCCCTGTCGCGGTGCGCCGGTCGTTCTCGAAGAAGGTCGAGTAGCTGTCGACGGCGGGATGGAACCCCTTGCGGATGATCACCTCCACCTTGGTCAGATCGAGGTCGCGATGCAGCGCCGCGTTCGCGGTTCCCTGCAGCGCGTGGTCGGGCCACAGGACCTGCTGGCCGTACGGCATCGCGACCGTGTCGTACGGCTGGTGCCCCGGATGCGCGCTGGCAAACGAGAGGTGGCCTGGCGGATGCCAGTCCTGCGTCGCGAACGCATGGTCGAACCATGTCAGCAGCCGGTTGATCGCCGGCACCACAGCGTCGCCCTCTGTCACCGCGAGTTCGCCGCCCGGCATGAACGTCGGCTGCACGTCGACCAGTCCGATGATGTCCGCTGCCCGATCGATCCCGATACCGCTCATCGGCCATGCTCCCTGGTCAATCGCCCGGCACGATAGTATGGAACCCCGTGCCTGTTCATAGACCGGCGGCACCTTTCGGAAGGATCGGGACATGCGACCACTGCGCCTGACACTCCTCGGGCTGCTGCTGGCGCCCGCCATCGCCGCCCAGCCCGCCAGGGCGGTCGATTTCCGCTGGGGCAACGACGGCGATGTCGGCGCGATGGATCCCGCCACACGGCAGGAAACGGTGCAGCTCTCGTTCCTCGCGAACATCTACGAACCGCTGGTGCGGCACGATCGCAACCTGGCACTCGAGCCGGCGCTGGCGGTGAAATGGGCGCAGACCAGCCCCACAGTTTGGCGCTTCGATCTGCGTCCGAACGTCAAATGGCAGGACGGCTCGGCGTTCACCGCCGATGATGTCGTGTTCTCCCTGCAGCACATTCTGGCAAAGTCCTCGGCGATGCGCGCGCCGATGTCGATGGTGAAGGAGGCGCGCAAGATCGACGACCTGACGGTGGAATTCGAAACCAACAAGCCCGATCCGATCTTCGTCCAGGAACTGACGAACTTCCTCATTATGTCGAAGGCGTGGTGCGAGGCGCATCACGCGACGGAGCCCGTCATCATCGGCGGCACCGAAGACAACTATGCGGTGCACTATTCCATGGGCACCGGTCCGTTCAAGCTGGTCTCGCGCGAGCCGGACCATGCGACCGTGGTGGAGAAGAACCCGGGCTGGTGGGACAAGCCGGAGCACAATCTCGATCGCGTCGAGTTCAATGTGATCGGCAACGCCTCGACGCGCGTCGCCGCATTGCTCTCGGGCGAGATGGACATGATCTATAGCGTTCCGCCGCAGGACATGAAGCGCATCGCGGGCGCGTCCGGGCTGCACCTGATCCAGAATCCCGAGCTGCGCACGATCTATCTGGGCTTCAACCTGACGGGCGACGAGCTCGCGAGTTCCGATGTCAAAGGCAAGAACCCGTTCAAGGACCTGCGCGTGCGCGAGGCCTTTGCGCTCGCGATCGACGAACCGACGATCGTGCAGAAGGTGATGCTCGGGCTCGGCCATCCCACGTGGCTGATGTGGGGACCAGGCGTGAACGGCTACGACGCCAAGCTGGACGTGCGGCCCAAGCCCGATCCGGCGAAGGCGAAGCAGCTGCTCGCCGATGCCGGCTATCCGAACGGGTTCCGCGTCGCCTTCGATTGTCCGAACGACCGCTACGTGATGGACGAGCAGATCTGCACGGCGATCACCTCGATGCTGGCGCGGATCGGCATGAAGATCGATCTGATCGCGCAGACCAAGGCGAAGTACTTCGCCAAGATCCTTGCGCCGCGATTCGACACCGACTTCTACATGCTGGGTTGGACGCCGGCGACGTATGACGCGCACAACGCACTTTACTCGCTGCTCGGCTCACGGTCCGGCGGACGCGGCGAGCTGAATGTCAGCGGCTATTCCAATCCGGCGATGGACGACCTGATCGAGCGGATCGGCGTCGAGGGCGATCAGGCGAAGCGTGATGCGATGATCGACGAGGCGGCGCAGATTTTGCAGCACGACCTGCCGACGATGCCGCTGCATCAGCAGGTCATCGTCTGGGCGGCGAAGGACAAGGTCGATCTCGCGCAGCTTGCCGACAACTTCTTCCCGTATCGTTACGTGAAGGTGAAGTAGGCGACGTCCAAGGCAATCGGGGGGAGTGGAAGCCTTCAGGGCTCTGCCCTGAAACCCGCCCGGGGGCTTTGCCCCCGGGACCCCCACCAAAGGCATAGCCTTTGGGATCCGATACTAAAGTAATGGGTTCCAAGGGCTCGGCCCTTGGCGGAGTCCAGAGGCAGCGCCTCTGGTGGGGTTCGGGGTGAAACCCCGAGTTGCCGAAGGAAGCCCGCCATTTGACCCGCATGCTGATCGCCGTCGTGGCGATGTTCCTGCAACAGACCTGCGGCTCGGTTGGCAGAGTGCTGCCGGCCGTGCTCGCACCGCTGATCATTCTCGAACTGCACGCCGATCCGTCCTGGGTCGGGGTCTATTTCGGCCTGACGGCGATCGCCGCGCTGATCGGCCAGCTCGGATCGGGCGGGTTCATCATCCGTCACGGCGCCATCCGCATGAGCCAGATCGCACTGCTCTCGACCGGTGCCGGCATGGCGGTCGCGGTCATCGGCGGTGCCACGGGTTTTGTGCTGTCCGCGTTGGTCGGCAACGGCATCGCCGCCGTCGCAACGCCCGCGAGTTCCCAGTTGCTCGGCCGATGGGCGATCAGGCGATACGCGCCGTTCGCATTCTCCATCACGCAGACCGCCATTCCAGCGGGCATCCTGCTCGGCGGCTGGCTTGGCCCGGCGCTGGCGCAATCGGTCGGATGGCGCGGCACGATGCTGGTCAGTGCGGGAGCCTGCTGGTTTTTCGCACTGTTGTTGCAACCACTGCATGGACGGTTGGATACCGATGCGTTGCCAAGCCATGCAATCCATCTGTCGGATTTCCGCACGACGATCACGAGCGTGCTGGCGGTTGGAGAACTGCGCGCGCTGTCCTTCGCCTGTTTTGCATTCAACGGCCTGCAGGCGGTGTTCATCGCGTATTTCGTCACGTATCTGACCGCTCTGGGTTACGATCTCGTGGCGGCCGGGGCGTTGTTCTCCACGGTCATCGCCATCGCCATTCCGTGCCGCATCCTGTGGGGCTGGGTCGGCAGCTTCTATGTCGCGCCACGATTTGTGATGTCGTGGCTGGCATTCGGAATGGCGGCGAGCGTCGTGCTGACCGGCGCATTCACCGAAGCGTGGTCCGCACTTGCGATTGGCGTTGTCAGCGGCGTGTTCAGCGCCACCGCAATGTCCTGGCACGGCATTCTGCTGTCGGAGTCCGCACGCCTCGCGCCCCCGGGCCGGGCGGGCACGGTCACCGGCGGCGTGCTGTCGTTCGGCCAGATGGGCGCGTTCCTGTGTCCGTCGGTATTCTCATTGCTGCTGCGAGTGACCGGCGGGTATACGGCCGGGTGGGCAGTCTGCGCCATTCCGGCGGTGTTGGTCGGGGTGGATTTGCTGCGCCGGGGGAGAAACAGGGTACGGCCAGTGGCGTGAAAGCCGCTCTTCAGTCGAATGCCAGCCCCATCGTCTCGGCCACCAGCGCGGGACGCGATGAGCCCTCCACCTCGATCTGGCTGTCGAATGTCATGCGCACGCCGCCCTCGATGTCCTCGACGTTCTTCAGCGTCTGGTGCAGCCGCACGCGCGATCCCGCCGGCACCGGCGCGGTGAATCGCACCTTGTTGGAGCCGTAGTTGATGCCGCGCGAGCGCTTGCGGATATGCAGGATGTTGTGCGACAGCCGCGGCAGCAGCGACAGCGTCAGATAGCCGTGCGCGATCGTCTTGCCGCCCGGCATTTCCCGCCGCGCCCGCTCCACGTCCACGTGGATCCATTGATGATCGCCGGTCGCCTCGGCGAACTTGTCGATCGTCGCCTGGTCCACCAGCACCCATTCGCTGGTGCCGATCTGCTTGCCGATATGGGCCTTCATGTCGGCCGGCTTTTCCACTTCGAGCATGGCGGTTTCCTCCATTCCGGTGGCGGCGATTATGGCGCAAGTCCGATCGGGAGTGTAGCGGTCGGGATTGCCACGTGGCGCCGCGTCGTCGATCTTTGATGATCTGAAGCCACAAGGGGCACACATGAACGAGGGGGAAACCTACGATTTCATCGTCACGGGCGCCGGCAGCGCGGGTTGCGTGCTTGCCGCGCGCCTGTCCGAATCCGGCCGCTACCGGGTGTTGCTGCTGGAAGCCGGACCGCCCGACCGCAACCCTTGGATCCACATCCCGCTCGGTTTCGCCAAGACCTATGTGAATCCCGCCGTGAACTGGAAGTTCGAGAGCGCGCCGCAGCCGCAGCTTGCCGGGCGGAAACTCTATCTGCCGCGCGGCAAGACGCTGGGAGGTTCCAGCTCGATCAACGGCATGGTCTACATGCGCGGCCATCATGGCGATTACGACGAGTGGCGCCAGCGTGGCTGCGAGGGATGGGATTTCGACTCCGTCCTGCCGTACTTCAAGAAAGCGGAAAACCAGGCGCACGGCGCAGATGAATTCCATGGCGTCGGCGGACCGCTGCACGTCTCGGATCAGCCGGGCAAGTTCGAACTGGCCGAGGCCGTGCTGGAGGCCTGCGTGCAGGCCGGCATCCCGCGCAACCCAGATTTCAACGGCGCGCAGCAGGAAGGCTGTGGCTATTATCAGACCACGACCAGCAACCGACGGCGCTGGAGCACGGCAAAGGCGTATCTCCAACCGGCGCGCCAACGTTCGAATCTGGTCGTTCGCACCGGCGCCCACGCCACACGCGTGCTGATTGAGAACAATCGTGCCGTCGGCGTCGAATACCACACCGCGGAGGGCCGCCGCACCGCGCGTGCACGGGGAGAGATTATCGTTTCGGGCGGCGCATACGGCTCGCCGCAGCTTCTGCTGCTGTCGGGCCTGGGGCCTGCGCAGCATCTGCAGGACATGGGCATCGAGGTCGTGCGCGACATGCCGGCAGTCGGGTCCAACCTGCACGACCACTTCAACTCCTACGTAAGCTGGCGCTGCAGCAAGGCGATCACGCTGAACGACCTGGAACGCAGCCCGGTGCGCAAGCTGGCGGCCGGCGTGCGCTATGCGCTGTTCCGTTCCGGCCCGATGGCGAGCAACGGCATCCACACCGGGCTGTTCACCCGCAGCGATCCTCGGCTCGAGCGTCCCGACGTGCAGATCAACGTCTTCGAATGGAGTACGCTCACGCGGAACAAGGATGGCGTCGTGCCGCATCCGTTCCCGGGTTTCACGATGAGCCCGGTGCATCTGCGGCCTGACGGTCGTGGCACCGTGCGTCTCGCCGGCCCCGATCCGCTGGCGCCGCCATCCGTGCTGTTTGACTTCTTGCGCACCGACTATGACATGCAGGCTGTGATCTTCGGCATCCGGCTGGCGCGTAAGATCGCGGAACAGGCGGCATTGAAATCATACGTCGTGCACGAACTCGCACCCGGGCCGTCCGTCACCGGCCGACGTGGATCTCGCCGAATATGTGCGCCAGAGCGGCGTGTCAAATCAGCACCCCACCAGTTCCTGCGCCATGGGGCATGGTCCGAACACGGTGGTCGATCCGCGGCTGCGCGTGCACGGGATTGGCGGACTGCGCGTGGCGGACGCCTCGATCATGCCGGTCGCGGTCGGCGGCAACACCAATGCGCCCACCATCATGATCGGCGAGAAGGCCGCCGCCATGATCCTCGAGGATGCTACAGCGACCGCCGCACGCGCCGCCTGACAACGGCAGCCGGCCGCAGCGGGCAGTTACCTGCCGCCGCCACTGTTCTCGTAGGTATTGAATGAACTGTTGTAATCGGGTGAATACACCGGGCGCTGGTTGTACGAGTTCGTGTAGGTGCTCGGATACCCCGTGTTGTAGGCGGGATAGGCGTAGGCGGGCCGATTACCGGCGTAATACCCGCTGGGAGCGTTGTAGCCGTAATAGCCGGACGGGTAGCCCGAGTAGGCTACGCAGCCCCCCAGCGCAGTCGCCGCGAGCAATGCGGCGACGGGCACCAAACGGCTTCGAACTGCAGCAAAATTTGAATGCGGCATGATGTTATCCTCGCTACAATAGTCATAAACTTCGTACGTAATGAAAGCGTTTGAACCGATCACGCGTTCACTGAAATCGCGGAAAGTTGCCTATCCTGTCCCGCCGTTCGTCCGCCGTATGGCAAGTGCGGAAGCGCTGGCGTCGGAGCGGGCCTGGCACGCTATCGTTTCAACAACCTGGGGAGGCGCTGGCGCTATACAAGCATCGTTGAACTGCACAATGTTGTGCTTTCGCGATCATCCTTTGCCTGAATGCTGTCGCGGCTTCCGTGTAATACCCAAGCGCCCAAGCCAATGGGCGTGTGTTACCGCTCAATTCCCAGGTCATGGCCAACCTCGGCGAGGGCACGCACGTCGGCCGGTGATTTTCCCTCCGCACGCAGTTCGCGCAGCGTCGCCGCTCGGTCGCGTTTCGCCAGCCGGCGACCCGCGGCATCGGTCAGCAGGCGATGATGCGCATAGGCGGGCGCGGGCCAGCCCATCAAAACCTGCAGCAGCCGATGCAGATGTGTTGCCGGCCTCAGGTCCGAACCCCGCGTGACCAGCGTGACGCCCTGCACCGCATCGTCGTGCGTGACGCAAAGGTGATAACTCGCCGGCGCATCCTTGCGCGCCAGCACCACGTCGCCGAACTGCTCCGGCCGGCACGCCACGGGCCCCTCCCCTGCCTCCTCGAACCACAGCACCTGGTGCACGCTCGCCAGCGCGCGTCGCATGTCGAGCCGCAGCGCATGGCGCTCGCCGGCTGCCATGCGGGCCTCGCGTTCATCGTGCGACAGGAGGCGGCAGGTACCGGGATACAGCAGCGTCCCGTCCGGCGTATGTGGTGCGGCAGCGGACCGCTCCATTTCACGCTGAATGTCGGCGCGGGTGCAGAAGCAGGGATACAGCAGACCGCGGACCGCCAGATCGTGCAGCACCGCGCGATACTCCGGCAGATGCTGCGACTGCACCCGGACCTCGCCGTCCCAGTCGAGGCCCAGCCACGCCAGATCCTCCAAAATCGCGGCGGCGAATTCCGGCCGGCAGCGGGCCGGATCGATGTCCTCCAGGCGCAGCAGGAACCGCCCGCCCGCCTCGCGCGCGCGCCGCCAGGCGAACAGCGCACTGAACGCGTGGCCGAGGTGCAGATGGCCCGTGGGACTTGGCGCGAAGCGTGTGACGATGGACATGCGGTTGCCGCCGAGAGTAGTCCGCATAACAGCAAAGGGAGAGAGGCATGGCAGAACTGGATGGTCCGCGCTGGGGACCGGCATCGAAGGCAACGCCGAAGCAGCTTGTCGTGCTGTGCCATGGCGTGGGTGCGGACGGCCATGACCTGATCGACCTCGCCCCGGCGTGGGCGCATGCGGTCCCGGACGCATTGTTCGTCTCGGTGGACGCGCCGTTTGCCGCACGATTCCGGTTTCGGTCGGCAGTGGTGGAGCGTGGCCGACCGCACGCCCGCGGTGATGGACGCGGGCGTGCGCCGTGCCGCGGGGTTCCTGGATGCGTTCATCGACGCCGAACTCGCACGTCTCGGCCTGGCTCCCGAGGCATATGCGCTGATGGGGTTCAGCCAGGGCGCGATGACCGTGCTGTTCACCGGCCTGCGCCGCGCCGTCGCGCCGCGCGCCATCCTGGCATTCTCCGGCGCGCTGATCGCCCCGGATCGCCTCGCGGCCGAACTGGCCAACCGCGCGCCCGTTCTGCTGGTGCACGGCGAGGCCGACGATGTGGTGCCGGCGCACCGTTCACGCGATGCCGAGCAGGCATTGCGCGCCGCCGGTGTGCCGGTCGAGGCGGCCTACGTTCCGAGGCTTGGCCACGGCATCGACGACACCGGCCTCGCGATGGGGGCGCTGGCATTGCAGCGCGGGTTCGCCGGCGCCGGCGCATGATAGTGTCGTGAACCCGGAGCGCTCGGCTTGCGGCATTCTTCGGGCTCTGCGATAAGACTATAGGTTCTCGGCGGCGCACAATATCTGGTGGGTCGGTGACAGCTGCGCCCCCGGATCTTGCGCTCACGACGCAAGGGAGTGGCGTTTGCCTGACGGTGGCCAATTCTATCCTGCACTTGTGCTGAACGCGGATTTTCGGCCGCTGTCGTATTTCCCGCTGTCGCTATGGTCCTGGCAGGATGCCGTGAAGGCGGTGTTCCTCGACCGGGTCTCGGTGCTGTCCGAATACGAGACCAAGGTGCGCTCGCCGTCGCTCACCATGCGGCTGCCGAGCGTGATCGCGCTGAAGGACTACATCCCCTCGGCGCGCCGGCCGGCCTTCACGCGGTTCAACGTGTTCCTGCGCGACGCCTTCGTCTGTCAGTACTGCGGCGACCGCTGTCCGGCACAGGAACTGACGTTCGACCACCTGGTGCCGCGCAGCCGCGGCGGGCGCACGACCTGGGAGAACGTCGTGACCGCCTGCGGCGAGTGCAATCTGCGCAAGGGCTCGCGTCTGCCGCGCGAGTGCCGGATGTTCCCGCGCAGCAGCCCGCGCCAGCCGACGACCTGGGAACTGCAGGACAACGGCCGCGGCTTCCCGCCCAACTATCTGCACGAGAGCTGGCGCGACTATCTCTACTGGGACAGCGAACTGGAGAGCTGAGCAGGCGCTCTGCTGTTCTGCGGTGTTCCCTCGATCATATCCGCCGGGCGGCAGCCGTGCGCAGCCGCCGGACCTCCAGGAACTGCCAGACCAGCAGGATCGGAACCCCCACCGCGACATCGCGTGCGCGGCGGATCAGCGAGACGCCGAGCGACAGTTCGGGCGGCACGCCGAAGATTGCGCCCAGCCCGGCATAGCCCGCCTCCTGCACGCCGGCGTTCACCGGCACCAGAAAGGCGACGGCGGCGGCGGCGCTCAGCAGCGCCTCGATCGCCAGGGCGGCGTCGAATTCGATCGGCACGCCGAGCGCGCGATAGGCGATCCAGCCGGCAACACCGGTGCCGATCCAGCCCAGCAGATGCCCCATGAAGCCCAGCGCCAGGCGCCCGGTGTGGCCATAGATCAGGACCAGTTCCGCCTGCAGCACCTGCACGCGATCCTGGGCGTCCTCGAACCACCGTCCGGCGATGCGGCGCCCCAGGCTGGCGAACAGCGGCGCCGCTGCCCGTTGCAGCCAGATCAGCGCGACGCCGGCCATCACGGCCAGCCCGAGCCCCACCTCGAGCGGTACCGCCAGTGAGGATTGGGGCGCACGGGCAAGCAGAACGCCGAGGCCGATCGCGGTGAACGCAAGCTGGGCAAGGAACTCGGCGGTGACGTCGACCACGGTCGAGGCGGTCGCCAGCGACCATGACACGCCGTGCAAGGTTGCCGCCCGGGCGCCGAACACGAAGCCGCCCACCTGCGAGAACGGCAGACAGTTGGTGGCCGCGTCGCGCACCATGCGGGCCCAGACGAACACCCAGGGCCGGCGGGCCTCGCGGGGCGGCACGATCGCGTCCCAGGCCAACCCGAGGACGACGAACAGCGCCAGCTGCCAGCCCACGATCAGCGCGAAATCCGCCCACCCGACGCGCTGGACGCCGGCGATCACGCGGCCGAAGCCGAACCAGCCGATCAGCGCGGTTCCGAGCAGCAGGCCCGCCAGGGCGAGCACGATCGAGAGCTTCTTCAATGCGGGCGACTTTCCGGCTGGCCCAAAGGGGGCGGGGTTGCGGCGGGCGGCCGGCTCTACACCAATTGCGCCGGTCCGGGCTATACACCGCCGTTTGCGCGGGAGGATTGCGAGCAGATGGCAGCGGACGGGCCGACACTGCTGACCGGTGCGACCGGGTTCGTTGGCTCCGCCGTGGCGCGAGTGCTGGCGGCGCGCGGACACCGGCTGCGCCTGCTTGTGCGTCCCACCAGCGACCGGCGAAATCTGGCCGGCCTGGACGCCGAACTGGCGCTTGGCGACCTGACCGATGCCGCGTCGTTGTCGCGAGCCGCATCCGGCTGCCGCTACGTGTTCAATGTCGCGGCTGACTACCGGTTCTGGGTGCCCGACCCCGACGCCATGCTGCGCGCCAATGTCGATGGAACGGTGGCTGTGATGCGTGCGGCACAGGCGGCCGGCGTCGAGCGGATCGTCCATTGCAGCTCGATCGCCGCGCTGGGGACGACCGCGGACGGCACGCCGGCGGACGAAACCACCCCGGTGAACGAGGCGGACTTCATCGGCACCTACAAGCGGTCCAAATTCCTGGCCGAGCGCGCGGTGCTGGATCTGGCGCGCCACGAGGGACTGCCCGTGGTGATCGTCAATCCCGCCGCACCGGTCGGCCCGCGCGACATCAAGCCGACGCCGACCGGCAAGATGATCCGCGATGCCGCGGCGGGGCGCGTGCCGGCCTACATCGATACCGGCCTCAACATCGTGCACGTGGACGATGTGGCCGAGGGGCATGCGCTGGCGTTGGAGCGGGGGCGGATCGGCGAGCGCTACATCCTGGGCGGCGAGAACCTGCTGCTGAAGGACCTGCTGGCGCTGGTGGCCGAGGTCGTCGGCCGGAAGCCGCCGCGCATCGAGTTGCCCGAGGCCGTTGTCTGGCCCGCTGCCCTGTTCATGGAGGGGCTGGCGCGCCTCACCGGCATCCCGCCGATGATGACCCGCGACCACCTGAAAATGGCGCGCAAGAAGATGTTCTACTCCTCGGCCAAGGCGATGTCCGAACTGGGCTACGCGCCGCGCCCGGCGCGCCAGGCCATCGAGGACGCGGTCGCCTGGTTCCGCGCCAATGGCATGCTCCGGGCATGACCGCGCTCACGGTTCTGTCGCTGCTGATCTGGCTCTGGCTGCTGGCCGCGCATGGTCGGTTCTGGCAGTCGGGCCCCGAGCTTGGGCCGGCGCGCCCGGCCGCCGCCCCACCGGTCGCGGTCGTCGTGCCGGCGCGCGACGAGGCGCCGGTCATCGGCGAGTCGCTGCGCTCGCTGCTCGCGCAGGATTACGCCGGGTCGCTCCGGGTCATCCTGGTGGACGACGCCAGCAGCGACGCCACCGGCAGCATCGCGCGCGGCATCGCCGATCCGCGGCTGACCGTCCTGGACGGGCGGCCCCGGCCGGCCGGCTGGAGCGGCAAGCTGTGGGCGATCGCTCAGGGCCTGGCCGAGACGGGGGCCTGGCCGAGACGCACGCGGCAGACCTCGTGCTGCTCACCGACGCCGACATCGTGCATGACCGGCGACACGTGGCCAGTCTGGTTGCGCAGGCCGAGCGGGGCGACCTCGATCTCGTGTCCGAAATGGTGGCGCTCAACTGCACCAGCACGGCCGAGCATGCGCTGGTGCCGGCGTTCGTGTTCTTCTTTCAGCTGCTGTACCCGTTTGCCTGGGTGAACGATCCGCTGCGCGCCACGGCGGCCGCGGCGGGCGGAACCATGCTGATCCGCCGGCGCGCGCTGGATCGGATCGGCGGCATCGCGGCGGTGAGCGGCGCGCTGATCGACGATGTGGCGCTGGCGGCGGCGGTGAAGCGAGGCGGGAGGATCTGGCTCGGCCACGCGGCGCTGGCGCGGTCCGTTCGCAGCTATCCGGACGTGGCGGACATCTGGCGGATGGTCACGCGCACGGCCTATGTGCAGCTGCGCTTCTCGCCGCTGCTGTTGCTGGCGACCGCCATGGGGATGACGCTGACCTTCCTCGTGCCGCCGGTGGCGGCGCTGTTCGGCCATGGTGCGGCACGCTGGTGGGGCTGGCTGGTCTGGGGCGCGATGGCGGCTGCGTACCACCCGACGCTGCATCGCTATGGCCGTTCGTTCCTGTGGGCGCCGGCCCTGCCGCTGATCGCCGCGTTCTATCTGGCCGCGACGATCGGCTCGGCGACCAACCACTATCTGGGCCGCGGCGTCGCCTGGAAGGGTCGCGCCTACCAGGGCGCCGGCGCATGAGTGCCGCCGCCACAGTCGAGGCGTGGTCCGGCAAGGATCGCGGCGACGAGAACTTCCCGGTCGGCTCGCTGCTGATCCGGCGCGACCTGCGTGCGCATGTGCACGCGTTCTATGCGTTCGCGCGCAACGCCGACGACATCGCCGATTCCGACGCTCTGCCGGCAGCGGAGAAGATCGCGCGGCTGGACGCGATGGAGGACGTGCTGCTCGGCCGACGCGACACCGGCTCGCCGAGCGCGATGCGCCTGCGCGCCAGCCTGGCCGAGACGGGCGTCGCGTCGTGCCATTCGACCGATCTGCTGATCGCATTCCGCCGCGATGCGACGAAGCTGCGCTATGCGAACTGGGACGAGCTTTGCGATTACTGCCGCTATTCGGCGATGCCGGTCGGGCGGCATGTGCTGGATCTGCACGGCGAGGATCGCGCGACCTATGCGCCGTCCGATGCGCTCTGCACCGCGCTCCAGGTGCTGAACCATTTGCAGGATTGCGCGAAGGACCTTGCCGCGCTGGATCGCTGCTACCTGCCGTTGGATCTGCTGGACCGCTGCGGCGCGTCGGTGGACGACCTGCGCGGCCAGGCGAGCAACGGAAGGCCTGCGGCGCGTGTTCGATCGTGCTGCTCGATCATGTGGACGGGCTGAACGCGACGGCGGTCGATCTGCCGCGCCGCACGCGAAGTCGCAGGCTGCGACTGGAGACTTCGGTCATTGTCGGCCTCGCGCATCGGCTGGCGCGAAGGCTGCGCCGGGGTGATCCGCTGGCGCGGCGGGTGAAGCTCAGCAAGGGCGATGTCGTTGCGAGCGGGCTGATGGCGTTGCGGCATTTGCCATGATGGGGCTGGACCCCTCCCCCCAGCCCCCTCCCGCAAGGGGAGGGGGAGTGCGTTGCAGCACTCCCCCTCCCCTTGCGGGAGGGGGTGGGGGAGGGGTCGCTCCGCATGACCCCGCTCAACGCGGCGCAATCCGACCTCGACGCGGTCGAGGCGATCGTCCGCGCCGCCGGCACCTCGTTCTACCGCGGCATGCGCGTGCTGCCGCCGGATCGCCGGCACGCGATGTATGCGATCTACGCGTTCTGCCGCATCGTCGATGACATCGTGGACGAAGACGAGCGCGTTCGCCGACAAGCTGCCGCGGCTCGCGGCATGGCGCGATCGAGTGGCCGGACTGTACCGCGGCCAGTCCGATGGTCCGGTCACGCGCGTTCTGCTCGCCGCGGTGCAGCGCTTCGGCCTTCGCCAGGAGGATTTCCTGGCAGTCATCGACGGCATGCAGATGGATGCGGAAGTCGTCATCGTCGCACCCGACCTCGCCACGCTCGATCTCTATTGCGACCGGGTCGCCGCCGCGGTGGGACGCCTCTCGGTCCGCGCATTCGGCAATTCCTCCGCCGCCGCCGACCAGCGTGGCCCACGCGCTGGGCCGCGCGCTGCAGCTCACCAACATCCTGCGCGACGTGCAGGAGGACGCCGAGCGCGGCCGGCTCTATCTGCCGCGCGAGTGGCTGGACGAAGCCGCGGTGCCGCACGATCCGTCCGCGGCGCTGCGCGCACCTGGCCTGCCGCGCGTCTGCGCCCGTGTCGCGGCGCTCGCGCACGAGCATTTCCGCGCGGCGCAGCGATGCGATGCTGCGCTGCGACGCAAAGGCGATGAAACCGGCGAGGCTCATGGGCGCGACCTACGCTGCGATCCTGTCGCGCCTGGAGCGCCGCGGCTGGTCGCGACCGGACGAGCGCGTCAGCCTGCCCGCCTGGCAGAAGCTGTGGCTCGCGCTGCGCTACGGCGTGGCGTAGCGGCCGGACCTACCTGTCGGCGGCCGACGGCTGTGCGATCGCAGGCGGCGAAGCACCGCGGCGAGATCGCGGGACTGGAACGGCTTCTGCAGGATCGGTGCCTCGAGGTGGGCGGCATCGACTCCGGTCGAGCCATAGCCGGTCACGAAGGCGAACGGAATCGCGCGCGCCCGCAGCACATCGGCGACAGGATAGACCGGGACGCCGCGCAGATTGACGTCGAGGAACGCGACGTCGAACTGGCCGGTCCCGGCAGCCGCGACGGCATCGTCGAGATTTCCCGCGGTGGCGACCACGTCGCAGCCGAGTTCGTCCAGCAGGTCCTCCATCAGCATCGCGATGATCGCCTCGTCCTCGACCAGAAGGACGCGGCATCTGCGTTCTGCTGGCTGTGTCAACGGAGAAGATCCGGCGTCTGCATCCACGGCAGGCCTCACGCCAGCGGCGCGTCGATTTCGCACACGACGCCGGTCACCGGGAACTCCAGCCGCACCTCGGCGCTCAGTTCGTGCGCCACGCCGCGGGTGATCAGCCGCGATCCGAAGCCCTTCCGTCTGCGGCGGCTGCGACGGGCGGTCCGCCGGACTCCTCCCAGCGCAGCCGGAGCCGGCTGCTGCCATTGGTGCCGGTCAGCGACCAACGACGCGCACCTGCCCGGTATCGTTCGACAATGCGCCGTACTTGGCGGCGTTGGTGCACAGTTCGTGCAAAGCCATCGAAAGCGACAGCACCACGCGCGGCGACAACCGCAGGTCCGGCCCCGAGGTCGTGAAACGGGCGCTGTCCGGGCCCGGAGAGCGGAGCAAGGACCGTCGCCAGCAGTTCGCGGATCGTCGCGCCCTCCCAGTTCTCGCGCGTCAGCACGTCATAGGCATTCGACAGCGCGACCAGCCGACCCTGGAACCATTCCAGCTGGTCATCCGCCACGTCACGGAAGCTCTGCGCGGCAATCGACTGGACGGTGGCGAGCGTGTTCTTCACCCGGTGATTGAGTTCGTTGATGAGCAGCCGCTGACGCTCCTCGTGTGCCTTGCGGTGGCGTGATATCGACCAGCGTGTTCACTGCACCGGTCAGCCTGCCCGACCCATCCCGCAACGGCTTCGGATAGGCCGCGAACGGGATGCGCGTGCCGTCGGGCCGCTCGGCGATCGCCTCGCCGGTCACCGATCGCCCTTCGCGCAGCGTCACGGCCATCGGGCACTCGTCATGGCGCATCGGCGTGCCATCCGACCAGCGCAGGCGCCACGAGCCGCACCACTCGCTTCGGCCCAGTTCGGGCCGATGACCCCACAGTTCGGCGGCGGCTTCATTGAAGAACGTGATCCGGCCGTCGGCGTCCGTGGTATAGACGGCCGCCGGAAGCGCATCGAGCAGTTCGCGGAAGCGGCGGTCGTTCTCGTGCAGCGTTTCGTTGCGCCGTGCGCCCCGCTTGCGGCGTTCGACGATCGCCTGCCCGTGATGGGCAGGCCGCATGACAAACGGAAAGAATGGCTCGAGGTCCATCGACGGCTGCGTCAAAGCCAGCTCCCTGGGAAAGCCGTGCTCTAATCAAGTCGGCTATGTTGCCGAAGATGAAGGGCGGATTTGCCGGCCGCAAGCGGAAGGCGCCCACGGTTGCGTGACCTCAATGAGAAGTGCGGCAATAGAATGCAACTTTGCTGGGAGGGCTTGGCGGGCGGATTCCGACGATGGTGGAATGCGGACGGTGGTATCGCAGGAAGTCAGTTGGTGCGGTCGAGAAGACTCGAACTTCCACGGGGTTACCCCCACAAGCACCTCAAGCTTGCGCGTCTACCATTCCGCCACGACCGCTCGGGCAGGCGGCGGGGTATAGCGGATGACTGAGGTGGCTTCAATCGTCGCCGCCGGCCCGGAATGGCGCACCGCCGAGGGCCTCACCCAGTACGCCGACGCCGTGGCCGCCATGCAGGAACGAGTGGCGGCGATCCGCGCCGGCACGGCGGAGGAACTGGTCTGGCTGGTGGAGCACCCGCCGCTCTACACCGCCGGCACCTCGGCGCGGCCGGAGCAGCTCACCGAGCCGGCGCGCTTCCCGACGTTCGCCGCCGGGCGCGGCGGGCAGTGGACCTATCATGGTCCGGGCCAGCGCACCGCCTATGTCATGCTGGACCTCGCGCGGCCGCATGGCACGGTGCCCGCGCGCGACGTGCGCTGCTTCGTGCACGGGCTGGAGGAATGGCTGATCCGCGCGCTCGGCCGCTTCGATGTCCGCGGCGAGCGGCGGGAGGGCCGGGTCGGCATCTGGGTCGCCGGATCGCCGCGGACACGGCGACGAGGCGAAGATCGCGGCGATCGGCGTGCGGGTGACGCGTTGGGTGAGCTGGCACGGCGTGGCCCTGAATGTCGCCCCGGACCTCGGCCACTACGCCGGCATCGTGCCATGCGGCATCAGCGACCACGGCGTCACCAGCCTGCACGCGCTTGGTCTGGCGGTGACCATGGCCGAAGCCGACCGGGCATTGCGCGCGGCGTGGGACGAGGTGTTCGGCGAAGGCGCAATGCCGGGCGTCGCTGCTGCCGGCTAGTCCCCTCCCTCGCCGAAACCGCTTGCATTCCGCGGCGCAACACCCAAACATCCTGCCATGTTCGGCTTCGATACCGGTTTCGCCCCCCGCGTCAAAGCCGTCCTCGGTCCGACGAATACCGGCAAGACGCATCTCGCCATCGAACGGATGCTGGCGCATGCCTCCGGCATCATCGGCTTCCCGCTCCGTCTGCTGGCCCGCGAGAACTACGACCGCATGGTGGCGCAGAAGGGCGCCCGCCACGTCGCGCTGATCACCGGCGAGGAGAAGATCGTCCCGCCCGACGCGCGCTGGTTCTCCTGCACGGTCGAGGCGATGCCGCTCGACCGCGACGCCGAGTTCCTCGCGGTCGACGAGATCCAGCTCTGCGCCGACCCCGATCGCGGCCACGTCTTCACCGACCGGCTGCTGCACGCCCGCGGCCTGGTGGAGACCATGTTCCTGGGCGCCGAGACGATCCGCCCGCTGCTGCAGCGGCTGGTGCCGCAGGCCAGCGTCGAGACCCGGCCGCGCATGTCGCAGTTGAGCCACGCCGGGCTGGTGAAGCTGGTGCGCCTGCCGCCGCGGTCCGCCGTGGTGGCGTTCAGCGCCGCCGATGTCTACGCGATCGCCGAACTGATCCGCCGCCGCCGCGGCGGCTGCGCGGTGGTGATGGGGCGGCTGTCACCGCGCACCCGCAACGCCCAGGTGGCGCTCTACCAGGACAAGGAGGTCGACTTCCTGGTCGCCACCGACGCGATCGGCATGGGCCTGAACATGGACGTCGACCACGTCGCCTTCGCCTCGCTGCGGAAGTTCGACGGCCAGCGCCCGCGCCGGCTCAGCGCAGCCGAGGTGGCGCAGATCGCCGGGCGTGCCGGACGCGGCATGCGCGACGGCACGTTCGGCACCACCGGACAGTGCCGCCCGCTGGACGACGACGTGGTGGCCGCGGTGGAGGCGCACAGCTTCGACGCGCTGGAGCAGCTCTGCTGGCGCAACAGCGACCTCGACCTGTCGCATCTGGACACGCTGCTGGCATGCCTGACCGCGCCGCCGCCGGGCCCGGGCCTGGTGAAGGGCAACGACGCCGCGGATCTCGAGACGCTGACCGCGCTGGCCCACGAGCCCGAGATCCGCCGCCTGGCGCAGGGACGGCGGATGGTGCGGCGGCTCTGGGAAGCCTGCCAGATCCCCGATTTCCGCAAGCTGGCGGACGACACGCACACCAAGCTCTGCGCCCGGGTGTTCGGCCACATCGCCCGGGACCAGCGGCTGCCCGACCGACTGGCTGGCCGCGCAGATCGGCGCGCTGGCTCGCGCCGACGGCGATATCGACACGCTGATGCAGCGGCTCTCCGGGCGTGCGCGTCTGGTCCTACATCGCCGCGCGGACCGACTGGGTGCAGGACAGCCCGCACTGGCAGGGCCGGGCGCGGGAGGTCGAGGACCTGCTGTCGGATGCGCTGCACGAGCGGCTGACCGCGCGGTTCGTCGACCGGCGCGCCGCCCTTCTGATGCGCCGCCTGGAAGCCGGCGAAAAGGAAGAACTGCTCTCGGCGGTGACCCGTCGCGGCGATGTGGTGGTCGAGGGCCACTCGGTCGGCCGCGTCGGCGGCTTCAGCTTCTTCCCGGACCCGGAGGCCGTGGGCGACGAAAAGAAGCTGGTCCTGCGCGCCGCACGGCGGGCGCTGCGGGAGGAGATGCCGCGTCGCGTGGCGCTGGTGGAAACCGCCCCCGATGCCGTCTTCGACCTGGCCGACGATCAGTCGGTGACATGGGACGGCGTGCCGATCGCCCGGCTGAAGCGTGGCGCCAGCGCGCTGCGGCCGCGCATGCAGATGCTCGACAGCGAGTTCCTCGACGGCGCCCAGCGGGAGCGGCTGCGCGTCAGGCTGCAGCGCTTCCTGGACGACAGGGTGAACGCCGATCTGGCGCCGTTGCGCGCCGCGGCCGATCGCGGATCGCAGCAGCCGGGATTTCGCGGGCTCCTGCACCGGCTGACCGAGGCGCTCGGTCTGATCGCCGGCGACGAAGGCGACAATCTGCCCCCGCAGTCGCGTGCCGCGCTGAAGGCGATCGGCGTCAAGGCCGGTCGCTTCGGCCTGTTCCTCCCGGCCCTGCTGAAGCCGCGCGCGGCCGCGATGCGTGCCCGGCTTTGGGGGCTGCAGCACGGCGAGACCGCGCCCCGGCTGCCGGCGCCGGACCTGGTCTCGCTGCCTGCCCAGCCCGACTGGCCGGCCGGCTTCGCCGACGCCATGGGCTGGGTGGAGGCCGGACCCGTGCTGCTGCGGCTCGATATCGCCGAACGGGTGGCCGCTGAACTGGCCTGGGCAACGCGGCGCGGCGCCACGGCGCTGCCGGCGGCCCTTGCGTCGCGCTTCTCGCTGAAGGCGGAGGTGCTGCCCGTGGTGCTGCGGCGACTGGGCTTCCGCATCGTGCCGGCCGGCGGCCTGGCAGCGGGAGAATACGGACCGCCGGCGCCGGCGATGGTGCTGCCGCTTCGCCGCCGACGGCCGGTCGCTGATCGCCGTGCCTGAAGGCCGAGCCCATGGGCCGTTCGCCGGCTTGGCGGCACTGAAGCGGTAGGGAGATTGCGATAGCCGACCAGGAAGACCGCGACTGGCAGCGCCTCGACAAGTGGCTGTGGTGCGCGCGCTTCATGCGGGCGCGCAGCGATTGCGCGGAGTTGGCGGCCAAGGGCTCCATTCGCATCAACCGGCAGCCGACCGACAAGCCGCACGCCCGATTGCGCGTCGGCGACGTGCTGACCGTGCCGCTCCACAGTTCGGTCCGCGTCGTGCGCGTGGTGGCGCTGGCGGCGCGACGCGGACCGGCACCCGAGGCACGGTTGCTCTACGAAGAGATCAGCGAGACCGCGAGCGGACCTTGCGCCACGGCGTAATCGTCGGCATATCGCCGCCTCCGGAACCCTCACCAGGGACTGCCCATGACCTACGTGGTCACCGAATCCTGTATCCGCTGCAAGTATATGGACTGCATCGAGGTCTGCCCGGTCGACTGCTTCTATGTCGGCGAGAACATGCTCGTCATCCATCCGGACGAATGCATCGACTGCGGCGTGTGTGAGCCTGAGTGCCCCGTCGAGGCCATCGTGCCGGACAGCGACGACAAGGCCGGCAGCTGGCTCGAGCAGAACCGGACCTACGCCGCACTGTGGCCGAACATCACGCGGAAGGGCGAGCCGCCGCCGGACGCCGATGAGTGGAAGGACAAAGCGGACAAGGCCGCGCTGTTCTCGCCCGAGCCAGGCAAGCCCTGACCGGGACAAGGGGCGGCAGGCGGGAAACCCGCCGGCATCAACCGGAAGTGTGTCGCGCGGCGGGCTCCTTGCGGGTCTGTAATGCCGCCCCCCGATGACGTAACACCCCTGTGATGCTATATTGCCTGCGACACGCAACGGCAGGCGCGCGGAGCCAGCGGCGGTCGCGGCTATTCTCACAGGGGCCGATTCTCCGGAGCGGGGTGCGCAGGCCGACCCAGCAACGCTGGCCGCTACGATCGCCGGACGGATCGCTCGATGCGAGGGACAAAGGAAAGAGGTGTCAGGAATGAAGGCAACCGCCGGAACCGTGCGATCGGATCGCGGAGCGGCCGCTTCGCATGGCACGGCTCCTCACCGTGCGGCGGCGCATCCCCCGGCCAAGGCGGCACAGACGACAGTGGCAAAGAAGGCAGCGGCGCCTGCAACGCAGGCCAAGCCGACACAGGGCAAGAGCACGTCCCAGCCGACCGCGAAGGCTGCGCCGGCGACAAAGCCGGCTGCGGCGAAACAGCTACCCGCCAAGCCGACCGCGAGCCAGAGTGCCGCGACCCATACGGCAGGGAACCCTCCCCTGGGGACGCCGGCTGGACCGGCTCCGGCGAAGCCGCCGGTGCCGCCGGCCCGTGCCACGTCGGTCCCGGCGCCGACAGCGGCTACAGCGCCGCCCGAGCGTCGGCCGAACATGCCCGATCGGCCTCCGGTCCGGCCGCTGGCAAAGGCGGAGATATTCGTCGAGGGCGACCATGTGGTCTATCCGACCCACGGCGTGGGCAAGGTCGAGCGGATCGCGACCGAGGAGATCGCCGGCCACAAGCTCGAGCTGATCCACATCACCTTCGAGGAGAACCGGATGACGCTGCGCGTGCCGGTGACGAAGGCGCGCACCGCGGGCCTGCGCAAGCTGGCCACGCGCAAGCTGTTCGACGAGGCGCTGGCGGTCCTGAAGGGCCGGGCGCGGATCAAGCGCACCATGTGGTCGCGCCGGGCGCAGGAGTACGAGGCGAAGATCAACTCCGGCGACCCGCTGGCGATCGCCGAGGTGGTGCGCGATCTGCATCGCAACGCCGGCCAGCCGGACCAGAGCTTCTCCGAGCGGCAGATCTACGAGGCGGCGATGGATCGGCTGGCGGCCGAACTGGCAGCGCTCGACAAGACCGACAAGCTGACCGCCGCGACCAAGCTGGCGAATTTTCTGAAGACGGTGTGACCGCGCCTGGGTCCCCGCTTTCGCGGTGATGACACGCTATTGAGCCAGCACCCTTTCTTCGTCATCCCCGCGCAAGCCGGGCACCCAGGCCCGCTACGCCCGCACGCGGTGCTCCACCGGCACCGAACGGCAGTCCATCTCGTACTCGAGGCCTTCGACCGGCGGGCGCGTGTAATGCCAGAGCAGTCCGTGCTGCGCCGCGCCGCGTTGCACGATCTCATCGGCGAGAAACGAATGGATATCGTGGACCGCATAGACCTGCGTCGCCGTTGTGTCGGCCCAGGACTTGCCGAGCGCGGCCATACGCTCCTCCATCCGCTCGAGCACGAATTGCGCCTTCTCACGCATCGCCTCCGGGCTGGTTTCGCCGTAGCGGATCGTGCGTTCGGAATAGGGCGCATCGCCGTCGCCCGCCTCGCCGCTGCCGGCGATGACGAAGGAACCTGACGCGCCCGCGGCAGGACGGGCGTAGCAGAACGCGTAAAAGCTCGGTTCGGCCGGTTTGTGCAGCGGCGGAATGACGTTGCTGCGCGCGACCGGGTTGTCCTCGTCGTTCTTCATCACGCCCCATCGCTTCAGTGTGCCGGTGTAATGGCGATTGAACGCGATGAAGCCGGTATCGGTGAACTGCGAGGGCGACCGCAGCTCGCAGGCACAGAAAGCGACGAGCGGTATTCCGAGCTTCCCCAGGTAATCCTCGATCCAGGCAAAACCGGCCGCAAGCGGCAGCGGGCGGGCGAACTCCACCCGCTCGATCCGGTATCCGTCGAGCGCTTCAACGCCACCGGAGTACTGGAACGCATATGGAATATAGCGGTAGCCGCCGGCGGGAATATCGATCGTCGTCGCTGCCATCTGCGGTCCTCTCCATGAAAACGGGCCCCTGAAAAAGAGCCACGAAAAAAGGGCCCCGGGTTGCCCCGAGGCCCCCAAAGGCCCTTGGTATTCCAGCCGCGCCCGTGCGGCTAGTTGTTGTTCCTGTTGCCCAGCAACTGCAGCAGCAGCATGAACAGGTTGATGAAGTTCAGATACAGACTCAACGCGTCATACACGCTCCGCTTCGCGGCGCCGTCCGGTCCCTCGGCATACGCATACTGCACGTAGGTCCCCTTGATGCGCTGCGTGTCGTATGCGGTCAGACCGGTGAACACCACCACGCCGATGATGCTGATGGCGAACTGCAAGGCCGAACTGGCCATGAACATGTTCACCAGGCTGGCGATGATGATGCCGAACAGCCCCATCATCATGAAGCTGCCCATTCGGGTCAGGTCCGCCTTGGTCGTGTAGCCGTAGATGCTCGTCGCCGCGAAGGTCGCCGCGGTGATGAAGAACACCCGGACGATCGACTCGCTCGTGTAGATCAGGAAGATGTTGGTCAGGCTGGCGCCCATCGCCGCGCAGAACGCCCAATAGAGTGCCTGCGCAGCCGATCGCGACAGCCGGTTGACCCCCATGCTCAGCACCAGCACGAACGCAAGCGGCGCGAAGATCGAGATCATCGCCAGCGCCGACGGCGTGTGTCGCGGTCCCGTGGGCGTCATGACCACGGGATAGAACACGTCGATCAGACTGGTATTGGCGATGGTGTAGGCGACGATGCCGGTCACCAGCAGACCGGATGTCATCCAGTTGTAGACCCGCAGCATATAAGCGCGGAGGCCGGCGTCCAGGACCGCAGCGGTCGTGGCGGCCGATGCTTGTGGGTAGGTCCGGTAGTCGGGACTGAAGGCCATGGTTTCCCCTTCTAACTCTCGGGCGGATTGCCCGCGACCTCTCAATTTGGAGATCGTCCGGGCCGGTGCAAGCCAGGCGTCGCAGTGAAAGCTTGGTAACTCGAGTCGGCTACCGGCCTTCACTCGTTCCGCAGCATGGGGGCTGCCTTGGCCCTCAGCGCGGTCGCAATCCCAGCATAGCCGAAGAACAGCACCATGGCGAGAGACCCGATCACGGTGGCCGCAAGCATGCCGGGCAGGATCACCCAGTCGATGTGCATGATGTAGCGGACCACCCCGAAGCTCGCCAGGGTCCCCACCAGGGCGGCGATCAGGCCGGCGGCCAGACCCAGCACGCCGAACTCGACCAGCCACGCGGTGCGGATCTGACCGCGCGTCGCGCCGAGGGTCCTGAGGATGATCGCCTCCCGGGTGCGGCGGCGCTGTCCCGCGGCGACCGCGCCGACCAGCACGAGCACGCCGGCGATCAGGGTCAGCGATCCGGTGGCGGCGAGCGCGGCGGCCACCTGCTCCAGCAGGGCCGCCACGGCGGCGAGCACATCCTCGACGCGGATGCCGGTCACGTTGGGCAGTGCGTCGGTCACGGCGCGCAGCAGGCCACCCTGGTCGGGCCCGGCCACGCGGACGGTCGCGATGTGGGTGTGGGGCGCGCTCTGCAGCAGGCCGGGACTCGCCACCAGGACGAAGTTCAGCGACAGGCTCTGCCAGGCGATGTCGCGCAGGTTCGCGATCCGCAGGTCCACATCGCGGCCGAGCACATTGACCCGGATGACATCGCCGATGCCGATGCCCCAGCCCTTGGCGAGCCCCGCGTCGAACGAAACCAGCGGCGGCCCGCTGTAGTCCGGCGGCCACCATTCGCCGGCGACGATCCGGGTGCCCGGCGGTGGCGTTGCCGCATAGGTCAGGCCCCGGTCGCCACGCAGCGCCCAGCCCGTGTCGCCCGTCACCCGCAACTGTTCGACCGGCGTGCCGTTCACGGCGACGATGCGGGCCCGCATGGAGGGCACCTGGTTCAGGTCCTGCACACCCGGCTGCGCGCGCACCAGGGTTTCGAAGCGGGCCAACTGATTGTTCTGGATGTCCACGAAGAAGAAGCTCGGCGCATTGGCCGGAAGCTGGTCGAGGATCTCCCGCCGCACATTGCCCTGGATGAGCGCCACCGCAACGAGGGTGGACAGTCCGAGCCCCACCGACACCAGCATCAGATGGGTTGCGGCGCCGGGTCGGTGCAGGTTGGCCAGACCGAGGCGCACGGTGGGTGATCCGCATGCGCCGGCCGGCACGGGACGCCAGCGTGACCGCGGCGCCGGCGAGGCGGAACAGCGCGAGCGTGCCCAGCGCCGCCGCGCAGAACCACAGCGCGAAACGCCGGTCGGCGGAGGTGGCCACGGTCAGCGCGACGAGCGCCGCCGCGACGCCGGCATTGGCCGCCATCAGCGGACGCGAGGGGCGTGCTCGCTCCGGGATCAGCGCGTCGCGGAACAGCGCGCTGCCGGGGATGCGTGCCGCCCGCCCGAGCGGCCAGAGCGAGAAGGCGAGCGCGGTCAGCAGTCCATAGCCGGCGGCAAGCGCCAGCGGGCCGGGATAGATCCCCAGCACGGGCGGGACCGGCAGAACATCCCTGAGCCACGCGGCCAGTACGCTTGGCAGGGTCGCGCCGAGGACAAGACCGACCAGTACGCCACAGCCTGCGAGCGCCAGCACCTGGATGATGCAGACGGCGAACACCAGCCGCGCCGAACCGCCGAGGCAGCGCAGCGTCGCAAGCGTGGTGGCCCGCGCGTCGAGCCATGCGCGCACTCCGTTGGCGACGCCGATGCCGCCGACCAGCAACGAGGTCAGGCCCACCAGGGTCATGAACAGGCTGGTCTGGTCGATGAAGCGGGTCACGCCGGGTGCGGCGTCGCGCGGCTCCCGGATGCGCCAGCCCTGGCCGGGGAACGCCTCGCGGAGTGCCGTCAGCAGAGCGGGCGCCGCGGAAGGGTCCGGGAGCGTCGCCCGGAGCGCGTACTGCACCATGGAACCGGGGGCGATCAGCCCGGTCGATCCCAGGGCAGCGGTGGAGATCAGCACGCGGGGGCCGAGGATCAGCGGCGTGGCGACCCGGTCGGGCTCCGCGACCAGTTCGCCGCGGACCGTGAAGCTTGCGTTGCCCAGACGGACGGTATCGCCGGGATGCAGGTCGAGCCGATCCAGCACGACGCGCTCGGCCAGCAGGCCGTGGTCCGAAAGCGCCATGGCGACCGCGCCCCCTCCCCTACCCTCCCCCGAAAAGCGGGGGAGGGAGTGTACTAAATCCCCCTCCCCGCCTCGCGGGGCTGGGAGTGTGCTAAGCTTCCTGCCCCACTCCGCGGGGCTGGGGGTCAGCTTCCTGCCCCTCTCCGCGGGGCTGGGAATGCTAAGCTCCCTCCCCTGCGGAGCGGGGGAGGGTTGGGGAGGGGGTGACCCCCGCCTCGCCGACCAGCGGCCACGCGCCATCGACGGCCTTGAGCTGGACAAGCTGGCGCTCACCGGACGCGGCAACCACCATCGAGCGCATCTGCACCACGTCGGACAGCGCCGCCCCCCGCGCGCGCAGCCAGTCGCGCAGCGCATCCGGCAGCGGCTGCGAGCCGCTCTCGACCTCCAGGTCGCCGCCCAGGATGCGACGCCCATCGGCCGCAAGCCCGCGATCGGTCGCCGCCCGCAGCGTGCCGACCGCCGCGATGACGGACACACCCAACGCGAGGCACAGGAGCACGATCCACGCCTGCCCCCGTGCCTGGCCCGAACGCCCGCGCACGCCACTGCGCAACTCGCGCCATGCCAGACGGAATGCCAGCATCAGGCCACCGGCTCGGCGTGGGCCGGCGAATGATCGATCGCGGTGACCCTGCCATCGGCCAGATGAATGCGGCGCGTACATCGCGCCGCGAGATGCTCGTCGTGCGTGATCAGCATCAACGTCGTGCCGGTCTCCGCGCGCAGGCGGAACAGCAGGTCCATCACCGCATCGCCGGTGGCCTGGTCGAGGTTGCCGGTCGGCTCGTCGGCCAGCAGCAGCCGGGGCCGCGGCGCGAAGGCACGGGCGAGCGCCACACGCTGCTGCTCGCCGCCGGAGAGCTGTCCGGGCAGATGGGTCAGCCGATGCGCCAGCCCGACGGCGTCGAGCGCCTGGGTCGCGCGGGCCATGGCATCGCGCGCGCCAGCCAGTTCCAGTGGCACCGCGACGTTCTCCAGCGCGGTCATCGTCGGGATCAGATGGAAGGCCTGGAACACGATCCCGATCGTGTCCCGGCGCAGGCGGGCGAGCGCGTCCTCGTCCATCCGGGTGACCGGCTTCCCGGCCAGCACGATCGTTCCGGCACTGGCGCGCTCCAGACCGGCCAGCACCATCAGCAGGCTGGTCTTGCCGGAGCCGGAGGGACCCACGATTCCGACCGCCTCGCCCGCTTCCACCTCGAGATCGATGCCGCGCAGGATGTTGACCGGACCGGCCGCGGACGGCACCGTCAGGTGCAGGTTCGTCACCTGGACGAGCGGCATTGCTGCGACGGCGCGAACCGGAGACGGCGGGATGGCATCCATGGCGGCAGCATATGGCGTCCGCGCCCGGTGGCGGAAAGCCATGATCGTGTTGCGGGTCGTAACGCTGGGCCTGGTCACGCCGGCAGCCCTTCCCGGCGCGCACGCCGAGCCGGTGCGCCTGCTGGTCCTGGGCGATTCGCTGTCGGCCGGCTTCGGCCTGCCGCACGCCGACGGGTTCGAGGCGCAACTGGCAGCCGCTTTGCATGCGCGCGGCCATGACGTGCGGATCATCGACGGCGCCGTGTCGGGCGACACCACAGCCGGAGGACTGGCACGGCTCGACTGGGCGCTCGGCGACGGCGCGGACGCGGCGATTGTCGAGCTGGGGGCCAATGACGGGCTGCGCGGGGTCGATCCGGCCGATACGGAGGCGAACCTGACGGCGATCCTCGACAGGCTGGCCGCCAGGCATATCCCGGTGCTGCTGACCGGTATGTACGCATTGCCCAACCTGGGGCACGATTACGCCCAGGCGTTCCGCACCGTGTTCGATCGTCTGGGACAGCGGCCGGGGATGCTGTACGACCCGTTCTTCCTGCAGGACGTGGCGGCGGTCCCGGCGCTGAACCAGCCCGATGGGCTGCATCCCAACCCCGACGGCGTGAAGCTGATCGTCGGCCGGCTGCTGCCGCTGGTGGAGAAGCTGCTCGCGGAGGTCCCGCCGGCATGAGGCTGTTCGTCGGTCTCGACCTGCCCTGGGACCTGCGCCGGCGCGTGGCGATGCTGTCGGGCGCCGGCATACCGGGCGCGCGCTGGGTGCCGGCGGAAAACTACCACGTGACGCTGCGCTTCATCGGCGAGGCCCCGCGTCATGTGGCCGAAGAGATCGACCACGCGCTCGCCGCCCTGCAGGTGTCCGGTTTCACGCTCAGCCTCGCCGGCGTCGGCACCTTCGACAAAGGCAGACGCAGTTCCACGCTCTGGGTTGGGGTGGAGCGCAACCCGCAACTCGACCACCTGCAGAGCAAGATCGAGACGGCGCTGCAGCGCTGCGGCCTCGAGCCCGAACGGCGGCGGTTCCAGCCGCATCTGAGCCTGGCGCGGCTGGACAACGCGCCCGAGGCCAAACTCGCGAGCTTCGTGCAGGCGCATAATCTGTTCCGCGCGGAGCCGGTGCCGGTCGAGCACTTCACCCTGTTCAGCTCACGGCTCGGGAAGGACCAGGCGGTCTACACGCCCGAGGTGGAATACGCACTGGCGTCGGCGTAGCCGCGGCTCGCAGCGATCAGAACGGCGTATCCCCGCGCACCGTGATGCGGCGCATGATACGCGTCTCCGCCGGGTAGTCGTTGATCGCGAAGTGCTGCGTGCAGCGATTGTCCCAGAACGCCACCGAACCGCTCTCCCAGCGGAACCGGCAGGTGAACTCCGGCCGCGTCGAGTGCTTCTTCAGGTAGTCGATCAGCGGCTCGCTCTCCTCGTCGGTCATGCCGTCGAAATGCTGCACGTGGCCGCCGATGTAGAGCACCTTGCGTCCGGTCTCGGGGTGCGTGCGCACCAGCGGGTGCACCGACGTCGTCTGCACATTGCCGGGGTCCTTCACCTTCATGTGCGACATCTGCCGGTCGTAGCGCTGCGCGCGCGACTGGCCGCCGTGCTGCTTGAAGTTGTCGCCGACGCAGACGGTCTTGAGCTGGCCGACCAGCGCCTTCATGCCGTCGGACAGGCTTTCGTACGAAAGGTACTGGTTGGTGAACATCGTATCGCCGCCGGCCGAGGGCACCTCCAGCGCATAGAGGATCGTGCCCATCGCCGGCTGCGGCGAGAACATCTGGTCGGTGTGCCAGGAGCCGCCGAAATTCTTCTTGTCCTCCGGCGTCTTGATGATCTCGAGGATCTCCGGATAGTCGGCCATCCCCTGCATGAACGGATGCAGGTGGATCTCGCCCCAGCGGCGCGCGAAGCGAAGCTGCTGCTCGGGCGTGATCTTCTGGTTGCGGAAGAAGATCACGCAATTGTCGAGCAGGGCGGCGCGCACTTCCGCCAGCACATCGTCGGGCAGATCCTCGGACAGATCGACGCCCGAGACCTCGGCGCCGAGCGAGCCGGCGATCCGGTGGGTCTCGATGTAGCGATACCGGGTGTTGCGCGGCGCATTCATCGGCTGGTCCTCCTGATGCGCGGAATGATGCCCCCGAACCCGGCAGGTGGGAAGTCTGGGATGGCCCCGTGGGGTTCAGTACATGTGCTGCCCGCCGTTGATCGAAAGCGTCGAGCCGGTGATGTACCCGGCGTCGTCGGACGTCAGGAACGCGACGCCGCGGGCGATCTCCGGCGCATGACCCAGGCGGCCGACCGGAATGCGGGCGACGATCTTCTCGAGCACCTCCGCCGGCACGGCGCGCACCATGTCGGTATCGATGTAGCCCGGCGCGATCGCGTTGACGGTGATGCCGAACCGGGCGCCTTCCTGCGCCAGCGCCTTGGTGAAGCCGTGGATGCCCGATTTGGCTGCGGCGTAGTTCACCTGGCCATACTGGCCGGCCTGCCCGTTGACGCTGCCGATATTGAGGATGCGGCCGAACTTCGCGGCGCGCATCCCGTCGAACGTCAGCTTGCACAGATTGTAGCAGGACCCGAGGTTGGTATCGATCACCGCATCCCACATGTCGCGGTTCATCCGCGCCAGCGTGCCGTCGCGGGTGATGCCGGCATTGTTCACCAGGATTTCGATCGGCCCCACTTCGGCGACGATCTGTTCCACCGCCTTCTGGCAGGCCTCGAAGCTGGAGACGTCGAATTTGGCAACCCGGATGCCGGTCTCCTCATGGAAAGCGGCAGCCGCGTTGTCGTTGCCGGCATAGTTGGCGACAACTATTCGGCCTTCCTGCTTCAGCGTCGTGCTGATGGACGCGCCGATGCCTCGTGTTCCGCCTGTAACCAATGCGACCCGTGCCATCGGTTCCTCCCTGCAGATTGCTTGAACCGGGTCGATCCTAGCACCAGTGGGAGAAACCGATAGCGGTCGTGTGATCAGGACGGCTTGCCGCACCAGGCTTCGATCCGATAGCCGTCGGGATCGACGGCGAACGCGGCATAGTAGTTGCGGGCCGTAATCCGGCGCGCAGGCCGGGCTTGCCGTTGTCGTGGCCGCCGGCCTTCAGCGCCGCCTTGTGGAAGCCATCCACCGCCGCGCGGTCCGGCGCGGTGAAGCAGATGTGCAGGCCGGACCGGTCGTCGGGCGGCACCGGATGCGGTCGTGGCGCTGACCCAGAATACCGGCGCCTGGGCGCCATAGCCCAGCGAGTCATCGCCGGAACTGAGGCAGGTGTAGCCGAGCGGCTTGAGTGCGGCGTCGTAGAAGCGGCGGGCACGGGCGATGTCGCGGGCGCCGATGGACACGTGGGCGATCATGGGCTTCCTCCTCTAACCATCATGACGGTTATAAGAGACCAAAGCCGCCGCCAGTTGTCAACCCTCTTGCTGGTTAGGTATCAGATGTCATGGCGACCCGGCTTCCGGACGATGCGATCCCAGCGCCTGACGCCGATCTGTGTCTGGCCTACGCGAACACGCGCTATTGGCGGGGCACCGCGACGCCGATCGAGCAGTTGCACGGTCCTGATGACCTGCTGCGATGGGCAGCGGCGACCGAGCGGCTGCCGCAGCCTGCTGATCGACCGCATCGGCGCCTGCTGGCGCGAACGGCCTGACGAGGCGGCCATCGGCTTCAGGGAGGCGACCGTCCTGCGGGAGGTGATCTTTCGCTGCTTCGCCGCCACGGCGGCGGGGCGCCCACCGTCCGACGAGGACCTGGCGGCGCTGAATGCGGCGCTCGCCGACGCACCGCCGCGCCGGCGCCTGCGCCTCGGCGGGCTGGGAGATCGGCACGCCCGATCCATCGGCCAGTGCCTTGCTGGCCCCGACGCTATGGTCGGCCGCGGACCTGCTGGTCGGGGCGCAGCTTCAGCGCGTGCGGCAATGCGCCAATCCGGAATGCGGGTGGCTGTTCCTCGACAACAGCAAGAGCGGCAACCGGCGCTGGTGCTCGATGAGTGCCTGCGGCAACCGCGCCAAGGCGCACCGGCACTACCTGCGGCAGAAGAGCAGTAAGCAGGAAGGGTTCACACGGAGAACCCTGTGGACCACGGAGAATCACAGAGAAAGTTCAAAGGCGCCAGGCGCGAACCGCATCCTTGCGTCTCGGTGGCTCTCTGTGGTCCTCGGTGGAACTCCGTGTGAAACCTTATTTGGCTCTCTTCAGCGCTCGACGCACATGGCCACGCCCATGCCGCCGCCGATGCACAGCGTCGCCAGCCCCTTCTTCGCGTCGCGCTTCTGCATCTCGTGCAGCAGCGTGATCAGCACGCGCGCGCCGGACGCACCGATCGGATGGCCGATGGCGATCGCGCCGCCGTTCACGTTGACCTTGTCGGTGTCCCAGCCGAGGTCCTTGTTCACCGCCAGCGCCTGTGCGGCGAACGCCTCGTTGGCCTCGATCAGGTCCAGGTCGTCGACCTTCCAGCCGGCGCGGGCCAGCGCCTTGCGCGTGGACGGGATCGGGCCGGTGCCCATCACCGCCGGATCGACCCCCGCCGTGGCGAACGCGGCGATCCGCGCCAGCGGCGTCAGCCCGCGCTTCGCCGCCTCGGACGCGCTCATCAGCACCAGCGCGGCTGCGCCGTCGTTGATGCCGGACGCGTTGCCGGCGGTCACCGTGCCGTCCTTGCTGAACGCCGGACGCAGCCGCGCCATCCCCTCGATGGTGGAATCGTGGCGGATATACTCGTCGTCGGCCACCACCACATCGCCCTTGCGGGTCTTCACCGTCACCGGCACGATCTCGTCCTTGAAGCGGCCGGCCTTCTGCGCCGCGCTCGCCTTCTGCTGCGAGCCGAGCGCGAACTGGTCCTGCTGCTCGCGCGTGATCTGATACTTGGTGGCGACGTTCTCGGCGGTGTTGCCCATGTGGTAGCCGTGGAACGCGTCCCACAGCCCGTCCTTCAGCATCGTGTCGATGAACTCGAGCCCGCCCATCTTCTGCCCCGCCCGCAGATAGGCGGAATGCTGCGACAGGCTCATGCTCTCCATGCCGCCGGCCGCGACGATGGCGCTTTCCCCGGTGCGGATCTGCTGCGCGGCGAGCGCCACCGCGCGCAGGCCGGACCCGCAGACCTGGTTGATGCCGAATGCGGTCTTGGAGTCCGCCAGCCCCGCGGCGCGCGCGGCCTGGCGGGCGGGGTTCTGCCCCTCGCCGGCGGCCAGCACCTGGCCCAGGATCACCTCGTCCACGTCGCCGCCTTCGACGCCGGCGCGCTCGAACGCGGCCTGCAAGCGCGACCGCTCCCAGCGCATGCGCGGGCAGCGTTCCCAAGGCGCCGCTGAAGCTGCCCACCGGCGTGCGGGCAGCGGAGACGATGACGATGTCGTCCATGCTTGGCTCTCCTATCAAACGGTCGCGGCACCATAACCCTGAGCGCCGGGTCTGGCCATGTGGGCGTGAACCGGCACAATATCAGCCCGACAATAATGCATGGGAGCACGTCCATGACCGAGGCCGCGCTGAGTTACGGGCACGGCGCCAGCAACGTGGCACTGATCGGGGACACGATCGGCCGCAACTTCGACCGGACCGTTGCGCGCTGCGGCGACCGGCCCGCGCTGATCGTGCGCCAGCAGGGCATCAGGTGGAGCTATCGCGAGCTTGGCGAGCGGGTGGATGCGTTCGCCGCCGGGCTGATCGCGCTGGGGCTGGAGCCGGGCGAGCGGATCGGCATCTGGTCGCCGAACAATGCCGAATGGGTGGTGACGCAGTTCGCCACCGCCAAGGCGGGGCTGATCCTGGTGAACATCAACCCGGCCTATCGGCTGGCCGAACTGGAATACGCGCTGAACAAGGTGGGCTGCCGGGCGCTGATCACGGCGACCTCGTTCAAGACGTCCGATTATATCGGCATGATCAACACGCTGGCGCCGGAGTTGCGGTCGGCACAGCCCGGTCACCTGAACGCGGCGAAGCTGCCGACGCTGCGAGATGGTGATCCAGATCGGCGATACGCCCGCGCCCGGAACGATACCGTTCGACAGCGTCGGCGGCATGGCAGCGAATGTGCATCGCGCGCGGCTGACGGAACTGGCGCCGCGCCTGCAGTTCGACGATGCGATCAACATCCAGTTCACCTCCGGCACGACCGGCCTGCCGAAGGGCGCCACGCTGACGCACCACAACATCCTCAACAACGGCTACTTCCTGGGCGAGGCGATGGGCTACACCGAGCAGGACAAGGTGTGCATCCCGGTGCCGCTGTATCACTGCTTCGGCATGGTGATCGGCAATCTGGCCTGCATCACGCATGGCGCGGCGATGGTGTATCCCGGCGAAGGCTTCGATCCGCTCGCCACGTTGCAGACCGTGGCGGAGGAGCGCTGCACGTCGCTCTACGGCGTGCCGACGATGTTCATCGCGCAGCTCGAACATCCGGATTTTGCCAAATTTGACCTGACCAGTTTGCGCACCGGCATGATGGCGGGCGCGCCCTGCCCGATCGAGGTGATGCGCCGCTGCATCCGCGATATGAACCTGAGTGAAATGACGATCGGCTATGGCATGACGGAGACCAGCCCGGTCAGCACGCAGACGGCGCGCGACGATCCGCTGGAGCGGCGGGTCTCGACGGTCGGGCGCGTGCATCCGCACGTCGAGGTGAAGATCGTCGATGCCGAGGGCCGCGTGGTGCCGCGCGGCACGCCGGGCGAGTTCTGCACGCGAGGCTATTCGGTGATGCTCGGCTATTGGGACGACGCCGAGCGCACGGCGCAGGCGATCGACGCTGCGGGCTGGATGCACACCGGCGACCTGGCGACGATGGACGCCGAGGGCTACTGCAACATCGTCGGCCGCATCAAGGACATGGTGATCCGCGGCGGCGAGAACGTGTATCCGCGCGAGATCGAGGAGTTCCTCTACCGCCATCCGAAGATCCAGGACGTGCAGGTGTTCGGCATCCCCGACGAACGCTACGGCGAGGAACTGTGCGCCTGGGTCAAGCTGCGCGCCGGCGAGACGCTGACCGCGGAGGACGTGCGAGAATTCTGCCGCGACCAGATCGCGCATTACAAAGTCCCTCGTCATATCCGATTTGTCGACGAGTTCCCGATGACGGTGACCGGCAAAATGCAAAAATTCATCATGCGCGATCGCATGGCTGCCGAACTCGGCGTGCAGGAGGCGGCAACCGCATGAGCGAGGACGCAGCCTACGACTACATCGTCACCGGCGCGGGTTCGGCCGGCTGTGTCGTGGCGTCGCGGCTGTCGGAATCCGGGCGCTATCGCGTGCTGCTGCTGGAAGCCGGCATCAAGGACAGCAGCCCGTGGATCCACATCCCGATCGGCTACACCAAGGCATTTGCCAACCCGCGCATCAACTGGATGTTCGACAGCGCGCCCGAGAAGGAACTGAACGGCCGGACGCTGTATCTGCCGCGCGGCAAGGTGCTTGGCGGCACCAGTTCGATCAACGGCATGGTGTATATGCGCGGCGATCCCTCGGACTATGACAACTGGCGCCAGCGCGGATGCGAAGGCTGGGACTGGGATTCGGTATTGCCCTACTTCAAGCGAGCCGAGGACAATCAGCGCGGCGCGGACGAATTCCACGGCGTCGGCGGGCCGTTGCGTGTGTCGGACCCGCCGCAGATCTGGCCGCTGGCGAAGGCGATGGTGGAGGCCGCCGTGCAGGCCGGCATTCCGCGCACCGCCGACTTCAACGGCGCCACCAAGGAGGGCACCGGCTACTACCAGACGACGACCAACAACAAACGCCGCTGGAGCGCCGCTGCCGCGTATCTGCGACCGGCGCGCGACCGGCAGAACCTGACCATCGTCACCGAGGCGCATGCCACGCGCGTGCTGATCGAGAACGGTCGTGCCGTCGGTGTCGAGTACCGCACGCCGCAGGGGTTGCAGACCGCGCGCGTGCGCGGCGAGGTGATCGTCTCCGGCGGCGCCTACGGTTCGCCGCACCTGCTGCAACTCTCCGGCCTTGGCCCCGCGGACCTGCTGACGCGAGACGGGCATCACGGTGGTGCGCGACATGCCGGGCGTGGGCGCCAATCTGCACGACCACTTCAACACCTACAGCGCCTATCGGCTGTCGCAGCCGATCACGCTCAACGACCTCGCGCGCAGCCTGCCGCGCAAGCTGGTCGCCGGCGTGCAGTATGCGCTCGGCCGGCGCGGCCTGATGTCGACCACCGGTCTGTTCGCCGGCGCCTTCCTGCGCAGCGATCCGCGCCTGGAGCGACCGGACATTCAGATCAACATGACGGCCTGGAGCACGGGGGAGCGCAACCGCGACGGCATTCATCCGCATCCGTTCCCCGGCATCACGCTGAGCCCGGTGCATCTGCGTCCCGAGGGCCGCGGCACGGTGCGTGTGAAAAGCCCCGACCCGTTCGCACCGCCGGAGATCCGCTTCAACTTCCTGAAGTCGGACTACGACATGCAGGCGCTGATCTTCGGCATCCGCACCTGCCGCAGGATCGCCGCACAACCGGCGCTGGCGCCCTACGTGGTGGACGAGATCGCGCCCGGCGCGCGGTTTGACACCGACGCCGAACTGGCCGATGTCGTGCGCGCAAACGGCGTATCGAACCACCACCCGGTCGGCAGCTGCCGCATGGGACACGAGCCGGACGCGGTGGTGGACCCTCGGCTGCGCGTGTATGGTATCGGCGGCCTTCGGGTGGCCGATGCGTCGATCATGCCGTCGATCATCGCGGGCAACACCAACGCACCGACGATCATGATCGGCGAGAAGGCCGCCGCGATGATTTTGGCAGGACGCCAAAGCAGCGTGATCGAACAGCAGTTCTAGAGGGAAACACGGCACATGCGCTGGGCACGCTTCGAGCAGAACGGAACGCCGACCTATGGCGTGGTCGAGGGCGACGAGATCATTCCGGTGCGCGGCTCGCCGTTCGACAGTTGGGAACGGACATCGACGCGCCTGAAGCTGTCCGACGTGAAGCTGCTGGTGCCGGTGGTGCCGCCGACCTTCTATGCCGCCGGCATGAACTACCCGGAGCATGTTCGGGAAATCGCCGAGAAGGTCGGCCAGAAGCCCAACCTGCCGACGCAGGCGGATATCGGCTATCGCGCCAACAACGCGCTGATCGCGCACGGCGAGGCGATCGTGATCCCGAAGGATGCGACCGATCAGGTGCAGTACGAGGGCGAGCTTGTCGCGGTGATCGGCCGCACGTGCAGTCACCTGACGCGCGACAACGCATTGTCGGCCGTGCTGGGCTGGACGATCGGCAACGACGTGAGCGAGCGGACCTGGCAGAAGAGCGACCGCACGCTGTGGCGGGCGAAGAACACCGACACGTTCAAGCCGATGGGCCCGTGGATCGAGACCAACCTGAAGCTGGAGGACCTCGTCACCAAGGTGCGCCTGAACGGCAAGGAGCTGATCGCCTTCCCCACCAACAGCATGATCTTCGGCGTTGTCGATTTCCTGGTCGCGATGACGAAATACCTGACTCTGCATCCGGGCGACGTGGTATGGATGGGCACCGAGGGTGCCACCATGAACATGGGGCACGGCGATGTCTGCGAGATCGAGATCAGCGGCATCGGCACGTTGCGCAATCCAGTTGTACGGGAGATTTGACATGGCCATGCAGCGCGAGGTTGTCGTCGTATCCGGTGTGCGCACCGCAATCGGCGATTTCGGCGGCGGCCTGAAGGATGTCGCGCCGACCGATATGGGCGCACAGGTGGTGCGCGAGGCGCTGTCGCGCGCCGGTGTCGCCGGCGATGAGGTGGGCCAGGTGGTGTTCGGCCACGTGATCCACACCGAGGCGAAGGACATGTATATCGCGCGCGTCGCCGCGATGAACGGCGGCGTGACGAAGGACGCGCCGGCGCTGACGCTGAACCGGCTGTGCGGCTCCGGGCTGCAGGCGATCGTGTCGGCGGCGCAGACCATCATGCTGGGCGATACCGACATCGCGGTGGGCGGCGGCGCGGAGAGCATGAGCCGCGCGCCGTATCTGGCGCAGGGCATGCGTTGGGGCGCGCGCATGGGCGACACGGCCATGCTCGACATGATGCTGGCCGCGCTGCACGATCCGTTCGACAACATCCACATGGGCGAGACCGCGGAGAACCTGGCGGCGAGCCACCAGATCACACGCGGCGACCAGGATGCGCTGGCGGTCGAATCGCACCGCCGCGCCGCTCGCGCGATCGCCGAGGGCCGATTCAAGCAGCAGATCCTGCCGATAAAGCTGAAGACGCGGAAAGGCGAGACGGTGTTCGATACCGACGAGCACGTGCGCGGCAACACGACGGTCGAGGACCTGGCCAAGCTGCGGACGGTATTCCGCAAGGACGGCACGGTAACCGCGGGCAACGCCTCCGGCGTCAACGACGGCGCTGCCGCGGTGGTGCTGATGGAGCGCGAGACGGCGGACGAAACGTGGCGCGAAGCCGATGGGCCGGCTGGTGGCCTACGCGCATGCCGGCGTCGATCCGAAGATCATGGGCATCGGGCCGGTGCCGGCGACGCGTCTGGCGTTGCAGCGCGCGGGGCTGACCTTGGCGGACATGGACGTGATCGAGAGCAACGAGGCATTCGCCGCGCAGGCCTGCGCGGTGGCGAAGGATCTCGGTTTCGACCCGGAGAAGACCAACCCGAACGGCTCCGGTGATTTCGCTCGGCCATCCCATCGGCGCCACGGGAACGATCCTGACGGTGAAGGCGCTGTACGAGCTGGAACGCATCGGCGGTCGCTATGCGCTTGTCACGATGTGCATCGGCGGTGGCCAGGGGATCGCGGCGATCTTCGAGCGGATGTAAGTCGCCCGTCGCAGGTTCTGTTCCGTCATGGCCGGGTCGGCCCGGCCATGACGGTTCGTATATGGTTCTACTCCGCCGCAGCCTTCCACCAACCCGAACGTGGCCACGGCAGCCCTAAATTCTCCCGCAGCGTCGCGCCCTTGTAATCCGTCTGAAAAATCCCGCGCCGCTGCAACTCCGGCACCACGAACTTCACGAAATCCTCGAACGTGCCCGGCACATGCGTGCCGCCCACCACATACCCGTCACACGCACGCTCGACGAACCACTGCTCGAACCGATCGGCGACCTCCTTCGGACCGCCGACGATCGCCTCGCGCGGACGCCCGCGCCGCGTCACCTCAAGGAAGTCGCGCACCGTCGGATTGCGGCCGATGACACGCATCACCCGATCACGCATCGCCTGCATCCCCGACATGCCCTCCAGCTCCTCGTCGGTGAACGCCTGGTCCATGCCCTTCTTCGAGAAATCGAAATTCAGCGCCTCGGACAGCAGCGACAACCCATCCACCTCGCGGTACAGCGTGTCGATCAACGCCATCTTGTCCTCGGCCTCGGCCTTCGTCGCCGCTACAACCGGATAGGCAATTGTATTGACCGTCACCAGGTCCGGATCGCGTCCAAGCTGCGCCACTCCCTGCTTGAAGGCAGCGTAGCGCCGCTTGCCCTCCGCCAAATCCGGATAGCCGACGAACACCGTCTCCGCCCACCGCTCCGAGAACCGCATGCCGCGATCCGACGCTCCCGCCTGGATGATGACAGGATGGCCCTGCGGCGAACGCGGCACCGTGAACGTGCCCCGCGACGTCAGAAACTTGCCGCGGTACTCCATGCGATGCACCTTGTCGGGATGCGCGAACAGGCCGGATTGTTTGTCGACGACAAGCGCATCGTCCTCCCAGGCATCCCAGCAGCCGAGCACGATCTCCATGAATTCGTCCGCACGATCGTAGCGCAGGTCGTGCGCAAGATGGACCTCGCGCCCCATGTTCTGGGCTTCGCCATCGTTGACCGAGGTCACCACATTCCACGCGGCCCGCCCGCCCAGCATATGATCCACAGTCTGGAACCGACGCGCCACATCGAACGGTTCGTAATACGTGGTGGAGGCCGTCGCACCGATGCCAAGCCGGTGCGTGCCGAAACCCATCGCGAGCAAGGTCGCCACCGGGTCCATCTTCACGACCCGCACGCCATTTGCCACCACCTCGGCGGGATTGCCGCCATAGATGTCCGGCATTGCCAGCCTGTCATCAAAAAAGGCGAGCTGGAATTTGCCCTCCTCCAGCACCTGGCCGATCCTTTGGTAATAGGCGGCCGACGTGAAGTCGGTGCGCGAGTCCGGATGGCGCCAGGAACTCGCCAGCGTCGTGCAGTTCTGCGCCTGCAGGAAACCAACGAGGACCATCTGGCGCATGACGTGGCCTTTCAAAACCGGTAGTGGCGTAATCCGCATCCACAGGAACGACTGTCCCGGCGATGTAGCGATCGCTTATGGGCTCCTTCAGGCGATCAGGACATCCCGCAAGAGCGAGCGCAGATGCTGCGCGACGAGTGCCCGCTCCTGCATTTGAAGCCGTCCAAGCACGGTGGCAAATCGGGATTCAACCGTTGCTAACTTTTCCGTTCTCACGAAGCATGGCCGGGATACGCCGGCCCCAGCCGGGTCTGCAATGGCGACATCGCGCGGCCACATTCGATGTCTCGCACTGGTTATCATCAGGACCCAAAGAACCGAGAAGCGCAGGTCGACCTCGTAACTTCCGACTACAAGCGCTGGCCGCCTCCGCGATGCGGCCTGGTCTGCATAAAGGAACTCGACTCGCACGATATCCCAGGCCACAAATGCGCTTCGGCCGACGGGGTTCTCGCTCATCGGTCAGAGATCGGCAAAATCCTCCTCATCTTCCTTCGAGTCCCACTCCCAGAACGTCGCGAATGGGTCCTCGACAGGATCACCACGATGAACGCGGCGGGGGGGCGCCTTGGTCAGCACCACGCGGCCGTCCTCGATTGTGTAGGCCAGTTCGTCGCCTTCAGTCACGCCAAGAGCCGCCCGGACCGGCTGCGGTATCGTCGTCTGCGCCTTGCTGGTCAGCTTGCTGGTGATCACGGGACACCTCAGAAAGGAACACCCTTCAAGTAAGGATGTTCCTTACCAAGGTCAACCACTACTCCGCGGCGGCTTTCTGCACCGGAATGTCCGTCGAGTATTTCAGATGCACCGGCGCGTTCGCCTCCCACGGATCCTTCAGGCCCAGCGACTTGCCGTGCTCGCGCACCGCCGGCATCACCTCCTTCACCAGCAGTTCGATGCAGCGGCGACGATCGTCACGGCTCACGGTGCCGTCGTTGCCCCACAGGCCCATGATCCCGGGGCGCGTGTGCTCGATCAGATGCTTCAGCCGCGCGATCACCTGGTCCGGCGTGCCGGCGATGATCATCGTGTCGGCGACCTGCTCCTCGAAAGTCGGCTGGCCACGCGGGTTCTTCGCGCGGCCCACCGCGAATTCGACAAACCCGCGGCGCCCCGACGGCGAGAAATAGCCCGACGGATTTGCCCACACAGGATGTGCGAGACCGGTGAACTCGCCCTGCATCCACATGAACTGCCGCGCGTTCTGCAAAGCCTTTTCCTCGGTATCCTGCACGTGCACGCGGATCAGGTAGCCGAAGTTCTCCGGGCCCGCGGTGTAGCCGACCTCGGCTGCCGCCTTCGAATACGTGTCCCAGATCACCTTGGTCGCATCGATCGCAGTGTTCAGCGCGATGTACGGATAGCGCTGCTGCGCGGTCCAGATCACGGTCTCGCGCGACAGCACGCCTGGTATCCACACGCGTGGATACGGCTTCTGCAGCGGCACCGCCCAGGGGTTCACCACGCGATGCTGATAGTGCGTGCCTTCCCAGCGGAACGGGCCTGGTGTGGTCCAGGTCTTCTGGATCAGGTCATGGGCCTCGACGAAGCGTTCCCGGTTGTAGGCGGGGTTCACGCCGTTGGCCAACTGCTCCTGTCCGCCGCCGCGCACGAACCCGGATACCACACGGCCCTTCGACACCATGTCGATCATCGCGATCTCTTCGGCGAGCTGTACCGGGTTCTCCGACAGCGGCAGCGGATTGCCCAGGAACACGATCTTCGCGCGCTTCGTCACCGCCGCGAGGATCGCGCCGAACATGTTGGTGCGTGCCTGCATGCAGAACGGCGCGTTGTGGTGCTCGTTCAGCATGATGCCGTCGACGCCCCACTCGTCGGCCATGATGTATTCTTCGAGGTACTCGTTGTAGAGCCGACTTGCCTCCTTCGAATCGTAATTGCTGTTGGAGAAGGTCAGCGCGGTCGCGCCGTATTTCAGACCCTCCTTCGCGTCGTAGGCGGCCATCGGCTGCTCGGTGAAATACATCAGGTGCATGGGATGCTCCCCTTCGATCCGGTGTACGGTTCAGTTCGCGTTGACGAACGTGGTCACAAGCTTCGCCAGCTCGTCCGGCTTCTCCATATCGACGTAGTGCCCACAGGCGGGAACGACTTCCAATCGCGCGTTGCGCAGCGCCTGGACGTAGGCATCGCCCGCACTGCGCGGCACATGCTTGTCGTCGTCGCCCCAAACCACCAACGCCGGCGCGCGAACGCCGCCCAGCAGGTGTGGCAGAGTTCTGGCTGTACATATACGGCTTCCATGCAGTCCG
>CAVUBS010000033.1:0-907707 GCA_963739725.1 uncultured Alphaproteobacteria bacterium | reverse complement strand
ACCAGCAAGTGGAACAAGATCGAGCACCGGCTATTCGCCTTCATCACCATGAACTGGCGTGGCAAGCCACTGGTCAGCCATCAGGTGATTGTGCAACTGATCGGCTCCACCACAACCGATACAGGCCTTGAGGTCCGCTGCGAGATCGACGGAAATCTCTATCCCAAGGGGATCAGAGTTACCGACCAGGAGATGGAGGAAATCAACATCGCCCGCAACGAATTCCACGGCGAGTGGAACTACACCATCTCGCCTAACCAACAGCCTCCTTGAAGCACTTATTTCCGCGCAGGCCCTAAGTGGCGCGTCTGTCCGCTGTGGGATGAGACTGTCAGGCATCTCCAGCGGCTCCTCACCCAGCAGAGTACGGCACCGAATGAGCCAGTCTTTTGCGCGAGGCGCAGCGTACCCCTCACGCGGTTCGGGATCTACGAGATAGTCCGGCGCCATGCCATTTCCTGGGATACCAGCGGTCCGCAGCCTCGACATGTGACGCCGCATCTCTTCCGGCACACCGCTGCGGTGCACCTCTTGGAGTCCGGTATCGAGGTCAACGTCATTCGCGGCTGGCTCGGCCACGTCAGTCTCGATACTACGAACCGCTACGCCGAGTTGACGTTGCGCGCCAAGGCAGAGGCCCTGCGTGTCTGCGAAGTGGGCTCCGGAATTTCGGCGGCATCCCGCGCTCGCGCCGCCTGGAAGGACGACAAGACCCTGCTTGATTGGCTCGACGCCTTTTAGCCCGTTATGTGACCCAACATCCGCGATCCACCCACCAGAACCGTCGAGCTATCGCCCACAGCCACATAATGGCGCCGGCCACATAAACCAAACAGTCTCAAGAGCGGCATCAACAAGGCGTCGTTCTGCGACCCTGAGGTGAACGGCAGCTATGGCGCGATGGCCACGCATTACAGTGTGGGCGTCGGCACGCGAGAAGCTGCCGTGCATGCCTTGCCCTTGCTGGAGCACGGTATCGGCTACCTCCACGCCGTAGGTGGTGGCATCGGCGCAGCCAAGCGAGAACGTCCGCAAATTGACGGCAATCGCTGGCATGGGCGTCACCGCCGTGCCCTTGAGTGCAATTGCCGACAGCGGCAGCGTCCCGGGCACTTTACCGAGGCTGTCGTCCACAAACAGTCCGCTGATGTAATCCTGCTCGGACAGCACCGCGACGATCCTGGCGGCCAGTGCCCTGTCGCCGGTATGAATATAGACAAGATCGGAGCCGCCATTCGCAGCGACGACGACCGTGGGATGCGTGGGATCGCCGCCGACCAGACCGTTGCCCCGCACGGGGTAGGCGTTCGCCGGCACCTGTGCGCCCTTCGCGTCAGGATCGTAGAGGGTCAGGCCCAGCGCATGAGCAATGTCGATGGCCACGAAGCCAGGCGCCAGCAGTTTGACGGGTACGTCGGCTTGTACGCCTGCGTCGCGGCCCAACTCGTCGCGCTCTCCTTCGAGATCGTCGAGAAGCCGTGGTCCGAGGTGATGATCACATCCGTATCGCCATCGAGCCCTTGCTCCCTCAGCGCGTCCAGCAGCCAACCGAGATTGTCGTTCGCGTTCTTGATCGCGGCGAGCAAGGTCGGGCCGCTGATGCCCGGGATGAGCCGCCCGAGACTATCGCCCTGGTTGTGCTGCGTGCCGTCCGGATCGCGCGACCAGAACACGACGACGAACGGCTTCTGTCGTTCCTTGAACAACGGCAGCACCGCTTTCGTCGCCACATCGGCGCAGAAGTTCTGTTGCTCCGCGTTGGCGACCGTCGTCCCGGCGGTGGCACTGGTTCCGGCCTTGCCGTTGTCGCCGCGTGGTGGCGCCTGTGTCGGCACCTCGGCTGCGGTCAGGCGTTGTTGCAATTCCTCGGAAAGCGGGATCCCGCCGGTGCGGCCGGTCATGTCATCGACGACGATGGTGTGCTGCCCGGTCCGCTCGATGTGATCGAAAATGAGGGCGGGGCCAAGCTTGCCGATGGCGGCCGTCGAGAAGCCGGCTTCGCGGACTGCCTTGCGGATGGTTTCCTCGTTCAGGTAATCGCCCGAGAAATGCTCGTCGACATCGCCCAGCACCGGATCGCTCTGCAGGAACGGCGTCAGGCTGTCGCCCGCCCCCGGCACCTGGAAGCCCACGTAAATGTTGTTGCTGAAGTCACCGGTATCGCCAAGCAATGTCCCGTTGCCATGCCGGATGCAATGGCCGTGGTGAATGTCGGGAACAGCGAATGCGTATTGGTGAACCGCACGCCGCGCGACAGAAGTGCCGTCATCGCAGGCGCCGTCCGTTCGTTGACCATCCCCGGCCGCATTCCGTCCGCCACGAACAGGACAACGTTGTGCGGGCTGGGCTGGGCGATGGCACGAGTGGCCAGAATCCCGATCGTGGCCGCGACGAAGAACCCACGCATGTCGACGATTTCCCTTGCACAGCGAAGTCGTGGGTTAGCGCGAAACATCCGCGAGAAACAGCGTCGAAGTGCGACAGTGCCGGTGATGCGATCCGCTGGCGAAATGTCATCGTTTTGACATGGAACGCATCTCGGCCGCTCGCTAAAGCTAACAGCATAAAAGGCGCGCGGGGAGCTATATGTCAGACGCAACGATGAACGGCGACATCGCGATCCTGCACTCGCCGCGCCCGCATCTGGACGAAAAGCCGCACGCCGCCGGCGCGATCGCCTTCCTGCTGATACTTGTGGCAGGCCTCGGCTACGTAGCGTTCAGCATCATGAACGACATGAGCCAGGCGGGCGAGCATGGCCTGGCCATCGGCGCCTTCGTCCTGCTGGGTATCGCTTTGCTGATCGCGCTGGGCTTCGAATTCGTCAACGGCTTCCACGATACGGCCAATGCCGTCGCCACCGTGATCTATACCCATAGCCTGCCGCCGCTGGTCGCCGTGATCTGGTCGGGAACGTTCAATTTCCTCGGCGTGCTGACCTCCAGCGGGGCGGTCGCCTTCACGATCGTCACGCTGCTGCCGGTGGAGTTGATTTTGCAGGTCGGCAGCGGCGCCGGTTACGCCATGATCTTCGCGCTGTTGATCGCGGCGATCATCTGGAATCTCGGCACCTGGGCGATGGGTCTTCCGAACAGCTCCTCGCACGCGTTGATCGGCTCCATCATGGGTGTGGGCCTCGCCAACCAGCTTCTGGCGCCGGCCGCATCGGCGACCTCGGGCGTGGATTGGACGCAGGCGGTCGGCGTGTTGAAGGCCCTGCTGTTCAGCCCGTTGATCGGGTTCGTGATGGCTGCGGGCCTGCTTCTGTTGATGAAGCTGGCGGTTCGCAGCAAGGCGCTCTACACCGCCCCCGAAGGACGCAAGCCGCCGCCGCCAACGATCCGCGGCCTGCTGATCCTCACCTGCACTGGCGTATCGTTCTTCCATGGCAGCAACGACGGGCAGAAGGGCATGGGTCTGATCATGCTGATCCTGATCGGAGCGGCGCCGACCGCCTACGCGCTCAACCACGCTATTCCAGACAGCACCACGCCGATGTTCCTGCAGGCGACGCAGGACGCGCAGGCCGTGTTCCGGGCGCACGCAGGTACCAGCCCACCGCCGGCCGACGCCGCGGCAGCCCGCGCCACGGTCGGCGACGCTCTGAAGACCAAGGACGTGAACCGGCCGGAGGTCTATGCCGCGCTTGCCGTGCTGACGGGTGATATCGCGCAGCAGGTCAAGAATTACGGAGCGATCAAGGCCGTGCCGGCGGCTGCCACGACGAACGTCCGCAATGACATGTATCTCGCGTCGGACGCAGTGCGCGTGATGGGTGCAAGTCCGCCCGGGTTCGACGATGCGGATCTGGCCAAGATGAAGTCGCTGCGATCCTCGCTGGACAGCGGCACCAAGTTCATTCCGACCTGGGTGAAGGTGTCGGTCGCTCTTGCACTCGGCCTGGGCACGATGGTCGGTTGGAAGCGCATTGTGGTGACGGTGGGCGAGAAGATCGGCAAGACGCATCTGACCTACGCGCAGGGCGCCTGCGCCGAGATCGTGGCGATGGCGACAATCGGCATGGCGGACGTGTATGGGCTGCCGGTATCCACGACGCATGTGCTGTCGAGCGGCGTCGCGGGCACGATGGCGGCGAACGGCTCGGGACTGCAGTGGACCACGATCAAGAACATGGCGCTGGCCTGGGTTCTGACGCTGCCGGCGGCGATGGTGATCGCCGGTTCGCTGTATGTGATCCTGCGCCAGGTATTCTGAGGCCGGGGGAGCGCTGCCCGGCGACTGGACATGCTTGCGCGATGTGCTCACGCTCGACCAACGGCTATGGGAGAGCCACATGGCTGAATTGATCAACGTCGCGGCGCCTGCGGCCGTTCCGATGCAGATCGACCGCGATCCGGCGCAACTGTCGGGACAAATGAACGCGCTGTTCGAGCGGCATCTGCGGTTCGACAACGTCGTTGATCCGACCGCTGCCGAAACGCGCCAAAAGTTCGAGGCCGCGGCCCGCGCCGTGCGCGATGTCCTGTCGCAGCGCTGGATCGAGACGCAGCGTGTCTATGACCGGAGAACCCGAAGCGGATCTACTACCTGTCCATGGAGTTCCTGATCGGCCGGTCGCTGACCAACAACATCACCAATCTGATGCTGCGTCCCTTCGTCGAGCGCGCCGCGCGCGAGGGCAGCCTCGACTGGTTCGGCCTGGTGGATCAGGAACCGGATGCCGGCCTCGGCAACGGCGGCCTCGGACGGCTGGCCGCCTGTTTCCTCGACTCGATGGCGACGATGCAGCTCCCGGCGATGGGCTACGGGCTGCGCTACGAATACGGCATGTTCCGGCAGTCGATCGACAATGGCTGGCAGCGCGAGCATCCGGACAATTGGCTGCGCCGCCAGGACCCGTGGGAGGTGGCGCGCCGTCACGAGGCCGTCGAGGTCAAATTCGGCTGCACATTCGAGATGCACCAGGGAAGTTTGCGGGTCGTACCCGGCCGCCCGTCGGCGTTGATCGGGATGCCGTTCGACCGGCCCGTCGTGGGCTTCGGCGGCAAGACGATCAACAGCCTGCGGCTGTGGAGTGCTGCGGCGCACGACTACTTCGATTTTCAGCGAGTTCAGCACGGGCGACTTCGTGGGCGCCCTGGTCGGCAGCATCGCGGCGCAGACGCTGACCCGCGTCCTCTACCCGGACGATTCCACCGAGGTGGGACAGGGGCTGCGCTTTGCACAGGAATACTTCCTGGTCGCCTGCTCGCTGGCCGATCTGGTGCGCCGCTTTCGTCGCAACAACACGGACTGGAGCCAGCTTCCCGACAAGGTCGCCATCCAGCTCAATGACACACACCCGACACTGGCGGTTCCCGAGCTGATGCGCATTCTGCTCGACGAGGCGCAACTGGGATGGGACCAGGCCTGGGACCTGACGCAGCGGACCCTCGCCTACACCAATCACACGTTGCTGCCCGAGGCGCTGGAGAGGTGGCCGCTGCACTACTTCCAGCAGATGCTGCCGCGTCAGCTCGAGATCATCTACGAGATCAACCGGCGCTTCCTCGACGATGTCCGGCGCCGCTATCCCGGCGACGAGGCGCGCATCGAGCGCATCAGCCTGATCGAGGAGGGGCCGGAGGACAAGGTCCGCATGGCCAATCTGGCGATTGTCGGCTCGCACAGCACCAATGGCGTCGCGGCGATCCATTCGGAGCTGCTGCGCACGATGACCGTCCGCGATCTGGCCGAGATCTTCCCCGAGCGCTTCAACAACAAGACCAATGGCGTCACGCCGCGTCGCTGGCTGCTGCTGGCCAATCCCGGTCTGTCGCGCGTCATCGCCGATGCGATCGGCGACGGGCTGGACGACCGATTTCAGCGAGATCGCGAAACTGAAGCCGGCCGCCGAGGATCCCGCGTTCCGCGCGATCCTTCCTGCAGGCCAAGCGCGACGCCAAGGCGCAGTTCGCCAACTGGCTGCAAGCGACCTCCGGGCAGACGGTCGACCCGGACAGCATCTTCGACTGCCAGATCAAGCGCATCCACGAATACAAGCGCCAGATGCTCAACGCGCTGCGGATCGTCGGTTCTATACAATCGACTGCGGGCGAACCCCGGATCTCGACATGACGCCGCGCACCTTCTTCTTCGCGGGCAAGGCGGCGCCGGCCTATCATCTCGCCAAGCTCATCATCAAGTTCATCAACAATCTGGCGGCCACGATCGACGGCGATCCGGCCGTCCGCGGCCGCCTCAAGGTCGTCTTTCTGCCGGAATACGGCGTCTCGCTGGCGGAGCGGCTGATCCCGGCCGCGGACGTCTCCAACCAGATCTCGACCGCCGGCTTCGAGGCCAGCGGCACGAGCAACATGAAGTTCATGATGAACGGCGCGCTGACCGATCGGCACGCGTGACGGCGCGACGATCGAGATGGCCGAGGAGGCGGGGGAGGAAAACTTCTTCCTCTTCGGCCTGACCGCGCAGCAGGTTGCCGACAGTCGCGGCTGGTACAGCCCGTATTGGCACTATGAGAAGGAGCCCGGAGACGCGCGCCGCCCTCGACCTGATCGCCAATGACTACTTCAGCCAGAACGAGCGGGGCGTCTTTGCTCCGCTGCACGACATGCTGCTGAAGAACGGCGATCACTACATGCACCTGGCCGATCTGACCGCCTATCTGGAGGCGGACCGGGCGCTCTGCGCGCTGTACGCGGATCGCGACGAATGGGCCCGCAAGGCGATCCTCAATGTCGCCGGTTCCGGCAAGTTCTCCAGCGACCGGACCATCGCGCAATACGCGGCGGAGATCTGGCAGGCGAAGCCCTGCCCGGTATTGTAAGCCGGAGCGGAGCGGTCATGGCGTTGTCACCCCTGGCCGGCAAGCCGGCCCCGAAGGAGATGCTGGTCGATCTCGACCGGCTGGAACAGGCGTATTTCGCCGGCCGGCCGGATCCGGCCGACCCGGCGCAGCGTGTGAGCTTCGGCACCAGCGGGCATCGTGGCTCGTCGCTGCGCGGCTCGTTCACCGAAGCGCATATCCTGGCGATCACGCAGGCGATCTGCGACTATCGCCAGGCACAGGGCGTGACCGGGCCGCTGTTCATGGGCAAGGACACGCACGCGCTCTCGGCGCCGGCGGAACGCACGGCGCTCGAGGTGCTGGCGGCCAACGACGTCACGACCGTCATCCAGCGCGACGACGGCTTCACGCCGACGCCGGTGATCTCCCACGCCATCCTGACCCACAACCGGGGACGGAGTGATCGGCTCGCCGATGGCATTGTCATCACGCCGTCGCACAATCCGCCGGAGGACGGAGGTTTCAAGTACAACCCGACCAACGGCGGGCCGGCCGACACCGACGTGACGCATTGGATCGAGCGCCGCGCGAACGACCTGCTGCGCGATGGCAATGCGGCCGTGCACCGAAAGCCGTTCGAGGCGGCGCTCGGCGCGGAGACGACGCACCAGGACGATCTGATGATGCCCTATGTCGAGGACCTGCGGCACGTCATCGACATGGACGCTGTGCGCGACGCGCGGCTGTCGCTGGCGGTCGACCCGCTCGGCGGCGCGGCGCTGGCGTATTGGGAGCCGATCAACCGGGTCTATGGCCTGGACATCGTCGTCACCAATCCGGTGATCGATCCGACCTTCTCGTTCATGACCGTCGACCATGACGGCGCAATCCGAATGGACTGCTCGAGCCCCTATGCGATGGCCCGTCTCGTCGGCCTCAAGGACCGCTATCAGGTCGCCTTCGCCAACGACCCCGACTCGGACCGGCACGGCATCGTCACGCCGGGTGCCGGACTGATGAACCCCAACCACTATCTGGCCGTGGCGATCGACTACCTGCTGACCCACCGGCCCGAATGGCCGGTGGACGCCGCGGTTGGCAAGACCCTGGTCAGCAGCAGCATGATCGACCGGGTCGTGCAGAAGCGCGGCCGCCGCCTGTCCGAGGTGCCGGTTGGCTTCAAGTGGTTCGCCCCCGGTTTGTTCGACGGCACGTGTTGTTTTGGCGGCGAGGAGAGTGCCGGCGCCAGCTTTCTGCGCCGCGACGGCAGTGTGTGGACGACCGACAAGGACGGGCCGATCATGAACCTGCTGGCCGCGGAAATCACGGCGTGCACCGGCAAGGATCCGGGAGAGCATTACAGGGCGCTCACGGGGGAATTCGGCTCGGCCTTTTACACTCGTATCGATGTTCCGGCGACGCCGGAGGACAAGGCCAGAGTTGGCGCGACTGTCGCCTGACTCCGTCCGGGCATCCGAGTCTGGCCGGCGAACCGATCACCCAGAAGCTGACGCGGGCTTCCGGGAACAACGCGCCGATCGGCGGTCTGAAGGTCGTCACGGCAAACGGCTGGTTCGCAGCACGGCCGTCCGGCACGGAGGCCGTCTATAAGATCTACGCCGAAAGCTTCCGCGACGAGAAGCACCTGGAGACCCTGTTGAGCGACGCACGGCAGATCGTGCAGGATGCATGAGCGGCAATTGGACGACTTTGCCACCGCCGAATTTGGACAGTTTGGCACGGAAGTCTGCAATTCGTCGGCGATGACGCGCGACCAGACAGGGAATGGCGGCACTTCGATCTGGTGCATCCGCAGGCCCGTATGACAATTGAAGACGATGCGGAATTCCCGGCCTTCGCCAAAGCTTTGATGAATGGCACGGACGAGAGCCCCCGCGTGGTGTCGGACGGGAACGTGGTTGCAGGTGTGCTGCCGACCTATGCCCGGATGGGTGATGTGGATCAGTACGAACTCACCTATTGGCGCTTCGCAATGCTGCCTCACGCTTTGATCACTGGTCGGCGGCGCCCCTCTCGCACACTGGCAAGCATGTGGGAGGCAGTGGTAGGCGGCCTTAGTCCAACCGGACCCGGCAATCTTGTCGATCGTTCCATAGCAGAATTTGCGCGCGCAGCTTACTACGCTTGCTGCCACCCTCGATCCAATCGAGGACACATTGATAGAAATGCGCAATTCTGGTGGGCTGAAAGATCTTGGGCAACGCCTTGGCATAGTTCGCCGGGAAGCAATAAGGCTCAATCGCGTGCTTGTCCCGATCGCCCGGGCATTTGATGAAGACGACGATATTTTACCAGAGTGGACAGGCTTTTCTGGGCACGATGTGGGGCATCGTCTGCTGCACGCTGCGCTTGACGACATCGCCGCGCTGCATGACCGTACGCGCTCGCTCCAGGATGAGTTCACGACGCGCCTCGCAGAGGAGGAGGCCAATCGCCGATTGTACGTCGTCTCCGTGGTGACGACGGTAATCTTGCCAGCGACATTCGTGACAGGATTCGTCGGCATGAATACTGGCGGCATGCTGTTGGGCGGCGACGAGGTGCCGCACGGGACAGTTTTTGCAACGGTGCTTTGTGCAGCTGCTGCCCTCGTGACACTTCTATGGTTACATTGGAAGCGAATGCTCTGACAGCGGACGACCCGGGCCGACCAGATATCGGCGTGCACATTAACCCGACATTGACCTTCGGTGCGATCATTCTGTTTGCAAGGTGTACCGACAGTCATTGCAGCCTCGGTCGTGAGGGGCGCTTGCACCCCTGCATCTGCCGCTCTCGTCGCCGAGTGGGTCGATCCGAATAATCTGCATGATTGCCCGGGTGCATACGTGTTCGATGCCGGATATCAGGTCCCCGGTTGTGTCTGTCGTTCGACCGGCTAAGATGAAGCGGAGGATAACCGCTAGGGGAGGAACCAATGCATCGCTTCAAGGTTGCTGCCATCGTCATTTTGGGCGTGGCCGGCCTAGTGGGCTGTTCGTCACAACCTCCGGCGGCCGCACCGCCCAGCGCTAACTTAGGCGCCACCGAGGGGACCGTCAGCTTCACTGGTGGCGCGGTCGCAATTGGTATCGGATTCCAATGGGGAAATGGGACTCTGACATATCAAGGTCGGCAGTATCCCTTCCGAGTAGATGGACTTTCCGTCGTGGATGTCGGAGTGACGCGGGTAACCGGCAGCGGAACAGTGCGAAACCTACGTAGCATTGCCGATTTCAGCGGCAATTATGTATCGTTCTCCGCGGGGGCAGCTGTCGCTGGTGGAGGCTCGGTGACGAGCCTGCGCAATCAGAACGGTGTGGTGATCGAGGGTGTCACGACGGCTCAGGGAGTTCGCCTGACGCTCGCTCCCGGTGGTGTCAATATAACGCTCACAGGCCAATGAGGTTTTTCGCAGAATTCGTGCCGGGCATCAAAACCACGGTAAGCGGATCCTCCGTGCAGGCTGGCTCAGAGTTTCCGAGCGCTATCGCCGTGCGATGCATGAGGCGAAGGCAGCGCGTCGCTGCCGAAATTTGTTGACACGTGCGGGACCGGTAACTGACAAAGTCTCGTGGTTCGTCGCGCGCTCGGCAACATCGTCCTGGTGATACTGTGCTCTTGAAGCAGCGGTGATCCTGGTCGATGCCCGGCGGCAGCCGTGCGCCGTTCGTTCGGGTCGTTCGCTGTCGGCGGCTGACGTACATACCGGGCCTCCGCCCACCCCATACAACACAGGGATCGCAACCCTGCTAGCGTCCTGCCTCCGGTCGACGCCACAGACTCGCGCCTCCCGCTCTTTCGCCTATACTCCAGCCACGCCACACTAGCTGAAGCACGCATCACAATTCCCGCTCCTCACGTCGGGCAGCGGATCATCCTTCTCGATTGCATGGAAGGGTTTTTCGCCAAACTACCAGACACGCAAGAAAGGGGATGCCCTTGAGCACGTCTATGCGCACTGAGATCGGGACGCTCGTCATCGCCACGAGCGTCGTACAACTCGCCAACGGCTTTTTCGGTACCTACATCTCATTGCGCGTGGCAATCGAGAACTTCGACGTCCCCGGCCTGGTGCTCAGCGCCTATTTCGCTGGCTTCACACTGGGTGCATTTCATTGCAGCAAAATCATCGAACGGATCGGTCACATTCGCGCGTACGCCGCATTTGCCGGCTTGGTCGCCGCCGCCGCTGCCGCCATGCCGCTGCTGATCGGATCGCTCGCCTGGGTGATCCTGCGCGCGATCATTGGCTACGGTTGCGCCGGGATTTTCGTGACAACCGAGAGCTGGCTGACCGCAAAGGCCCTGCCATCCGAGCGCGGCCGGATCTTCTCGATCTATATGGTCGGCACGTTCCTGGCCCTTGCGCTGGGCCAGCTGCTGATAGCCCGAGTGGATATCAAGGCGGCAACGTCGTTCAATGCAATCGTCATACTGTTCGCTGTAGCACTGATTATGGTTACCGCGGCCCGCGCCGAGCCGCCCCGAGTGAGCGCCGCAGCCGCACTGCCCTACGGTGTGCTCACGCGAGCCGCGCCGATCGCAGTGACAGGCTGCGTGTTGAGCGGGCTCGTCGGGGGGGCCTTCTACGCGCTGGTTCCAGCGTGGATGCAGGATCAGGGCACCGCACGAGCGACAATCGCGCTGTTTATGCTTTTGGCTGTGCTTGGCGGATTCGCTTTCCAAATACCGGTCGGCCGCCTCTCCGACCGGTTCGACCGTCGCATCGTGCTAGCATTCCTAAGTCTCGGCTTTGCTGGCACTGCCATCGTTATGGTGCTCCTGCCGCGCTCCCAGTCGACAATCCTGCCAGCCGCGGTCTTGCTCGGTGGATTCATGTCAACTCTCTACCCCGTCTGCGTCGCCCACGCGCACGATCACATGCCGGCCAGTCGGGTCGTGGCGGTAAGCGGACGGCTCATCCTGGTGAGTGGCATCGGCTCGGTACTGGGGCCGTTGATCGGTGCGAGTCTAATGGCCCACTTTGAAATTGATGGCGTGTTCTACTTTATGGCAGCCGCGATCCTCGTGCTGGCGTTCGTGGCTGGCTTCAGCGGTTTGGTGACACAACCTCCAATGCGCCTGGAAACGCCATTCGAGATCCTGACACCTCAGGCTGGGCCGCTCGCGCATGATCCGCACGACCTCTTGGACGCGCCTCGGGAGGTCAATGATCCTGGATAAGTTGGGTTTCAGTTTTCGATTCGAGCAGACCATCCTGAATCATGCGAATCAACAGTTTTTTTGTGATCTGCTCCAGGGCAACGGTTTGTTTTGGGCTCAAAAACACAGTCGCCGTGGTGACTTCGCCAGACGACTCCCAGACGATATGACCGGTCTGCGAATCCCAGAGCTGCAGCCACAGCCGCAGCGTCGTCACCCTGTTCCTGAGCAACTTTATGCCAGCTGCCTCATACTTATCGAGTATCTCTTCGTTGAACTGTGCAATCCCCGGCAGCAACACGTATTGCGAGCCAAGTCCCGATCCAATCCGTTGCAGCCGGTGCCGGTCCAACATCCCATTCCGTGCGAAGCCCTCGCGCAAATCAGCATACTCGGTTGCCAAGCCCTTATCCGTGAGCCAGTTCAGGGTCTGATCCGTCGCAATTTCGCGGATCGGCGGGGTTACCTCGGCAAGCGCACCGCTGAGCGCATGGGACAGGGTGGGGCTGAGGCCTTGGAGACTGCCCGGTGCCACAAATGCCAGCACCACCACAGGCGTACGGGCCAAATTGCTCGTATCGAATGACGCAGGCTTTGGTGTCGAGGTGGCATACGTATCGGAGAGATACGGGGGATCGCAGCCTGCGAGCAGCATTGCCACTGTGGCCAACAACGTCCAGCCAACGCGGCCTAACACAGAACTTCCGTTCCTCGCACGCATATCAAGACACGAACGCTGACATCGTGATCACGCATCTTCTCCTCCCCCTCGTGGGGACGCCGTCGCACCCAAAACTCCGCGGGGTCTCCTCCCGCGGCGTTCAGTCGGAATTGGGCTTCGGCTCGGATTGTTTCTCGACGAACCGTGGGGTGAGCCAGCCCAAAAGCAAAATTAGCCAAATGGCCGCCACAAAGCCGGATGCCAGCACGGGGACATATCCGCTTCGGTTCACGAAGCTGAACAGCCAGGTTGCGAGAACCGCAGCCAGGGCAACGAATCGGAGATCTGGCGCGATAATGACGTAGGCCGCCAACGCGGCAAGCACGCCATTAAAGCCGACAAAGCCAAGGTTTATGGCCTGGCCGGCGGCGCCGACGTGAGCAGCCAGTGAGTCCGCGATGAGAGCGCCCAGAAAGGCAACAACAGCGTGCCGCCAATTACTGACCGCTATACCGCCTAGGAAAATAGCGCCACTGAGCGGGCTTGGCGTGAACAAGGCCGCGCCGAGCGTCGAGAGCAGCGCCTTGCCCCACCGCACCGGATCGTCGGCAAAGTCGCCAAAGTCGATCGCGGACAGGCTGAAACCGTCAGCCAGCGCCCAGACGGCCCAGAATGTCAGGATAAAAGGTGCGGCGATAAATGGGAAGTTCAGCAAGCGCGACATCGCAACCGCAACGCCGGCGGTCACCATCGCGAAGACCGCCATCCATACCCACAACATAGGTTCAGGCTGAAAGAAATTCGCCAGAGCCAATCCCATGAGCCCAGAGTTGAATCCAAAGAGACCGAGGTCCAGGAGGTCGCCATTCCCCCGCAGCAGACGCGCGACCATGGTACCAAGAGCCACTGATACCGCATAGAAGACAGCCATCCGCCAATTGAAGACGGCGGCCGCAAGAACGAACAACGCCCCGGTAATCTCATTCGATTGGAACGCACATTGCGATAAGCCGCGCAGCGCCTGGCGCCAGAACGGCGTTCGAGGCTTCGTGTCACTCACGATGAAAGCCCAGCAGAGGCAACATAGGCTCTCCAGCCGCCATAGAGGCTGATCTCCTTGTGCCCCTCGACCAGCGCCCGCTCACCAATGACGCCAAGGATTGTATTGCCGTCGTCGAGCCGCACTTTCCCGATCATCAGACCGGGCGGTTCCTTTAAAAGAATGCCAGCCAATCCTTCGGCCGGCACCGACCAGACCTCGACTGCCACCTTCACACCCGAACCATCGGTAACACGGACCATGGCCGGATGATTGTCATCGATGGTCCACAACCGATACGCTGGCTCGGTCAGCGCCTCGCGTACGAATTCGGCCCCGGCAGCCACCATATTCGGATTGAGCCTGAGCCCGCGCATCAACGTACCATTCACAGCCAACGCCACGGCGGCCTGGCCGGACGCGACGATACGGGTTCCCGCCTTTCCTTCCAGGATCGCACGAAGCTCATCCGGCGCGCCGATCACGCCGACGGCACCTGGCGTGGACGCAACGAAATCCGCGACAGCCGCAACTTTCGGCTCCATGCTGCCGGCGCCGAACTCTCCAGCCGCGATAAAGCCGCGCGCCTCATCGACGCTGATTGTCGTCAGCCAGCGTTCCTCCGTCGTGCCGAAATGAATCGCGACGCGCGGCACGCCCGTCGGGATCAGCAACATTTCCGCACCGAGGTCGTGCGCCAGGAGTCCCGAGGCAAGGTCTTTGTCGACCACGGCCTCGATCCCCATCAGGCTGCCATCGGGCTCTACTGCGACCGGTATACCGCCGCCACCGGCTGCAACCACTATCGCACCGGCGTCCAGCAATGTTTGGATGGCGCCTGTCTCGAGGATTTTCAGAGGACGCGGCGACGCAACGGTGCGCCGCCAGCCACGGCCCGAATCCTCCATGACCGTCCACCCCAGCATTTGGGCCATTTCCTTTGCCCTCGCCTCCTCAAGGAAAGGGCCAATCGGCTTCGTCGGGTTCGCGAATGCCGGGTCGTCACGCGACACGACCGATTGGGTCACAACGGCAACAACCGGTCGGTTGATACCGCGGCGCGCCAACTCGTTGGTCAGCGCTTTGACGAACATGTAGCCGATGGCGCCTTGCGTATCGGCGACCGCGTAATCCACCGGGACCGGATCGACCTCGGTCTGCGCGATCTCGGATCGGCGCAGGATATAGCCAACCTGTGGGCCATTGCCGTGCGAGACCACCAGCCGCCAACCCATTTCGACCATGTCGACCAGGTGCGGAGCGGTCCGGACGACGGTGTCGTACTGCTGTGGAATGGAATCGTGTTCGGCATCGGCGACGAGGGCATTGCCGCCGAACGCCACGACCGCGAGCCGCTTCACGGCATGCGCTCCAGCACTTTGCCAAGTGCCGCCAGCGCATCGTGAAAGCACTCCATGGGTGCCGTCGTGATGCCTGCTCCGATCTGTCCAACGCCGGCCTTCCGGTGCGCGATGCCGGTGTTGATGATCGGCAGTATGCCGGAATCTGCGACCAGTCGTGCGTCGATACCCGCGGGCGTGCCGCCGAAGTTCAGCGCCGGCAGGGTAAAGGCGGTGTTGCTGCCCAGCGTGATGGACAGCATGCGGCGGCTGTTTGCGGTGGCATCTGCCGGAGTGCCGCCAACAAACTGCACGATCGCCGGCGAAGCGGCCATGGCGAACCCGCCAAGCCCATTGGTCTCGGTGATCGCGGAGTCACCGAGGTCCGCGGCCGCATCGTCGATCGAGTAGCCAGGGAAATAGAGACCGTTCACCGGATTGGCGGGCGCCTGGAACCATTGGTCGCCTGTGCCGCTGAGACGGATGCCGAAGTTGACGCCGTTGCGGGCCATGACGGTCACCATGCTGCTGCCGAGCACGCCATGGGCGGCATCCGACATCGACTTGCAGGCCGCCATCGAGAGGTTGAGAAAAAAATGATCGTTGCCGGCAATGAAGGTCAGCGTGCGCTGCACAACCGCGCTGTCAAGCTCGGCGCCCAGAAGTGCCAGGGTCAATCGTTTGAACAGCAGCGCGGACGCCGCGGCGTTCCGGTTGTGAACCTCATCGCCCATGTGCAGTGCCTGCGCCATCAACGGCTTCAGATCAGGATCGGCCAGCCGGCGCACGGCGATCTGCATGGCGGTGAAGAACTCGCTACCCAGCCAGCGGAGCCGGTCAAGGACTTCGGGAGCATTTGCACCGAAGCGCAGCACTTTCCCGAGTCCCTCGTTCACATTGCAGAAGCTGCGGTTGCCGGCCGCGGTGTTCTCGACGACCCAGACGGGCATGGAGGGGCTGATAATGCCGGCCATCGGCCCGACCGCACCGTGCGCGTGGCAGGGTTCGAGCTGGACCGCACCTGTGGCCGCAAGCTTTTCGGCCTGCTCGAGCGTGTCGGCCCAGCCCTCGTAGACAATGGCGCCACTGATCGCGCCCTGCTGCGGACCGCACATATCGGGCCAGGCGATCGGTGGGCCGGCGTGCAGGATGCGGCGTTCGCGCGGGCCGAGGGCAGCTATCGCGTCACGCGCCAGAACGAAATCCACCAGGCGCGGCTGGGCTTCGAGGTAGCGGCCATAGGCTGTACGGTTCGCGGCCTCGATCCGGGGGTCGCCCATCATGCCCGCCAAAGTCCAGCCCAAAGCGGCGTCGGCGCCGGCAGGTGGCGCCCAGCTCAAATGGGTCACCTCGCCGCCTGCGGCTTTGATGTTCGTCGCGAAGCCTTGCAGGCCGACATTGACGACATTGAGCTTTTGCGCGAACAGCGTCTTCACGACAGTGCTCCCTGGCGCTGGGCGATGATGGCCGCGGACCAGTTGGCGGCTTCGGCGTTCGAGGCAGCCACGAGTACTCCGGCGGCTTTGAGGCCCGCCACGATCTGTCCGCGATCCTGCGGGTCGCTGTCGGTCCCACAGACATAGCCGATGAAGGCAACCGTGCGGCCGGCGGCCTTAGCCGTGGCCCTGGCGGAGCCGATGACGCCGATCAGGCCCGCCGTCGGGTCAGCGGCGGAGCCATAGCCGAGAACAACGTCAAACAGCACGACGGCGGTCGTCGGGTCGGCAACTTCGTCGCGGATACGTGCGTCACGCAATGACGGGTCGATCATAGGGTGCGGGCGACCCTGAGTGAATTCATCGTCGCCCATGTCGATGATCGTGTTCTGGTGGCTCTTGCCCCTGCTCGGCAGCGGGGCATTGCCGGCGGTCGGTATGTTGGAAAATGCGCTGATGCCGGCCGCGGCATGAATGAGCTGCGCTTCGGAGCAGAAGGTGCCGCCCGAGAAAATGCCACGCACATTGCGCTGTCCCGGCGCCATGGCGCGAGCAAGACCGTTCAGCGTGCGTTGCGTTTCGCTGGAGATCGCCATCGGCATCGGCTTTGCCGCACCTCCCTTGGCAAGCGAGACAGCCATGTCGGCGGCCTGCGCCAGGTAAGCGGCACCATGGACACCGTTCCGGGTGATCAAGGCTGGATCGGCCCCGAGGAAAATCACCACCACGGGCTTGGCGCTGGCCTCCGCCGCCGCCAGCACCTTGGCCGCCACCTCCGCCGCTGGGGGCTTCGAGATCAGGACGATCACGCTTGTCCCGGGATCAGCATCGAGCGCGGCGAGGCCGTGCAGCATGGAGATGCCGCCGATGAGATCCGACAGGTCATGGCCACCCGTGCCGAGCGCCTGGGACACGCCAGAGCCAAGCTGATGGATTCTGACGGTGACTTCCTGCGTGCCTGTGCCGGAGGCGCCAACGACGCCGATTGGCCCGCGCCGGACCACGTTGGCAAAGCCGAGGGGGACGCCGTTCACAATGGCAGTGCCGCAGTCCGGCCCCATGACCATGAGATCACGCTCGCGCGCATACTGTTTGAGCGCCAGTTCACTCTGGGGCGGCACGTTGTCGCTGAACAACATAACATCCATCCCAAGACGGAGTGCCTTCAGCGCCTCGGCCGCCGCGTAGTCGCCGGGCACCGAGATCAACGCGAAATTGTGCGTGGGGTCTTTGGCGACGCCCATCTGGATGCTGGTAAGAATTTGTTGCGGGCCGGCCGCTTCAGCATCGCCATCCGCGGCTTTCGCGGATAACAACTCATCGGCTTTCGCGAGCGCTTCGTCGCACGCCGCTGCGTCGCCCGATACCGCGACGACGAGGTCATTGGGGCGGACCTCGAATGTACCGAGGCCCGCTTCGGCAAGATTGGCGACGTTCGTGGCGGAGGCCATCACCACCGAGGCTATGTCGATGCCAGGCACGGCCATGACCTTTGCGGACACGGTCATGAGCGAGACCGAATCCTTGTAGAGGTTCGGGTAATTGCGCGAACGGGTACTCATGCCGCGGCCCTTTCATCGTCAGACAGGAAGAACGACGGCGCAAAAGCCAGCAATCCCATGCAGGTATCCGCACCCGATGTCGCGCCCATTTCGACAACACCTTGGGCGGCAGCACGCAGCGCCTCGAGATTGGTTTCGCCGCAAATCGCACAGATCAGCGCGTGCACGGCGCGACCGAGCAGGCCTCGGCTGGCCTGTCGGAGCAGTTGCATGCTGATCTCGGTCGTTCCGGGCAGAAGCGGGCGCATCATCTCCTCCAGTGAGCGGGCAACAGCGGCGCCGGCCCGGCCAGACTGCGATGCTGTCAGCACAGCGAAGATGCCTACCAGCACATCATCCCCGGACGGGGTCGAGCCGGGGCCGTGGCCGACCACGGAACCAAGGACCCCCCGCAGAGTATCTGGCACATCGAGCGCGGACCTGACAGCGCGCGCCATCGGCGCCGCGCCGCGCCAGGCACGCTCGGACGCGGCGGCCGCAACAAAAGCGAGCCGGCTGCCGACGCCGGGCGCGATCCTGTCCTGGGGTACCGGCTGCCACCGTGGGGCGGACCGACAGTCCACCACGTGACATGTGCTGCCTGACCTGATGCCCACGAAGCCCGACCTGACACCGACCCGATCGCCAGGACGCAGGCCGAAATCGCCAAAATCGCGCGTTGCCGCCCGGATCCCGAACGGAAGGTCCGGCCCGTCGGCTGTCAGCAGCGTCCACATTTCGCCACCGATCCCAAGATTGACGGCATGCGCGAAGATATGCTGCACGATGCCGCTACTCGCGGCATCAACGTCAAGCGCGTGGCCAACCGAGATGGCCTGCACCGACGTCACGAGGCTCAGGCGAGGGCAGCTATCAAGTTGTCGGCGTTTGAAACCCAACCGAAAATGCCGCCCTGAGCCTTGATCATCTCGAGCCCAACGCGCTGGAACTCCGGGAAGTACGACGCCACGCAATCGCCGAGTACCACGCATTCATAGCCACGGTCGTTCGCCTCACGCACGGTGGTGTGCACGCAAACCTCAAGCGTAACGCCGCAGACAACCAGGGTCTTGATTCCGCGATCCAGCAAGATCTGATGCAGGTCGGTGGCGTGGAACGATCCCTTGCCGGGCTTGTCGATGATCGGCTCACCCGGGATGGGATAGAGCTGATGGATGATGTCGTGCCCCGTCTCGCCGCGGACCAGGATACGACCCATGGGACCGTCAGTGCCGATGAAGGTCTGTCCCCCGCGCGTCAGTTTCGCCGCGGGGCAGTCCGTCAGATCCGGCCGATGGCCCTCGCGTGTGTGGATGACCAGCATTTTCTTCTCGCGCGCCTTCTCGAGCACGCGCCGCGTTGGTTCGACGGCTGCAAGCAACAAGCTGGTATCGTTACCCAACTTCTCGCCGAACCCTCCCGGTAGAACGAAGTCGCGCTGCATGTCGATGATCACGAGCGCGGTCGTGGTGCGTTCGAACTCAAGCGGAAACGGCTCAGCCTCGATAACGTTCATTCGGTTGTTCCCTTCCCGAAGATAACCAGGGTCGATCCCTCGACGGTCTATTGCCAATTGCAGCATGGTTTTATGACCACCCGACATCACTTGCCAGGCCAAGGCACGTTTGAGCCAAGTGGCGCAGGCAACAACGTTAGCGCGTCACACCCTGAATTCATATAGCATTATTTTGCAGAGCCTAATGCTCGGGTCTGGCGGGATCGATCATGACGCTGTGGGAGCAGGCGGCCAAAGATACGGGGAGCGTGGCGGGTCCGAACAGCTCGCCGGCTCCCGAGTCGGGCGCATCACCCGACCTGCTGCACCGTGCTCGACCGCCACGCCGCGCTGCCAAGGCATTGGCAAGCACGTATCAATCATGATAATGATCGTGGCGGAGTCCTTTGGGGCGTCTGGCCGTTCTCGCATTTGCGTCGCTTGAGTCAGAACATCGACCGCTCGTGGTCATTAGTGATCGCAACCCTGCAGAGTTGGGATAGCTCTTTTTTGGCGTGAATGGAAAAATTTGACGGATCACTGGCCTGGCTTCGACCGTCAAGAGAGACACATATAACTTAGAAAATCAATGCTGCGTCCTCTTCAATATGATCGAGTGAGCGTTTCGATTTGCCCTTGATTATTCAGCCTTCGCACCTCAAAATGGCCGAGGAAAAATGTCGATAGGGCGGACGTTCACTGTTCTGGCGTTCTGCGCGACTTTCGCCGGCGCCGCCTTGGCCGCCGACCCGCCGACGGTTGGCGATCCAGAGCTGGCTTCACCGTTCTTCCCTGTCAATGACAACTCGATCAGCTACCACTATGAATTCAGCGCGACCAATCCCGGTGCCGGAACGACCGGCAAGAATGTGCTGAGCTTTACGCATTTCGACGTCTGGTCATATGGCACGAATTTCGTGAACGTCGACTGGCTCCGGGCCACCAACGGCACCACGACCCCCGCAGCACCCTGCGGATTCCCCAACGCCGACACCGGCTGCCCCGGCTATACCGAGCTCTATGGCCTTTGGCGCGGCACCCTGGGATGGAACCAGCTGTTCGACACCAAGACGTTCAGCCAAGGACCGTTGAGCAACGTGGCGTTCCTGGCGGGCGTGGACCTCAATGCCGACAATACCACCATCTGGTCCAGGAAGCGCTCGATCGAGGGCGGCGTGCAGTTCGAATTCGAAGCACCGTACAACGGTTTTCTCAACGCCGGCTTCGTCGCATACAAGGAATGGCAGCACGATGGCGTCGCCTCATCACTCGGTACCAATCCCGGCGGCCATGTCAGTTTCAATACCACCTGGGGTATCGAGTTGAACTACGTGCAGCCGCTTGGCTTCCTGCCATCCAGCATTCCCCTCACCTACAAGGGGCTGGTGAGCATTCACGGTCCCAAGGGAGCGGGTGAGCCGAATGCGCCATCACGCATCGCCGAATACTATATGCAGCAGACCCTGTCCCTCGATGTCGGCCAGATGATCGCCGATAAGCCGAACATGGTCTATCTGTGGGGTTCATACCGCTGGTGGGTGAACAAATTCGGCCTCAACCCCGCCACCACCGGACTGTGCTGCACCACGGAAAGCACCTGGATCGCCGGCGTGACGTTCGCCTTCTAGCAGGCGGCTGAAACGCCCTCACGCTGAATGAGTTTTCAAAACGCGAATCGTGTGCCCGGCAATCAAACGTTCTTCATCGGTCGGAATGACCCATATAGGTATCGACGATGTGACGGAGCTGATACGGCCCACTCCGGCTGTGTTCAGCGCAGGATCCAGTACAGCCCCCATCCAGCGGCATCCTGCAATGACTTCCGAGCGCGTCGCAGCATCGTTCTCACCGATCCCGCCAGAGAACACGAACGCATCTATTCCGTCCAAGGCAGCGACCATGGATCCCGCGTCGCGGATGATGCGGTAAATGAAGAGATCGATCGCCTCGCGTGCCGCCGGATCAGACGATGCCCTCAACGTGCGCATATCCGACGAAATACCCGACACGCCGAGTAGTCCCGATTTGCGATAGATCAGGTCCTCGATTGCCGCCATATCCAACTGATGTTCGCGCATCAGGTACAGGAGCACACCGGGGTCGAGTGCCCCGCAGCGCGTACCCATCATCAGCCCATCGACCGCGGTGAATCCCATTGTGCTTGCTACGCTGTGGCCCTGGTGCGCGGCGCACAGGCTCGCGCCGTTGCCGAGATGGGCCAGGATGACGCGTCCTGATGCCTGGTCGGGACACAGATCGCGCAGCCGCGATAGAAGATACTCGTAGGACAGGCCGTGGAAACCGTATCGCCGAACACCTGCTTCGGTGAATTGACGCGGTAGCGCGAAGGCCTGGGCGACATGCGACTGGCTGCAATGAAATGCTGTATCAAAGCAGGCGACCTGGGGGATCTGCGGAGCTGCCTCGAAGATCGTGCGTATTGGTGCGAGGTTGTGGGGTTGATGCAGCGGCGCCAACGGTTCGAGCCGCGCCAAGGCTTCCAGCACGTCGCGGTCAAGGCGTACGGGGGTGTCGAATGTCATGCCGCCATGAACGACGCGGTGCCCGATGCCGATGACCTGCATTCCGGAAGCTAGCCGCGCACCGACCTCGAGTATTTCCCGTGTTGCCGAGTCGTGATTGAACCCGGCTTCCGGCCATTCGCGCTCGACCAATGTTTCACCTTGGGCATCCTTGACGTTGAGCCGCGGGCTGACGCCGATGCCCTCGATCTGACCGCGGAACAGCATGTCCGGATTGTCCGAAACCGCATCCGCGAACAAGGCGAACTTGACGCTGGAAGACCCGGCGTTGATCACGGCAATACAGGCAGACATGCTCACTTCCCACCGATCACGAACGTATCAGGCGACGATATTCGCCCCGCCGTCGACGTAGACGGTGCCGCCGGTGATACGCTTTGCCAGCGATGTTGCAAGGTAGGCGCACGCGAAGCCGACATCCATGATATCGATGAGCTCGCCAAGTGGCGCCTTCTGCGCTGCCTCATTCAGCAAGAGTTCGAAGTCCTTCAACCCCGATGCTGCGCGCGTCTTCAGCGGTCCGGGAGAGATTGCATGCACGCGTATCCCCTGTGGGCCAAGCTCGTAAGCGAGATATCGGCATGCTGCTTCCAATGCGGCCTTCACCGGGCCCATCACGTTGTAGTTCGCGACGACGCGATTGGCGCCATAGTAGCTCATCGCGAACATGGTTCCGCCTTCGGTCATCAGCGGCGCCGCGAGCTTCGCCATCCGGATGAATGAATGGCATGAGATGTCCATCGCCTTTGCGAATCCCTCCGCTGAACAGTTCAGCAGCCCGCCTTGGAGATCCTCTTTCGGCGCAAAGGCGATCGAATGCACCAGGATATCCAACTTGCCCCATTCCGCGCGAATGCGTTCGAACAGCGCTTCCAGTTGACCTGGCACGGAGACGTCGAGCGCGCCGGTGATCGGGGCGTCGAGTTCGCGCGCGAGGGGTTCCACGTGTGGCCGAGCCCGTTCATTCAGCCAGGTGATTGCAACCTCCGCGCCCACCGTGCGGAACGCCTTGGCACAGCCGTACGCAATCGATTGGTCGTTGGCCACACCGATGACGAGCGCCTTCTTGTCCGGCAAGAACTGGTCTGATGTTGGCGTCGCTCATGGCGAATCTCCCGTCAAAGAATGGCAGCGGACGCCGACTGCCGCCGCGCCGCGGCGACCATGACCGCGACGGCACATGACGCAAGACGCGTCAGCAATGAATCGGCGCGACTGGTCAGAATGATTGGAACCCGTGCGCCGAGCACGATCCCGGCGGCGTCGGCCTGCGCCAGAAACGACAGGCTCTTGGCAAGCATGTTTCCGGCCTCCAGGTCGGGAACCACGAGGACATTTGCGCGTCCTGCAACCGGCGATGCGATCTTCTTGATGGCAGCGGCCACCGGACTGATTGCATTGTCCAGCGCAAGCGGCCCATCCAGCAAGGCACCGGTGATTTGACCGCGATCGGCCATCTTGCACAATGCGGCAGCTTCAATGGTGGACGGCACCTTGGAGCTGACCGTCTCGATCGCGCTGAGGATTGCGACCCGCACCTCCTCAACACCCATGGCGTGTGCCAGATCGATCGCGTTCTGAACGATATCGACCTTGTCATCGAGTGTCGGTGCGATATTGACGGCGGCATCCGTGATGATCAGCGCATCGGTGTGTTTCGGCACATCCATGATGAAGCAATGGCTGATCCGACGCGCCGTCCGGATGCCGGCCTGCCGCGACACCACGGCGCCCATCAGTTCATCGGTGTGCAGGCTCCCCTTCATCAGCGCCTCGACCCGTCCGGCCGTCACCAGTTCAACCGCCTTCGCGGCCGAGTCGTGGCTGTGTGCCGACGCGACTATTTCCATTGCGCCGATATCCCACCCGGCACGTTCCGCCACGCCGTGGATGCGCGCGACCGGGCCGACGAGAACCGGCTCGATCAGGCGCAGGCGTGCGGCTTCGACCGCACATTCCAGCGAGACATCGTCGCAGGGATGCGCGATGGCCACCTTGATGGCGGTCTGGGTCTGCGCCGTCTTGATCAGGCGCTCGTATTTGTCGTGCGTTACGCCGTCCGGCCGATCCGCTAAATCAGGCATGGGCGGCCTCGGCCTTTGCGGCACGTCCCGGCGTGACGCCGAACATTGCCTCGACCCGCGTCAACCGGCGCCTGCCTTCCGCCGACATGTCGCCGCGAGCGTCCAGGATCCGATGCAGGACATCGAGTGCCGCCTTTCGCTCCGTCGCGTCAGGACCTAACAGCGTCGGCAGGGCGTTGATTGCGCGATCCTCGTCGAGACAGACGAGCAGATACTGTTCCCGCACGATCGTCTTGAACTGTGCCAGGCTCATTCGCTTGGCGACCGGACGCGACGCACGAATGAGCTTGAGTACGGCGAAGCCACGTTCATCGACGCTGCCCTCCGGCAGCGGATGTAGACGAGGGCGCGCATCACGGCTGCTTCCACGCCGCCAACGTCGAAGCGATGTTCCAGTTCCGACCGCGCCCGCGCGGTGTTCGCTTCCCGGGCGAGGTCGCGCTCGTGCTGGTGCGGTGTGGCCTCGGGTGTGCCGAGCCCAACCAATCGCCTGCAGCCACGGCGCGCCATAGGTGTTCAGGAACACCGCCTCGGTCATCGTATCGCGGAATTCGCCGTAGCTTTGCAGGCAGGTTGTGATCCAGGAGGAGGCTGCCTGCTCCATGGTCAGCAATGGATTGTCCGCAGTCACGGGCTGCCGCGCCGCACGGACCGACTCCGCAAGCGCCTTCACCGGTTGCATCAGGGGATTCTGGTCGGAGAACATGGCAAAGCGCAGCCGGTTGGGATGCGTTGCCCGGGATGCCTCCGCCGCCTGGTCGGTGACCGCCATGCGCACAGTCGGCGCAACGAGGGTCTCGTACAGACCTTTGTTGATCTCGGACACGCGCGCGACCGTGGCGAACCGCAACTCGTCCGCGGCGTCGTTGGTGCCCAATGCCCGGATATGGTCCAATGTGCGGGCCTCGAGGCGGAACAGGTACTTGCCCTGTACCAGGTCGGGATGGACGGTGTGTTCATCGACCTCGGTGATGACAGCCTCGTAGAGGCCGGGCGGCATCGCATCGATCAGTTCCATGCACGACACGAACTCGCCGTGCTCCTTGGTCGCGACCTTGCCGGAAACGAAAATCCCCAGATGCCCGATGCTCTGGTGCATCGTATAGACAATGGTCTGGCCGTTCTCGACGATCTCACGGTCGTGGTCATAGAGATCGAGCACCCAGCCCAACGCCTGCTGCGGCGGCGTGATGTTGTCGCCCCACGAGCAGAACACGATGATCGGCGCCGTGATATTGCGCAGGTCGATGCGGACCCCGTCGGTCGTGCGTATCTGTCCGGTCGAAAGGCGATTGCCGACGAACAGATTGTCGGCGATCCACTGCATCTCCTCGGCATTCAGCAGAATGGGGCCGCCCCACCAGGTCTCGAAGTTGAGGAAACGCTCACTCTCCGTATCCACCTTCGAATAGACGTTGTATATTTTGGACCAATAGGTATTGGCAGGGTTGAGCAATTCGAAGTTGGCAACCAGGTCCGCGCCGTCGAAAATGCCTTTGCCGAGATCACCGGACAGCGCAGTCAGCCAGGTACCTCCCAGCAGACCACCCAGATAGCGCATTGGGTTCTTTCCACGCACCCCGGCCCAGTATGACAATGGTGAACCGGCCAGCATGATCGGACCGGTTCGGTTGGGATTGGTCGCAGCCATCATCATGATCTGCCAGCCGGCCTGGCAGTTGGCTATGATAACCGGCTTGCCTTCTGCGTCGGGATGGCGCGCCGCCACGTCCTCGATGAAGGTGGCTTCCGCGCGGCACACATCCTCGATGGTCTGACCCGGTATCGGCTTTGGCAGGAAGCCGATGAAATAGCAGGCGTGGCCGGCCGCCAATGCGACACCAATCTCGCTGTCCTGCTTCATCCCGCCGATGCCAGGGCCGTGCCCGGCGCGCGGATCGACGACGATGATGGGCGCCTTGGATGGATCGATCTTCGTGCCTTCAGGTGGCACGATGCGCACCAGGACATAGTTCACGGGCCGCTCCAATGTGCGGCCGTCGCGCACCAGTTCGGCCTTGAACTCCAGGACGTGCGGGACCTCCTTGGCGTTTTGCTCCAGGTAGGTGTTGCCACGCTCCCTGAGAACGTCGAGGACGAGGACCGAGCGCTGCCAGGCGTCGAACCAATATTCCTGAACCGCGCCAAAATCGGGCCATTTTTGCATATCCGTACTCCGTTTCATCGCCTCGATCCGCCATAGAAGGCGCCGAATAGCCAGCCTAGAATGCCACCTGTTTCAGTTCCATCCCATGTCGACGCCGAGTACCGGCACGAGCCGACGGTTCGACGCCTCCGCTGCGATGGCCTGGCAATCTACCGGAGCTACCCAACCGTCCGGTTCGTCACACGGCGCATGACACCCACGCGCGGGTCCCTCCATCCGCCATGCACGCTCCTGTCGCAGATATTCCTCAGGTTCGAACAGTGACATGACGATGACATGACGCCTGCGGGCCCGACAGCTGCCCCGCCGCCCGATCTCGCCGATCGCGCGTTGGGGGGCCCACCGTCATGACGCATCCTTGCAGCAGGCTAGCACGGTGTACGGACTTCACAGTGGCTTCTCCGGCGGGGATCGGTCACACTTGCGCGCTCCATTGAAACTTGGCTCGCCGCGGCGGCTTCGTGGGCCATCGGCCGCCGACCACGCGCACATTGATCGGGAATCGAATGTGCCGCATTGATCTGGATCAATTCAGCCTTCGAATCCCTCGGGGTCGGCGCACCGGTAGTGGAGGGTCAGCTTCATGCCGGCTTTGCGTCCCCGACCGTATGTGCCTGCTACAGCGACGTCATGAGTGACGTGATCCGTTCAGACCGGACGATTGCCTCGCCTAGTTCGGCAAAAGAAACGAGATCCTTTGGAGGTGCAACCAGTCCCGTTGTCCCACCCGCATTTCCGGCAGGCGTCCAGACTTCGCGACTCTGCAGCACGTAGACGCCATAAACCGTACGCAGGTCATGCGGGACAGCGCCGTGCAGTTCCTGTTGTACCGTATAGGCTGCAAGCGCTGCATTGGTGACGATGGATGCCTCGATCAGCGCCTCGCGGTAGTGCCGATTCCGCGTCACGTCCCCACCGAACACACTCGTCAGTTTCCTTGCTGTAGCCTGCACCACGATGAGCTGCCGGTCGAGAATGCTGCGCAGCGCATGGTTGGTTGCCAGCGGCAGATACCCGGCCGGCTCAAGGAATGAATCGACTGCGGCCGACATCGCACCACAGCCGCTGTGCCCCAGGACGACAACAAGCCGCAGGCTGTCCCGCAAATGATCGATAGCGTACCGCAGGCTGCCGAGCACGTCGTTGCCGAGACCGTTGCCGGCGACCCGGACGACGAACAGGTCGTTCGGCCCTTCGTTGAAGATCAGTTCGATCGGCACGCGGGCGTCGGAACAACCCAGCACCGCCGCAAACGGACGCTGTTTGGCGGCGCCGTGCTCCCCCGGCAGCAAACCGAGGTCGCCCGGATCGACATCGACGATGCGGCGTGTCGAGCCGCTATCAGCGGCCAGACCGTCCAACAAACGGGCAAATACCCGATTACCTTCGTTGAGGCGAAGCTGCGCTGCGCCGGCATCCGGTGGACGCGGCCGGGCCAGCGCGTCCGCAGCGCCGTAGCGATACGTGATCTCTACAGTCTTCATAATTCTGCTGGTATTTGCCGGAGGTCCGGGGCAACAGCCAATGGGGACTTCGGTTCCCGCCGTTGACGCGAAAGGCCAAGCCCCTGCCGATCCTCCAAGAGTGCCGCAGCCTGGTCCTGATCGTCGAAGGTGGAGCGGCCGACGCCACGGTCCAGATGCTCCAAGTAACGCAATACTGCGTTGCGCCGATCGTCCAGTGCGATCGTATCGCCCAACCCGACCAGGGCTGACCGAAGTCGGCGTACGACCTGCACCGATGTTGCACCGTACTGTCGTATTTCGTCGAACGACAGCGCCAGATAGTCCTGCCATGTCGGCATTGGGAAGATCAGGCGAAGTTCGCCGTTCGCATCGAATCCGCGGCCGGCATCGAGTTCTCGCCGGCCGAGGCGCCGCAGGAGGTCCTCGATCTGATCCAGCGCCTGCACAGCCGTCGTCGGGTCGTTGATGGCCGGTGACAATGCCTTGATCGCAATATCGACCAGCAGGCGAATGGCGTATTTCGGATCCTGCTCGAAGGTGCGTGACGCCGCAAGGCGGACCATGCGCATCAGCGCCGCTTCCGGCAGCTGTCGTGTGGCGCCGTGCACATGGATCAGCGTGGTGTCGTCAACGAGCGTCTCGCCGACACCACACTCGAGCACCATCACTGCGTTCGCGGACTGCGCCAGGCGGACCATCGCGCCAATGTCCAACCTGGCGATCACGCGTGGCTCGCCGGAGTAGGTGACGGTTTGGGTGACCGGGCCCAGGTCCGACGATGTGTCAACGGCAGCCCGTTTTCCACCATTCGCGGCGTCCGCGATCGGGACGAACATGGTGCGGATCACCGCGCGACCGCGTGCGCCGGTGAACTGCAGCACGTTGTGGATCTGCAGGTTGCTGAGGTTCTGAATGAGTTTGGCAAACGCCATCATGCTGACGATCAGAAGGATCGTCACGAGTGTGGTGGAGAACTGCGGCACCGTGCCTGAGCCGCCCCGGTCGGTCCACATCAGCACGACGAGCGAGTAGGTGAACGTGGCAAAGAAGATGCCAAGCGTGTGGAACAGCGTGGGGTCGTTGGCAAACATGACGACCAGCCGTGGCGAGTAGGCCAGCGCGCTGAATTGCACGACCACGAAGGCGATAGCGAATACGATCCCGGTCAGAGCCATCATGCCGGAGCTGACCGACGAGAAGAACGCGATGGCCGACCCGACGGACATCTCATGCACGTGTCCGGCGAAATAGGCGTGCTCGATTCTTGGCAGCACCACACCGGCGACCACGCTGACCGCGGTGTAGACCATCGGGATCAGCCACATTGGCAAGCGGCTGCCCGTTCGACTGCGCGCCACGGAAATCACCGATGGCCGCAGCAAAGTATTATGGCCCCGGATGAATACGCGTGATCTTCGAGCCTTCCAGACCAAGCCCGGCCATCAGGCCCTTCTGGCCGAACGGGATGGCATAGACATCCTCGCTCAGTGTCGTGCTGGTCATGCTGGCGGCTGCGCCCTTGTCCACGACCACGACGTTCGGGCCAGACCCGATCGACCAGCCATCGCTCTTTTGCAGGTATTGCAGGGCCGCATCGTTCATGAAGAACAGTGCGTAGCTGAATTGCTGTCCGCCGGCCTGCAGGCCAATCGACGCCGCCGCGATGTTGTAGTAGCCGTCCGTCCTGCCGCCGACCCTGAGCACGCCGTCGCCGCCTTGGCCGCCTATGATCAGGCCGGCCTTGATGATCTTGGGAAATACCAGGATCGCCTTGGCGCGCTGACCGAGTTGCCGCGCCTTGGGCTGAGCCGCATAGAGTGCGTGCAGCGCGTGGTCGGCATCGCGACTGATCTGCGCCGAGGATGCGGCGAATGCGGATGTTGACCGCAAGGCAGTCGCCCCGAGCAGGCCCGCAGGCACAGCCAACAGCCAACGTCTTGATCTGTCCATCTTGTCCCCCACCAATGAAGGCGCCAATCACCTTCACGAATTCATTTGGTCGGCCACGTCAGTTCCGGCACGAATTTGTACGGGTAATCCGGCTCCTTGTAGCCATGCGCCTTCTGCCGTTCCGGCAGCTTCACCTTCTCGTGTTTCATCTCCTCGTACGGGATGTGCTTCAGCAGGTGGCTGATGAGGTTGAGCCGCGCCCGCTTCTTCTCGTCCGAGCGGAGCACGTACCATGGCGCCCACGACGTATCGGTGGCCTGGAACATCTCGTCGCGCGCCCGTGAATAATCGTACCAGTGGTTGTACGACCTCAGATCCATCGGCGACAGCTTCCAGATTTTCCGTCCATCGTCGATGCGGGCCGTCAGGCGGCGCGTCTGTTCCTGCTCGCTGACCTCGAGCCAGTACTTGATCAGGATGATCCCGGACTCGACGATCACCTTTTCGGCCCCCGGCACCATTGTCAGGAAGCGCTTTGCCACCTCTTCCGTGCAGAATCCCATTACCCGCTCGACGCCGGCGCGGTTGTACCAGCTGCGGTCGAAGATCACGACTTCGCCGGCGGCGGGCATGTGTGGGAGGTAACGCTGAATGTACATCTGCGTTTTTTCGCGCTCGGTCGGCGCCGGCAGCGCGACCACGCGGAAGACGCGTGGGCTCACTCGTTCGGTGATGGCCTTGATCGTCCCGCCCTTGCCGGCGCCATCCCGCCCCTCGAACACGATGCAGACCTTCAGGCCGTGGTGCACCACCCATTGCTGGACCTTCACCAGCTCGACATGCAGCCTGGCCAGCTCGCGTTCGTAGTCTCCGGCCTTCAGCTTGCCGTCTGTCGTTCCGGCATTTTCGACAACCTCGGGTTTTTTGGCCCTTTTCGTCGTGCTCATGACAACCTCCGATGCTCTATCGCAGCCTTCGCCAGGCGCATCGATAGAACCTACGCCTCCATAGTGCTTTTCGGCCAGGTAAAGAACAGGCCGACATCGCCCGGCATCCCACCCGGATAGTTGATGATACGCGCCGAGAAGCCGAAGCCACCCGGCCTCAGGTTACTCTTCCAGTAGTTGTAGACCTGACGAACACCTGCGGGCAGCGTTGCCAGCCAGTCGGGTTCGTCGGGTTGTGAAGCGAGTTCCGCCTTGGTCGGCTTGTTGATCGGTGGCGCCCCGGCGTTGATGATTGCCCGACCGCCGTCGGTGCAGAAGTTGCTTGGGAACGACGAGAACATCAGTTCGGTCTCCCCACGCTCGAACGCACGCTTGATCCTGTCGAGGCCTGACTGAATGATCGTATCCGTCAATTGAAAATCGTCGAGACGCTTGCGGAATTCCGCAACCTCCTCCTCCTTGCGCCTCTGAAGCTGCTCCAACGCTTCCTGGTCATGGCGGCGGCGGGCGTCGCGCTCGGCGAAAAGGTTGGTTACCGACAGGGTGTGACCTGACGTCCCGGACATGACTCTATCCTTTTGTCAGCTTTTTTGGGAGAAGCGGCGGTAGACCGTAGAGCAGTCGGCAACCGATTGCAACAAATAAGATCAAATGGAATTCCCGTCCACTGCCACCGGAGTCGCATTATCACGGTAGCGCATCGCGCTGAGCATATTCCTGGTATGCAGTGATCCTGCCGGTGCGCACCGAGGCCACCGGCGCGGGGCAGCCGGGTTCCGCCTGATCCGCGTAGGCCACCGAGAAATCCACGATCGCCTCGTCGAAACGGCTGCTCGAGGTGGTCACCGTGGTTCTGGGCATGAACCGCGATGTTTGGGCAGTAGCCACGACTGCAACACCCGGCCACACCGGATTGACGCAAGATCCGTGGGTCGATCAGCGTTCGCCGCATTCAAGATGTCGATCGGATCCGGGCGGTTCTTCCCGTACTTTCAAGCGCGATGTTGCATGGCTGAAACTCTATCGCAGAGCCGTGCTTTCGGCCGCCCGGTTGTCCGGGCAAGGAGAATGCGTCGTGTCGGTGACGGTGACCGCGCGGGTACGCGGCGAACCGCGCTGCGATGACAACCGGAGCACTGGAGAATGAACATACGGCATGTCAGCGGTGTCGCTGATACCGGGAATCACCGGCATCATACTCTGTGGCCGTCAACTCTGTGGCCGACGGGGGCACGGCATGGCATATGAATAGGCGACGGGCGGAGGCACGCTGCGCTTGCTTCGGGTCGGATGCCAGTGGGCGGTTGAACTCCGCCGTTATCGGCGCGGCCACTGGACCTTCGGCGGATGACCCAGTGATGGCCGCCGTCCGTCATACGACCGGCTTGGCTGAATGGGATCGAACGCGGTTCATCGTATCGGACGACCTGCTGCGCTGGCGGCCGATAGGCGAAAATCTCTGATCGGCGAGGAAATCAGCGTGCAGTTCAAAGTGCGTATGCCGGAGTATAGCGTTGGCTGGCTGACGTCCGATCTCGTGGCGGGAATCACGCTGGCGGCCTACGCTATTCCTGTCTCGCTGGCCTACGCGACGCTGGCCGGACTGCCGCCGCAGGTCGGGGTCTATGGTTACCTGATGGGTGGTCTCGGATACGCATTGGCCGGCTCATCCCGCTATCTTGCAGTCGGTCCAACCTCAGCGATCTCCTTGATGATTGCAGGGACTGTTGGCGGCATGGCCGGCGATAATGGCGCGCGCTACGCCGAGATCGCCACGGCCGCGGCCATCGGTGTCGGCATATTCTGCCTGATCGCCTGGGCATTCAGGCTCAGCGCGCTGGTCAAGCTGATCAGCGACAGCGTTCTGACCGGGTTCAAGGCCGGCGCCGGGCTGACCATTGCGATTACGCAGTTGCCGGCACTTCTCGGTGTCGCTGGGGGCGGCCACAACGTCCCCGAACGGCTTGTTATCCTGGGCGGCCAACTAGGCACGACGAACCTGCTGACGCTCGCCACTTGGCCTCGGGGCACTGGCGCTGTTGTGGTGCGGGGAGCGGTGGCTGCCCGGGCGCCCCGTTGCGCTCGGCGTGGTCGCGCTGTCGATCATCATCGTCTCGCTGTTCGAGCTGACGCGCTTCAAGGTGTTGGTCACTGGCATTATCCCGCCTGGGCTGCCATCGCCCGCCATCCCGACGGCGCGGTTGCGCGATCAGGAAGGTATCGTCGCTCTGGCCACGGGATGCATGCTGATTGCCTATATAGAGGGTGTGGCGGCAGCACGTGCCTTCGCGACGAAACACCATCAGAACATCGACGCACGGCGAGAGTTGCTTGGACTGGCCGCAGCGAACATCGCAACTGCTGCGGTCGGAGGCTATCCGGTTGCCGGAGGACTGTCGCAGACCGCAGTGAATGAAGGGGCGGGTGCGCGCTCCCGCATGTCCCTGGTGTTCGCCTCGTTGACCCTGGCGCTGTGCCTGCTGTTCTTCACCACATTGCTCACCGACCTGCCCAAGGCGGCACTGGCGGCGGTCGTGCTGATGGCGGTGGCCGGGCTCATCGATTTTCACGCGTTCGCAGCCATGTGGCGTGCAAGTCGGGTCGACTTTCTCAACGCTCTGGTCGCCCTTGCCGGGGTGCTGCTGCTTGGTGTCCTGCAGGGTATACTGCTTGCAGCCTTGATCTCTGTGCTGCTGCTGATCGCATTATCGTCCACTCCGCACGTGGCATTCCTGGGCCGCATTCCGGGCACCGCACAGTACTCGGATTTGCAGCGGCATCCGGACAATGAGCCGCTCGTTGGCATCCTCGCATTCCGCCCGGAAGCCTCGCTGCTCTATCTCAACGTCGAGCACGTATTGGCGCAGGTCCTCGCGCGGCTTGATGCGGCAGGCGGGCAAGATTTCCGGTACGTGGTATGCGATCTCTCCGCATCGCCGATGATGGATCTCGCGGGAGCACGAATGCTGGCCGAATTGCACGATAACCTGCGCAATCGCGGCCTTGGGCTGACCGTCACAAATGCGTATGGGCGCGTTCGCGACCTTCTGCGCGCCGAGGGGCTCGATGACAAAATCGAGGGTATCGCCCGCGGCACGTCGCTCGAAACCGAGCTCCGCGCCCTGTCGGAAATGGTTCCGCGCGCCGAGGCCTGATGGGCGCAAGGCGACACGATCGGGCGATCGTCACTTCGTCTGGCGGCCGGTCGCTTCCTGGAGGGCGCGAACACCGACCGCTGCAACCAGGCCCGTCAGCAGGATGCCACTGAAGCCGATGATCACCGCTATCACGCGCGTGCCCAATCGCACCGGGACCAGGTCGCCATATCCGATCGTCAGTCCGGTGACGAATGTGAAATACGCCGCATCGCCAATTCGCCAACCCTCAAGGTGGCCGACAATCATGCCAAGCAGTAACTGAGCAACGGCGAGGCCCGACAGAATTGGCCAGACAACACGGGTTCACGCTGGCGCAGCCTACGCCGGGCCAACGTTTTGGACGGCCCCCTCGCTGGTTCGTCATCCTTGCCCGGCGACGTCGCCCGGCTGCTTCCGCAGGTTTTCGCTCAGGATATAGATGCTGACCACAAGCACCCAGCAGGGAAAGACGAACAGCAGCCAGTCGACAAATCCACTTCCGATCAGGATGACCGCGGCCGATGCATATCCGAACACTGCGATCCAACGCGCGGTGACGCGGGTATAGATGGAAAGCGTGGATGTCGTGATCATGAAGACCGCCGCCATCTTGAAGGCGTAGATATGCATGATGTCGTAGGCGAATTTGCGTGCGAAGTTCAGTGTGGATGCGTCGAACGTCACGTTCGGTGCCGCAGTGTACGACATGACCAGGCCGCCGATCACTGAGGCGGCGACGAACAGCATGCCTAGGAACATCAGGCCGCTGCCGAGGAACACCGTAGCAAAGAACTTGTCCTCCTTGGCGCCTAGACGGTCTCGCATGACACCCAGAAACCACATGAAGGCAATGCCAGCGAACGGCACAAGGTTCAGCGCGAACGTCACCCTCGCGGTGTCCTTTTCCATCCACGTGCCGATTTCAAGCGGGTCGCGTGGGATCGACAGGCGAAGCAGCCACAGGCTGACGATCAGCAGGAGGGAAAACACGATTCCGGCAATGGCAGCCGCTCGCGGCGTTCGCAGGTTGGCACGTGTCAACGGCTCTTTGGGTGCGCTGGCATCACCCGCCACCGCCGCCGTGTATTTGGGAGGAACCTCCACCGTGTGGAATTCCCTGTTGCGCCTTCTATGTTCGATCCAACGCGAATGAATAGACGCACACGGAACCGTCGATCTTGCCGGCTATGTGTGTGCCGGTGACGCGGCCGGTCATTGTGCCGCTCGACAGGCTGCTGCGGAATGAACCATCCGATGCGATCGTCGCCGAATATACGGGCGTTGGGTTGTTCGGCGCGTTGGGATGCGGCATGGCGTAGGAGAACGCGTTGTGCGTCACTTGGAATATGATCTGCGGATCGGTCTCGCACCATTGCTGCTTCACACCCGAACCTAGCCCGGTGATCTGCACGCTGCCCCGGTAGGTGCCGTCCCATGAATTTGCGGAGCCAGATACTGGCGGAGCCGCGCTGTTGACCTGCGTGGCGGGTGTAGCAGTACAGCCGATGATTGCTACCGTCGCCAAAAACATCACTGCCATCGTGTACGTCGCTCTCATGATCGTCGTGTCCTCAATGGGCATTCGAATCGCGTTCCAGCCTTGAGCAGCCATCCGTCTCATGCTCCCGCCCCTCACCGGACCGGCCCGGGCGCATGTTCGCCGGCGCCGACACCGCCCGCATCCACCACGCTCCGTTCCTTCGGCCGTGCCGAGGCGCGCAGCCGCTCGCGGATCGCCTGGAAGGTCACGTACAGCGCCGGGATCGCGAAGATGCCGATGAACGACGCGGTGAGCATGCCGCCGAACACCGGCGTGCCGACATTGCGCCGCGCCAGCTGCGACGGCCCAACCGCGATCACCAGCGGCAACAGCCCCAGGATGAACGCGAACGACGTCATCATCACCGGGCGGAACCGCAGCCGCGCACCCTCGGTCGCGGCCTCCAGCAGCGGGATGCCCTCGGAGCGGCGCTCCTTGGCGAACTCCACGATCAGGATGCCGTTCTTCGCCGCCAGCCCGATCAGCACGACCATGCCGATCTGCGCATAGAGATCGAGCGTAAGACCGGCGACCACGATGGCGAGGAACGATCCGACCACGCCGATCGTGACCGACAGCAGCACCGGCACCGGGATCGTCCAGCTCTCGTACAGCGCCACCAGGAACAGGTAGGCGAACAGCACCGCGAAGCCGAGGATGATGACGGTCTTGCCCTCCGCGCGCTTCTCCTGGAACGACACGTCGGTCCACAGCCCGCGATAGCCGCGCGGCAGCGTGTTCGCCGCGACCTGCTCCATCGCCGCCAGCGCCTGTCCCGACGAGACGCCCGGTGCGGGGCTGCCCTGCACCGTCACGGCGATCTGGTTGTTGTAGCGGATCAGCGCCTGCGGCCCGATCACCGGCTTCACCTCGACCAGGCTGCGCAGCGGGATCATCTTGTCGTCCGCACTGCGCACGTTGATCCGGTAGATGTCGTCGATCGACGCCCGGTCGTCGGCCTCGGCCTGCACCTGCACCTGCCAGGTGCGGCCGAACAGGTTCATGTCGTTGACGTAGTAGCCGCCCAGCGAGGCCTGCAGCGCCTGGAAGATCGCCGACGGATCCACTTTCAGGATCTGCGCCTTGTCGCGATCGATATCGAGGATAGATCGACGGCGTCGCGGCCGAGAACGTGCTGAACACGCGGCTGAGCCTGGGGTCCTGGTTCGCCGCCACCAGCAAGCCGCGCAGCACCTGCGCCAGCGACTGCGGCGTGCCGCCGCCGGTGTCCTGCAGCACGTAGCTGAACCCGCCGCCGGTGCCGAGGCCGATGATCGGCGGCGGCGCCAGCGGCACGCCGCGTCCGCCGCGCACCTGGCGCAGCTTGCCGCCGAGGCTCGGCGATCAGCGCCTGCGCCGATTGCGACGCGCCCGGGCGCTCCTCGAACGGCTTCAGCGAGACGATCAGGAAGGCGGCGTTGGCCTGCGAGTAGTTGTCGATGAAGTTCAGCCCGATCGTCGCCGAGTAGTCCGCGACGGCGCTCTCCTGCTTCAGGACATCCTCGATCTGCTCGACGACGTCGGTGGTGCGGCCGACCGAGGCGCCGTCGGGCAACTGCACGATGACGAAGAACGCGCCCTGGTCGTCCTCCGGCAGGAAGCCGGTCGGCGTGATCTTGCCCAGGCCCCAGACGCCGGCCATCGCGACGCCGACCATCACCAGCCCGATGATCGAGATGCGCACCAGCCGCGCGACGATGGCGCCGTAGCCGTCGCGCACACGGTCGATGCCGCGCATCAGCGCGCCGATCGGCCCGCGGCGCGGCCCATGATGCGGCCGCAGCAGCACCGCGCACAGCGCCGGCGACAAGGTCAGCGCGTTGATCGCCGACAGGAACATCGACACGGCGACGGTGACCGCGAACTGGCGGAACAACTCGCCCGAGATGCCCGGGATGAACGCCACCGGGACGAACACCGAGAGCAGCACCAGCGTGATCGCGATGATCGGCGCGAAGATCTGCCCCATCGCCATCTTGGTCGCCTCGGCCGGCGACAGCTCGGGATGGTGTTCCATCACCTGCTCGACCGCCTCGACCACCACGATCGCGTCGTCCACCACGATGCCGATCGCCAGCACGATCGCGAGCAGCGAGACGGTGTTGGCCGAATAGCCGATCGCGTTCAGCACGACGAACGTGCCGATCAGGCTGACCGGCACCGCGATCGTCGGGATCAGCGTGGCGCGCAGGTTGCCCAGGAACAGGTAGACGACGAGCACCACCAGGATGAAGGCCTCGACCAGCGTCTTCTGCACCTCGTGGATCGTCGCGGTGACGAAGGTCGTCGGGTCGTAGGTCACCTTCCACGTCAGGTCGTCGGGAAAGTTGCGCGCCGCGTCGGCCATCACCTGCTTGACGCCGCCGAGTGCCGTCAGCGCGTTGGCGCCCGGCGACTGATACACCGCCATCAGCGCCGCCGGCGCGCCGTTCAGCCGCGTCGAGCGATCGAGGTTGGCCGCGCCCAGCTCCAGGCGGGCGATGTCGCCCAGCCGCAGCACCGATCCGTCGGGGTTGGTGCGGATGACGATCTGCTCGAACTCGGCGACCGAGGCGAGGCGCCCCTTGGTCTGGATGTTGAGCTGCAATTGCTGGTCGTTGGAGATCGGCCGCGCGCCGATCCGCCCCACCGCGGCCTGCACGTTCTGCGACTGGATCGCGCTGATCACATCGGCCGTGGTCAAGCCGAGGCCGGTCAGCCGATCGGTGCGCACCCAGACGCGCATCGAGTAGTCCTGCGGACCGAACAGCGTCGCATCGCCCACGCCCGGCGTGCTCTTGATCTGGTCGAGCAGGTTGATCGTCGCGTAGTTCGAGATGTACAGCTCGTCGTGCGTCCGCTTCGGCGAAGAGAGCGCGATCACCCCGAGCAGCGCGGACGACTGCTTCTTCACCGTCAGGCCCTGCTTGCGCACGTCCTCCGGCAGTTTGGACAGCGCGACCTGCACGCGGTTGTTGACGTTGACCGTGTTGATGTCGGGGTCGGTGCCGAGCTCGAACGACACCTTCAGCGAGTAGCTGCCGTCGTTGCCGCTGACGCTCTTCATGTAGATCATCTTGTCGACGCCGACGACCTGGCTTTCGATCGGCTGCGCGATCGTCGATTCCACCACGGCGGCGGACGCGCCGGGATACACCGTGGTGACCGACACCTGCGGCGGCACGATGTCGGGGTACTGCGCGATCGGGATCACCAGCAGCGACAGCAGCCCGGCGATCGTCGTGACGATGGCGATGACCGTCGCGAGCCGCGGCCGCTCGATGAAGATGGCGGAGAACATGCGCTCAGGTCCGCCCGAGCGGCGGCGGTGCGGGGCTGGCGATCACCGGCGTGCCCGGGCGCAGGCTTTCCATGCCCTGCACCACCACCTGCTCGCCGCCCTTGAGGCCATCGTCCACGATCGAATAGGGACCCGACATGCCGCCCAGCTTGACGCGCTGCACCGCGGCCTTGCCGTCGGCGACGACGAAGACATAGGTGCCCTGCTGATCGACGATCAGCGCGGTCTGCGGGATCAGCACCTTCTCCTCGGGCTTGTCCGCCTCGACCGCGACCCGCACGAGCTGGCCGTCGATCAGCCGGCCCCTCGGATTGGGAAAGGTCGCGCGCACCAGGACGGTGTCGGTCGCGCGATCGACCGTCACGTCGACGAAATTGATCCGCCCCGTCTGGTCGTAGGTCGAGCCGTCCGAAAAGCTGATGCGAACGGCGAACTGCCTGGCCGCGTTCGGCGCCGACCTTGCGATCCGCGTTCTCCTGCACGTGCAGGAACTCGCGCTGGCTGACCGGGAAGGTCACATACATCGGATCGCGGCTGACGATCACGGTCAGCGGACCGCTGTCCGGTCCGACCACGTTGCCCTTGGTCAGCTTGGTGCGGCCGACCTCGCCGGTGATCGGCGCGGTGATCTCGGTGTAGCCGAGGTTGACGTTGGCGGTCTTCAGGTTGGCATCGGCGATGACCACGTCGCCCTGCGCGCTTTTCTCATCGGCGATCCGTACGTCGAGCAGCGCCTTCGAGGCGGCGTCGGTCTTGGTCAGTTCCTGCGTGCGCGCGCGCTGCGCGGTGGCGTTGGCGAACTTGCCCTGCGCCTCGATACAGCGCGCCCTGCGCCTGCTGCACCGCGGCCTGGAACGTGTCCGGCTCGATCCGGTAGAGCACGTCGCCCGCCTTGACGATGTCGCCCTCCTTGAACAGCACCTCCTGGAGGAAGCCGGTCACGCGCGCGCGGATCTCCACCCGTTCGACCGCCTCCACGCGGCCGACGAACTCGGTCGCCTGGGTGATCGGCCGCAACTCGGCCGCCGCGGTGCCGACCGGGATGGCGGTGGCAGGCTGCTGGGCGGAGGCCCGTGGTGCGGCGGCAATCAGGCAGAGCAGGGCGATCAGCCAGTGCACGGCGGCAGCATGGAGTGGAGGACGCATCGGTTTATCCCCGTGTGATTGCTTGGCGGCGAGGCCGGGCCACGCCGCGATCTCAACGGTTTTGGAGTCGGCACTCCCTGATCGCACAAGGGCACGCAAATTTGGTTGTAGCATGGAGTGACGGAATGTCGATCTATAAAAGCCAGTCGCTCGGGGAGCAGACAACGGATCGAGTATAGGGCAAGCCGGATCGCCCCATACAGTATCACCTCGAGCGGCACAGATGGATTCCGAAACAGTTGGTCTACGAAGGTCCACGTAAATTGCGAGGTATTACTTCATTGCCTCGATCGAAACCGCCAGCGCCTCCTCGTAAACGAGGTCTACCTGAGTGCCGACTTTTAGCTTTCGAAGAAGAGACGCGACCTCCTCGTTCTTCGGCGAGACGGTGCGCACTGCGTTGTTTGGCCCGCCGAAGCTGACCGTATTGCGCGACGGGTCGACCGCAGTGATCACGACACGACCGCGGCGAACACGCGTCACGATTGCACCGGCGGCTCGGCCGTCTCACGACGATCGACCGTTACCCCTTCAAAGGGCTGGCTCTGGGACGAAAAGACGTGCACCGCCTGGGCGGCAAGCGCCTGATAGTACGTTACGGTGCCCCGGTCACCTAGCCGGTTCCGATCGAGGCGCTGAACCTGCGGCCCGACTATCATGCTCAGCAAGGCACCCGACTGCGCACCGGCCCCGCCGCGCAGCAGCAATTCGCGGAAAACAGGATCGACAGTCTCGACAACTCCATTGAGAGTTGTCGTTCGCTGGACGTCAACTGAGCGCCATGCCACGACAAGCGCCAGCATGGTGGACGGATGCCAGAGGAAAGGTTCGGCGAAGTATACGGACCTCCATTCACGACGTCCCGCGCCCTTGTCACACGCGAGTGCGCCAGGTAGTTCCGACAGAGGTGGACTGGTTCGTCATTGATCTAGATCAACCGCCACGCTGCGGCTGACCGTCGATGGGTTGAGCACCGGACGAGACCAGGGGCGAACCTCAATCGCGAAGCTCCCCGCCGATACCCTTCTCCAGCGCCATTCGGCCGATTGATCCAAATCAATGACTGACCCCTGATTCTCCCCCAAGCATTGATTGGGCGCTGAATGTCAATCGGGGCGGAAGCGGAACCCGAGGAGCAGAGATCAGCCGACCTCAATATCGGCAATCTTGCGAAAGAATGGCACATGCAAATGGAACAGATGAGCATCGCCTACGTGGTGTCGGACCCCTCGCTTATAGGACTCAAATGGCGGCTGCCCGCCTGCATATCTCCGGGACCGGTGAACGCATGCCAAACGTGTTGACGGTTGAATGAACAAAGCGGGGTTACAGCACCTGGCCATTATGATCGAAATCCGCTAGACAACGGACGGACGACGCGCCCACTTGCGTCGGCACGAGAACTGGTCGATGGATGTCATCCGTGGGCCGGGCCGCCGGCGGCCCCAACAGCCACCACAATCCTACGACGACCTCGTTGTCGATTGCCCAAGCGTCGAACCAGGAGGAAACCATGCGAACCAAGCTTGTGGCTTGTTTACTCGCTGCCACGTTTGTTGCCCCCGCGTTTGCCGACGATCCTCCAAAGAAGGGGAGTGATGCCGATGACGCGTTCATGACAGGTATCCGCAAGCTCGGCGTGATGTCGGGCGAGGCTTACGCCTGTTCCGGCGATGCAGATAAAGCTCAGGTCGGCCAAGGCGCTCTTGACCTCGCAACTCAAGTGAGCCTGCATTTCGGACTGCAGGCCGCGTTCATCTACAGCGGCTCGTTCGGATACGGGACGGCGCACGACTTCGACCATAAGGCTTGCGCCCAGGCGATCGGAGACTTCAAGGCGCTTCAAGCCAAATATCTGGCGCGCTGAAATGAGCACGAGATCCACACTGTTTCTCACGACCGCCTTGGCGTTCGCGGGCAGCGCCATAGCAGCGCCGCTTACGCCATTCGCCCCGGACAGCGTTTCGCGAGCGATTGAGACGGCGGCCCATTCCGACACAGCTCTTCAACCCGAGGAGTCGGGTTTGATTTTCGTGCAGAACCGCGGACGTAGTGGTGGTGGTGGTGGTGGCGGTCAACGAGCTGCTGGCGGTGGTGGGCAGCGTTCTGCCGGTACGGCGAACCGTGGCGGTAATTTCAGCACCAACGACTTCCATCGGGACGTGTCGAACAGCCGCAATGCGAACGTGTCGAACACTCGCAACACGAATGTAAACGCCAACCGGAATGTTAACGTGAATGGCGGCTGCTGCAATGGCAACTATGATTCCGGACCGAACTGGGGTGGTGTCGCGGCGGGCGTCGCGGTTGGTGCCGTGGTCGGTGCCGCCGCTAATTCGGCAGCCCAAACCCCTACCTATGCAGCTCCTCCGCCGACCTATCCGCCAGGCTATGTTGCGCCGCCACCATATTAGACGGTGACGCAGTCTGTGCTGTCCATTGCGGAGGTGATATGTGATCAGGCGCAATGGTAAGACCGCGATTCGCGGTCCGCACGTGGTTCAACAGGCTTGTTTACGGGCGTCGTCGTTGCGACCAGTCGCAGCATTCCGCGCGGCGCCCGTAGCCCTGCTTGATCAGGTTATTCAGGTACTGCCGATACCTCACCTCTCGAACTGCATCGCCTGAGCGCAAAGCCGCGCCTCCAGCGGCCTCCGTTCGGTTCGCCGTACATACCCATGTGAATAACCGGTCAGTATGCTGCCGGTATGATACCGCAAATCCGAAACAGTGCAGCCTCATCCGATGCGGCCAATGGGCCATAGAGACGATCCGCATACATTCTTTCTAAGCTCTCCTGAGGCATCCGAGCAGGCTCGGCAATCGTAGCGAGCTTCCCGCCAGGGTTGAAATATGCGGCGAACCGGGTCGGGCCGGAATATATCCCGAAGATGTCCGCCTGGCTTTCCGATCCACATATGATCCCCGGATAGGGGTTCGACAGGAACCAAAATTGCAGCATGTCGGCATCGATGCTTGGACTCCTGAAGAGAGCTCCACTGGTCAGCACAAATGTGATCGGTCGGTCGTACTCGCGCGGTGCGCGACCGCTGGCGCCCTTCGCTTCCCACTCCCGGTCATATCTGTATGATCTCGCTATGATTTCGGCCTGCTCCTCGGCCGTCAAGGAGACAGGCGCAGGGATGGGCTGCTGGAGTGTCTCAAAGCTCTGGATTCTTGCGCGCAGCGAATTGGTGTTGATTGGGCATTCCGGAAAGATGCTTGGGTCCTTCCTGGCGCAGTAAAGCTCCACCGCATCAAGCTGCTGTCGCAGGGAGTTGAGCGAGACTTGCGGGTCCGGGTTCGCGCATCCGCTCAGACTGACCAATGCCAATGCCGCACAGGTAAAGTATCTCATGGCCATCCTTTCGTTGCCTATTGCGCACGGCGACGGCATCTATTGCAAGTCAATCCGTGGCGTGGGTCGGCGCCCTCTGGGGTTGCACCATATTGCCCGGACTGAACCCTGCCGACCCGAACCGCGACGCCGTGCAGAAATAGCCTGAATGGTATCGGCGAGTTAACCGATTCGGCGACTGGAACGGGCCAGGACAACGTTGACCGGGGCTGCCATTGCAGACTCCCATCGATGAGGCTCCCTCTTACGGTAATTCATCGTTCTGCTGCTCCGGAAGCTGCCCCGCCGCTCAAGGGATTGGCCGATCATCTGGGGCCGCTTCGCCAATGGCGGAGGTTCCCCGGACCCTGCTATCATCGGCCGATCGAACACGTTTCGAACATGCGACCCAGGTATGCCTGCTTTGCCACATGTGCGAAAGTCGCCGACCCACCATGGGCCAAGATCCAGCCACGACAACGGCTCGAAGCAAGTTCTCCGCAACACGCCGGTTGCCCGACCCGGGTCGCTATCATTGCGGCGGCTCGGATCGGGTGCGACGGTTTTGTGACCAGCTGCTCAATCGACAACCATCTCAAGGACGATTCGGCTAGGCTCGACCGGAACCTACATCGAGCAAATACCGACTTAGGAATCACGGCATGTCTGAGAATCCGGCCATAGAACGCACAAAGCAGGCCGAGGGTGCACGGCTTGCGGAGGCTCGCGACCGAGGGATCCCCTGGAAGCTATGGGGGCCGTATCTGAGCGAGCGCCAGTGGGGCACCGTCAGGGAGGATTATAGCGAAAGCGGCGATGCGTGGGACTATTTCAATCATGACCAAGCGCGCTCGCGCGCCTATCACTGGGGTGAGGACGGTATCGCCGGGATAAGCGATGAACAGCAACGTCTGTGCTTCGCCCTGGCGCTGTGGAATGGCCGTGACCCGATTCTCAAGGAGCGCATGTTCGGCCTGACCAACAGCGAGGGCAACCACGGCGAAGATGTCAAGGAGTATTATTTCTACCTCGATAGCACGCCGACCCACTCATACATGAAGTTCCTCTACAAGTATCCACAAGCTGAATACCCGTATCGCGACCTGGTTGAGACCAACCAGCGACGCGGACGTGCCGAGATGGAGTACGAGCTGCTTGATACCGGCGTTTTCGACGAAGATCGCTACTTCGATGTGTTCGTGGAATACGCCAAGCGGACACCAACCGACATCCTGATCCAGATCAGCCTATGCAATCGGGGCCCCGACGTGGCGCCGGTTCACGTGCTGCCGACGCTCTTGTTCCGCAATATCTGGACGTGGTGGCCCGAAACACCAAAGCCTTCCTTGCGAACGGTCACCACAGAGAATGGTGTCACCGGCGTTGCGCGCGCTGGACGCCGAACTTGGCGATTATTTCCTGTATTGTGAAGGAAATCCGCCGCTGCTGTTCACAGAGAACGAGACCAACAACCAGCGGTGCTTCGGCTCATCGAATATGGGAGCCTATGTGAAGGACGGAATCAACGATTTCGTTCTGGCGGGCAAGCAGGACGCCGTCAATCCGCAACAGACGGGGACCAAGGCATCCGCGCACTACCAGCTGAATGTCGGGCCGGGACAGTCCGCCATCGTCCGGCTCCGGCTGACCAATACCGCGCCCGATGCCATCGGCGATCCGTTTGGGAGCTCCTTTGCACAGACCCTGGCCGAGCGCCAAGGCGAAGCCGACGCGTTCTACCGCTCGATCACGCCACCCGGCGTCGGCGAAGATGCAGCCAATGTGATGCGGCAGGCGTTGGCCGGGATGCTCTGGAGCAAGCAATGCTACTTTTTCGATGTTGACAAATGGCTCGACGAGCACGGTAGCGACCCGGCGCACCCTGGCGCTCGACATGTCCGCAACAGCGAATGGCAGCATATGGTCAGCCACGACATCATCTCGATGCCGGACAAGTGGGAATATCCCTGGTTTGCCGCGTGGGACCTGGGGTTTCACGCAATGGCGCTGTCGACGGTGGATGTGGATTTTGCCAAACAGCAGCTCGATCTGATGTTGCAAGGCTTCTACCTGCACCCCACGGGGCAAGTCCCCGCCTATGAGTGGAACTTCAGCGACGTCAATCCGCCGGTGCACGCCTGGGCAACGATCTTTCTGCACCGAACCGAGCTCGCACTGGGGCGCGAGCCCGACTTTGGGTTCCTCGCACGCGCCTTCACCAAGCTGTCGCTGAATTTCACCTGGTGGACGAATCGCAAGGACCGGTTCGGCAAGAACCTCTACGAGGGCGGGTTTCTGGGCCTGGACAATATAGGGGTTTTCGACCGAAGCGCGCCGTTGCCCACCGGGGGATATCTGGAACAGGCCGACGGCACTGCCTGGATGGCACTATTTTCCCAGAACATGCTTGAGATCGGCATCGAGCTGGCGACACGCGATCCGGTCTACGAAGACCTGGCGACGAAGTTCGCCGAGCAGTTCCTCTGGATCGGCCGCGCCATGAACGGGTCGGGACCGGACGGCATGTGGGATGAGGCGGATGGATTCTACTACGATGTCCTTCGCCTGCCAGACGGTCGTGCGACGCGGCTCAAGGTTCGCTCCATGGTGGGGCTGCTCCCCATCTGCGCCATCACGGTCGTCGAGCCATGGCAGCGGAAGCGCGTTCCGCAGCTATTGCGTACCTTCATGGAGCGACTGCGACGGATGCCGGAGATCCTCGACAGCATTCACCCGACCGGGCCGGGACATCTGGGCGTGGGCGAGCGCGGCATCATGGGTCTTGTGAACCAGGACCGGCTGCGCAGGATCCTTTCGCGCATGCTCGACGAGAACGAGTTCCTCAGCCCATATGGCATCCGCGCGCTGTCCCGCCATCACGCCGAACATCCGTTCGTGATCTCGGTGCATGGTGAGGAATACCGTGTGAATTATCTTCCCGCAGAGTCGGACAGCGGCATGTTCGGCGGCAATTCCAACTGGCGTGGCCCGATCTGGATGCCGGTGAATGCGTTGCTGCTCCGCGCCCTGCTGCAGTATTATTTGTATTACGGGGATACGTTCAAGGTCGAATGCCCCACCGGCTCTGGCAACTGGATGAACCTTTTTGAGGTGAGCCGCGAGATTGCCAATCGGCTGACCCGCATATTCCTCCGCGACGAATCGGGCAGGCGGCCAGTGTTCGGCGGAGCGGAAAAGTTTCAGACAGATCCGAACTGGCGGGATTGCTTGCAGTTCTACGAGTATTTCCATGGCGACAATGGCGCGGGTATTGGCGCTAGCCACCAGACTGGTTGGACCGGGGTTGTGGCGAAACTGATCGAAATCTACGGATGGGTCGATCCTCAAGCGCTTCTGGAAGGTGGAAGGAGCGAGGCATTCAACCGGTCGAAGGAGCTGAGCTCGTAGCCGTGGATCACCCTGGCGCATAACTGGCTAGGAGCGATTCAGGGGTCACCGGTTTTGTCGTGCCGCATCATCTTTCGCTCGCTGGCGCCCGGAAGCCTTCCCCTCGAACCCTCCACCTGCTCGGACGCTCGATCGAGCACTGTCGAATGACCAGGGTCGGCAGGGACCTGACCGGCCCGCTTGAAGCATTCGGAAGCCAATAGCGGGCATTTGTATCTCGAAACCTGGCTGCGACCGACGCCGAGCAGGTCATGGAGGTCCTGGCCCGGCACCATAGCCCTCGGAAACAGTGACGTCACCGGCGGTCATCCGCCTCCGATCAGCCTCCGGGCGGAATGGTCGCATCCGGGATCTCGTCGACCCAGCCGGTGACAACCTGCCAGGCGAGGGCCAGCAGGGTTGCGCCGAGGAAAGTACAGTTGTCCGCGACCCCAACTGGTCTGTCGCTACGGGGGTTCGATACCACCGAGGCGGCCGCACCTGTTCAGTCCGTGTCCAGGCTTGGCCGCTGTTGCGAGTAGTTTGCGCGCAGACTGAGAGATGCGGCAACTGCCCTTGCAAGCTCTGCACTCCCCTACGTCGGATTGATCCAGGTCAATGCGAGGCGGCGGTTACTATGCTTGTGGAGGTAGGGGCGTCACGGGTGGCGGTGGCCCTGACGGCTAGCGGATCGCTGCCGAGACTGTTTCGGGGACTTGGAAAATGCAAGCAGTAGAGGGCGGCGGGTTTGCCATCATGCAAGACCTGGTCACCCTCGGCCACGGTCTGACCGTCGGCCGTCAGGCGATACCGGGGCAGGTCGTCCTCGATCATCCGAATGTCTCGCTCCGTCATGCGGCCTTCGAGATAGTGGATGGAACCGTTGTGCTGCGCGACCTCGGTGGCACCAACGGCACCTATGTCAACGGCGCACGCTTGCGTGGCGCTCGTCGCCTGGTCCAGGGTGACCGCATTGATATCGGCCCATTCCAACTGACGTTCGATGGAACGGCGCTCACCAAGGTAGGGCGCCTCGGCAATGTCGAACTGCTGGTCCGCGGCGTCAGCTATGATGTGTGCCGCGGACAGGACCGCGGAGTACCAAGACGTCTTCTGCATGGCGCCAACCTGCGTATCCTCCCGTCCGAATTTGTCGCCATCATCGGTGCCAACGGCTCAGGCAAGTCGACGTTGATGAACATCATGGCAGGTCGGATGGTCCCGAGTGAAGGGACGGTCCTGCTCAACGATCGTGACCTGCACGCCAATTTTCAAGCCATGAAGCAGGACATCGCCTTTGTGCCACAGCAGGACGTGCTCCACGAGCAGCTCACTCTGCGCCAGGCGCTCGACTACACGGCGCAGCTCCGGCTGCCGCCGGACACCACTGTCGCGCAGCGCCACGCAGCAGTGATCGACGCAGCGCGCGGCGTCAATCTGATCGACTGGCTCGACCAGCGCATTGGCACACTCAGCGGCGGGCAAAAGAAGTGCGCCAGCCTGGCCAGCGAGATTCTCAACCGCCCCAGCCTGCTGCTGCTCGACGAGATTACCAGCGGGCTAGACGAGAGCACCGACTGGCAGATCATGCGCCTGCTTCGACGTCTGGCCGATGACGGAGTAACTATTATAGTCGTCACGCACACCTTGGCGAACGTAACCGAGTTTTGCGACAAGGTTATCTGCATGGGCCGCGGTGGCCAGCCAACGTTCGTTGGCAGCCCCTCCGAGGTGCTGGAATTCTTTGCGGTGCACCGATTGGGAGAGGTGTTTGGCCGCACGGAAGAGCTTGGTGCCGAGTGCTGGCGTGCCAAATTCGAAGCAACGGTCAGCGCCACAGTCAATCTGCCGACCGCCGTCACGTCTCACGGCTGCACTCGCCGTCCAGCGTTGCAGCACCCTCGCGATCCGGCATTCGTTACGCTATTGCGTGTAATCCGCCAAACGGCCATCCTACTGCATCGGAATACCACCTTGTTGCTGTCCGATCGTCGTACGTTGGTGATGGCTGCGGCGCAGAGTGTGCTCATCGGCGGCCTGATGGGCTATGCGTTCGGCAACTTTGGGACGGGTCAGGAGCGCGTTAACGCGGAGAACGCTCTTCTGCTGCTGCTTGGCCTGAGCGCGATCTGGCTCGGCTGTAATGCCGCGTCGAAGGATATCGTCGGCGAACTTCCGATTTACCGGCGTGAAAACGACATCAACCTGTCCACTGCCGCATTCATCGTTGCGAAATACGTCGTGTCGTGCGTGTTCACCGTGTTGCAACTTGCAGCTGTCTATGTGCTTGTGGCCCTGCTGGCGGCCGGGATCCCAGGAGATCCGCTGCATCAATTCGGGTTGCTGACGATCGGTGCGATGGCCGGTACAGCGATGGGATTGGTGATCTCGGCGTTTGCCAACACGCGAGACCAAGCAACCACGATCGTTCCACTGGCCTTGGTTCCGCAGTTGATCTTGGCCGGGGTGCTGGTGCCAAAGCTGCCAGATCTTGCGACAACGGTGGCGAAGATAGCGGTCAGCGGCTACTGGCTGACCGAAGCGATGAAGTCCGTGTTCATCACTGCCGAGGGACCAATCCGAATAATGAACGCACACACCGGCACGTTGATGAACATGACCGCGGAACCGGCCGCTAATGGCGCCGCAATCGTCGCCGCGCACGCATTGACCTTCTTGCTGATCGCCTACCTGGTGACGCTGACGCGTCACGGCAGGCACAGCCGCAGTGCCTGAACCTCGCTGCCAGCAATACCGGCTTGACGGACGTGATATGCACAGCTGACGTTTCTGCTGCTCCCGGCAGTATCTTTGAACCTTCGGCGCAAGCGCATGTGGGTACCGCCAGAGGGTCTTTCGGGGCCTCACTCTACCGGCGGCTTCGACAAGGGAAGGAACGTTTCAACCGATCATTGCGATCCGGCGTTGTAAACGTAGCGTCCGTTGTCGTCGGAGGAACCTGCGCTGAGCTTCTGCCCGGAGAAAGACGCCAACGTGCGTGGGTCCTCCTCCGCCACCATCAGCAGTAAACCTCCTCCTGCGTCTCGATCTTCGCCGGATCGAGATCCATGCCCAGGCCCGGCATTCCTGCTGGCGGACGCGCTGGGCGCGGCTGGCCTCACGATCGTAGAGGACGTGGATGGAGTGTACACCATCGACGCCAAGACCCCCGGCGGAGAGCAGACGCAGCTTCTGCGCGAGACGAACGTCGCTGATCTTGCGAAGCTCTAGGGGACGCTGCCCTTTGACCGTGCGCTGCTCGATGTCATGGCAACTGCTCGCCACATCGAGCGCGTGCAGGTCATAAACGGGCTCGTCCCAGGCCGGCTCACCGGGGCGCTGCGTGGCGAGCACGTTGGGACAATCATTCGTACTGGCGCGCGAGCGGCGTGAGAGACTGTGTCGAAGGTCTTGTGCTGCGATGTTGGCAGTTAGCGTGAGGACCATGCGCTACCAAACGGGGACAATCATGCCAGCCCTCGGATTGAGCGAAGAGCAACGGGCGTTGGCGGCACTGCATATTCCGTCAGCAAGGTCCGGCGGTTGTCCACGCACATCGGATGTCCATGCGATCGTTGACGCGATCAGACCAGACGTCCGAGCGACCTCACGGTAGTAGCCCCGGCTGCCGCCAGGCCTGCGGCGGCTCCTCCGCCCACCGGCGGAGCAATGCGTTGCTCCATGCCACCGTCTCTATCGCCCTACGCTGCGCTTCGCGGCTGGACGTGCTGGGCGGGTATCGGGAATGGAACGGCGCGAGGCCGCCCGGACTGGCCGACGACGCGACAGCGGACGTCCATCCGGTCCTACGTTGCATGGATCATCATAAAATCCGCTCCTGGAAGTGCTGGGCTCGTGGCGGTTGCTGGCGTTACCGCTGTGGTGCCAAAGCTGGTCGTTAGCTTGCCATTGGTAAGATCGGCGCTCGTGAATCCAACCAGCGTCATCCTTGCATCCACCGCACCTGGCGCAGAGAAGTCGAACGTCAACCCCGTATTGCCGACCGCTCCCTGATTATCGAGCTTCGTGATTGTGAAATCTTGCCGGGTAATGCCAAAGATTGTTGCATTATCACCGGAATGGAAATTCTTAATTGTGTCCCAGATACTTGCCGCCGCGTTTCGGTCATCCACAAAGAATGTATCGTTCGACGGTAATGCGGCACCTACCAGGAAATTGCTGCCGGTCGAGCCGTCCAACACATTCGTGCCGCCTGTCGCACTTACATCAATCGCATCTTCGCCACTGCCGGTATGAATGAACACGTTTTTTACGAGCGCATTCACGTTGATATTGTCCGGGGTCGCGATGATCAAGTCCCTATCGATGCCCGCGACCGGACCCGTATGCGGGGCACCAGAGGCAGTGCTGATCATTCCGGCGGTCTGATCGCTGATTCGGAAATTTGGCGGAAATGGCAGATCAGGCAGGTTGCTCGGCGTTGTGAAAACGATCATGGGATTTATTGGAATCATAGTGATCGGCGACATCGCGAGTGGCAAAATTTGGGGCATGAACGTGGGACTGCTTGCAACCATTGTGATCGGCGACATTGCGAATGGAAAAAGCTGGGGCATGTTCGTTCCAGACATGGGTCACATCCTCCCTATTTGTCGCTATGTCGCTACACTGACGGAAGGCTGCTCTGCCTGAGCCTTCATCGTGAGGCCTGCCGCCCATCCAGATTGTGCTGTATAACAAGTTATCGGCACCTATTGAAGTCAAACCTGGGCAGGTATATTCTCCAAAGTTGTGCCGCCAATGATGTGATCTTTGCTGCGCTCTACGTTTGTACGGCGTGATGCACATGGCTGCGACGATAGCGTGCTCTGCGTGTCCATATAACGCCTCAAGTCTCAAATCGCCCAGGTCGACGAAGTCACTCGGGCCTACTTGAGTTGTGCGGTCAGCTCGGCCCTCTCCACGGCGAACTGGGCCTGTAGGGTGTCCAGGCGATCGCGGATGTGTCAGCGGCACGGGACCGCTCGCCGTGCAGCTCTGTTCGTCACGGATCCTTCGGGCGTCCACCATTTCGTCGCCTGTGACGTGCTCCGGTCGGTGCAGATGCGCAGCCCGCGGGCGGCCGGCATGGTACCGTTCGTAGGCATGGACCTGAACATCTATTACCGGAATGAGTTCTCGCGCACCGCTGCAGCGCGGACTCTGCTACGAACCGATCCCGCGGACCACCCGAAAGCGTGCCTTGCCGCTCATCATTCGGTCATAGGCGATCGGTCCGATTGGAGAGAAAAAACCCTCGTTCGTCGACGTGTCGTCTTGGCGCAGACTGAACCAAAATACATGGCTTGCATTGGGCTCTTCGGTACGCTGATTGCGAACCTACGTATGTCAAATCGAACTATCCATGCTACGTCCAGCGTTGCGAATGAGCGTAGCAACTCGACGGGCGTGATTTCATGAAGTTTGGCATTCACAATCCGTCGTGGCTGTTCGGTCCTGATCCCGCTGAGATTATCGAGGCTGTGAAACCGAAGGTGCTGTGAGCTGAAAACCATGGCTTCACTTGGTTTTCAATCATGGACCATCGCATCTAGATTGCCAATGTCGGCCTAACGTTCGGCATCGGCGCCGGCTGGTCGATCCCGGCGTAGAGCACAGCGCTAAGAATGGTTTCCGCCCGCTATTCGGTGGTGTCGCGTGCGCGCGGCGCCCCCGCGCAACTCCATCGCGCCATAACCGAGCATGGTGACCTGCAGCCCGATCCGCCCAAGTTCCCGCTTTGGCAGATCAGCCATGCGGTCCCTCCTGCTAAGGACGTTCTGCCGCCTGCACGCGCCAGATCACGTCAGCCGCATCGTCGGCCACCAGCAGCGATCCGTCACCAAGCACGGCCAGCCCGCACGGGCGGCCGTAGACCTTGTTCGGATCGTCTGCGCAGATGAAGCCTGTCAGGAAGTCTTCCATCGCGCCGGCTGGCCGACCGCCGGCGAACGGAACGAACGCGACCTTGTAGCCCGACAATTCGGCGCGATTCCAAGAACCGTGCTGACCGACGAACGCGCCGCCTCGGAAGCGATCCGGGAAGCTGGCGCCACGATAGAACCGCAGGCCGAGCGATGCCGTGTGCGACCCGAGCGCAAAGTCCGGCGCCAGCGACTTCGCAACCAGATCGGGCCGACGACCGGCTAGCCGAGGATCTTCGATCTGACCAAAATAGGCGTATGGCCAGCCGTAGAAACCGCCATCGCGCACGCTCGTCATGTAGTCCGGAACGAGGTCGTCACCCAGTTCGTCGCGCTCATTGACAGCGGTCCACATGGTGCCGGTCTCAGGCTCCCAGTCGAGCCCGACCGGATTGCGCAGGCCCGAGGCGAAGATCCGTTCATTGCCGCCATCGGGGTCGATCTCCAGGATCGCGGCGCGGCGTTCCTCTTCCGCCATGCCGTACTCGCCGACATTGCTGGCAGAGCCAACCGTGACGTAGAGCTTCTTACCGCCGGGGCCGACGACGATGTTGCGCGTCCAATGGTTGTTATAACCCCCGGCCGGAAGGTCGATGATCTTTTTGCCCGGCCCCTCAAGCCTGGTCTGCCCGGCCCGATAAGGAAACACCAGAACGCCGTCGGTGTTGGCGACGTAGAAGCGGTCGTCCAGCAGCGCCATGCCGAATGGACGATCCAGACCATCGAGGAAGGTGGTCCGGAACTCGGCAATGCCGTCGCCGTCCGTATCACGCAGTAGCGTGATGCGGTTGGCGCTCGTGCCAAGGCCCCGCGCGCGGATTGAACCCTGTACTTCCGGCGATCGACGGTCATGGCCCGGCAACAGCACACTGCGCGCCTCGGCCACCAGCACGTCGCCATTGGCCAGCAGGTGAAACCAGCGCGGATAATCCAGCCCTCCGGCCCAGCGGTTCACGCTGAAGCCCACGGGCGCGTTGGGCGTCAGGTCATCGGGCCATCCGACAACAGTGGCAAAATTGATCGCCGACGGCGTTGCGTAAGGTTCGGGGAGCGGCAACATTATTGAGGTCATCGATCCATCCTGATGCGGTGTGAGCACCGTAGGGCTCCCAAGTGTAGCGCAAAGACTCCGGAAAACCATCCGGGTTCGTGACGATCTCGCCGATTGTTGCTCGTTATGCCCCATTGTATACGGCGATGCCGCGAACCGCAAATTGACGGAGCGCACAAGGATGACAAACTATCCTGAACTCAAGCTGCTCAGCCGCGTGCGCAATATCGATGAAGCGATCGAGAAGGCCAATTCGGTGCCGCACGGGCTTGCGGCCTATGCCTTCACGAACTCGGCACGCAATGTTGATCGCTGGCCGAAGGTGTGGAAGTTGGCAATCTGTCGATCAACCACTTCGTGGCATCAAGTGCCGAGACGCCGTTCGGCGGTGTCAAGGACAGCGGCTTTGGCCGAGAAGGCGGCACCGAGGGCCTGCAATGCTACACGGTGGTGAAGAATGTGTCGCACCTCACCGCATGACTGATGAAGGCGATGGCGCGGGCTGTTCGATTGACCTGCCCGCGCTTGGCATCGCCACTACGCGGCGTGCGACACCGCGGCAACCGCCCGCCGCATAAGCACCACCTTCTCCGCCGAACGCCCGAAGAAATGATAGCCGGAGCCGCCCTCCGCCAGCACATCGAGGAACGCATCCGGCGCCGTGATCCGTACCCCACCCAGCACATCGACGCCGCGACGCAGGAACGCATCGGGCAGCAGACCGACCGTCGGACCGACCACAACCACGCGTGCATCCGGACGGCACAGTGCGAGCAGGTTCTCCAGCGTATCGTTCAGCAGCGTGGTGCCGGTGATCAGCACCACATCGGCACTTGGCATCACAAGACCCGCCTCATCGGCCGGACGAAAATACGGCAACTCGTCCGGCTTCAACGTCGCGGGATCCATTTCGAGGACGGTGAAACGCTGGTCACTTCGCTTCAACGCCTTCAGGAACGGCACGAACGCTCCGACCACAACGACATGTTCGCCAGGACGGATGTCCGCGGCGTCATAGGCGTCGACACCGGCACGAAGCTCCACCGCCGCCGGCGTGCGTCGCTGCCAGCACAACTCCGCCAGGGCATTCATCGTCGCCACACCGACCGCGCGACGAATCCCGCTGGCAGCGGTTGTTTCCTTCAGGAGGTCCCTGGCCATCCGACCGCGTAATTTCCCTGGAAACGGCATGGCCATCGCAGAACTCGGACAGCAGACCGCGTCAGGGATCGAGCGCAGCGGCGTTGCACATGCTCCGGCGACGCCCGCGCTCAGCTTCACGCCGGTGAAGAACAGGCCGATGACTGCACGCTCGACGACGATTTGGTTCAGGTCGGCACCCAGTATGCTCTGAATGCCAGCGATGGTCTCGGTCAGGATCGGTTCAGCGTGCATGACCTTTGGCGCCTCTGCGTGTTCGATCCAGCATAGCGGATCGGCATCGCCGGCGCTACGTCGCGGGAACTCCGATCGCGTCGAACCATGCCTCGGTCGTGCGGGTGGCTTCAAATGCGCTGCCCTCCCCCGGAGGCGGGAGAGGGCATTGCTCCGCTATCACTTCGACGCGCGTGTCAGTCGGTCTTGATCCACACCGACTTGACGTTCAGGTACTCTTCCAGATGCTGCACACCTGATTCGCGGCCGTACCCGCTCATCTTGTAGCCGCCGAACGGCACCGCCGGATCCATCGCCTGATAGCAGTTGATCCACACCGATCCGGCGCGGATGCTCTTCGCGAGCCGATGCGCCTTTCCAACATCGCGCGTCCACACGCCGCTGCCGAGGCCGAACTGGGTCTTGTTGCCGCGCTCGATCACTTCCTCGATGTCGGTGAACGGGATGGCAGAGATTACCGGCCCGAAGATCTCCTCCTGCGCGATGCGCATGTCGTCACGCACGTTGGCAAAAACGGTGGGAGGCACGAAGTAGCCCTTCGCCAACGCGCCATCGGTGAGCCGCTCGCCGCCTGACAGAGGGCTTGCCCCCTCTTGCCGCCCGATCGCCAGATAGCCGGTGACGCGCTTGAGCTGCTCCTCGGACACCAATGGCCCGACCTGTGTCTCCGGGTCGCGGCCGTCACCGACACGCAGCGTCTTGCCGAACGCGGCGACGCGGCCGACGAACTCGTCGTAGATCTTGCGGTCGACAAACAAACGCGTCCCTGCGCTGCAGATCTGGCCGGAATTGGCAAACACGGCCATACCGGAACCGGGCACCGCCTGGTCCAGGTCTGCATCGGCGTTGCTCGCCCTCGATCGGGCGAGCCTCGGCTGATACGATATCCATCGATTATCTGCTACGCTATTCCCATTCGTATATAGACGTAGATCCGAAGGATGTCCAGTTGCGCGGATGTCGCCACTCTTGCCAGCAGCAGCCATCGATAACACAATGCCACGGACGTTATCCGCCAATTGCCGTCCAGGCGGCGCTATATCTAACCAGAAACGACAACTGCCCGAGGGGAAAGCAACCATGAGCGCAAACTTCAATCCGTTGAAGCATATCCGTCGCCGCCCGGCACAATTTGCCACGCTCGCCTGTGTGCTTGTCGCACCGTGTCTGGGGTTTGCGCAGCAGCCTCAGATAATCATCGATGACAAACGCTCCTTTCCGGAGAGTTCTGACCTCGACTGCGGACGGAACGATCATCCTGGGCAGCCTGGATCATGGCACGATCTACCGGGCGCCAAAGGGCTCGACGAAGGCGACTCCCTGGATCGCGGCTGGTCCGAACGGGCTTGAACGAGTACTTGGTGTCTTCGCGCATGATGCGTCGAACACGCTGTGGGTCTGCACCAACACCACCGATCCACAGGGGAAGGACGCCACCTTGAAGGCGTTCGATCTGGCAGCCGGCACTCCCAAAGGCAGCTACCCGTTTCCTGACGGTGGCCTGTGCAATGACATCGATGTGTCACGCGATGGAACTGTCCTCGCGACCGACACGCGCGGTGGACGCATCCTCGCGCTCAAGCCAGGTGCCACTGCACTCGCCGTCTGGGCCGCCGATGCGAAATGGGTCGGCATTGACGGCATCGCGGTGCTCACGGATCGGAGCGTGTTGTTCAACAATGTGCGCGAGAACCAATTGGTGCGGGTTGAGATGAACGCCGATGGGACGGCCGGTGCCGCGACCTTGCTGGAACTCTCGCAGCCGATCTCTGGCCCGGACGGCATGCGGGCGCTGCGGGACGGCCGGGTTATCATGGTCGAGAATCGCAGCGGCAAGATCGACCTCGTCCGGGTTGAAGGAAACAAAGCGACGATCACGACGATCAAAGACGGCTTCACGCAGTCACTCACGGCGGTGACCGTGGACGGCAACACCGCGTGGGTGATCGAGACGAAGTTTGCGTACCGGAATGATCCTCAGTTCAAGGACAAGGACCCGGAGCCGTTTGGCGCCACCGCGGTTCCATTGCCTCCGCGCTAGCCTGAAGTTTGTACCTTTCGCGATTGCCAGTGGCTGTCGTACCCCGTCATCGCGGGGCTCGGCCATGCTGCCGGCCACGGAGCCGCGGCCTGTAAAGGCGTGCATGGCCGGCACGAGGCCGGCCATGACGGGCGCCGCTTGGTACTACAAGGCGGCGGTGACAGCCTTGACCTCGGTGTAGCTGTGGAACACTTCCTCGCCCATCTCGCGGCCCCAGCCGGACTGCTTGTAGCCGCCGAACGGCAGCGAGGCGTCGAACACGTTGTGGCAGTTGATCCACACAGTGCCTGAACGGATGCGGGCTGCGAGCTTGTGCGCGGTGCCACCATTGCGCGTCCACACGCTGGCGGCCAGGCCATAGATCGTGTCGTTGGCCTGCTTCGCGATCCGATCCAGGTCGCCATCGTCGAACGGCTGTGCACAGACGACAGGCCCGAAGATCTCCTCGCGGATCACCTTCATGTCTGGCGTAGTGTTCTCCATCACGGTCGGCGCGACGAAGTAGCCGAGATTGCCGACGCGCGAGCCGCCCACGGCGATTTTTGCCCCCGCGCTGCGGCCGTCTTCGATGTAGCTGGTGACGCGGGTGAACTGCTCGTCGGAGACAAGCGGCCCCATCTCGGTGCCGGGATCGAGACCCGGGCCAACCTTGATCTTGCCGGCTATTTCGGCGACGCCGGCCACGACGCGATCATACACCGACTTATGGGCATAAAGCCGCGAGCCGGCGCAGCAGCACTGTCCGTGATTGAAGAAGATCGCGTTCGCGGCACCGGCGATGGCAATGTCAAGGTCGGCATCCGCCAGGATAATCGCCGGCGATTTTCCCCCGAGTTCCAGCGACACCTTTTTCAGATTGCCCGTGGCGGCACGCGCGATCAACTTGCCAACCTCGGTCGAGCCGGTGAAGGCGATCTTGTCCACGTCGGGATGTGCCGATAGCGCTGCCCCGGCTGTCTCGCCGAACCCGGTCAGGATGTTGACCACGCCGGGCGGGAAGCCGGCCTCCTGGAACAGTTCGGCGAGGCGCAGCGCACTCAGCGGCGTCTGCTCCGCCGCCTTCAGTACCACAGTGCAGCCCGCGGCGAGCGCAGGCGCCAGCTTCCACGCTGCCATCAGCAGGGGAAAATTCCAGGGAATGATCTGCCCCACCACGCCGACTGGCTCGCGCCGCGTGTAGGACAGATATTCGCCAGGCAATGACAGCGGCAAGGTCGTGCCAGTGATCTTGGTCGCCCAGCCGGCCATGTAGCGGAACATGTCCACCGCCAGCGGCAGATCGGCCACGCGGGCCACCGCATAAGGCTTGCCGTTGTCGATCGATTCCAGTTCGGCGAGTTCTTCCAGATCGCGCTCGATCAGATCCGCGACCCGCCACAGCAGCCGGCCGCGCCCCGATGGGCTGACCTTGCCCCAGCTGCCGTCGTCGAACGCGCGCCGCGCGGCGGCGACCGCCAGATCGACGTCTGCCTTGTCCGCTTCGGGCACATTGGCGATCACCGTACCGCTCGCCGGGTTGTAGACCGGAAATGTCTTGCCGGACGCCGCTTCGACGAGTCTGCCGTCGATCAGCATCAACGGCGTGCGGCCGAAAAATCCCGTCGAATGGCGCAATCTTGGGTCGAGTGCGATCGTGTCCATGGCTGTTCCTCCTGTCTGTTCGACACTGCCCCTTGGCAAGGGCCGGCAGCCGGGGCAGTATCGCTGTATCCAAACACATATGGCGTAGCGAGGCGAGTCCGCCTCCGGTGGAGAAACTCAGACGATGTATCCCAACGTTGACCTGTTCATCGATGGTGCCTGGACCCAAGCCGGAGCGGGACGCACGCTGCCCGTCGTCAGCCCGGCCACCGGCGATGCCATCGGCACCGTGGCGCACGCCGATCGTGGCGATCTCGATCGCGCGCTGGAGGCGGCGGACAAGGGCTTCAGAGCCTGGCGCAAGGTTTCCGCCTTCGACCGGTCGAAAGTGATGCGCAAGGCCGCCAACCTGCTGCGTGAGCGTGCCTATACCATCGCGCCGTTGCTGACGATGGAGCAGGGCAAGCCGCTGCCGGAGGCCAAGGGCGAAGTACTGGCGGCCGCCGATGTGATCGACTGGTTCGCCGAGGAGGCGCGCCGGACCTATGGGCGCGTCATTCCCGCGCGGGCAGAGGGCGTCTATCAGCTTGTGATCAAGGAGCCGGTCGGCCCCGTGGCGGCGTTCACGCCGTGGAACTTCCCGATCAACCAGGTGGTGCGCAAGCTGTCGTGCGCGCTTGCCGCCGGTTGCTCGATCATCGTGAAGGCGCCGGAGGAGACGCCGGCCTCACCGGCCGAACTGATCCGCTGCTTTGCCGATGCCGGCGTGCCGGCCGGCGTCATGAACCTGGTCTACGGCGTGCCCGCCGAGATCTCCGAGTACCTCATCCCGCATCCGATCATCCGCAAGATCTCGTTCACCGGTTCCACCGCCGTGGGCAAGCAGCTTGCGGCCATCGCGGGTGCGCACATGAAGCGCGTGACGATGGAACTCGGCGGCCATGCACCGGCGATCGTGTTCGACGATGCCGATGTGGATACGGCAAGTCGCCTGCTGGCAACGGCGAAGTATCGCAATGCCGGCCAGGTCTGCGTGTCGCCGACGCGTATGCTGGTGCAGGAGCGTGTGTACGATCAGTTCGTCACCGGTTTCGTCCAGCACAGCAAGTCTCTGCGGGTCGGCGACGGGCTGGAGTCCAGCACCACGATGGGGCCGATGGCGAACCCGCGCCGCATCACCGCGATGGAGACGTTCATCGGCGATGCGACGCAGCACGGCGCGACGCTACAGACCGGCGGACATCGCATCGGCAACAAGGGCAACTTCTTTGAGCCGACGGTGCTGACCGACGTGCCGAAGGATGCGCGCGTGATGAACGAGGAACCGTTCGGCCCGCTCGCGGTCATCTCGCCGTTCAGCACGTTCGATGAGGTGGTGACGGAAGCCAACCGCCTGCCGTACGGGCTTGCGTCCTATGCCTACACGCGCTCGGCCAGAACGGCGAACGCGATCGCCGCGGCGGTGGAGAGCGGCATGATCTCGATCAACCACCACGGTCTGGCACTGCCCGAAGTGCCGTTCGGCGGTGTGAAGGACTCGGGCTATGGGTCCGAAGGCGGGTTGGAGGCGATTGAAAATTATCTGAACACGAAGTTCGTCACGCAGGCCGGCCTGTAGCCGCACGGCCATAATCGGGGAGACGGCGGATCGTGAGCGCAGCAACACCGACCGGCGTGGTCAGGGATCCCGCTTATCCATCCCTGCCCTCGCGAACGATCGAATTTTTCGCAATACCGCCCGCTCTGGTTGACCGGGGCGAAGCCTCGACTGCGGCCGAACCGGCGCGTCGCACGAAGATCTGGGAATTCAACACGAATCTGCATTGCTCCATCATCGGAACCTGCCTCTCCACGGCCGAACTGCGCCAGCTTTTGAAGAAGCTCGGCGTTGCGTCACCCCACAGCACCGACCACGACCTGCACGGTGCCGCGGTCGGCCTCGCCGGACGTCACGACAAGGCAGCCAAGCTGCTGCACAAGGCACTCGACGAACGCCATCGGCTTGCAATCAACCAGTTCGCCAAGGCTGCCACCGAGGACGCTGTCCGATCGCTCTGGCGCGACGCCGTACGGCGCGGCGACATTCCCGGCGCGTATTGGGCCACTCTGACGCATCCGGCCGCGACGCGTGCCGTCATTCGCGATGCGTTCGGCGAGGTGCACATGCTGTCGCACCTGGTCGGCGCGGCCAATCGCGCCGATATCCGGCGGCTTTGCCAGTTGGAAAATGAGAATGCGGACTTGCGGGCGCGCCTGGAGCGGCAGCAGACGGCGTTTCGCGAGGCTGTCGTCACGCGCGATGCGGGCATTGCCGATCTGCGGCGAGCACTTGCCCAACAGGTCGCCGCGGAACCCACGGTCACCGGCGATCGGGGCGTGATGCTGCATCTGGTGGCGGACCTGGAACGTCGTCTTGCTGCGGAGACCCGACGCAATGCTGTGTTGGGTGAACGACTGGCCGACGCCAAGGCCACCATCGCTGAAGAGCGCTCCGCACGATCGACCGCGGAGCGCGAGAACAATTCGCTGCGGCGGGAACTGGAAGTGGTCGAATCATCGATGCAGGCGGCATGCGGCGACAGAACCTCCGCGATCCCGTCACCGCCTCGGCTTGACGGCGTCGCGCTGCTCTATGTCGGCGGTCATCCGCATCAGGTGGCGCATCTGCGCGCGGTCGCCGAGGAGGCTGGTGCCAACTTTCTGCATCACGACGGTGGTGTCGAGCACCATCTCAACCTGCTCGCCGGCCTCGCGAGTCAGGCCGATCTGGTGATGTTCCCGGTCGACTGCATCAGCCACCACGCGGCTCAGGTTGCCAAGCAGCTATGCCGTCAGGCGGGCAAGCGGTTTCTGCCACTTCGTTCCGCCAGCGCCACCTCCCTGCTCGCCGCGTTGCGACGGCCGGAGGTGACGGGTCTGGCAGACGCGGCTGACTGATCAGACCCCGACCATCACGTCGGACGCCTTGATCACGGCGGTCGCCTTCATGCCCGCCTTCAGCCCGAGTTCCTCGGATGCCTCGTTTGTGATGGACGCCGTGATCGTCACCGTCGGGGACACCTCGATCATGACATGGGTCGTCGTGGCGCCGGGCTTCACGGCCTTGATCGTGCCGGCGATCTGGTTGCGTGCGGACAGCTTCATAGTCTGGTCTCCTGGTTGCTCTGGCGCAGCTGCGGCAGCGAGATGATCAGCTTGCGACCGGTGCCGTGGGACTTCAGATCGTTCCACACCAGCTCGTCGGGGTTCAGCTCAGGCGAGTAGGGCGGCAGAAAGAACAAGGCCAGTTTGTCCGCCTGCGCCGCGACGAAGCGTGCGACGGACTTTGCCCGATGCGTCGGATGTCCGTCGACAATGACGAAGATCGGCGCCGATCGCGTTGATCAGCAGCCGCTTGAGGAATTCCGCTGAACACCGCGGCGGTGACCCGTCCCTTGGTCAGCATGAAGCGCAGCTGCCCCTGCGCACTGATCGCCGAGATCAGGTTGGCGCCGAACCGGCGCCGGTGCTGGAGACCACCGGCGTCCGCCCGCGTCTTCCCAGGTCGTGCCGCTGTGGAAGTCCGAACGCACTCCGGCCTCGTCAGCGAAGAAGATCTGTGCTCCCTCGCGCTTCGCACGGCGCCGGATCGCCGGATAGTCCGTCTCCAGCCACCGCTTCACAGCTTCAGGGTTCTGTTGATACGCCCGCCACAGCGGGCGCTGTGCACTCAGGCCAAGCTGATGCAGCAAACGGCACACCGAACTGTGGCTCAGCTTCACCTTGTAGCGCTCGGCGATCAGTGTCTGCACCATCGCTGCGGTCCACAGCGCGAACGGAAACTGCAAGCTGCATCGGGTTCTTGTTGGCCAGGGTGTTGTAGATCCAGCGAAGCGCTACGCCATCGAGCTTCGGTGGACGGCCGCCACGCTTGCCCGCATCCAACTGATGCCAACCGCCCCGTCGATACAGCGACAGCCAGCGAAACAGGGTACGCACGTTGACGCCCAACGCCGCCGCGACAAGTGGCGGGCTCTCACCTGATTGCACCGCCGCTACGCCGCGCTTGCGCAGCTCGGTCAGCGTTGCGTGATCCAGCGCACGGCCATCGGTGTTCATGGCTGTGCATGTCAACCAATTCCCTCTTGTAGGGCAACTATTATGGGAAGGTTAATAATGTGATCTCCGTGGGGTTGAGCCGTTACTTGTTATCAAAGGCACGATTCAGCGCGTTCAGGTGGTGTTTGCGCGCCGTGGCCGCCGTATCCATCTCTAGACGCGATATCGCTCCACAACGGCCTTCCCTGTTCGCGTAAGGATTGCACCGCCACCCCCGCTGCCACCAGCTGCCGTTTCCACCACAGGCGCTCCGAGGGTGCAATTCAGCATTTCGACGAGTTCCATGGCTTCCTGGAGCATCGCCTGGATCGGACCGATGATGACTTGACCGTCGATCGTCACACGCAACTCCAGGTCAGGATGAAGGCGCCGGTTGTATCGCGTCATTCGGCACGTGCCCTGCACGCCTATTGCCGCTATATCGCATGCGCTATACCGTCGCAATCGAGGAGACACGATGCTGCGCCGTTCGTTCCTGACTCTGTCAATACTGTGCTGGTCCTGTGCCGCACTCGCAGGAGCCGTCGTCGATGCCACCGGCCGCAGCGTCGATGTGCCGGCGCAGATCGCGCGGGTGCTTCCGGCCGGGCCGCCCGCCGCGATCCTGCTGTCGGCATTGGCCCCGGAGTTGATGCTTGGGTGGACGTCGCCCGTTTCGGACAACGCCCGCGCACTGCTGGTGCCCGAGGCCGCGCGGCTGCCACAGGTTCCAAGGCTGACGGGGCGCGACGACGCGACGGAGAAGATCATTGCGCTGAAGCCCGATCTGATCCTCGACTATGGCACGGTCGCTCCGCGCTATGCCGATCTGGCGAAGGCGACCCAGCAACGCACGGGAATTCCCACGCTCCTGCTGGATGGGTCGCTCGCGGAAGTCCCGCGCACGTTCCGTCTGCTCGGCGGCATTCTCCACCGCGAGGACCGGGCGGAGACGCTGGCCAGGTTCGCCGAGGCCTTGCTGGCACTGCCGGCGACGCGGACCGCGCATCCGCGTGTAATCTGTGCCCGCGGCGCCGATGGTCTGACCGTGGTCGCACCCGGAACCGATCTTGCCGAGACGTTCGTCCACCTCGGCTGGCAGCTTGTCGCACCACCCGGTCAGGGTCCATCGCGCCAGGCCAGTCTGGATGACATCCGCGCGCTCGATCCCGATGTGCTGGTGTTTGCCGATCCAGCAATGCGCACAACGCTCGCCCAATCGGATGCATGGCGGTCACTTCGGGCGGTGCGCGATGGACACGCGTTCGTTGCACCCAACCAGCCGTTCGGCTGGCTGGACGAGCCGCCGTCGATCAATCGGCTGCTCGGTCTGGCGTGGCTGGCGGGCGGCGATCCGCGAACGCTCGCTGCACTGTTCAACGCCGTGGTCTATGGCCGCGTGCTGACGGCGTCGCAACTCGAGACGCTGCTTGACGGCGTTCACTCCGTTCAACCTTGAGAGGTCGACTGATGCGTTTCCTGCTGGCACTTTGTCTGTTGCTTGCGCCGCTCGTGGCGCGAGCCCAGGAACTGACGGTATTCGCCGCTGCCAGCCTGACCGATGCGATGAAGGATGTCTCCGCGCAGTGGGCGCAGGCGGGGCACCAGCCGCTGCGGATGTCCTTCGGTTCCAGCTCAACTCTGGCACGACAGATCGAACAAAGCCGCGCCGGTCAATCTGTTCGCGTCAGCCGATACAAAATGGATGGAATACCTGGCTGACAAGAAGCTGATCGCTGCCGACACGCGGAAGGACCTGCTCGGCAACGACCTCGTGCTGGTGGTGTCCGCGGAAAAGCCACAACACGTCACCATCGGTCCTGGCTTCGACTTGCTGGGCTTGCTGGGCCCGAACGGCCGCATCGCCACCGGCGATCCGGCGCATGTCCCTGTCGGCATCTATGCCGAGCAGGCATTGAAGAAGCTTGGCCTGTGGGATGCAGTGTCGCCGCGGCTGGCGCGGACCGACGATGTGCGATCCGCTCTGTTGCTGGTGGAGCGTGGCGAGGCGCCTGCCGGCATCGTGTACGCGACAGATGCAGCGGTATCGAAGGCGGTGATGGTGGCGGGAATTTTCCCCGCCGACAGCCATGATCCGATCACCTACCCGTTCGCGGTGACCAAGGCGGGCGACACAGCAGAGGCACGTGCCCTGTTGACGTTCCTGGCCGGTCCGCAAGCCCGCGCCGTGTTCGTGCAGCGCGGCTTCAAGGTCGAATAGCCTGGGCCTGTCGCCCGACGAGTGGGAAGCGGTCCGGCTGACGCTGTTCGTGGCCGCGTGCGCCGTCGGGTTCGGTTTGCCCCTGGCCATCCTGACGGCGTGGGTGCTTGCGCGATACCGCTTCCCCGGCCGCCCGTTGTTGAACGCGCTGGTTCATCTGCCGCTGGTGCTGCCGCCCGTTGTCACCGGCTGGCTGCTGCTGATCATCTTCGGTGTCCGCGGTCCGATCGGGCTGTTGCTGTACGACTGGTTCGGCGTCCGCCTGGTGTTCACCACAGCGGGCGCCATCCTGGCATGCGCGGTGATGACGTTTCCGGTGATGGTGCGATCCGTCCGCCTGTCGCTCGAAACGGCCGATCCGGGATTGGAACAGGCCGCGCGCACGCTCGGTGCGGGCCGGCTGGACCGGCTGTTCAATGTCACCCTGCCGCTTGCCTCGCCTGGCATTCTGGTGGGCGGCATTGTCGCCTATGCGACCTGCCTCGGTGAGTTCGGGGCCGTGATCACCTTCGCCGCGAACATCCCGGGACAGACGCAGACCTTGCCGCTGGCGATTTACGCCGCGCTGCAGGTGCCGGGTGGCGAGGCGAAGGCCGCACAACTGTCGCTCGTGTCACTGACGCTCGCACTGATCGGGCTGCTGCTGTCGGAGTGGATCGGCAAGCGACTGAATGCGGCGCTGGGCCGATGAGCCTTGCGTTTCGGTTGCGTCACCGCTTTCCTGCGACGCAGATGGACATGGCTTTTGAAGTTCCGACACCGGGCGTGACGGCGCTGTTCGGACCGTCGGGGTCCGGCAAATCGACGATCATTGCCGTCGCGGCCGGACTGCTTCGTCCCGACGCATGCCGCATCGCGGTTGATGGTCTGGTGCTGGCCGACACGGACTACGGCGTGTGGCTGCCGCCGGAACGACGGCGCGTCGGTCTGGTGTTTCAGGATGCGAAACTGTTCCCGCATATGTCGGTCGTCACCAATCTGCGCTTCGGCATGCGTAGAGCGGCGGCGGGTGCGGTGCGGTTCGACGAAGTGGTCGAACTGCTGGGCATCGGCGCGCTGTTGACGCGCCGGCCGCACACGCTGTCCGGCGGTGAGCGCCAGCGCGTGGCGATTGGTCGCGCCCTGCTTGCGCAGCCGCATCTGCTGCTGATGGATGAACCATTGGCCAGCCTGGATTCGGCGCGCAAGTCGGAAATCCTGCCCTATCTGACGCGGCTGAAGACGGCGCTGCGGTTGCCGGTCATCTATGTGACGCACGCGCTGGACGAGGTGGTTCAGCTTGCCGATTCGGTCGTGCTGATCGATGCGGGACATGTGGTCGGCTGCGGCACGCTGTCCGACCTCGCCGCACGCGTCGATTTGCCGCTGGCGCAACGCGACGATGCCGGCGCGCTGTTGCTGTGCCGCGTTGTCGAGCACGACGCCGGCCGGGAATTGACCCGTCTCGAAGGCGGCGGGGTGGCATTATGGGTGCCGCTGCTGGATGCGCCGCTGAATGCGGAACGTCGCATCCGCATTCCTGCGCGCGAGGTGATCCTGGCCGGCAAGACGCCCGATGCGATCAGCCTGCACAACATCGTGCCGGGGACGGTACGCCGGATCGCCGCGGAACCGGCGCGGCGCTCGGTGCTGGTGGAGATTGCGCTGCCGAGCGGCGCCTTGCTGTCCCGGGTCACGCCCGACGCCATCGTGCGTCTGGCGTTGTCACCGGGGTGCCCGGCGTTGGCGCTGATCAAGTCCACCTCGATCGAGGTGCTTGGGACCTGAACGCCAGTGGACGCGGCTTGCGCTTTGTCGCTATGTCCTATTGGGTATTGCGGAGCCGATTGCCCGCGGCCACGTCACGCCGGACCCATGTCACGAAAGTTTCGTATTGATGAACGCGCCGTTCGACCCAGCGTTGCTAACGACCGAGAAATTCGCCGTCGGCCAGCCGGTTTCGCGCAAGGAGGACCCCGTTCTGCTGCGCGGCGAAGGCCGCTATACCGATGACTTGAATCGCCCCGATCAGCTCTACGGTGTGGTGGTACGTCAGTCGCATGGCACATGGCGAGGTACGTGCGATCGATACGGACGCGGCGCGTGACATGACAGGCGTGCACGCCATCATCACCGCCAAGGACCTGGACGCCGCCGGAATTCGCAACATGCCGGCCGCGGCGGCCAAGCACCGTGACGGCTCGCCGACACCGCGGCCGGCGCAGCGTCCGCTGGCAACGGATCGCGTGCGCTATGTCGGCGAACCGATTGCCATGGTGGTGGCAGATACCGCCAAGTTGGCCAAGGATGCCGCAGAAGTCAATCTTCGTCGATATCGACCCGTTGCCTGCCGTCACGACGGCCAGTGCCGCTGCGACACAGAACGCACCGCTGCTGCACGCGGAAGCGCCGGGAAACCTGTGCCTGGATTTCCATTTTGGTGACAGCGAGAAGGTCGCGGCGGCATTCGCCCAGGCTGCCCATGTCACGACGCTGTCGATGCGCAACAACCGCATCGTCGTCTGCCCGATGGAGCCACGCTCCGCGATCGCCGAGCACGACGCCGAAAATGATCGGCTGATCCTGCGGCTTGGCTGCCAGGGAGTGTTCGGCCAGCGCAATCTGCTGAGCGGCATACTCGGTGTTCCGGTCGAGAAGCTGCGTGTTCTGACCGGCAATGTCGGTGGCTCATTCGGCATGAAGGCATCTGCCTATCCGGAGTATATCTGCCTCCTGCATGCCACTCGAACGCTGGGGCGTCCGGTGAAATGGACCGATGAGCGGTCCGAGAGCTTCCTGTCGGACAGTCACGGACGCGATCACGAGATGACCGCTGAACTGGCGCTGGACAAGGCGGGAAAATTTCTGGCGCTGCGGGTGTCCGGCTACGGCAATCTCGGTGCCTGGCTGAGCAATGCGACGACGATCCCACCGACGATGAACATGGTGAAGAATATCATCGGCGTCTACGCCACGCCGCTGATCGAGGTATCGTCGAAGTGCATGTTCACCAACACCACGCCGGTGGGTGCATACCGCGGTGCGGGCCGTCCGGAGGGCAACTACTACATGGAGCGCCTGCTCGAGACGGCCGCGCGCGAGATGGGCATCGACACGGTCGAGCTGCGCCGGCGCAATCATATCCAGCCTGAGCAGATGCCATATCGGGCACCCTCCGGCATGCTGTATGACAGCGGTGAATTTCCCACGGTTTTGGACAAGGCGCTGCGCGCGGCCGACTGGGACGGCTATGCCGCACGCCAGTCGGACAGTCGCGCCCGCGGCGTTGTCCGTGGCCGCGGCATCGGTCACTACCTGGAGGTGACGGCCGATGCCGGCAACGAAATGGGCGGCATCCGTTTCGAGCCCGACGGTACGGTGACGATCATCACCGGCACGCTGGATTACGGGCAGGGGCACGCCTCGCCGTTCGCCCAGGTGCTGTCGGAGCAGCTTGGCATCCCGTTTGAGAAGATCAAGCTGCTGCAAGGGGATTCGGATCAGCTGGTGGCCGGCGGCGGGACCGGTGGCTCGCGCTCGATGATGCAGAGTGGTGGTGCCATCGTCGAGGCCAGCCAGCTTGTCATCGAGCGTGGCAAGCAGCTTGCCTCGCATATTTTGGAAGCCGGCGTGGGCGACATCGAATTCGTGCGCGGGCGCTTTTCCATTGCGGGCACCGACATCGGGATCGGCATCATGCAGTTGGCGGCGCGCTTGCGCCTTGACGAAAACCTGCCAGACGATCTGCCGCGGACTCTGGATGTCGACCACATATTCAAGGGCGTGCCGTCGGCGTTTCCCAATGGCTGCCATATCGCCGAAGTCGAACTGGACCCGGACACCGGTACCGTGGAGGTGGTCAGCTATGCCACCGTCAACGACTTTGGTGTGCTGGTGAACCCGATGCTGGTGGCAGGGCAGGCGCATGGCGGAATTGCGCAGGGCATCGGCCAGGCGTTGACCGAGTCGGTGGTCTACGACGAGGACGGCCAGGTGCTGACCGGCTCGTTCATGGACTACGCACTGCCGCGCGCGTCTGACCTTCCTGGCCTGGGCTTCGAAAGCCATCCGGTTCCCGCGCGTACCAACCCGCTCGGCGCCAAGGGGTGCGGCGAAGCCGGTTGTGCCGGATCGCTGCCGGCGGTGATGAATGCGGTGGTCGACGCGCTGTCGGAATTCGGCATCGCGCATATCGATATGCCGGCAACACCGCACCGGATCTGGCAGGCAATTCAGGCGGCACACGGGCGCGCCTGACCCCGACGAAGACCTGGGGTGACGGCGCCCACGCTCTGCGCTATAGTTGGTCAGGAATTGCGTCGCACCCAAGGAGACTTCCGATGAATGTCATGCTGCACCCAGTGCCGGTTCCCGACCACGCGGCGCGGTTCATCGCCAAACCCCTCCAGCTGCTGATCGGCGGCAAATGGATGGCCGCGAAATCCGGCAAGACGTTCGACGTGTTCGACCCCTCGACCGGCCAGCCGATCGCCAGGGCCGCCGAAGGCGATGCAGCGGATATCGACGCCGCGGTAACGGCAGTGCGCCAGGCATTTGAAAGCGGCCCGTGGCCACGCATGTCGCCGTTGGAGCGCAGCAAGCTGATCTGGCGTTTGGGCGATGCGCTGGAGGCACAGGCTGAGGAATTCGCCGCGCTGGAGGCGCTGGATAACGGCAAGCCGATCCGGGATGCCCGCGCCGTCGACGTCCCGGGGTCCTACGAGATGTTCCGCTACATGTCGGGTTGGGCGACGCGTTTGAACGGCGAGACCGTGCCGATCTCCGCGCCGGGAAACTGGCACGCCTACACCTTGCGCGAGCCGGTCGGTGTGGTCGGCCAGATCATTCCGTGGAATTTTCCGTTGATGATGGCGGCATGGAAGCTCGCGCCGGCGCTCGCTGCGGGCTGCACGATCGTGCTGAAGCCAGCGGAGCAGACGCCGCTCTCGGCAGTCCGCCTCGGTCGCTTGTTTGAGGAAGTCGGATTTCCGCCTGGCGTGGTCAACATCGTCACCGGCTTCGGCGAGACCGCCGGCGCGGCGCTGGCTGCGCATCCGGGTGTCGACAAGGTGGCGTTCACCGGCTCCACAGAAGTCGGCAAGCTGATCGTGCAAGCGGCTGCCGGCAATCTGAAGAAGGTGTCGCTCGAACTGGGTGGAAAATCGCCGGCGATCGTCTTCCCTGACGCCGACATGGATGTGGCGATCAAGGGCACCGCAAATGCGATCTTCTTCAACATGGGTCAATGCTGCACGGCGGGTTCACGGTTGTTCGCTCATAAGCGCGTGTTCGATCAGTTGATGGAGGGCATTGCCGGGGAGGCAGGAAAAATCCAGGTCGGTCCGGGGCTCAATCCGGAGTTGCAGATGGGGCCGCTGGTGTCGGACGAACAGTTTGCCCGCGTCACCGGCTTTCTGGAGTTCGGCCGCAAGGAAGGTGCCCGCGTGGTCACCGGAGGCGAGCGCGTCGGCAATGCCGGCTACTTTGTTGCGCCGACCGTCCTGACTGACACGCGGCCGGAGATGTCGGTGGTGCGCAATGAAATCTTCGGCCCGGTCGTCTGCGCCATGCCGTTCGACGACGATGATCTGGAGCGCATCGCGCGCGAGGCCAACAACACGAATTACGGCCTCGCCGCCAGTATCTGGACGCGCGGTCTCGGTATTGCGCACAAGCTGGCACGCCGCATCCGTGCCGGTTCCGTGTGGATCAACACGCATAACTTCGGCGACGTGGCGCTACCCTTCGGCGGCTACAAGGAGTCCGGTTGGGGCCGCGAAATGGGCAAGGAGGTTCTGGAACTCCACACGGAAACCAAGGCGGTCGCCGCATCGCTATGACCGATCACAGCAGGATCGACACGTCGGCACTGGACGGTGTGCGGATATCGTCCGATGGCTCACGGTTGATCCTGATGTTGCGCGGCACTTCGGGGCAGAAGATCTCGGTGTCCGTGCCGACGAATTGCCTGAACACGATGCTGACGGCAGTGTCGCGACCGGTGGAACCCGGTACGGTACATTCGCTGGATACTTGGAACATAGCTCCGGCTGAAAATGGTCGGGACCTGATCTTGACCCTCTGCACGACTGAGGGATTGACGAATTCGTACATCATCAAACCATGGCAGGTTCAGGGAATGGCAAGTGTGGCTACGTATGGCACTACCCGTGGGGCGGCAACCAGATCAGTTCATTGAAGGCGATGATTCAGTGCGGCGGGCGACCAAGTTCGTCGACCTGCCCCCCCACGGTGTCGCACGCTGTCAGCAGATCGTGTGAAAATTTGCTCGCGACTGCTGTTGGCAACGAATAGGACACCTGAAACGGTGTGCCTGGCATGAACATCGTCACGACACGGTCGGTCATCACATCGACGGCCACACTGATCGGATATTCGACATCGATGCGCGGCACCGATAGATAGTCGTGCCCATGCCAGCGGTTGCCACCCTGTCGTGCAGCAAGCGTCGCTGACACAAAGGCCTGCTGAAACAACGCAGCGAGGGCTTCGACATATGCAAAGTCGATCTGGATCGTCTGCGCTTCGCCGCGGCCATCCTGGAACCGGAACTCGATGTACTGGCGGTCCTCCCCGATGCGGACCGAATCAAGAGACCTGATCAACGGCTCGGTCATTGGTGCATCCACTGTGTCGCCGTCGCTGTATTGTGCACTATGTGACCAAATGGAATGTCGACCATGGTCACGATCGTCATGGCAGGCCAATTGGATCGAAGCCGTGTTGCCGGAGGATCGCCTGTCCCTGCTCGGACAGAATAAACAATGCGAAACGCCCGGCCAGCGGTTGATCCGACAGGACGATAAGGCCGTAGGCAGGGCCCACTGTCAGAGAGGGCGGAAGGGGAATGTTCACCAGCCCTTGCACGTCCTGCATAACGGCTTCCGAGCCGCTGCAGTAGCCAAGCATCACGTCGGCAGCATCCGACAAGAAAATGCCCTGCACGGCACCGTGTCCAGGCACTAACGGTGCGGAGTTCGGCCCTCCCACCAGCTTCATAGCCTTGGCCTGCAAGGTGCGCTGCGCGCCCGGATGCGCCGCCTCGGCACGCGCAAACACGGCCCATGCGTAGTCACCGCCGGGATCGGCACCGGGCGTAGATGTCGCCAACCGGATTGAAGGACTCAACAATTTTTCGAGCAGGTTGTCGGACGTCAGCCCGACATTCGCTCGTCCCAGCGCGCATAGCCGGTTGCGCGTGAACATCACGACTGCCGATCCGCTGCGCGTGCGGGCAAGAGCCCGCGGCTGCTCCATGTCCGCCGAGGCGAAGAGATCGACGGGGTCGCCGTGTTCGATCTTCTCGCGCAAAACGCCGGAAGGTCCGAATACCGGTGTGGCCACCCCACCCTCGGCCGCGGGGAATGCCTTCACCATGTCGGTGAACGCAGCGGTCAAGCTCCCAGCTGCATAGATGTGCAGGGAATCCGCCATCCCGCAACGCAGCGGAATGACCACGAATGCGGCAAGGAATGCGGCTGCAAATCGTCTGAGCGTGAGCCTCATCTGGACCTCTCCATCTGCATCGCTATACCCTTGTACTCATAACACAGAGCGTCACTTCCAGCGATCCCCCGGAAGCTCCACAGTATATCCGTGACCGAACAGCCACGCCCACGCAGCTCTGATCCGCTTCGCCCACTTGCCGCTGCGCTGGGCGCCGGACGGCTTGCAATGTGCGATCCAATGATGATGCCAGCGGGCCGCTATGGCCGGTCAGCACTGCGATGCCTTGGGGTCTGCCAATGTGTCAAAGATCGCGTCGCCAGCGCCGCAGATGTGCCGACGGCGTTCCCCTACGTGTCTCGGCGCGAGGCTGCGCTTGGCATCGTCTTCGATACCGACGCCAGGCTCGATCCGGTCGTCAGGGCGATTGGCACTTTTCCACCTGACAGCCATCCACCCATCGTTTATCCGCTCGCGCCCGTCGCGCACACCCGCAATCCCGACGCAACCCGCGTCTTCGGATTTATTGCGTCGGTGACTGCAAGGTCGATCTTTGCATCATACGGATATATGATCCTGAATGGCCCCGGCTGAATAGCACATGCGCCGCGGCGGATGTTCGCAGCGGTTGCAGCAACGGAGAAAAGCGATGACCGATCATCCCGCACTTGCCGAAGGTCGCGCCGCAGTCATCACCGGTGCAGCGAGTGGCATCGGTTTCGCCGCGGCCAGACGATTTGCCGCCATGGGACTTCGGGTATGTCTGGCGGACTTATCGGCGCGGGCGTTGGAGCAGGCAGCCGGCGAAGTCGCGGCGGTGGCACCGACGGGCAAGGCGGCCGTCATCGCGGTGCCGACCGATGTCAGCCGTCTGGAGGATGTCCAAAAGCTCAGGGACACGGCCTATGCCGCGTTCGGGGAAGTTGCCGTGCTGATGAACAACGCCGGAACCTCACCTGGCGGCGGCCCATGGGAGCACATCGACCGCTGGCGGCGCGTGCTGGAGGTGAACCTCTGGGGCATCATCAACGGCGTGCAGAGCTTCACGCCGCGCATGCTGGAGCAGGGGACGGCCTGCGCGATCATCAATACCGGCTCGAAACAGGGCATCACCTGTCCGCCCGGCGACACCGCGTACAACGTCAGCAAGGCCGGCGTGAAGGTGCTGACCGAAGCATTGGCGCATAGTCTGCGCAACGCCGAGGGTGCGCGGATCACGGCACATCTGTTGATCCCCGGTTCGACCTTCACCGGGATGACGAGCCGCGGCCGCACCGAAAAGCCGCCCGGCGCGTGGCTGCCCGATCAGGTCGTGGACCTGCTTATCGACGGCGTTCACCGCGGCGACTTCTACATCCTCTGCCCCGACAACGACGTGACGCGGGAGATCGACAATCGGCGGATCCTTTGGGGCGCGCAGGACATCACCGAGAACCGGCCCGCCCTGTCGCGCTGGCATGCCGACTATGGTGAGGCATTTGCGCGCTTCCTTGCCGATTCATGACGCTGCGCACGCTGCGAGTGTTAGGATCGTCCCGACGCGCCGAATTTCGGCGCTGGTACCGCCGACGACTGCCACCAACTGAACGGGAGAAAGCCGGCGCCGCAGCACGCAATGCCGCATCTGCAGCCCTCGTCCAATGGAACATAGAGCCGATCACACGACCAACCCGGATACTTAGCCGGCGGCGTCGAGCGCAGCCCTCAGCTTCGGCGGTGTTATCGGCAGGTCCGGCATGCGCAATCCACTGGCCGAGCGGATAGCGTTGGCAATCGCCGCCATCGGCGGAACGATTGGCACCTCGCCGACACCACGTGCACCGAACGGATGGCGCGGGTTTGGAACTTCGATGAGCACTGCCTCGATCATCGGCAGGTCCGAGGCGACGGGACAGCGATAATCGAGAAAACCAGGATTCTCAAGCTGACCCTTGCTGTTGTAGATGTACTCCTCGCTCAGTGCCCAGCCGATGCCCTGAGCGGCACCACCCTGGACCTGACCCTCGACGTAGCTCGGATGGATCGCCTTTCCGACGTCCTGAAATGCCGTATAGCGCTCGATGGTGACGTGGCCAGTCTCCTTGTCCACGCTGAGATCGCAGAGATGCGCTCCGAAGCCTGGACCAGCTCCCTGCGCATTGAGCGATACCTCGGCATTGATCGGGCCCCCGGTGCGCGCTGCCTTCAGCGCGATCGCCCCCAGTTCCAGCGGATCGAATTCACCCGCGTTGGAGCCTGCCGGGAACGCTTTCCCTTCCGCCCATTCGACCGCCTCGAACGGGATTTCCCAGATCATGGCTGCACGCTTCTTCAGTTCCTCGACCACACGCTCTGCCGCCTGGGTCGCAGCCATGCCGGTGGCGAAGGTCACACGGGATCCACCTGTGACATGGGTAAAGCCGATCGACGTCGTGTCGGCGACCACCGTGCGAACGCGTGACGCCGGAATGCCGAGCACCTCAGCGACCATCATGCCGATGGAGGCGCGGGAACCGCCGATGTCCGGGCTGCCGGTCGCCGCGGTCACCGAACCATCTTCGTTGATATGGACCTGTGCCGTCGATTCGCCGCCGACGTTGAACCAGAAACCACATGCCATGCCGCGGCCATGACCCGGCTGCAATGGTGACTTCCAGTGTGGATGGTTTTTCATCGACGCCAGAACAGCTTCAAATCCGATGTTCTGGTGGCTGGGACCATAGTGTGTCTTCGTGCCGTTCCTCGCGGCGTTCTTCTCACGCAGCGTCAGCGGGTCCATCTGGAGCTTACGTGCAAGATCGTCCAGCAGGCTCTCCACCGCGAAGGAGGTGATTGGCGCGCCGGGCGCCCGATAGGCCGCCGTCTTCGGACGATTGCTGACCACATCGTAGCCGATGACGTCGACATTCGGGAGGTCGTACAACGCAAAACCGCACATGCACCCAGGTCCTACGGGCGAGCCTGGAAAAGCACCGGCCTGGAATTTCAGCACCTGTTGGGCGGCAACGATCGTGCCATCTTTCATGGCGCCGATCTTCACTTCGACGGTCGCGCCCGAGGTCGGGCCTGAACCGCGGAACACCTCTTCACGCGTCATCTGGATTTTCACCGGCCGGCCGGCCTTTTTCGACAGCAAAACGGCCACGGGCTCCAGATAGATCAAGGTCTTCCCGCCGAAGCCGCCGCCGATCTCCGCTGGATTGACCTTGATGTTGGCAATGTCGATCCCGAGCAGCTTCGCCGTATAGGCGCGGATCATGAAGTGACCCTGACTGGACGCGTGGATCGATACCTGGCCGTCCGGCGCGTACGTCGCCAGACATGCATGCGGCTCGATGTAGCCTTGATGCACTGGCTGGGTCGTGTAGCGACCCTCGACAATGACCTCCGCCTCGGCGAATCCGGCTTCAATGTCGCCCTTCTTGAAGGTGATGACCTTGGCGACGTTCGAGGGCTTGTCCGGCTTCGGTTCGACGCCCGCGGTGAACAGATCGTCGTGAAGGATCGGCGCGTCGGGCGCCATCGCCTCCTCGACGTCGATCACGAATGGCAGCACCTCATATTCCACCTCGATCAGATCGATCGCCTGATTGGCGATCGCCGACGTCGTGGCAGCAACGGCAGCAACGGCATGGCCCTCATAAAGCGCATTGTCGCGCGCCATGATATTGCGCGAGAGATCACGGAAATTCATCGGACCTTCGCCGACAAACGCTTCCTCCGAGGGAATATTGGGGAAGTCCGCGGCAGTGACGACTGCCATCACGCCGGGCAGCGCCTTGGCTTTGCTGGTGTCAATCGACACAATCCTGGCATGGGCGTGTGGGCTGCGCTTGATCTTGCCCCAGATCATGCCGGCTGCCCGGGTATCGGCGGCGAACAGGGCGCGGCCAGTAACCTTGTCCACGCCGTCCGGACGAATCGGCCGAGTGCCAACGACTTTCAGCTCAGACGTGATATAGTTCATCAGGCGAATTTCCCTCACGCAACAGCAGGCATTGAGTGCTCTCAGGTCCCCACCGTTCAGCAACGTAATGTGTGGTTGGGAATAACGAGGATCGCACAGCCAGCAATTGGATGCAATATCGTCACCCCGCCACCCGGCAACGTAAGAGAACCGGTCGCGCAAAACGCCAAGCGCTGTATGGGAATTGACGCGACGGTAAGATCGTCGCCAGCAACCGACATCGAAATCACACGGTGCAAGCCTCGATACGTCAAGGGGCACGTGAACTGCGATAACGCCATAAACATGCAATCCGCCGCGGGCCATCCTACGGCACAGCTACCAAACGTCAGACTTTCCCACTGACACCTTGGCGAAGCCGCTTGCCACGCGACAACACTGGACGATGGGACGGTCCACTGCGTTCCATCGTGGACAGCGAGCGGCAGGAACATCGAATGGCTGGCCGACGCGGGACTGCTGACCACCTCTGCTGTTAGCACTGCGCCTGCATCCTAGCTGATCTTGAGGATCTATCACAGGCTGATTGCTAAGTGATGTGACGATGAAACATCTTTGGCCATACAATCTGAAACGCAAGTGGTCCCGTTTGCGTGCCGAGTGACAGCTTCAGAGGTCTTATGCCGCGTGGTCAGCGTCGATGTCCGTCCCTAGACTGATCGCACCAGAGCGATCGGAGAGTCCAGAAACTCGCATTCACTGCCGCGCAAATGGTACCAGCACTTTCTCCATCCAAGCGGCAGCACGACACCGGTATTGCAGCGGACAGTGACCCGCTGCACAGAGGTGCTCACGCTATAATAGAAGCCCCTACGCAATGATTCTCCTCTGGGGAAGCAGGCCGTGTTCAACCCCCGCTTGCAGCTTCGTTGTACTCGGTGTCGGTGACATGCGCACCCCAGGCAGTGCCTTGGCCCTGTTCGCCCGCTTCCGACAGCGCAAGGTGCGAGAACAGCCGATCGGGCGACGCACCGTGCCAATGCAAGATATCCGGCGGGATGTTGACTGTATCGCCTGGATTCAAAACCTGGGGCTTCTCGCCTTTGAAGCAGATCCGGCCGACGCCGGACAAACAGAAGAGCGTCTGCCCAACCGGGTGAGCGTGCCACGCGGTGCGTGCGCCGGGCGTGAACGTAACGACTGAACCTCCAAGGCGCGACGGAGCCTCGGAGGTGATCACCGGATCCTGGAAGACGACGCCGGTAAAGGTCTCGGCGGCACCCCGCCGTGTGCTCCGCGCTCCGGCGCGAATGACTCCGCCTTTCACTGGCATGACTGTACTCCTTCGCGTGAATACGGCCTCGCGGCCGCCCAAAAACAGAAGCCAAGCATAGCAGCCGTGCCCAATGCGGCGCAATCAAAGGCCATGACGTTCACCACAAGAGCGGTTGTGAATCCCCCGAGGAAGATCATCCGCACAAACTGCAGATGATCACTCCGGCTCTGACTCAGAGGAACCAGAGCCGTTACGTTATCACGTCACCGACGAATATGGCGTCGGTCCGAGAATGAAGTTCTTCACGTTGGCGACGATCGGGCCGGCTTCTTCCGTCTTGGCGCGCGCGGCATGCCATTCCGGATCAGCCTGGAACGCGTTCCACTTTTTCTCACGATCCGCCAAAGAATCCCACTGAAGCATGTAATACAGCGTCTGATTTGATTCACCGATAACGGTCGTCCAAAAGCCAGCCTGCTTGATGCCGTGCTTTTCCCATATTTTCAGCGTGATCGTGGAGAATCGCTTGTTTAGATCGGGCAGCTTGCCTGGGACGCACTCATAGATTCGCAATTCATAGAGCATGGATTGTCTCCCCTCACGTCGGAAACGAAGAGTGTGCGGCCGAAAACGGGTCGAGGCAAGGCCGGATCAAGGGTCTACTACGTGCATGCGGCCCGCGTGCGGCGACGAGTTGCGCCGTACCCCTTGTGCTTCCGTAGTACGCCAGCGGGTCCGTCACGTACTGGCGCCTGCGGAACGTCGTAAAGCTGCTCTGACAACGGCCGGCTCACGCTGCGTGGGCCGCCATCGACGTCACGCGTGCCGCGCAGAACTTGAACTCCGGGATCTTGCCGAACGGATCGAGGGCCGGATTGGTCAGCAGATTGACGGCGGCCTCGGCGTAGCAGAACGGCATGAAGACCATCCCTTCCGGCACGTCGCGGTCGGACCGAACCTTGACCTCCACGGCACCTCGCCGTGTTTCGATACGAATGAAATCGCCCGGGTTGATCTTCTCGCGCCAGAGGTTCTTCGGCGACATGAAAGCGACCGCCTCAGGCTCGATGGCATCAAGCACACCGGACCGCCGGGTCATCGATCCGGTATGCCAGTGTTCCAGCACACGGCCGGTGGAAAGCACCATCGGATAGTCATCGTCCGGTACTTCGTCCGGCGGCGACACGTTCGCCGGCACGATCTTCGCCCGTCCACTCTCGGTTGGGAAGCCGGCATAGAAGATGATCTCGTTCCCCGGCTTGTCCGGCGCATCCACGGGATAGGTAACGGCACCCTCACGCTCCAGCCGTTCCCATGTAATGTTGGCAAACGACGGCATGATCTGCGCCATCTCCGCAAAGACATCGCTGGGACCGCTATAGGACCAGCCAAGGTCGAGGCGCTGCGCAATCTGCTGGATAATCCACCAATCCTGACGTGCGTCGCCCGGCGAAGCGATGACCGGCCGGGCGAGTTGTACACGGCGGTCGGTGTTGGTGAACGTCCCGGTCTTTTCGGCGAAGGCCGAGGCGGGCAGCACAACATCGGCATGGAACGCGGTCTCGGTCAGGAACAGATCCTGGACGACGAGGTGATCAAGCGTCGCCAGCGCCTCGCGCGCATGGTTCAGGTCGGGGTCCGACATCGCAGGATTTTCGCCCTCGATGTACATCCCTTTGATCTGCCCGGCGTGGATCGCATTCATGATCTCCACGACCGTGAGACCGCGCTCCGGATCCAGGGCCGTGTTCCAGAAACTCTCGAATTTCGCCTGGATCTTCGGATCCGCGACCGACTGGTAGTCCGGATAGACCATCGGGATCAGTCCGGCATCGGACGCACCCTGCACGTTGTTCTGGCCACGCAGCGGATGCAGCCCGGTGCCGGCCCGACCGACCTGGCCGGTGATCAACGCGAGCGCGATGAGGCAGCGCGCGTTGTCGGTGCCATGGACGTGCTGGCTGATCCCCATGCCCCAGAAGATGATCGAGGCGCGGGAACGCGCGTACAGCCGCGCCACCTCACGCAGCGTCTGTGCCGGAATGCCGCACACGGCCGCCATCCGTTCCGGCGCGAAATCCTTCATCCGCTCGCGGAGTTCCTCGAAACCCTCGGTGTAGCCGGCGATGTACTGTTCGTCGGTCAAATCCTCCTCGATGATCGTGGCAATCAGCGCATTCAGCAGCGCGACATCGCTGCCAGGCTTGAACGCCAGGTGATGCAGTGCGTGTCGTGACAGCGACTGGCGGCGCGGATCGATCACGATCAGCTTTGCGCCGTGCTGCTGAACCGCGTTCTTGATGAAAGTCGCCGCAACGGGATGGTTCACCGTCGGGTTCGCGCCGATGACGATGATCACCTCTGCGTCGAGCGCCGCCGCGAACGGAGCCGTCACCGCACCGGAGTTCAGACCCTCCATCAGCGCCGCCACCGAAGATGCGTGGCATAGCCGCGTGCAATGATCGACGTTGTTCGAGCCGAAGCCGGTGCGCACCAGTTTCTGGAACAGATACGCCTCCTCGTTCGAGCCCTTGGCCGAACCAAACCCTGCCAGCGCCTTGGGGCCATGCGCATCGCGGATGCGCGCAAGGCCGGCGGCGGCACGATCCAGTGCCTCCTCCCATGTCGCTTCGCGGAAATGCGTCCATGGGTTCGCGGGATCTACCTGATCCTGGGCGTGCTTCGGGACATTCGGGAGCCGGACAAGAGGACGCATCAGCCGGTGAGGGTGATGGATGTAGTCGAAGCCGAAGCGCCCTTTGACGCAAAGGCGGTTGTGGTTCGCCGGACCATCGCGGCCGGTCGCGTAAACCACCTTCTCGTCCTTCACCTCATAGGTAACCTGGCAGCCCACGCCGCAATAGGGGCAAAGGCTGTCCACCTTACGGTCGGGCCATGCAACCCGTGTCTCGTTCTCGTCGAGATAGGCGGCCGGCATCAGCGCGCCGGTCGGACATGCCTGCACGCATTCACCGCACGCAACACAGGTGGATGCACCCATCGGATCGTCGAAGTCGAACACGATCTTTGCGCCGGCATTGCGATAAGCCATGCCGATCACGTCGTTCACCTGCACCTCGCGGCAGGCGCGGACGCAAAGGTTGCACTGGATGCAGGCATCCAGGTTCACGCGCATCGCGGGATGGCTTGGATCGTGCGTCCAGCGTTGTGCCGCGGGGAATCGGCTCTCGGTGACGCCGATGCGTTCGGCCCAGCCCCAGAATGCAGAGGTCGGGTCGTGCGACGTCGCCCGTGCCGGCTGGTCGGCGACAAGCAACTCCATGACCATCGCCCGCGCCTTTACCGCGCGCTCCGATTGGGTGCGGACCTTCATGCCGACGGCCGGCATCCGCTTGCAGGACGGCGCCAGCACGCGCTCGCCGTCGATCTCCACCATGCAGGCGCGACAGTTGCCATCCGGGCGATATCCAGGTTGCGGCCGGTGACACAGATGCGGAATGTCGGTGCCGACGCGGCGCGCGACATCCCATAGCGTCTCGTCCGGCATGCGCCTCCACCTGGCTGCCATCGAGCTCGAACGCCAATGTTTGCGTTGCCATCGCGGATGCGGCGCTCATTGTGCGGCGTCCTTCGGTGCCAGCGTTTCCGGAAAATAGCGCAGGATGCAGGTCAGCGGATTCGATGCCGCCTGCCCCAGTCCGCAGATCGACGCGTCGCGCATCACCTGCGACAGTTCGTCCAGCAGCCCGGTGTCCCAGTCACCTTGTTCCATCAGCATGCGCGCCTTTTGCGTGCCGGACCGGCATGGCGTGCACTGGCCGCAGCTCTCGTCCTCGAAGAAGCGCATCAGGTTGAGCGCCACACCGCGGATGTCGTCCCGGTCGGAGAACACCACGACGGCCGCTGAACCGATCAGGCAACCGTACTTTTCCAGCGTGCCGAAATCGAGCGGGATATCGGCCATCGATGCCGGCAGGATGCCGCCCGACGCACCGCCGGGCAGGTAGGCCGTGAAGACATGGCCATCCATCATGCCACCGCAGTGTTCATCGATCAGTTCCTGCACCGTAATGCCGGCGGGCGCGAGCTTCACGCCGGGTTCCTTGACGCGGCCGGACACCGAGAAGCTGCGCAGTCCCGTGCGGCCATTGCGGCCGAAGCTGCTCCACCAGGCAGCGCCCTTCTCCAGCAGATCGCGTATCCAGTAGAGCGTCTCGACGTTGTTGATCAGGGTCGGGCGGCCGAACAGTCCGATCTGGTAGGGCAGCGGCGGCTTGTGTCGCGGCAGGCCTCGCTTGCCTTCGAGGCTTTCAAGCATCGACGATTCTTCGCCGCAGATATACGCGCCGGCGCCGCGGCGGACGTGCACCGTTGGCCCGCCGGGCGGCAATTTCGCGATCTCGCGCCGCAGGATTTCACGCGCCACCGGATACTCATCGCGCAGGTAGAAGTAGACATCGCGCGCCTCTACCACGTGGGCAGCGATCAGCATTCCTTCGAGCACCCGGTGTGGATCGGAGTTCAGATAATGCCGGTCCTTGAACGTCCCCGGCTCGCCTTCGTCGGCGTTGATGGCCATCAAACGGGGACCGGGTTCGCCGCGCACCGACCGCCATTTACGGCCGGTGGGGAAGCCGGCGCCGCCAAGCCCGCGCAGGCCGCTGCCGTCCAACCCGGATAGTACGGCCTCGACGCTGATCTCGCCCGATCTGATCTGGTTCAGCAGTCGATACCCACCGCCAGCGACATAGGCATCGTAGTCAACATAGTCGCTGGGGATGTGCGGATGCGAATCATCTCGGGCGATCGCGTCGGTCACTGACGCGAGATCGGCCTTGTGGATGAAATGGTGCCCGACCTCGACGACGGGCGCCTGATCGCAGAGTCCGACGCACGGCGCGCGCACGACACGCGCTCGCGCATCGGGACCGTTCACGTCCGGCAGTGTCCCCAGATCCCGCAGCAACTTCTCGGCGCCGAACATTGCACAGGTCACGCTGTCGCAGACCCGAATCACAAGTGGCGCCAACGGTGGCTCCCCTTCCCTCACCACATCGAAATGCGCATAGAAGGTTGCGGTCTCGTAGACCTCGGCGAAGGACAGCCGCATCTCATCGGCCAGTGCCGCGAGATGCGCCGCCGAGATCTGCCGATACGCGTCCTGGATGAGGTGCAGATGCTCGATCAGGAATTCGCGCCGGCGCGGGCGCTCGCCGAGGAGCATGGCAACCTCGTGCTTGGCCTCGGGCTGAACCTCGCGGCCCTTCGGTATGGTCCGGGCACGCCGACGGCCAGCCCCGGGGTGTTCGAACCGTATGACCTCGCCGGAATGTCCTTCGGCCATCAATGTGCACCCATACTGTGTCAGCGCCTGTCGATACGACGATACAAAGGCCGGATATTGCACGCAAACGAGCCGTTGGTCGAAACTGTGGCAGGCTTGTGGTAGATAGGAGCGATGGCAGTCAGACCAATGCGCGTGATCGGGCTGGCGGGATGGAGCGGGGCCGGCAAGACAACGCTGCTGCGCCGCCTGATCCCGACACTGACCGCCCAGGGCCTGCATGTGTCAACCTTGAAGCACGCCCACCATAGCTTTGATGTCGATCAACCGGGCGAAGAACTCCTGGGAACATCGCCAGGCCGGCGCGCGAGAGGTCCTGGTTGCCTCCAGCATGCGGTGGGCGCTGATGCACGAGCTGCGTGATGCGGCGGAGCCGTCGCTGGCGGCGCTGCTCGCGCGCATGTGTCCGGTCGATCTGGTCCTGGTCGAAGGGTTCAAGCGCGACCGGCATCCCAAGATCGAAGTCCATCGCACAGCCAATGCGAAGCCGCTGCTCTACCCCGGGGACCGATCCATCGTCGCCATCGCGTCGGATGTGGTCCCGCCTGACCTCACGATTCCGCGTTATGACCTCGACGACACCGAGGGCATCGCCGATGTCGTCCAGTCGTGCGCGCTGCCGATCGATGGCATAGACTGGTCCGAACAGCGCGACGGTTAGTGGCGTGGCACAGCTCTCAGATGACTGCTTCGCCTTCGGTGGCAAGCTCCTGACGATAGACGCGGCGATCGCTCGGATTGCCGCGGAGGTGCCATGCGTCGCCGGTATCGAGACCGTCGGACTACTGGCCGCGGATGGCCGCATCCTTGCGGCGGATGTCATCGCGCCGGTTGACCTGCCGCCGTTCGATAACTCGGCGGTCGATGGCTATGCGGTCCGTCTGGCGGATGTGGAGCGCCTGTCGAGCCTTCCGGTGGGAGGCCGTATCGCGGCCGGCGCCGCGGCCACGCAGGCACTGACGCCGGGAACCGCACGGCGCATCTTCACCGGCGCGGCTCTGCCGCCTGGCGCGGACACCGTCTTCATGCAGGAGGATGTCCGCCTCGACGGCCACAGCGTGCACTTTCCCGCGGGGCTGCGGCTTGGGGCGAATACAAGGCCGCGCGGTGAGGACATCGCGCGCGACGTGCGAGCGCTGCCGCAGGGACGTCGGCTGCGGCCGCAGGACCTGGCGCTGGCCGCGGCGCTCGGACTTCAGCAGCTGCCGGTGCGCCTTCCGATTCGCGTCGCGCTGTTCTCGACCGGCGATGAGCTGGTCGAACCGGGGCACCCGACAGGGCCGGCGCAGCGCTACGACTCCAATCGCGTCCTGCTGGCCGCGATGGCAGCCCGTGCGGGCGCAGAGGTCGTCGACCTCGGCATTCTGCCGGACCGCCAGGATGTCATTGCGACGGCGCTCGCGACGGCGGCCCGGGACAGCGATCTGATCCTGACCTCGGGCGGCGTTTCCGTCGGCGACGAGGATCACATAAGATCAGCGGTCGAACGCATCGGGCGGCTGGTGTTCTGGCGCCTTGCCATAAAACCGGGCCGTCCGGTTGCCATGGGCACGGTCGAGGGCGTTCCGTTGGTCGGGTTGCCTGGAAACCCTGTGGCGGCCTTCATCACCTTCGTGAACGTCGCCCGCCCGCTGATCGCAGCACTCAGCGGAGCACCGGTCGAAGCGCCAGAGCCACTGCGCGGGCAGGCCGCATTCAGCTATCGGAAGAAGGCCGGACGACGCGAGTACGTCCGGGTGCGGCTCGCGCGCGGTCCGGACGGCGCAACGCAATTGCACAAGCATGGGATCGAGGGAGCGGGTATCCTCACGTCCCTGACCGAAACCAGCGGATTGGCGGAGATCTCCGAGGCCATAACGTCGGTGGCACCCGGCGACAGCGTGAACTACCTGCCGTACCAGATGCTGCTGTGAGACGTCACAATTCCGGATGAATGCTCACGAGGCGGTTGGCCTCGGCCAGGTCCTCGGGCGTGTTGACGTTGAAGAACGGATCCACCGATTCGGCTGGCCAATCGACCACCGCGCACGTGTAGCGCTGCGTGAACCTGTCGATCCTGCGGATGCCATGCTCCGCCACCGCGCTGCGCAATTCATCACGAACCGACACGGGCCACAGCGCGATGACGGGATGCGTGCGATCCTGCGAGGCGGCACATGCCATGATCGCATTGCTGCTTTGGCGCCCGCCATGCAGCCGCGCAACCAGATCGCGGGGAACGAACGGGGCATCGCCGGGAACCGTCACCACCCATTCGATGCCGGGAGCAGATTCGGCGCTCCAGTCCAGCGCCGCGAGCACGCCGGCGAGCGGTCCCGGATGATCCGGCAGGCTGTCGGCGACGACGGGCAATCCGAGAGCGCCGAAGCGTTCAGGCTCAGCGTTCGCATTCAGGATCACGCGCGTGACCTGTGGCGCCAGGCGATCAATCAGCCAGGCGAGGACCGTGCGATCGCCGACCATGCGCAAGGCTTTGTCGCCACCGCCAAGCCTCCGGGCGAGCCCCCCAGCCAGGATTGCGCCGACTGTTGGCGGGCTCGCACCTTCATTCGTCATCGCCCGATGCCTTGCGCCTCTGCCGCATGCTGTCGTCGGCGACGAAATCCAGGCTCTGGTCGAAGACAATTCGTTCGGCACCTGCCAGAGCCTGGAAGCGCTTGCCGCGCGCTCGGCCGATCAGGGTGAGGCCGGCGTTGCGCGCCAGTTCGACACCCCACGCCGTGAAGCCCGAGCGCGATACCAGAATCGGGATGCCCATGCGGACGGTCTTGATGATCATCTCCGAGGTCAGCCGGCCCGTCGTGTAGAAGATCTTGTCGGCGCCCGTGATGCCGTGGCGATGCATGTAACCGGCGATCTTGTCCACGGCGTTATGCCGGCCGACATCCTCCATATAGACCAGCGGTTCATCCTGCCAGCACAGCACGGCGCCGTGGATCGCTCCGGCCTCCAAATAGAGCGATGGCATGGTGTTGATCGAGTGCGTCAGACGATACAGCCACGATGTGCGCAATTCCGCGGCCGGCAGACGCACGCCTTCGATCACATCCATAAGATCGCCGAATGCCGTGCCAAGCGCGCATCCGGATGTCTGGGTCTTCTTCTTGAGCTTTTCCTCGTAGTTGGTCTTTCGCGCGGTGCGCACGACCACGACAGAGATCTCCTCATCGTAGTCGATGCCGGTGATCACGTCATCCGTGTGAAGCATTCCCTGGTTGAGGAAATACCCCACGGCCAGGTCTTCGGGATAATCCCCGATGGTCATGGCCGTGACGATCTCCTGGCCGTTGAGGAACAGCGTCAATGACCGTTCGACAGGAACTCGCGTCTCCACCGCCGCGCCGGTCTGGTCGACGCCTGCCAAATTCACCGTCAGGCGCCTGTCGTCCGGGTTGGGCCGGACGCGGATCCGGTCGAATTCGTTCAGTATTGCTTGATCTGGCATTCTCATCTCATAGCACGGCGCGGGCTGCCAGCGAACCCCGCGAGCCCGGTCACACCACCAACGGCGTCACCTCGCGCATGAAGTGTTCCATCGATTGGAGTAGCTGGCCAAGGTCGCGGTTGCCGTGGAAGTTGATCTGGAAGGCATTCACGCCCGCCACCTCACGGTACTGCAACAGATCGGCGGCAACCTCGGCCGCTGTGCCGCGCCCGATCGGACGTTTGGCACCTGCCTGGACGGCATTGCCGGTAATCGCGCTGAATTCCACCCGGAAGCTCATGCGCGTTTCCGGCGGGTTCTGCCGGCCGATCCGATCGCACGCCTGCCGCAGGAATGTCTGGCGCTCGGTCAGCTCGGCCACAGGCATCGGTGTCGGTTGCCACACGTCGGCAAACGCCGCGGCGCGGCGGAGGGCCGCGTCACTCAGCCCCCCGACCCAGATCGGCGGATGTGGTTGGCGTGACGGCTTCGGGCTGACGTGCATGTCGGAAAACGCAAAGAACCTGCCGTCGAACGATACGGTGCCCGGCGCCCAGCAAGCCTGCCAGATGCGCAGGTATTCCGTCGTGCGGGCGCCGCGCTCGTGGAATGGCACGCCAAGCGCCTGGAACTCGGCCTCGTTCCATCCCACCCCGACGCCGGCTATCAGCCGTCCGCCTGACATGCGATCGAGCGTGGCCAGCGTCTTGGCCGTGGCGATCGGGTTCCGGTATGGCATGATCAGCACCGATATGCCGAGATCGATGCGGGTGGTATTCGCCGCGATGAAGGACAGCGCAACGAATGGATCGTAGGTATTGGTCCACGGCGCCGATCGGGGCGCGTTGTCCACGACGATGTGGTCATTGACGAAGACCGCATCAAAACCCAGCTCCTCGGCCTTTACGGCCGCGGCGATGATAGCCTCGGGCGTCGCCTCGAAGCCGAGATAGTCAGCGTTGGGGCAACGGCACGAAAATCGCACGGTCATGATCCCATTGCTCCGTCACCTATTCCTCGGGCGCCTATTCCTCGGGCTCGGTCGTGAACAGCAATGGATAGCCCTTGCTGCGGCCTGCATCCGTTGCGTTCGTCGCTTTGCTTTCCGCGACATCCTTGGTGTAGACGGCGACGACGCACACACCGCGTCTATGGGCCGTGATCATCACCCGCATGGCCTGATCCTCGCTGATACGAAATTCCGCCTTCAGGACGGTCACGACGAACTCGCGAGGCGTATAGTCGTCGTTCACCAGGATGACCTTGTGAAGCCGAGGTCGCTCGACCTTGATTTCATCCTTGGTGACGGATCTGGTGTCGTTCCCACTCATGGCCGGAAGACGATCAAGCGCCCGCTGGCACGGAGCCGGCATCGGAAAGACGCCGTTTGGCTTCGGCGTACAGCTCGGCCGGCAGCGGCCCTTTTTGCAGGATCACGACGTTGTCGTGCAGGTGCGCCGGATTCGCGGTACCGACGATCGTGGTATCCAGATCGGGATTGGTGAAGGTGAAGCGCAGGATGAATTCCATGGCCGTCATGTCGCCAAGCAGATCGTCCAGCTTCGCGCGCTGCCACCGTTCCCACTGCAGACCCCTCTGCTTTCCCTCCGACGGCGCGCCTTTCGCAGCACCACCACGGATGACGATACCCGCCCCGGCCTCGGAGGCCGCGGCAATGGCCGCCTCGTGTTCGCGTTCCATGGCCGAATAGGGAATCTGGAACACGTCGAACACGCCCATGGCAATGTGGTCCCTCAGGTGAGGCAGTGTGCCGGACATGCCGATGAACCGCACCTTGCCGGCCTCCTTCAGTTCCATCAAGGCATCGACGGAGCCATTCGCCTCCAATGTCTGCTTCGACGGGGAGATGTGGAACTGCACCAGGTCGAGATAGTCGGTCTTCATCCGCACCAGGCTCTGCTCGACGCCGGCGATGATGTTGTCGCGTGTGTAGACATGCGGGCTGATCTGGCCGACCGGGGCGGTCGCTGCGCCTACCACGCAGCCACATTTGCTCGCGAGGTAGTACTCGGATCGCCGATGCGAGATGTAGCGTCCGATGCGTTCCTCACTCACGCCGTAGTCGATCGAGGTATCGATGTAGTTGATGCCGGCATCGAGTACGGCGTTGAGGATGGTTTCGGCCTGCTCATCGGTCGTGGGGCGCGCCCGTGGGGCACCGCGCAGTTCCATCGCACCATAGCCAAGCATGCTGACCCGCAGTCCTGTGCGCCCGAGTTCCCGCTTCGGCAGATCGGTCATGACTTTTCCTCCTCAGGCGTTGCCCGGTTTCTGAAGGTTGCGCAGCCGCCTACGCGTTGCGCTACACCGTATACGGCGCCGCAGTCGGCCGCAATTCGACAGGACCGTCGGTTCGTGACAACACATCAATCCAAAGAGGAACCCATCGTCACATTTCGTCAGCTGGCGTCGGCGGGATAGCTTGCCGCCGTCGGAGCTGGCATGGATGACCGATCGGGACGCGTCGTCCGAGACGCGGGTTAGCGCGAAACATCCGCGAGAAACAGCGTCGAAGTGCGACAGTGCCGGTGATGCGATCCGCTGGCGAAATGTCATCGTTTTGACATGGAACGCGTCTCGGCCGCTCGCTAAAGCTAACAGCATAAAAGGCGCGCGGGGAGCTATATGTCAGACGCAACGATGAACGGCGACATCGCGATCCTGCACTCGCCGCGCCCGCATCTGGACGAAAAGCCGCACGCCGCCGGCGCGATCGCCTTCCTGCTGATACTTGTGGCAGGCCTCGGCTACGTAGCGTTCAGCATCATGAACGACATGAGCCAGGCGGGCGAGCATGGCCTGGCCATCGGCGCCTTCGTCCTGCTGGGTATCGCTTTGCTGATCGCGCTGGGCTTCGAATTCGTCAACGGCTTCCACGATACGGCCAATGCCGTCGCCACCGTGATCTATACCCATAGCCTGCCGCCGCTGGTCGCCGTGATCTGGTCGGGAACGTTCAATTTCCTCGGCGTGCTGACCTCCAGCGGGGCGGTCGCCTTCACGATCGTCACGCTGCTGCCGGTGGAGTTGATTTTGCAGGTCGGCAGCGGCGCCGGTTACGCCATGATCTTCGCGCTGTTGATCGCGGCGATCATCTGGAATCTCGGAACCTGGGCGATGGGTCTTCCGAACAGCTCCTCGCACGCGTTGATCGGCTCCATCATGGGTGTGGGCCTCGCCAACCAGCTTCTGGCGCCGGCCGCATCGGCGACCTCGGGCGTGGATTGGACGCAGGCGGTCGGCGTGTTGAAGGCCCTGCTGTTCAGCCCGTTGATCGGGTTCGTGATGGCTGCGGGCCTGCTTCTGTTGATGAAGCTGGCGGTTCGCAGCAAGGCGCTCTACACCGCCCCCGAAGGACGCAAGCCACCGCCGCCAACGATCCGCGGCCTGCTGATCCTCACCTGCACTGGCGTATCGTTCTTCCATGGCAGCAACGACGGGCAGAAAGGCATGGGTCTGATCATGCTGATCCTGATCGGAGCGGCGCCGACCGCCTACGCGCTCAACCACGCTATTCCAGACAGCACCACGCCGATGTTCCTGCAGGCGACGCAGGACGCGCAGGCCGTGTTCCGGGCGCACGCAGGTACCAGCCCACCGCCGGCCGACGCCGCGGCAGCCCGCGCCACGGTCGGCGACGCTCTGAAGACCAAGGACGTGAACCGGCCGGAGGTCTACGCCGCGCTTGCCGTGCTGACGGGTGATATCGCGCAGCAGGTCAAGAATTACGGAGCGATCAAGGCCGTGCCGGCGGCTGCCACGACGAACGTCCGCAATGACATGTATCTCGCGTCGGACGCAGTGCGCGTGATGGGTGCAAGTCCGCCCGGGTTCGACGATGCGGATCTGGCCAAGATGAAGTCGCTGCGATCCTCGCTGGACAGCGGCACCAAGTTCATTCCGACCTGGGTGAAGGTGTCGGTCGCTCTTGCACTCGGCCTGGGCACGATGGTCGGTTGGAAGCGCATTGTGGTGACGGTGGGCGAGAAGATCGGCAAGACGCATCTGACCTACGCGCAGGGCGCCTGCGCCGAGATCGTGGCGATGGCGACAATCGGCATGGCGGACGTCTATGGGCTGCCGGTATCCACGACGCATGTGCTGTCGAGCGGCGTCGCGGGCACGATGGCGGCGAACGGCTCGGGACTGCAGTGGACCACGATCAAGAACATGGCGCTGGCCTGGGTTCTGACGCTGCCGGCGGCGATGGTGATCGCCGGTTCGCTGTACGTGATCCTGCGCCAGGTATTCTGAGGCCGGGGAGCGCTGCCCGGCGACTGGACATGCTTGCGCCATGTGCTCACGCTCGACCAACGGCTATGGGAGAGCCACATGGCTGAATTGATCAACGTCGCGGCGCCTGCGGCCGTTCCGATGCAGACCGACCGCGATCCGGCGCAACTGTCGGGACAAATGAACGCGCTGTTCGAGCGGCATCTGCGGTTCGACAACGTCGTTGATCCGCCCGCTGCCGAAACGCGCCAAAAGTTCGAGGCCGCGGCCCGCGCCGTGCGCGATGTCCTGTCGCAGCGCTGGATCGAGACGCAGCAGTGGCGCCGGCTCACGGCCATTCCGCCGTTTTTCTTGAGCGATCATCCAACCGTCAGCCTGCCAGCCATCGCAGCCTGACAAGGCGGTCCAACCCGCCAAGGCGCAACGCTCCTACACCACGCCCCGGGACGTGATCATCCCTCCTCTGCGTGGGGTGCCATCGGTGGCAGCACATGAGTACTGGAGCCCGACGTTGATCCATATCAATGACAGGCCGGTATTCGTGCCAGAGGCTACCAGGTGCGTTGTTGGGACCGCTCTTGGTCGCCACGGTGGGAACCTCGCAATGAAACTTGCAAATCCGGCACCACTCGGACTGACCTGCTTCGCCCTGACCACCTGGATGCTGAGTATGGTGAACGCCGGATGGTTCGCCGGGACCAGCACCCCCTTGGTGCTTGTCACCGCCATCGCCTTCGGTGGCACCGCCCAGTTCGCGGCCGGGCTGATGGAGATGCCGCGCGGCAACACCTTCGGCTTCGTCGCCTTCTGCGCGTATGGCGCGTTCTGGTGGAGCTTCGCCCTGTTCGTGCAGTTCTTCTCCGCCTCCGTGCCGCCCGGTTTCGTATGGCTGGTGGCTGGTGATGTGGGGTGTATTCTCGTTCTACATGTGGATTGCCGCCCTGGCGCTCAATCGCGTTCTGCAATTGGTGTTTCTGGCACTTTGGATCACCTTCTTTCTGCTGGGTGCGGCCGACTGGACCGGTATGGGTTCGTTGCATCAGGCCGCGGGCTATACCGGGCTGATCACGGCATTGCTGGCCTTCTACCTGGCCGCCGCCGAACTGATCAACGAAACGCACGGCCGCATAGTACTGCCGATCGGCTCGCCGACCGTCGCTGTGGCTGGCTTGCGACACCAAATAGCCTAGAGTTCTGTTCCGGCGGATCACCCCCGCCGGAACCTCCGTCCGGCTCCCATCGCCTCGCTTGTACCTTACGGCGCTGCACCATGACACGCGCCCCAGCGCGGCTACAATGCACACGCAGATTGTATCGGAGCACGCGATGATGGCGAATGAGGAATGGGGCCTGGTCGGAAAGGTGGCGATCGTCACCGGTGGCGGGGCCGCCGATGACGGCATCGGCAATGGCCGGGCAGCAGCCATCTTGCTCGCGCGTGCCGGAGCGAATGTGCTGGTCGTCGACCGTGACCTTGCGCTGGCCGAGCGGACCGTGGCGATGATGGCCGCCGATGGCGGGAACGCGGTCGCTGCCTCTTACGACGTGACCAGTTCCGTGCAATGCGCCGCCATGGTCCAGGACGCGGTGTCCCGATGGGGCAGGCTCGACTGCCTCGACAACAACGTGGGCATCGGCAGCAAGGGTACCGTCGTCGAGGAAACCGAGGAGAACTGGGCGCGCGTGATGCACGTCAACGTGGACACCATGTTCCTCGCCTGCAAGCACGCCATCCCGGCGATGATCCGCACTGCGGGCGGCGGCGCAATTGTCAATGTCTCGTCGATTTCCGCACTGCGCCCGCGCGGCCTGACGGCCTACACGGTGTCCAAGGGCGCGGTCATTGCACTGACCAAGGCGATCGCGGTCGATCACGGCGCGGACGGCATCCGCGCGAACTGTGTCGCCCCCGGACCGGTATATACGCCCATGGTCTATGCCCGAGGCATGACCGAACAGGCGCGCGACACCCGCCGCAATGCTTCCGTGCTCAAGCGCGAGGGTACCGGCTGGGACATCGGCGGCGCCGTGCGCTTCCTGCTGTCCGACCAGGCCCGTTACATCACCGGTCAGGTCCTGGTCGTTGACGGCGGGGCGACGCTCGTCGGTCCGAGCCGCGCGTCGCAATAGGCTGGAACGCACGCAGCGTCCGGTGGCGGCGCGGTTCCGCCAGGACGCGTCGGCGCTGTTATCCTCGTGATATCGGCGAACACGCCACTGCGGCTGCCCGCGCGAGCACGATCATGCGGCGGGCTGCCACTCCTGCACCGGCGACGTCGCCCGCCAAATGCCGCAACAGCGGATGCGACACCATCGCATGCGTGGCAGCGTTCACGGCAACCTCCGCTGCGGCAACCGTCGCCGCGGCCAAGGCTGTTTTCTGCAGCAATGCCAGCGTGCCCAGAATGCCGGGGCGCATCCCATGCAGTGCTGCGACCTGTCGTATCAGCCGCACACCGCACCAGCCAACCGTCAGCACGTCCATGGCAGGCAAAGGGGTCGCCGCAACGATCGCGACGCTCTGAAGTGCGACGGTCCGCCCGAGGACGTCCGTCGCGTCCCGCAGCGCCTGTGCAGGTCCGGAGCGCAAGAGCGCAAGCACTGCTTCGGGCGTATCGGCCGCGGCCAAAGCCGGCAAGATGCCGGAGTGCTGCGGCAGTCCTTCCAGCCAGCGCCGTGCCGCATGCTGCACCCTTTCCGCCTCGCCGCTGGCCAGGTCATCGCGGAGCCGATCGACGCGGCGCAGTGCTGCCAAGCTCCACAGTTCTCGGCCCATGGCCACGCCGATCAGGCTGATCCCGGCCACCAGGATCACGAGACCTGCCCACCCCAACGCATCCCAGCGGTCGAACAGGGCACTCACCAGCCAGGCCGCCCAGAGAGTTGGAATGCCAAGTCCGAGAATCCCCGCTCCGGCCAGGGCCGGGGACCACCGCCAACGAGCCAGCTCAACTGTCGGCAAGCGTGGTGGCTCGGCAACCAGCCGAGGTGCCGCGTCGGCTTCGAGCAGCAGGAATGGCTCGGGGGCTGTGACCATCAAAGTATGTCCGCCAACAGAAATGCCACCAACGCGTCCAATCCCAAATGGGGTATGCCGCCACGACCCGCCTCTGGCAGGCACATTGGCTCGAAGTCGGGCAAGGCCAGGAAGCGGTGTTGCCAAAACGTGTCGTCGGGCAAACCGTCCGGAACCTCCCCTGGGTAGAAGCGCGCAGGCCGGGGCTCGCCGATGATGCGGCCGCGGACCGCTGAAACCGGGCGGCCGGCAAGTGTCTCGACCACGTCCTCGGTGCACCGCACCGAGGCAACCGCGAAGACCGCGGACGTCGCGCCACCCTCCGGTACTCGGGTGACGCGTCGCATGAGCGCGGCGAGGTTGCCACGCTGGCGCGAGGCGATGTGATCGGCTTTGGTTGCGGCGAAGGCCACGCGTCCGATTGAACGCGGCGGCAACTCAAATCGAGCAAATGCCGCCAACCAATCTGTCCAGGAGCGATCCCAGCGCAATGCATCGGCTGCGGCAGCGAGCGCCACCTGCGCGTCGGCGAAGGCGGGTTGCCCCTGATGCAGGGCCGAGAGCAGGTCGGCCAGTACCACGAGCCCATCGAGATCGCCGAACATAGGCGACATCAGGTCGCGCCGGACAGCGTCCACATACGCATTGAAGCGCGCCCGCATCAGCCGCGCGAGCGGACTTTGTCCCGGAAGGGGAAAGAATTGCGTCCAGGGCGGGGGTGCGCCTGGGGGAGGCATCAGGAAGCGCCCCGGCTGCAAAAAAGCCAATCCGGCCTCGTCACGCAGTCGTTGCAGGGTGTCGGTGTAAAGCCGGTGTCCGCTCAATGTCAGTGCCTCGTCTGCCGCCACGCCAGCCGGCAGGCCGCGTACGAAGCCGAGGAATGCGCGTGCCGTCTGAGCGCTCTTCGGCGTCTCCAGTCGACGCAGGGTCGCCTCGGACCAGGCCGCGAAATCCTGACCGAGCAGCGGCAGATCGAGCAGCCACTCGCCCGGATAGTCCAAGAACTCGATGCGCCGGCGCAGCGGGCCAAGTGGCGCCAGCAGCCCATCCCTTGGCACATCGACGTCAAGCGCGAGTATCGATATCGACGTTGTCCTGGCCGGCCAACGTGGCGGATCGGTCGCCAGCGCGGCGATGTGCGATGCGACCTCAAATCTGGGGATACTGGATGCCGCCGCCGGCGCAATGGATACGCGCAGCCGCCGGCCACGCAGCCGCTCGGACACCGCCGGGAGTGCAGGCCGACCAGCTGACACAGCCAGCAGATTGGCGGCGAGCGACGTGAGCAACGCCGTCTTGCCCGCCCGCGCCAGGCCCGTGATGCCGATGCGCATGGTACTGCGGATTTGCAGCACGTCAGTGGCGATCCGGCCGGCGCTCACCACGGCGGCCGCAATTCAACCAGGCCGGCGCGCGGGCTGCTGACGATCGTTTTCAATGTGATGGCGGGCAACCCCAGATATTCTCCAAATCGATTGCCTGGCTCGCTGGTCAGCGCAACGGCACGCAATCTTGCGGTAGTCTGGATACAAGGTGGCGCCGATCCAGGCCAGCCGGCAGCGTGGGGTCCGGTGGCATCGGTGGCGATCCGACCCGCATCGCGATCGGCGTACAATTGGCACATTCTCGCGTTGTCGGCATGGACACCGTTCACTACATTCCGTTTGCCGACCGCGGAGTTCTCCCATGGCACGCCTGCCCCCAACGTTGGCCGTTGCACTTCAGGGGGGCGGGTCGCACGGCGCTTTCACCTGGGGCGTGCTGGACAGGCTCCTCCAGGAAGTCGCGGCCGATCGACTGCGCATCTCCGCCATCAGCGGCAGCAGCGCGGGCGCCATCAATGGTGCCCTGACGGTCAGCGGGCTTGTGCAAGGCGGCGCCGAGTTGGCAAGGCAGAAGCTTGCCGATTTCTGGCACACGCTGTCGCGACGCGGTTTCATGGCGGGCAATCCATTTTTCTACGGTGAACCCGGCAGCTTCGGCGTCAATCTCGATTGGTCGCCGATTGCCATTGCCCTGGAGGCGATCGGTCTCGTTGTCTCCCCATACACGAACCCGTTCTACGCCGATGCGCTTGCGCCGTTGATCGCCGAAGCCCTGCCCACCGCCGATTTCGCAGCGATAAACGCCGCTTCCGAGCCGCGGCTGTTCGTTGCGGCCACCAACGTCGTGAGTAATACCCGGGCAATCTTCACCCAACCCGACATCTCTGCGGACGCACTCCAGGCCTCCGCTTGTCTACCGACCGAGTTCAAAGCCGTCTCGATCGGAGGCGTACCCTATTGGGACGGCGGCTACATGGGAAACCCGCCGCTCTCACCGATGTTGGACTACGCCCAGGACCTCCTGCTGATCCTCGTCAACGCATTCCACCGCGACGGTATGCCGCCACACTCGGCACCTGCCATTCTGGATCGACTGAACGAGATCACGTTCAACGCATCGGTTGTGCTGGAGATAAATGCTATCGAGGCGATCAATAGCCTTCTTGCCGAATTGGCGGCATCGGGCGTGGCCTATAACGGCCGCTTCAAACCGATCCGCGTTCATGCCATTCGCAATGACGCTTTCATGGAAAAGCTTGGCTTCGTCTCAAAGAACAGCACGTCCTGGACGTTCCTGTCTTGCCTGCATGACGCTGGGTATGCGACGGCCGAGGCGTGGTTGGGCGCGCATCTTTGCGAGGTCGGAACCAAATCGTCACTCAATGTGAAGCAGGAATTGACCGACAAGGTGCTGAAGGGCCCCACTGTTCGAGTAACGCCGTAAAGCCTGGATGCGCGCACCGGTCACAGCGAGTCGTTCCCATTATGCGCCTTGCGGGCGATATCTGTCACCGCAAAATCCCGCGGAATGTCGGACTGCCGCTGGAGGACGGCGGCAAGTCGATTATACAGGCAGGATCTCCTTCTCCTCGATCGTCTTGACCGGCACGAACATCGAGTCAGGCCGCGACGCGGCTTCGCAGAGTGCTGCCGCATCGGGTGGGTCGTTCTTCCTGGACTTTTTGACGAAGGACCTGACTGCCCCGGGCGCGATTGGCTTCACCTCGTGTCCAAATCATTGGTGCGCGCTTTCACCCGGCGCTTTGTTGAGGCGCTGGGTTGGGGTAGCGCTCGAACTTCGGAACAACACGGGCTAGTATAGCAAGCTGAAGGATGAGCTGATACTCGATACACGGATGCAGTTAACCTTCAGGACGCCGCGCTCAGCGCCATGTCCTCCTTCTCTGCTAGGTGCGGCGATCGAGCAGGCACCCAATCCAGACCCGATACCTGCTTATGAAGGTAGATACTCGGCACTTTCGGTAAGCTCAACCTCTCATGCTCAACGTCGCCGCAAGCCCTTCAGCTTGAGGGGAAGAGTTTTCGGAACAGCTCTGAAGAGTTCGTTGCACCGGGCTGTCGAGCTGTCAGGTTTCCGCCGACTAGGCGACTGCTTGCGCTCTTGAGGGCCACTGCCGGTTCAGTAATTGAGTCGCCAGATTCGAATTTTCGCGCGATAATGCCGTCGCACTCTTGTGGCGGGTCTGCGGACCGGCCAGGGGACGCGCCGCCAGGGGTGGCCACATCGCGGGCCGGAGCCCGTGAACGTCCTGAACGATAACAAACGACCGGGCACCAGCGCGGTTGAATAGGGAGTGTGTGCACATGGCGAAACTGCGTGGTACCGCGCGCAACGGCACGCCAGGTCTTCCGCCGTTCAAAATGGCCGCTTGAGGATGAAACAGGCCAGTTCCGGACAGCTTTCATCGTCACCGTGAGCTACGAGACGGCTTAATTAGCAGGCCTTGCTGCCGCCCGCGCTGAAGCTGTCCGCCTTGACCTGCCCTGCTAAAAGCTCTGACGCCTCTTATCCTTAATCAAGAATTTCAAGCAAATATAGCTGTATGGAGGATATGCATGAAGACCTCATGCCGACCCGGCGATGGTTCTGATCCTACCGTCAACAATATCGACCTAACGCGCCGCGATTTGCTGACGATAGCCGCCGTCGGAGCGGCAGCGGCGGTTCCGCGAGCGACTTTTGCTGCCGGTCCCCGGGGCCAGCTGACTTGGGCGATTCACGTCGCCCTCGCCCCGACCTGGTTCGATCCCGCCGACACGCAGGCGACGATCACCCCCTTCATGGTCCTCTACGCGTTGCATGATGCAGTGTTGAAGCCGATGCCGGGCAACATGCAGGCGCCGTCCCTGGCGGCGTCGTGGTCGACCTCCGAGGACGCCCTCAATTATGAGTTCGTGCTGCGCGAAGGGGTCACGTTCCACAACGGTGAGACGGTGACCGCGGACGATGTGAAGTTCTCGTTCGAGCGCTACCGCGGCGCGTCCTACAAGCTGATGAAGGACCAGGTGGATGCCATCGAAACGCCCGATGCAAGACACGTCCGCTTCAAGCTCAAAAAGCCGTGGCCCGACTTTTCGACCTTCTATTCGACGGCCAGCGGCGCCGGCTGGGTTGTCCCCAAGAAATATGTAGAAAAAGTCGGCGATGACGGCTTCAGGAAGCACCCGATCGGCGCCGGTCCGTACAAATTCGTCTCGTTTAGCGCAGGGAATGAGTTGGTCCTTGAGGCGTTTGAGGGGTATTGGCGCAAGGCACCGGCGGTCAAGCGGATCGTGATGAAGGTGATCCCCGACGAGTTCGACGCGGCTCGCCGCATTAAAGGGTGGCGAGGTCGATATCGCATACTCGATCCGCGGTGAACTTGCCGAGGAGTTGCAGCGCCTGCCCGGGCTCGAGATCAAATCGATCGTTCTGCAGGCACCGAACTGGATCTACTTCCCCGAGCAGTGGGACCCGCTTTCTCCGTGGCACGATTTGCGTGTGCGCCAGGCGGCCAATCTCGCACTCGATCGCGAAGAGATGAGCAAGGCGCTGTTCCTCGGAAAATGCAAGATCACCAACAGCATCATCCCGGACTCGTTCGAATATTATTGGCAACCGCCTCCCGCGGTTTACGATCCCGCCAGGGCAAGAGAATTGCTGGCCGAGGCCGGCTTTCCCAACGGCTTCGATTCAGGTCTGTTTTACTGCGATAGCTCGTACGCGAACATCGGCGAAGTGGCGGTGAACAATTTCCATGAAGTCGGCATTCGGACCAAGCTGCACCCGATCGAGCGGGCCGGCTTTGCCGCGGCATACGCCGCCAAGAAGTATACTCACGGCGTGCTCCGCGGAGCGAGCGGAGCGTTCGGCAACGCGGCGACGCGGCTCGCTTCCTTCGTCGTCACCGGCGGCTCCTATGTCTATGGCGGTTATCCCGACATCGACGCGCTCTACCCACAGCAGGCCAACGAACTCGATACTGATAAGCGTGCCGCGATTCTCGAGAAGATGCAGCGGCTGGTTCACGACAAGGCGATCTTCGCACCGATCTGGCTGCTGGCGTTCCTCAACGGGGTCGGGCCCCGAGTCGGCGAATTGTCCTTCGGCCGCATCGCAGGCTTTCCCTATACCGCGCCGTTCGAGGACATAACGATCAAGGGCCTGTAGCACCGGTGGAGCGCCTGGCTCCGGCGCGGCGCGGCCAATAATATACGCATGCTAGCACCACGCGTGCGCCGGCATGGGGCCAATGACTGCAATGGGTCGAGAACTGCTATTTGACCTGCGGACGTGAACGTGCACCCAGGCGCACAAATCGCCCGAAGCCGCCAGTCCGGTGGGCCAACAATAGACTTCGTGCTGACGGCTTCGACCGTCGGCCGCCCACAGATCCGAGTGTATCAGCATAGCGAACGTTCCGGTACAACGACACATCTCCGTGTAGCTGACAGAGCGCTGGACACGGTCTACCTTGCAGTAGATAATCACACCAATGAGTATATTGCGGTCCGGAACTCGATGCTTCAGCGGCCCGAGATCAAGGAGAATAAAGCAGGATGAGCGACGTGGCCGATCACCGACCCGGCAAAGCTGACCGGACAACCGAACTCGACGCGCTGGTCGTTGGCGCCGGGTTCGCAGGGCTCTACCAGTTGCTCTGCCTGCGCGATCGCCTCGGTCTGTCCGTGAAGGTGCTGGAAACAGGTGGAGGGGTGGGCGGCACCTGGTACTGGAATCGCTATCCTGGCGCGCGCTGCGATTCGGAAAGCCACGTATACTGGTACACGTTTTCCCACGAACTTATGCACCAGTGGGAATGGTCGGAGCGCTATCCCGGCCAGGCTGAGATTTTGCGGTACCTGAACTTCGTCGCCGACAGGTTCGACCTGAAGCGCGACATTCACTTCAACAGCCGCGTGATCTCCGCGCAGTACGACGCGGCAGCCAATCGCTGGCGCGTACGCACTGAGCAGGGCGAGATATTTGTCGTGAAGTTTCTCGTCACAGCCGTCGGCTGTCTGTCCACCGCCAACGTGCCTGATATTCCTGGCCTGCAGGATTTCAAGGGTGCCTGGTACCACACCGGCCACTGGCCGCACGAAGGCGTCGATTTCACCGGCAAGCGGGTCGGCATGATCGGCACCGGATCGACCGGTATTCAGGCCGCACCGGAGATCGCGGCGCAGGCGCGGCATCTGACGGTTTTTCAGCGCACCGCGAACTACTCGGTGCCAGCACGCAACGTGCCGCTGACACAGGAATTCAAGCAATACGTCAAGCAGAATGCCCGGGAAATCCGCGCCACGACGCATCAGACCTACAACGGGATGGGTTTCCGCGTCGAGGATCGCAAGGCGGTCGAGACCTCGCCTGACGAGCGCGAGGAAATCTACGAGGCAGCGTGGCAGCGCGGCGGGTTGCAGTTCCGTGCGACGTTCGAGGACATGCTGGTCAGCAAGCAAGCGAACGACACAGCCGCCGATTTCATCAAGCGCAAGATACGCTCGATCGTGAAGGATCCCAGGACCGCAGCGATCCTGTCGGACATCGACCATCCTTACGCGGCGAAGCGTCCACCGATCGATACCGATTACTTCGAAACCTACAACCGAGCCAATGTCGCACTGGTTGACGTGAAGGCCACGCCCATCCAGCGGATCTCAGAGGCGGGAATCTGCACGACCGAGGCGGAATATCCGGTGGACATCATCGTCTTTGCCACCGGCTTCGATGCGATGACCGGTCCGCTGCTGCGTATGGACATTCACGGACGCGATGGCATCGCCCTGAAGGACGTGTGGGAGGCGGGGCCACGCAACTACCTTGGCCTTCAGATCGCCGGGTTTCCGAATCTGTTCACCATCACCGGTCCTGGCAGCCCCTCGGTACTGTGCAACATGCCCGTCGCCATCGAGCAGCACGCCGATTGGATCACCGATTGCATCGAGCATATGCGTTCGAACGGGCTCGAACGCATCGAGGCGCGACCTGAAGCAGTTGAGACGTGGGTGGGTGAGGTCAACGAAGTCGCCAACCGGACGTTGCTGCCAATGGCGAAGCATTCCTGGTATCTTGGCGCCAATATCCCGGGCAAGCCGCGCGTCTTCATGCCGTATGCCGGCGGCATGATCCGTTACCGCGAGATTTGCCAGAACGTGGCTGCACATAGCTACGAAGGCTTCGCCTTGTCGTAACGCAGGAGAAGGCTCGCCACAGGCCGCCAGATGCTCGATCCCTTCGCCTCGTTCCGCTTGGCCGGCCGCACCGCCCTGGTGACCGGCGCCCGCCGCGAAATCGGCCGGGCGATCGCCCTGGGGCTGGCCGGCGCCGGGGCACGTCTCGCCATTCATCACGCCGGCACGGCCGAGGAGAGCAGCGATGCCGCCGGCGTCGTTCGGGACATCGAAAGGATGGGAGGGGCGGCTGCCGCCTTCGGCCAGGATTTCGGCCAGGACGACGCCGGTCGGCATCTTGCTGCCGCCGTCACCGCCTGGGCGCAGGTCGATATCCTCGTGCTGAATGCCTCCATCGAACTGCCGGAAGATTTCAAGGCGATCTCCCGCGAACATTTCGATCGCCAGATCGTCGTCAACCTGCGCACCACGATGGAATTGCTGCAGGCTCTGGTGCCACCCATGGCCGAACGCGGTTGGGGTCGCGTCGTGACCATCGGCAGCGTGCAGCAGGAACGGCCCCACCCTGCAATGTTCGTCTATGCGGGCACCAAGGCCGCGCAGCTCAACTGGGCTTTGAGCCTTGCCCGACAGTTCGGCGGGCAGGGCGTGACGGTGAACAATCTGGCGCCCGGAGCGATTTTGACCGCGCGCAACCGTGACCAGATGGCAGTCGAGGGTGAGACCCTGCTGCAACGTATCCCGACGGGGCGGCTTGGTCGGCCAGACGACCTTGTGGGTGCGGCGATGCTGCTGTGTTCGGACGCCGGCAGATACATCAATGGGGTCAATCTGTTCGTTGACGGCGGACGCACCGCGGTGTGATCTGCAGGATCAGGCGTTGGTCTGTGCAGTCCATAGAAACCAGACGGCCAGCAGCGGCTGGTCTGCTGAGCGCATCGCATGCACGATGTTCGGCGGGTTATAGACGAGGTTTCCGATGCCAGGTTCGTGCCATGGATTGCTCGCCTGGCGCCATTCCCCATGCGACATTGCGATATAGATCTCCTCGGGCGGATGACGATGGTCGGGATATCGCATTTGCGGCGCCATGAGGCTGACACCGATCCGGACATCGTGCCGTATCTCGAGTCCCTCCGAGCCGACGATTGTCGCGTTGGCGTGCCCGTTCACGAACGATTCGCCCTGCGTCTCGGCGCCTGCCCGTATCGTCCAATGGAGTTGCGGCTCGATGGCGGCAAAGGCATCGGCCAGGGCGCCAAGCGCACCCTGCCGCGAGCGCGCGTTCTCCAGTGCCATCGGCAGATGCCGGCAGACCGGCAACCGGGCCGCCTCCGCCGCTCCGTCCTCACCAGACGGCGTCTGTAGCGCGGCAAATATTCGTTCGCCAGCCACCCGCACCGGTTCGTCAGCACCGGATGCATGGCGGATCGCTCGTTTGGTCCATATACGAACCAATTCGCGCCTGTTTGTTCGGCCGTGTGCTGGAGGCATGCAGGCGCCGCGGCTGCAGGCGCAACAGCCGATCGGTGGCGGATTCAGGTATTGCCATGCACAGACATGTAGGCGCTGCCGCTGGCAGGGTCGGTGCCGAAACTGACAGAGAGGCGGCCATTGCCCAGATCGGCCTGGCTATAGCCGGCTAGCGTCAGCGATGCCGTCGGCCTGCCGCTGGCCGTGGCATGCAGTGTCAGGCCGGTGAAGCCAGCCGCGCCTTGGCCATCGACCCAGGCGAGACTGAAATCCTGCGGCGTAACGCCCCAAATTGTCGCTGCATCGCCGGCATGGAAGCCGACGACCGTGCTCCATATGTCCGCAGGGGCGACCCGATCATCCACGAAGAACGTATCCGTCCCGCTGCCGCCGGTCAGGAAATTCGAGCCGGTGCCACCGTCCAGCACGTTGGTGCCGCTGTTGACCGCGATTGCGTCGTCGCCGCTGCCCGAATGGATGAACCAGTTGGGCGTGGCAGTCGCGATGCTCAGGTTATCGCTCGTGACGTTGATGTATTCGTTCTGCAGGCCGGCGACAGGCCCGGTATAGGCTTGGCCGACCGCAGCGACGGGCTGGTTGGTGGTGGTGTCGAAGACGGCGATGCCCGCTGACGGCGTGCCGCTGGGTGCCGGCGGTGCCACCGCTGCCACCGCTGCCACCGCTGGCGGCGTGGTGCTGGAGGCGGGTGGCGCCGGCGCTACTGGCGCTGGCGGCGTGCTGCTGGACGCCGGCGGCGCCACGGGCACCACCGCTGGCGGCGTGCTGCTGGGGGGCGGCGGCGTCACCGGTACCACTACTGGCGGCGTGCTGCTGGGGGGCGACAGTGCGGTCTGGATCGTAATATTCGTCCCGATGCCACTGGCGTCCGCTGTCACGCTGAAAGCAGTGGCATCGCTGATCCCGGTCAAATTCAGCGTCTCGCTTGTTGCACCGCTCGTTACGGTCAGCACGCCGCCGGTGATCGTCGCCGCGGCACCCTGAGCGAAGGCCAATGCGCTCAGATCAATCGCATCACCTGCACCAAAGCCGGAGATGGTGGCCCCGATCGTGCCGACCTGCCGCGCAACCAGGGTACCGGTACTGCCAAGGAACGAGATCGTGTCGCTGGCCGCGGTCGTGGTCACGTCGAGTGTCGCGGCGAGACCAATTTCCAGTAGTCCGGTGCCGCCAACGGGGCCGGACAGCGTCAACAATCCACCCGTTGCGTCGATCGTGCCGTCGTCGGTGATGGGTCCGAGCACTGTCCCGTTGCCCGACAGTGCCGCGCCCGCATTGACCGCCACCGACCCGGCAGCAGCGCTCCCACCGGCGAGGCTCAGCGCGCCATCGACGGTCAGCAGCCCGGCCAGGGTCAAGTGCGCGCCCAGCAGGTCCCAGGTCCCGACACCGCTGAAATCCGCGTTCAGGCCCTGGACCGTACCGGTCAGTATGCCGGGCCTGCTGTTGAAGATCAGCGAGTCACTTGCCGTGGGGACTGACAGACTGGGTGTCCAGTTCGTCGCGGTCCCGAGGTCGCTGCTGCCGCCGAACCTGGCGCTGTTGCCGTTCCAGACAAATGTCGTCATGTTAGGTTTCCTTGCCTGTTTGGCTGCGAATTTGCCGTGTCTAGCCCTGGCATTGCGGAGCCGTCATGGTTCCGATATAGACACGTCTATCGCGAAAAAATTCCGACGGTCAATCGATTTTTGATAAAACAAAACTACGCCGAGGGAATTATATCGTGCCGAAACAGGAATATTCCGGAATGGCTATCACCGTAATTCCGGCAGTTGATCGAGGGGCGGCCAAAGTCGCACCCTCATCCAGGGTCGGCTCGCCGATCGCGACTGCGTTGGTGATCGCGGCCAGGGCGGCAGCGATATCGTGGACCCACCACCGCCATCGACACCGACGCCACGGGTGCCGAGGAGATGGACATTGCTCGGACGGTGTGAGGCTGACGATCAGAGGGCATCGTCAGGTTCGCCCGCACAAGGCGACGTCTCCGGCAGAACAACAGGCCGCACCAAGCCTGTCGGCCGGGATGCCGGGCGACCACATGGATCTCGCGGAAATGTCGCTCCAGTGGGTTGCTGCTGGCCTATCGCGTTCGTTCCCGCGGCATGGAACACCAAATCGACTGCCCGCACGTTTTCGTGCATTCCGATGCGTGATGGCGAGCGTGGCTTTTACGATGGCGAGATTTGTATCCGGTCCGTCACCCCAGACAGTCCCGACTGCGTCGACCACGAAGGCGCGGACCAATTGGATCGCCACGCAGCAATGGTCAATCGGGGTGGGGCCGCTTCGCAGGTCGCATCGCCGTGCAATGCATACCCTCAGCGCGGGCCATCAAGCCTCATGCCGCGGCTCGATGGATACACTGGCCGCTCGATGGATGTACTGGGAGCGAAGTGCGCGGCGAACCTATTTGGCGGCTTGCGTGCTCAGTGTGTGCAGCCGGGCCTCAGCGTCAGGGGCGCCGAGCGCAGCCGCCGTGTGGTACCAATTCGCGGCCAGCGCCGGATCGGGTCTGACGCCGACCGCGCCCAGTTGGGTGAGGAAGGCCGGATCATAAGTCCCAGCGAGCGCCATGGCCGCGCGAGCGCTCCCGCCGTTGGCGGCATACTCATAGAACTTGCGTGCTGCCGAAAAGTCCTTGATCGCCAGCATCGCATCGCCGCGACTGGCATAGATAGCTGCCATCGACTGCGCTTGTGCGGTCGGCGGGGTCGTGGCCGGAGGCGCGGCCGGGATCGCGGCGGCCGTCGCGGTTTTGCCGGCCGCGGGCGCCGGATGCCCGGTATTCATGTCAGCGACGCCCATAGCCGGTGAGGCATCGGGAGCAGTCGCGCTGCCGAGCGACGTTCGCGGTGGTTCTGCGCCAGCTCCGGTTGAATCCGACAGCTTGGGCGCGAGGGGGACGCTCGCCGCGGTGTCGGAGGAAGCGGCGTTGTCACGGCTCGCCATGCCCGCCGCCCCGGCGACGGGTCCGGCATGGCCCTCCTGTGCAGGCTCCGAAGCGGCTGCATGGGATGTCGACGGCGGCAACGGTGCGGTGCCCGCGCGCGCGAGCAACGTGGTCGCCAGGTCCTCGAACAACGTCAGGTCGATCGAGACTTCCGTCCTGCCTGCCGCCCTTTCATCGGCGGCGCGATCCCGCGCACGCGTCACAAAACCCGTCAAGGCCCTGAGAGCTTCGGGAGACGCCGGAGACACCCTCTGAACCACGCGTGCCCAAGTATCCAACGCGTTGTCGTCCGCAGGGACGAAAGCGCGTCCACTTGAGATCTGCTGCTCAACCTTGGACAGGAGCGCCCCGAGGTCCTCGTCGGCTTTCACCGCAGGCACGGCGCGCGGCTCACCGGAGGCATCGTTGGCCGCCAAGGCAGCGCCCCCTATCGACAGTGACATCAACAGGAAACCAGCGGTCGTTAGCGGTCTGCGCCGGGGCAGTCCATGTCGATGTCGGTCTGTCGACCGGACGTCCATGCTGGAGCAATACCGGCTCGGATGGAACCGGTTGCGCAATATGAACTGAAGCATAGACGCCCTTCGCTCGCGCACGTTTATCGACGCAATTCTCGGCGGCCGCCCCGCAGACGACGACCGAGCCTGACGAACCCGCGCGTGGTCAACGCGCTGCCGCCCGCTGCCTGTCCCAGGCAAGGAACTGCTGGAACAGCGCCTCTTTCGCCGCGTTCGTCAGATTGCCGGGCACCCCCGCGTTGGACTGCGACAGGAAAGCGTTGAACCGCGCTTGCGAGGCGGTATTGGCGGTGCCAGCGGCGGTTTGCCTGACCAGCCAGTCCTGTGCGGGCTGGAACCGCGTCCAACCGGGCACTTCCGCTGTCAGGTTCACTTCACGCCACTTCGGATGGCGCGGCGGCTGCTGGAACTGGTCGAACTTGCTGAAGAACGCATCCACGAAACGGGTAACCTTGTTGTATCGCTCAGTGTGTGGCGACCATGCGAATACCGCCATCACGTCTCCGACGGCAATCGTCGGCACCGTCGTGTCGGCCGGGACGATCGAGGGATAGGTCTCGTGCGTGAACTTATCCGGCAGGTAGGTCTGCGCAAGCGCCTGGTTGAGCTCGAGGGGGAGAAAATGGATTCCGCTGTCGGCCGGCACGTCGGCAAACAGCGGGATCGGTGCACCTCCGACATGGATGATCGCGGCGATATCCCCGTGCTTCAGCTCCTGCAGGCCGGTGACCTGCTTTTCGTGCTCGACCGTTGCCTTGATGCCGAGCGCATCGAGGAGGATCTCGGCTGTCATTGCAGAACCGCTCCCGGTGACATCGACGTTGACGCGCTGGCCGTTCAGGTCCTCGAGCCGTGTGATATCCTTGCGGGCGAGCACATGAACTTCTTCGTCGTACAGTTTGGCGATGTACCGAATGCTCTGCGTGAGGTTGGGGGACATGCCATGCTGCTTCGCATATGCCAGCGCATCGGACTGAACAAAACCGATGTCGACGCCCTTGAGGTATAGAATGTCGGAGAGATTCTGCAGGGAGCCCTTCCCCAGGATGGGCAGCACGCGGAGTGCGCCGCCATCCAGGATCGTCAGATCGGCGCCGGTCCGCGCATAGGTCCCACCTTCCATTCCGGTAATCACGCCGACGGTGCCTTCATTCGCCCGGGCGATCTGGTCCGGCGATTGCTGCTGAGCCACGGCCGGACCACCTCGGTTCGGCGGTCGTTGCTGAGCCACGGCCGGACCGACCTGGTCCGGCGGTTGCTGCTGAGCCACGGCCAGCGAGGCGGACACAATGCACAGCACAGTCGCGGCGAACATAAGCTTCATGGATGACTCCCTTGAACTATCCACGGTGCCCCTCGACGGTTTACTGCCGGGGCCCATGGTCACGTGAGATGTCTTGCACGGGCGTGCGGAACATCCGGCCAATGTTCACGCCTGCTCCCTGCCCTGCTCTTCGGATCACCGGGCAATTACCACGCCGGGCGGTGCCAGCAGGCTGGCCGCCCTGGTGTCGCCCAACGCCAGTGCGCGCCGGTACCATCCCGCCGCAATGGTCGGATCCGCCTGGATGCCGATCGCCCGCCTGTTGGCCAGGAACGTTGGCTCATACGTCTTGCCGATCTCCGCCGCGGCCTGGGCGCTGCCGGCGTCGGCGGCGCGCTTGTAGAGCAGGCGCGCCGCGGAGATGTCGCCACTCGCAAGCATCGCGGCGCCACGATCGAGCAATATTGCCAGGGCGGCGGGCGGCAGGGGCGCGGCCGCAGACGGCGCACTTGGGGACGGCGGCACGGCTGCGGGATCGACCGGCGCCGGCACTGCTTCCGGGGGCGCGGGCGATGGCGCCATCGCCGTCTGCACCGATGGGGCGACGGGGTCCGAGACGGCCGGCGGGTCGACGGCCTCGGCCGGCAGTCCTGACGGCGCCGCGGACGGCGCCGATTCCGGCAACGCGGCTGCGGCCGGTCGTGCCGTCACGGTCGGGCCGGGCTGGGCCAGCGTCTCGGCCGATGCTTCGCCCGTTGCCACCGGATGATCGTCGGCGGTCCGGGCGGCGGTATCGGTCGCCGTGGGTTCGGCAGGCGCCGGTACGGCGGCATCATGCGGGGGCTCGCCGGCGGTCGCACGGGCGGCCGTGGCCGTGACCGCGTCCACCGAGGCGACCGGGGGCGCTGCGAAATGCGACAGGACCCGCGGCAGCAGCATGCCCGCGGACAGAGCGATCCCGAAGACCGCTGCCGCCGCGGCACCCGCCAGCCAGGTGGAGCGCCCGACGGTGGGCAGCCGGACAATCCTGGTTGCGGCCACTTTGCCCGGCCGCGCCGCGGCGCCCGGGTCCTCCGCCGTGTCGCGGCCGGCATGGCTCGTCGCATTGAGGACAAACGGCGCGGCCGTCGGCTGGCGGGCAGGCGCGACCGGCACGGGCGGAAGCAGGTTCGAGGCCTCCAGGAACATCACGGCCTCATCGACGAGCCGTGGCGTGACGCGGCTGAATCCCTGGGCGGCGCCGACCGTGAAGGCGCGATCGAGAATCCGGTTGATGCGGCCGGGAAGGGCCTGCCCGTGACGGATGATGTCGCCCAGGGCCGCGTCCGTCACCACCCGCTCGACCGAGCTGTCGGCGAGCTGCAGGCGATAGTCGATGTACTGGCGGACCTCGTCGTCGGCCAAGGGCTCGACGGCGGCGCGGTTGGCCACCTGGTCGTTGGTTGCCCAGCCGCCTTCGCCGGTCAGCGTCTCCCAAAATTCGTTCCGCCCCGCCAGGACGACCTGCAGGGAGGTCCGGTCCAGCGTCTGCAGGCCCGCGACGAGGCGCAGAAACTCCAGCGCGCCCGGGTTCACCGACGGCGCGTCATCGATGACCAGGACATGCTGGCTGCCGTCCTTGCCGCAGTCCGTGAGGGTATGGAACAGGCGCTGCACGTCATGATCGATCAACTGACCGGTGCGCTTGCCGATGAGCTGCGCGACGATCTGCCGCGCGCTCAGGCTGGTCATGCGCGAATGATCCAGGCGCGTGACGCGCACCGGCCGGCGCCGCCGCTGGTCCGTGAGGCTGGCGAGAGCCGCATTCAGCACGGTGGTCTTGCCGACCCATCCGTCGCCGCCGACCGCGACGAACGGCCGCCGCTTCAGCACGTCGAGAACGACACCGGAGAGCGCGTCGCGATGGCCGGCCGCCATGAATATGTGGCGCGCGTCTGCCGGCGCGGCGAACGGATCACGCGAGAACTGATAGAAGCCTTGGTACACCCCCGCTCCCCCTATTCCGTGTGAGGTCGCATAAACTTGGCGTGATAATACGTACTTTTGACCCCTTGGCCATACAATTCTGACGGACGCGGCACGCTGCTTGCCCAGGCTTCTGTCTCAGATCCGCCGTGGACAACAGGTTGGCGGCAGCGAGAACCGGTTGGGTCGATCGGTCGTTGGCGATCGAGCGTGACGATTTCGGCCGGCGGGGCCCAACTTCCCCGGGGAACCCAGGATATTGCTCACCGCCGCGGCTCGCCACGAATAAATCGACCGTGAGCGGAGCCCGCCCCGGCGATGACCAGGAGCGGCGCTACCAGCACATATGCACATTTCAGGATCCCGTGTCGACCGCGCGCCGTTGTTCGTCGTTCAGCTTCCCCGGACAGGCGGCGGACATCGGGCGGGACCGGTCAGGGCGCAGCGGGGCCGCATTTATCCAATATTCCTGTTTTGTTCGCTGCGTCCGTGAGGGACGGATCAATGCGCCGCCCTCGGGGCATGCCACGCTGCACCATATGGCAGCCGGATCGGGCATCCCGTATGGTCCGGCTCGCTCTCCCATCTCCAGGAGGATCCAACATGACGTATTCCCTGTATGACGCGGCCGTGACCCCATGCGCACAGCAGCTTGGCGCGCTGGCGGACATCATCGACAAGGCCGCCGCGCACTGCGCCGCCAACAGGATCGAGGAATCGGTCCTGCTGCAGGATCGGCTGTATCCGGACATGTTCAGCCTCGCCCGCCAGATCCGGCAGTCGGCGGATTTCGGCATGAACACCGGCGGCCGCCTCGCCGGGGTCACCCCGCCCGCCCTGCCGGCCGTCGACGACACCAGCTTCGCCGACGCGAAGCGCCGTGTGCAGACCGCTTTGGGCTTCGTGAAAGGGTTGACCCGCGAGCAGGTGAATGGCGCCGAGGACAAGACCGTCGCCTGGACCGCCGGCGGCAACGAGCGGAAGATGAAGGGGAACGACTATCTGCAACAGTTCGCCCTGCCGAATTTCTACTTCTTCGTCACGACGGCATACGACATCCTGCGCCATCGCGGCGTGCCGGTCGGCAAGCGCGACTTCCTCGGCCCGGTCAACTGGCTCTAACGAAGCAGAACCCTATCTGGCCGCGGCGGGCGTAAGGCGGCAGTTGAAGCCCAGCATTGCGATCTGGCGAACGAGGCGCTTCGCGGGATCGCCGGGTGAGGGACGGTGGAGCTGCTCGGCACCGCGGCCCTGATAGATGGCGGTCAGCCTCGCGGCGACGACGCAGGCGTCGAGGCGCGGCGGCATGGTGAGCGACTATCCAGTGGATGGGCCACGCGCTTCCATGCGACATGCCCCTCGCCCGACCCGCCAAACGGGGAGGGAGCGCTAGCGGTCGTAAAGGATGCGCAGTGCAACGAACCACGAATATCGCGTGTCGAGCACTTGGTCGCCTTGATCGGCCAGTCGCCCATCCGTCGTAACCGGCACGTGCTTCATCGTCACGGCATGATTGACGTTCCCGCCGATCACGCTGATCTGCTCCTTCTCGCGAGCGACGACCATGTCGCAATGTGCGGTAAAACGCCGAGCCGGCAGCATCTCATACCTCGTCGGACGCTTGCCGCGCGAATAACAGATCAGATCGCCGGGAACCGGTGCGTACTCGTCCAAGCGCTCGGCAACCGCCACCCAGCCTGACGCGCGGCCGAGTTTCATCTCCTTGGCAATGTTTATGTAGATGTAGTGCGAAGGCGCATAGGGGAAGCGCGCACCCGCGCCAGCGGTTCGCAGCACGTAGCTGACGAAGGCTGCCGACCAGGCGAAATAGTCGTCACGGCCGCTGCCGATTTCCTGGCCGGATTCATCGTGCAGCCCCGTCCACGCTGCCTCACGTCGATCGGCGTCCTGGCCAAGCCACCAGTATTCCCCGATGCGCTCCCAGGCTCCCGGAAGACGGGCGGGGTTGTCGTTCGAACTCTGGGTCGGAGTTCGTGCGCGGTGGGGCGTCGTATACGCGCTGGCCAAACAGGCGCCATTCCTGTTCCGCGATTGCCACCGCATCCGCGCGGCTGAAAGGACCGTAGGGCATGCTCGCGAATGGCGGCGAGTGGCCTGACCGCACAACGGGCTGCCCGCGGTTCAGCTCTGTGCCCGCTTCCTCGACTGCTGGCGGACCCGCGGGCGCGCATGCGTTCAGAGCGAGCGCCATAGCGCAGAATGTTCGAACCGGCGGGCGCACGCGTAACTGCATAGGATCCCGAGACGATACTTCCAAGCTATAAGACCGGGCACCAACTTCACCGATAGGCCCCGCCTGCCGAGGCTTGTATAAGATGCATCGCCATAACGCTGCCAGAAGAATTGCCGCCGTGACCGCTGCCGAAATCCTTGCCGCCGCGACAGGTCCCGTTGACCTTGCAGTCCCCGCTCGCATCTCCGGCGCCGCCCTTGGCGTTGTAACAGCCACGGGTGACCGTGCCATAAAGGTTCTTGGTCTGGCGCAGCGCGAACCGTTTGCGGCGCCGATGCACCGCGGCACGTGGTTTGACCTGGCGTCCCTCACCAAGGTCCTGTTCACCACACCCGCGATCCTGCAACTCGTGGCGCAGGGGCGCATTGGGCTGGACGACAGACTGACCGTGGCAATTCCCGACCTGCGGCAATACGAGCCGGGAGCGCCGGAGCGCAACCTGACATTCCGTCAATGCCTCAGCCACCAGACCCACATGCCCGCCGTCGAGCCGCTCTATACCTATGGTCTGGAGCCCGCGACTTTGCGGGCCTTCATCCTGCAGCGTGTGTGGCGGCAAGGACCTCCGGTCTATTCCGACATCAATTTCATGCTGCTCGGCATAGCTATCGAGCGGCTGACCGGGATCACTCTCGGCGACATGCAGCCGCCACCGCAACTGACCTGGCGTCCGGAGCCGACCGAAACCGCGGCGACCGAACGCTGTACTTGGCGCGGTCGTGTGATGCGCGGAGAAGTGCACGACGAGAATGCTTTCGCGCTGGGCGGCGCCGCCGGCCATGCCGGACTGTTCGGCACGATCGACGGGGTCCTCAATGTCGCCGAGCGCCTGCTGCAGGGCGCCGAGCCATGGCTTGCGTTGGTGCGAACGCGGCAGTCCGCGACGCGATGTCTGGGCTGGGAAGCGCGACATGAGGGATGGTCCGGCGGCAACGCATGTTCTGAAGAGACCATCGGCCATACCGGCTTCACCGGCACCGGCGTCTGGATCGACTTCCGACGTGGACTATCCTGGGCACTGTTGACCAACCGTGTGCATCCGACACGACATCGGCACACCGGCATCGACGTGCTGCGCCGCTGCGTGGGTGACCTGATCGTCGGCGGGGTATCGTGAAAGGCCGGCGGTGGAGCAGCAGCTTCGCGATGGTGACGCTGTTGGCCGGCACCTCGACTGCGAGCGTCGCGGCCTCGATGGACGACCTGATTCGCGCCTATCCCGATGCCCTGGCGAGCTTCGACGGTTTCAGCCTGATATGGCGCGACGGAACCCGCATGCCGGTGGCGGACGGGGGACCCGACAAGACCATGGCAGAGCAACTCAGGAACGGCTCCATCCTTGATCAATTGCGATTGGCATACCCGGCAGGCGCGGCGTTTCTGCCACTGCCGAAGCAGGATCCCGGCCGTGTGCGAAACCGTGCGTTCTTTGACAAGATGTATGGTGACTGCAAATTGGGGCAGGTGGCGCCGGCGCTTGTGCCGATCGTCTGGTTGCCGAAGACGTGGGCACATGTACTCCGCATCACCTCGGTCAACGGCGTGGACCGGCAGCTGACGGCGATCTCGCGCGAACTGGATGAATTGCCCGCGGAGGATAAGAAATACGTCTATCCGCTCGGAGGAACTTATGCGTGTCGACCGGTCGCCGACACTGGCCAGACGAGCATGCATGGCTGGGGTGCGGCCATCGATATCAACCCAGCCCTTTCCGATTACTGGTTGTGGCGCCGGCCCACCGGTGGCGCGCCAGCGTATGTGAGAAGCGCACCCCCGGAAGTCGTCGCCGCGTTTGAACGCCACGGCTTCATCTGGGGCGGGCGATGGATGCATTTTGACACGATGCACTTCGAATTCCGCCCCGAACTTCTTGCCCCAAAGTGAAGAAAGTGCTGCCACGGGTTTCCGTTGTGGACAATTACCAAACAGGGCTAGCGTCCTACCCGGAAATACCGGGATAAACGAATGCGCCACCTGCTTACGTGTATCGCGGCGGGCCGCCTCCTTACGCTCCGCCCTCCTACAGTTCAGCAAACTGCGGCACTCCAGACGAACCGAAGCTGTGCTATCGCTTTTCGTGTATTCGTGAGGCGGTAGAGACACGTGCGGGGTGACTTGCTATTCTGGGGCAGTAGGCCCGCAGCAGCAGGAGACGAGAATGCGACGAATCATTCTGACGACTGCGCTTATCGTGCTCGCACCGCTCGCGTACGCACAACCGAACACCGGAACCATGGGCGGCATGAGCGGCAGTTCCAGTCGCGCTACACCATCCTCTGGAGCTCCCACGAGTGTCCAACCCGACCCTGACAATTGCGGCACGCCCGATGAGCGCAGACCGTGCCCACCAATGCCGCGCAACCCGCTACCATACTTTCCTGAAAACCGGCGTTAGCCCGACGGACGCAGGTCGAGGAAGGATAAGCCCTGACATTCACCGCATTGCCAGGGCCGCCGTCGTAGCGCCAGCGATCGGCTCGGTCGACTTCTCCGGCTGCGCTGGCACCACATCGACGCGCGCGGAATTCGCCGCACGGACGTGCGATGTCGCGGATGGGTGCGGTGTTCGCCGAGCACGAACGCGGCATGGTCCGCGCGCGCGTTATGGCAGTACTGAATCGATGGCGCGACTCGACTGGCTGGCGCGATCCACCCGCGACCTATGGAATACGCCGGAGACCCTACCGCTCGGGATTTTCCCGTACGTAGATCCGTGCCCTTGACAGATCGAGGTTGCATGTCTGCCCGGCAATCGGCATCCCGGCAACCGCCGGCCGCACCACCTCGAAGAACTGATCAGCCAACCTGATTCGAAACCGACGCAGTGGTCCGCTGACGTGCTCGCTTTCGACACGTGCCGACCCCGGACCCGGCAGCAGACCGATCTCGTGCGGTCGGATCAGCGCGATCGCCTGGCCCGCCGGACGATCGGTGGGAATGGTGGCATCAGGTAATATTTCGATGTGGGCCTGCCCTGCCGTAACCACGCAATCGAAGCGCACCAACTCGCCCAGGAACTCATGCACGAATGCGCTCGCCGGCTCGGCATACAGCGTATCGGGGACATCGACCTGCTCGACCCGCCCCGCGCGCAGCACCGCGACCCGATCGGCGATCTCCATCGCCTCAACCTGGTCGTGCGTTACAAAAATGCTGGTCAAACCCATTCGGTCATGCAGCCCGCGCAGCCAGATCCGCAAACTCTTGCGAACCTTGGCGTCCAGCGCGCCGAACGGCTCGTCGAGCAGGAGTAGGCCCGGCTCGGTGGCCAGCGCGCGCGCGAGCGCGACACGCTGGCGCTGGCCGCCGGAGATTTGTTCGGGATAGCGTTGGGCGAGATCGCCGATTTCCATCAGATCCAGCAGCGACTGCGCACGTGCACGAATTTCCTGCGACCGGGGACGCCTGCTCCGCGGCAGCACTTCCAGCCCGAACGAGACGTTGCGTGCGACCGTCATATGGCGGAACAGCGCGTAATGCTGGAACACGAAGCCAACCCGCCGCTCGCGTGCCGGCACATCCCGCATTGACCGCCCATCGATGACGATGTCGCCGGAATCGACAAACTCCAACCCAGCCAGCACGCGCAGCAACGTCGTCTTCCCGGAACCCGACGGTCCGAGCAACGCCAGAAACTCGCCGCGGCCGATCGTCAGGTTGACGTCGTCCAATGCCGTCGTACTGCCGAACGACTTGTGCAGGTTGTGCAACGCGACAGTCACAAGAGCGCCCCGCCCCGCTGCCCGATACGCCACTCCAGCGCTGCCTTTACCGTCAGCGTCAGCAACGCCAGAAGCGACAGCAGTGCGGCGATCGTGAAGGCGCCCACCCAATCGTAGTCGTTGAACAGCGCTTCGATCTGCAGCGGCATGGTCATGGTCTGGCCCCGCACATGTCCCGACACCACCGCAACGGCGCCGAATTCACCCATCGCGCGGGCGTTGCACAACAATACGCCGTAGAGCAAACCCCATCGGATGTTCGGCAGTGTCACACGCCAAAAGGTCTGCCAGCCCGAAGCGCCGAGGGTCAGAGCCGCTTCCTCCTCGGCCACACCCTGCTGCTCCATCAGCGGGATCAGCGTGCGCGCGACGAAGGGAAACGTGACAAAAGTCGTGGCCAGGATCAGTCCTGGCACCGCGAATATGATCCGTATCCCGGCGCGATCCAGCATCGGTCCCAGCCAGCCATTGGCGCCGAACAGCAGCACCCAGACGAGGCCGGAGATCACCGGCGACACGGAAAACGGCAGCTCGATGAACGTGATCAGCAGACCGCGGCCAGGAAACATGAAGCGCCCAATGCACCACGCGGCAGCGAGGCCGCAGATCGTATTCAACGGCACGCTGACCATGGCGACGATCAGGGTGAGCTCGATCGCTGCAATCGCGTCGGGATCGGCGAGCGCCTCCGCCATTCCGGCGATCCCATGCCCGAAGGCCTCGGTGAACACCACAATCAACGGCAACAGCAGAAAGATCACCAGCAGAACGACCGTCACCACGATCAGCGCAACCTGCACTGCAGGCGCCTCCCGGGTCGCCGAGGTCCTCACTTCGGGCCGCCGCTCATGCGGCGTTGCAGCAGGTTAAGGAACAGCAGGATGATGAACGACACGAGCAGCATCACCAGCCCCAGTGCGGCCGCCCCGGCATAATCGAGCTGCTCGAGCCGAATGACGATGAGCAGTGGCGCGATCTCACTGATCATCGGCATGTTGCCGGCGATGAAGATCACCGAACCATATTCGCCGACACCGCGTGCAAGGGCGGCAGCGAAGCCAGCCAGCAATGCCGGCATCAGCGCCGGCAACACCACCCGGCGGATGATCTGCGTCCGCGTCGCGCCGAGCGTGGCAGCGGCCTCCTCCACGTCCAGCGGCAGGTCCATGATCACCGGCTCCAGGGTACGGACGACGAACGGAAGCCCTACGAAAACCAGCGCAACGAGGATGCCCAATGGCGTGTAGGCGACCTTGATACCCAGCGGCGCCAGCAGTCCGCCGATCCAGCCCTTCGGCGAAAACAACGCCGTCAGTGCGATGCCGGCGACCGCCGTCGGCAGGGCGAGAGGCATGTCTATCAACGAGTTGGCCAGGTTGCGGCCCGGAAATCGGTAGCGGACCATTACCCAGGCGACCAGCAGGCCAAACGGAACGTTCACCGCCGCCGCAAGGGCCGCGGTGCCGAAGCTCAGCCGCAGGGACGCCAGTACGCGTGGCTCGGTGATCGAGCGCCAGACGCCTTCCAACCCCAGCTCCCAGGGCCGCAGCATCAGGGCCGCCAACGGTACCAGCACGATCAGCGAAAGCCACAGCAGAGTGATGCCGAAGGCAGGAGCGAAACCCGGTAATGCGGAGCGCCGCGCAGCCGGCATCATTTCCCCGGCGTGAAAATACGGTCGAACATCCCGCCATCAGCGAAATATGTCGCCTGCGCGCTCGCCCAGCCACCGAAATCCTCGACGGTCGCCAGAGGCAGCGCCGGATAGCGTTCGCTATATTGTGCCGCCACCGCAGGGTCGCGGGCACGGAAATAGTTCCTGGCGGCGATGTCCTGGCCCTGCTGCGTGTAGAGAAATTCCAGATAGGCCTGCGCCATTGCGCGTGTCCCACGCTTGTCGACCACACTGTCGACCACCGCGACCGGCGGCTCGGCCAGAATGCTGAGCGAGGGATAGACGATCGCAAAATCGTCACCACCGAATTCTTTGCGTGCCAGCCACGCATCATTCTCCCAGCCCAGCAACACGTCGCCAAGGCCGCGCTGCGCGAAACTGGTGGTCGAGCCACGCGCGCCGGTATCCAGCAGCGGCACATGGTGGAACAACGCGCGCATGAAGTCCTCCGAGGAAGCGTCAGTCGCACCTGGCTGGCGCCGCGCCCAGGCGAGTGCGGCGAGGAAGTTCCACCGCGCGCCTCCGGACGTCTTCGGGTTCGGCGTAATTACCGCGATGTCCGGCTTGATCAGGTCGGGCCAGTCGCGGATCGCTTTCGGATTGCCCTTGCGCACCAGGAATACGATCGTGCTGGTGTAGGGCGACGCATTGTCCGGTAGCCGCGTCTGCCAGTCCGTCGCGAGCAGTCCACGCTTCGCCAGCGCATCGATATCGGCGGCGAGCGCCAGCGTCACCACGTCGGCCTGCAATCCGTCCAGCACAGCGCGTGCCTGCGCACCGGAGCCACCATGTGACTGGTTTATTGTGATGCGCTGCCCGGTCTTGGTCTGCCACGCGGCAATGAACGCCCGATTGATTTCGCGATACAACTCGCGCGTCGGATCATAGGAGACATTGAGCAATACCGTCTCCGCGGCCGCCGCGTGTCCGGCGGTGAGCGTGGCCAGCGTCGCTGCGACCGCGGAACGCCGGGTCAGGGAAAGGCGTTGCATCGGATACCTCCGTCAGACGTCAACCTGATCCACTAGCCCCTACGATCGATCTGCCGATCGTTGATGATCCGGTACGGCGAGTGTCTCAGGTGAACGTTCACCCATAACAGATAGTCCAACTGGTCTTCCGTTCCACCCCCGCCGATCGCCGCCAGCGCTTCGCCAGAGTCAGCCTGCGTGTGCCCCGGATCATGCTGCAGTGGCACGAACACCTCACGCTGCCGCTGCGACGGCACGTAGTCCTTCACAATGGTCAGGCCGCCGATGTAGCCATACTCGCCGCGCAGACGCTCAGAGACCCGCTTCGACGAGTAGGCCACTGCCGCTCACAACATTCTCCACTACAATGGCGTAGAACCTGGCAAGCGCGATTACATTGGTCCGATATGGCAATGGTATCTCGCGATACCATCAAACGCGTCAAAGTACACGTAAACGAACAAGGAGGGGATGGCCCAGTCGATCCGCTGCCATGCCGGGTCAATGCTGCATGCAATGCAGAGCTGGCAATCTCAGGGGGAGAGTGCTAATGACCCTCGCCGTGGCCGATTTTGCGCTGCACGCGAGATTGGCAACGCCAACCATCACTCAAGGAGCGATCGAATGAAGTTCCGTCCCCTGCACGACCGGGTCGTCGTGCGTCGGCTCGAAGCCGAAGAAAAGACCGCCGGCGGCATCATCATCCCCGACACGGCGAAGGAGAAGCCGATGGAAGGTGAAGTGATCGCCGTTGGTCCCGGCGCCCGCGACGAAGCCGGCAAGCTGGTGCCGCTCGACGTAAAGGCCAGCGACCGCATCCTGTTCGGCAAGTGGTCGGGCACCGAGGTGAAGCTCGACGGCGAGGACCTCCTGATCATGAAGGAGTCCGACATCCTGGGCATCATCGAGGGCCAGCCCGCCGCCAAGCGCAAGGCCGCCTAGGCCCGACTGCAATGACGCCAGACTGCAATTACATAAGGATAGCAATACATGGCTGCGAAAGACGTACGATTCGGCGGTGACGCACGTGCACGCATGCTGCGCGGCGTGGACATTCTCGCCGATGCGGTGAAGGTCACGCTGGGTCCGAAGGGCCGCAACGTGGTGCTCGACAAGAGCTTCGGCGCACCGCGGATCACCAAGGACGGCGTGACCGTCGCCAAGGAGATCGAGCTGGCCGACAAGTTCGAGAACATGGGCGCGCAGATGGTGCGCGAGGTCGCCTCGAAGACCAGCGACATCGCCGGTGACGGCACCACCACCGCGACCGTGCTCGCCCAGGCGATCGTGCGCGAGGGTGCCAAGGCGGTGGCCGCGGGCATGAACCCGATGGACCTCAAGCGCGGCATCGACAAGGCGGTGGCCGCCGTCGTCGAAGAGCTGAAGAAGCGGTCCAAGAAGATCACCACGCCGGCCGAGACCGCGCAGGTCGGCGCCATCGCCGCGAACGGCGAGACGGAGATCGGCAAGATGATCTCCGAGGCGATGCAGAAGGTCGGCAACGAGGGCGTGATCACGGTCGAGGAGGCCAAGGGTATCCAGACCGAGCTCGAAGTCGTCGAGGGGATGCAGTTCGACCGCGGCTACGTGTCCCCGTATTTCATCACCAATGCCGAAAAGATGATTGCAGAACTCGGTGATCCGTACATCCTGATCAACGAGAAGAAGCTATCGACGCTACAGCCGATGCTGCCGCTGCTGGAAAGTATCGTGCAGTCGGGCAAGCCGCTGCTGATCATCGCCGAGGACGTCGAGGGTGAAGCCCTCGCCACGCTGGTGGTGAACAAGCTGCGCGGCGGGTCTGAAGGTTGCCGCGGTGAAGGCGCCCGGCTTCGGCGATCGTCGCAAGGCGATGCTCGAGGACATCGGAATTCTCACCGGTGGCCAGGTGATCAGTGAAGATCTCGGCATCAAGCTTGAGAACGTCACGCTGAACATGCTCGGGCGGGCGAAGCGGGTGCTCATCGAGAAGGAGAACACCACGATCGTCGAAGGCGTTGGCAAGAAGCAGGACATCGTCGGGCGCTGCAACCAGATCCGCGCGCAGGTCGAGGAGACCACCTCGGACTACGATCGCGAGAAGCTGCAGGAGCGGCTGGCAAAGCTGGCCGGTGGCGTCGCCGTGATCCGCGTCGGCGGCGCATCCGAAGTCGAGGTGAAGGAGCGCAAGGACCGCGTCGACGATGCACTGCACGCGACCCGTGCGGCAGTCGAGGAAGGCGTTGTGGCGGGTGGCGGCGTACCGCTGGCGCGTGCGTCGCTGATCCTGTCCAAGCTGAAGGCGGACAACGACGACCAGCGCTTCGGCATCGAGATCGTGCGCAAGGCGGTGCAGACGCCGCTGCGGCAGATCGCCGAGAATGCCGGCGAGGATGGTGCGGTGATCGCCGGCAAGATCCTCGACCGCGACGAGTACAACTGGGGCTACGACGCGCAGACCGGCGAGTTCAAGGACCTAGTGAAGGCCGGCATCGTTGACCCGACAAAGGTTGTAAGGACCGCGCTGCAGGACGCGGCCTCGGTCGCCGGCCTGCTGGTGACCACCGAGGCGATGGTTGCCGACAAGCCGGAGAAGAAGGCGCCGGCAATGCCGCCGGGCGGCGGTGGCATGCACGACATGGACTACTGATTGAAGGTCATCGCTTCACAAGCGAGGGGCGGGTCACAGGTCCGCCCCTCCTTGCTTCGGCGAGTGGATAGCCGAACAATCCGGGAATGCTGGCACTCGTCGTCAGTCGCCCAGCATAACGCGCGCGATGACCGCCTCGGCCGGGGCGAGTAGTCGCGCCGGCACGCCGACTGCAATCAGCAGTGCGAGCAGCACCACGAAATAGGGCTGCATACGGCGGAGCGTATTGCGCTTCCGCGGCATGACCGCGATCAAAAGATGCACGCCCGTCAGCATAGGCAGCGGCAGCAGATTGAACACCGTGAACGCAATGCATAGCTGCCCAACGATCTCTACGAAAATGAAGAATGTTGCCGCCGCCGTGTCCGGCAGCATGTTCAGCACGATCGGCCGCACAAGCCGCAACGCCATTGCGAGACCGAGCGTTGCGCATGACGCGCCGATGACCACGGCCGCCAGGCCAGCCCGCCCAGGCCGGAGCCTGTCCGGATCAACTGCGACCGGGCGGATCCATCCGATCGTGAACAACACCATGAGCAGCCCGCCAATCGGATCGACATGTCGCAATGGGCTCAGTCGCAGCCGGTTGTCGAAACGCGGGCCCGGATCGCCGATTGCGCAAGCCACAGCGGCGACCGCAAAACCATGCACCGAGGCGATCAGCAGCACTGCACCGATACGCAGCACGACCTGCTGCAATGTCAGGTCGCCCACGGCGCTTTTACCGCTTGAGGTTCATATGCTCCTGTGCCGCGGGATCCGGCGGCAACTCCGTCTGCGCTGCCTGGTAGCCGTTTTTGCCCAACAGGAACGCCGTAAGGTCGGCATAGGTCTGCGGGTTCAACCTCCCGGGGCGATCCGGCGGCATCTTTGTGCGCATATAGCCATACAGGGCGGCGACGTTGCCGCTTCCCCAGTGCCGGGCGAAATACTGGCCGATCAACGGCGCCCCGCCGAATTCGCCGTTGTTCAGATCGGAGCCATGGCAGTCCTGGCAATTGCGACGATAGGCCGCGTGCCCGCGATCGGCCTGTTCCGCGGTGAACGCGGGCGGAGCCGATGCCTCGGTTGGCGCCGGCGCCGCGGGCGTGTTCTGTCCCCGGAGTGCGTACACCTGGATGGCGGTCATCTTCGCGCCGCGCGCCGCCGCGATGTCCGCAGGAACGAAGGGCTGGAACCCAGCCGGCAGAGCCTTGTCATTGTCCCAGCTGTGCAGCACGTAGTCGAGCGCCCCGGCAAGCTGTTCGTCGTTCAGCGCCTCGCCCCATGGCGGCATCACACCATTGAACTGTTTGTCATTGGCGGTGATCTGGCCTTGCAATCCGTAGAGCACGAGGCGCGCGAGATAGTCGCGACCACCCGGTTGCGCCAGAACCTTCGCCGCGTGACCCGCCAGGGGTGGGAAGGTATCAGGTACACCCTGACCGTTCGGCTGATGACACGCGCCACAATAAGTGGCGTAGGTTTGCGCGCCCACCGTCTGCCATTGGAACACCCCGTCATCCGCCGCCGCCGCAGTCGTCAACATCGCGAGCACCACGGTAAGACCGACCCTGAAGCCAAGCGTCATCGATACATCCCTCGCGTCATCGTTGGCGTGACGATGAAAGACGGATGATTAGCGAGTCAACAGCAGTCGTGGCGGCTGGACCTAAATCCTGTGTCATGCGAAACATCGGGCATCATCGCGCTGTTTGATGCTCCCGCGACCGCGGAATTCCATGTGCTTCCCCTCTTCTGGAGGGAAAGCGGGAAGTGGAAGTGGCGCGTTGCGGCTTCGATGTCTTGGCAGATTTGGCATTCGGAGCACCACCGCGATTGGTTCGGGCGCCTCAGCCGCGACACGCGATCAGCGATGCGACGTCCCTTTCCGTCTCACCGCAGCCCACCGAGCGCTGGGTGTCGATGAACAGCACGACAGCCGCACGTGCAGCGAGGGCGGGCCTGATCAAAGGCTTCAGTCAAAGCCGTCGACGCATCACCCACCCCAATTGTCAGTATCCCAGCGGCTTGTCCGCCACTGGTGCCCAGCGCCCATCTTTCACGACGGCAAGAAATGCTCTTGTAGAACCATGATGCTGGTTCGGGCCGAACGAATAGGTGTTGCCATAAATATCGGTGAACTCGTGCAGGCTTTCCATTGCAGTCACCAGGCTATCCACGGTCAGATCCCGCCCCGCCCGCTGCAGCGCCTCCAGTGCAATCTGCGCTACAGACACACCGGTTTGGCCGATGTAGTTCATGTCGATGCCATACTTGGCGCGGTATCTCGCCATGAGATCGCGCACGTCCGGCCGGGGATCGTCAGGATAAACGTAAAGCGTCGGGGTCATGGAATAGAACCCTTCGCCCGTGCCGCCGGGCGCCGTTGCAACCGCCGTATCATACGAAGCGGCCTGCCCCAGCATATCAACATCCCAGCCGATCTTCTTTACCGTTGCGATGATGAGCGTGGTATCGCGAACAATGGTGCCAAGCGTCAGAAGGTCGCATTTGGCTTCACGCAACTTGGCGACGGCTGCCGTAAAGTCGGTATCTGTCGGCTTATGGGCGGTCGTCGCCGCGATCTTTATATTTTCCGCGTCGACCTGCATGGTCACGCCGGCCAGCACATCCTTGCCGAAGTCGGTATCCTGGTACATGACACAGATGGCCTTCTTGCCGCGCTGCTCGACGAAGTACTTCACGCCCGCCCGCATTTGATCGACGTACGATGAGGTCTGGCTGAATTTCAGCCGGTGATAGGGCTCGTACATGGAGCGCGCCGCAGTCAAGGGCAGCAGCTTCGGTGTGTCCTTCTCGATCGCCATGGGCCAGGTCGCGTTGTTCATCGGCGTTCCACCGTCCTGCAAGGTCATGAACACCTTGTCGTTGTTCAGCAGTTTGTTCATCGCCTGCACGGCACGTGGAACCTGGTACTGACTGTCTTCAACGATGTAACGGATCTTCCGACCGTTGATTCCGCCCTTCGCATTCGCCTCATCAAACAAAAGGCGGATGGCATTCGCGTTGTTCACCCCTTGGATCGCAGTGACACCCGACAGATCGGTGACTGTTCCGATCAGGATTTCCGTATCGGTGACGCCATGCACTGCTTCCGCCGCTGCCTCGGCAATCCCCATGGCGCTGGCGAACGCAACAGCCAGCGCATGCAACAGGGTAAACGTCTTGGTCATTGAACTTTCCTCACCTGATATTCCGCTTGAGCAGAACCCGCATTGCGGGGATGTGCTGATCAGTGACGAGATATGATTGCTCGGCGGCAGTCAACTCAAGGAGGCTCGCGTGTTACGGCGCGACCGCCCAAGCTGGACCACCATGGCCTTGGCCGGTTCCAGCATGAGACCAGGCCTTCCTGGTCGATGTCACACAATGCCCCGCAGGCGACGGGCGTCTTCGTGATTTGGCAACATCCGGTACAGATACAACCATTGCGTGCGCTCTGCTCGCATTGGACAATGCCTATGCTTGCCTGCTCGGGCCCTGTCTTCGGATCGACTTCGATATGATATTGCAGGAATGGAATCTCAGTTTATATACTTGCATTCACTAGAATGTGAGCGCATCATCACAGGCACGTGAACAAACCATCCGCTTCGAGCAAGAAAGGGAAATTCCCCGATGGAGCTGCTCCGGACCGCCCGCAAACCGCCGATCGGTCTGGCCTTCGACATCGCCGACCTCATGCACCTTCAGAGCTGGGTGGAATTCCACGACGTCCGAATGGTCGTCGAATTGGACCATTGGGTGGAGGGTGAAGAGTACGAGGAAGTCGTCGTGTTCTATGCCAAGGACTGCTCGCTCAGGCACGGCATCCTCTGGCGCTCTGCCACGGACATCGTCGCGCAGCCGCTGATCGGCCGCACCTGCCGCTTCGGTTCGGTCGCTGACGCACGCGACAGCCTGCTTGGGGTTCGGCCGGACTGCCAGGAGCACCGACCGGGGGCCAAGAAGGTCCGAAGGCCGCGGCGCTCGAAAGGCCAGTCCGCGACGCCACGCGGGGTCAGGCATTCCGGAGCAGTCAGTGACGGCGGCAAAGCGCCTTCAGTTCGATAGATGCGGAGGTTCTTCAAGTTTCACTTGGTTACTGTGCGCGTGAGCAGTCGGTAGCGATCCATCGTCAACGGTGTGGGCACCTGAGCCAGGTGCTAGCCCGCGGCAACATCCGTGACGCCTCTCAGGCGCAAATATTCGACCCGTCGCCGACTAAATCTCAGATCGGAAGCCACGTCGTGTGTATTCGATCGCCGTTGCTCAAACTGCGTGCATTACGTTCCGGAGTCGCATGGATAATTAGAAGAACTCGGTCATGAGGCACATTATCAACGATCACGAATAAGCAAAGGCAATGAACTGCGAACCGCGTGCCGGAGAGCTGCGCTCAGGATATAGGAAAATAGTCTTATGGCAACCAGTTTCACCGTCTCCGCCACCGGTGGCTTTATCGACCCCAACGGGCAGCAATGGACCATGCGCGGCCTGAATGCGGGCGTGCAGGATGCGCTCCAAGGCTTCGCCAACGTCCTGACCGACTATCCCGGCCTCACCGCCATCCGGCTGAACACCGGCGGCAACGACAACGCCGCGGACATCGACAAGGTGGTGCAGGAGTACACCGCGCGCGGCGTCGTGGTGATGATCGAGGACCACAGCGGAAACCCGAACAACGTCGCCTGGTATCACGCAGATGGCGACGACCTATAAGGGCAACGCGCTCGTCTTCCTGGAAATGCCCAACGAGCCGAACGCCACCAACCTGTCGCAGATCCAGATCGGCCTCGTCAACGCGATCCGCGCCGCCGGCTTCACCAATCCGATCGCCCTGCAGCCGGCCGGCGGTTACGACTTCTCCAATATCGCCGCGGTCACTGCCGCGGTCGGCACCAACAATATCTTCATCACACCGCATATCTATTACGGCGGCACCGACCCGAACGGCGCGGCGCAGTATGTCGCGAACGATATCAGCACCTCCCTGAGCCTTGGCCTGTTTCCATCGATCGACGAGTTCGGCGACGCGATGGATGGCTATACCAGAGACCCGTACGGCGCCCAGGTCATCTCCTCCGTCATCGCCGCCAACGAGGCCGGCAAGGCCGGGGCGGTCTTCTGGGCCATGGACAACGGCAACCACCCGAACGGCGCGGACTCTGCCTTCCTGAACACCAGTGGCACTCAGTTGACCCCGGTGGGACGTAGACCATTCAGCCGTGGCTTTCGCAGCCAGCACCGCGACTCGGCGGAACGACCGGCGGCGGCACGACCCCGCCACCCGTTACGACCCCGCCGGCCACACCGAGCCCGGACGGAACCGCGATCACCTCCGCCACGGCTGGCCCGATCATCGATCAGGCCGGCAATGCATTGACGCTCGTTCAATCAGCATCGAATGCGCTGCAGATCGCCGTCAACGGCACCGTCGATCAGACCACCAGGAACGTCGTCCTGCTGCAGATCAGCGGCGGCAAGATCGTCCAGGAGAACGCCGCCGGCAACTGGTACTCGGAACCCGCCTCCGGTGGCACCTGGACCCAGATCGCGTCGCCCCTGCCCGTCACACCGCCCATCATGCCACCCACCGTTCCGCCCGCTACGCCGCCCGTTACGCCACCCATCATTCCACCCTTCGCACCGCCCTTCCCTGTGCTGCCTGTTATCACCGGCAGCGGCTCCGACTCGCTGGTGCTCGGCATCGCGGAGGACGCCTATGAGGGCGACGCGCAGTTCACCGTCTCGGTCGACGGCAAGCAGCTCGGTGGCACCTTCACCACCACGGCATCGCATGCCGCCGGCATCAGCCAGAGTTTCATCTTCCTCGGCGACTGGGCGAGCGGTGCGCACACCGTCGCGGTGAATTACCTCAACGATGCATATGGCGGATCGAGTGCCGCCGACCGCAACCTCTATGTCGACTCCCTCAGCTACGACGGCGCCGCAACCGGCCAGAGCCGGATCCTCCTTGGCAACGGACCACGAAGCTTCAGTGTAACCGACAACTCGGCGATCCCGGTCGCACCGGCCCGCTCCCCGTGCCGGTCACCACCGGCAGCGGGCCCGACACGCTGGTCCTCGCCATGTCGGAGGACGCCTACAAGGGCGACGCACAGTTCACCGTATCGGTCGACGGCAAGCAGCTCGGCGGCACCTTCACCACCTCGGCGCTGCACGGCTGCCGGAGCCAGTCAGAGTTTCACCTTCAAGGGGGACTTCGGATCGGGTCAGCACGCCGTTGTCGTGAACTATCCTCAATGATGCATGGGGTGGAACGGCAGCCACCGACCGCAATCTCTACGTGAACGGCATCAGCTACGACGGCACTGCCACGGGCCAGACCGCGGCACTCTACGGCATGGGTCCGGCGACGTTCCCGATCTCTGATGGTGCGACACCTTCGGTCGGCGCAGAGACCTTTGTGCTCTCGGCAGGGAATGCTGCGTCCGTGACACTCGGCACCGCGGCGAGCAGGCTCAACTTCATCGGCGCCGGCTCCGTTACGCTGACCGCCGGATCGGGCCAGGCCACCGTCACTGCCGCTGCGGGCAGCAACGAGTTCGTTGCCGGCACGGGCACCCTGGACGTGACGGGAGGTGGCGGCAAGGACACCTACGTCTTCCACGCCAACGGCGGTCTTCTCAAGATCGAGGACTTCTCGAACGCGAAGGGCGATATGCTGGCCATCGACAAGTCGCTGCAGGGCTCGATGCAGCAAACCTCCGACGGACAGGGCGGCACACTGCTCACCTTCGGTGCGGGCACCGCGCACGGTATCGACATCCATGGCGTGGCGGCAATGCCGGCGAGCAGCATCCTGTGGACATAGCACGGTCCTGCCCGCTGGTCGGCCGAGGCACCGCTGCGACCGATTGACATTGTTCGGTCCGTCGCATTTTTTTGGCCATCCGCCCAGCCGGAACCATGCGGCGCATGATTGCTGTGTCGTCCTCGCGAAAAGCAACGGTTCACGCACGGCACGAAGCGGCCGCCAGGTTCATCCAGTCCTGTACCAAAGGCGGATTTTAATTGAAGATTTATAATGAGAGTCATACAATACCGTAGATATAACAACATCGCAAGGACGTCCAAGATGGTACCCACCCGCGATGCCTTCCTCAGACATTGCTCCGGCACGCTGTCCGGCCTGAAGCGTGAAGGTCGCTATCGCGAATTCGCCCGACTGGAAAAGCAGGCCGACCGATTCCCGATATACCGTTGGCACGGGGACAAAGGAAACGCGCGACGTCGTCGTGTGGTCCTCCAACGATTATCTTGGCATGGGCAGCCATCCGGCGGTGCTCGCAGCAGCCCAATCGGCACTCCGGTCATATGGCGCCGGTGCGGGCGGCACCCGCAACATCTCCGGCACATCGCCGCTGCACGACGCACTGGAAGTCGAACTCGCTGGCGTTGCATGCCAAGCAGGCAGCGCTGCTGTTCGGCAGCGGATACATTTCCAACCAGGCGGCGCTCTCGAGCGATACTGTCGGCCCTGCCGGGTTTTCACGTCTTTTCCGATTCCAAGAACCACGCCAGCATGATCGCCGGCATGCGCGGCGCCGCGGCCGGCGTTCAGCGGCAGATCTTTCGCCACAACGATCTGGCGCATCTGGAAGAGCTGCTGCGTGCCGCACCCTGCGACGCGCCGAAGCTGATTGCCTTCGAGAGCGTCTATTCGATGGACGGCGACATCGCCGACATCGGCGCAATCTGCGATCTGGCCGACCAATACGGCGCAATGACCTATGTCGACGAAGTGCATGCCGTCGGAATGTATGGTCATCAGGGCGGTGGCATCGCGCAGCGCGACAATGTCGAACACCGCGTTGACGTCATCGAGGGCACGCTTGCCAAGGGCTTTGGCGTGCTGGGCGGCTATATCGCCGGCGACAGCCGGATGGTGGACTACGTCCGCTCGGTCGCCAGCGGCTTGATCTTCACCACGTCCCTGCCGCCGGCGATCGCCGGCGCGGCACTGGCCAGCGTGCGGCACCTGCGGGCCGACGGCAGCCTGCGTGACCGACTTGCCGAGCGCGCGGTCGCCCTGAAGACGGCGCTGGATGCGGCGGGCCTCCCGCGCCTCATGAGCAGCAGCCACATCGTTCCTGTCCATGTCGGCGACGCTGCGCTGTGCCGGGAGATGGCGCGCCGACTGCTGGAGGAGCACGCGATTTACGCCACCCCCATCAATTATCCGACCGTTCCGCGTCGGACGGAAAGGCTGCGACTGTGTGCCACGCCGTTCCATACGGACGCGATGATCGCAGCAGCTGGTCGTGGCGCTGGGAACGGTCATGCGGACCCTCCTGGCAAAGGCCGCGTAGCGGAGGACGTCGAAAGCAGGACATGCGCGGCGTGGCATCATCCTCGATTTGCTCACCGGCGGGCAGCACGGCGCCGCATCGACAGTGGCTCGACCGGACCGCAGGACCGATGGCTGGAAACGCCTGCGCCACGGGCCTGACGAGAATTCCATGCCGAGCAGCGTGACAGCCATCCCTCAGGCCAGCGAGCGGGGTAACATTGCCTCCAAGGATTGGCGGGCCAGGCGAAGACGCGACGGGCGCGCGTGGATCTTTATTGTGCTCGCCATCGCCGTTCTCGCCGCAGTGGCGGCCACGCTTGGCTTGCGCGGCATGGGATCCGCACCGCCCTCCGCATCGCCCCCTGGCGCGATCGCGCAAACGGCGCAACCGCCGGTTCTGTCGGTTACCGTCGCAGCCGCCGAGGTCCGGCAGATGACCCGATCCGTGGCCGGCGACGGTTCAGTGGTAGCCTGGCAGGAACTCGCGATCGCCGCCGAGGTCAGCGGGCTGCGCGTCGTCGAGATTGCCGCCGATGAGGGCGATCGGGTCCGCCGCGGTCAGGTCCTCGTGCGCTTCGACGATTCCGTGCTCGCAGCACAGGTGGCCCAGGTCGAAGCGGCCGTCGCGGAAGGCGAGGCCGCGCTGCAGACTGCCCGGTCGGATTTCAGCCGCGGCACCGAACTATTGCGCGGCGGTTCCATTGCCACGCAGGTCGTCGAGCAGCGCCAGTCCGCCGCGCGACAGGCCGAAGCACGTCTGATGGCTGCCCGCGCACATCGCGAGGAGGCCGCTGCCCGGCTGGCCCAGGCGCGGCTGCTCGCCCCGGCCGATGGTGTGGTCATTCGCCGCTCCGTGCAGCTTGGCGCCGTCTCGGCGGAGGGTCAGGAGATGTTCCGGCTGGTCCGCGACGGCCGCCTCGAGCTGGACGCGAAGGTCCCCGAACTCGACCTCGCCGCGGTTCACCCTGGGCAGACCGCGCGCGTGGTGCATGGCAACTGGGAGGTGCAGGCCACGGTGCGCGCCGTTGCGCCGATGATCGCGACGGACACGCGCCTCGGCCTCGTCCATATCGCGCTGCCGGCCGATTCCCCGCTGCGCCCGGGCATGTTCGCGCGCGCCGAGATCCGGCTCGACCCGGCGCCGACGCTGGTCGTGCCGCAGACCGCCATCGTATTTCGCGACGATGCCCCGGCTGTCTTCGTGCAGAACGTCGACAGCAGCGTCTCGCTGCGACGGTTGACCACGGGCACGCGCCGCGATGGGCTCGTCGAGGTATTGGAGGGTCTTCAGGCCGGGGAACTGGTGGTAACCTCCGGGCGCCGGCTTCCTGTCCGATGGCGACCGCGTGCGGGTCGTCGGTCCGCTCGCAATCGCCGCACACTGATCCTTGGATCGCAGGCATCCGGTGCGCACGCGTCCCAACCTGGTCGGCGGCGAGTACCGCAACATCTCCGCATGGGCGATCCGGAATCCCATACCGATCTGCATGCTGTTCCTGCTGCTGACGGTCGCGGGGATCTTTGCGTTCCCGACGTTGCGGATCAACAACTCTCCCGACCTCGACCTGCCAGCGGTCGTGGTTGCCGTCGCACAGCCCGGCGCCGGGCCATCCGAGATCGAGGCTCTGGTGACGCGCCGCATCGAGGACGCGATCGCCGGTCTCGGCAACGTCAGGCACGTTACCTCCGCGGTGTCGGACGGCGCCTCCACGACAGTTGTGGAGTTTGTCCTCGGCAAGGACATCAACAGCGCGCTCAACGACGTGCGCGACAGGATTGGGCAGATCCGTGCGGATCTCCCGGCGGGTCTGCGCGACCCGGTGGTGACCCGCATCGAGGCTGCGGGTGGGGCAATCCTGACCTACGCCGTATCCGCGCCGGACCGCGGTGACATGGCGGTCTCCCGGTTCATCGATGACACGGTTACCAAAGCGCTGCTCTTCATTCCGGGCGTTGCCCAGGTGACCCGCATCGGCGGCGTGGACCGCGAAATCCGCATCGTGCTCAAGCCGGACCGGCTTCTTGCCCTCGGCGTCACCGCCAATCAGATCAACGCGCAGTTGCGCGACCTCAATCTCAATCTGCCCGGCGGTCGCGGCACAGTGGGACGCGGCGAACAGACGATCCGGACGCTCGGTTCTGCGGCGTCGGTGGACGCGCTGCGCGATCGCACCATTGCTCTGTCGGGCGCTCTGTCGGGCGGGCGCACCGCGCGGCTGGGTGACCTGGCCGATGTGATCGATGGCACGGCGGAGATCCGCACCGAGGCGCTGCTCGACAACCGTCCGGTGGTGGCGTTCAGCGTGATGCGGCTGCGTGGCAGCTCCGAGGTGCGGGTGGCCGATCAGGTCGCCGCCGCCATCGCCCGGCTCGAGGCGGCGAACCCGGGCATCCGGATACGCCTGGTCGCGAACACCGTGGACTTTGTGAAGGCGGGACTTCAGGCGGCCATCGAAGTCATTCTCGGTCGGCGCATTCTTGGCCGTGCTGGTGGTGTGGGCGTTCCTGCGCGACTGGCGGGCAACCTTCGTGGCTTCGCTTGCGATCCCTCTGTCGCTGGTGCCGACGTTCGTCGTGATGAACTGGCTGGGATTCTCGCTGAACAACGTGACAATGCTCGGCCTGACACTGGTGGTCGGCGTGCTGGTGGACGACGCGATCGTCGAGATCGAGAACATCGTGCGCCACATGCGGCTGAAGCCTGACGCCGGCGCCTATCGGGCGGCACTCGACGGCTCTGCCGAAATCGGCCGGGCCGTGGTCGCAACCACCGCGGCGATCCTTGCCGTATTCGTGCCGGCGGCCTTCATGCCGGGCATTCCCGGTCAGTTCTTTCGCCAGTTCGGCCTGACGGTCTCCGCGGCGGTCGCTTTCTCGCTGGTGGTGGCACGACTGTTGACGCCGTTGCTCGGTGCCTACCTGCTCAAACCCGGCGGTACGGCGCGCCACACCGGCGGCGGCGTTGTCAGTCGCTGCTACGTTGCCCTGCTGCGTCATTGCCTGCGCCACCGCCTGGCGACGATCGCCGTCGGGGTCGCCTTCTTCGGCGCATCCATTGCGCTGGCGCCTTTCGTTCCGCGCGACTTCGTCCCGGCGTCCGATCGCGGCCGCACCTCCGTCTCCATCGAGCTCGCACCGGGTGCGACGCTCGCCGATACCGAGGCTGCGGCGCGCGAGGCCACGCGCATCCTGAAGGCGCGGCCGGAAGTCACATCCGTCCTCGCCTCGATCGGTTCTGCCAGCATCGGCAGCGCCGATGGCGTCGCGTTGGGCAGCATCAACAAGCCTGGCGATCTGCGGATGGCCAGCCTGACGGTGGCGTTGGTGCCGCGCGCAGAGCGCACCCTGAGCCAGCAGGCGTTCGAGGCATCGATCCGGCCGGAACTCGAGCGCCTTCCCGGTGCGCGGGTGCGCTTCGGTGCGGACAAGCAAAGCGGCTCCCGGCTGCAGATCACGCTGGTGAGCGACGACACCGCCGCTCTGGCCGGCGCCGCGCGCGCGTTGGAGCGGCAGATGCGCAGCATCCCGCGTCTGGCCGGCGTGCGCTCCACGGCGAACCTGATGCGCCCCGAGCTGCAGATCGTCCCGCTCGAGGCGCGCGCGGCCGAGCTTGGCGTGTCGGTTGCCGCGATCGGCGCCACGGCGCGCATCGCGACCATCGGCGACGTCGATCAGGACCTCGCCCGATTCGACTTGCCCGATCGCCAGATTCCCGATTCGGGTATTGCTGGATGAACGGGCCCGCAGTGAGCTTGACCTGCTGCTCACCCTTCAGGTCCAGGGGCGCACCGGGCTGGTGCCGCTTGGCGCGGTCGCCGAGATCCGCCACGGGGCCGGTCCGGCGCAGATCGATCGGCTCGACCGCGTGCGCAAGACCACGGTGGAAGCCGAGCTGAACGGCCTCCCGCTCGGCGAGGCGATCCGGCTGGCGGCACAGCTGCCGATCATGCAGAACCTGCCCGACGGGTGTTCATGAGCTGGAGACCGGCGACAAGGAGCTCATGCGCGAATTGTTCGGCGGGTTCGCGCTGATGCTCGGCGCCGGGGTGCTGCTGGTCTACGTCGTGCTGGTCCTGCTGTTCGGTGGGTTCCTGCAGCCACTGACCATCATGTCGGCGCTGCCCCTCTCGCTGGGCGGCGCGCTGATGGCTCTGGTCATGACGCAGAAATCGCTCGGCATCGCGGCGGTTGTCGGTGTGCTGATGCTGATGGGCATCGTGGCAAAGAACGCGATCCTGCTGGTCGATTCGGCAATCGTTGCGCGAAGCATGCGAGGCCTTTCCCGCGATGAAGCCATCACCGAGGCAGTGCAGAAGCGTGCCCGACCCATCGTGATGACCACGGTCGCAATGTGTGCCGGCATGGCACATATCGCGTTCGGATTTGGCGCCGATTCGGAGTTCCGCTCGCCGATGGCCTTGGTTGTGATCGGCGGGCTCGTGACGTCGACGTTGCTGAGCCTGGTCTTCGTGCCCGCCGCCTACAGCTATGTGGATCAGTTCGAGGGATGGCTTGCCCGTCGGCGCAATCGCATCCCGCGCAACGCGGGCGCCGCGGCCGGGGTTGGACCGTGACCCCAACGTCGATCAGATCGGCGATGCCTGCCGTCACCGATGGCGACCACAAAGCGATCATTGCCCGTGCTGCCGACGACGTTCGCGATGCCGACCAGCGTGTCCGTGCCGGTATCGGCGCTCGCTGCCGTTCCAACGCCAAGGTTCACGGTTGCGCCGGCCGCAGTTCCGGACCGACCATAGCTGTCGGACCCTCCACCCCTCGTGTAGAGGACCGCATAGTTCGGATCGACGATCGAGTTGAACGAGCTGCTGATCACCTTGCCGTTCTTGTCGATGGCGACCGTCCCATCGGCAAACTGCGGCCGTTCGATGTTGCGAACCCGGTCGATGCCGTCATCGACGCCCAGCAAGCCCTGCGGATTGCCGCCCGCAATCGGCGCGCCCGCCCTGGCGTGATCGATCGTCGGAAAGCCCTGGGCGTCCGGGCCGAACAGCGCAACGTCGTAGTTGGACATGATGTCGTTGAAGACTGCGACATCGACGTTGGCGGCGTTGACGTGGCCGGTTCCTTTGACGAACGTCGCCGGATCGACGATGCCGGTATCGTTCCCGTTGGCATCGGTGATGTCGGCAACCTGACGGTTGATCGATCGTAGGTATTGCCGTTCGGATCGTAGTTGATCTGCCGGATGATCGACGCACCTGCCGTATAGCTGGTCAGTCCGACATGCAGGTAGGCGTCGCCGTCGATGATGTCGGTGCTGCCGCCGCCGGTGTTGAGGTCGTTGCCCGCACCGCCCAGCAGGATGTTGCCGCCATCGAATGACACGAGGCCGGTCGGAAAGAAGCTCTGGAGACCGTGATCAGGTTGACGATGCGATGACCGCCGGAGCTGCCTCGCCCTCACGCACCCGCTCGACCGCCATCAATCGGATGGTCTCCAGGGTTCCGTGGTCGAGAGTGCGTCCGTCTTGCCGCATACCACCTTGAATCGTGCCTCAGACGCTATGTCAACAGATTTGTCGCCTTACCTGCCGACTGGTGAGTAAACTTGCGTGTTCCGATCTTGACGCGATCGGCGAATTAGACCACCCGCCGTTGCAATTGACACTTCCATTGCAGTCTCTAACTGGTCGTTTCGGGGTTGTCCGTGAAAGTGCGGCCACAGCATCACCGGCGCCTCTGCTGACGAGCAACAGGTTCGAGAGGATGCGATGGTCAGACTCACACTTGTCTTTGTCGCGATACGTCGAACCACCTGAGCGCCGGCGCACCCGCCAGCGGCACAGGGCTCGGCAAGCGGCAGCCGCAGTCCGGGCGCCATAGGGTCGGCACCAAGACCGCGGCCGAGCGCAGCAATGTCAGGCGGCGGCTCTCTCCTGCTCGCCCCTCACGACGCGGGCGAGCATCGCGGCCGCATTCCGGTGCAGGATCTGCTCGCGCGCTGCCTCGTCGATCTGCGCGTCCGCGAGCGCCTTCCTGGTCCAGTCGACGCCGAACGCGCTGCCGTCCGTGCCGCACACAATGCGCTCGGCGCCGTACAGGCTCACTGCCGCCTCGATCGCGCGCGGGCCGAACGAGTTGCAATCCACGTACACCTTCGCCTTGCGGAAGCGCGACGACGGCAACTCTTCCTCCGGCGTGTCGAGCAGGCTGCGGTGGTCCATGCGCTCGACCTCGTAGGGAATGTTGCCGCCCAGATTGTGCACCACGACCGTCACGTCCGGATACGGCGCCAGGAACTCGGTGAGACACAGCGTCACCATCACCGATGACAGGCTCGCCTGCATATCCAGCGTGCCGTTGCGGCGGCGCGCGTTGTCGGTGTCGCCCCCGACCTTGGGGAAAGCGTCGCCCGGCCGCGGGCCGTGATGGATCAGCAGCGTCGCGCGATGGCGGTTGGCAACCTCCAGCAGCGGACGCGCCGCTTCGGCGTCGGTGCGCGTGAGGAAGTAATTGCCCGGCAACTGCGCGCCGATCACGCCCGGCAGCGCGAGCGCCCGCTCGAGTTCGGCGGCGGCAGCGGACATGTCGGTCAGCGGCAGCGCGGCGAAAGCGGCGAAGCGGCCCGGATGCTCCTGGCAGATCGCCGAGAACCCGTCATTGACGCGCTGGCACAGCGGCAAGGACACGTCCAACGGCTGGGATTCGATCCAGCAGAAAGTACCAAGCAGCGACAGCACGCTCACCTCAACGCCCTGGCGGTCCATGCGGCCGAGGTGGAACGCGACGTCATCGAACGCCTTGGCAAGCGGTTCTTCGCCCATCCGTGACTTCAGCACCTCGACTCCGTCCTGATTGCGCAGGACCCGCGGTTCTTTGCTGCGGGCGCGCAGGGCATCGGCTATTTCGGCGGGCTTCCAATGGGCATGCATGTCGATCATGGCGGTTTCCTTCACAGGCGGTCCGACAGCTTAACCCCACGGCGGCGCACCGCAACCTGCGACAGCCGGCTGCACCGGTCTGCCTATCGGAAAGGCGGCTCGTCGAAGCTGCGCAGCTTGCGCGAATGCAGCGCACCGAGGTCGCCGCGCAGCAGGTCGAGTGCGGCAATGCCGATGCTCAAATGCTCGCCGACCGCACGCTGGTAGAACGCGCTGGCGGTTCCCGGCAGCTTGATCTCGCCGTGCAGCGGTTTGTCGGAGACACAGAGCAGCGTGCCGTAGGGCACCCGCAGCCGATAGCCCTGCGCGGCCAGTGTCCCGCTCTCCATGTCGACGGCGATGGCACGAGAGAGATTGATGCGCCGCCTCTCCTGCGACCAGCGCAGCTCCCAGTTGCGGTCGTCGTAGGACACCACGGTGCCGGTGCGCAGCCGCTGCTTCAGCGCGTCGCCGCGCTCCCCGGTCACCCGCGCCGCCGCTTCCTGCAACGCGACCTGCACCTCGGCCAGCGCGGGCACCGGCACCTCCGGCGGCACCAGGTCGTCGAGGATCCGGTCGCGCCGGAAGTAACCGTGCGCGAGCACGTAGTCCCCGATGGCCTGCGACGGCCGCAACCCGCCGCAATGTCCGATCATCAGCCAGCAATGCGGCCGCAGCACCGCGAGGTGGTCGGTGATGTTCTTGGCGTTCGATGGGCCGACGCCGATGTTGACGATGGTCACGCCACCCTGGCCATCGGCACGCGTGAGGTGGTAGGCGGGCATCTGGAAGCGATACCAGGGCGCGGCGGCGAGCCGCATCTCGGCCTGCGATCGGGTCGTCGCCGCGGTCGACGACGGCGCCGGGCGCGATCAGACGATCGTACGGGCTGGCGGGGTCGGCCAGCTCGTCCAGGCCCCAGCGCACGAACTGGTCGACGTAGCGCTGATAGTTGGTCAGCAAAATCCAAGGCTGGATGCTGCGCCAGTCGGTGCCGGTGTAGTGCAGCAGGCGGCGCAGCGAGTAGTCGACACGCACCGCATCGAACAACGCGAGGGGCCGGGCCTGCCCCGCCTCGGAAGTCCACAGGCCGTCCGCCACCTCGTCGCCGACCGCCGACAGCAAGGGCGCGGGGAAATGTCGTGCCAGCTCGGCCGGCGAGGCGCCGCTGTGCGCGAGTTCGTCGCCGCGATCGAGCACATAGGGGTAGGGCATCTCCTGGTCGCTGGCGCGCACGCGGATGGAGGCGCCGTATTCCGCTGACCAGCGGCCGCAGCTGCTCGAGCAGGTAGCGGCGGAAGAAACCGGGCTCGGTGATCGTCGTGGCATAGATGCCGGGTGTCTGGAACTTGCCCCAGGCGCGGCGGGTGACCGGCATCGGCCCGCTCGGTTCCCAGACCAGGCGAAGCTCGGGATAGCGGAAGCGCCGCCGCTCTTCAGAACCCGGCGGCGCACCACCCGCGGCAAAGCGGGCCAGCGCGTCACGTTGCGCCTGCACCGCCTTGGCGTGCAATGCCTGCAGCCGGTCCACAGCCTGTTCAGGCGAGAGTGCGGTCTCGGGTCCGTCGGGCATCAAACCGGAATGAACGATGAAATCGACTGGCGATCACCGCCGGGTCCGCTTACGCGCGCACGTACTTTCGGCACACGAGGCGCAGCCGGTTGCCGATCTGGTCGCGAACGCGCTGCGGCATCGGGGTCGAACCGCTGGCATCCTTCCACTCCGGCGTGTCGACGACGCCTGGCGATGCAAGATGATAGAGTGCGATGTATTTCGGGCCGCCTCCGCTTGTCCGAAACCGGCGCGCACACAGCACCCCGGGAACACCGGCAAGGGCGGGGACATGCTCGGTGTCGTACCACGCGTTGAACGCGGATTCGACGTCCGGCCCGGGGGTCATGCCGATCAGCAGAAGCCCGCCGGCGTTGGCCGGTGCCGTTGCATCGCCCGGAAGGATCTGCTCGCCTTCGTAGCGCAACAGGCGCTCCACCTTCGCGGTCACGCGCTTCGACCACGGCGACAGGTTCTCTCCGCCGATCGCGCGGTAGCCTGGGCTTCGCAGCACGGCCAGGCTCTCGAGGTCATAGGTCGCGACCGACTGTCTCGGATTCTCCGCGCCGATCCACCGCTGAAGGGACAGAAAGCCCGGCACGCGCTGACGTTCGGGGATGTGCTCGGTATCGTACCAGTCGTTGAACTCGCCGGCGTCGACATTCGAGAAATCCATCGCCGCGATCAGTACACCCTTCGCCATGGCGTTCCTCCTTGTTTCGCGATTTGCGGATTACGACGCAGGTGCAGCCGCGCCGTGCATCCACTGGGTCAATTCAGTTGCCGGGAACCCTAGGCCTGCCAGGCCGAAACCCAAAGGGGTTCTTTTCGTTCCGAAGCACCCCACCTGGGAGCCCGGCATAGCGGCTTGCAAAGGATATGCATTGGCGGATGATAGCGGCGACGCTCAGGGTTGCGCACCAAAGCAGCGGAAAGTCGCAAGACGATGGTCAAGGATCCGGCGTGGGCGTTGGCGGAGCATGTATGCGGCAGTGGCTTCGCGGACCTGCCGGCTGCCACGCGCGCCGCGACATGCAACGACATCCTTGACACGTTCGGCTGCCTGCTTGGCGGCAGCGGTGCACCCGGCATCGCGGAACTCGCACGCGTCATCGGCGGTTGGGGCGGTGCACCGCAGAGCCAGGTGATGCTGTGGCAGCGTCGGCTGCCGGCGCCGCAGGCCGCCATGTTGAATGCCAGCATGGCGCATGCGCTCGATTTCGACGATACGCTCGATCATGGCGGTTCGATCCATCCGGGCGCGTCGGTGCTCGCCGCAAGCCTTGCAGTATCCGACATGCTTGGCGGCGTGTCGGGCCAGCGGCTGCTTCTGGCGATCGCGCTCGGGCTCGATGTGTCCTGCCGCGTGGCCCTTGCCTCGACGGTCGATCGCGGCTGGCATCGCACCGCGGCGATGGGCGTGTTCGGCGCCGCGGCGGCTTCCGGCAAGCTGCTCGGCCTGAACGTGGAGCAGATGGTGAATGCGCTGGGGATCGCATTCAGCCAGGCCGCCGGGAACCGCCAGTGCATCGTGGATGGCGCGCTGACCAAGCGCCTGCAGGCCGGCCAGGCCGCCAGCAGCGGCGTGTTGGCCGCGATCCTGGCCGGCGAGGGCTTTACCGGTGCCCACGACATCTTCCTCGGCCGGTTTGGATTCTTCGAGCTGTACCAGCCCAACGGTCATGATCCGAGCGAAACTCCTCGACGGCCTGGGCACGGAATTCCGCGGCGATGCAGTTGAGCTTCAAACCCTATGCGTGCGGCCGCCCTCAGCATGCCATGCTCGATGCCGCCATTGCCGCACGGAATCAGCTTGGACTGGGAACCGCCAGTCGATCTTGCCGAGATTGCCGACGTTCGAGTGGCCGCCGCCGCCGCGACCATTGCCGACAATTTCAACGGCGCACCGCACAAGCGCCGACCCACACAGATCGTCGAGGCGCAGTTCGCGCTGCCGTATCTCATCGCCGCAGCCGTGGTGCACGGCCGCGTCGGCATCACGGAAGTTGCCGATATCCATCACGCACAGGTCCTGCACATCGCCGAGCGCATGCGAGGGCATCGACGCGGACCGGAGACAGGCGGGGTCACCATCCGCCTGCGTGACGGTCGCGCGGCGACTGTCAACGATAGGACCGCCTCTCGGCTCACCAGAGAACCGCCTCAGCATCGAGCAACTCACGACTGAAGTTCGCGGACTGCGCGCGCAACGCCGTGCGGCCGTTGTCGGACGATGCAGTGCGTGCGGCGGCGCACACGATTCTTCACCTGGAAGAGCTGCAGGATGTCAGCGGACTGCTGCGGCACTTCGTTTGATGCCCGAGGCGTCCGGCAGCGCGCAGAGGAGACCGGAATGACGGCACGCAGGATGCGGCTGGGCATGTCGATCCGCGGCTATGGCTACCATCCGGCGGCCTGGCGGCATCCGGATGTGCCGGCCGACGGCACGCTGCATGTCGAGCACTACGTGCGCAACACGCAGGTCGCCGAGCGCGGCAAGCTCGATCTGATCTTCTTCGCCGACGGCGCCGGCATCCGCCAGGGCGACAATCCTCCCGGCGCGCTGTGTCGCACCGGCTCGGACATGGTCGAGATGGAGCCGATGACGCTGCTGCCGGCGCTCGCCATGGTCACGGAGCATATCGGTCTGGTGACAACGGCGTCCACGACCTACAACGAACCGTACAACCTGGCGCGCAAGTTTGCCACGCTGGACCTGATCAGCAACGGCCGCGCCGGCTGGAACGTCGTCGCGTCATGGTCGGAACACGAGGCGCAGAACTTCGGCCTGGAGACGACGCTCGACTACGACACGCGCTATGCCCGCTCGGCCGAGTTCGTCGAGGTGGTCAAGGGACTGTGGGACAGCTGGGAGGACGGCGCCCTGCTGTTCGACAAGGCGACGGGCCGCTATTTCGACGAAGCCAAGATGCATGTGCTCAACCACAAGGGCCGGTTCTTCAACGTGCGCGGTCCTTTGAATGTCGCCGGCATGCCGCAGGGTCATCCGGTCATCGTGCAGGCGGGCGCCTCCGAGCAGGGGCGGGAACTCGGCGCCGCGACCGCGGAGGTCATCTATGCGATCCATGACTCGCTGCAGCGCGCGCAGGGCTACTACGCCGACGTGAAAGGGCGCATGGCGAAATACGGACGCGAGCCCGACGACCTGAAGATCATGCCGGCGATCTGTCCGGTCGTCGGTCGCACCCGCGCAGAAGCGCAGGCGAAGTTCGATCAGTTGCAGGCGATGATCGATCCGCTGGTCGGCCTGGGCCGGCTCTACGGCTCGTTCGGCGACCTGTCGGACTATCCGCTGGACGGTCCGGTGCCGGAGGATGCGCTGGGCAAGCAGGAACTGCGCAGCCTGAGCGTTCAGCTGGTGGAACGCGTGCGACAGGAGAAGCCGACGATCCGCGAATTGTACTTGCGCTCCGGCATCACCGGATCCGCGAGGATCGGCACGCCCGCCGACATAGCCGACGTCATGCAGGAATGGTTCGAAGGCGCGGCGTGCGACGGTTTCAACGTCACGCCGGCGACCCTGCCCGGCGGCGGCGAAGACTTTGTCGAGATGGTTGTGCCCGAACTGCAGCGGCGCGGCCTGTTCCGCACCGAGTATGAGGGCAGGACGCTGCGCGAAAACCTTGGCCTGAGGCCGGTGATCAATCGCTACAGTCGGCATCGTCGGGCCGCCGAATGACACGTGCGCCTGGAGCGGTGAGGCAACACCGACAGGGAGGAAATGATGGCTGAGATCCTGGCGCTTGGAATATCGCACTACCCGCCGCTGAGCGGTCACGATGACCGCATGGCGACGATCCTGCAGCGCATGCTGCAGAACCCGGACCTGCCGGCCGCATCTGCGAACGCCGGAGGGATGGCCGGCGGGCATGCGCGCGGAATGGGGCGACGACGAAGGCACCACATCGGCCGCCGCGCATCGTGCCGCGCTGGTCGGCTGGATGGAGCGAACGCGGGCCGCGCTGGATGCGTTCCGGCCGGACTTCGTTCTGCTCTGGGGCGACGACCAGTACGAGAACTTCCGCGAGGACATCATCCCGCCCTACTGCATCGCCGCGCATGAGAAGTTCACCTTCTCGCCGCGTGCCGACAACGTCTGGGGCGAGACGGACAGGACCTATCGAACTGCCCGGCAATCGCGATGCGGCCAAGATGCTGGCGACCGGTCTGATCGAGCAGGGCTTCGACACGGCATACGCGTACAAGCCGCTGCATCATCCGCTCGGGCACGCCTTCACCAACGCGATCTTCTATCTCGATTACAATCGCAACGGCTTTCATTATCCCATCGTGCCATTCGCGATCAACTGCTACGGACGCAAGGTGGTCTCGCAGCGCGGTGGCATGCCGGCATTCGACAAGCCGGCCACCGACATCGACTTCGACCCGCCGGCACCCGCGCCCTGGCGTCTGTTCGACCTCGGCGCAGCGACTGCCCGCATCCTGGCCGAATTCGCCGTACCGCGTTGCGCTGCTGGCGTCGTCCGGTTGGTCGCACGCCTTCCTGACGGCGAAAAACCACTATCTTTATCCCGATACGCCGGCGGATCGACGGATGTACGAGCACTTGCGGGACGGCGACTATGACGGCGTGGCGGAACTATCCGGCGCAGGCCGTCGAGGACAGCGGTCAGCAGGAAATCCTGAACTGGATGTGCCTGACCGGCGCACTGAGCGCGCTCGGGCGGAAGCCGCAGGAAACCGGCTTCGTCGACACGTGGATCTTCAATTCGTCGAAGGCCTTCCTGATCGCGCCGCCAGGCTGAGCCGTTCGTCCTCCCGAACGACGATGGACACCGAGACTGCAACCTATGACGTGATCGTCGCCGGCGCGGGTCCGGTCGGGCTGACGCTTTCCATCGATCTTGGCCGGCGCGGCGTTCGCTGCCTGATCATCGAGCGCAGTCCGACGACGCTGCCGTATCCGAAGATGGACCGCTCCAACGCGCGCACCATGGAGTTCTACCGCCGGCATCGGCATCGCCGATCGGGTGCGCGCGTTGGGCTATCCGCCCGACAACCCGATGGACGTGTTCCTGACGACCAGGCTGAGCGATCCGCCGATCGCGGTGCTGAAATATCCCTCGGTAGCGGAGCGCCGCAAGCAGATCGCCGAATCGCCGAACGGCGCCTGGCTGCTCGAGCCGTACCAGCTCGTTTCGCAGAACCAGCTCGAGCCGCTGCTGAAGGAAGTCGCCGAGGGCACGCCGAACGTCACGGTCAGATACGGCTGCGAACTGGTCGATTTCGTGCCAGGACGAGAACGGCGTAACCGTCACGGCGCGCACGCGTGATGGCAACGAGGAAACGCTGCGCTGCGGCTATCTGGCCGGCTGCGACGGCGGGACCAGCACGGTGCGCAAGAAGCTCGGCATCAAGCTGGAGGGACGCGGCAGCATTCGCGATCTGGTTCAGGTGATCTTCCGCTCGGACGATCTCTACGAGCGGATCGTGACCGGCAAGGGACGCCACTATCAGTTCGCGGATGCCGCCGGATCGAGCATGGTGGCGCAGGGGACCCGCAAGGAGTTCACCCTGCATTCCTCGCTGCCGCCCGACACGGACTTCCGACCGGTCATCCAAAATCTGATCGGCTTTCCCTGCGACTTCGAGATCCGCCATGTCATTCCGTGGCGGCATCATCTCCTGGTGGCCGAACGTTACCGCGACCGCCGCGTCTTCCTGGCCGGCGATGCGGTGCATCTGGTCATTCCGTCCGGCGGCCTCGGCATGAACACCGGCGTCGGCGACGCTTTCGACCTGTCGTGGAAGCTGGCCGGCACGATCAAAGGCTGGGGTGGTCCCGGCCTGCTCGATGGCTATGAGCAGGAGCGCCGGCCGATCGGCGTCCGCAACGTCGCCGCCGCGGGATGGGCCGCGGAGGGCGTGCCGATCTGGCGCGCGCTGGTGACGCCGGCGGTGTACGAAGATACGCCCGAGGGCGAGGCAAAGCGGCGCGAACTGGCGGCGTCGTTCGACGTCAACCATCGCCGCATGCATGGGATGGTCGGCATCGAGGCCGGCTATTCCTATGCCGGTTCGCCGCTGATCGCGGACGAACCGGGCAACGTCGCGGAATGGGAAACCAGTCGATACGTGCCGCACGCACGCCCCGGCGTCCGCATCCCGCACATGTGGCTGAAGGACGGGCGCGCGCTGCAGGACGTGCTTGGGAACGACTACACGCTGCTCGACCTGCGTGGCGACTGCGATGCCGACCCGCTGGTGGAGGCATTCCGGGCGGTCGGCGCACCGCTCGACGTTCTCCATCTGGACGAGGAGCGGGTGCGCTCGGTGTATGGCGCTTCGCGTGTTCCTGCTGCGCCCGGACCTCCATATTGTATGGCGTGGCGATGGTCCGCCGTCGGATCCCGCAGGTCTGGCAGCGCTGGCAACCGGGCGAAAGTTTGGCCATCACCTCACGGGCGAGCGGCAAATGACGAGGCACGCAAGATGACGACGGAAGCATCCTTCTTTGGCCTGACCGATAAGAAAGCGATGGTGATCGGCGGTGGCCAGGGCATGGGCGAAAGCACCGCGCGATTCCTGGCCCGGGCAGGCTGCGACGTGGCGGTGATCGACGTCGAGCGAGACCGTGCCGAACGTGTGGCCGGGGTGGTCGGGGAGTTCGGCCGCCGCGGCGTGCCCATCATCGGCGACGTGCTCGACGATGCACAGATTCCGACGATCGTCGCCTCTGCCGAGCACCAACTCGGCGGGATCGATGTGATGGTGTCGATCGTCGGCGCGGCCGTGTGGGGATCGTTGCTGGACACCACCGCGGCGATCTGGGATCAGCAGCTGCAGCTCAACCTGCGTTATTTCTTTCTGTGCGCGCGGGACGTGGCGGCAACAATGATCAAGCGCGGCAATCCGGGCGCGATCGTCGGCATCGCCTCGGTGGACGGACAGCGTTCAGCCCCGATGCGCGGCGCATACGGTGCAGCGAAAGCGGGGCTGATCAGCCTGGTGCAGACGATGGCGGTGGAATGGGCGCCGCACCATATTCGGGTCAATGCCATAGCACCCGGGCACATTGTCACGCCGCGTCTTTACGACACCCCGGAGCGCGCCGACGCCTATGCGAACAGTCTGCTCCCGGTCCGGCAGCGCGGTGTGACCGATGACATCGGCAAGGCGGCGCTGTTTTTGGTTTCCGACCTTGCAAGCTACATCACCGGCACCACGCTCGACGTTGATGGCGGACTTTTGGCAGCAAACCTGTTTCCCGGAGGCTTCCGCAGGGACAATCGCGGCGGCTGATCGATAACGCGGCGCGGGGAGAAGATCATGGCGCAACAGAATGCCGATTGGCTTGGCCTCAAGGATCGTGTCTGCGTTGTGACCGGCGCGGGCGGTGGGATCGGACGCGCCGTTGCGCTCGGCATGGCGGAGGCCGGTGCGGCTGTCGTGCTGCTCGACAAGGACGAGGAGCGATGCCAGGCGACAGCCAACGTGCTGCGTCCGACCGGCGCGAGAACGTTGGCGCTCGCCTGTGACATCGCAAATCCGCAGAGCGTCGCCGCCGCCGAGCATGCATCGCGCGCGATCGGGCCGTGCGACATTCTGGTCAACAACGCCGGCATGCTGCTTGCCGGATCGCTGGCGACCGTGCCGCTCGAAGAGTGGAACCTGCTGCTGTCGGTCAACCTGACCGGCTACCTGATGTGCGCGCAGGCCTTCGGCAAGGCGATGATCGAGCGCGGGCGTGGCGCAATCGTGCACACGGCATCCATCGCAGGCAGCAACGCGCAGGGCTTTTCCGGCGCTTACAGCGTCAGCAAGGCCGGCGTGCTGATGCTCTCGCGCCAGCTTGCGGTGGAGTGGGGACCGCACGGCGTGCGCAGCAATGTCATGAGCCCGGGCCTGGTGCGGACACCAATGAGCGAGAGTTTCTATCAGGCTCCCGGTGTGGCGGAGCGGCGGGCTGCCGCCATACCGGTCGGGCGCATCGGCACGCCCGTGGACATGGCGCAGGTGGTGCTGTTCCTTGCGAGTGACCGCGCCGGGTTCGTCAATGGTCAGGAGATCATCGTCGACGGCGGTTTCGAGCACATGCTCATGAGCCTCGTCCCGCGCCCGGGCTTCGAGCGCGGGAACTGAGTGCGCTCACCGCTTGCCCCAACGCGTCTTTTCGACCGTCTCCTCCTCGATCACGTAGAACTGCTCGAGCCCCACGAGGTCCTCGATCTGCTGGCGGGCGTCGACGCACTCCTGCGCGGTAAGGCCGGTGAACGTGCCGGTATCGCGCACCTCGGTGAAAGCACGCTTCATTGCCGTGAAGGCGACCACGAGGCTGGTCACCGCGTCGATGCAGGCCTTGTAGCCCATCGCCTGCAACTCGGCGGTGGTCGGCAGCGGGCGCTGGTCACGGTTGCCGCGGCTCATCACATAAACCAGCGGCACCTTCGCCAGCTTCGGTGCCTGGCGCAGTTCGTCGTCGTTTCGTGGGAACACCAGGCCCATATCGGCGCCGACATCGGCGGCCATGTTGATCCGGTCGATCGCTTCCTGCAGACCCTCGAAGCGAGCGGCGTCCGAACGTGCGATGATGACGAAGTCGGGATCCGACTCCGCACGTTGACGACAGGCATAATCGATCTTGGCAACAAAGTCGTCGCGCGGCGTCACGTGCGCCACGTATTTGTGGTAATGCGCGCGCTTGGGATAGAGCTGGTCCTCGATGTGGATCCCGGCAACGCCCGCGCGAATGAACTCGCGAACCGAGCGCATGGTGTGCAGCGGTTCGCCGAAGCCGGCGCCGCCATCGGCAACCAGCGGCACCGTCACGGCGGCCGCCACGTCACCCGCGACGCGCACCTGCTCGTCCATGGTCAGCAGCGGCTCCGACGTGCACCGGGAGCCGCCGGTTACGAAGCCACCTGTGTAGACCGCCGGAAATCCCAGGCTTGTGACCAGCCGACCGCCGATCGCGTCGTAGGCCGACGGCATGTAAATGAAACCGCTGCTCGACAATAATCTGCGCAGTGCGGTGGTGGTGCGTTCCATGGCGGTTTCCCCCTTCCTCCTGATGTGGCGTCAGACATCGTCCGGCGACAAATTGACGATCAGTTCCGCCGAGCGTTTGTGAACCTCCGCCTCGCGCTCGAGGTTCTTGGGGAACCGTGTGCGCGTCGATTGCACCATCGCCTGACGGGCCTTCGCTTCGTGCCAGGACCGGGCCGCGCGGAGTGCCGCGTCCCACCCGCGCTGGAATTCGGAATTTACCGGGTCTGCGACCTTCGTCATAGCGGTCCTTTTGGGCGTTTCTTTTGATACGGCAGCGTGCGTCTTCAGGTTATTCCGACGAGGTCGATGGCGGCCCCGCCGGGTCTGCCTCTTCGCGCGGACCCTCGAACGACAGCAGACCGCCGGGACGGAAGATCATCAGTACCATCAGCAGCAGCCCAAACGCCAGCAGCCGATATTGCGCGAAGTCCCGGAACACCTCGGGCAGCGCCACGATCAACGCCGCGCCCAGGATGACGCCGGGCAAACTGCCGACCCCACCAAGAATCACCATCGCAAGAATGTTCACCGATTCGGTGAACAGGAAGTTGTCCGGAAACACCGAGCGCTGCCAGGAGGCCAGAAATGCGCCGCCCGCGCCTGCGAAGGCTGCTCCCATTGCAAATGCCTGCAGTTTCGCGGCGGTGGTGTTGATGCCCATCGCCTGTGCGGCGAGTTCGTCCTCGCGGATCGCCTGCCAGGCCCAGCCGATGCGCGAGTCCCTCAGCCTTCGCGAGAACAGCACCGCCGTGCCCATCAGCAGCAGAATAAGGTAGTAATATTGCCAGTTGTCGCGCAGCGCAAAACCGAAGAACGCGGGCGGATCGATGCTTATGATGCCGCTCGGGCCGCCGGTGATATCGATCGGTCGATCAAGGTTGATCAACAGGATATAGGTGATCTCGCCGAAGCCCAGCGTCACAATGGCCAGGTAATCACCGCGGAGCCGGAGCGTTGGCGCGCCGATCAAAATGCCGAATATCCCGGTGACGCATACCGAGGTTGCCAATGCCAGCAGAAATGGCCAGTGAACGCCGAAATGCGGCGACGACAGAGCCGCGTAGACGTAGGAGCCGATGCCGAAAAATGCGACGTAGCCCAGGTCGAGCAGGCCGGCAAAACCGACCACGACGTTCAACCCGAGTGCCAGCAACGCGTAGAGGCAGATACGGGTGATGACGCCCATCACGTAGGCGTTCGGCACGATCGCCGGGATCACGAGCGCGATCGCCATCGTCGCGGGTACCGCCGCGCGCTGCCATTTCGCGACCATTTCCCGCATGCCTCAGACCCGCTTCCAGTCGGGCAGCGCCTCGCCCAGCAGGCCGCCCGGGCGGAACATCAAAACCAGTATCAGTACTACGAAGGCGATCGCGTCCTTGAATGCCGGATTGATGAAGGTGATCGCCAGGCTCTCCACCACGCCGAGGACCAGCCCGCCCAGCATTGCTCCGCGCACGTTGCCGATGCCGCCCAGCACCGCCGCGGTGAACGCCTTCAGCCCGGCTGAATAACCCATGTAGAAGTCGACCTGTGTGTAATAGAATCCAACCAGCACGCCGGCGGCACCGCCCAGTGCCGAGCCGATGCAAAAGGTCAGCGCCACCACGCGCCACACGTCGATCCCCATGACCGCCGCCATCTCGCGGTCCTCGGCCACCGCGCGGATCGAGCGGCCGAGCCAGGTGCGCTGCACCAGCCAGTTCAGCGCCAGCATCATTACAAGGGCGATGCCGGCAATGACGAGCACCAGAACCGTGACGTTGATGCCGCCCAGGCTGAACCGCCAGCTGCGCGGGAAGACCGCGTAGGTCATGTAGACCTTCTCGCGCGCGCCGGCGATCAGCATCACGGCGTTCTGCAGGAAGATCGAGGCACCCACTGCACTGATCAGCGGACCGAGCCGCGTTGCGCCGCGCTGGTAGAGCGGACGGTACGCGAACCGTTCGAGCAGCAGGCCGAGCACGCCGGTGATCACCATTGCCCCGACCAGCAGCAACGGCAGCACGATGAACGGGTTCAGCGGCACGACATGCGAAGCAAGCAGTACGCCCAGCAGCGCCCAGCCGATATAGGCGCCGATCATGAAGACATCGCCGTGGGCGAAGTTGATCATGAACAGCACGCCGTAGACCATGGTGTAGCCGATCGCGATCAATCCGTACGCGGTACCGAGCGTGAGCCCGAACACGAGCTGCTGGGGCAAGATGGCGAGCGTGTCGGTGAAACTCAGCATTCAGTCTCGTCCCCAAGATCGGCCTCGTCCCCAAGATAGGCGCGGCGGATCTCGTCCGAGGCGAGCAGCGCGGCGGCGCTGTCGGCCGACACGATACGCCCGCCCTGCAATACATAGCCGCGATGGGCGATGCCGAGCGCCACTGCGGCATTCTGCTCGACCACGAGGATCGTCGTGCCTTGCTGGTTGATCGCGCGGATGATGTCGAACACCTGGTCGACGAAGACCGGCGCGAGGCCCATCGACGGCTCATCCATCAGCAGCAGCTTCGGCCGCGCCATCAGTGCGCGTCCGATCGCGACCATCTGCTGCTCGCCGCCCGACAGCGTGCCGGCATACTGGTCGAGCCGCTCTTTCACGCGCGGGAACAGCGAGAACACACGCTCATGGTCGGCCGCGAGTTCGGCGGCAGGACGATGACGCCGGCCGTACGCGCCCAGCACCAGGTTCTCGCGTACGGTCATGCGCCCGAACAGGCGGCGCGCCTCGGGCACCAGCGAAATCCCACGTCCGACGATCGATTGCGTCGGCAGTCGGTCGATGCGCTCGCCGGCAAACTGCACGGTCCCGGCGGTCGCGCGCACCATGCCGAGGATGGTCTTCATGGTGGTGGACTTGCCCGAGGCGTTGCCGCCGAGCAGGCAGACGATTTCGCCGGCCTCGATTTGGATGCTGACGTCGTTGAGCGCCCTGATCGGTCCGTAGAACGCCATGACATGGTCAAGCTGCAACAGGGCCATGGTCACGCGACGGCGGCGGCGCGGTGGCCGAGATAGGCCTCGATCACCGCCGGATGGTTGCGAACATCGGCGAAGCTGCCTTCGGTAATCTTGATCCCGTGGTCGAACGCCACCACGCGCGAGCAGATGCCCTTCACCACCCGCATGTCGTGCTCGATCAGCAGGATCGTCAGGCCCATGTCGCGGATGCGCCGAACGTCGGTCATCAGTTCGCGTGTCTCGCTCGGGTTCATGCCGGCGGCCGGTTCGTCCAGCAGCAGCAGACGCGGGCCGGTTGCGAGCGCCCGGGCGATCTCCAGGCGCCTCCGATTGGCATACGACAGCGAGAACGCCGGGCGGTCCTTGCGTGGCGTGAGGCGCGTCCCGAACAGTCCCAGCAGATCCAAAGCCCGCTGCTCAGCAGCCGCCTTCTCGGCACGCGCACCGGGGAGTGCCAGCATGATCGCAAGCAGCCCCGCCTGCGTGCGCGGCACCATGCCGGCGAGCACATTCTCCAGCACCGTCATCTGGTTGAACAGGCGTTGGTTCTGGAACGTGCGGGCGATGCCGCAGCGTGTCACGCGGTGCGGCGGCAGACGGGCGATGTTGACATACTCGGCAAAGCGGATCGTGCCGGACGTTGCCGGATGGATAGCGGACAACACGTTGAAGAACGTCGTCTTGCCCGAACCGTTCGGGCCGATGATGCCGACGATCTCGCCGGCCTCGACATCCAGATCGACGGCCTGCAGCGCATGCAGGCCGCCGAAATCCTTGCTCAGCCCGCGCACCTGCAGCAAGGGCGCACGTGGATCAGGCGCGTCCATGAACGCTCGACGCCGGTCGGCAGCGTTGCGTCAGCTGCCGATATTCAGCGTCTTCACCTGGACGAATTCCGCGCCTTTCACCTGGTAGATGTAGATGGTCTGGGTGTCGATGTCGCCCTTGGCATTGAACGTCACGGCATTGCCGAGCATGCCCTGATAGCCGCTGGTCGCCCGCACGGCGTCACGGATGGCGGCGCGGTCCGGCTTGCCCACCTTTTGAATCGCGGTGAGCAGGATGTTCGTCGCTTCGTAGGCAAGCGGTCCATACGAACTGGCGGGGCCGTATTTCGCAGTGAACGCCTTGGCGAACGCCTGTGCGGACGGCACCTTGCTCATGTCGGGCACCAGGAAGCTCACATAGTTGCCTTCCGCGGCGCCGCCCGACGCCTGGATATAGTCCACCGGTTCGAACTGTCCGTCGGGGCCCATCATCGGCACGGTCAGTCCGACATCCGTCAACTGTTTGACAAGCAGCGCCGCGTCCGGTGCCCAGATGGAAGCGTAGATGGCATCGACATCTTTGGGAATCGTGCCGAGGATCGGACGGAAGTCCTTGTCGCCGGCACGGATCACGTAGCGCAGCACGGTGGCGCCGAGCGTCTTGGCCTTCTTCTCGAATTCGTCGGCGCCGCCGCGCGGGCCCGGTGGTACCATCGTCGAACACGGCAATCTTCTTCTTGTTCAGTTCCTCGATCAACCACACGGCGCCGGCCGGTGCCTGAAAGTCATCACGGGCGCACACGCGGTCCACCGACTTGAGGCCGCGGTCCGTTACCTTCGGATTGGTGCAGCCCGGCGTGATCAGCACGATGTTCGACCGGTCCAGAACTTCGGAGGCCGGAATGCAGGTGACCGAGGTGATGCCCCACACGGAACCCAGCACGGCCGAGTCGGCGGCAACCTTCTCCGCCGCGGCGACGCCGATCTGCGGGTTGCCCTGGTCGTCCGCCTCCATCACCTCGATCTTCTTGCCCAGCACGCCGCCCTTGGCGTTCCACTCCTCCGCGGCGAGCTTGACGGCATTGGCCACTTCCTGGCCCTGCTTGGCGAGCGGACCGGTGAGCGGTGCGCCGGCAGCGATCTTGATCGCGTTCTGTGCCTGCCCCGAGCCGGCGAGCATTGCGAAGGCTGTTGCGGCCGCAACCGTCCAAATGGCAATTCGACGCATGTTCGTTCTCCCCGTTTTCGAGCCGGCGACATAGCTCACAGGGTGCCGCGAGCGAAGTCAACGAGCGCGGTTCATCGCCCGGCGATCACGGACTCCAGCCGATGTCCATCAGGAAGAACGCCTCGTTGGCTGTTGGCTGGAACTCCACCGGCTTGCGGGCGGCGAACATCACAGGATCCTGGAACAGCGGCACCGCAGGCACGTCCGCGCGCAGCTTTTGCAGCACAGTTTGGTACGCGGCCAGGCGCTGCGCCTCGTCCAGCGTATTGCGCGCCGCCTCGAGCGGCGTGTCGATGGCAGGATCGCGCAACTTGGACCACTGGCTGGCGCTGTGGAACAACGGGAACAACGTGCCATCGGCATCCTGGCAGCCACAGGACCAGCGAAAGAACGAGACATCGCCGGCTTCGTCGGGTCGCCCCTGGCGCAGGCGCAAGTACGTCGCCAGGTCGACCGTCGTGATCTGCGTGTCGAAGCCGACATCGTTGAGCATTTGCTGCAGCGCCTGCACGACGCGCTGGTCGAACACCGGCGATGTCAGGAACCGCAGCTTCGTGCCCGGCGCGACGCCCGCCTGCTTCAGCATCGCCCGCGCGCGCTCGGGGTCGAAGCCGTACTCCGTGATGCCCGGATCGAAACCAAAGCTGGCGGGAGTCAAAGGCTCGTTCACCGGCCTGGCGTAGCCTTTCAGCAACGCCTCTCCGATCGTGCCGCGGTCGATCGCGTGGGCGATGGCCTCGCGCACCCGTACATCACTGGTCGGTCCGTCAAGAGCATTCAGCATCAGCATCGTCACGCGCTCGGTGGGCGCCCAGACGATCTTCACCTGGGCGTCGCCGCGCAACTGATCGGCATTGTCGGTCGAGAGCAATCGCGCAATGTCGGCGCGCCCGGTGCGTACGTCGGCAATGCGCGTCGCCTCGTTGCCCACGGGATGCATTTCGACCCGCGGGAACGGCGCCGGCCCTCGCCAATATCCGGCATTCGCCGCCAGTTCTACCTTGACGCCCTGGGTGCGCGCGACGAAGCGATAGGGTCCGCTGCCCATCGGCTCCTGGTTGACGCGGAGATCGCCCGCCTTCTGCACGTACGCCTTCGACACGATCGACAACTTGGTGAGCTGCGCCAGCAGGACCGGGTACGGCGTCCTGGTGGTCAGTCGCACCTCATCAGGCCCGGCGACGGTGGCGTCTACGATCTGGTCGAACTGGCTGAGCTGTGGGCTCCTGAACGCGGGATCGGTGATGCGCTTGATGCTGAAGGCAACGTCCTCGGGCGTCAGCGTGCTGCCGTCCTGGAACGTGATATCGGTGCGGAGCCTGAACGTCACCTGTGTCGGCGTCTGATAGGTCCAGCTTGTCGCGATCTGTGGAACGATCTTGCCGCTCCGGTCCCGCGTGATCAGGTTGTCGTAGATGTTGCGATAGACGGCATAGCTGTCCGGGTCCCATTGCACGTGGGGATCGAGCGAGGCAGGATCGGTCGGCAGGTCGACAACGAAGAGCGCCTGATCGGCGCGGGCCGGCATGGTTCCCGACACGGTGGCGACCAAGACGAGGGTGAGTGCGGCGGCCGTGCGGATCTGATGCATGCGGAGAGCCTTCAGCATTGCGATTGCGCGGCAGTCTAGGCCGCACGCGGCCCGCGCCAAGGCCCGGCGTTCCAATGTCGTCGCAGCCGCCCGAGAATTCCCGCAACCGGAGTGTCCGCAATGCGACTGACGATCGGCATCGTGTTCCTGTTGCTCGCCGCGGCGCCGTTGGCGCGTGCGCAATCCGTCAAGGAAACGCTGACGGTGGATATCGGTGCCGACGCCGCGACGCTCGACCCGCATGTGCAGTGGGATACCGACAGCTACTCGGTGTACCGCAACATCTTCGACAACCTCATAACCCGCGACGGCGCGGGCACGATCGTGCCGCAGGTCGCAACCGGGTGGCGCTTCACCGACGACACGACCATCGTGTTCGATCTGCGCACCGACATCACGTTCCAGGACGGCAGCAGGCTGACGCCCGAGGATGTCGTGTTCAGCGTCAGGCGCGTCGTCGATCCGGCATTCAAGAGCCCGCAGCTCAGCCAGTTCGACCAGATCGTCGACGCCGACGTGACCGGCCCGTCGCAGGTGACGCTGCACACCAAGACGCCATACCCGGTTTTGCTGTCGCAACTCGTGAAGCTGTCGATCGTGCCGAAGGCGTACGTGCAGAAGGCGGGAGACATCCGTTTCAACCACGAGCCCATGGGCAGCGGCCCGTACAAACTCGCGTCCTGGCAGCGCGGCGTGCAGATCCTGCTAGTGGCCAACGCGGCGTACTGGCGCGGCACGCCACCATTCGCCCATGTCGTGTTCCGTCCCGTGTCCGACGTCGCGACCCGCGTCGCTGACCTGCGCGCGGGGCGGGCGGACATCGTCCGCGGGCTCAATCCTGACGCGGCGGACGGTCTGAAGGGCGAAACGGGTGTTCAGGTGCTCGCGGTCCCCACCGAGCGCGTCGCCTACCTGTTCGTCAATGCACAGTCCGGTCCGACCCACGACGTGCGCGTGCGCCAGGCGATTGCGATGGCGATCGACCGCGACAGCATCATCGGCGCGCTGCAGCAGGGCTTCGCCAAGCCGGTGGACGAGGTGCTGACGCCGGCCAATTTCGGCTATGCCGGAGACATCGAGCCGTGGCCGTATGATCCCGCGAAAGCGCGCGCGTTGCTGCAGGCGGCCGGCGCGGAAGGTGCGAGCCTGGCGTTCCTGACCTCGCCGGTATACGACCGCCGGCTGAACGAGGCGGTACAGCAGATGCTCGGCGATGTCGGGCTCAAGGTCGACATCACGGTGGTGGACCAGCCGACGTATCTGCGCCGTCGCCAGGGCACGCCGGAGGAGGCGGGCGGGCTGTCGCAGGGCCGCTGGTCCTGTGCGTGCCAGGACGCCGATGGCGTGATCTTCCCGCTGTTCCGGACCGGCAGCATCTGGTCGAAATACAGCAATCCCGCGTTCGACGCCGCTGTGGATGCCGCGCGCGTGACGCTGGACGAGGGCCGGCGCAAAGCGCTCTATCATCGCGCGTTCGAGATCCTGCGCGAGGACGTGCCGGGCATCGGGCTGTTCCAGGACTACGCCATCTATGGTGCGGCCAAGGCGCTGCGCTGGACGCCGACTGCGAACGAGGCGTTCTTCGTCATGGACATGAAGTGGCAGCCATGACGGGCGCGGCCCGGGCGTGAAGCGGTACCTGCTTTCCCGCATCGGCCAGGCCCTGGTCGCCACGTTCGGGGTACTGACGCTGGTGTTCTTCGTCATGCATCTGTCGGGCGATCCGACGCTGCTGCTGGTGCCGGAGGGGGCCTCGGCGGAACAGATTGCCCAGTTGCGCCATGCGCTCGGCTTCGACCGCCCGCTGCTCGTGCAGGACGGGGCCTATCTCGGCCAACTGGCGCGGTTCGACCTCGGCCAATCGCTGGTGCAGCGCGCGCCGGTTTCAGTGATCCTGGCAGCGCGTCTGCCGTACACGCTGGCCCTCGCGGCCGGGGCGCTCGCGGTCGCGCTGCTGATCGGCATTCCGGCGGGGATCGGCATGGCGATGCGCCGCGGCGGCGTGCTCGAGCGCATCCTGGCAGCACTGGTGCTGACCGGGCAGAGCCTGCCGACCTTCTGGTCCGGCATTCTGATGATCCTGCTATTCGGCGTGACGTTGCGCTGGCTGCCGACCTCGGGAGCCGATGGCGTGGCCTCGCTCATCATGCCGGCGGTCGCGCTCGGAGCGCTGGCGATGTCCACGTTCGCACGCATGACCCGCATCGCCCTGCTGGATGAGCTGCAGCGCGACTACGTGCAGGCCGCCCGTGCGCGCGGGCTGTCGCGCGGCGCCGTCGTCGCCCGCCATGTGCTGCGCAATGCCGCCATTCCGCTGGTCACCGTCACCGCGCTGGAGATCGGCAACCTGTTGGCCGGCGCGGTGATCGTCGAGACGGTGTTCGCGTGGCCCGGCATCGGCCAGCTTGCCGTGCAATCGATCCAGGCGCGCGACTTCCTGATCGTGCAGGCGATCGTCCTGTTCGTCTCGGTCACCTACATCGCGCTCAACCTGTTGGCGGATCTGGCCTACGCCGTCATCGACCCCCGCATCCGCCTCACCGCATGACGCGCAGGCTGCCGGCCACCATCATCGTCTGCATGGCGCTGCTGGCGGTGCTGACGATCGCGGCCGTCGCTGCGCCGTGGCTGTCGCCGCACGACCCGCTGCACCAGTCGCTGCTGCTCCGCCTGCGGCCGCCGGGCAGCGCCACCGCCGCGGCCGGCATGTTCCCGCTGGGCACCGACGATCTGGGCCGCGATCTGCTCTCGCGCATCATTTATGGCGCCCGTGCCTCGCTGATCGTGGCCACGCTGTCGGTGTCGGTCTCGCTCGTCGTGGGGACGCTGCTCGGCCTGATCGCCGGGCGCTCGCGGTGGTGGATCGCGGCGCTCGTGATGCGGCTTGTCGATACGATGCTCTCCGTGCCCGCGATCCTGCTGGCGGTGCTGACCGTCGCAGTGCTCGGCCCGGGCTTCCTGAAGCTGATCCTGGTGCTCGGCCTGACACGGTGGCCGCGCTACACCCGCGTCGCCTATGCCTCGACGTTGCAGGTCGTGGCACTGCCCTACATCCGCGCGGCCGAAATGGCCGGTGCAGGTTCGCTGCGCATCCTGCTGCGCCATGTCCTGCCCAACATCGCCGGCCCGCTGATGGTCGTCGCGACCAGCGAATTCGGGCTGATGATCCTGTTCGAAGCCGGGCTGTCCTTCCTGGGCCTCGGCATTCAACCGCCTTCGCCAAGCTGGGGCTCGATCATGAGCGCGGGGCGGGAATACGTCGCGCGCGCGTGGTGGATGACGGTGTTCCCCGGCGTCACGCTGTTCGTGCTGGTGCTGTGCGTCAATCTGCTCGGCGACTGGCTGCGTGACAGGCTCGATCCCCAATCTGTCGGTCCCCAATCGGTCGGCGCCCGGTCGGTCGGCCCCCTGGCGGTCGACCGGTGACGACGCCGGCACTCGCGGTCGAGGGGCTGACACTGGCCATCGAGGATGTGCCGGTGGTGGACGATGTCGGCTTTGCCGTGTGGCCCGCCGAGGTGCTGGCGCTGGTCGGCGAGTCCGGCTGCGGCAAGTCGCTGACCGCCCTGGCCACGATGCGCCTGCTGCCGGGCGCGGTCCGGCATGCCTCCGGCCGCATCACGCTCGCCGGGCAGGACATCACCGCCCTGCCGGAGCGCCGGATGCGGGCGCTGCGCGGGCGCGCGATCTCGATGATCTTCCAGGAGCCGCAGGCAGCCCTCGATCCGCTGTCGACCATCGGCCGCCAGATCGCGGAGGCGACCGGCCTCGGTGCCGGCGCGGCGCGGGCGGCGGTGCTCGGGATGCTGCGGGAGGTCGGAATGTCCGATCCCGAGCGGCGCATCGACCAGTATCCGTTCGAACTGTCGGGCGGCATGTGCCAGCGCGCAATGATCGCGAGCGCCCTGATCGCGCGCCCGGCGGTGCTGATCGCCGACGAGCCGACGACGGCGCTGGACGTGACCATCCAGGCGCAGATCCTCGACCTGCTGCGGCGCCTGGCGCAGGAACGCCGCACCGCAATCGTGCTGATCACGCACGACATGGGCGTGGTTGCCGACATCGCCGACCGGGTCTGCGTCATGTATGCCGGACGCATCGCGGAAACCGGAACGACCGAGGCCGTCTTTGCGGCGCCGCGCCATCCCTACACCGCGCTGCTGCTCGCCGCTCTGCCGCGGCTGACCGACACGCCGAAATCCGAGCTGGCGGTGATCGCCGGCCGCGTGCCCGGCCCGGCCGAATTCGGCCCTGGCTGTCGCTTCGCCGGCCGCTGTCCGCTGGCCGACGACCACTGCCGGACGGCACAGCCGCCCTTGCGGGATCTCGGCGGCGGCCATTGTTCGGCCTGCTGGCACGCGGAGGATGTGCGGTGACGAGCGGCGGTTCGGTGCGCCCCGCCCTGACCGTGGTTGACCTGGCCGTGCACTATCGCGGCCGCGGTGGCCCGCCGGTGCGTGCGGTCGATGGCGTCTCATTCGAACTGGCGCCGGCCGAGACGCTCGGGCTGGTGGGCGAGTCGGGCTGCGGCAAGTCCTCGGTCGCCAACGCCGTGGTCGGCCTGGTTGCGCCGACGCGTGGCAGCATCGTGGTCGATGGCGTGGAGATCGCCGGCGCCGATCGCCTCACCCTGCTTGCGGCTCGGGCGCGGATGCAGATGGTGTTCCAGGACCCGGCGACGTCGCTGAACCCGCGCATGACCGTCGGCGCGGCCATCGCCGAGCCTTTGCAGGTGCGGCGTCTCGCGCACGGCGCGGCCCTGCGCGAGCGGGTCGCGGCGCTGCTGACCGAGGTCGGATTGCGGCCCGACCATGCAGGCCGCTATCCGCATCAGTTCTCCGGCGGTCAGCGTCAGCGCGTGGTCATCGCGCGCGCGCTGGCGCTGCGGCCGGCGTTGCTCATTTGCGATGAGCCGGTATCTGCGCTGGACGTATCCGTTCGGGCGCAGATTCTAAATCTGCTGGTTGTTCTGCAGCGCGACCGCGGCATGGCATGTCTGTTCGTCTCTCACGACCTGGCCGTCGTGCGGCATGTCTGCGACCGCGTAGCGGTCATGTATCTGGGTCGTTTGACCGAACTGGCACCGAGCAACGCACTGTTCGCCGCGCCGCGCCATCCCTATACGCGCGCGTTGCTGGCGGCGGTGCCGGAGCCGGACCCGGTCGCGCAGCGCGCCAAGGTCCGCGTCCCGCTTCAGGGCGAGATCCCGAGCCCGGCAAACCCGCCCCCGGGTTGCCGGTTCCACACGCGTTGCCCGGTGGCGCAAGGTATCTGCCGCGAGGTCGAACCCGCGTGGCGACCGGTCGGCGCCAGCATGGTGGCCTGTCATTTCGCCGAATAGCGGGCCGGTGGCCTATGGCCGCAAATGCGCTACTCCCAGAACGCCTCTTCAATGGTGTTGTCATCGCTGAGCACCAGCGTAAGCCGATTGGGATTCTGCTCCCTGCCCCTGATGCCGTCGGACGGCCTGATGACACGCACCAGCTTCGGAAGATCCTGTTCGCGGATGATGCCCGGTTGCTTCGGTTGCGCCTGGGCTGCCGCGGCGAACTTCTTGCCGACGCAGTCCTTGCAGTCCTCGACGTCAATCGTCGCCTGCCCGCTGCCCGGCGTCTGTTTGACCTCGATCGCATTCTCCGAGGCGCGGACCCGTACACCTTTGAATGGGTGACCTTGTTCAATCGGAAATATCGCGCCGATCGGGGCAAAGCCGTCGGCGTCCTCGGACTGCTCGGGGATCGTCGCGATCAACTGCAGATCCAGAATGTCGTCTGCGGGCCTGCCTGCGTAGGTCGGGACGAGTTGCGGGTCACCCCAGCCCGCCGTCGACGTGACCCCGGTCGCCCGCACGATGTCGATCCGCGGCTCGGTCGCTGTCCGCAGGATCTCGACACCGGTGACATAGAGCACCGGCAGCTCGGGAACCGCCGCGGCTTCCGGCGCAACGGCCGGAGCCAGCACCGGCGGCGCACCCGTGGCGTCAGGCGACGGTGCTGGTCCCCTCGCGCCTGCGGGAGGCGGATTGACCTGGGCGCGCGCCAGCCCGATCCAGATTGCCTGGAGCGCGGCACCGAACCCGAACATCGCCGTACGGCGAAATATCACACTCATCCTGTCCTCCCGATCGATGGCAGATACGCTCATGCGCCCGCGCTGTCGGATTTGATCGGCCGCGCCCGCTCGAGTGCATCGAGCACGAGATCCGTCGTGCGCATCTTGGTCAGACGGCAGTACTTGGTTTCGCTGCTGGCAAAGGTTCCGTTCTCCGCCAGCTTGTTGACCGGCTCGCCGCCGCCGCACACGCTGAAATACTCGCAGCCTTGGCGGCACATCTCCACGCCCGCTTCGATGTCCCGCAGCATCCGTGTCAGGTTCGGCCGATGCGGCAGATCGACGAGCGCGTCCCGATTGATGTTGCCGAGCAGAAAGTCGTCGTATTCCGCGTTCTTCAATCCGAGCAGCTCGGGCGAGAACGTGGCGATATTGCCGGCGCAGTCCATGCTGGTGATTGCGAACGGCTCCACCAGCTGGTTGCCGAATGCAACATCCTTCGGCCTGATCACCTGCTGGATCGTGTCCTCGATTTCGCGAATGAACGCGAGCCTGCCGGGGAACGCAGCGGACAGCCGCCAGAATTCGCTCAGGAACCGATAGTAGGCCGCTTCGACGTCGTCATCGGAAAAGCACCCGGACACATGGCTGCCCTCGGATTCCTCGACATTGAAGCATACCGCCTCGATCCCCTCGGCGACATAGAAGTCGAACATTTCCTGCGGCGCTGCCAGGCTTTCGCTCGTCAGTACCGAGATCACGTGGAACGGAACGTGGCGCCGCCGCAGCAGCCGCGCGCCGGCGATCGCCCTGTCAAATGTGCCGTGCCCGGCCCGCGTGAGGCGGTGGCGATCGTGCAATCGCTTCGGACCATCGATGCTGACGCCGACATTGACGCGTTCCTCGATGAAGAAGGTGCACCACGCTTCGTCGATCAGCGTCCCGTTGGTCTGGAAGGAATGCTCGACGGTCAATCCGTCCGGCCTGAGCCCTTCGATCATCGTGAACGCAGCGCGATAGAAATCCACCGGCACGACCAAGGGTTCGCCGGCATGCCATACCACCGATAGGCGGTCGCCGATCCAACCCGATGCGAAGATCTGCGAGAACAGATTGACCAGCGTCTCGATCGCGACAACCGATTTCGAGCGCCGATCGGGAAGATAGCAATAGCTGCAATCGATGTTGCAGAACGGCGTCGGCTGAATGACCAGCAGCGCAATCCTGGGCGCGACGGAGCCCGGCGACTGCGGTGCATCGACCATCAGTTCACCAGTTGCGCCACCAGTTGTTCCAGCGCGGCTGGAAATTGCGCCAATTGTTCCAGCTTGGACGGCCCCAGCCCCAACCGGGACCCGGACGCCCCCAGCCGCCGTTGCCCCATCGATTTCCCCAGGCGAGGTGGAAATTTCCATCGGGCTGCCTGGCTCCGCTCTGAGGTTCGACCACGGCAAAAGTCGCCTCGCGAATCGCGGCGAGCCGCTCCGACACCGGTCGCGCATCCGGGTTCGCAGGGCTGGCGCCCGTGGGACGCTCGCTGGCCGCACTCGGCACAGTTGCACCGAGCAGCAAGGACGCACCAACAGCGCCGGCCGGAACGATCACCGATATGACGTCGAGGTATTTCTGCCACAGCCGCATAGCAATGCCTCATCATTGATGGTCAGCGGCGCGCTTTTGCGCTGCGGGCAAACGTGCGGGACCGCGGCGCCTTATGCTTCAGTGTTACAAAAGACAGTTCTAGGCTAGCAAATCTTGCACAACATCGTCAATCTGGTGGTCGCCCGTCAATGCGATAAGTTGAAGTATTCAGGGCTCTGCCCTGAAACCCGCCCAGGGGCGTTGCCCCCGGGACCCCCACCAAAGGCATAGCCTTTGGAATCCGATTCTAAAGAAATGGGTTCCAAGGGCTCCGCCCTTGGCGGAGTCCAGAGGCAGAGCCTCTGGTGGGGTTCGGGGTGAAACCCCGAGCGCACTGGTTCGATCCCGCATGATGCCTGTCAGAACATCGGCAGCAGCCAAGGCACCAGCAGGAGGCTGACAATCAAGACGACGAAGGTGAATGGCACGCCGATCCGCACGAAATCCCCGAACGCATAGTTGCCGGGCCCGACCACGAGCGTGTTAACCGGCGAGGAGATCGGTGTCATGAACGCCGACGACGCCGCCAATGCGACGATCATCGCGAACGGATACGGCGAGGCGTGGAGATCGCCGGCGATTGCAAGCGCAACAGGGGCCATCAATACCGCTGTCGCCGTATTTGAGATGAACAGGCCCAGCATCGCCGTTATAACGAACAGCATTGCCAGCACCACGCGCGGCCCGGCGCCGCCGACAAGCGCAACCATCCCATCGGCTGCCAGATCGATGCCGCCGGTCCGCTGCAGCGCGACCGAGAAGGGCATCATCCCCACGATCAGTATGAGACTCTTCCAACTGATCGACCGATAGGCACTGTTCATATCGACGCAGCCAAGCAGGCCCATCAGCAGGCAGCCGAGCAGGGCGGCCTGCACGTTCGGGACAACGCCGCTGACCATCAAACCGACGACAAGCGCGAGCACCGCCAGTGCGTGCGGCGCCTTGCTCGCGGCCGGCAGGACCTCATCGAGTTCGGCCGGCATGGTGAGCGCAACCATGTTGCCGCCCTCGGCGTGCAGCCGTCGGATGTCCGCCCAGAAGCCGACGAGCAGCAGCGTGTCGCCGATCCTGAGTCTTTCGGTGCGAAGAGCCATGGCCGTGCACCGCGCGCCCGCGCCGGAGACCGATCACGGTCAGGCCGTGCTCGCCCCGAACCCTTGCCTCCAGCACGGTCTGGTCGATCAGTTCGGACTCGGCAGGAACGATGGCCTCGACCATGCCGATCTCATGCCGTGCGTCGGTGAAGTATCCGCCGTCTTCGCCAAGCGGCAGAGCGTCGAGCGAGAATTTTCGGCGGAGTGATTCGATTTCGACATTCGGGGCGAGAACGTCGACGAGCAGCACGTCGTCGACCTGAAGTTCCGTTTGTGCGACGGGACGAATCAGTCTCCGTCCCAAGCCTGAGGCTTCGGACGATTGCCACGATGTTCAACGCCGGCCGCTCGCAGTGAGAGCTCCTCGAGGCGCTGTCCCAGCAGCGACGATTCAGATGTGACGCGAACACGGTATTCCCGGTCGGCCAGTTGATACTGTTCGATCCATGTTTCGAGGCTGGGACGCCGGCTTGCCGCGACGGGATCGTCTTCGCCCGAGGCCAGCAGCCTGCGCGCAAAGATCATGTAAACGATCGCCAGCACCAGCAGCGGCAGCCCGAACGGCGTGAAGCTGAAAAAACCAAATCCCGCCATACCGTGCCGCGCGAGTTCCGCGTTCACCACAAGGTTGGGTGCGGTCGCCACGAGCGTCAGCATGCCGCTGACCAATGCGGCGACGCTCAACGGCATCATCAGGCGGCTCGGTGCCGTGCCGGTGTTGCGGCAGATGCGCAGAACCACCGGGATGAAGATCGCGACGACCGCGGTCGAGCTCATCAGTGCGCCGAGCCCGCCAACCACAAGCATCAGCAGCACGAGCAGGCGTGTTTCGCTGGCTCCCGCGGACGCGTTCAACCAGTCGCCAAGCCGCCTGGCCACGCCTGTCCGTACCAGACCCTCGCCGATCACGAACAGTGCCGCGATCAGGACGATGTTGGAATCGCTGAACCCGGCCAGGGCCTCGTTCATGCTGATGATGCCGGTGAACGGCATCACCGCGATCATGATCAGCGCCACGGCATCCATGCGGGGCCGGCCGACAACGAACATCGCGATCGCGGCCACGAGCAGCAGAAGAACGACAGCAAGATCCATGGTCATGATGCGATTCTCCATGCACCGGGGAAGGGTGCTTCCAGCACACAAAGCCGACGGCGAACGGTACCGTGCATCGGCTCGTTGGTATTGGCGGTGTAGACGCCTGTTCGCAGCAACAGACATGAGCCTAGCGTCCCAGCAGTCATGCCTCCCGTCCCAATTGTCGGAAGAGCACGAAACTCCTGACGAGCTCCAACCGGGAAACTCGGCGAAAACTTGCATCCTGGCAATGTGGAGCCTATCAAATGCGCAGTTTAGGGAGAGATCATGCCATGTCCGCCAGCTCGAATGCTGTCGTCGATGCCGTGCTTGCGCAGGTGGATCGGGACCTGGATCACTCGCGCGGGCGGCTGTTTGACCTGCTGCGCATCCCCAGCATCAGCACCCAGCCCGTGCACGAGCAGGACGTGCAGCATGCGGCAGCAGTGGCTCCATGACCAACTCGCGGAGCTTGGATTCAAGGTCGCGAATCAAACCGACCGCCAGGCATCCCATCGTGCTCGGGCATCATCCCGGTCCCGCCGGCACGAAGGCGCCGCGCATCCTGTTCTACGGACATTACGACGTGCAGCCGCCGGATCCGCTGGAGCTTTGGACCAGCCCGCCGTTCGACCCGCAGATTGTGAACGGTCCGCACGGTGCCCGGATCGTTGCGCGCGGCGCTGTCGACGACAAGGGACAGTCGATGATGTTCATCGAGGCGCTGCGTGCCTGGAAAACCGCCGGCGGCGGCATCCCCGCACCTGTCACCGTGCTGCTGGAGGGCGAGGAGGAAATCGGCAGCCCCAACCTCGAACCGTTCCTGGTCGCCAACAAGGCCTCGCTCGCATCCGATTTCGCGCTGATCAGCGACACCAACATGTGGGACATCGCCACGCCCGGCATCACCACGCGGCTGCGCGGTATGTGCAACTGCGAAATTACTCTAAAGGGTCCGGGTCTCGATCTGCACTCCGGACTGTTCGGCGGATCCGCGCTCAATCCGATCAACGCTCTGGCGCGCATCCTCGGCGATATGCACGACGACCAGGGCCGCATTCAGCTTCCGGGTTTCTATGACGCGGTGAAGCCAATCTCGCCCGAGCAGCAGACGGAGTGGCAGTCGCTCGGCTTCGATGAGACCGCGTTTCTGCGCGGCATCGGCCTGTCGGCGCCAAGCGGCGAGCATTCGGTATCCGCGCTGCAGCGCATATGGGCGCGACCGACGGCCGACATCAACGGAATGTGGGGCGGCTACACGGGGCCGGGCAGCAAGACCATCATCCCGTCCGAGGCGTCGGCCAAAGTCTCATTCCGCCTGGTGCCCGATCAGGATGCGCAGACGGTCTTCGAGGCGTTCAAGCGCTTCGTCGCCGACCGGCTGCCACCGGGTGCACAGGTTTCGTTCCAGGCTTTCGGCATGTCACCCGGCATGGAAATCGCAACCGATACGCCGTGGGTGAAGGCGGCGCGCGACGCCCTGCAACAGGAATACGGGCGGCCCGCCGTGATGATCGGCAGCGGCGGATCGATCCCCGTGGTCGAACAGATCAAGCGCACGCTCAACATCGATACGCTGATGATGGGCTTCGGACTGGACGACGACCAGATCCACAGCCCTAACGAGAAGTTCGAGATGCTCTGCTTCCACAAGGGGACACGGTCGCACGCAATCCTTCTGGGGAAGCTTGCGAACGGCGCCTGACGCTTATCCGACCGAGGCCGGCAGACGGCCTCAACTGATCTCCGGGCCGGCCACCAGCGTCTTCCATTGGTTGAACCGGCCAGTCGCGTCGCGATCGACGAACCACGCCTGGTAGTCGAGGTCCGGATGCCGAAACGCGAGTTCCTCCTTCAGCTTTTTGGCGTCGGCCAGATGCGCCGCCAGTTCCAGCTTCGGGTCATCGAGCACGCGCTGGCCATAGGCGATTCCAAGTGCACCGCAATTGCCGTGATCCACCGCGATCAGGGCGGTGATTCCGTGCAACTGGATCGAAGCACCGATATTGTCCCAGAACGTCGTCTCCCAGCCGGCAAAGGCGGGCGCCACCACGCCAACCGCCGCACCGGCGACGGTGAACTGGCTGTATTTGCCATCCAGGCCGATTGCATGGCTGCCCGCAGCGGGTGCGTTCATCCATGCGGCGATCGGTGTCTGGGTGCGCGGGTCGACACAGGACAGCAGCATGGCACGGTATTCCTTGCCCTGCGCGCGCCCGACGACGGGAGCCAGCGCAAGACCAGCGCCGGCAGCCGTCGCCAGGCGCAGGAAGCCGCGTCGATGCAATTCATGCCGACGCGGTCGCAACGGCATGACAGGAACAGGCAACAGTCCGGAATATGCTCATCTCAACCGCCTTCCGTTCAGAAACTCCAGAACACCGGGACGAGAAACTCCGCCACCACGAAGAACAGCAGCAGCAACGGCAGCCCGAGCTTCCAGTAGTCTCCGAAACGGTAGCCGCCCGGGCCCATCACCATCAGGTTGACCGGTGTTGCGACGGGGGTAAGGAATGCAGCCGCCGAAGCCACCGTGACACTCATCAGACACGGGTCGTGGGGACACGCCGATCTCGTGCGCGGCCGCCACCGCGATCGGAATGATGATGAGCGCTGTTGCCGTGTTGCTGATGAGCTGACCGAGGATCGCCGTCAGCACGAACAGCCCGGCGAGCAGCGCATAGGGACCCGCGTCGCCGACCAGATGCACCAGCGTCTCCGCCATCAGATTCGCCGCACCACTCTTGGACATGGCTGTCGACAGCGGGATCATGGCGCCGACCAGAATAACCGTGGTCCAGTTGATGGAACGGTAGGCCTGCTCGACCGTGACCACGCGCACCAGAACCATCGCGCAGGCGGCGACCAGTCCGGCGATCGCCGATGGCACCGCGCCGGTCGCCAGCAGCAGCACCATGCCGAGCAGCACGGCAATCGCCGACTTCGCCCCGATGCCCATGGGAACCGCCTGCCGACGCACAACTTCCGGCGAATCGACAACCAGCACATCGGGATCGTCGAGGTGCTCGTCCAGCGCCTCCCAGGTCCCCTGCAGCAGCAGCGTGTCGCCGGCGGCCAGAACGGTTTCGTCCGGCCCCTGGTCCTCGTCCCTGCGCTGCACCGCCAGAATGACCAGATCGCCGCTCGGCGTGACCATCCCGGGAAACACGGACTGTCCGATCATGCCGGAGCGCGGCGGGATCACGACCTCCGCCAGTCCGGAGCTGCGGTTGAACAGTGTCTCCGCGACATCGGTGGGTGCGTCCTCCGTCCGGAACGCCAGCAGCTTGTCGGACGCCAGACCGCCGACGGTTTCCGCGTCGCCCCGCACGATGAGGATATCGCCCTCGGCGAGCGTTGGGCGACGGAGCCGGCCGCTGCCGTCGCCGGACTGGATGGCGACCAAAGTCAGCCCCGCGTAGTCCGTCAGGTCGACCGCACTCTGGCGGTGCACCGACATACGGAGAACGCGCCCGCAAGCCGAGTTGGAACAGCCCGTCATCCAGCCGGTACTGCTCGACAAGGGTCCGGGCGTGCTTGCTGAGATCGAGCGGCAGCGTCCGCCCGCTGCGTTCCGGCAGCAGGCGCTGGCCGAACAGCACCACGATCAGGATCGTTCCGACCACCAGCGGGATGCCGGCAAGGGCAAACGAGAAGAAACCGAAACGGCGGCAGTCCTGCCTCCGTCGCTGCTTCCGACACCAGCACGTTCACCGGCGTACCGGTGAGTGCCAGCAGCGATCCGGAATGCGCGGCGAACACCAGCGGCATGAGCAGTTGCGAGGGAGACCGCCCGAGGCGGATCGCCATGACGACAACCACCGGCAGCAGCGCCGCGACCGCTCCGTTGACGCTGATCAGCGCGGTGAGCACGGCCACCAGGGTCATCATGAGGACGATCAGCCGGACGCGGCTTTCTCCCGCGCGGGCAATCAATCCCTGTCCGGCCCATGCCGTCACGCCGGTCGCGTCGAGGCCCGCGCTGACAACGAACAGCGACGCGATGAAAATGACGGCCGGATCGCCGAGATCCGCCGAGCGCCTCCGTCAGATTGAGCACACCGGTGAAATACAGCGCGAGCGCCGTGCCGAGTGCCACGAGCACGACCGGAATGCAATTCCAGACGAACAGAACCACGATCGCGACGACGATCGCGAAGGTGATCGTGATGTGACTCATGCTGCCCGCCCCACGCGCGTCATCGCAATCCTTCCCCGCCGCGCAAGATGCCGGCTAATCGAGCGGTACCGAACAGGCTGGCTCCCCTTCGCGACCTGTCGTTACACGCCAAGGGGGATTCCAAGAAGGTACCAAAGAACCAGGAATACAGTCCACACGACATACAGTATGGCAGCATAGGGCAGCATCATCGCCACGACGGTACCCACGCCAGCTTCCTTGTCGTATTTCTGCGCGAATATGACGATCATGCCGAAATAGGCCATCAATGGCGTAATGACATTCGCCGGCGAGTCCCCCACCCGGTAGGCAGCCAGCACGACCTCCGGACCGACATTCAGCTTCAGGAACAGCGGCACGAAGATCGGCGCGAGAATGGCCCATTTCGCGATTGCGGCGGGGATGATCAGATCGACCACCGCGGTGATGACGACGAAGACGATCAGCAGCGTAAGCGATCCGAGGTTTGCATTCTCGATGACGTCGGCCAGCCGAACGGCGGCGATTGTCGCGAGATTGCTGTAGTTGAAGTGGGCGAGGAATTGGCTGATCACCAGGAACAGGAAGAGCAGGCCACCCAGGCCGGCAAAGGTCTTGGTGATCGCGGCGATCGCCTCCGTCAGACTGTTGATCGTTCCGGCGCCTTTGCCGTAGGCGAACCCGGTGACGAGGAACAGCAGCATGATCAGGACGATCAGGCTGTTCATCAGGGGCGAGTTGCCGATCAGCGCGCCCGTCTCGGCATTGCGCAGCGGAGCGCCCGGAGGCAGGGCCAGCAACGCGATCACGATGTGCGATGCCGATCAGCCCGTATAGCGCGAACCGCAATCCCCGCGCCTCTTCGACGGATGTTCCCGCGCTTTCCTCGGTCGGCCGTTCTCCATGGTATTCGCCAAGCCGAGGCTCAACCACCCGTTCCGTGATCACGGTGCAGACGATGCAGAGCAGAATGCTCGACACGATGGAAAAGTACAGGTTCGCCGTCACGTAGATGGAGGATCCCGGATTGAGCAGGTGGACGGCGTCGTTGGTGATTTCGGTCAGCACGCCGTCGACCGGTGTGATGATCAGGTTCACGCCGAACACTGCCGCAACGCCCGCGAATGCCGCCGCCAGTCCCGCAATCGGATGCCTGCCCAGACTGAGGAAGGCGGCGGCTCCCAACGGGATCAGGACCAGATACCCGGCGTCGGATGCGACGCTGGACAGCACGCCCATCGCAACGATGATGAAGGTGATCGCCCTGCGGGGGGCCACGATCACGATCTTGCGGATCAGCGCGCCGATCAGACCGGCCTCTTCCGCAAGGCCCACGCCCACCATGGCCACGAGAATGATGCCGACCGGGCCAAAGCCCAGGAAATTGCTGACGACAGACGTGATGATGAAGCGGATTCCCGCCACCGTCAGGAGGCTGTTGACGACCGCTGTCGCTTCGACGGCCTTATGGGTGTGCGGATCGATGACCTGATAGGTGACGCTCGTTCCCAGCAGATAAAAGATATGCGACAGCACGATGACGATGGCTGACATCAGCAGGAAAATGACAGCGGGATGCGGAACCTTGTTGCCCACGATCTCGACGCCGTCGAGCAGCTTTTGCAGGAACGTCTTCTTTGCCACATTGGTTTGACTCATTGGCCGCCCCCTCCGACAATCCGCCAGGTTCACCTGTTATGCGGTTGGCTCATCGTTGTGAGGGCGGGCCTGACGGCCCACCCGCTTCAGGTTACCCGACGACAAGTTCGCCTAGTTTCTCTCGAAAGCACAGGATATCAGTGCGGGCTCCCGATGCCAGGTTGCGCACCGTCCGGCGACCGTGCGATCCAGGGCAACCCGCACCTGCACCTTCAGAACCGTGCGACTGCGGCTGCCAGGATGCGATTCGCGATCCCGAGGCCGGAGCCCGCCGTACCCGCCGCTGTCGATCCGCCGAACAGGTCGCGTCGGGTGAAGACGTATTCGGCGCCGACGTCGAGCCAGCCGCTGCCGAAGACCCCATCGCGGATTTCCGCGAACGGACTCCAGATCAGGTTGACGAAGACCTGCTGCATGTCCCGGTTCAACCCCAGGGCCGACGCCGAGCCCGGCGTGAAGTTCAGCGCGTAGGACGGGTAGTCCTCGCGCGAATAGGCGTACGAGACATTGCTGCGCAACTGCGTCGTCCAGAAGCGGCGGTAGGCGGCAATCGCGCCGTAGGTCGGCAGCGGATTCAGACTGAAGCTGGTGATCCCCGGCAGGCCGAGGTTCGACAGCGCATCCTGGCCGGACGTGTTGCCCGCGAAATAGCGCCCGATGCCCTGGCCGTAATAGACCATGCCGATCAGCTGGTCGGGGCCGAACGCCTCCGACAGCCATCGCATCGGCAGGCTCGCATGCAGTGCAAAGCCCCAGCCGACCGCGTTCCGGGTCAGTCCCGGCGGCGCGGCCGCGGTGCCCGATGTGCGAACACTGAGTTCCCGCACCATGCCGCGCATGTCGAGCACGAGCCCGTTGTCGCGATACGTCAGTCGACCGAGCAGGTCGGGAGCGGAATCGAATGCCGGGGTGGCGCCACCGTTGAAAGTGGAATCCGTCGTGAACACGCCGGTCGCCGATGTGAACTGCGTATCCGGCGATTCGAGCGAGACCTGGCCGGTCAGGCCAGGGGCCAACGAGGCCGTCGCGCGGATCTGCGCCTGGCGGATGAAGGACTGGTTGAGGTTGGTCGCGTCGATGATCGTCTCGAAGATGCCCTCGTTCCAAAGGCTGTTGGCCTGGCCGATCAGCACGCGGAACTGTTCCGTTGCCAAGTTCGGCCCAGGCCTGCCGCAGCCGGAAGACGGCGTTGCTGGAGGTCGCCGTGCCGCCGCCGAAATCGCCCTCGATGCGTACTTCGAGCGTGCCCCAGCCGGTCAGCGTGCGGGAGTCCATGCCGATCCGGCTGAAGCGCGCGGTCATGCCGAAGTCGCCGCCCTGCGTGTCGGCGGCGCTGTTGTTCAGCGGAATGGTCTGCGCGGTCGGCGCATCGGTCTGGTTGCGACCGTTGAGATCGGTCCAGGCCGACAGCTTGGCGAATCCATAAACGCGCATCTGGCTGTCGGTGCCGGGAATGCGGATGGCGAGGCCCGGCAGATCGGACCGCAATGCGTCCTCGTTCTCGAACTGGTTGCCCATCGGCTCCGGCGGCAACAGTCCGGGAATGTTTGGATCGAAGGGTGATGTCGTGGGCTCGGTCTTTGCTACGGCCGTTGCGGGCGGCGCCGGGGCAACGGCGACCGCCGGCGGCGCAGGAGCGGGCGCGGCAGCGACCGGCGGCGCCGGCTTCGCCACTGCCGCTGCAGCGGCACCATTGCGATGTGGCTGGGCGGCCGGTGGTTTGGTCGCCGGCTGATGGCTTTCGAGTTCGTCCACCCGACGCTGCAATGCGTCGATCTTCCGCATCAGCTCCTCGATGGTCGGCTGCTGCGCCAGAGCCGGACCGGCCAGCATTGCAGCACCGAGGACGCCGCCAACAAGACTGGAGCTGCGCACGTTCTCCTCCGCGATCAGCCTGACACGCGTATCATCGGCCGGATCCCTTGAGCTCCGACACATGATCGGGCTCAGGATTGACGCCGCGTCCTTCCGGCATGCGCGTCACGCTCTATCGGCATTGCCCCCTATCGGCATTGCCGTTGCATTTCGGCCGATGCCGTATACGACTGCTTGGAGTTCGTGTAAAGCACTCTAGGCAGGTCGGCATGTTCTTGGCGTGGTACGGGAGTCCCAGGACCATGCCGAGAGTCCCAGATGCTGCGGCTGAGCGGCCGGATGAATTGACCGCGCGACGCGACGCAGTTGCCGCTGAACCCAAGGCCGGAACAGGTCGTAAAGGATGGCGAGACCACACCGCGGCCGATGTTGCTACGCCTGCATTGCTGATCCTGACAGGATGTTCGCAGACGGCCTAAAAGATACCGGTGCGACCCGGGCGCATCAGACGCCGTCCAGAAGCTGGTCTATGTCGAGCGACGATCGACGTCCGAGATCGTCGCTGTGGCTCGCCAAAAACACTTCCCCGGCGCGCCGGCCCTCGTCGCGCAGCATGGTCAGGAATGCCCATTCAGCGTTGAGCTTCGACGAGTAGCCGAGGTCCGCCATGATCGGGTTCCGGACCAGGTGGATGCGCATGCCGGCCCACTGTGCGCCCTCGCCGTGACCCGGATCGGCAAGCTGGCGCAGCAGCGCGATCATCTTGAGCTCCTTCAGCAGCACGGCGTTGAACGACACCTCGTTCAAACGATTCAGGATATCGCGCGCCGTGCGCGGTGTGCCGGGCCGTTCGATCGGGTTCAGCGGGATCAGGATCGTGTCGCGCGAGGTGCATTCCCGCACCAGCGGCGTGATGGTGGGATTGCCGGCGTAGCCGCCGTCCCAGTACGCCTCGCCGTCGATCTCGACCGCCTGGAACATCGACGGCAGACAGGCGGACGCCAGCAGTACCTCCGGCGTGATCTCCTGGTTTCGGAAGACCCTGCCGCGCCCCGTCCGCACGCTGGTTGCCGTGACAAACACCTTGATCGGCCCGGTTGCCAGTGCGGCGAAGTCAACGGTCTCATTGAGCAGTGCCGCCAACGGATTGCCGCCGAACGGAGTCAAATCGTAAGGTGATACCAGGCGAGCCATCAAATCCATGGCGATGAACAGCGGCGAACTATCGAGCGTCCAGCGATCGAGCAGGATGTCGACCGGTCCGCGCTGGAAGGGGCTGAACACCGCCGCCCGGGAGACGCTGCGCCAGAACGCCTCCAGCGCGGCGCGGGCGCGTTCGGCGCCGCCGAGCGCATAGGCCGACGCCAGCACGGCAGCGTTCATCGCACCCGCCGACGTCCCCGAGACGCCATCGATTCGCAGCCACTTCTCCTCCAGCAGCCGATCCAGCACGCCCCAGGTGAACGCGCCGTGCGCGCCGCCGCCTTGCAGTGCGAGATCGACGTCGAGCGGGCGACGATCGCCGGGCTTCGACGCGGCCGGTCTTCCTGTCTGCTGTCATGCTGACCTGCCGTCGCGCGCCGCCTGGGCGTTGCGCACCGATTGCGAGACGCTGCCGATCCGCGCGGCCTGGATGACGCGCCGGCGTTCCGCCCCTCGCTTCGGGCGAAAGCCGGTGCCAGCGGTCCGGCCAGGCTGCGGATGGTGGGGAACAGCGGCCTGCCTGCGGCCGAGCGCGGCCTGCAGTCTCGCCAGCGCCAAGGCTCGGCGTTCGGCCGCCTTGATCGTCGCGAGCCTTGCGTTCACCCGCTTCAGCGCATTTGCGTAGACCTGCTTCTTCGCCAAGAGGCCGCGCTCGCTTGCCGTTTCCGCCGCGCCACCGCGCACGTCCGCCTTGCCGCGCGCGACACGCCGGCGGCCTCGGACAATGTCGCGTGCACGCGCCCGTCGCTCGCGCAGCCATCGCGCCAAGTTCCACGAGTTCTTCGCGCGACAGTTCCTCGACCACCGGATAATGGCTTCTGACGATTGGTTCGAACTCGTCCTGCGCGACGAGGCGTCGCTCGGATGCAAAGGTTATGCTCATGGGCCATGTCCTTTGTCGGCGTCCGGCCGCCTCGACAGGCCGCGATCGGGCACAACCGAAGAACCCGACCTTCTCATGGATTACGCCGGTTGGTGCGACCGGGACATTGCCAGGATAACAAGCGCTGCGCAATTTTGCCGGAGTTCGCCGACACCGCGCGCATGAAGCTCAGGCACAGCCGTCACACGTTTCAAGCTGACGCACGGACGATCGTCGCCGCCATAATCGCTGCCACAGCACATGCATTTCTACTGGGTCGAGGACGTTGGTGCGCCCTGCCGTCCGGCAGCAACGCCTTGTTGGAATGCCCGATCCTCCGCCCTTCGTTGCCGGTCGACGACCAGCCCGGTGAGCAGCCCGGCCCCGGCGCCGACGCCGGCTCCAAGCGCGGCGTTGCCACCGATGGCTCCCGCGACCGCGCCGATGCCTGCGCCGGCGGCCGTCCCCGTGAGTGCGCGCTGCTGGGTCGGATTGAGGTCAGCGCACGAAGCCGCCGGAAGGACCATCGCGGCGACCAGCAACAACTTCCACATCGGATACCCCTGCGGCGGATGCCCCTTCGGCATGGTCAACGACGTTTCGGACACGGATAGCGTTCCCCAAGAAAGCCGATCAGTCCATTGACGGCCGACGTGTTCATTCGGTCCGGCGAGGCGCGCGCCCATTTGACGAACTCTGCGAGCGTCTCGTTGCGTGTCGGTGGAGGGTCCGGCAGGCAGAACAGTTTCATGCTGCGCGATCCGGCGTCATGCGCCATTTCCGTCGAAACCGCACCCTGCGCAAAGCCACTGCAGAAGTTGACCGCCGCGTTGGCGATCGCACTGTCGGATTGCGGATCGCACAGTGCCACGAACTCGCCTGTCGTCCTGGCAGCGAAGTCGGCCTCCGTGACAGCACGACCGACGCCGGGGGCAGCCACGAGAAGCAGCGCCACCGCCGCGGTCCATCGCTTGAACGTCATGATCGCCTCTCTCCAAAAACTTTCCCGGCGCGCGCGGTGTGTGTCTGGTCGGTGCTACGCAGGAGCATGAGCCGCAGCCTCCTGCACGCTGGCGAGAGCCGCCTGCAAGCACATGTTCCTTCGTCTCGTCGAACGAGCTTCGCAGCACCGTGCCCCCGGTCCCCTTGAGTGCGGCCGCCACCTTGTCGGTCGTCATCTTGCGGATCAGCAGGAACAGTGCCGCATTGCCGGATTGCAGCGTCTTGCCGACGCTGGTCATGAATGCGTCGTTGATCCCGACATCCGTCAGTCTGCCGCTGATCGCGCCCGACGCGGCACCGATCGCGGCGCCGGCCAACGGCATCATGAACAGAAGACCGACCAGCGTGCCCCAGAACATGCCGGACACGGCACCTGCCTTGACCGGATGAAACAACTGGTTCAACCGGACATGCCCTTCGGGGCATTTCGTGACCACCACGGCGTCGCCGAGCTCGATGAGATATTCGCTCTGCATCGCCAGCAGCTTCTGGCGAACCTCGTCGGCCTTTGCTTCCGTCGGGAATTCGATGACAAGCAGATCGGACATCAGTACGTTTTCCTGTCTTGCCTGACGCGACGTCGCCAATCGGACATGCATGTCGGGTGGCGCGGAGGACAGCTCCGCGCTGTATATCACCGACCGGCTGTCAATCAATCCTTGATGGCCAGGATGGTTGTGTCAAATGCCACGACAGCCATTTTGCCGCCTGGACCTCGGCTCGTGTCTCGGACGTCAGCCCGGCGAGTTCCGCGTGCTCGAGCGTGGTTGCCACCGGCGCACACGCAATCGGCGCTGCGATGACAACCACCCCAAATGCCGCAAGTCCAAATGCTCCGCAGTTCATTTTCACTACCATTTTTATGGTATGATTCCGATCCTGGCCACAACAACCCACACAGCGGCGATGCGGCCGCGCATCCAACGCAGCGATTGTTTAGCACACGTTGCCCACGCCGGAGACGGGCTTGGAGTCCCGCGACCGTGCTTCCCGTCCCAATACTCGCACTCGCTCGCCGGCGGTATAACGGCGCCGATCCGACGTGCGATGCATCGGGAGCCAGTGCTGTGCGAATTCTGCTGGTCGCTATGCAAAAACGGTGATGGCAATTCCGAACGGGATCGCTAAGGGATGGACCTGGTTCGCAATCCGACAGAACGGGGAGATCAGCACATGGCAGAACAGGGTCAGTATTCCGTCCGAGCGCGCCATTCACGCCTGGCGATTGTCCTGATCGCGCTTGCCGGTCCCGGCTGCACCATGACGTCATCGAACGGAATGAATCCCGGCGTGACGATCCGCCAGCCGGGAACTCTGCCGCCTGCGGCAACATCCCCGCCGGCGGCTGTGCCAAGCCCACCCGCGCCACCGCTCAGCGGCAACTTCGCCGGCGTCGGTCGGCTGAACAGAAGTCATGGCAGCGGCTGCCGGCTCGAGATTCAAATCAGGAACTTCGTCGTGACCGGCGACCAGGTCCGGTTCCTGTCGTTCCGGGGAACCATCCAGCCCGACGGCTCAATTCAAATGCAGGCCGGCGAAAGCTTCATGTCCGGCAGCTTCGACGGCGGCCGGTTCACCGGCAGCTACTGGCGACCGCATCCGTCCTGCATCTACGACTTCGTGCTGAACCACGTGGGCTGAGCGACCAACGCGCCACGACGCGTGACATCGCGGCGCCCGCATCGCCGTGCGAGGCTCAGCCCTGCGCGCCCGTCGACCGGCCCGTTGGCGATGGCCTGGCCACGTAGCCGTTCAGGAAGTCGCGCAGTGCCGCCGAATCGAGAATGGCCGATCGGCCGGCGTCGATCAGCAGATCGACATCGTCCTTCCGCAAGGTCAGCCCGGTACGAATTGCCAGCAGCTGGTCTTTGGCCGGGCCGTCGGGAAGGCCTGCCAACGAGACGTGCACCATGGCTCCCGCCACGTCATCGCAGCGTGCGCCAGCGATCGTCGTCGCCTCCGTGCAACGGGATTGCCTGATGGCAGCAACGAATTCCTGAAGCTGCTGATCGACCACCGTCAACGTCTCGAAGTTGAAGCGGTCGATCTGGGTGCCGGAGACCAGACGGAAAATGGCGAAAATGCCCCCGACGACCCGCCGCTGCGCGACACTGGTATCCTGCGCTCCCTGTCCGTCGATGCTGAGCACCAGGACACGACGGACGCGATTCAAACGCCTCGCCGTGAAGTTCTCGGGCGATTGCGAGATGGTCTGCATGGACGCGCCCGCAGCGCGCAGCGCGAGATTGTCCGAGACGCCGCCGTCGACCAGATGCACGTAGCGGGTGCGGTCGTTGTCGAGGTACCGCTGGGCGCCCCTGGCCTCGTTGCCGACGCGTGAACTCGGATCGTGGCGCTGTGCCTCCGTGACGCGCCGCAGCCAGCCAGGCTTGCGTCCATCGCACGCGGCGGCATGGTTGGTCAGCGTGATCGGCGAGAGCAATCCCGGAAAGCCGTTCGAGGCCGCGACCGCGCGCGCGACCGGCAGATCGTCGAGTTCGGAGCAGATCAGGTCGAACGTATCCTGGGTGAACAGGAACGGCGTGCCATAGGCGATGTCGGTGCCGCCGACGGCGATGACGGGTCGCCCGTTCCGCTCCAGATCGGCGAACCGCGCGCCGTGGAACATCTCGCGGTCGTAGACGCGCTCCATGAAGTCGTTGGTGCCGACCAGCGGGTCGATCAGCCATGTCCAGTTCCACGGCAGCAGGTAGATGCCCCAGATGTTGGCTTCGGTATCCTTGTAGAGAAAGTCCGTTTCGTACTGTCCGAAGGTGGCGTCCCGATGGAGCCCGTAGTAGGCGGCCGTGAAGCTGCCGCCGGACACGCCCGCGATGGCATCGACCTCGCCGAGCAGCGGCCGCGGTCCGACAGCAGTCTGCAACGGCAGGTCGCGCAGACCCTTGAGCGCGCCATAGGAAAACGCCGCGGAGCGTTTCCCCCCGCCGGACATCGCGACGATGACCAGCAGATCCGGTGATGCCGGCGATTCGGCGAGCGTCTCGAGGCGATAGCCGCCCTTGGAGATCCGTTCGCTGTCCGGCGGCTCGAGCCTGCTCTCCGCCAACGGTTTGGTGTCGGCGACAGTGAGCGACGCGCAGCCGCCGAGCGTCAGGGTCAGCCCCAGGATCATCGCCGCCGCATGTGGGGTCATCATCAGACGGCGATCATCGGCGTTATCCCTCGGCAGTGACCCGACGGGGATTGGTGCCGCCACCACGCATCAGCGTCAACGCCCGGTCAGCATCAGTGCAGCCAGAACGACCGCGACCGCCAGCAGGGACACGCCGGCGGCAGGCCACTGCCGCAGCATGCCGTCCAGCCGCTCCAGCATCGAGCCCGTGGCACGGGCGAGGCCCTTGGCGTCCTCGGACACCAGCACCACGACATCCCCCTCGGGAACCTCCGGCAGGCTGCCGCCCCAACGCCAGAGCCCGACCGCCAATACGCCGCCCAGCAGAACCGGCCAGGCGGCCGACCAAAGGGACGCGGGGCCGACTGCATCGGCGACCGTGCCGCCCATGACGGTCAGGTAGAGCGCCCAGGGGACCGCGACCGAGGCGAACGCCATGGCGAGCCACGGCAAGATCAGCGGGGCTGCCGGCGATTGCGCGTCATGCGCCGAAGTCGCCACCAGCCGGCGCAGGAAGTGCAGCATCAGCAGCGTGGTCCCGGCCGACGACAGGGTGGCGAGCAGGCCGACGATGCCGTCGCCCAGCGGCGGCTTCACGACCAGCTTCGCCAGCGCCCCGCCGGTGAGCGGCAGCCCGCCGAGGCCGACGGCCAGTACCGCCGCCGGCAGCAATACCGGCCACAACCGGCGTGCGCTGGTTGTCTGGGCCACGCCCACGGCGAGGAACAGCGCGCCTTTCACCAGCGTGTGGTGCGCCGCGTAGAACGCGACCGCCCATGCGACGCCGCCATCACCCGCCGCCAGCCCCATGCCGAGCACGGCGGCGATCACGCCCATCTGGCTCACGCTGGAGAACGCCAGCACCGTCTTGGGGTTGGACTGCGTGATGCCGATCGCGACGCCGTAGAACGCCGAAAACAGCCCGGCGGCGGCGAGCGCCTCGCCCCATCCCGACAGCGCGGCGTCGAGCGGCAGGAAGCGGATCAGCCCGATCACGCCGGCCTTGACCGCGGCGCCGCTGAGCACGGCGGCGGCCGGGATCGGCGCCGCGCGATAGGCGAGCGGCATCCACACATGGAACGGCACGAGCCCGATCTTCACCCCGAAGCCAAGGATCAGCAGCGCCAGGGTCGAGTCGCGCCAGGGCGATGCCGGCAGGGCCGCCACGGCGTCCCGGATCAGCAGGCTGTCGCCCCGCGTGGCCTGCGCCAGCAGCACGAAGGCCATCAGCAGGAACGCCTCGCCGAGCACCGCGAGCGCCACGTAGATCAGGCCGTAGCGCCGGGCGCGCGGGCTGCCGTCGTCGACGATCAGGCCGTAGGCCGCCAGGCTGACCAGGGAGAACACCAGGTAGAAGCTCACCAGGTCGGCGGCCATGAACACGCCGATGCTGCCGGTCAGCGTCGCCAGCCACCACAGCGCGAAACGGCCGCCGTCGGGCCTGCCGCGCAGCCAGGCCGTGGCGTACACGGCCGGCTGCGATCCAGAGCAGCGCCGCGACCCCGAGCAGCATCGCGCCGGGCACATCGAGCGCGAGTCTGAGACCCGGCAGAATGGGCGGCAGTTCCAGCACCCCACCGGATGCCAGCAGCGCCGCCGCGAGCGCAGGGAGCGGCGCGAGCGCGAGCAGCGCCGGCATCCGCGCCTTGAGCCGGGGCGACAGGCAGGCAAGCAGCATCGCAAGCGGCAGTCCGAGTGCGGCACCGAGCAGCGCTCCCGCGCCGGTCATCGGGCGAGCGCCGCCTGCGGGACAGGGCGACCGACCTCCAGCAACTGCGAAGGCCGCAGCGGCACGAGGCCCAGCAGCAGCGCGCAGATCGCCAGCGCCAGCACCACGGCCTGCCGGCGACTGCGACACCGGGGCGAGCAGCGCCACGGGCGCATCCGCGGCGGAGAGCGCCGGGGCGAGAACCCGGAACACATAGCCCGCCGCGAGCAGGCCGCCGACCAGGATCACCACGGCCCACCACCACTGGCCCTCGCCGACCGCGGCCGTCAGCAGCATCGCCTTCGCGACGAACCCGCCGCTCGGCGGCAGGCCCATCAGCGACATGCCGCCAAGCCCGAAGGCAAAGACCGTCATCGGCAGCGCCCGGCCGATGCCGCCGAAGCCCGCGATCCGGTCATGGCCGAGCGCCTCGCCGATCAATCCGGCAGCCATGAACATGGCGGCCTTGGCGACGGCGTGGGCGACGAGCTGCAGCACGCCGCCGGTCCAGGCGACGCCGTTCCACACCTGCGCCGTGGCCGTTGCAACGGACAGCGGCGTCGCGGCAAGCGGGAACAGGAAGAACAGGTAGCCGATCTGCGCGATCGTCGAGTAGGCGATCAGCAGCTTCAGCCGCGCCTGCCGCAGCGCCAGCACGCTGCCGAACACGATCGCCGCCGCGCCCAGCGTGGCCAGCATCTGCGCCGCCGCCTGGCCGAGCAGCCCCGGCAGCGCATCGAACCACAGCCGCACGATCAGGATGAACGAGCCCTTCACCACCAGCGCCGACAGCAGGGCGCTGCCCGCGGCCGGCGCGCCGGCATGCGCGGGCGGCAGCCACAGATGCAGCGGGAACAGCGCGGTCTTGGCGATCAGCCCGGTGGTCATCAGCGCGGCGGCGACCCAGACGACGGGCTCGGCGCGAACCAGGCCGGACAGCAGCACGATATCGAGCGTGCCGTATCCGCCATAGAGCAGCGCCGTGCCCAGCAGATACAGCGCCGACCCGAGCAGCGCGAACAGCAGGTAGCGCAGCGCGGCGGTGAGCGTCTCGGCGCGGCCATCCAGGCACACGATGGGCACGGCGCCGAACGTCAGCAGCTCCAGCGCGACATACAGGGTGAACAGGTCGCCGCCGAGCCAGACGGCATTCAGCCCCGCCCAGACGCCCATCAGCAAGGTCCAGAATGCCAGCGATGCGCGGGTCTCCTGCGTGCCCGCCGGCGTGCTGAAACCTTCGCGGGCGAACAGCCCGATGGCGCCGATCACCAGGGCCGTGGTCACCAGCATGATCGCGGACAGCCCGTCGGCACGCAGGGCGATGCCGAGCGGCGGCGTCCAGCCGCCCACGAGGTAGTGCACCGGCGTCCGTGCACCCCAGACATCGGCCGCGATCGCCACGGCGATAACCAAACCGACGGGCAGTGCCGACAACGCAATACGCTCAGCGCCTCGCCCGCCGAACGCCAGGGACAGCACCACGCCGGCCGCCGGCAGGACGATGGCCAGCACGAGCAGAAAGCCGCCCGGCGCGTTCAGCGTCCCGCTCCCTCGCCGTCATCCGGCGGTGCCGGCGGATCGGTGCCCAGCGTGGCCCCGCCGGTCTCCTGGAATAGCCGCAGTACCAGCGCGACGGCCAGCGCAGTGGCCGAGAAGGCGACGACGATGCCGGTGATGACCATCGCCTGCGGCACCGGATCGCCGCCCATGCCGGCCGCCGCGCCCCTGCGGGCGATGACGCCGAACTGCAGGAACACGCCGCCGCCGAGCAGGTTGAACGACAGGATTTTGCGCAGCGGTTGCGGATGCACAATCGTGCCGTACAGGCCCAGGCCCACCAGGGCCGCGCCGCACAGCCCGTACAAGGTCGCGGGAATCATCGCCGCCGCTCGCGCTCGGGCGGCCCTGCCACCAGCAGGACCAGGATCACGGCGATGGAGAGCGTCAGCACCGCCTCGATGGCGATGATCAGCGGCTTCGCGTGGCCCGCCGGGTATGACAGGAAGCCGCCCGGCAGGGCGAACCCCGCCAGCCCGACGGCCAGGAACACCGCCGGACCGACGACCAGCAGCTGCCGCAACCGCCGTTCGCCGATCTCGGGCGGATCGCGCAGTCCGGCGATCATGACCAGGAGCCACATCGCGGCGAGGATCGCGCCGGCCTGGAACGCCCCGCCAGGCGCGATCGCCCCGACCCACAGGATGTAGACGCCGACGACGATCCCGATCGGCGGCAGCACGCGCCCGAGCAGCGCCAGTGCGCCGTCCGGGCGGGCGGGCCGCAGAACACGCGGGGCGCCGCCCCAGACGCGATCCGGCGCGAGTGACCAGACGCCGACCAGGGCGAGCAGCAGAACGACCTTCTCGAGCAGCGTATCGACCGAGCGGTAGGCAAGCAGGACAGCGGTGACCGCGTTGCCGACGTCAAGCTCCGGCAGGTGAACCGCCGCCGCAGGCGCGAGAGTGGGGGCGGGGTTCGCAGGGAACAGCACCAGACCGGCAAGTCCGGCAAAAACCAGCACGCACAGTACGGCCGCCGCGAAGCGCAGGGTCGGGCCGGGGCGCTCGGCGGCCGATCGCACCTCGCTGGGACGCAGGCGGGCCGCCGCGGCGATGAGCACGGCGCCGGTCACGCCGCTGCCGATCGCGGCCTCGGTCAGTGCCACGTCGACCGCCGCGAGGCGCACCCAGACGAGCGCCAGCAGCAGGCCGAATGCCACGAAGCCGACGACCGCGGCGAAGGTCGGCCCGACGCCGATGGTCCAGACGGCGACACAAAGCACCAGCAGGGCCAGCCCGGCATCGAGCGCCAGCGCGACGGTCATGCGCGTTGTCCGCCGCGCCGCATGGTGCGGGCAATCATCTGGCTGACCGTCGCACCGGCCAACTGGGCAAGCAGCCAGACCGCGACCAGCTTCAGCGCCGCGAGGTAACCGTCCGCCTGCGGCAACAGACCGAGCACCACAAGGCCGAGGCCCAGATTGTCGGCCTTGGTCAGCGCGTGCAGCCGCGTGAGCGAGTCCGGGAAACGCAGCAGCCCGATCGTTCCGGCCAGGAAGAAGAATGCCCCGGCCGAGACCGCGAGGACCGTGACGATGTCGAGGAGGAACCTCATTCGCCGCCCGCACTGTTGACGAACGCGACGGCGGCGAAGGCGGCAAGCAAGGCCAGCGTCAGGGCGGCATCCACCGCCGCCGGCACTCCGGTGCCCGCACCCAGCAGCAACAGGGCCGCGATGCCGCCTGTGCCGAGCAGCTGAGCCGACATCATGCGATCGGCATCCGCCGGACCGCGCAGGATCCGCACCAGTCCCAAAGCCACCATCGCCAGAATGAAACCAGCGGCCGCGATCAGGAACTCAGCCATTGTCGGGCCACCCGCCCAGTGCCCGCGCAAAGACGTCCTCGTCCGCCGCCATCTGTGCCGCCACCGGCTGGCCGATATCGAGGCAATGGATCAGCAGCGTCCCGTCGTCGTTCGCGTCGACCGGGAGCGTGCCGGGCAGCAGGCTGGCGAACGCGCAGAACGCGTCACGCTGCGTGCCGGGCGGAAGCCGCGGCGACACGGTCACGAACCCGGGACGCAACGGCAGCCGCGGATCGAACGCGCGCCGCGCGACATCGATCCCCGCCGTCAGCGACTGGCGCGGGAAGCGCAGAGCGAGCCGGGCGATGCCCAGCGGCGACAGGCGCGATCCGCCGGGCGGCAGGAGGCGAAGACTTGTCCATGTGGCGCCGGCAACGGCGACCACCGCGGCAGGCAGGTCGCCCGGACTGAAGCCGGCAAGAACCAACCAGAGGACGAGGAAACCCGTGGCGCGTATGAGTGCTGCGGAAGGGCTGCTCATAGTGTGTTTCGTGTGCTTCTCCCCCTCCCCTTGCGGGAGGGGGTTGGGGGGAGGGGTCGCATCGCCACATGACAACGTGGTGATACAAATACACGCGTTGACTCCGTGCCGCCTGCCCCCTCCCCCCAACCCCCTCCCGCAAGGGGAGGGGGAGCAGTGGATTTCTCGCGTTTACTTCCGCCTTCAGCGCCATGTGCCTGCACCATGACTTCGTCACGGGCTGGAGATCTCCTTGATCCGGAACCACGCCACGTAGAGTGCGGGAAGAAAGACCAGCGTGACGACGGTACCCACCAGGAAGCCGCCCATGATGGCGAACGCCATCGGTCCCCAGAAGATCGTCGCCGCGATCGGGATCAGGCCCAGCACCGTGGAAACCGCGGTCAGCATGATGGGACGGAAGCGCGAGATGCTCGCATCGATCACCGCTTCCCAGGGCGGCTTGCCGTCGCTCCGTTCGGTTTCGATCTGCTCGATCAGGATCACCGCATTGCGCGCGATCATGCCGATCAGCGCGAGGATGCCGAGAATCGCCACGAACCCGAGCGGCCGTTGAAAGATCAGCAGTCCCGCGACAACGCCGCTCATCGCCATCGGAACCACAATCAGCACCAGCGCCAGACGGCTGAAACTCTGCAGCTGGATCATCAGGAAGGTGATCATCAGGAACAGCATCAATGGCACCACGGCAACGACCGAGGCCTGGGACTGCGCGCTCTCCTCGACGGTTCCGCCGACGGCGATGCGATAGGACTCCGGCAGGCTGGCATTCAATTCCGCGACTGCCGGTGCAAGCTTCGCGACAACGCTTTCGGGCAGCGCGCCGTGTGCGACATCGGCCTGCACGGTCAACGTCGGAACCCGGTCGCGGCGCCAGATCAGCGGGAACTCCTGGTCGAAATCGAAGCTGGCAAGCTGGCTGAGCGGCACGGTCCGCCCGTTCGGCAGCGGCACCTGCACGTTGCGCAGCGTCGCGAGCGAGACGCGCTGCTCATCTGTTGCCCGCGCCACGACATCGACGAGATAGATCCCGTCGCGCAGTTGCGTGACGGTCGAACCGGTGACGACGGAGTTCAGCACGGCCGCCAGCGCCTGCGAACTCAGGCCGAGCAATCGCGCCTGGTCCTGGTCGATGTTGATCCGGACCATGCGGGCCGGTTCCATCCAGTCGAAATTGACGTGCCGCGCGTTCGGATCGCCCGACACGATGCCGGCCAGCCGCAGCGCAATGTCGCGGACCTGCGACACGTCGGGACCGCTGACGCGATACTGGATCGGCCAGCCGACCGGCGGTCCAAGCCCGAGCGGCGACACGCGCGTCACCGCGCTGGGGAACTGGTCGGCGAGCACCTCCTCGAGCCGCGCGTGAAGCCGCTCGCGCGCCGCCACGTCCTTGGCGATGACGACGGACTGGGCGAAGAAGTCGTTCGGCAATTCCACCGCGAGCGGCAGATAGAAGCGGATCGCGCCGCGGCCGACATAGGTGCTCCAGCTTGCGACGTCGGGATCCGTCTTCAGCACGCTGTCGAGGCGCGCGGCCAGGTCGTCGGTCGCGAAGATCGACGCGTTCTGCGGCAGCCGCAGATCGACCAGCAGCTCCGGACGATCCGACGGCGGGAAGAACTGCCGCGGGATGAGCGGCGATGCCACGACCGCCACCACGAGGCAGGCGGCGGTGACACCGATGGTGAGCCACCGGGCTCGCATCGCACCGACCAGCAGACCGCGGAACACGCCGAGGATGCGACTGGGTTTCGTCGGCTTCGACGTGTCCGGCTTCTTGAGCATGACCACGCCGAGCAGCGGCGCGAACAGCACGGCGACGAACCAGGACATGATCAGCGCGATGCCCACCACGGCGAAGATCGAGAACGTGTACTCGCCGGCGGAACTCTTGGCGAAGCCGATCGGCACGAAGCCGGCGGCGGTGACGAACGATCCGGTCAGCATCGCCACCGCCAGCGTCCTGTAGGCATAGGTCGCCGACTGCTCCTTGGTGTCGCCGGCGGCAAGTCGCGATGTCATGACGTCGATCGTGGTCATCGCGTCATCGACCAGCAGGCCCAGCGCGATGATCAGCGCGCCCAGCGAGATGCGCTGCAGGTCGATCGCGAAGAACTGCATGATCGGGAAGACGACGGCGAGCGTCAGCGGGATCGACAGTGCCACGACCATGCCGGCGCGCATGCCGAGACTGACGAAGCTCACGGCCATGATGATGGCGATGGCCTGCCAGAGCGAGGTGGTGAAATCGCTGATCGCGTGGTCGACCACGTGCGGCTGGTCGGCGACCAGGTTCGAGGTGATGCCGATCGGCAGATCGGCGGTGATCCGGTGCATCGCCTGTTCGATGTTGCGGCCCAGCGCCAGGATGTCGCCGCCCTCGCGCATCGCGATGCCGAGACCGATCGCCGGCTTGCCGTTCACACGGAACATCGGCTGCGGCGGGTCGGCGAAGCCGCGACGGATGTCGGCGATGTCGCGCAGGCGGATCATGCGCCCGTTCGCGACGAAGTTGATGTTGCGAAGGTCCTGCTCGGATTCAAACGCGCCGGTGACGCGCAGCAGCAGCTTCTCGTCGCCCGTTTGGATCGTGCCGGCGGGGCTGACCACGTTCTGCGCCTGCAATGCGGCGATCAGCGCGGAGCGGTCGATCCCCAGGCCGGCGAGCTGCTGCATCGAGAACTCGACGAAGACCCGCTCGTCCTGCGCACCGAGCATCTCGATCTTCGAAACGTCGGGGACCAGCAGCAGCCGGGAACGAATGTCATCGACGTGGTCGCGCAGTTCGCGCTGGGTGAATCCGTCCGCGGTGAAGCCGTAGATGATCCCGAAGGTGTCGCCGAACTCGTCGTTGAAGCCTGGACCGACAACACCGGTCGGCAGCGTATGCCGCATGTCGCCGACGCTCTTGCGGACATGGTACCAAATGTCCGGCACCTCGCTGGCCGGTGTCTTGCCCTTCAGGTTGACGAAGATGGTCGCCAGGCCCGGGCTCGTGTAGCTGCGCAGGAAGTCGAGGCTCGGCGTCTCCTGCAAGCGTGCGCTCGATACGCTCGGTGACCTGCAGCAGCGTGTCGTTGATCGTCGCACCCGGCCACGCGGCCTGCACGATCATCGTCTTGATGACGAAGGCAGGATCCTCGTTGCGGCCAAGCCGCGTGTAGGACGAAACCCCTGCAAGGATCGACGCGATCATCATGTAGACGACGAACGAGCGGTGGCGGAGCGACCACTCCGATAGATTGAAACCCACTACGCCGACGGCCCGAGCAGGCGGACCGTCTGACCCGGATGGAGGGCCTGGACGCCAGCGGTGACAACGATGTCGCCCTTGTCCAGACCATGGGCGACGACGACGGTTCCCGGATCGAAGCGCAGCAGCTCGATGTTGCGCAGCGAGACGGTCAGCTTCGACGGATCGACGATCCAGACCGCGGGCTGGCGATTGAGTTCCGTCAAGGCCGAGGCGGGGATCGCAATCACCTTGTCGCTGTCCAGCTGCACGGTGCCGTTCACCGTCGAGCCGAGCCGCATGGCGGCAGGCGGATCGGTCAGGCCGACCTTGACCTGAAACGTCCTGGTCACCGGATCGGCCTGCGGGGCAACCTCGCGAACGCGGCCGATCGTCGTCACGCTCGGATCGTCGGTCAGATGGATCGTGACCCGCGGGTCGCTCGGCGCCGACCGCAGCACCTGGGCGGGCACATCGAACACCGCGTCGCGGCCGCCCTGCCGCGCGAGTTGCACGATCATCTGGCCCGCCTGCACCACCTCGCCCGGCTCCGCCCCGCGCGCCGTTATCGTGCCGCCGGCATCGGCCTGAAGCACCGTGTAGCTGACCCGGTCGGCGGCGATGCGCACCTGGACTTCGCCGTCGTCGACCTGCGCCTGCGCCGTGCGCAACGCCTTCTCCGCGAGATCGAACTGCGCGCGCGGCGTGTGTCCTTGCGCCAGCAGAGTGCGCTGCCGTTCGAACGCCGCGCGGGCCTGCGTCAGTTGCGCCTGTGCGGCAGTCAGGCTCGCCTGCACCGAGCGAAGCGCATTCACCTCGTTCTGCGGATCGAGCCTGGCGAGTTCCTGTCCCGGCTTGACCTGATCCCCGACATTGACGAATCGGTCGGTCATCCGGCCGCCGATCCGGAACGCCATCGACGCCTCGTCTTCCGCCTGGATATTGCCGGTCAAGGTGACCGTCTCGCCGGCATCCTGTTGCGTGGCCGTCACGGTGCGCACCGGACGCGGATCGGGGACCTCCGCCTTTTTTTCCGGCCCGCACGCTGCCATCGCGATCGCGACAGCGGTCAGCAGCATAGCCAGGCGCCAATGTCGGCTCATCGAAGCTGCCCCTGTGCGCATATCTGCCTTCGCGAAGCATCTGTGTTCGTCAGTGCAGGTGCGAAATACCATCGGATGTACCGCGTGTGAAGGCACTGCGTGCCGTCACGCCTCCGGCTGTGAGACAAACAGATTCATTCCCAACTGCGCGGCCAGGTACCTGGCGACAAGCTGACCTTTGACACTGTTGCCGGCCTTGTCGAGTGGCGGTGCGAATGTTCCGAGCCCGCCCTTGCCCGGCGAGACGGTGACGATGCCGCCGCCGATGCCGCTTTTGCCGGGCAGCCCGATGTCGTAGAGCCAATCGCCCGAGGTTTCATACAGCCCGGCGGTCGCCATCGCCGCCAATGCGTAGCGACAGGAGTCGGCATCGACGACCTGTTGTCGCGTCAGCGGATTCACGCCGCCATCGGCCAGCGTCGCGCCCATGACCGCGAGATCGCGCGCCGACACGTTGAGCGAACATTGTTTCGTGTAGAGGTCGGTCGCTTCCACCGGATCGAGATAGATGCGGCCAAAGCTCTGCAGCAAACGGGCAATACTCTGATTGCGGAAATTGGTCTCGGACGCCGACGCATAGACCTCGGCATTGAGCGGCAGCGTTCGCCCGGCGAATCGGGACAGCCCGTCGTGGATGAATTGCCACCGCGCATCGGCTGTCGCGCCGGGCACCAGGCTTGTGGTCGCAATCGCGCCGGGATTGACCATTGGGTTGGTCCGCCCGTCCGTGCCGCGCTCGATCGCCGACAAGCGCATTGAACGGCAGCCCGGTGCTGTTCACACCGAGCCTGTCCCGCGCTTCCTCGGCGCCCAGACATTGGCAGACCAAAGCGAAGACGAACGGCTTCGACACGCTCATGATCGAAAACGCGTGGTCGGCGTCGCCGACCGGATAGACATTGCCGCTGGTGCCGACGACACACACGCCGAACAGGTCGCTCGGCACGCGTGCGAGCGCCGGATAGACATCCGAGTTCGTGCCTTCGGTATTTCCCCTGAAGCGCTCGTATGCGCGCTTGACCGTCGTCATCACCAGATCGGGTTCGGGCAGGTGACCTGTGGATACGTAACAGGGCTCCGCTGCCGTCTCCGCTTCAGCGTGCACGGGCATCGAGTCCTCCCGACGTCATTCGTCGATCACTCTGTTCGAATCGACGCAAAGGGCGCTGCCCAGATGATCGTGCACCATGGTCGTGACTTTAGCAATCTGCACGATGCTGGCGATGTGCTGAGAGTCCCCGAGTTGGGCCAGACATCCCAATCCTGACGTTGCCCGTCGTGCCAAAAATGGTAAGGACGACGAAACAGACGATCGAACTCCCGGCTCGCTGGCGTCAGCGCGCCCAGGATCACGAGTGATGGTGCATGAGCTTCCTGACCACGTTTCCCGAAGACGTCTACCCCGCTCGTTCTCTGGCCGAGACGATCCACACCGAGGCATTCGACATCGATCTGGCACAGGCTCTCATGTGGATGTCACAGGCGGCCTACGAAACCACGGCGGACGCCTCTGAGGCGACCGGGCAGCGCAAACTGGAACGCATCCTGGCGCAGTGGGGCTTCGCATGCCGAGCCAGACTCAGCCGGGCCGGCACCGAGGGCTTCGTCGCCGAGAGCACGACGACACTCGTTGTTGCCTTCGCCGGTACCGACCCGGTGATAACGGCCAATTGGATCACCGATTTCAACATCCGTACAGGGCCGGATGGCATTCACCGCGGATTCTCCGAAGGCGTCGCGTCCATTGGGCCTGCACTGCTCGCCGCACTCAAGGGCACCACCAAACGCATCTTCCTGGTCGGCCACAGCCTTGGCGGTGCGCTCGCAGTCGTGGCAGCCTGGCGCCTCACCGGCGACAATGGCGAATTGGCGGATTGGCTTCCGCCCGGCGAGCGCATCGATGCGGGACGCATCGCCGGGGTCCTCACCTACGGCATGCCGCGTGCCGGCGATGAAGCGTTCGAGGCGTCCTACCGATCGCGTGGCCTGTGGCAGAAGACGGCGCGCCTGGAATACGGCAGCGACATCGTCCCGTCCCTTCCCCCGGCCGTGACCGGACAGCTCGCGTTCCGCCACGTCGGGCCGGCACTTCACTGCCCGCATGGCGGTCGGTTCAAGGATTCGCTCCCGCCGCGCGACGATCCCGATGATCGCATCGAGCTGGCGCAGTTGGAGGAACTGCTCGGCATCACCAACCGCGAAACCTTGCGCAACATCCGCGATGCCTGGGGTCGCATCCTGGATCATGGCGTTCCGCGCTCCCCCGCCGGCGGGACCGCCACGCTCATCATCGACCGGCTGCCATTCTTCCTGCGGGATCATTTGCAGGACTGCTACCTTGAAGCTCTGGGCTGGTCCTTTGCGCGACCGCCGGAGTCGCGCATGTCCATCAGTGCCGATGATGCCGATGCGTTCGCGCACGCGTCGGAGGTCCGCATCGATGCAAGCGGCGGCGGCCTTTCGGCACTGCTGCGGCGATTGCTTCCCGGCGGATGATCTGATGAAAGGCCGCGGAGCAGTTGGGTGCGTGACGTTGAAGCGCTCAGGGCTCTGCCCTGAAACCCGCCCGGTGGCGTTGCCCCCGGGACCCCCACCAAAGGCGAAGCCTTTGGAATCCATTACTGAAGTGATGGGTTCCAAGGGCTCGGCCCTTGGCGGAGTCCAGAGGCAGAGCCTCTGGTCGGGGTTCGGGGTGAAACCCCGAGCGCAGCGGAGCCTCGACATCGCCGGCCGCCCGTGATGGACTGCCGCTCGCCTCACATCAGGCAGTAGCGGGCGCCGGCTGTTGCGTCATCGCGTCAAACGGCGTTGAGGAACATCACACCAAATGTTACCCGCCGACGGCTCCGAGACGATGCGCGATCCCAGCCAGAGAGCACGCCGGACGAGCGATCGCGGGCTGCGGGCGATGGTTGGCGTTGGAACCGCCATCCTGACGGTTGCTGCCCTGAGCATTGCGCAGCCCGTCTTCGCGCCGCTGACCTTCGCGCTCTTCATCATCGCGATCGTCTGGCCGTTGCAGGCGCGGTTGCAAACGCTGCTGCCAAAGCTCGTGGCCCTCGCGCTGAGCATGCTTGCGACCATCGTGGTCATCGGCGCGTTCGCCTGGGTGATCACCTGGGGGCTCAACCGGGTCGGTCGCTACATCGTCGCCGACTTCGCCCGGTTCCAGCTGCTCTATAACCAGATGACAGAGTGGCTCGAAGGGCATGGCGTCGTTGTCGAGAGCATCTGGTCCGAACATTTCAACATGGGCTGGCTGCTCCGAATTTTCCAGGAGATCACCACACGGGTGAACGGCACACTGAGCTTCTCGCTCGTTGCATTGATCTACGTCATCCTGGGTCTCATGGAGGTCGACGACGCGGCACGCCGGCTTCGCTCGATGAAGAACCAGGAGGCCGGCCGTGTATTGCTGACCGGCGGCGCACTGACCGCGGCGAAGTTCCGGCGATACCTCTTCGTGCGCTCGTTGATGAGCGTGGTGACGGGCATCCTGGTGTGGGGCTTCATCTCGCTCTGCGGACTTCCGCTCGCGCAGGAATGGGGCGTGATCGCGTTCGCGCTCAACTACATTCCGTTCATCGGCCCGCTGGTCGCAACAGTCCTGCCGACATTGTTCGCCGTCGCACAGTTCGACGCCTGGCAGAATGCGATCCTGGTCTTCGCATGTCTGAACCTGATCCAGTTCCTTGTCGGCAGCTACCTCGAGCCGCGGATCGCCGGCAACATCCTGTCGATGTCGCCGTTCATGGTGCTGTTCGCCGTGTTCTTCTGGACATTCCTGTGGGGCATCGCCGGCGCGTTCATCGGCGTTCCCATCGTGATCGCGGTCCTGACCATCTGCGATCAGAGCGCGTCGAGCCGCTGGGTGGCGGAGATTTTCGGAACGCCCGCTGCCGCACGCGACTGATGGACGACCGGCCGGCGCCTTGCAGGAGACATCGATGACCCCGATCCTCGATCCGCGAAACGGCGACATCGAGGATGACGCTTCCAGCACCAAGCGGCGATCGATGCTCGCGCTGGCGGGCAGCCTGCTCGCGGAGATCAGCCTGCCGAAGCTCGCCATTGCCTGGATCCTGTTGATCGGCCTTCCCGGTCTGCTGCTCGGAGCGGCGCCGCTGCTGGTCTCGATCTGGATCGCCGCCGTCTGGTCGCATGCCGCGAACATCTTTTACGAATATTTGCCGTTGCTGCTGCTGCCGCTGCTTGCGGCAATCGGCTGGTTCGCGGGCCGGCCACTCCTGCGGCTCGCCGAAAGCAGCTTCTGGTCGTTGAACGCGTTGGCCGTTCAGCCCGCCTATATCGTGTTTCGCGAGGGTATCCGGCATCTTGCCGAGCGGCTGTTTGCGTCACGCATGAGCGAGGCCCGGCGCGGCTCCATCCGTGCCGGCGCCGCAGCGGCATCGGGTCTGTTGATCAGTGCGCTGGGCCTCGGCGTCATCATCGTGGCGTGGCCCGCCACCAAATGGATCGGCCACCTGGCGGATCTTACGCCGCTGCTCCGGCTGGTGCCGGTCGTGCTGGCGAACAGCGTTGTGCTCATCTCCGGCTATTTTGCGACGGCTGCGCTGATCTGGGGTGCGGCCGATGCGACCATGGCACAGCCGCGCGATCTTCGCGACTTCACCACACAGACGACCGTCGGCCGAACCTGGCGCGTTGCGCATCTGTCGGACATCCACACCGTCGGCGAGCGCTACGGATTTCGCATCGAGAGCGGACGGTCGGGCCCCCGCGGCAACGAACGGCTGCGTCAGACGCTCGCGCGATTGGACGAGGTCCATGCGGCGCACCCGTTGGACGTGATCCTGATAACGGGCGATCTGACCGATGCCGGCCGATCTGCGGAGTGGGCCGAGTTCTTCGCCGCGATGGCCGCGTATCCGCAGCTGGCCGGGATCGTCATCGCGCTGCCGGGCAACCACGACGTCAACGTGGTGGACCGCGCGAACCCCGCCCGGATGGACCTGCCGACAAGTCCGATGAAGCGGCTGCGTCAGATCAGGACGATCTCCGCACTCGCAATGCTGCAGGGCGCGCGGGTCCAGGTCGTGCAAAGCGATGCAGGCAAACTCGGCGGCACGCTGGCCGACGTGCTGCGGCGGCACGGCGGCGAGATGACCGCGTTCGCCGACAATGGCACGGTGCGCCTGTCGCGATCCCTGGCCGGTCTGTGGGCGACGATCTTTCCCATGGTCATGCCGCCGGCCACCGACGATGGGCTCGGGATCATCGTGCTGAATTCAAATGCCGAGACGCATTTTTCATTTACCAATGCGCTGGGCCTGGTATCGGCCGAGCAGACACGCGCTTTCGAGATTGCCACCAGGCAATTCCCACGCGCCTGCTGGATCGTGGCTTTGCACCATCACGTCATCGAATATCCCAAGCCCGCGAAGGCTCTGTCCGAACGCATCGGGACGGCGCTCATCAACGGCAGCTGGTTCATTCGTCGGCTGCAGCATCTGGCCGACCATGTGGTGATCATGCATGGCCATCGGCATGTCGATTGGATCGGCGAGTGCGGGCGTCTCCTGATCGTATCCGCGCCATCGCCCGTCATGGAGGCGGTCGACTGTCCCGAGACCTATTTCTACGTGCATACCCTGACCGTCGGAACGGATGAACGGCTCAGGCTTTTGCACCCCGAGCGGATCAGCGTGCCAGGACAGCAGGTTGCCGACGAGGCATGGATGTAACGGTGCTGCCGACCATCATGACCGCGCAAATGCATTCCGCGCGAACCGCAGTGCAATGCCGAAATAGAGCCAGCTCGAGCCCTGCAGCAGAAGCTCCATGGCGATCAGGGTACCGAGGAGCCACAGTCCGGACCATGGCAGGCTGGCGTACAGCAGATATCCGAGCACGATGCTGACAACGCCGCTGAGCAGGATCAGCCCCCAGGCCGCGATGTCCCGGTGCTGCAAGGCCAGCACAATGCGAACGACGCCGCCCACCATCAGCGCCGCCATCAGCAGAAGCGTCAGGAACAGTGCACCCTGCACCGGTTCATTCATGATCAGCAGGCCGCCGCCCAGGTAGAGGACCCCGCAGAACAGGCTCAGGATGAAGCCGCGCCACGCCTTTGTCATGAAGGCATGAATGATTTGAAACGCACCGCCGATCAGCAGGCTCGCGCCGACGAACAGCGTGCTCGCGATGGTGACGGTGACGACATCGAGCCACGCGATCACGCCCAGGGCGATCATCGCAATGCCGAGGGCAACGAACCATCCCCACTTCGTGGCGATGTTCGCTGCACCCGTTCGCTGATCCCTGACCTGTCCGGACATCACGCAGTTCCTTTCTTATCGGTCGGCGAGAGACACAAGCCGCAGCGAATATGCGGTCAAGGCCGCTAGAAGGCGCGGAGGCAATCGCTCAAAGTGCGGACCTCGAGGCCGATGCGATCCTTCGGCAACGCAATGGGCGCCAATCCGGCGAGCGATGCGGCGCGCACGTCGCTTGGGCTCATGCCGAATTCGTGCCGGAATGCGCGACTGAACCCGGATGCGTCGGCGAAGCACAGTTCCTCCGAGATCGCCGCGATTGTCTTGTCATTCGACACGTCGCACATGGCGGCATGACCTTCCGACAGGCGCTGGCGCTGGATGTAGCGGGCGACGCCGCCCTCGCCCTCCAAAAGACGGTAGAGCTGAGACCGCGAGGTGCCCACCTCGCGACACAGCACATCGGGCCCCAGGGACGGCGAGCGCAGGTGCCTGCGGACGGCACGCCGTACCTTTTCCAAACGGCCGAGACCGAACTGGCTTGCGGCGATGGCCAGCCGATCGGGCGACGGCACAATGCAGGCCCCGACCATGGCGCGGACAGCACCGGTCAGCCGCGGCAGATCCTCCTGTGTCAAATCCGGAAGGTTCCGCTCCAGCAGCAGCATGTAATCGGCGAGCATTCTTCCCAGCGGCGTGTTGAGTACCGTGCCCCGCGCCGCGTCGAGCAGCGGCGCAATGTCGCCGAAATGATCCCGCGTCAGGTACAGCTGAAGCCGTTCATCCTGGCTCCGTTCACTGATCAATTCGTTGCCCAGCGACAGGACGAACGGCACCCCGGCGGGTGCCTGCAGCGCAACATCGTCGGTTCTCACCGCGGTCGTGACGCGATTGCCCAGGGTGATGACCCAGTGATCCATCGGGTTGCGCCGGATATGGGCCTTCGTCCGAACGACATGTATGGCGGGGGCGGAGACCCGGCTGACCGCGAGCCCGTCCAGCTTCCACAACTGGCTTTCCGCGCGGAATCCATCATCGACCAATTGCCGCGGCGTCACATCGAAGACGGAGTGGTACCAGATCCGCCAGGCTTCGAGTTGATCCGACGCCGGCAGTGAGTGGGTGGCGAACCTCTCGGGTGTCATCGCGTCCTGCTTCGGTCACTTCAATGGGAGTCAAATATGCCTGACAAGAACCATTGCACCATTGTCCAATCGATGCTTAGCACTCGGCGTAGTCTGATGGCGAATCAGCGGCTCGCGCGCACACGGGACCTTGCTGGCCGCAGATCGCCGTGATGTGCTGCCCGACGGTGTTGCGTGACCCACGCGAGGAAGCGGTCGGCAACGGTCCGGAACTTAGCGGCACGAGTCTCCGGATCGGCCGCGCGAGGGGAGAGAGCCTATGGCATCGGGCGGGTCCATGCGTGCACAGATCGGCACGCTCATCATTGCGACGAGCGCGATCCAACTCGCCAACGGGTTCTTCGGCACCTTCTTCTCCCTGCGCGTGGCGATCGAGAACTTCGACGCGACCATGGCCGGCCTGGTACTCAGCAGCTATTTCGTCGGCTTCACGCTGGGCGCAACGCAATGCGGCCGGATCATCGAACGCATCGGACACATCCGCGCCTACGCTGCCTTTGCCGGCCTGGTCGCCGCGGCGACTGCGGTCATGCCGCTTTTGGTTGGCCCGCTGCCCTGGCTGTTCCTGCGCGCGGTTGTCGGGTTCGGCTGCGCCGGCGTCTTCGTCACCACCGAGAGCTGGCTGAACGCCAAGGCCCCGCCGACGGAACGCGGGCGGGTTTTTGCAATCTACATGGTCGGCACCTTCCTGGCGCTTGCGGCAGGGCAGCTGCTGATCAGCTGGGCTGATATCGAAACCGCGGCGCCGTTCAATGCAATCGTTGCGCTGTTCGCGCTGGCGCTGGTCGTGGTGAGCGCGGCGCGGGCCGAACCGCCCCGCATCGTCGCAACCGCGAAGCTGCCCTATGGCCAGTTGTCCCGCGCGGCGCCCGTCGCGGTTGTCGGCTGCGTGCTGAGCGGGCTGGTCGGGGGCGCTTTCTACGCACTGGTTCCGGCGTGGATGCAGGGCGAGGGCATCGAGCAGGCGACGATCGCACTGTTCATGCTGGTGGCCGTGCTCGGCGGGCTTGCCTTTCAAATTCCGGTCGGCCGGCTCTCGGACCGCTTCGATCGGTGCATCGTTCTGGCCGTGCTGAGTGCCGGCTTCGCGGCCGTCGCCGTCGCGCTCGTGCTGTTGCCGCACACGATGTCCGTGGTGCTGCCCGCCGCGGCTCTGCTCGGCGGATTCATGTCGACGCTCTACCCCGTCTGCGTGGCACATGCGCACGACAGGATGCCGACCGATCGGGTCGTGGCGGTGAGCGGCCGTCTCATCCTGGTGAGCGGATTTGGCTCGGTGCTTGGCCCGCTCATCGGCGCTGTCCTCATGGCGCGCTACGCCATCGACGGCGTGTTCTACTTCATGGCCGCCGCAGCATTGATCCTCGCGTTCGTCGCCGGTGCGGGACACCTGATAGCGGCGGCACCGCGGCACCTGGCTCGGACGTTTGCCATCCTGACGCCGCAGGCCGCGGCTCTCGCGCACGATCAGCTCGGCAACGTGGACGATGCATCGCCGCTGGCACCCGCGGAGGCGGCTGCCAAGGATCGCTGATGCCGACGGTTGATTCAGCTCGCGACCGGCCAGCCGCGCTGCTGGTAGGCACCGTCCCAGAACAGCCATTCGTATTGCGTGCACCGGACGAACGCCGTCATCATGCGCGCCTGAACGGCTGAGGTCGTCGCCGCTGCCGCGCGATCGGTGATGCCGATGACCATGCGCACCGCCTCGCCGAACCCTTCGTCCGCATAGGTATCGATCCATGCGCGATACGGGTTGGCCGCCGCGGCGCGTTTGGCAATCCGGCTCCCGACATCCCAATAGATCCAAAAGCACGGCAGCAGCGCGGCGACCAGAACTTCCCATGGATCATGATAGGCGGTTGCAAGCAGAAAACTGGTGTAGCCAAGACAATCCGGCGACGGTTCCGCATCGGCGAGGCGAGCGGGGTCGACGCCGAACTCCTTCAAGTACCGCTCGTGCAGCGCCTGTTCGACGGCGACGGCTTCCAGCGCGCACCTGCCAAAAGCCTGCAGCGTCGCGCCATCGGGGCCTTTGACTCCGGCGATCGCGAGCACCCGCGCATACTGCCCGAGATACAGCGCATCCTGCACGATGTATCCCTGGAATCGCTCGCGGCTCAGCGTGCCAGCGGTCAGTTCGGTGTTGAACGGCAGTGCATCGATCGCCGCGCGCAGGCCTGCCGTGCGCTGCCAGGCGGCTTCGGAGAATTGCGTCATTCTGCGGCGTCCTCCGTCCATAGGGCGTGGAAATGATGCACCGGTCCCCGACCGCTGCCCACCGTCAGCCGGTCGCTCGCAGCCAGTGCATCCGTCAGATAAGCCTTCGCCCGACGCGCGGCCTCGACCATGTCGAAGCGCGGCAACAAGGCCGCGATGGCGGCCGAGAGCGTGCAACCGGTGCCATGCGTGTTGCGCGTTGCAATGCGATGGGCGGGCAGCGCGGTGATCGTGGTGCCGTCGAACAGCAGATCCGTGCTGTCGGCGCCGGTAAGGTGGCCACCCTTCAGCAGCACCCACCGCGCGCCGAGCCGGTGCAGATCGCGGGCAGTCTGTTGCATGGCCGCAAGCGTCGCAGGTGCCGTATCGCCGATGAGCATAGCCGCTTCCGGCAGGTTCGGCGTGATGACCTGCGCCAGCGGCACGAGCCGGTCGCGGATCGCCGCGACTGCATCGTCCTGCAGCAGACGATCCCCGCTTTTTGCCACCATCACCGGATCCAGCACCACGTTGCGCGCGGCATGCTTCCGCAGCCGGTCCGCGATCACCGCAGCGACGGCGGCGGTCGCCACCATGCCGATCTTGACGGCATCCACCCGCACATCGTCGAAGATCGCATCGATCTGGTCGCCGACGAATGCAGGATCGATCACCTGAAACGAACGCACGCCGCGCGTGTTCTGCGCCGTCAGCGCGGTGATGACGGACATGCCGTAGGCACCGAGCGCGGAGAAGGTCTTCAGGTCGGCCTGTATGCCCGCGCCCCCGCTGGGATCGGAACCGGCGATCGTGAGGACATTTGCGATCATGCCGCGACCGCCGGCGCGGTTTCCTGCAACCGCGGCAGTACCTCGGTCGCGAACAGGCGTATGCTCTTCTCGGCCTCTGCGTGCGTCAGGAACCCGGAGCGCCCGATGAAGATCAGATGACCAAAGCCGCCCAGTTCGTTGTAGCACTCCATGATCTGCCGGTACACGGTCTCCGGTCTGCCGGCGAACATCAGCCTGCTGGCGATCGCCTGTTCCGCTGTCATGCCGACCAGCGCATCGGCGGGCCGCGCGCCCGCCTGAGGGCCGGTGCGATAGATCCGCGGCGCCAGTTCGGGCGGCGTCCGCCCCGGGAGAAATTTTGAATATTGCGGCGCCTGCTTCAAACTGGTGTTGAGGAACCACAAAAGCTTGCTGCCGACCTGCACGCCTTCTTCATCCGTGTCGCCAACACAAACGAACGCCGTATAGGCGAAGCGATCGAGGCCCGGCGCAGGCAGCCCGGCTTCCTCGCGCGCCTCCCGGTAAGCGGCCCATGCGCGCTTGGTGCCCTCCATGCCGCGCAGGACCAGCGCGTTGACCATGCCGCGGCGACCCAGTTCGCGCGCCGTTTCAGGATCGCCGGTCGCGGCCCACAGCGGCGGATGCGGCCGCTGAAAACAGGGTGGCCAGATGTTCGCATGGCGATGCGTGAAGTGCTTGCCCTCCCAGCTGAACGGACCCTCGTGGCTGGTGAGCGTCTTCACGATCAGGTCGATCGCCTCCCAGAAACGCTCGACGATGCCGACGGGGTTGGCATTGCCCGACGCCATCTCGCTGTCGCCCGACTTTACAAAGCCGATCTCCAGACGACCGCGCGAGATCACATCGGCCATCGCGTATTCCTCGGCGATCCGCACGGGGTCGCGTCGCACGGTGACCAGCGTGCCCTGGCTGAGGATCCGTACTTTGCGTGTCTGCCGCGCGATGATGCCGAGGACCAGCGGGCTTGCGCCGTAGAGACTGTTGATCCCGGCATGATGCTCGATCGAGACGATGTTGACGCCGAGGTCGTCGCACAGCAGGTGTTCGTCGAGGCATTCATGGAACAGGTCGGCGGCGATCGCGGGATCGCAGTACTTGTTGGGCAGGCTGCCGCGCACGGACTCGGCGCGGTCCAGCACGTCCTGCGGGACGAACGGGTAGGTGTTCTCGCAATGATACCAGGCCTGCATTTGAATCCCCTTTGGCTAATGCGCCGCTGCATTGATCGCACGCCATACGCGCTCCGGCGTTGCCGGCATCTCGATATGCGTCACGCCAAAGTCCGCCAGCGCGTCGACGATGGCATTGACCACGGCGCCCAGCGCCGGCGTCGTACCGCCTTCGCCGGCCGGACGGATGCCGAGCGGATGCGTCGGTGACGGCACCTCGCTGAGTTCCGTCGCAAAGAACGGCACATCGTCGGCGCGCGCGATTGCGTAATCCATCAGCGAACCCGACAAAAGCTGTCCGGACTGCGGATCGTAACAGCAATGCTCCAACAGCGCCTGGCCGATGCCGTGCGTGATGCCGCCTTGCACCTGGCCATGCACGATCATCGGATTGACCGCGCGGCCGCAATCGTCCACCGCCGAATAGCGCATGATGCGGGCAACACCGGTGTCGGGATCGACTTCGACCTCGCAGACATGGCAGCCATACGGGAACGCGGCCAGCGTCACGGTCTCGTCGCCGACCGCGCCGAGTTCGCCGCGCAGATCGTCCGGAAGATCATTGCGCTGCAACGCGGCCGCGGCTACCTCGAAGATGCCGATCGAGCGGTCGGTGCCCTGCACGGTGAAGCGACCACCGGCGAACTCCAGGTCGGCGGTCCCAACCTCCAGCACGTGACTGGCAATGCGCAATCCCTTTTCGATGATCTGGTTCGACGCACTGAGCATGACAATGCTGCCGAGCCGCAGGGCGCGCCCCGAATGCGAGCCGCCACCGACGGAGACGCGATCGGTGTCGCCGGTGATCAGCGACACGCAGTCGATCGGCACGCCGAGCCATTCGCCGACAAGCTGGGTAAAACTGGTTTCGTGCCCCTGACCGCTGGACACTGTGCCGATGACGACGTCCACTGCACCTTCCGGCCTCACGGTGACTTCGGCACGCTCGCGCGGCACGCCGGTCGCGGTATCGACGTAGTTGGCAACCCCGATGCCGCGATACAGGCCGCGTGACCGCGCCTCCGTGCGCCGCGCCGCAAACCCGGACCACTCGCCCAGGCCGAGCACGCGCTCCATCACCTGATGATAGGCGCCGCTGTCGTAGACCATGCCGAACGGGTTGCGATACGGCATCGCCCGCTCCGGCACGAGGTTGCGCCGGCGCAGTTCGATGCGGTCGAAACCGCATTGCCGCGCCGCGAGATCGATCAGTCGCTCCATGACGAACATCGCCTCGGGGCGCCCGGAGCTGCGATACGGGCGCGTCGAGGCGGTATTGGTCAGCACCGCGCGCGCGCGGAAATGCACGGACGGGCACGTGATAGATGCTGGTCATGATCTCGACGCCCTTTTGCAAAGGGCCGAAGGCGATCGCGTAGGCGCCGTTGTTGACGATGTTGGAGCCGCGCAGCGCCAGGAATGTTCCCGCCGCATCCAGCGCCAGTTCCGCATCGCAGGTCAGGTCGCGCGCCTGGTAGTCGCAGAGGAACGCCTCGCTGCGTTCGCAGGTCCATTTCACCGGTCGGCCGACCCGTCGCGCCGCCCACAGGACCAGCGCGAATTCCGGGTTCGACGCGCCCCGCGTACCAAAATTGCCGCCGACGTCGTGCATCACCATCCGCACCTGCTCGTCCGGGACGCCGAGCACCACCGCCATGTCGTGCCGCGGGCGCACTGCGCCACCGGCGCCCGCATGCAGCGTGTAGTGGCCGCTCGCCGCATCATAGGCACCGACCGCCGCGCGCGGTTCCATCGTGACGCCAGCGATGCGCTGCACCGAGGTGCTGAAGGAAACCACGTGCGCGGCAGCGGCGAATGCCGCCTCGGTCGCGCGCGCATCGCCCACTTCGGCATCCAGACAGATATTTGTCCCCGCATCGCTCCGCGCGCGCACTGCGTCGGGGGCGATCGCGCGGCGCGACTGCGTCACTGCCGCCAGCGACGCATAGTCCACCGCCACCAGTTCGGCCGCGTCCTTCGCCGCGGCGACGCTCCCGGCGATCACCATGGCGACGATCTCGCCGACATGGCGCGCCTCGTCCGTTGCCATTAGAAAATGCGGCGGGATGAACGGCTCGGAGCCGTCCGTGTTCTCAAGCTGGATGTCCGCGGGAGAGCCCATGCGAACCGCATGCGGGATCGGATGCAGCCCGTCCGCCAGCAGATCGCGCCCGGTGAGCACGGCCAGCACATCCGGCGCCGCAGCCGCCGCGCGCGTGTCGATGGCACGAAGCAGCGCGTGCGCATGCGTCGAGCGAACCATGACGGCATAGGTCTGGTGCGGCACATTGACGTCGTCGCTGTAGCGCCCCTGCCCGGTCAGCAGGCGCAGGTCTTCCCGGCGGCGCACGGGTTGCCCGATCCCGGTACCGGTGAGTTGCATGGCCATCGTCGCCTCCCGGAGCAAAGCACGTTCCTCGTCATGGCCCGGCTCGGCCGGCCATCCCTCTCGGTACCTGTGCCGCGTTGGACGGTCGGGTCAAGCCTGGCATGGCCATTTGGCGAAGTCAGGGGCCTGCGGCGAGCCCGCCGACGTTACGCACCCCCTCATGTTCATCTGCATCCGATCACTTGCGGCACTACCATCACTTGCGGCACCACGCGTGAGGGTTGTATTGCTTCCCGGCAAATGCCGAGGCACGTCGACCAGGAGTGAGGAAGGTGCGGGAGTTCTCGGCGGAATACACCGTTTTCCTCTCGTCGTTGCCGGCGTCAAACCATGAACGCCGACGAGCATGGGTTGTAGTACCTGGCGTTTTCTGCAGCCTTTCTAATCGCCGCTCCGGTCGCCAGCGTAAAGCTGGCAGAGGTCTGGGCCTTCATCCCGAGCTATCAGTCGGCGCTGCTGCTCACTGACATGATTACCGCGGTGCTGCTGTTCTCCCAGTTCGTCATACTGCGCTCGCCGGCGTTGCTCTTCCTTGCGGGCGGTTATCAGTTCTCCGCCCTTATGGCCGTGCCGCACGCGCTGAGCTTTCCGCGTCTGTTTGCGCCGGCCGGCCTGATCGGCGCCGGGCCACAGACCACCGCCTGGCTGTACGTGATTTGGCATGCCGGTTTTCCGCTCGCCGTGATCGGCTACGCTCTGCTGCGCGACCGCCGGCGCATACAGCGGACCAGCCTCGCCATCGCCATGACCTGTGCCGTTGTCGTGACAATCGTCTGTGCTGCCGCATTTGCGACGACCTCCGGCCACTCCATCCTTCCGGCCATCATGCGCGGCGACAACTACACGCCGTTGCTTCCCGTGGTCATCGGCATCACCTGCATGTTGAGCGTTCTCGCCCTGCTCGCCCTATGGCGTGGGCGACCACATTCCGTGCTGGATGTTTGGCTCATGGTAGTCATGTCTGCGTGGATATTTGACATCTCCTTGAGCGCAATTCTCAACACCGGGCGCTTCGACCTCGGCTTCTATACAGGCCGGATCTATGGCCTGCTTGCAGCGAGCGTCGTGCTGATGGTGCTGCTGATCGAAACCGGCGCGGTCTATGCTCGGCAGGCCCGAACTTTCGAGGCGGAACGCCATGACCGCGACCGACAACTGCAAGAGGTTCGGTCGGAGCTGATCCATGTCTCTCGGCTCACCGAACTCGGCCTGATGGTTTCGGCACTTGTGCATGAGGTGAACCAGCCATTGAGCGCGGTGAGCAGCTATATCGGCGCTGGCCTGCGGCTGATACAGGCAGGCGACACCGGCAAGGCTGAAGACGCACTGACGAGGGCTGCCGAGCAGGTCACCCGAGCGGTTCAGGTGATACAACAACTGCGCAATCTGGTGAAGAAGGATGGGAGCAATCGCGGCGCCGAGGATGTCCAAGGGACGATCGAGGAGGCGGCAGCACTCGCGATGCTCGGTATGGAAGGCCGCCACATACGGCTGAAGATGAAGTTTGCGCCTGATATGCCGCCAGTGCTCATCGACAAGGTGCAGATCCAACAGGTTCTGCTCAATCTGATCCGCAACGCGATCGAGGCAATGGAGGCCGGCGCGAGGCGCGAACTCGTCATCGGGACAACGGTGTCCGGCAACGGCATGATCGACGTCAGTGTAACGGATAGTGGCCCGGGCCTTGCGCCCGAGATTCGCGACAAGCTGTTCCAGCCGTTCATGACGACGAAGTCTGCCGGCTTGGGCGTCGGGCTATCGATCTGCCGCACCATCGTGGAGGGGCATGGCGGCCATATATGGGCGGCCGACGCTCCTGGGGGTGGCACCGATTTCCACTTCACCGTGCCGGTTTTGGTACCCGGGTCAGCGGGACGTGACCCGATTGCCGCTGTAATACCAATCGCCGTTTCCGTTGACTCTCCCGCAGCTCTTACATGGCCGGGCCTGCCCCGGCCATCAGAAGCGGCACGTTGACGCGGATGGCCGGGACAAGCCCGGCCATGACGGAAGCAACGAGCGGCGATGGAAGGTCATTGGTTCGGGCCGCTGCCATGACACGCCCTGACAGTCTGCCCGGTCTGCACAGTGGAGTTGCTCAGGTTCGGCGCTCCGCAGCGGGGTCTGATCGGCGCCACAAGGCATGATCTTACGAGTCGCGCCCTTACTCTTCGCCGCACAGCCCGCGCATGATGTCGCCATGCAGCGCGCCAAGCTCACGCTGCAACGTGTCGAGGAACGGCGACAGCCCGCGGGCCAGAATTTCGTCGATCGTCTGGCTCGACAGCATGGCGCGCAGGTCGTCCAGCCGTTCCAGCGCCGGCGCACAGCCGCGCAGGTAGTACTGGCTGCGCAGCTGGTTCAGATGCCAGTCGAGCTGCGCCAGGTTCAGTCCGGCCGAGCGCGGGAACGCCCCGTTCAGCAGCAGGAAGCCGGCCACCTCGCGCGGCACATAGCCATGCGGATATTCGCGGCGATAGGCATGATAGCCCGCGGCGGCGCGGAGCAGCGCATTCCATTCGCCGGCGTCGATTGCGGCATCGGTGGCGGCGAGCGGCAGCAGCGCATTGAACTTGGTGTCGATCAGCCGCGTGATCTGGTCGGCACGTTCCAGGTGACGCCCCAACATGTAGAAATGCCAGCACTGGTCGCGGTAGAATGTCCCCTCGGTGATGCCGCCATGCGCCTGCACACCCTCCTTCAGCATGGCGCAGACCGCGGACAGACTCTCCTGCGCCACGTCGGGCTCGCCGAGCGCGCGGATGCGCGTGTGGAACACGTTGATCTGCAGCCACATCTCGGTGGAGATCAGCGCGCGCAGGGTGCGGGCGTTCTCCCGCGCATACGCGATCGCCGTCTGCACCGAGGCCGGCGTCGTCGCATCCAGCAGGTAGAACCGCGCGACATTGATCGCATCGGCGTGGTCGTGCCTGGCAAAGAACTCGGCCCCGTCACCGTTGATCCGCAGCAGCGAGAGCCAGTTGCGCCCGGCCTCGCCTTCGCTGGCGAACGTCTTGGTCACGTCGAGCAGCCGCGCCAGGTTCTCGATCCGCTCCATATACCGGGCAAACCACAGCGCACTGCCGGCGTGGCGCGCGATCAGGTGGTGCGGGCCAACGACGGATTCGCTCATGCCAGCACCCAGGTGTCCTTGGAACCGCCGCCCTGCGAGGAATTGACCACCAGCGAGCCGGCCCGCAGCGCCACCCGCGTCAGCCCGCCCGGCAGCACCCAGGTATCGCGACCGGTCACCGCGAACGGACGCAGATCGATGTGCCGCGCGTTGACGCCATCGTCGCCGAGGGTCGGACTGACCGACAGGCGCACCATCGGCTGGCTGATGTAGTTCGTCGGATTGGCCTTGAGCCGGGCGCGGAACTCCTCCAGTTCCAGCCTGGTGGCGTGCGGGCCGATCAGCAGCCCATAGCCGCCGGACTCCGCCACCGGCTTCACCACCAGTTCGTGCAGATGATCGAGCGTGTACGACAATCCGTCCGGCTCGGCGCAGATCCGCGTATCCACATTCGGCAGGATCGCATCCTCGGCCAGATAGTAGCGGATGATGCGCGGCATGTAGGCATACACCGCCTTGTCGTCGGCCACACCGGTGCCGACCGCATTGGCGATCGCCACCGCACCGCGACGCCACGCCTCCATCAGCCCGCGGACGCCGAGCGTGCTGTCGGGACGGAACGCGTCGGGATCGAGGAAATCATCGTTCAGCCGCCGGTAGATCGTGTGCACCGGCGCGAGCCCCGCCGTGGTGCGCATCCAGACCGAGCCGCCCTCGACCAGCAGGTCCTGCCCCTCGACCAGCGGCACGCCCATCTCGCGCGCCAGGAACACGTGCTCGAAATACGCCGAGTTGAAGATGCCGGGCGACAGCAGCACCACCTGCGGATCCGACACGCCGGGCGGTGCGATCTCGGTCATCGCGCGGTGCAGCCGCAGGCCGTATTCGTCCACCCCGCGCACGTTCAGACCGGCCATCAGGTCCGACAGCACACGCAGCGTCATGTGCCGGTTCTCGACCACATAGGCGACGCCGGAGGGTGTGCGGGCATTGTCCTCCAGGACCAGGAAGCGCCCGGTGTCGTCGCGGATGATGTCGGTGCCGCAGACATGCACATAGGTGCCGAACGGCGGCTCGAACCCCACCATGGCCTGCGAGTAGCCGGCGTTGCCCAGCACGAGTCCGCGCGGCACGACACCGTCGGCCAGGATCTTCTGGTCGTGGTAGACGTCATACAGGAACAGGTTCAGCGCACGCACGCGCTGGATCACGCCGGCCTCCAGCGTGCGCCATTCCTCCGCGGTGATCACGCGCGGGATCAGGTCGAACGGCAGGATGCGGTCGATCGCGGTGGCGTCCGAGTAGACCGTGAAGGTGATGCCGCGCTCCAGCAGGTCGCGCTCGGCATCGGCGGCGCGCCGGCGCAGCGCCTCGATCGGCATCTGCCGGAGGCGTTCGAGCAGCAGCGCCAGGGCGGGGTGGGCTGCCTGGCCGGGCCGCAGCATCTCGCAGAACAGGCTGCCCGGATCGTATCCCGCCAGAAGGCCGCCCTGTCGCATCCGTCACCCCCGATCGGGTCGCCCTGCTCGGGGCGTATCTTGCACTTTTTGTGCCGGCTTGCCATGCAATTGCAACGTGCGGCTGGGTTGCCGGTATGCGCGCGGCCGGTGCTTATTCCGCGGACGGGGTGCCTGTTCGATGGGCAGCGGCTGGGTATTGCGACGGTTTCGGCCCAACGTTACACGCAAAGCATGGCAAAGCACGAAGCCGAACGGACTGGGCGGAGTCGTGCCAGGTTGCGCGCGTCCGGGCGGCGGTTGGGGCGAGGCAATCGGGCGAAGCAGATGCGCTCGGGGTTTCACCCCGAACCCCACCAGAGGCTCCACCTCTGGACTCCGCCAAGGGCCGAGCCCTTGGAACCCATTTCCTTAGTAATGGATCCCAAAGGCTCCGCCTTTGGTGGGGGTCCCGGGGGCAAAGCCCTCGGGCGGGTTTCAGGGCAGAGCCCTGAGCACTTCTGCTTCATCGCCCGGCCATGACGTGACTACCAGACGTTGACCGCACCGCATGTGCACGTCATCGGCGCGGGCCTGGCCGGCCTGGCCGCCGCGGTCGCGCTGAGCGAGGCCGGGCGGCGGTCACGGTTCTCGAGGCCGGACCGGCCGCCGGCGGGCGGTGCCGCTCGTATTTCGACCGTGAACTCGGGCTGCGCATCGACAACGGCAATCATCTGCTGCTGTCGGGCAATCGCGCGGCCTTCGCCTACATCGATGCAGTAGGGGCACGGCCTACGCTGGCCATGCCGGACGCGCCGGTATTTCCGTTCATGGACCTGAGCAGCGGCGTGGCCTGGACGCTGCGACCGAACCTTGGGCGCGTTCCGTGGTGGGTTGTTTCACCCGGGCGCCGCGTGCCGGGCACACGCGCGACCGACTACCTCGCCCTGCGCCGGCTCATGCCCCCGACGGGCGACGCAACGGTCGCAGCGTTGCTGCGCCACGACACGCTCTACCATCGTCTGCTCGAACCTCTGGCGATCGCGGCGCTGAACACGCCAACGGACACGGGCCTCGCGCGGCTGCTCGGCGCGGTGGTGCGCGAGACGCTGATGCGCGGTGGCAGGGCGTGCATTCCGGCCTTACCGCGTGAGGGTCTGTCCGAGAGCCTGGTCGATCCCGCCGTTGCGTGGCTCCGGGCGCGCGGCAACGAGGTGCGGTTTGGGCAACGGGTCGTGGCGCTGCACGTCGCCGATGGCCGCCTCAACGCCCTGCATACCACCGATGGCCCAATGCCGGTCGAGGCGGTGGTGCTTGCGGTGCCGCCCTGGGTGGCGGCCGATCTGCTGCCCGGCCTTCAGGCGCCGAACGCGTTCCAGGCGATCCTGAACATCCACTTTCGGGTCGATGCCGATCCCGGTCCGGCCGGCTTCGTCGGCCTGATCGGCGGCACGGCGGAGTGGGTGTTCGTCAAGCGCGGCCACGTCTCGGTGACCATCAGTGCGGCCAATCGCATGGTGGACCAGAGCGCCGATGCGATTGCCGCCGCGGTCTGGCCGGACGTGCGCGCTGCTCTGAACCTGAATGGCCCGATGCCGGCCTGGCGCGTCGTGAAGGAGCGGCGCGCCACGATCGCCGCGACCGCCGCCCAGGAACGGCTGCGCCCGGCAGCGCGCACAAATGTGGCAAACCTCGCGCTGGCCGGCGACTGGACCGCGACCGGGTTGCCGGGCACCATCGAAGGTGCCATCAGGTCCGGCCGAACGGCGGCGGAGGTTCTGCTCGCCGCGTGAGCAGAGGCCATGCCCAGCGAGACACTGCCACCCGAAATCGCACTCGACCAACGCCTGTCCGAGGCTTTGTCGCGCGCCGCCGCCGCCCTGACGCGGCAACAGCACGACGACGGCCACTGGCTGTTCGAGTTGGAGGCGGACGCGACGATCCCGGCCGAATACGTGCTGCTGGAGCACTATCTCGATCGCATCGATCCGGCGCTGGAAGCGAAGATCGGCGTCTATCTGCGCGAGATTCAGGGCGCGCACGGCGGTTGGCCGCTGTTCCACGACGGGGCGTTCAATCTGTCCGCGAGCGTGAAGGCGTATTTCGCGCTGAAGGCGATCGGCGACGATCCCGCTGCGCCGCACATGGCGCGGGCGCGTCAGGCGATCCTGGAAGCGGGGGGTGCGGAGCGCAGCAACGTGTTCACGCGCGCGCAGCTTGCCCTGTTCGGGCAGGTGCCGTGGCGGGCGGTGCCGGTGATGCCGCTCGAGATCATGCATCTGCCGCTGTGGTTCCCGTTCCACCTGTCGAAGGTTTCGTACTGGTCGCGCACGGTGATCGTGCCGCTTCTCGTGCTGATGGCGCTGCGCCCGGTCGCGCGCAATCCGCGCGATGTCGCGATCCCGGAGCTGTTCCGCACGCCGCCCGCGTCGGTGCGGGACTGGATCTCTCCGCCGTCGCGTTCGGCGTGGGGGCGGTTCTTCAAGGGGCTCGATACGGTGCTGCGCGTGCTCCAGCCGGCATTCCCCGAGCGTAGCCGCCGCAGTGCGATCGCCAAGGCGGTACGCTTCGTCACCGAACGGCTGAACGGCGATGACGGTCTCGGCGGCATCTATCCGGCGATCGCCAACAGCGTGATGATGTTCGATGCGCTGGGATATCCGGCGGATCATCCGGATGCCGCCATCGCCTGGCGCGCGGTCCGCAAGCTGCTGGTGGTCAAGGCCGATCGCGCCTACTGCCAGCCCTGCCTGTCGCCGATCTGGGACACCGGGCTTGCCGGCCATGCCGCAGCCGAGGCTGGCGATGACACGGGTGCGTCGTGCGCATGGCTGCATGGGCGGCAGATCCTCGACGTGGTGGGCGACTGGGCGGTGCGCCGGCCAGGCCTGCGGCCAGGCGGCTGGGCATTCCAGTACGCCAACCCGCACTATCCGGATGTCGACGACACGGCCGTCGTCGGCATGCTGCTGCACCGGAACGGCGATCCGGCATTCGCCGGGTCGATCGAGCGCGCGCGCGAGTGGATCATCGGCATGCAGTCCTCGGACGGCGGCTGGGGCGCGTTCGAGCCGGAGAACACGCATCTTTACCTCAACAATATACCGTTCGCCGATCACGGCGCGCTGCTGGATCCGCCGACCGCTGACGTCACCGCGCGCTGCATATCGTTTCTTGCGCAGATCGGCATGGCAGCCGACGATCCGGTGTTGGCGCGCGCGCTGGCCTATCTGCGTCGCGAGCAGGAAGACGATGGAAGCTGGTTCGGCCGCTGGGGCACCAACTACATCTACGGCACATGGTCGGCGCTGTGTGCCTTCAACGCCGCCGGCATTGGCCGCGATGATCCGGCGGTGCGGCGGGCGGTGGCATGGCTTGTCGCCGTGCAGCGCGAGGATGGTGGTTGGGGCGAGGATGAGGAAACCTACCGGGATGCGCCGCGCGGCCGCTACAAGGAGAGCACGCCGAGCCAGACATCCTGGGCGCTGCTCGGCCTGATGGCGGCGGGGGAGGTCGCCAATGCGGCGGTGACGCGCGGCATCGAGCACCTGATGGCGACCCAGCACGGGACCGGGGAGTGGCGGGAACTGCCATACAATGCGGTTGGTTTTCCGCGGGTTTTCTACCTGCGCTACCACGGCTATCGCTGGTATTTCCCGCTGCTGGCACTGGCACGCTATCGCAATCTGCGGCGTGGCAATATGCACCAGGTGGCGTTTGGGTTCTGACGCCGCGTGTTCCGTCCTGGCCGGGCGGAGACTGCACGTGCGCATTGGTGTCGTCGTCGGGTTGGCGGCCGAGGCGCGCATTGTGCGGCGTCTGGGCTGGCCGGTCGCCGTTGGCGGCGGGACCACGGCCGGTGCGGAGCATGCAGCGCAGCGTCTGGTCAACCAGGGCGCCGAAGCGCTGGTCAGCTTCGGACTGGCCGGCGGGTTGGACCCGGTGCTGCGGCCGGGGGCAGTCATCGTGCCGTCCGCAGTGATCGCCCGCGACGAGCGCCATGCGACTGATCCGGCCCTGTCGCGCGCGCTCGGCGGCACGACGCCGCACCTCGTGCTCGGCGCCGATGCGATCGTCGCGAGCGTCGAGGAAAAACGGCGGCTCCGGGACCAAACCGGTGCGGCGGCAGTCGATCTGGAAAGCGGCGCCGTCGCTCGCACCGCCGCCCTGCACCGCCTTCCGTTCGCCGTGCTGCGCGCGATCTGCGATCCGGCGGATGGCACGCTGCCGCCGGCCGCGGTGACGGCGCTCGACGTGCGCGGTGCGCTCCACGTTTGGCGCGTGCTCGGCTCCGTCGCTGCTCAGCCGCAACAAATCCCTGCGCTTCTGGCGCTCGCGGCCGCCGCGGTCGCGGCGCGGCGGTCCCTGCTCGGACGCGTCAGATTGCTGGCACGGGCACCGCCTCAGCCATTCGAGTTGTCTGCGTCGCCTCAATGATCCGTTCGGGAGGAAAATTGGCTCGGACCGTCGTGCCCTGACCCAGTGTACTCTCGATCGTCAGGGTCGCGCCGTGCAGTGCCAGCAGTTTCCGACTGATCGCGAGCCCGAGGCCGCTGCCGCCGAAGTTCCGGCTGATCGAAGCGTCCGCCTGCTGAAATGGCTGGCACAGCACCTGCAAGGCCGCATTGTCGATGCCAATGCCGGTATCGGTCACCACCAGAGCAGCACCTTCTTCCGTGTGCTCGATGCGCAGCGATACCACGCCACCGTTCGGCGTGAATTTCACCGCGTTGGACAGCAGATTGAGCACGATCTGCTTCAAGGCGCGTGCGTCGCCTCGCAGCACGATGCGCATCCCGGCCGTGGCGTTGTCGACCCGCACGCCGCCATCGGCTGCACGCGGCTTCAGCATGGCAACGCAGGACCGCAACACCATGCCGAGCTCGACGATCTCGTTCGCCAGCTCATAGCGGCCTGCCTCGATCTTCGAGAGATCGAGCACGTCGTTGATCACGTCGAGCAGATGATGGCCGGCCGCGTTGATATCCGTCGCGTACTCGACGTAGTGGGCGCCGATCGTCCCGAACGGCTGGTCATGAATGAGTTCGGAGAAGCCGATGATCGCGTTCAACGGCGTGCGCAGCTCATGGCTCATATTCGCCAGGAATTCCGACTTGGCGCGGCTCGCCATTTCGGCGCGCTCCTTCGCCTGCTCGAGTTCCCGTGCTGCATTGACGTCGGTCGTGATATCGCGCCCGGTGCCGCGGTAGCCGGCGAAACGGCCGGCCGCGTCGAACACCGGGTTGCCATTGACGCTGACATGGTGAACGCGCCCATCACGGGCGAGTTCCTGGCGGTGGAAATCGCGAAATGCACGGTGCGCAGCCAGGTCGGCACGATGTTGGGCCCAACGCGGATCTGTCTCGCTCGCACCCACGGCAGTCCATAGCGGCGTCCCTTTACGCTGCGGAATGCCCATCAGGCGGGACGCCTGGCTGTCCGACACCCATTTCAGGCGGAGATGCGCATCCAGTTCCCACAGCCAGTCCGACGACATCTCGGCGAAGTCCCGGATCCGGGCCTCGCTGGCGCGCAGGGCTTCCGCCGCCTCCGTGAGCCTGACATTCTGCTCCGCCTGGCGGCGGAACTGCCGGCTGATGACACCGAACAGCACGGCGAAGCCAGTCGAGGCGGCGAGGCCACCGAACGCGATGGCCGTCGCCTGGCGGCGCCATTTCGCCAGTGCCACCGGCTCCATCATGGATACGTCGATGACGAGCGGATAGGCGGACAGCGGCTGCACCGATACCACTGCCGCAACGGCGGCGAGAAATCCGGGTGAGCGATAGGTGCCGCCTCCCATGGCGACCAGGTGGAACCAGGGCGAGTTCGCCGGCATCAGTTTGCCGACCTGATCGGTGGGGTCCGGGTAGCGCGCCAGCACCAGCCCGTCGCGGCGCAGCAGGGTCACGGTCTCGCCGGGCGGCAATTCGATCGCACGGTAGAAGTCGGCGAGGAATTGCAGATCGATCGCGCCAGCCACAACGCCGAGGAAGTTGTGGTCACGACCATTCAGTCGGCGCGCGATGTAGACGGTCGGCACGCCGGAAAGACGGCTTTGGACCGGGGCAGTGATGAACGGTCCTGTATCGTCCCGCCCGGCAAAATACGTGAAATAGTCGCGATCCGCGACGTTCAGGTCAGGCGCCAATGGCATCCTGGTCGTGAGGAGCATGCGACCATCGGCTCCGATCAGGGAGAAGGAATTCGCCTGCGGCAGATTCTTCAGCCCCTCGCGCAGATGACTGCGTGTGCCCTCGACGGCAACCGACGCCAAAAATTCGTCGGGTGTCGTGACCTGGAGGTCAGCGACGCGCGATTGCATCTCCTCGAGCGTACGGTCGACAACCTGCAAGAAGCGCGAGGTCTGCTCGGCAAGCACGACGCCGAGGTTGGTCACCGCGACGCGATTCTGTTCGATGGTCTGGCGGTGGAGGTCCCAGATCGCAGCGCCGCAACCGAGCAGGGTGATGACACAGAGGGCGATGCCAATTGCCCAGAGTTGTCGGCTCGATCGGAAAGTATTGCCACTGAACCCCGCCATGGCGGCACCTCATGCCCATGCATCCGAGGGCAGTCGATGCACTATAGGAACGACGTGGCTAATATCGGTTTAATGTTGATCGGGGCCGGCACGGGGCAGCACCTTCACCTGCAGCCAGTTCGCGAATTCCCGCCGATGCCTGTGCGGTTCAAGAATGTCCGGCCCGATCCCATACCGCCAAGCCAGATCCTTGCGCCGTGCATCGCGATGCAGCGCCCTGAAGTCCGCCGCGATGGCGTCCGCTTCGGCCACCGTCGCGGCGAAACCGCCGGCGACCAGGCGCTCGGCGCTGCGGCTGAACAGCGCGGCGATTTGCGCCAGGTCGTATTCCGGATGGTACTGCACGCCCCAGAACGAGCGCTCGCCGTCGGTAAACTCGGCGGCCTGGATGGCGCAGAACGCGTTGCCGGCCAGCAGGCGCGCATCGCTCGGCAGCGCGCAGACTTCGTCCTGGTGCACGCACAACGCGTCGAACACGCCTGCCTTGCCGTCATACATCGGATGGGCGCGACCCGCGTTCGTCAGAACAATCTGGCGGCAGACCCCGACCTCGGGGCCGTTCGGGTTCAGCCGGACGCTGCCGCCAAGCGCCACGGTCATCACCTGCAGTCCCCAGCAGCTGCCGAAACACGGGATGCCGGAGGCAAAAGCGGCGCGCGCGAATGCGATCTGGGCGGTCACCACCGGCCGATCATCGTATGTGCTGAGAGGCGAGCCGGTCCACGCAATGCCGTCGAAATCGGACAGCCCGAGACCCTGGGGCAGATGTTCCCCGTCGCCGGCCGCAAGGATAAAGCAATCCAGGTCGGCCGATTCCCGAGGCAGCTGGGAACGCAAGGCCGCCATGTAGCTCTCGCCCAGGCGTGCGCCGCCATGTGCAACGAGCTGGTCCTGCGCAGACGCTGGCGCGCCATCGATGATAAGTACGCGAGCAGCCAAGGCAACGCTCCTCTCGTTCGGCCGGGTCTGCCGGGCACGGCGGCGCGGATGTTACACCGGCCGCCATCGGTCCAGTTCCGCATGCGCGCTGATCGGACATGCAGCGCGTGCATCGCAACGCGTGAGGCGCGGGTCCCTTGTTGCTGGCAGCCGAGCCTCATAGATTTTCCGTCCATGGATGCCAAACCTTCCGATTCGCCCCAACGCGTGCGTGGCCTGGAGGACACGCTCGCGGCGCTCGACGCGCATTTGGCCGACGCCGAGAAACAGGCCGCTGCCCTGCTGAATGCGACACGGCGCCTGCGTCGCGCAGCCGCGGAAGGGGCGATGTCCAGCCTGCCCGCCGCCATCGCAGCCGCGCAGGCGGATGCCAATCGGACCGGCGACCCGCTGGCCAGGGCCGCGGCGCGCGCTCGACTATGATGTTGCCGACGCCTTCGCGACCGGTGCCTGGCTCGACGAACTGGCCGCGGCTGCCGAAGCCGCCGGCGTCGTGCTGGTGCGGCGGGATGGACGGGTGACCGCCTACCCGGTGGCGCTGCGGCTCGATGCACGCGCGCAGGGCGTGCGGGTCGGGCGCAGGCTCGAGAAGCGCATCCGGCCGAGCTTCGTCGCCGCCCGGCTCAAGGCCTTGCAGCAACGGCCGGATCGGTTCAACGCCCGGCGGTTCCTCGATCGGCTGTTCCTGCTCTACGACGCGAAGGCGCGCGCCGAGGACCCGGCGTGGCGTCCCACCCGGCCCGGCCAGGGGCCGCTGGTTTCGCTGGCGGATTTGCACGAACTGCTGACCGTGCTACCTGCCGCCGGAGCCGATTATCCGCAGGAGGAATTCGTCGCCGACCTGCTGCGGCTGGACCGGCACCCCGATGCGACCGACAGCCACGGGCGCCGCTTCGAACTCGCCGGCTCCACCGGGCGCAAGGGCGGCAAACGGCTGACCTTGTTCGACCAGACCGGCGAGCAGCACGACTACTACGCGATCCGCTTCATCCTGGAACCGTCCCATGGACGTCCTGACCACGCCGCCGCTGCCGCTCGCTGAGTGGCTGTCGATCGTCGAGCGCGAATACCTGTCGGACTTCGTGCCGGCAGGTGGTGCCGCCGTGAAGTTCGCCATCCTGGACGACGACGCCATCGCCACAGCCGCCGAGCGTCTGGTCGGCCTCGGGCAGGCGCGTGGCATGCTGACGGTGCATCTCGAGGCCGGACGCACCCGCATCCACCTGATGCAGGAGCTGTTCTTCGCCATTGCCCGCGCCCTGCCATGGGACAGCCTGGTGCAGCGCTATCTCGAAGTGCTGTTCGGCGCGCACGCCTACGCCTGGCCTCGGCCGGGCGAGACGATGACGATGAGCGACCTGGCTGGCGCGTTCGCCGTCGCCCCCAACCTGCTGAGCCATCACGTGGATCAGTGGCTGACGGCGGATCTGTGGGACGACCGCCGGCTGGCGCAGGATTTCCGTGCCGCCCTGTTGCGGCTCTGCCTGTCGCGGCTGGAATCGGACGAGTGGGACACCGATCATCCGGCGATGCTCTGGCTGCGCGGCGAGAAGGCGGCGCCCGCGTCGCTGCGCGCGGCCGACATTTCGGTTCGCATCTCCCGCACCAATGCGCGTGCCATGCTGGCTTCGCTGTGCCATTTCCTGCGCAAGGCCGGTGCCGCCGGGCTGCTTGTGGTGCTGGACGTGCGACAGCTTGCGCGCACCGAGGCTGCGAACGGCGCGCTGCGCTATTCGCCGGCCGCGGTGATGGACGCCTACGAGGTGCTGCGGGAGATCATCGACGATGCCGAGCACCTGCCGAGCCTGTTCGTCGCGGTTCTGGCCGATGCGGCGCTGGCCACCGGCGACCCGCGCCGCGCGCTCGCTCAGTACGCGGCACTGCAGATGCGTGTGTGGCCCGATGTGCGGCCCGGCGACCGGCAGAACCCCGTGGCCCCGCTGGTGTGGCTCGCACCATGATGGAGGCCCGCACCGCGATCGAGGCGCTCCGGGCCGGCGTGCCCAACCGGGCGGCGATCCGCCAGATGGGCACCGAGCAGACCGATATCGAGCATGCGTTCGAGGCGGCGCTGGCCGCTGCGTGGGCCGATGCCGGGCCGGCGCCCGCCGGGGGTGGCGCCGCCGGCATAGGGATGGCCGGAGGTTTCGGCACCGGCAAATCGCATCTGCTCGGCTATCTGGCCGAGGTGGCGCGGCAGCAGGGCTTCGTGGTCAGCCGCGTCGTCGTCAGCAAGGAGACCCCGCTGTCGCATCCGGGCCATGTGCTCGCCGCCGCCCTGCGCGACGCGGCATTGCCGGACCGGCCGGATGCCCCGATCGCCGCCTGCGTGACCGCCCTGCGCGAACGGCCGGAGGCGCTGGATGCGATGGAGATCGCTGTCAGCACGCCCGATGCCGGTTTCGCGCCGATCTTCGCCGCCTGCCTGTTCCTGATACGCCGCGCTTCCACCCCACCCGAGACGCTGCGCCGCATCGCGCGTCTGTGGTCCGGCGAGAAGGTGAGCCTCCCGGCCATCCGCCAGGCGCTCGTCGCGGCCGGCGCCGGCAGGATGTTTTCGCTCAAGCCGGTCCCCGCCGCCGAATTGACCGACCAGCTCACCCGCTTCGTGCCGCTGTTGTTCCGTGCCTGCGGCTATGCCGGCTGGTGCATCCTGCTCGACGAGGTCGAACTGATCGGCCGCTATACGCCGCTGCAACGCGCCCTGTCCTATGCCTGGCTCGGTGCGTGGCTCGGCCTGGACGGAAAGCGCCGTTTCCGCGGCATCGTCAGCGCGTATGCCATCACCGACGATTTCGTCGCCGCGGTCATCAACGCCCGCCAGGACAGCGAGAAGCTGCCGGAAAGGCTGACGCTGAAAGGCACGTGCGGCCGAGGCCGTGCTGGCGCTGTCGGGCATCCGCCATATCGAGCGGACGGTGTTGCAGCATCGCCTGCTGCCGCCGACGCCGGACGACCTGGCTGCATGCCACGACAAGGTGCAGCGTCTTTACGGTGCCGCCTACCATTGGCCCGCGCCGACGCTGCCACCGCCGGAGCGGACCAGCTCGCGGACGATGCGGCAATACATCAAGGGCTGGATCACGCAGTGGGATCTGCTCCGTCTGTCCGGCGGCGTCGGGGTCGTGCTCGTCGACGACAGGATCGCCAGCAACTACACCGAGGATGTCATGCTGGCGGAGCCGCGCGGCCTCGACGACGAGGAAGCATAACCGGTCGATGCGCTGCCTGCGGCTATCGACCGACGGGCTTGTGCGGCGCGTGATCGATGGCGTGACACAATCTCAACATTCTGCAACGACATTTTTCCCCAGGACCGTGGTCGTCGTCGATCCCAACGTACGTGATTTCGTCGGTCATCATCTGGAATACAACGAGGCTATCGTTCAGGCGGCGGAGCAGGCCGGGCTGACGGCGGTGACACTGGGCCACCGCGAGATGCTCGACGAGGTCCAGACGCGGATCAATGGCGTCAGGTGTTTTTCGCACGGTATCTGGAAGCGCTTTCCGGATCTGAAGCAGAGGTCGCCGCTGCTCGAAGTGCTTTGGTCGAATCTGATCCATTTCGTCGAGATCTGTCGTGGCTTGCGACAAGTACGACGTGCCGGTCCGCGGGGAAGCGGACACGCGAAGGATCGGATTATCTTCGTCGCGATGCTGACCTTGCATCAGTTGCTCGCATGGTCACTGTTTGCAGCGCTGTTCGGTCGCCGGCGTCGACCGGTCGTCCTCCACTTCGGCTATGAGCCGGGCTATTGCCAGGGACCGTGCGCCGACCTGGCATTCCGTTTGATCGAATGGGCGGAACGGCGTGGCAGGGTGCGACTGGCGTCCGACAGCGCACGCATGGCACAGGCGTATGCGCAACTTACGTTTGCCGCCATCGATGTCTTGCCGATCCCGCTCACCGGCAGGCAGCCGGCGGACTGCGCGCGGCCGGAAACGTCGTCGGACGAGCATCGGGTCCGCTTCGTAAGCCTGGGCGGAGCACGCGACGAGAAGGGAATATTTGATCTCATCGCGGCAATCATCGAGCTGGAGGCGCAGGGTCAAGCCGATGGCCTGTCCTTCGCCATCCAGTGCAATGCGACCGATCCGGCGATCGATGCAGCGATTGACGACCTGGCCCGGCGCAACTTTGGCTCCGTGGAACTGATCCGCGCGCCGTTGCCGAGCGACCAGTACAAGACGCTGCTGGCCGGGGCCGACGCCGTGGTGCTGCCGTATACACGGCACGTCTACGAGGCGCGCAGTTCCGGCGTATTCGTCGAGGCCGCCGGCGCCGGCAAGCCTTTGATCGTCACGGCCGATACCTGGATGAGCGACGAACTCGAGCGGTTCGGTGCGGGAATCGTTTGTCCGGAGCGGGATCCTTCTGCGCTCGCCGCGGCGATTGTCGATCTCGCGGCGCGTTTTCCGGAATATCGGCGGGCTGCCCGGGCAAAGCAGCCGATCTGCCTCGAATGGCACAGCCCCAAGGCCCTGGTGGACGTGCTGATGGGCAGGCGTGCGCCGGACGTCGCGTCGCGCACCGAACGTACGCGTCGGCGTGCTTTATCCGTGGGGCGACATCCTGCAGCGTCGCGCCGGAGCCAGCGTGCGGACCAACCTGATGGTCGATTTCCTGCGCGACCACGTCGACCGCATCCGCGTTCTGCAGGACGGCCGGACACCGACCCGGGAAAACGGCTCCGTGCGTTACGAATTGGTCGAGATCGGCGAGCGCAGACCGATTTTTCACTGGCTGTTCCAGAAGCGCTGGGCACTCACCTGTCGCGGGGCGCAGGACGGCTTGCCGATCTATCTTTGGTACCATCTGCGGCATCGCCACAACCGACGGTTCCGGCTGCGGATCGACGAGCTCGTCCGCTGGGCAGACGTCGTGATGCTGGAATATCCGTTTTGGGGCGACGTCGTGACGGCCGCGTGCCGTCGCCACGGCAAGCGGCTGGTGCTCACGCATCACGACATGATGCATCTCATTGCAGCGGACTGTCCGCCGCTGCTCCGGGCGCTGCGTCGTTATGACATCGCATGGTCGCAGGCGGCAGATGCGACCGTGACGGTGACCGGCGAGGACCGCGGGACGCTCGCCGCTCTGGGTGTTGCGTCGGTCGAGATTCGCATGCCGGTCGACATCACGGGTCTTGCGCCGCTGGCGGATGGCCGGTCGCGGCAACTATTGCGCGAACTCTATGACATCGATCTGGGAATTGCGCGCGTTGCCCTGTTCGTCGGCAGCACGCATATTCCGAACCGCAATGCCGCGGCGGACCTGCGCCGGCTTGCGCTGAGCGGTGGTCAGTGCGGCACGAGCGGCGTTCTGCTGTATGTCATCGCCGGCAGCTGCGCCGAGCCCGAGCGACAGGGCAATTTCATCGCGCTTGGCAGCATCGATGATGTGACGTTGCGGCTGCTGTACGAGGCGACCGATGTCGTGCTGATCCCGCTGCGGCAGGGCCTCGGCGCATCGATCAAGACCATCGAGGCGATGGCCGCCGCCAAGCCGGTGATCGGCACCGCTCTCAGCTTCCGCGGGTATCCGGTCGTGACGGGGCGCGACTGCATCGTTGAAGACATTGTCGACAATTTCCCCGATCGGATCCGGGAGCTGTTTGCAGCGCCGGGACAGGCCGATGCAATGGGCGCCGCGGCGCGCGCCTTTGCCGAGGGTTACGATTATCATCGGGTGAACGCCGCATATCTGCCTTTGATGGGCCTGACCGACGATGCAACACCGCGGCACCGGGCGCTCAACACTGTTGCGCCGCCGACCACGCCCTTGTTGCGCGCACTTGGACAAAAGGTCGCCGACCACGGCACGAGTCGATCCGGCAGTCGTCGCGTTCGTGCAGGACGCGCTTGCCCGACACGGGATGGCGCGCGAATTCGGCATTGATGCTGGCCAGACTGAACGAAACGCGGGGCGAACTGAATGCGGCGGCTACACATTACGCCGAGGCAGCGGCACTGGATCCGCAGGACTTTGTCATCCGGCTCGACCGAAGCCGAATACTGGACAAACTCGATCGGACCGCCGAGGCCGAGGCAGAGTACCGGCAGGCCATGGCACTGCACACGAGGCAGCTTTGGACTCCATCGGGCTGGGCGCGTGGCATGGAGGTCGCCTGGCAATTCTTCTATCGGTCATTGCGCGACCAGACGCTTGGCGCTGTTGCAACCTATGCTGAAGGCGCGTCCGGAGGACGGTGAGGCCAACTACCTTGCGGGGCTCTGCATTCAAGGCAAAGGCGGCAGCGCAGCGCAAACGCTTGCCCACTATGACCTGGCCCTGGCAGCGGGTGTCGACGAGTTCTGGGTGCGCTATCAACGCGCGCCAGTTCTGCACCAGCTCGGACGTCGGATAGCGGCACTGATGGACCGGCGGCGTTGCCGCGTGCTGCAGCGGAAGAATCCAAATCTGCCCAAACACACATCCGGCGTTTTCAAGCGCGCACCGGATGATTTCAAGGCGAAGGCGTGGCGCCAGTTCTTCGCCGGCAAGAACCGAGCCGTCATCAGGCAAGCGCGGCGGCAGCTTCGCAAGGATCCGGACAACGGCGAGTGGCACTATCTGGCGGCTCAGGCCCTGCACAATTCGCGTGGCGATGGGCGCGCGACGCTCACGCATTACGACCGCGCGCTGGAGCTTGGTTTCGATCGGTTCTGGGTGCTCTGCAACCGGGGTTACCTGCGCTACGAGCGCGGGGATATCGCCGGTGCCGAAGCCGATCTGACCGCGGCTGTCGCCCTTCAGCCGGACCAAGAAGTCGCACGCACGCGACTGGCCCTGGTGCGTGACGCCCAAACCCGAAGCGGGAGTTGACCGGGCGACTAAACCTGCACGGCTTCGGACGCGAACTCGCCGGCATCCCAACGGGCGCGGAAGTCGGCATAGGCGTTTGCCAGACCGGCCCTCAGACTGATCGACGGCGTCCATCCCATCGCGGTCAATCGGGTCGTGTCCAAAAGCTTGCGCGGCGTTCCGTCCGGCTTGGATGTGTCGAACTCGAACCGGCCGGCCCAGCCTACAACTTCGGCAATCAGCCCCGCCAGTTCGGTGATCGAAACCTCCTGTCCGCTGCCGATGTTGATCGGGTCGGGATCCTCCCAGGTCTTCAGCAGGAACAGGCACGCATCGGCGAGATCATCGACATGCAGGAACTCGCGCAGCGGTGCGCCGGACCCCCAGATCACCACGCGGTCGGCCTGCTCTACCTTCGCCTGATGAATACGCCGGAGAAGGGCGGCAGCGACGTGGCTGTTGCGCAGGTCATAGTCGTCGGCCGGCCCATACAGGTTGGTGGGCATCACCGAGATCACGTCGAGACCATATTCCCGCCGATAAGCCTGGCCGAGCATAACGCCGGCGATCTTGGCGATCGCATACCACTGATTGGTTTCCTCCAGCGGTCCGGTCAGCAGACTGCTTTCGGGGATCGGCTGCGGTGCCAGGCGCGGATAGATGCAGGACGAACCCAGCAGCAGGACCTTCTCCGCGCCATATCTGCGCGCGGCTTCGACGATGTTCGCCTGGATCATAAGATTGTCGTAGAGAAACTGGGCCGGATAAGTGTCGTTGGCCAGGATGCCGCCGACCTTCGCGGCCGCGATCAGGATAAATTCCGGCCGATTGCTCGCGATCCAATCTTCGGTTTCCGTCTGCCGGCGCAAATCGAGCTGCGCATGCGGCACCGTCAGCAGCACGGCGCCCTCGTCGGTCATGCGCCGCATCAGTGCCGCACCAACCATGCCGCGATGACCGGCGATCCAGACGCGTCGCCCCTCGAGTGACAGTTCGCGCGATGACATAGTGGTTTTCCTCAGTCTGCGGCCGCTCGCCGGGCCTGGTCCGGCGAGGCCAGCCTGGTCAGGTCGGAGGCGACCATCTCCGCCACCAGTTCACCGAACGTCACGGTCGGGCGCCAGCCCAGCTTTTCGCGTGCCTTGCTCGCATCGCCCAGCAGGGTTTGCACCTCGGTCGGGCGAAAATACCGTGGATCGACGCGCACCAGCACCGCGCCGGATGCCCGATCGATGCCAACCTCCTCGACGCCGGCGCCGCGCCAGACAATCTGGCGGCCGACCTTCTCAAAGGCGCGCTCCACGAACTCGCGCACCGAGTGGTCTTCCCCGGTGGCCAGCACGAAATCGTCGGGCTCGGAATGCTGCATGATCCGCCACATGCCGTCGACAAAGTCGCGGGCATGGCCCCAGTCGCGACGCGAATCCAAATTGCCCAGAAACAACTCGCTTTGGTAGCCAAGGTGAATCGCCGCCACTGCACGGGTGATCTTGCGCGTGACGAAAGTCTCGCCGCGGATCGGGCTCTCGTGATTGAACAGCACGCCGTTGCTGGCGAAGATGTTGTAGGCCTCGCGGTAGTTCACGGTGATCCAATAGGCGTACAGCTTCGCCACCCCGTATGGACTGCGCGGATAGAACGGCGTGGTCTCGCGCTGCGGCACCTCCTGCACGAGGCCGTACAGTTCCGAGGTCGAGGCCTGGTAGAACCGGGTCGTCTTCTCCAGGCCCAGGATGCGGATGGCTTCCAGCAGGCGCAGCGGACCCAGCGCATCGGCGTTGGCCGTGTATTCCGGCGTCTCGAAGCTCACCTGCACATGGCTCTGCGCCGCGAGATTGTAGACCTCGTCCGGAACGATCTGCTGCAGCAGGCGGATCAGGTTGGTCGAGTCGGTCATGTCGCCGTAATGCAGCACGAGCCGTGGCTCGCCCCGGTGCGGGTCCTGATACAGGTGATCGACCCGTTCGGTGTTGAACGACGACGACCGGCGTTTCAGCCCGTGCACCACATAGCCCTTCGCGATCAGCAGCTCCGCCAGATACGCGCCGTCCTGCCCCGTTGTGCCCGTGATCAGGGCGGTCCTGGCCATGGTGTGGTTCCCTTCTCCGGCGCATCCGTGCAACGCAGCGCGCAATCAGGCGCAGTTCCCGGTACCAGGCGTAGCGTTTTCCGCTGCCGCTTCCTAGCCCGGCGATGCGAGGGCGCCGGGACCCATCCGCGCGCCGATCCCACTGGTTGCGCCGGCAACGATGACGGCTCAGCGCACGTGGAGCACCGCCTTCCCCGGGAACTCGCGGGCGATCAGGCGACGCGCGATGCCGCCGATGTCGGTCCACGGCGCCTCGATCTCGATATGCGGCCGCAGCCGGCCCAGCGCGACCTCGTGGGCCAGCACGGCAAGGCCGGGGCCGGCGGGTTCCACCTGCCGCAGTTCGTGGAACAGGATCAGGCCGTAGAGCTTCACGCCGCCCTGCCGGAAGAACGCGCCACTCTCGATCGTGGATGTCGGCGACTCCGAGACGCCGAAATGCACGCATGTCCCGTTGGGCTGCAACATCGTCAGTGCCGCCGACAGCGCCGAGCCGCCGATCGAATCCAGGACCAGATGATACGGTCCGCTCGAGGCCGCTTGCACGCAGATCGGCCGCGACGATGATGCGGTCGCCGCACCATTCGGCGATCATCGCCTTCTGCTCGCGCCGCCGCACATGCCCGTATACGGTCGCACCGGACGTGGCGGCGAGCTGCACCGCGAGATGCCCGACCCCGCCCGTCGCACCATCGACCAGCACCTTGCGGCCGAGCAGCAGCCCGCCCTGGCGCAGCGCATGCAGCGCGGTCAGCCCGGCCACCGGCAAGGTTGCCGCCTGCGCATCGGTAACGCCGTCCGGCAGCGCCGCGACCGCATGGCTCGGCGCGCGCACACGCTCCGCCCACGCACCGGTCGGCAGCATGCCGACCACGCGCGTACCCACGGATGGGCCGCTGCCGTCAGCGGCGGCCGCCTCGACCACACCTGCAAAATCCCAGCCGGGCCGTGCGCCGGCCTCGGACGCCGACAGGGCGCGATTGACCTCGCCGCGGTTCAGCGAAATCGCCGTGACGCGGACGGTGACGTCGTCGGGTGCGGCCGGCGGCAGCGCGACGTCGCGGATCGCCAGCCTGGCCTCGCTCGACGGATCGACAACGACGGCGCGGACCATCTGAGGCATCGGCTCCTCCCGGTTCAGCTTCCCTTGAAGCGCGGCTTGCGGCGTTCGCGCCAGGCCTGGTGGGCTTCCTGCTTGTCCTCGGTCAGCTCCAGGGCGGCGAAGCGATAGAGGTCGCCCAGCACGGCGTCCGCCAGCGGCACGTCCATGCCGCGGTTCAGCGATTCCTTCACCAGCCGCGCGGCAAGCGGCGGCAGCGAGGCGATGTGTTCGGCGACCTCCATGGCGCGCGCCATCAGTTCGGCGTGCGGCACCAGCCACTGCGCCAGCCCGATGCGATACGCCTCCTCCGCCTTCAGCGGGAAACCGAATGCCGCGCGCATCGCCAGTCCCTTGCCGACCCAGCGCGCCAGTCGCACCGCGCCGCCCTGTGCGGGGATGATGCCGAGCCCGCTCTGCGGCAGGCGCCATTCGGCGCGGTCGGAGGCGACGATCATGTCGCAGCAATAGGTGACGATGCAGCCGATGCCGACGGCATAGCCGTTCACCGCGGCGATGATCGGCTTGGCGAAGTCGGTCAGCATCGGAATGGGGTGCGCGCGGCGCCGGTTCGGCAGGTCCTCGATGAACGCGGCGATCGAGTCCATGGTGTGCGTGCGGGGGTTCTTCAGGTCGGCCCCGGCGCTGAACGCACCGCCCTTGTCGTCGCCGGTCAGGATGACGCAGCGGATCTCCGGGTTGGCCTCCAGTTCCGGCAGGCGCTGCTGCAGGCCGGTCATGAATTCCTCGCACCAGGCGTTGCGCGCCTCGGGGCGGCTCAGTGTCAGGATGGCGACCGATCCGCGCTGTTCATAAAGCAGGGGCATCGCTGCAACCTTTCCTGGCGGTCGGCTTATTCGTGATCCCAGTGCAATGGCTCGCGGGTGACGACGATCCCGGATGCCGTCAGCCTGATCAGGTTAACCGTCTGCGCCAGTTCGGGCGAGCCCGAGTAGTAGGCCGGCACAACGCCGTTCCCCACGCGAACGGCACGGTCCCAATGGCCGAGCGCCAGATAGTCGGCCTCGGTCGCGGCGATCGCATCGTCGCTGAACAGCCACGACGGCCGGAGCGGGGTCGCCAGATTGTGCGGCGGTTCATAGTGGCCGTGGGCGACCGCGATCTGCCAGCGCGTGGTGCGCGCCCGGGGTCCGCGCAGCGGCACCATGTTGTCGTAGTCGCGATGGGCGTGACCCCAGATTTCCACCGCGTGGGCCGGAAATGCCACGGCCTCGTCGTGCGTGACGCCGAGCACCGAGACATTGGGGATGCCCGCATAGCCGCCGCGGACGTAGATGCAGTCCGGCAATGCCGGATCGTGGTTGCCGGGCAGGATCACCACGGACATGCCGGCATCGGCGAGCAGGCGCCCGGCGCGGTCGATGACCTGCGACGGCACGCGGTTGTTGTCGAACGTGTCGCCGGCCAGCAGGACGATGGCGGCACCCGAGGCGCGGGCACAGGCCAGCACTGCGGCGAGGCCCGCCGTGCCATCGCCGCCATGGGCACCCGCGATGCGGTCGTCGTCGATGTGCAGATCGGAGCTGTGGACGATGGTCACCTCGTCCACCGAGGTCGTGTCGCGATGAGGCATGGTCGCATCGTAAGGATCGGCGCGCCGCGGGCAAGGGCGCGGCCGTGAGATGCGGCCCAGGAGGGATCCGGGGCGAGGCCTCAGGCGACCCGGGGTACTACCTTCGGTTCTTCCGATACCTTGGCCGCCGTCTGCGCGATCGCGTCTGCGATGCGCACTTCATCGCGAGGGTCAGGATCGGCGGGCCGGCAATCGAAGAAGATGCGCGTCACGCCGCGCGGCTCGATGCCGGTGGCAATGACGGACATCAGTGCACCGCGACAAACGCCATTCCGTGCTCACAGGCCAGCGCCACAGCTGAATCGACGTCCTCGACGACAGCCATCGGGATGCCGTCGGCCGCGTGGATGGCAAATGCCATCTCCCCGTTCATCAGGCCCGCCCTGAGATAAACCACCGACCGGACCCCGAGGCGGCGGAACTGTGCCGTCGTCATATGGCGAACATCGTCCTCGAGTACGTCCACGTTGTGGCCGACGGTTTCGCCCGGTCGATCGATCACTCCGACGTTCATGGCACAAGTCCTGCGATTCTCAATCGCATTATGCGCCTTGCGGCTGCACCACGCATTGACCTGGATCAATTGGACAGGGGTGCGAACCGATAATAGCTGATGCTGTGCGGTCAGGCGATCTTCCAGCCGTCCTTTGTCTTGCACCAGGTCAGCGTGGTGCTGCGCTCCGCACGTGGACCCGGGATGGTGTTCTGATAGCGCACCACGCGACAGGCCATGCCCTTGCGATGCACTGCGTCGCCGGCGATCGCCGTCCCGCTCGCACCGGACTGGGGATTGCTCCAGGGTTCGGTCCCGCCAGGCGCGAGGTGCGGGCGGTCGAGCAGGCGGTTGGTTGCCTCGGTGAGCGCCGTGATGTCACCGGCGTCCAGCGGTGTGCCGCGGCTGCCGCGGAACGGGTTGATCTGCGCCAGAGTCGGCTGGGACAGACCGACCGCGATCAGCAGCAGCAACGGGAAACGTTGGCGGTTCATGTCGGCCTCCAGGGCGGGCGGGCAGGTGGGTGAGCGGGCGGGTGGCCGCCACCGTTATGCCGTCCGACCGGCCTCGCTGCCAAGCGCCGCCTGCCGCAACCGCCCGTGAGCTGTCTGCGGCGAGGTCGAAGGTGCCCGGCGGTTGATCTGGATCAATGAGCCGAGCGGAAAGCGATGTCATTTTATTCCTGTCACGACATAAACGGTGCCGCATGCATCAGCTTGCCCGATTCCCTTACGGCGATAGTCCCCGCGACGAGGCGACCGCCAGCGTGCGTGACCCTGTGGTCCGGCAGGCGATCGCAACCGTCACGTCGCGCCAACCGATGGAGGAGTGGTGGGCGTTGTCGCCTGGCGTCCGAAGCCAGGCGATCTATGATGAGCTCAGACGTCTTGATCGCGCAGGGTCAGACGATGCTGCCGCGCCGATCGAGGAGGCCGCAAGCACGCCGCATTATCACATGGCCTGACCGCATCACATGGCCTGACCGCCGCGGATGTCCTGCGGGCACTGCCCGGCAGAGTTGCATCTTACGCAGCAAAGCTGAACTGGCTGCCTGTGGTGCACAGCACGAGCTTCTCGGGCATTTCGCGTTTGGCCGTCTCGAGGAAGTTGGACCCGCTGCAGTGCATCGGAATCAGATGGTCGATGTCGAACTTCTTCAGCTCGGCCATGATCTGATCCAGATAGGGCTGCTGCGCCGGGGCCAGGTGGAAGCCGCCGCACAACGCATAGATCTTCTCGATCCCGGTCACCTCCTGGGCCCGTCGCAGCGTGTTGATGATGCCGCCGTGGCCGCAGGACGTGATGACCACGAGGCCGCGATCGCCGATCCGGAAGCAGGTGGCGTGCTCGTGCCAGTGCTGGTCCGGCACCGGCGTGCCTGCCAGTTCCTCGGCGGTGAAATGGTGGTCGCCGTAGCTGGACGTGTTGCAGCCGACGCCGTCCTGCTCGCCGAACACGACGAAGGTGTTGGGCAGCACCCGTTCGATGCCGGTGCGCGGCACGATCCCGGTGGTAAAGGCGTGGCCCTCGATGACGATGGGCATCTCCGACAGGATCGGCGTGACCCGCGCCTGCTTCAATGCGCGGCGGTCGACCACGCCGTACGGCAGGAACGTCCCGTCATCCTGCTTCTGCACACGGTGGCAGAATGCATCCTCGCCGCCGACGTAGAGCGGCAGGTCGTCCTTCATGCGGTCGCGGTGCTTCGCCAGGAAGCCGAGCATGCCGCCGAAATGGTCCAGATGACCGTGGCTCAGGACCAGTGCGTCGATTGCCGCGACATCGACCCCCAGCAGGTCGAGGTTGTTGTTGAGCACGTCCGGCGTGTAGCCGAAGTCGAGCAGGATGCGCTTCGTGTCGCTCCCCCTGGCCGAGGTCAGGAACAGCGACAAACCCCATTGGCTTTCCAGGGTCCGTCCGTTGAACGCGGCGGGTGAACGCACGCGCTTCACGCCGACCCCCGGTGCCTGCGCGCCGGAGATGAAGATGTCGTGGTTTGTGTCGAGCACCACCTGGATGGTCAGACTGTCCACGACCGGCGGTGTGATGCGAACCGGTGCCGCACGGGCCGATCGGTCAACCACGCCGTAGCAGGCAAGTAGCGATCCGGTGGCGGACGCTGATCGCAGGAATGCCCGTCGGTCGAGACAGCTTGCCATGACGATGTCTCCTCAAAAACAAGCTTCAACATGGCGTATATCGGTTCCCAAACCAAATCAGACCTTTGGTACACAAATTCGCCTGTCATCATTTCGGAATGTGTGCCCGCAACTTTTTTGCAGGAGCGCATGATCGCCGCCGGCGAACGCGCCCTTGAGGTCACCTGCCAAGCCGGCTTCCAAAGTTCCTTGGAGGCGCACCCTGGCAGTTCCTGAGCAGGACAATTCGGCCTCATCCCAAGCCTCCGGCGGAGCTCAGCCCTCACAGGAACGCTACCTTGCGTTAATTGCAAACCTGCCTGCCGTTGACGAATGCGCACCCCGGCTCAACCGCTTTGGTTGCACTGTTGCCGCGCCGGTCCTGCACATTCGTGCCCGGTGCCACATCGTTCGAATGGTACGACTGTGCCGAATGAGCCTGCCCAGTGTTCTTGTTATACGTTGCCGCTCCGTTGGGGCCGACGCAGCCGGCTCGGTTGGCGGTCGATCCGCACTCGGCGGCAGTTGCTTGCTGTGCAGCCACGAGCAGCAACAGAGCGATGATGATGCGGGACATTGCTTGGCCTTCCATGTGAAAATCGCATTTGCGGATTATCCGCCACACTGAGCGGCATAACCGTCTCTATTCGCCCGTCACAAGTAAGCCTGCAGCACGTCGGCGGCAGGCGACGGAGGCCATTGCTCCATCCAGGCACAGTGCGCAACAGCACCACAGGCGACCGCAATGCTATGCAATCCCGGAAAAGGTTGGGATGTTTTCGCGATATTTCTGGCCTCCGCCACATAAGGCCTAATCATCGGTTGCGGCGGATAGCGGCCGCAGACTGAACAACGTCGGCAACCGGCCATCGATCGCCAGGAGACCGAGCCCGATCAGGGCCATACCGGCGAGGTCGCGCATGTGGATCTGCTCGCCGAGAATGGCCATGCCAAGAAACACCGCGCCGACGGGCATGAGCAGGGTCACCAGCAGCAGGTTGGTCGCGCCGGCGGTGGCAAGAATGCGGAAATAGAGCGCGTAGCCGAGTGCCGTGCAGAAGACGCCCGCCGATGCGATGGCAACCCAAGCGGCCACGCCGGGCATCGGCTGTGCCCACGGTCGATCGATGAACAGCGCGAGCGGCAGCACCATGATCGTCGCCGTCGTCACCTGGCCTGTGGCGGTGACCATGGGCGGCAGACCACGGAACCGCCGGCCGAATATGCCGGCGCAGGCGTAGCAGATCGCTGCACCGAGGATGGCGCCCTGGCCCAGGACATTCATCGTCAGACCGCTCAGCGCGCCTGGCCCGATCATCACGACAACGCCGACGACACCGAGCAGAACGCCGCCGACGCGGTTGGGTGTCATGCGCTCGTCGTGGGTCGCAACGTGCGCCAGCAGCACGGTGAACAGCGGCGTGGTGGCATTCAGGATCGCCGCAAGACCGCTCGCAATCTGCGTCTGCCCCCAGGCGATGAGGCAGAACGGCACGAGGTTGTTCAGGGCACCCATGACGACGAACGCCATCCAGGTGCGCGGCGCGGTCGGCATGCGCGAACCGCTCGCCAGAACGGCACCGAGCAGGACGATGGCGCCAATGCCGAGGCGCACGGCCACGACGGTGAACGGCTGCATCGCGCCAAGCGCCACCTTGGTCAGGAAGAAGACGCCGCTCCAGAGGATGGCGAGCGCGACGAGAAAGCCCCACTCGGCCGGCCCCATCCTGTGATTGGTCGATCCCGACGCCATTCGTGTCCCTCCCGATGCAAGGCAGCGATCGGGGTGAGAATGACGTTCGTCCGGGTGGTCCCGCCTCCTGGTTCTTGTCGCCGCATGAATGCCTCGCGCCGGGCTATCGACATGCCCGGCGATGGCGGTGAAACAGGGGTGGCAGGGGATAGGGTCTACAGCGACGGCAGTTGGTATTAGACACCGCATCCATGCCGCCGCCCTTGCTTCTGTTGCAGGACATCAGCCTCAGCTTCGGCACCGCGCCGGTGCTGGCCGGCGCCGGTCTGGCGGTCGCCGCCGGCGATCGGCTGTGCCTCGTCGGGCGCAACGGCTCCGGCAAATCCACCTTGCTGCGCATCGCCGCCGGCCTGATGGACCCGGACGGCGGTCGGCGCTTTGCCCAGCCCGGCGCCACCATCCGCTATCTGCCGCAGGAGCCGGACCTGTCCGGATTCGCCACCACGCTCGCGTATGTCGAGGCGGGGCTGGTCACCGAGGCGGACGAGGACCACCACCGGGCGCGCTATCTGCTGGAGCAGCTTGGCCTGACCGGCGACGAAGACCCTGCCACGCTGTCCGGCGGCGAGGCGCGCCGCGCCGCACTGGCCCGCGCGCTGGCGCCCTCGCCGGACATCCTGCTGCTCGACGAGCCGACCAACCACCTGGACCTGCCGGGCATCGAGTGGCTCGAGCGCGAACTGGCCGGCATGCGATCCGGCATCGTGCTGATCAGCCACGACCGCCGGCTGCTGGAGCGCATCTCCCGCGCCACGGTCTGGCTCGACCGCGGCGTCACCCGCACGCTGGACCGCGGCTTCGCGGCGTTCGAGGCCTGGCGCGACGAGGTGCTGGAGCAGGAGGACAGCGAGCGGCACAAGCTCGGGCGCAAGATCGCGATGGAGGAGGACTGGCTGCGCTACGGCGTCACGGCGCGGCGCAAGCGCAACCAGAAGCGGCTGGCGGACCTGCATGCGCTGCGCAAGCGGCGGAAGGAGCAGCGCGCGCGGCACGGCATGGTGCGGCTGGAGGCGGCGCAGGCGGATCTGTCCGGGCGGCTGGTCATGGTGGCCGAGCATGTGACGAAGGCGTTCGGCGACCGCGTGGTGGTGCGGGACCTTTCCACCCGCATCCTGCGCGGCGACCGGGTCGGCATCGTCGGCCCCAACGGCGCCGGCAAGACCACGCTGCTGAACCTGCTGACCGGCGCGCTGGCGCCCGACGCCGGCGAGGTGCGGCTCGGCACCAATCTGGCGCAGGTGACGCTGGACCAGGGGCGGGAGACGCTCGATCCGGCGCAGACGCTGGTCCAGGCGCTGACCGGCGGGCACGGCGACACCGTGACGGTGGGCGAGCAGAGCCGGCACGTCATCGGCTACATGCGGGATTTCCTGTTCGGCCCGGAGCAGGCCAACACGCCGGTCGGCGTGCTGTCCGGCGGCGAGCGCGGCCGGCTGACCCTGGCGCGCGCCCTCGCCCGGCCGTCCAACCTGCTGGTGCTGGACGAGCCGACCAACGACCTGGATCTGGAGACGCTGGATCTGCTGCAGGAGCGGCTGGCCGAGTATCCCGGGACGGTGCTGCTGGTCAGCCACGACCGCGATTTCCTCGATCGCGTGGTGACCTCGGTGATCGCCGCCGAGCGCGACGGGCGCTGGGTCGAGTATGCCGGCGGCTACACCGACATGCTGGCGCAGCGCGGACCGGTGCCGGCGGCGGTGGTTCCCGCCGCGACGCGAGCACGGCCGGCGGCCGGCGACGAGGCCGCAGCAGGCGGGCCGCGCGTCGCGCCGGATGACGTTCAAGGACCGCCACGCGCTGGAGACGCTGCCGGCCGGCATCGCAGCGCTGCAGAGCGAAGTGACGCGCCTGAGTTCCCTGCTGGCCGACCCGGATCTGTATGCGCGCGATCCGGCGCGGTTCGGTGCGATGACCGACGCACTGGCTCGCGCGCAGGACGCTCTGGCGGCGGCGGAGGAGCAATGGCTCACGCTCGAGATGCTGCGCGAGGAGATCGAGGGCTGATCCGAAGCCGCTCGCGGAGCATTATTTGCACTGCACAATTTTTCTTGCCAAGCCGTGGCGCCCGCTCTATAACCACTTTGCTGCACTGCAGCATAAACCCGGGAACCAGCCGCTTCGGCCAGGCCCCCAGCGCGAAGGACTGATCCCATGTCGACCACCACCGCCACGAAGGCCCGCCAGCCGCTTGCCATCGACCTGAAGCAGGGCGTCGCCTACGCCACTGCGGCGACTGCCGAGGTCTCCGAGAAGGCCATCAAGTCCGCGACCGACTTCGCGGCATTCAATCAGGCATCGCTGAAGGCCGTTGCGCAGGCCGGCCAGATCCTGACCACCGGATCGCAGGACCTGTTCCGCCAGATGGCGATGTCGACCCAGTCGGCGTTCGCCGAGGCGATGGCCGGCTTCCAGGCGCTTGCGAGCGCGAAGACCGTCAAGGAGAGCGTTGAACTGCAGGCCAGCCTCGCCCGCACCTGCGCCAGCCGCGCCGTGTCCGAGGGCAGCCGCCTTGCCCAGGCTGGTGTCGAACTGCTTCAGAGGGCGTCGGCTCCGCTGACCGACAGTGCAGCGCTCGCCGCCGAGACCTTTGCGACGCTGAAGGCCTGACCTTGGGCAGCCGGGCCGCAAAGGCCCGGCTCACCGGCTACCGGCGGCGGGTCACGTGGCGGCCTTGTCGTGCCGCCCCAGGAACGACGCCACGGCGGGCGCGAACAGCGCCTGCGACCTGCCGCCGACGAACACGCCGATATGGCCGCCGGCCAATGCCAGCTCCGTGTATTCGGACGAGCCGACCTTCGGCCCCAGCGCACGCGAGGTGGCGGGCGGGATGATGTGGTCGTCCTTGGCATACACGTTCAGCACCGGCATCCGGATATTGCCGAGGTCCACCCGGCGACCTTCCAGCTCCCACTCGTTCCGCACCAGCTTGTTCTGCTGATACAGATCCTTCAGCCACTGCTTCGCCGCCTCCCCGGGGTGGTCCGGGCGATCGGCGATCCATTTCTCCATGCGGAGCCAGTTCAGCAGCCGCGTCTCGTCGTCGACGATCTCCAGCAGGTCGAGGTTGTATTTCAGCAGGCTGCGGATCGGCGACATCTGGTTGAAGATGGCGCCCATGAACTCGCCGGGCAGGTTGCCGTTCGCGTCGATGAACCGGTCCACGTCCTCGGCCGAGATGCTGCGCGTCCAGATGTTGATGAAGCCGTGGCCGGGCCGGTCCTCGACCGTGTCGGCGTGGAAATCGATCGGCGTGATGGTCAGGGTCAGAGTGTTGACCCGCTCGGGCTCCAGCGCCGCAAAGGCCGTGGTGAAGACGCCGCCCTCGCAGACGCCCAGGACGTTGACCCGCTTCACGCCGGCACGCTTGGCGATCTCGGCCACGCAGCCGTCGAGGTAGCCCAGGATATAGTCGTCGAGCGTCAGGTAGCGGTCGGCCCGCGACGGATTGCCCCAGTCCACGACATACAGGTCGATCCCCAGGTTCAGCAGGTTGCGGACCAGCGAGCGATCCTCCTGCAGGTCCGTCATCGTCCAGCGGCCGACCAGGCCGTAGCAGATCAGCACGGGGACGCCGATCCGCTGCTCCGCCAGCGGGCGAAAGTGGAACAGGCTGACCTTGTCCTGGCTCCAGACCAGGTCCTTCGGCGTCGTCGCGATCTCCACGTCGACGTCGCGCATGGATTGCAGCAGCCGGCCGCCGGTCAGCAGCTTGGTGCCGAGCTTGGCCGCATCGGACAGCGCGCTCGTCAGACGCCCCGACATGGCTGGCCCTCCATCGCGCTGGCCGGGGCGCAATGCTCCCCCTCCCCTCTGGGGAGGGGGTTGGGGGGCGGGGTGACACCACCAAGGGAAACGCCGTGGCAGTCGCATCAATCCCCTGCCTGGCTTCGTGCCGCATTTCCCCGCCCCCCGACCCCCTCCCCAAAGGGGAGGGGGAGAATCCTTTGTTCGGCTGGTGTCGTTCCGATCCGTTTCACTTGGCGCTCTGCTCCTCCCCTTGGTGTTGGCGCGTCGTGCGGGCGGCGTCACCGGTGCGGGTGCGGCCGACGCCGTTCCCCCGCTGCTCCCGCTGCATCGCGCGCACCTCCCGGCGAAGCTCGGTCACCGTGCGATGCACGTCGTCCAGTTCCGTGCGGGTCGGGAAGCCGAACTGCCGGCCGAAATGCTCGACCAACTCCTGCTGCGCCATGCGCAGTTCCGTGCTGGCGCGGATCATCGCCGCCTGGGTCGCCAGGAACGGCTCGGACCGCTGCGTCTCCAGCAGCTGCCGATTGGCCGTTTCGGTCCACAGCGCAAGCACTGCCTTCGCGTCCGGCGCCGGCGTCCGTTCCCGCCCGCCCCGCCATGTCCTCGGCGAAGCGGCGCCCCGCCTGCATCCACGCCTCCAGCACGACCGCGCTGTGCTCGAGGCTCCGTCGGCGCACGTTCATCCACGCCTGGAGGACGCGGGCATAGTGACGCTCCACCTCCCACAGATCGGCGAAGCGCGGTCCCTCCGCCATGCGGCCCAGCACTTCGTCGATCTCGCCCGTCGCGCCCATCCAGCTTCGCGGATCGATCATCTTGCGGAACGTCGCCTCGACGGTCGTGTTGTCGCCCCCGGCGGCGTCGGAAGGGTCGTGGCAAGCTTGCCGGACATGGCCGTGGCGGCCGACCACATCTCCATCACGGACTGGCCGGTGGTCGCCAGATCGGCGACGCTGGCCGAGAGGTCGGCCGGCACCTCCGGCATCGTCGGAAGCGTGCCGGACGCCACGGCCTGCATGCCCTCGGCAAGCGCCTTGCCCGCCTGCTGCTGCGCCTTCATGAAGGCCTGGCCCTGCGCCGTCCAGAAGTCGGCGACGGCCTTGGAGTAATCGAACGGATTCATGCCGGGAACTCGATGACCTGGCGGGACCGCCCCGACGCGGCGGAACCCTGGGTCATCGTCGGTCTCCCTGGCGTCTCACCGGCTACCCGAGCCGGGACAGCACGATCAGCGTGAGCGTGACCGTGATCGCGCCGCCGATCCGGGTGGCGATCTGGGCGAACGGCATCAGCGCCATCCGGTTCGCCGCCGTGAGGATCGCCACGTCGCCCGTGCCGCCCTGCCCGCTGTGGCACGCGTTCACGACCGCCGTCTCGATCGGATACATGCCCATCCACCGCCCCACCACGAAGCCGGTGGCCATCAGCGTCACCACCGTCGAGACGATCGTGACGATATTGCCGAACTGGAACGCGGCCATCAGCTTGTCCCACGGTGTCAGCGCCACGCCGATGGCGAACAGCAGCGGATAGGTGACCACGGTCGAGAAGAACCGGTACACCTGATATGCGCCCTGCTGCAGCGTCGGAGAAACGGCCTGCGTCAGCTTCAGCATCACGGCCAGGAACAGCATCGTCACCGGCGCCGGAAAGTCGAACAGCCGCTGGCCCAGCACGCCGACAAGATAGAGCGTGACGGCGGTCACCAGCGCGGCGCCGATGGTGTACATGTCCGGCAGCGCCGGCGACGGCGGTCTCGTCACGCTCCAGGATCACCTCGCCTTCGCCCGGCGGCTGCAGCCGGCCCTCGCCGGTCAGATGCGGGTAGCGCTTGCCGACGTAATTCAGGGAACCCGCAAGCAGGATGGCGGTGAGGCTGCCCATCATCACCGGCGGCAGCACCTGCGCGAACAGATCGCCCTGCGCCTGGCCCAGCAGCGTCGAGTAGCCGATCGACAGCGGGATCGCGCCCTCGCCCACGCCGCCGGCCATGATCGGGACGACCACGAAGAAGAACGTATGATAGGCGCTCATGCCCATCGCCACGCCGACCGCCGTGCCGACCATCCCCGCGAGCGATCGAACCGACGCCCAGCGGGACGAAGATCTTGACGAAGCCCTGGATGAGCACCCGCCGGTCCATGCCCAGGATGCTGCCCACGATGATCGCGGCGATGAACAGGTAGAGAAAATTGCTGACCTTGGTGAACTCGGTCACCGACGCCAGGATCGGGGCCGGCAGCAGGTGGTAGTAGGCGAGCGCCGAGGGGATGAAGGTCGCCAGGATCGCCGCCGCGCCGATGTTGCGCAGCACCGGCAGGCGCTTGCCGATCTCGGCGCAGGTGAACCCGCCCATGGCCAGCAGCACGATCGCCATCGGCAGGTCGGACGGCATCCGCCCGGTCAGCGTGAAACCGGCGATCAGCGCCAGGAGCAGCACGAACACCGGCAGCGGCACGATGCCGACCTTGAAGTCCACGATCTGCCACCAGCGTTGCGGCCAGAAACCGCTGTGCAAGGCTTCCCCATCGAGGGCAGCGATCGGCTTCAGCGACGGCGACCCGGACATTTCATCTCTCCTGCTCGGCCAGCGTTGGCATTTCGCTGCCAGATCGGGTCATCGCGACAAGCTCCGCCGAGGACGGGACCGGACGATCAGACGCGAGGTCGAGCGCACTTTGGCGCGCTTTAATCTACAACTTCGCCCGTGCAATCGCCTCGGTGATGAATTGCCGCGCCTCGGCCGCGTCGCCCCAGCCGATGATCTTCACCCACTTGCCGGGTTCGAGATCCTTGTAGTGTTCGAAGAAGTGGCGGATCTGCTCCAGCGTGATCTGCGGCAGGTCGGCGTAGTTGTGCACGTTGATGTAGCGCTTGGTGAGCTTGGGGGACGGCACGGCGAGGATCTTCTCGTCGCCGCCGCCATCGTCTTCCATCTTCAGCACGCCGATCGGGCGCACGTTGATGACGGCACCGGAGATGATCGGGCGCGTGTTGGCCACCAGCACGTCGATCGGGTCGCCGTCATCCGACAGGGTGTGCGGCACAAAGCCGTAATTGCCGGGATAGCGCATCGGCGTGTGCAGGAAACGATCGACGAACAGCGTGCCGGCCGCCTTGTTCATTTCGTATTTGATCGGCTCGCCGCCGATGCCGACCTCGATGATGACATTGACATCGTCCGGCGGCGTGTTGCCGATCGGGATGGCGTCGAGGTTCATGCGAGGCTCCCTGCGTGGCGCCCTCTGCTAGCATTGATCGCAGGTGGGAGCCAGACGGGCGCATTCAGGGCTCTGCCCTGCAACCCGCCCGGTGGCGTTGCCCCCGGGACCCCCACCAAAGGCGAAGCCTTTGGGATCCGATTCTAAAGTGAAGGGTTCCAAGGGCTCCGCCATTGGCGGAGTCCAGAGGCAGAGCCTCTGGTCGGGGTTCGGGGTGAAACCCCGATGATGCAATCCAAGGTGGCAGTGGGCAACCCGGTGCTGCTATCCTCGATGGCAGGCAACTCCCGGCGCGCCCGGGTGCATGCGGGCTGGCGTCTTGGTTGACCGAGAGGAAACGATATGCGTGGCCGCGACAGACGAATTCTGCCGGTGTTGGGAATGCTGGGCGCTGCTGGCGTTGGCGCCGGCGCAGGCACAGCAGCAACAGCCTCCGCCAGGCCCGCAGCCGCCGAGCCACCCCGCCATCGAGCAGGCGGCGCTCGATCGGCTGAAGGCGACCAGCGAGCGGCTCGCCAGCGCGAAGTCGATGAGCTTCACCGCCGTCACCACCTACGAGTCGCCGGCGCGCAACGGCCAGCCGCTGTACTACTCGCTGCTGTCGGCGGTTGAATTGCAGCGGCCGAACAAGCTGCGGGTGATCACGCCGGGCGACGGTCCCGCCTCGGATTTCTACTACGACGGCAAGACGATGATGGCGTATGCGCCGGCCGCGAATCTGGTCGCCATCAGCCGATGCGCCGGCGACGATCGACGAGGCGATGAAGGCCGCCTACGACAAGGCCGCGATCTATTTTCCGTTCTCCGAGGTCATCGTTCCCGATCCCTACAAGAACCTGTCCGAGGGCCTGACCTCGGCGTTCGTCGTGGGCCAGTCGCACGTGGTCGGCGACACGGTCACCGACATCATCGCGATCGCCAACGACAAGGTGCAGGCGGAGATCTGGATCGGCGTCAACGACGGGCTGCCGCGCATGATCCGCGCGATCTATCCGAAGGACCCGGCGCAGTCGCGCTACGAGATCCAGTTCTCCAACTGGCGTCTCAACCAGCCGACCAAGGATGCGGATTTTACCTCCGCGCAGGCCATGAAGGCGCCACGGATGCAGTTCGCGCGTCCCGATGCACCCGTGGCGCCAAAGCCGTGACGCAAAGGAAGCGCACCATGAAACACGCGTTGCCAGCAATTGCCTGTGCTGCTCTCGCATGTCTGCAACTGCAGCCGGCCGCAGCCTGGATGCGCGGCGGATACACCGCCGGCGGCGGACACTGGGGCGAGGCTGCCGGTGGCGGTCATTGGGCCGCCGGCGCCGACGGCCACTACGGTTCGGGCACCTATGGCACCACGAGCGGCGGCACCCACTACGCGACAACGTCCAGGGGCGGATCGGCGGAGGCCAGCAACGGCAGCTGGTCGGCCACCAGCGCCAACGGCCATACCAATTCCGGATCGTACGGCACCACGGCCTATGGCACGCACTATGCGACCGGGTCCTACGGCGGGGCGGTTGCGACCAACAACGGGCATTGGGCGGGCGAAAGCAACGGCCAGTATGCCTATGGCAGTCATTATGGCGGTGAGACGACCTATGCCGGCGCGTATCATCCGCCGGCCGTGGTGAACCAGTACTACGGGACCGGCTGCTACAACTGCGGCGGATGGGGTGCGGCGGCCGCGGGCGTTGCCGTCGGCGCGGCGGTCGGCGCCACCGCGGTGGGAGTTGCCAATGCAACGCGAATGCCGCCGCCGCCAATGCCAACGCCGCCGCGCGAATGCGAATGCCGCCGCTGCCCGCGCCGGCTACGTGGTGGGCGACGTCTACGCCGCACTGCCCGCCGGATGCGCCTACAGCCCGGTGGGCGGCAGCGCTTACTACACGTGCGGCGGAACCTGGTTCAGTCCCTACTACGGTGCCAACGGCATGTATTACCGCGCGATCCCGGCGCCATGATCTGAAACCGGCCGACCGAGTGCCCGCCGCCGCCGTCACTTTGGCTGCTGCACGACCACGCCATAACGGCCGTAAATCTGCGCGATCGTTCCGTCGTTTGACAAATGATCGATCGCCGCGTCGATCGCCTGGCGCAGCGCATCGTCCGGCCGGCGCAGGCCGACCGCGATGTTCCACGCCAGATCCCGCTCGGCCTCCGCCGGCGGCAGGATCGTCACCTGCTGGTCCGGATGCGTGTGGTTGAAGTAGCCGGCCGAAATCGGCGACACCGCGGCCGCGTCGATCTCGTGCGCGGCCAGCGCGGCCAGCATGTCGTCGTCGAAGCCGAACACGGAGATCCGCACGCCCCTTTGGTCAAGCGTCATGGCGGCGAGCGAGCCGGTCTGGACACCGACCTTCGTTTGCCCGTTCAGCGCCGCAAACGAGGTGATCGCGCTGCCCGGCGGAACCGCCAGCGCCACGCCGCTGCGGTAATACGGCTTCGACAGCCTGATGCCGAAATCGGGCGGCGCATCGGTCGGTGGAAATCGTGTCCAGGATGATGTCGCAGTCCGTGCGCGGCAGGTCGTAGCTGATCAGGATCCAGCCCATCGTCAGCGACACGCCGAGCTGCTTCGCCAGCGCCTGCCCGAGTTCGATCTGAAACCCCGGCGGCTCGGCGGTCCTGCTGGCGAATGGCAGCGAGTTCGGATGCGCACACAGCCTGATGGCGCCGCTCTGCTGGATCGCATCGAGAGTGCGCGCGTCGGCCGAGCCAATCGCCCCCGCCGCGACGACCCCCCAGAAGCGCCAGCAATGCGCCGGCGACGTGCCGCGCCCGCGTGGTCGCTCATCCCTGCTCCGGCTTCAGCGAGCGGATATACTTGATGATGGCCTCGAGATCCGCGTCGCTGAACGAGGCGCCGAAGGCGGGCATCGCGCCCTCCTTGCCGTGCTGGATGCGAAACCGGATGAAGTCGTCGCTCCGTGTCGTGTTCATCAGCTGCGGTCCCTTGCCCTGGACGCGGCCGCCGTCGCTGTGACACCAGCCGCAGGTGCCGGCGAACAGCTGCGTTCACGTCGAGCGATGACGAGGTGGTCGCGGTCTGTTGCGCAGCGCCCAGGCGCGGCCCGGCCACCAGCAGCATCAGCAACGTCAGCAGAAATGGCATCATTCGGAATCATTCGGCACATCGGCAATTTCTCCCGGAGGCGGGAACGCCGCCTCCGGGAATTGGTTCACTCCAACTTGCTACTTCAGCGAGTACACGACCAGGACGCCGTCATCGCGCGGCATGCTTTTGTACGGCTCGCCGAAGGTCGGCGCGAAATCGTCGCTGACCATGCCGCCGAAGCCCGCCACCACGGCGACATACTGCTTGCCGCCGGCGGAGTAGCTCACGATGCCACCCTGATGGCCGAGCCCATCGCTGTGGTTCCACAGCTCGGCGCCGGTTCCCGCGTTGTAGGCATGCAGAACGCCGCGGCTGTCCGGCACGAACAGCAGATCGCCGGCGGTGGTCAGGATGCTCGCCATCGGCGGCTCGGGATAGCGGATCTCCCACTTCTTCGCCCCGGTGAGCGGATCGCGGGCATCGACATGGCCGTAGATCTCGCCGCCGGGCGGTGCCACCAGCTTGAAGTTCGCGCCGATGTTGAGCTGCACGACCGGCTCGGTGACCGGCGTCGTCTTCACCACGGTCAGGTCGATGCACCACTCGTTGCCGACCTTGTAGTACAGCTTGGTCTGCGGGCTGTAGCTGCCGGAGTTCCAGCTCACCCCGCCGTTGATCGCCGGGCACAGCGGTTCGGACTGCTTGCCCGCCGCGAAATCCCGCCGCCCCGACAGCTCGCCGGTCTTCGCGTCGATGCCCTTCACGAAGTTGATGGCGTTGACGATCGGATAAACGTTCTGCACCTTCAGGTCGCTGTCGTAGACAAAGACGAAGCCGCCCTTGTTCGGATGCACGATGTGTTTCTGGCCATCGACATTGAGCAGCACGAATTCGCCGACCGCGCTGTCGAAGTCCCAGCCGTCGTGCGGCAGCTCCTGGTGATAGGATTTCAGCTTGCCGGTATCGACGTCGAGGGCGATCACCGAGGTGGTGTATAGATTGGTGCCGGGCCGCGCGCCGGTATGCATCCAGTCCGCACCGCCCCAGTCATACAGCGGCGCCGGATTGGCGGTTCCCCAGTAGATGGTGTTGCTGTCGGTATCATAGGTTCCGGGCATCCAGCCGCCGCCGCCGCCGGTCCGCCATGAATCGTTGCCCCACGTCTTCATCGCATCGTCGGTGCCGCCCACCGTGAGGAACGTCCACTTCACCTTGCCGGTGGCGGCGTCGACGCCGTAGATCGGCCCGCGGCCCGGCCACTCGCCGCCCTGGCTGCCGATCACCACGGTGCCCTTCGCGTAGAGCGGTGCACCGGTGAATCCGACCGTGAGCTTCGCGGAATCCTGCAGCTTGGTGTCCCAGACCGGCTTGCCGGTCTTCATATCCAATGCGATCAGCCGCCCGTCGACGGTGCCGACGAACACCTTGCCCTCGCCCAGTGCCGCGCCGCGGTTGTATGGCGAGTGGGTCTGCCGTGCCACCAGGGCTTCATCGAGCTCCGGGAAATACGACCAGATCACCTCGCCGGTGGCGCCGTTCAGCGCAAACACCCGGCTATAGGATCCGGTATAGTAAAGCACGCCGTCGGCGACCAAGGGCGTCGATTGCAGACCGCGCGTCGATTTGCCAGGAACATGGATCCAGGCAACTCCCAGGTTCTGCACGTTGTTCGCATTGATCTGACTTAGGCCGCTGTAATTCCACCCGTTGTACGACCCGCGGTAGCTCAGCCAGTCGTTCGGGCTGCCAGCGGCAATGCGCGCGGTGTCGATCGGCTGGGCAATGGCGGGCGCGGCGATCACCGAGGCACCGATCGCCAATGCTGCGCCGGCGAGCAGGCCCTGTGTGCTTTTCTGCATGGCTTTCTCCCACAATTATTCTGGTTTTTCGGCGCGTCGGCATGGCGCCGCGACCACCGGGCCGATCGGGCAGCCTCGTCCAGTATGATCCCCAGCAAGGGGCCCCCCGTAAGGGGCCTCAGTACGGCCTCCGGCACCATACAGCCGCGCCGTCATCGGGCGCCAGTCCTGGCCTGAGCCCGGGCCACAGTCCCGAGCGCCGGTGTCAAGCCGGATACGGTCACCATCCGGTGACTATGCGAAATCAATTTGGCGATCTATTATTCCTTGATCCAGGTCAATGCGTGACCCGGTGTATGATGGCATGCATGATGTGCTGGCCAGTCGACAGCACACGCCGGTCGGCGCGCAGGGAAGCGTGGCCGGCAGGATCGCCGCGTGGGGGTTGAGTGCGGACATGACGTTGGTCCAGCGGCTGCTCATCCTGGTCGGCGCCCTGTTGGCAATCCTGGTCGGCGTCGGCGTCTATGGCATCACGCTCTATCACGACGCGCGGGAGGCTTCGGTCAGGCGTGATCTCGGACAGACGCTCGCGTTCGTCTCGGCCGAGTATGGGCGCTTTGTCGAACATGCGCGCGATTCGCTGCTGATCGCCTCGCTCGAGGCGCCGCGGGCGGTGGCGGATACCGCGCATGTGCCAGGCGCTGCTCGATTCGCTGCGCGTTCCCGACTTCAACTGGCTGCGCCTCGATATCCTCGACGCACGCGGGATCGTGCGATGCTCGACCGCCGCGGAAGATGTCGGCACGGACCAATCGGACTACCCCGAGGTGATCGCGGCGCGCACCGATCGTCCCGCCGCCCGCGGCGAATACGCCTGGGGTCTGTTCTCCGGCGCGCCCGGCGTGCCCGGCCTGACCGTGGCGACGGCCTGGCACGGGCCGAACGGCGCGAGCGGTGTCATCACCGGCGTCGCGCGGCTGGACCCGTTCGTGCGGACGCTTCGCGCGCTGGTGCCCGAGGGCTACGCCACCATGCTGGCCGACCGCGGCGGCCGCCTCCTGGCCATGGAGCCGGCGGCCGCGGACGTGATCGGCCACAACCTGCCGCCCTCGCTGGCGCCGCTCGCACTGCTGGCGCAGCCCGGCCAGACGGTGGCCCGCTGGAGCGACGGATCGGACCGGCTGGTCGCCTACGCGCCGGCCGAGGTCCCCGGACAGCAGGGCGTGTTCATCGCCGTGGGGTATCCGCAGGCCGCCGTATCGGCCGATGTCTGGGCACTCGCCTATCCGGCGGGCCTGGCACCGCTGGCAGCTGCCGTGGGGGCGTTCCTGCTGGCCTGGTGGGGTGGCGTGCACTTCATCCGCCGCCCGCTTGCCAAGCTGGGGGAGGTCGCACTGCGCTGGCGCGACGGCGACCAGTCGGCGCGCGTCACGCTGCCCGGCCGCTCGGAGATCGCCCAGCTTGGCCGCGTCTTCAATGCGATGGCGGACGCCAAGGATCACAGCGACCGTCAGATCCGCGAGGGCTGGGAACTGTTCTCGGCGCTGATCGAGTCGTCGCGCGACTGCATCTTCGTCACCGACCGCGATGGCCGCCTGGTGCTCGCGAACTCCACCTTCCTGGACATGCTGGGCCTCACGCGTGACACCGCGATCGGCCACAAGCTGATCGTGCATCGCGACCGGGACGTGCAGCGCGCGATGGGCGCGCTGCAGGAGAAGGTGTTCGCGACCCGCATGCCGCAGGCCGCCGATGTCTCCGTGCAGGCGCTGGACGACCGGCGGCGGCGCGTTCTGCAGACGATCTGCGCGCCGATCTTCGGCTCGGCCGGCGAGGTGCGCTCCATCGCCGGCATCGGCCGCGATGTGACCGAAGCGCGCGAGACGGCGGAGACGCTGCGCGAGGCGCGCGACCGCGCCGAGGCGGCCGATCATGCGAAGACCCGGTTCCTCGCCGCGGCCAGCCACGATCTTCGCCAGCCGCTGCAGGCCGCCATCCTGCTGGCCGACCTGATCGCTCAGAGGTCGGACGCATGCGGCGCCCGCCAGCGCGTCGGCCGACGGCCTCCGGCGCACGCTCGACGACATGAAGCGCCTGGTGGACAGCCTGTTCGACGTCTCGCGCCTCGATTCGGGCGCCGTGCAGCCCGAGGTCACGGCGTTCCCGATGCAGTTGCTGCTCGATCAGATCACCGTCGCCTATCGCAGGCTGGCCGGTATCAAGGGCATCGCGCTGGTGGTGGTACCGACCGACGCCGTCGTGCGCAGCGATCGCGTGCTGCTCGCACGCATGCTCAGCAATCTGATCCAGAACGCCGTGCGGTACACGCATTCGGGCCAGGTGAAGATCGAGTGCCGGACGGCCGGCGACCGCCTGCGCATCCGCATCGAGGATACCGGCGTCGGCATCTCGCAGCAGGACCTCTCGCGCATCTGGCAGGAGTTCGAGCAGCTGCACAATCCGGAGCGCGATCGGCGGCAGGGGCTGGGCCTCGGTCTGTCCATCGTCCGGCGGCTCGCGACGCTGCTCGACCACCCGGTGGAGGTTTCCTCGGGTCCCGGCCAGGGATCGTGCTTCATCGTGAGCGTGCCCCTGCAGGAAGAGCGCCACGCGGCATCGCTCACGCCGCCGGCCAACAACGCGTCGATTTCCGACGTGATCGGCCGGCTCGTCGTGATCATCGATGACGACCCGCTGGTGCTCGAGACCTTGCGCATGACGCTCGAGGAGTACGGGCTGAACGTGATCGCGGCACCCGATTGCGCCGATGCGGTGCGACGCCTGGGGTCGCCCGGACGCGTGCCCGACCTGGTGCTGGCGGACTACCGCCTTCGCGACGGCCAGGTCGGTGCCGAGGCGATCGCCGCCATTCGCGACGCGGTGGGAAGCCAGGTGCCCGCGATCATACTGACCGGCGAACTGGCGAGCCATGGCGACGATCTCGATCAGCCGCTGCAGGACGCGGAGCGGCTGGGCGCGGCACTGTTCCGCAAGCCGATCCGCTCGACGGAACTGCTGGAGGCGATCCGGTCGATGATGGCGGCGCCTACAGTCTAGGCTGGCACCCGGGGCAGCAGCGGCTCGATCGCCGTTTGGCTCAGATCGCCTGCGGACAGCAGGGTCGTAGCCGAAATCGAAGCCGAAGAAGATCGTGTTCCGCAGCGTCGCGCCGATCGGGCCGAGCATGCTGACGGCACTGCCGGACTGGACGGCTCCGGACGGGTGCGGCGTGCGCCACGCCACGAACAGCATCACCACGGCGGCGGCGACGCATGCCTCCGCGGCCCAGCGCTTCGGCGCGCGAGGCGCGGCAGCAGAACGCAACACGCCGAGGTCGAGCAGCCGGCCGGCGTGCCACAGGATGCAGAGCACCGAGACCGCCAGCAGCAATGCGGGCGCGATCGCCCAGTATGCGGCGGCGCGGCCGGCCGTTTGCCGGCTTCCGTCGGGTGCGAATACATCGGGAGAATCCAGCAGGTCGTTCAGCCGGGGCTGGACCAGCCGGTCCACGCGGGGGTCATAGACGGCCTGTCGAAACGCCGGGAACCCCATGTTCGGTGTCAGGCTGGCGGTCTCGGCGGGCGTGTCGATCAGGACCCGCCAGCGCGCCTGAATGCTCGGCTGGCCGACGAAGCCGTCCCAGTCCAGCCCCGGCGGCAGCGCCTGCTGGAAATGCTGCATGACGAAGTCGTTGTACGCCGCGTCCGCCGTCTTCCGCGACGCCATGGCGACGGCTTCCATGAATGCGGCCTGGTCTGCCCGGATTCCATTCGGGCGGCACCAGCACGCCCATCTCGCGCACATCGGCGGCAATCCGTGGCCAATCCTTGCGCGGAATGCGAGTGGGCGACACGCCGGCAGGCGACCCGCCACATGGGCGAGCCGGTCCAGGTAGCGCTGCCAGGCCTGCGCCTGCTGATCCGGAATTGCGCGGATATCGGCCACCAGCCGAAGCTGTGCCGCGACGTATTCGTTGTAGGCGTCCCGCAGGGAACGCACCGAGGGGATGAAGACGTTGTTGTACACCTGCTCGGCGGTGCCGACCTGTCGTGCCACCATGCCTTGCAGCGCATCGCCGAGCCCGGCGCGCGAAACGGCCGGCAGACCATCGCAGGACAGCCCACGAACGGAGCGCGGAGCAGTGCCGACCGGACATCGGGCGGCGCGGCTGCCGCGGCCATGTCCTGCCGCGCGACGGCGAGCACGCGGAGCTGCACGGCACAACGCCGTTCCGGGCCGGTCATTCCGTCCACCAGGACCCCGGTCAATCCGGGTCCGACGAGGTAGATCGTTTCACAGCAGACGAGTGCGGACACCAGGACGGCCGCAGCGATGTACCGCGCGGGCCATTCGCTGCGATACGAGCGCGGCAGGATGAAGCTTCCCCAGACCAGCAGCGTGAGTGCGACGCCGCTCAACGCCCATCCCCAGGCGGCGATGTCGGCAAGTTGCCGGCCACTGATCGGATTGCCGATCGCATCGAGCAGGCTGGACACGAACGCGAGGCTCGATTGCGAGGAAGGCAACGGTCAGGACAGCGAGCGGAATGACGTAGCCCGGATAGAGCTGCCGCGGTCTCCACGATCCTGGCGTGGTCGACCTCCTGGGCGCTGCCGGCGGGTCCCACGATGGGGCGCTCGACGGCATCCTGCCACTCCGAGCGCGGCGGCACACCGATGGGCGCGGTCCGCAAGATGGGATCAGACGCGTGGGGCGTCATTGCGTCGTCCGCGACGAACCCGAGGCGCCAACGGGCGCGGGGATCACCTCATCGCCGATGGGCGCGCTCACCGCCGGTGGCGACGCCGCCTCCCTGGCCCCCTCGGCGGCACGCGACGGCGCCGGCTCCGGCGCCGGTCTCGATTGACGGGTCACGATCTGCGTCGTGGGACCGCTCAGCGCGCCGTCCCTGAAGGTCCAGATTTTCGGGTTGCGGACGCCGGTCTGTCGAATGGTGATCGTGCTGCCGTCTTGCGCGAAGCCGTATGTGTCGCCGCATTCGCCGACGGGATGGAGGCTCCCGGTATCGCTCTGCGCTATGACCAGCGTGTAGCGCTGGCGACAATCCGCGACGGCGCCGGTGATGAGGACGAGCCGCTCGCCCGGCAGGTTCCAGATGCTGTCGACATGGGCGCTGGTGATAGCCGTCGAGGGGCAGCGACGTGTGCGGGCCGACGGTCACGGAATAAGTGCCGCGGTCGATCGATTGCACGCAGGGATATCGTTCCGTCCTGGGTCTGAAAGGTCGCCATCGTGCGCGGGGCGGCACAGCCGGCCAGCAGGGCGGCCATGCAGCCGATCGCGAAAATCGCAGGTTGTCGCGGCGAAAAACGCATGGCGCAATCGGGCTCTGGTCAATGTCCTGGATCGCAACCTAGCATGATTTCGACTGCAAAGCGCATCTACTGGTTTCAGCACGAAAATAATCGAGGCGGCCGTGGCCGCAACGATACATCCCCGCCCGTCACGCTTGACGCACCCGCGCCGCTTGGCCATAACCCGCCGCTCCCGACCGGATCGAGGTTCACTGCGATGTCCCGCCGCTGCCAGATCACCGGCAAGGGCGTGCTGTCTGGCAACAACGTCAGCCACGCCAACAACCGGAGCCGCCGCCGCTTCCTGCCCAACCTGCAGGACAGCTCGGTGCTGTCCGACATTCTCGGCGCCGCGGTGCGCATGCGGCTGTCCACCCGCGCCATCCGCACCATCGAGCACAACGGCGGCATCGACGCCTACCTGCTCGGCACGCCGAACGCCCGCCTGACGGTCGATGCCAGGGCGCTGAAGCGCCGGCTGCTCCGCACCCGGGCGAAGCGGGCCGCCAGCCCGGCCGCCTAGCCGAGCACCTGATCCGCCCGACCGTTTCCGCGCTGGAAGCGCTCGATCAGGCGGCCGCGCACCTGCGCGAGGCCGGCATCGACAATCCGCGCCTCGACGCCAGGCTGCTGCTGGCGCACATGCTCGGCACCACACCGTCCGCCCTGCCGCGCGATCCCGCCCGGCCGGTCGATGTGGCCGCATTCCAGGCCCTGGTGGCCCGGCGCGCGGCGCATGAACCGCTCGCCCTGATCGTCGGCCGGCGCGAATTCTGGAGCCTCGATCTTGCCGTCTCGCCGGCGACCCTGATCCCGCGTCCGGACTCCGAGACGCTGATCGAGGCGGCCCTCGCGACGTTCGCCGGCCGCGACCCGCCGCGCCGCGTGCTCGATCTCGGCACCGGCACCGGATGCCTGCTGCTCGCCGCCCTGTCCGAATTCCCCGCCGCTTTCGGCGTCGGGGTGGATCGCTCGTTCGCCGCGGTCGGCCCTCGCCGCGCGCAATGCCGCCATGCTGGGCACTGGCCGGCCGCGCCGGCTTCCTGTGCGCCGACTGGACCTCCGCCCTGGATGCACGCTTCGATCTCGTGCTGTCCAATCCGCCCTATATCCCCACCGCGCAGATCGATGGCCTGATGCCGGAGGTGGCTCGATACGAGCCACGGTCAGCGCTGGATGGCGGCGCGGACGGGTTTTCCGCATATCGCCGGCTGGTCCCCGACCTTGCCCGGCTGCTCGCGCCCGACGGGGTCGCAGTGCTGGAGGTCGGTGCCGGCCAGGCGCCCACGGTCGCGCGGCTGGCACGCAGCGCCGGGTTCGCCAGCCACCAACACCACGATTTGTCGGGAATTGCGCGCGCCCTGGTGCTCCACCCGGCATCATCATGAAAAAACCGTTTGGCAGAGCGATGGCGGCAGTCTAGTTTTGTGGTCGGCAGGGTCAGCCGCACAGCGGCTTGCCCCAGGCAGCCTGGCCTGCCCGATCAGCGGTGCGTTCGATGAACGCTGATCGGCGGGCGGGGGTGCTCGCCGGAACCAACGCCGATGGAAGGCAGCCTGGCCGCGGGGATTGCCCCCGGGACGCCGACGGGAGAGCCCGTGCGTCCAGCATTTCCCGGCCGGCCAGCAAATAGAGAAGGCGCGACGGCAATAGCAATGAACATGAAACGCATGCGTGGACGCGGCCATCGACCCGGTGGCGGCGGCGGTGGGGGTGGCACCATTCGGCACCAGGGCGGCGGCGGAGGCGGCGGAATTCCGCTCAACCGCAACCACGTCTTCGACAGCAATGGTCCGGATCTTCGGATCCGCGGCACATCGCAGCAGCTGTTCGAGAAATACCTGCAGCTTGGCCGCGATGCGACCAGCGGCGGCGATCGGGTGATGGCGGAGAGCTATTTCCAGCACGCCGAGCACTATTTCCGCATCCTGAACGCCATGAACCAGGCGGCGCAGCAGGGCCAGCCGAACGGCCAGCAGCAGGGCGGCCAGCGTCGTCCCTACGGCGAGGACGGCAGTGCGCCGCCCGGCGAGGCCGAGGGCGAGGACGCCGAGCCCCGCGCGCCCGGCACCGGCGACCAGCCCGAGGCCAGGGAGATCCCGATCGCCGCCGCCCCGCCGGAGGCGTGATCAGACCCGATCCGGCTGGCTTTTGGGCGGATCGGCTCCAGCCGCGACCCCGGGTGATCGCGCCGTCGCCGAAGCGCTGACGCAGCGTGTCGATCGCCGCCTGCGCGGCGGCACGGCGCGGCGTCTCGGTGTCGGCCAGATCGCCGCGATCGGCCTCCGCCAGCGGCAGCAGCGGACTGGCGCCGATGCCGATCAGGCGGAACGCCGTGCCGGTCGCCTCGCGCAACAGCAGCACGACGGCGGCCTCGAACAGCCGGTCGGGCAGCACGGTCGGGCTCGGCAGCCGGCCGGCGCGCGTGCGGGTTGCGAAGTCGGTGGTCTTCAGCTTCAGCACGACACCGCCGGCGGACAGTTCGTGCTCCTTCAGCCGCCGCGCGAGCTTCTCGGACAGGCGCCAGAGATGCGCCTGCAGATCGGCCGGCCGCGTGAGGTCGGTATCGAAGGTGGTCTCCGCGCTGATCGACTTCGTCTCGCGTCCCGGATCGACCCGCCTGTCGTCCTCGCCGCGCGCCCGGCGGACCAGCGACGGGCCATCCTCGCCGACACGGCGCTTCGCCTCGCGGTCGCTCAGCACCTGCAGATGCCCCAGCAGGGTGATGCCCTGGGCAGCGAGCCGGCGGGCCAGCGCCGGGCCGATGCCGGGCAGCAGGCGGACCGGTTCGGGCGCCAGCAGCGCCATGGCCTCGGCGGCGCCGATCACCGCGAAGCCGCGCGGCTTGTCGCGGCCTGCCGCGATCTTCGCCAGCAGCCGGTTCGGCGCGAGCCCGACCGACACGGTCAGGCCCAGTTCGGCCTCGACCGCGCGGGCGAAGCGCGCCAGCACGACGGCGGGCGGCGCGCCGTGCAGCGCCTGCGTCCCGCCGAGATCCAGCACCGCCTCGTCGATCGACAGCGGCTGCAGCAGCGGGGTGAGCCGCGCCATCATGCCGCGGATCTGCCGCCCGACGGCGACGTATTTTCCGAAGTCGGGGCGGATCACCACGGCATCCGGGCATGCCTTCAGCGCCTTGAACATCGGCATGGCGCTGCGCACGCCGTAGATCCGCGCGACGTAGCAGGCCGCGGTGACCACCCCGCGCACGCCGCCGCCGACGATGACCGGCTTTGCCGCCAGGTCCGGCCGGTCGCGCTTCTCCACGCTGGCGTAGAACGCGTCGCAGTCGATATGCGCGATGGTCAGGTCGAACAGTTCGGCGTGCCGCACGATCCGCGTCCCGTCGCACGCGGCGCATCTGCCTGCCGAACCCTGACCATCGAGCCCCACTGACAGTCCGGCCAGACAGTCGCGGCAGAGCGCGGGCATGCTATCCCTCGGCGGGCCAGAGCCAGGCGGCGCCGCGCACGCCGGACGAGTCGCCGTGCCTGTTCGCGACGATCGGCGTGTCCACGAAGTCGCTGAACACGCGGCGGCGGACCAGCGGCGGCAGCGCCGTGTAGAGGTGCTCCATCTTCGACAGGCCGCCGCCCAGCACGATCACGTCCGGATCGAGCAGGTTGATGACCTGCGCCAGCCCGCGCGCCAGCCGGTCGGCATGCCGATCGAGCGCCGCCCGCGCCAGCGCGTCGCCCGCAGCGGCGCGGGCCGGAATGTGGGACGCATCCTGCGCATCCGGGCCGTCGCAGTCGCGTGCCAGGGCGGGGCCGGCGATCCAGCTCTCCAGGCAGCCCCAGCGGCCACACCAGCAATGCGGTCCCGGCAGTTCGTCCGTGCGCGGCCAGGGCAGCGGGTTGTGGCCCCATTCGCCGGTGACGTGGTTGCGGCCCTGCACGACCTTGCCGTCGATCACGATGCCGCCGCCGCAGCCGGTGCCGAGGATCACGCCGAACACCACGCTCTGTCCGGCGCCGGCGCCGTCCGCCGCTTCGGACAGGGCGAAGCAGTTGGCGTCGTTCTCCACCCGGACGTCCCGGCCGAGCAGGGCGCTGATGTCGCGGTCGAACGGCAGGCCGTTGAGCACCGTCGAATTGGCGTTCTTCACCAGTCCGGTGACCGGGCTGATCACGCCGGGAATGCCGATGCCGACCGTCGCCGTGATGCCGAGTTGCGCTTCCGCATCGCGCACCAGACGCGCCATCGCCTCGAGCGACGCCTGATAGCCGCGCGGCGTATCGATGCGGTGCCGCAGCAGTTCGCTGCCGTCCGGCGCGAGCACCACGATCTCGATCTTGGTGCCCCCCAGATCGATGCCGATGCGGTGCCGGCTCATGTCATTCGCTGCGGGACTTGCTGCCTTCACGCGAACCAGGCGGCATGGCTACGCCTCGCCCAACAGCTCATCCAGCGTCACCGGACATGTCTCCGGCACCGGCAGTGGCGACAGGCTGTCCATCGTTTCGGGCATATGGCGCAGCGCCCGGCGATAGAGCTTCGTCCCATCGATCCGCTGCGCCATGGAAGGCGTGCACCACGCGAGCGCCTGCACGAGGTGCGATTCGACGGCGTGCAACTCGCTCCGGCCCACGCTTTCGATCTCGTCGATGACGTTCCGCCAATCCACCTGGTCGTTGATGCGCTCGCCGCCCGCCACGCGGCGCAACAGCTCCGCCTGCCGCTCGGACCACGTCAGGATGTCGGTGTCGTAGATGTCGGCCATGTCATCAGCCCGGCGCGTTCGTTGCATGCGGACCGCCTTGCACGACGCAGCTTACCCGCGAAGCCTTCGACACGGGAAGCAGCCGGGCTATCCTGTCGCCGGAGGTACCGTCCGATGGCGCAAGGCAAGTCTGAGGTCACGATCTACCACAACCCCGCCTGCACGACCTCGCGGAAGGTGCTGGGCATGATCCGGGATGCCGGCGTGGAACCGCGCGTGATCGAATACCTGAAGACGCCGCCGACGCGGCCGGAACTGGTCGATCTGCTCGGGCGCATGGGCCTCACGCCGCGCGAACTGCTGCGCCGGCGCGGCACGCCGTACCAGGAGCTTGGCCTCGACGACCCGGCAAAGACCGACGACGACCTGATCGACGCCATCATGGCGCACCCGATCCTGATGGAGCGGCCTGTGGTGGTCGGGCCAGGCGGCGTGCGTCTGTGCCGTCCGCCGGAGCGCGTGCGGGACGTGCTGCCGGCGCGCTGACGCCGATGGCGGGGCAGTTGACCCTGGCGGAAGTTCGCGCGGCGTGTCGTGCACGGCTCGCTGGCCAGTCCGATGCCGATCGGGCGCGCCGTTGCCGCCCTCGGCTTCGTGCAGGCCGATCCGATTCGGGCGCCGGCGCGGGCGCAGGACCTGATCCTGCGGCATCGCGTGACCGGCTATCGGGCGGGCGATCTCGAGCGCCGGTATCCGCGCCTCGGGCTCCACGAGGATTTCCTCTACGCCTACGGCTTCATGCCCGATGCGACCTGGCGCCTGCTGCACCCGCGCCACGATGCGGAGAGCGCCGACGGCAGGCATGTGCCGACCGGGCTGGCCGCCGAGGTGCTCGCCCATGTGCGGCGGAACGGCGCGACGCACCCGGCGGAACTCGCCGACAGCTTCGGCAAGGACCGCGCGGTGAACGGCTGGGGCGGGTTCTCCAAGGCGACGACCCGGGCGTTGCAGAGCCTGCACTATCACGGGCTGCTGCGCGTCGCGCGCCGGCGGGACGGCATCAGGATCTACGAGGCGGCGCCGCCGCATGGCGAACCCGCGTCCCCGGCCGAACGGCTGCGTCGGCTGGTGCTGCTGGTGACACGCATTCTGGCGCCGGTGCCGGACACGGGTCTTGCCACGACGTTCGGCCTGCTTGGTCGCGGTGCGCCCGGGCTCGGCCGATGGCGCGACACGGTCGAGGAACTGCTGCGGTCGGGAGAGCTGGAAAGCGGCGCGCTGGACGGGGTGCGATACGTCTGGCCGGCGGCCATGCGGGCGGCGGACGCGGCGGATGTGCGGCGCGAGGTCCGGTTCCTGGCGCCGTTCGATCCGATCGTCTGGGACCGGCGCCGCTTCGAGCACCTGTGGGGCTGGGCGTATCGCTTCGAGGCCTACACGAAACCGCCGGATCGCCAGTTCGGCTACTACGCAATGCCGCTGCTGTGGGGCGATCGCGTGATCGGCTGGGTCAACGTCACGACCCCGGATGGACGGCTGGATGTCGAGGCCGGGTTTGTCGGCGCACGCCCGAAGGATCGCACCTTCCAGCGCCGCTTCGACGCCGAGGTGGCACGCATGGAGGGCTTTCTCGCGCGGGACAGCACGTCGCGACCACGATAACCGCCCACAATGACCATGAGGAGACGAGGCATGGCGCCGCACATCGGATACCTGCTGCCGACACGCGAGCAGATCATGGAGGGGCGGCCCGACGCTGCGCCGCTGCTCGACCTCGCGGCGCGCGCCGAGTCGCTGGGCTATGATTTGGTCTGGGTCGGCGACTCGCTGCTGGCCCGGCCGCGCCATGAGCCGCTGACCCTGCTGGCCGGCGTGGCAGGTCGGGTGAAGCGGGTGGAACTCGGCACCGCCGTGCTGCTGCCGGCGCTGCGCAATCCCGTGCTGCTGGCGCACCAGGTCGCCACGCTCGATCAGGTGTCGGAGGGCCGGCTGATCCTTGGGGTCGGCTTCGCCTCCGATCGGCCGAACATCAAGGCCGAGTTCACATCGGCGGGCGTGCCGTTCGACAAGCGGGTCGGGCGCATGATGGAGGGCCTGCGACTGTGCCGGGCGCTGTGGACCGGACAGCCGGTCACCTGGGAGGGGCGCTGGCAGGTGACGGACGGCGTGCTCGCGCCGACGCCGCACCGGCCCGGCGGCCCGCCGCTCTGGATCGGCGGCAACCTGCCGGCCAGCCTGGAGCGCGCCGGAAAGTGGTTCGACGGCTGGTTCCCCAACACGCCCGACGCGGCGACCTTCGCGCGCCAGTGGGCGGAGGTGAAGGACATCGCCGCCGCCGCCGGACGCGATCCCGCCGCCCTGTCGGGTGCGATGTATCTGACGCTCGTCGCTGGATGAGGACCCGGGTCGGGCCGAGGCCCGGCTGGATGCGTTCCTGGAGCGCTACTACGGCCAGCCTGCCGCGGTGTTGCGCCATCGCCAGGCGCATTATGCCGGTTCCGCATCCGGGGTCGCGGCGTGGCTGGAGGGCTACGCCCGCGCCGGGGCGAGCCATCTCGTGCTGCGCTTCGCCGGCGAGCACCCGCGGCATCTGGAGGCGCTGGCTGGCGTCAGGGCTGCGCTCGGCTGGTGAAGGACCGCGACGCGCCTATGCCGAAGGCCGTTTCCGCTTGCTCTCCCGCTGTTTACATCGTCATGGCCGAGGCCTTGTCCCGGCCATCCGTCGTGGCAGGGCGCCGCTTCTGGCGGCCGGAACACGCACCATACGCGCCAGAATCACGGTGCGGCTGGAGAAAGGTATTCCCCCTCCGTTGCGGGACGGGGTGGGGCAAGGCAATCGGGCTTGCAGAAGCGCTCGGGGTTTCACCCCGAACCCCACCAGAGGCGCTGCCTCTGGACTCCGCCAAGGGCGGAGCCCTTGGAACCCGTTACTTTAGAATCGGATTCCAAAGGCTTTGCCTTTGGTGGGGGTCCCGGGGGCAACGCCCCCGGGCGGGTTTCAGGGCGAGCCCTGAGCCTCCCCCGATTGCCCTGCCATGGCGCGACCCCTCCCCCAACCCCCTCCCGCAAGGGGAGGGGGAGGATCACGCTCCGGCGCGCGCTTATCGAGTAGCGGTGGAAGGTCACTGGTTCGGGCCGCCGAAATTACCCGTCCCCGCCTTCCGCCGGCGCCAGTTCGCCCGGCACCAGCTGGCCGGATTTTCCCTCCTCGCGACGGAACACCAGGCGACGCTCGTGGAAGGCGGCGACCGACGGGCGGTGCGCGATGGACACCAGCGTCGTGTTCGGCAGCCGCGCCTTCAGCGTGCGATACAGTTCGGCCTCGGCTTCCGGATCGAGGCTGGCGGTCGCCTCGTCGAGGAACAGCCAGTCCGGCTTCGCCAGCAGGGCGCGCGCCAGTGCGACGCGCTGCTGCTCGCCGCCGGACAGTTGCTGGGGCCAGTTCTCGTCGTCGTCGAGCCGGGCAACCAGCTGCGGCAGGCCGGCATCCTGGAGCGCCCGCGCGATCTCCTCCGTCGTGTGCCGGTCGTGTGGCTGCGGATAGCTGATCACGTGTCGCAGCGACCCGAGCGGAATGTAGGGGCGCTGCGGCAGGAACAGGCAGCGCTCGACCGGACGCTGCCACGCGCCCGGTGCCGAACGGCCAGATGCCGGCGATGCCGCGGAACAGCGTCGACTTGCCGGAGCCGGAACGGCCGGTGACGACGACGGAATGGCCGGGCTCGAGCAGCAGGTCCACGTCGGTCAGCAGCTTCGCCCCGTTCGGCAGCTCGAGCGTCACGTCGCGCAACTGCACCGATCCGTCCGGAGCATCGGCCAGCGCCAGCCCGGTGCCGAAGGCGGCGCGCGCCGCGACCACGGCGCGATGGAACGTGGTGAGCCGCTGGACGATCGCGAACCATTGGGCCAGGTCGGGATAGCGGGTGATGAACCAGGACAACGCGTCCTGCACCCGGCCGAAGGCGCCGGCCGTCTGGGTGAGTCCGCCCAGCGGTATCTGCCCCGAGAAGAAGCGCGGTGCGGCGACGATGAACGGGAAAGATCACCGCCACCTGCTCGTAGCCAGCGGTCAGCGCGTTCAGCATCTTGGTGCGCTGCATGATCGCCCACCAGTTGCCGATCACGCTGCCGAAGCGGAGGCCGAGCGTGGTCTTTTCCTCCGCCTCGCCGGAATAGAGCGCGATCCCTTCCATGTTCTCGCGCACGCGCACCAGGCTGTAGCGGAAGTCCGCCTCCACCCGCTGCTGGCGGAACCGCAGCGCGGCCAGCGGGCGACCCACGAGATGCGTCAGCCAGGTGCCGACGACCGCGTAGGCGATCGCCACCCAGACCATGTAGCCGGGGATGGCGATGCCGAGCAGCGTGATCGTGCCGGACAGCGACCAGAGAATGCCGAGGAAGCTGACCAGCGTGACGACATTCGCAATGATGCTGATGCCCAGGGTCAGCGTGTTGTCGACGAAGTCGCGAATATCCTCGGCGATGCGCTGGTCCGGATTGTCGGTGCCGATGGCCGCGCGATCGGTCGTCAGGCTGATGCGGTAGTAGGCGCGATCGGCGAACCACTCGTCCAGGAAGCGCACGGTCAGCCAGCGGCGCCAGCGGATCTGCAGCCATTGCGAGAGATAGGTGAAGTAGACCGCGACCAGGATGTAGACCGCGGCGATCTCGCAGAACCCCGGCATGAAGCCGCTCGGCGTTTGGCGCCAGACGAACAGCAGCTCGAAAAACGCGGAAAAATCCTTGTCCTGCAAGGAGTTGAAGAATTCCCGGTTCCAGAAGCTCAGCACCACCGTCATGCCGACCAGCAGCAGCCGGAGCGCCAGGATCGAGGCCAGCAGGCCCCAGGCCGACCACTTCTCCTCCGAGCGGAAGTACGGTCTGGCCAGATGCCAGGCGTCGCGCAGGAATGGTCCGAGACCTCGCATGGAAACCTATCTTTCGCCGGGTTGATCGATCTTGGTCCGCAGGGCGGCAAGCCAGGTGTCCAGACGCTTGCGGTTCACCCCGAGATCGGAGCGGCCATACACGCTGCGGGAATACAGCACGAGCGTGCTGGCCTCGGGACCTGCATCGCTGACCTGCGCGGTGATCAGGTCGGGGAAGTTGAACACCGCGCTGCGCACCACCCAGTGGGTCTGCCGCTCGGCTGCATCGTCGGCGGCGACGAAGGTGCGTGGCTGCGCCGCCGCGACGGCACGCACCGCGTCATACAGCCGGCCGGCCGCCATCGGGTAGGTCGGCGTCACGACATCCGGCGGCGGCGCGAACCCGGCCGGCGCGGCCAGGGCGGTGTTGGGACTGGCCGGTCGCTCGATCCTTTGCATGTCGATCGGCTGCGGCGACGGCAGTCCATGCGCGCCGGACGCGGCGCAGGCGGGCAGCACGAAGCCGATCAGCCAGGCAAGCGGCGTCATCCTGCCGCACTTGGAGGCGTCTGCATCGGCTGGTCATGGCGCGGATTGGCGTTCCGGGCAAGTTACCGAGGCGTTAGCGGCCGGCGGCACGTGGACGCACGTCACGCCACTGCTTACGGTATGTTCACCGCACTGTGGTCATATCAGCCGGACAGACGACCTCCAGTGCCGACCATGGAAATTGCCACGAGTTCCTCCTCTCCGGATCATTGCTGTCTGGTGCACCGCGTGTTCGCGATGTTCGGCGATCCGCTGTTCCGGCGGGCGGAAAGCGACGGCGCGCCGGTCATGGTGGTGCATCATGGGCGACAAGGAGGCGGCAATCCCGCTGACGGCCCTGAAGCGTGAATTCGGCATCGAGAAAGCCTCCGACGACGGGCGGATGCTCGACCTGATCGTGCAATCGCTCGACTTCGTCGCGGGGTTGCGCATCGGCGACGCCTTGCCGCCCGAGGTTCTGAGCGGCGAGGCAAGCTGGGAGCCAGACGATGTGCATCTGCAGATCGCCAATGCGCGGCTGCAATGGCAGCTGGTGGCGTGGCTGAACTCCGGCACCGGCGCCGATGCGGAGCATCTCGACGCGGAAGCGCTGCTTCAGGTGGCGGACGACCCGGCGCGGCGGCAGCAGGTTCAGCAGGCGTTTGCCAAGGCGGCGGAGGCGCTCGGGCTGCCCGACCGCGCGGCCGTGATCGAACTGGTGAAGGATCTGGCGCGTGAACTCGCCTATATCGAGGCGCTGCGCGATCGGCTGCTGCGCCGCGTCAAGGTGATGGCCGAGAAGCTGAGCCGCATCGCAAAGGGGTTTCGCGGCGATGCCTCGCATCTCGAGACGCTGACGCAGGTGCGCCGGCTGGCGGGGACCGCGCTGAAGCAGATCAGTCTCCGCTTCGACGAGCTGGACGCGCAGACCGGCGAGGTGATGGCGGCCCTGCGCAACGCCGACAGCCAGCGCACGTTCATCCGGTCGCACCGTGACTGGCTGTATCGCACACAGCGTGCATGGCAGTCGCTGCTGGCGGAGTGGGCAGGGGCCGGCATCAGCTTCGACGAGGGCATCCTTCAGCTGCTGAATCGCACCTACCAGTTCCTCGCGGTGCGTTTCATGCCGGTGACCGAGTGGGCCGCGGCAAGCCGTCCGAAGCCGGCGAAGGACAGGACGCGGCGCATGGTCTGGTGAGGCGGCGCGCCCGGGCGGATCGCCCGTCCATGTCGTCCGGGCGGTCCGTTGCCATCGACGTGCCCGCAATTCTCTTGGCAGAATGCGGATCTTTTATTTTGTCGCCTGCCATTGCCAAGGCCCGGCTGTTCCGTTGAGATGCTGTGGCAACGTTGCCGCCGCACGCCTCACTCATTAGCACTGTGCAGCGACGATCTGGATTACAGGGCGGACCGATGCCTCACTATAGCGCATACACGACAACGGTTGTCGGCGCGCATAGCGTTCCTCGATGGTACGAGGCGTTGGATCGGCTCGTGACGCTGGGGCAGCTCTCGCCGGCCGATTTCGCGGATGCACAATTCCGTGCCACCCAGGCAGCAATCCTGGAGCAGGAATCCGCCGGCATCGACGTGATAACCGGCGGCGAGATGCATCGGCGCACCCACAATCGCCACGCACCGCCCAACGCCATGCTGAACCATTTCTGGCAGAAAATTCCCGCCTTCCACAACGTCAACCGGCCGCGGCCCATCAGCAGGCACGATCCGAATGTGTTCCATCCGGCCGCCGTTTGTCACGGCCCGATCGACGACACCACCGACCTCGGCCTCGTCGACGAATTCAGGACGGTCGCCGCGTTCGCGCGCAAGCCGGTCAAGGTCACGATGACCGGACCGCATCTGCTCGCGGCGGTGGCATACGACGAGCACTACAACGACATGCCGCAGATGATGGCTGACCTTGGCAAGCTGCTGCATCAGAACTTCCGACGGCTGGTTGCGGCAGGCTGCAGGCATATCCAGATCGACGAGCCGTATTTCACCGTCGCAGGCGATGCGGACGTCCGCGCCGCGGTCGACGCCATCAACATGGCCATCGAGAACCTCGGGGACGATGTGCACGTCGCCGTCCATATCTGTCAGGGCAACTACGCCGTCGGTCCCGATTACGACGGGCAGATCGGCCATCGCTACTTCGATACCGGACGCTACAAGGCGGACCTGGTGTGCGGCATCGAATGCGATGCGTACCTGATCGAGCACGACATGACGCCGCATTATAAGGGCCTGCTCGGCAACAGACAGCTTGGCGTCGGAGCGGTCGACGTGCAGGCTCCGAACATCGAGACGGGCCAGCAGGTCGCCGACCGCATCACGGTGCACCGGTGGCTCGCACCCGAGCAGACGATCATTACCAGCTCATGCGGCTTCAATCACCTGCCGAGGCACATTGTCCTGGGCAAGCTTCGTGCGATGACGGAAGCCAAAGCGATATTGACCGGTCGCATGGAATAGCCGGACCTCCGATGAGCGAAGGACAGCAGCACCGGAACGATTCCGACGCACAGCCTCGCCTGCCCGAGGAGCAGGTGCGTCTGCTGCAGGCGATCGTGGGGACCGGAGCGTTCGAACTCGATCTGGCATCGAGGCGGCTGTTGACGACGCCGCAGGTTGCGGTGCTGTTTGGATTCGATCCCGGTGTCCCGGCGCCGTCGCTCGCGGATTGGGAAGCCGCCATTTTCGCTGACGATGTATCAAAGCTGCGCGCGGAGATCGAGGCCGCCAGGCAAACCGGCGTGTTCGTCGCGGAATTCCGTGTCAGGCATCCTGATGGCAGCATCCACTGGCTCGCGGAAAAAGGCGAGATCATTCGCGACGGCGAGGGTCGGCCGCGCTGGCTGCGCGGGACCTGCTACGATATCACCGAGCGGAAGGCACTCGAGGCGCGGTTGCTGGCGGTCAACGCGATGTTGGAAGCGCGCGTCGCCGAAGTGCGCGAGGAAGCGCGAACCCTGGAGATCCTGAACCGGACCGGTGTTGCGCTCAGCGCGGAACTCGACCTCGAGCGCCTGGTACAGACCGCCACCGACGCCGGCGTGGAAATCGCCGGAGCAGAGTTCGGCGCATTTTTCTCCAATGTGCTGAATGAGGAAGGCGAGGCGTATGCGCTCTTCACGCTGTCGGGGACACAGCGCGAGGCATTTGCTGGATTTCCGATGCCGCGCATCGCCGCGATATTCGAACCGACCTTTCGCGGAGCGGGACCGGTTCGCTCGAATGACATCAGCACGGATCCCCGCTATGGGAAGAGCCTGCCGTACACGGGCATCGCCGACGGTCATCCCCCGATGCGCAGCTACCTGGCGGTTCCCGTGCTCTCGCGTTCCGGGCAGGTGCTTGGCGGCCTGTTCTTTGGCCACGCGGAGCCTGGCGTGTTCACCGAGCGTGAGGAGCGCATCATCATAGGGATCGCGGCGCAGGCAGCCGTTGCCATCGACAATGCGCAGCTTTACCAGGCGAGCCAGCGCGACGTCGAGGCACGCCGGCAATCGGAACAGGCGCTCCAGACGCTGAACGAGACGCTCGAACAGCGTGTCGGCGAACGCACGCAGCAGTTGGAGGCCAGCTATGCGCAGCTCAGCGAGAGCGAGCGCCGGTTCCGTCTTCTGGTTGAGGCCGTGACCGACTATGGCATCTTCATGCTCGATGCCGGCGGCAACGTCGTCAAATGGAACCCCGGCGCCGAGCGGATCAAGGGCTACACGGCCGGCGAAATCATCGGCCGGCACATATCGCTGTTCTATACCGAGGAAGACCGCCGGAACGGGGTCCCGCAGAGCGTGATCGCCCGTGCGGCGCTGACCGGCACATACGAGGGTGAGGGCTGGCGTGTCCGCAAAGACGGCACGCGCTTTTGGGCGAGCGTCGTGCTCAATGCGATTTACGATGAACAGGGTGACCTGGTCGGATTTGCCAAGATCACGCGCGATCTGACCGAACGCCGGGCGACCGAGGAGCAACTGCGGCAGGCGCAGAAGATGGAGGCGATCGGCCAGCTGACCGGCGGCGTCGCGCATGATTTCAATAACCTGCTGACGGTGATCTCCGGTAACATGGAGACGCTGCAGCGCCGGCTGTCGGATCGGGATGACGCCCGCCTGCAGCGGCTGGTGAACTCGGCGCTGCTTGCATCATCGCGTGCGGCAATCCTCACCCACCAGCTGCTGGCGTTTTCACGCCGCCAGCCGCTCGAGCCGAAGGCGGTCTCGATCAATGCGCTGCTGGCCGGCATGTCCGATCTGATACGACGCTCGCTGCCGGAGAGCATCGCCATCGAGACCGTGCAGGCCGGCGGCGTGTGGTCGACCTTTGTCGACGCCAACCAGCTGGAGAACTGTCTGCTGAACCTGGCGGTCAACGCGCGCGACGCGATGCCCGATGGCGGCAGGCTGACGATCGAAGCCGCCAATGTCTATCTGGACGAGAAGTACGCCACCGGCGCGGACGTGCCGCCCGGACAGTATGTCGGGATCTTCGTCAGCGACTCGGGCGTGGGCATGCCACCGGAGGTATTGTCAAAAGCGTTCGATCCGTTCTTCACGACGAAAGGCGAGGGGCAAGGCACCGGTCTCGGCCTTTCACAGGTGTATGGCTTTGTGAAGCAGTCGGGCGGGCACGTGAAGATCTACAGCGAGGTCGGCGCCGGCACGACGATCAAGATCTATCTGCCGCGGCTGATCGGATCGGCTGGCGAGACCGAGGACCGATCGATTGCAGCCCATGTCCCGAAGGGGAACGGCGAGACCATCCTTGTCGTGGAGGATGAACCCGACGTGCGCAACTTTGCCGTCGAGGCACTGGGCGAATTGGGTTACCGCGTGCTCGACGCGCAGGACGGCCTGCATGCACTTCGCGTTCTCGATCAGCATCGTGAGGTCGCATTGCTGCTCACCGATGTCGGATTGCCGGGCGGGATGAACGGTCGTCAGCTAGCCGATGAAGCGCGGCGGCGAACCGCCGATCTGAAGGTGCTGTTCACCAGTGGCTATGCGCGCAATGCGATCGTGCACCACGGTCGCCTCGACGCCGGCGTCGGCCTGGTCACGAAGCCGTTCACGTTCGTCGAACTGGCAGCAAAGGTGCGCCTGGTCCTGGATACGCGGTAGGTGCGCTCTAGCCGTAGCGCACCAGGCGTCCGACCGGCTGCCCCAGCACTTCGTCATCGCGCATCACCGTTTGGCCGCGCACGATCGTGGCGACCGGCCAGCCGGTGATGTCCATGTCCGCAAACGGTGTCCACCCGCACGGCGATACGATCCAGGATTCCTCGATGCGCCGGCGATGTTTGAGGTCCACCAGGGTGAAGTCCGCATCGTAGCCTGCGGCGAGGCGGCCCTTGCCGACCACGCCATAGACCCGCGCCGGGCCGGCGCACATCAGATCGACCATGCGGGTCAGCGACAGCCGTCCGGCATTCACGTGGTTCAGCATCACCGGCACCAGCGTCTGCACGCCGGTCAGGCCGGCGGGACAATCCGGCCACGGCAGCAGCTTTTTGTCGCGCGCATGCGGCGCGTGGTCGGAGCCGATCGTATCCACCGTGCCGTCGTTGATCGCGCGCCAGCCTGCCTCGAGGTGGCGCGGCCCGCGGATCGGCGGGTTCATCACGCCGAAGCCCGCAAGCCGGTCGTAGCAATCCGGCGCCACCTGCGTCAGGTGGTTCACCAGCACCTCGCAGGTTGCGACGTCGCGAAAATCCTTCAGGTAGTCGAGTTCCTCTTCGGTCGAGACATGCAGGATATGCGCCGGTCGTCCCGTTGCGCGCGCCAGCGCCATCAGGCGACGCGTGCCGAGGAACGCGGTCTCCTCGTCGCGCCATTCCATGTGCTTCCGATAGGGATCGCCGGATTTGAACAGGTGGCGGCGTTCCTGCAGCCGGTATTCATCCTCGGAGTGATACGCGATGCGCCGGCGCCCCGATCGCATCACGCGTTCCAGGTGTTCGTCATCCTCCACCAGCAGATCGCCGGTGGAGCTGCCGGCGAAGATTTTTATGCCGCACACGCCGCGGCCGAGTTCCAGCTGTGCAAGTGCAGAAATATTCTGTTTGGTGCCGCCGACGTAGAGGCCGATGTCGCACCACGATTCGCGTTCGACGTAGTCCTGCTTCCAGCTGAGGCGGTCCGCATCGGTGATCGAGGGCGCGGTATTCGGCATGTCGAACACCGCCGCGAGCCCGCCGAGCACGGCGGCCCTGGTGCCGGTGGGGATGGTTTCGACCGCCTTGTCGCCGGGGTCCCGCAGATGCACATGCGGATCGATGAGGCCCGGGAGCACGTGCAGGTTGGTGGCATCGATCGTCTGGTCCGCCGTTGCGTCCGATGCGACGCCGAGAGCGGCGATGCGGCCATTGCGCACGCCGACATCGATGCGCTCGACGCCCCACGGCAGCACGCAATCGCCGTTGCGGATCAGCAGGTCGAAATGTGCGGGCATGAGCGATCCTCTCCACTGCTTGAGACAGCAGGTAGCACCAGCGGTAGGGGAGGTCACGCGCGTCGCGACATCTTGCTCCGCCTTGACAAAGCGACGGGTTATGTCAATGTTTGACATCGTCGCCCGACACGATCGGAACAACGCATGGCTGCCCGCAATGTCAGCCTCACGGATCACCTGGCCTCGTTCGTGGATCGGCAAGTGACGAGCGGTCGACACCAGAATGCGAGCGAAGTGGTCCGCGAGGCGCTGCGCCGGTACGAATCGGAGCTAGCGGCCCAGCAGGCGTGCATCGAGATGATCCATGGCATCGCCCGGGAGGGCCGCGAAGCAATCGGCCGCGGCGAATACGCGTTGATCGACGGAAGCGATGCGCGCGATGCTTTGTTCCGCCGCATCACCGGCCGCATCGACCCAAAGCCCGAAAGCGTCCGGCGCAGGCGTGGCTGAGTGGCGGCTATCGAGGCCAGCCGAGACACAGCTTGCCCAGATCCTGGCGGACAGTTTGCAAGGTTGGGGCATGGTCGGGCGCGACCGCTACGCCGCCCTCGTCATTGCCGCTATGCAGGATGTCGCCGATGATCCGTTGCGCAATGGGTCGAAGCAAATCGAAGGCGCGCTGCGCATTTACCACATCGGGCACAGTCGACGCCGCTCGCCCGATCCTTCCGACCGCGTTCGCCGGCCGCGGCACATTCTCGTCTACGAGGCCGCAACCGACGGCGTGACTGACATACTGGGCCTGTTCTATGACGGCATTCCAGCCGAACTCGGCGTCAGCCGCATCATCGATCAGATGACGTAATGCCGCTCACACCGCCGCCAACGTCTCGAACACATCCCCCACCGGCGGCAGCCCCAAAATGTGCCGGCGGTGCCAGAGCGCGTAGAACAGCAGCTTCCAGGCCGCGAAGCCGTGCCGCCAGCGACGGATGTCGCCGAACAGCGCACGCACCTTGGCCGGATCGGCGATCTCGGCCACGCCGGGCTGTGCCGCCACCAACGGCCCCAGCCGCGAGCCCTGGCCCTTGATCCATTCGCCGACCGGCACCGTGAAGCCCTGCTTCGGCGCGAACGGCCGCGCCACCGGCAGGTGCTTCTCCAGCCATCGCCGGAGAATCCACTTGCCCAGCCCGTCGCGCAGCTTCATCGCATCCGGCAGGCGGAACGCCGCATTCGCCACGCCGGGATCGAGGAACGGCGTGCGCCCCTCCACCGCGTGCGCCATCAGGCAGCGATCCAGCTTCAGCAGCAGGTCATGCGGCAGCCAGTCGGCCATGTCGGTCGCCTGCGCCGCCGCCAGTCGCGAGCGGCCGCCCTCCGCCGCCTCGGCCTCCGCCGCGGCAATGCCGTCGCGCCAGACCGAGGGTCGCGCGCGCAGCACATCCACCCGGTCGAAGCTGCCGCGCGCCCACATCGTGCGCCCGCCCAGCCACCACGGCTTCATCGCGCTGCGATAGCGGCCGTAGCCGGCGAAGATCTCGTCGCCGCCCTCGCCGCGAAAGCACCACCTTCACGTCCTGCCGCGCGCGCCGTGCCAGGAACCATGTCGGAATGATCGCATAATCCGCCGCCGGATCGTCCATGCAGGCAACGATCTCCGGCAGATGCTGCCAGACCATCTGCTCGGTGATCTCGATCGTCTCGTGCTGCGCGCCCAGCGCCTTCGCCACCGTCGCGGCATGCTCGCGTTCGTCGGCCGCACCCGGCGCGTCGAAGCCGGCGGTGAACGCCAGCACCGGCCGGCTGTTCAGCCGCGCCATCAGCGCCAGCAACGTGGAGCTGTCGATGCCGCCCGACAGGAACATGCCGTACGGCACGTCGCTCCGCTGGTGCAGATCGACGCTTTCCTCCAGCGCGCGATCGAGCCGCGCCAGCGCCGCGTCCTCGTCGATGTTCTCGGGGCCGCCCTCCGGCACGAGCGACACGCGCCGCCGGTCCAGCACGTGGCCGTCGGCGCAGGTCAGCGTCTCGCCGGGCAGCAGACGCTGGATGCCCTCGAAGATCGTGTCGGTGCCGGTGGTGAACTGCAGCTGCAGCAGTTCCTCGCGCGCCGCCGGGCGCACCGCGCGCGACACCAGTCCAGCCTCCAGCAGCGCCTGCGGTTCGGACGCGAACGCCAGCCCGCCGGCGACCTGCGCGATATACAGCGGCTTGATCCCGAACGGATCGCGCGTCAGCGTCACCGTGCGCTTCACGCGCTCGTGGATGGCGATCGCATACATGCCGCGCAGCTGCTGCACGTAGTCCGCGCCGTCGCGCAGCCAGAGATGCAGCGCCGGCTCGCAGTCGCTGTTGGTGGCGAAATTCACCTCCGGCATCGCCACGCGCAACTCGCGGTAATTGTAGATCTCGCCGTTGCACACCAGCGTGGCGGGGCCGGCGAACAGCGGCTGGTCGCCGGTCACCAGGTCGATGATCGACAGCCGGTTGTGCACCAGCGCGACGCGACCGACGACCGCGTGACCGGTGCCATCGGGTCCGCGATGCGCCAGCGAATCGATCAGCCGCGACAAGCGTGGCGGGATCGGGCGGCGGCGCGCCGGAGGCAAGGATCAGGCCGGCAATGCCGCACATCAGGGCTTCTCCACGGTCGCGAGGAACTGCCGCCAGCGCGCCACAACCGGCGCCTCGGCATGCTCCGATTGGTAGCGGAGGCGACCCGCTTCGGCCAGGGCCGATGCGCGCGCCGGATCATCCAGCACGCTGCCGATGGCGCCGGCCAGCGCGTTCGCGTCCTCCGGCGGCACCAGTATTCCGTCGCTTCCGGGCGTGATCAGTTCGCGTGGCCCGTCGGCCGCGGCGGCGACCACCGGGCGGCGCGCGGACCAGGCTTCGATCACCACATTGCCCAGCGGCTCGTGGCGGGAGGGGCAGACCAGCACATCGGCCGCGGCCAGCAGCGCGGCGGTGTCGGCGCGCCAGCCCAGCAGGTGCAGGCGGTCGGCGACCCCTTCGCGCCCGGCCAGTGCGAGCAGGGCCGCGCGTTCCGGGCCCTCGCCGGCGATGACGACATGCACGCCGGGCAGGGCCGGCAGGGCGCGGACCAGCACGTCGAACCCCTTGTTCGGATGCAGGCGGCCCAGGGCGAGCACGACCCGAACGCCGTTCGGCAGCCCGAGCGATGCCGGTGCCGCGTTCGCCATGTCCGGCGAGAAATTGGGCAGGTGATGCACCCTGGCAGCGGGCCAGCCCTGGCGCGTGATCCAGTCGACGATGCCCCGCGTGTTGCCGATCAGGTGATCGCAGCGCCGGTAATAGGCCAGGTCGTAGTAGCCGCCGAGCCGCCCGGCGAGCACCCAGTCGCCGCGCGGTGTGAAGCGCGCCGCGCGGTTCATCCAGGCCACCGCGACGCGAGGGGCGAATTGGCGCAGCGCAGCGCGCAGGCGGCGGGCCGGTCAGCAGATCGAATGGCCCGCCGAAGCCAAGCTGCACCGGGGCCACGTGCGCGCAGGTCAGCCGTTCGGCCCGGGCTGCATTGCGGCGGATCACCGGCAGGACCGTTTCCCCGGCCGCGGCCAGGGCGATGGTCAGCCGCTCGAAGAACAGCTCCGCCCCGCCCGTGGGCGCACCGGCCATCACCTGTGCGATCCTCATGCCGGCTTGTCTATGCAGGTGGGTCGCGGTGCTCGGCGATGTAAGCGAAGCAAGCAATGCAGTAAGCCAGAATAACACGGAGTACACGGATCAAGGGAGACGAGTTTCACGGAAAGTAATTTCAGGCACCTCACGAATTGCACTTCGACTGGAGGAGATCGCCCAAGTGCTTCATCTTATATCCGTGCAACTCCCTTGCCTTCATCCGTGTAATCCGTGTTGTTCTTACTTGCTTACCCGATTGCCAGCCCCTGCCCCAAGCGCCGCCCCGGGCTTACGCAATTCGCCGGGCCGTCTCTACCACTTCTTGCGGGCTACCGTCGCCAAAGCCCACTCTTTGACCATGACACGACTGGCAGCGCTGCCCGAACGGGGTGTGATCGAGGTCGGCGGGGAGGATCGGGAAAACTTCCTGCAGGGACTGGTGTCGAACGATGTCACGCAGGCCATTCCCGGCCGTTCGCTGTGGGCCGCGCTGCTGACGCCGCAGGGCAAGTGGCTCGCCGATTTTTTCATCCTGGCGGACGGCGATCGCCTGCTGCTGGACTGCGAGCACGCCCAGGTGCCGCCGCTGCTGCAACGCCTGTCGCGGTTTCGTCTGCGGTCCAAGGTGACGTTGCGCGCAGCCGACGAGCTTTCCGTTTACGCCGCCTGGGACGGCGCGCCGACCGAGACACCCACCGGGCAGACGATCGTCGCGCCGGACCCTCGTCTGCCCGAGGCCGGCTGGCGACTGCTGTCCGCGACGCCGCTGCCCGCCACCGCATTCGAGGCGGACTGGGATCGTCACCGCCTGGCGCTCGGCCTGCCCGACGGCTCGCGCGACCTGGAGGCGGAGAAGACCGTCCTGCTGGAGGCCGGCTTCGACGAGTTGCACGGCGTGTCCTGGACCAAGGGCTGCTACATGGGCCAGGAACTGACCGCGCGCACGAAGTACCGGGGCCTGGTCAAGCGTCGCCTGGTCCCCGTTGCGGTGTCCGGCGCCCTGCCGCCGCCCGGCACGCCGGTGCTCCGGAACGCCGTGGACGTGGGCACGATGCGCTCCGGCCGGGACGCAGCGGGCCTGGCGGTGCTGCGGATCGACGCGCTGCATGACACACTGACATGCGGCGGTGCGACGCTGACGCCTCGCATCCCCGCCTGGATGGCGCTCCCGGAGGCCGTGGGCCAATGAGCGACCCAATGGGCGAATATGACACCGACATCCTGCTGTGGAGCGAGCGCCAGAGCGAACTGCTGCGTCGCCGCGCCACCGGCGAACTGGTGAACGACGCCGATCTGGATTGGCCGAATATCGCCGAGGAGATCGAGAGCGTGGGACGCGAACAGCTCCATGCGGTCGAGTCTCTGCTCGATGCAGGCGCATCGTGCACCGGTTGAAAGCGGACGCTGGCCGGTGCGCCGCACGCTGCCGGGTGGCAGGCACGATGAGATCGTATTTCGTGTCAGACGCGGCAAGCGATACGTGGCTTCCATGCGGCAGCGGATCGACCTCGCGCGCATCTATCGTCAGGCGCTGCAGCGCGTGCCCGAGACAATCGACGGCCAGGCGCCGCATCCAGTGCCCGACGTCTGCCCCTGGCCGCTCGACGACCTGCTGAGCGACGAACCATGAGCGAGACCCAGGCGGTCGACTGGGAGGAGCGCTATCGCGGCGGCGCCACCACCTGGGAACGCCGCGGCCTGAACCCGGCCTTCCTCGGCTGGCGCGAGTTGGGCGCGCTGGCGCCGTGCCGCATCCTGGTCCCTGGCGCCGGCCGCAGCCTCGAGCCGCTGGCCCTCGCCGAGGCCGGGTTCGATGTCACGGTGGTGGACGCGGCGCCGACCGCGGTCGCGGCGCAGCGGGCGCGCTTCGATCGCATCAAGGCCCCGGCGCGGGTCGAGCAGGCGGACCTGTTCGCCTGGGATCCGGACCGTCCGTTCGATGCGGTCTACGACCAGACCTGCCTCTGCGCGCTGCCGCCGGCCCTGTGGCCCAACTATGCGCGCCGCCTGCATCGCTGGCTGCGGCCGGGCGGGTCGCTGTTCGTGCTGTTCATGCACATGGACGGGCCGGGCGGACCGCCGTTCCACTGCGACCTCGACGCCATGCGGCGGCTGTTCGCGGCGCCCACCTGGGTCTGGCCGGATGTGCTGCCCGGGCGGGTCGACCATCCGCCGTTCCGGTCCGAGCAGCCGGCGATCCTGCGCCGGACCTGACACACCGGATCTGACACACCGGACCTGACACAGGAGAATGCCATGACCGCGGCCCCGCTCGAACAGGCCCTCGATGCGCGCGTGACCGAGATCCTGGAGCGCTGCACGTCCTGCGGCGCCTGCGTCGATGTCTGCCCGATGCCGGGCCCCGCCGGGATCGATGCCAGCGACCCATCGGCGGTGGCATCCGGCGTGCTGGCGATCCTGCGCGGCGAGGACCATCCGGCGGCGTCCGCCCGCTGGGCCGCCGTGTGCACCGGCAGCGGCCATTGCATCCCGGCCTGCCAGTACGGCGTGAACCCGCGCTTCATGCTGGCGATGGCCCGCCTCGCCACGACACGGCGCGGCCGAGGCGGCCGACCGCCGGCGCACCGGCTTCACGCGCTTCACCGGCATGACGACCGGCGTGCGCGTGCTGTCGCGCCTGCAATTGCCGCCCGATCTGCTGGCGCGCTTTCGTCCCGACGACGACACCGACGAAGCGCCGGACGTGGTGTTCTACACCGGCTGCAACCTGCTGAAGACGCCGCACATCGCGCTGCTGTGCTTCGACATCATGGACGCGCTCGGCGATCCGCTACCGGGTGATGGGCGGGCCGTCGCATTGCTGCGGCGTGCTGCAGTTCCGCGCCGGCGATCTGGCGACCTCGGGCCGCATTGCCTACCGCACGGTCGATCGCCTGGCGAGCGCCGGCAATCGCGTGCTGTCCTGGTGCCCGACCTGCCAGGTGCAGCTCGGCGAGATCGTCGTGCCGGGCAAGACCGACACGAAGCTGGATCTGGAACCGTTCCTGCTGTTCCTCGCGGCGCGGCTCGACGAACTGCGCCCGCTGCTGAAGCACGCGGTGAACCGGCGCGTCGGGCTGCATGAACACCCCGGCGTGCAGGGCGTGAGCGAGGCCGCGCGCGCCATCCTGCTGGCGATCCCCGGTCTCGACTTCGTCGACCTGGAGCAGCCGCGGATCGGCTGGATGTGCAACACGCTGAACCCGTTGCCGGCGTACAAGCGGCAGGTGCATCAGAGCCAGCTTCAGGCCGCGGCGGATGCCGGCGTCACGACGCTGGCCGGCATCTACCACGCGTGCCACCGCGAGCTTTGTTCGCACGAGCGCGACTGGCCGTTCGAGGTCGTCAACTTCCTGGAGCTGGTCGGCGAGAGCATGGGTCTTGCGCGGCCGGATCTGTTCAAGCGGCTCAAGCTGATGCAGGACGTCGATGCGATCCTGGCGGAGGCGGCGCCGATGATCGAGACGCATCACCTCGATCTCGACGAGGCGCGGAGCGTCATCCTGGCGGACATGCTGGACGAACAGCCGTTGCCGCTGCGGGCGTAGCAGCAGCGTCAGAACGCCGGGCATCCCGGCCGATCGAACAGCACCGCCAGGCCGCAGGCCGAGACGAACATGCTGCCGGCATCATGGCCGACACCCCAGATGCTCAGGATGCTGTGCCGCACCAGGTTCGGATGCCGCTGTTCCAGCGCGAACAGGTAGTTCATCCCGCGCTCGTAGCGGTTCGACCCCTGCGCCTCGGCGGCACAGCTCCGGTCGAGCGATGGATGGTTCGGATCGATGTCGGCCTCGCCGAGCAAATACACGACGTCGCGCCTGATGTAGCGTTCCTCGAGCGCGTCGGCGCGTTCGACGTACGGTGGTGCGCCCGCCAGACCATATGCCCAGCGGTCAAGCATCCCGCAGGTTGCACGGTCGGTCGGTCATCGGGCGCTCGTCGCCGAACCAGACATAAGACGATGGATTGGCGACCACATAGCGCACGGCAACCCCGGCGTGCGCCAAAGCCGTCGGGCCGCGGCCAACGACCGCATAGCGCTGCACCAGTTGTGCACCCGCGGCGTGTCCGGCGATCGCCAGACGGCGCAGGTTGGGAAAGGTTGTCGGGTCGTCAAGCCGTGCCAGAATGGCATCGAGTGCGTCGAATGAACTGAGCGGCGCAGGCCCGGTCGCCGCCTCGCCACTGACCCAGCCCGCGATGCTCCAGCGCAGCACATCGCCCGGCATCGCATGCGCCGCCACATCGGGTTCCGCCAGGAACTGCGGCAGCACGATCATCGTGCCGCGTCCCGCCTGCCCGGCCGCATAGAGTGCTGCCTGCGCGATGCGCAACGACGTGTCGTAGTCGCGCATCACGCCGTGCACGACCACCAGCGCCCTCGTCACATCCGGCAGCCGGTGCGTCCAGTCTGCGGTGACATGGATCGGCAACATTCCGCGCCCCGCTTCCGTCGCCACCGTCAGCCTGCCGCCGGCGATCGCTGCGACCGGGTAATGATCCGCTGGCTCGGCCCGGGCGCTGCCGGCGAGCAGTAATAAAAGCGCCCACGGAAGTGTCTCAAAATGTCTCACCACGCCTCACCAATGCGATCCGAGAATGACTGGCGCCTGCCGCACCGCCGGTGCCTGCACTGGCCGGATGGCGAGCCGGCGCGGCATTCCGGATTGGGCGGTTGTGTCAAATCCAATTGAGGAGACCGATTTCCGAATTGACGCACGTCAAGTACAACTCTAGCCGTAGATGCTGTTGGCCTGCCACCCGGTTCTGCTCCTCCTCGGTTGCAGACCGGCAGTATTCCATACTTCCGCCTAACGTCCGCCCGGAGACTTTATGAGGGATTGCAGAGTTTTCGGAGTATCAAGCGGACATGAGCGAAGGTCAGATTCGACCAGCCAACAAATATCACAAGTACCGCTTAGACACGGCCGGCAAGCAGTGTCTTGAGAACGGCAATAATACCTGCACCGTACAATGAAGGCTGTTGCTGCTGTGATGTAGCATTGTTACAGTCGTGGCGGCGGCAGTTATCGTTCGCTCAGACTATGGCATGCAATTATATTTCCACCATGCATGGAATAATATAAACCGTTAAAGCGTCCAAACAATTATCTCGCGACTTATACCTGACTCAAATGACTGACGATGCCACCGGACATACAGAGCCGAGGCATGGGGGGACTGACGTGATCGAGACCATGTCCGCGGCGACCAACTTTAGTATCCTGCACTGCCGATCAGCAGAATGATCGGATTGATCAGAAATCGAAATCGGCCTCTTGACCCTGCTCGGTGGTGAACGTGGATCGACTGACGAGCATGACAGTCTTCGCCAGGGTCGCAGCAATACGGAGTTTCTCCGGTGCCGCGCGCGAGCTTGGCATTTCCCAGGCCACCGCCAGCAAGCACGTGCAGACACTGGAGGAATGGCTCGGCGCGCGCCTTCTGCATCGCACAACGCGACGCGTCGCGCTGACCGATGCCGGCGAAAGCTTCTTCATTCAGTGTTCACGCATTCTTGAAGAAATGGAATCGGCGCGCAACGCGGCGAAACCCGAGGCGCTGGTGCGCGGCAACATGCGCATCACCGCGCCGGTTGTGTTCGGCAGCACCAGGCTCGGACCTCTCGTGGTCGGCTTCATGGACCGCCACCCGGAGGTGTCGATCAGCGTCGAACTGACCGACCGATCGGTCGACCTGATCGAGGAAGGCTACGACCTCGCCATCCGCACCGGTCCGACCAACGCGGCGGGGCTCGTCGTCTGGCCGCTCATGCCGGTGAACTGCGTGCTCACCGCGGCGCCGGCGTACCTTGCCCGGCATGGTGCGCCCGCCACCCCTGCCGCGCTGTCCCAGCACGCCTGCATCACCAACAGCCACGATCCCGCGGACATCTGGCGTTTCAGCAGCCCGGACGGCGAGACCGAAGTGCCGATCCGCGGCCGGCTGCAGGTGAACAACGCCATGCTGCGCTGCGATGCTGCACGCGCCGGTGCCGGCTTGCTGCTGTGCGCCGACTACCTGGTGGAGGACGATATCGCCCGCGGCAGCCTGGTGCGCCTGCTGCCCGGCTATGTGCCGGCCAGCGAGAACCTGCATGCGGTGTGCCCGGGATATCGCGCCAGTTCGCCGAAGGTGCGGAGCCTGGTCAACCATCTGGCCGCGCAACTCGGGGAGTAGCGCGCCGCCGAATGACGCTGGCCCGACTCCGGGGCGCCTGTTACGCATCACGGGTGCCGAACTTCATCATGGAAAAGCGGGCCGGCGGCCGGGTGGCCGGCGTGGACGAAGCGGGACGCGGGCCGCTCGCGGGTCCGGTCGTCGCCGCTGCCGTGGTGTTCCCGACCGGCGTGCCGCGCCGGCTTGCCGCCCTGCTCGACGATTCAAAGAAGCTCACGATCGAGCAGCGTGTTGTCGCGTTCGAGGCGCTGTACGCCTCGGGCCGCGCCGAGATCGGCGTCGGCGCCGCATCGGTGGCCGAAATCGAGCGGCTCAACATCCTGCACGCCGCGTTGCTGGCGATGTGCCGCGCCGTGTCCCGCCTGCCCGCTCCGCCCGCGCTGGTGCTGGTCGACGGCAACCAGCCGCCGCCGCTCGGCTGCGCGGTGCGCTGCGTGGTCGGCGGGGACGGGCTGTCGTTGTCCATCGCGGCCGCCTCGATCGTGGCCAAGGTGTTGCGGGACCGCGCGATGACCCGGCTGGCGGTGCGCTTCCCGGGCTATGGCTGGGGCACCAATGCCGGCTACGCGACCGGCTTCCATGTGGCGGCGCTGCGCCGGCTGGGGCCGACGCCGCACCATCGCCCAAGCTTCGGCACCGTCAGCCAGTTGAAGCTCGAGCTCGTTTGAGTGCTGGGTGTGGCAGGCCCTGACAGCCCCGCCCGGGGGCGTTGCCCCCTGGACCCCCACCAAAGGCGAAGCCTTTGGGATCCGATACTTCAAGTGACGGGTTCCAAGGGCTCCGCCCTTGGCGGAGTCCAGAGGCAGAGCCTCTGGTCGGGGTTCGGGGTGAAACCCCGAGCCTCACCCGACCTCCCTGATTGACGTGCCTTCCGCACAACCGTCACGATAACGCCGCCCCGGGCGCGACTCGGGGGAACCGCCCTGCTTCCGTCCCGGGAGACAAGTGGAAGTCATCCGCGAACTGCCGCTGGACCAGGTCCTGCTGGGGGACTGCGTGCAAATGATGCGCATGCTGCCGCCGGCCTCGATGCATTGCGTGTTCGCCGACCCGCCCTACAACCTGCAACTCCGCGGCGAGTTGCGCCGGCCGGACGACAGCCTGGTCGATGGGGTGGACGACGACTGGGATCGCTTCACCGATTTTGCCACCTATGACGCGTTCACCCGCGAATGGCTCGGCGAATGTCGCCGGCTGCTGCGCAAGGACGGCACGCTGTGGGTGATCGGCGCCTATCACAACATCTTCCGCATCGGCGCCGCGCTGCAGGACCTGGGGTTCTGGGTGCTGAACGACGTGATCTGGCGCAAGGCCAATCCGATGCCGAATTTCCGCGGCCGACGCTTCACCAATGCGCACGAGACGCTGATCTGGGCGGCGCGCCAGCGCGACTCGCGCCACCGGTTCAACTACGCCGCGATGAAGGCGCTGAACGACGACATCCAGATGCGCAGCGACTGGTTCATCCCGCTGTGCACCGGGCCCGAGCGGCTGCGCAACCAGCACGGCCTGAAGCTGCATCCGACGCAGAAGCCCGAGGCGCTGCTGCACCGGGCCCTGCTCGCCAGCACCGCGCCGGGCGACATCGTGCTCGATCCGTTCCTCGGCACCGGCACCACGGCGGTGGTGGCGAAGCGGCTGCACCGGCATTTCATCGGCATCGAGCGCCACCCTGCCTACGCCGAGGCCGCGATCGGGCGGATCCGCAAGACGCTGCCGGTGTCCGACGAGGGGCTCGCCGGGGCCGTGTCGAAGCGCGAGACGCCGCGTGTCCCATTCGGCAGCCTGGTCGAGCGGGGGCTGATCGCTCCCGGAACCAAGCTGTACGACCGGATGCGCCGGGTCAGCGCCGTGGTCACGGCCGATGGAACGGTGGCGGCGGGCAGTGTGCGCGGCTCGATCCACAAGGTCGGCGCCACGGTGCAGAATGCGCCATCCTGCAATGGCTGGACCTTCTGGCATTTCGAGCGTGACGGCGTGCTGGTGCCGCTGGATGTGCTGCGGGCAGCTGGGCCGGCCGAAACGGCATGACATTTGCCAAACCGCGATGCCGACGCGCGATGTTTTGTGCGGGTGTCCCGATCACACGGGCCTCCCGCAAGTGTGATGCTCCGCAATCGGGCATGAATACCGCGCCCAGGCGTCACCATAGGCATCGGCGCAAGGGTTGGCCTGGCGCAAGCGCATCCAGGGGGAAACGAGATGACCGCGAAGCTTTCGGGAATTGGACTTGGGGCCGCGTTGTTGGCGTCGACGATCGCCATGCCCATCCAGGCGAAGGCCGACGACGGCAAGTTTGATACTCCGATCGTCGGGTCCTCGCCCAAGGCCCACGATCGCAGGTGTCGCCAGCGGTGGTGCTCCGTGGGTCGTCCAGCCGCGGACGCGCGCGACTGGAGGGCGACGGCAGTCTGGAGGTCGAGGTGACAGGGCTGCTGCTTGCACCCATCGTCGGCCGCCCAACGCAGGCACGACAGCGGGCATTCCGCAGGTCGCCGCTAGCGTTGTGTGCGGGGACCTCGTCGCAGGACAACTACCGATCCGGTCACGTTTCCGCCGTCGGGCAGCTTTGAGATTCGCGCCCACGTGACGCTGCCGGACCCGACCTGCCAGGGGGCGGTGGTGCTCATTCGGATTGTCAGGCCGGCCAACACACCGCCTCTCGCCTTCATCGCGGTCACCGGCATCTTGGACTAGCAAGCCGCCTGCTGCCGCCGCGCAGGGTTCGCCGCTGCTGAACAGACGTTGATCGCCTTCGGATTGCGCCACTCGGCTGACTGCACCACCTTCGCCGATGTCCGCGACCCGGAGGAAAGCTCGATGGCCGGCGTTCCCCGCACGAGCGGCGTGCTGGAGACCTCGCTCTATGTCGCCGATCTGGATCGGTCGTGCGACTTCTATCAGCGCGTGTTCGGCTTCGAGCGGTTCGTGCTTGACGGCCGCATGTGCGCGCTCGGCGTGCCGGGCAGCCAGGTGCTGCTGCTGTTCCGCCACGGCAGCACGAACGAGCCCGCACCGGTGCCCGGCGGCTTCATTCCGCCGCATCACGGCAGCGGCGCGCTGCATCTGTGCTTCGCCATCCCGCTGGGCGAACTGGCCGCATGGGAGGCGCATCTGCAACGCGAGGCTATCGAAGTGGAAAGTCGGGTGCACTGGGCACGCGGCGGCACCAGCCTGTATTTCCGCGATCCCGACGGCAATTCGCTGGAAGTGGCAACGCCCGGACTGTGGCCAAATCACTGAATGAGCAACCGCTGGACGCCGGGCAACGCAGGTGAACTGGCGAGCCTGACGGCGGTTGCGCTGCTGCTGTTGCTGGCGCTCGTCGCGGCCGCCGTCCCCTGGATCACGCCCGGCGAGAACGAGGCGACACGCCGCCTCGCCGCCATCGCCATTTTCGCCACGAGCTATCTCGCTCTGGCCATCGGCAAGGTGCCGGGGCTGTCGATCGACCGCGCCGGCGTTGCCCTCGTCGGTGCCTGCCTGATGGTGGCGTCCGGCGTCATGACCCTGGACGACGCCTATCAGGCCGTGGATATGGGAACCATCACGCTGCTGCTCGGCATGATGATCGTGGTCGCCAATCTGCGCATCTCCGGGTTCTTTGCGGTGGCCAACGCCTGGGTGGTGCGCCGCGTGCACCGACCGGTGCTGCTGCTCGCCGCCATCGTCCTGGTGTCGGGCGCGTTCTCCGCCTTCCTGGTGAACGATGCGATCTGCCTGGTCATGGCGCCGCTCGTGCTGGAACTGACGCATCGGTCTCGGTCGCAATCCGGTGCCCTATCTGCTGGCCGTGGCGATGGCGTCGAATGTCGGTTCGACGGCGACGATCACCGGCAATCCGCAGAACATGATGATCGGCAGCTTCTCGCAGATCCCCTACACGCAGTTCGCCGCTGCATTGGCGCCGGTGGCGCTGATCGGCCTTGTGCTGACCATCGCACTGCTGGCTCTGTTCCACCGCACCGAACTGCGCGGCGAAAGCCTGCGGCTTCGGCTGCCGCGCGTGCGGGCCAATCGGGTGCTGGTGGTGCGTTCGCTGATCGCCACCGCTGTGGTGGTCGCGCTGTTCTTCGCCGGACAGCCGCCGGCGAAGGCTGCGATCGTGGTCGGCGCACTGCTGCTGCTGACGCGCCGGGTCAAAAGCGCGCGTGTCTATGCCGAGATCGACTGGTCGCTGCTGCTGATGTTCACCGGGCTGTTCATCATCGTCGCCGGCGCCGAGCGCGAGCTGCTGAAGCCGCAGACCGTCGAGGCCGTGGGCCGGCTGCACCTCGGCACAGTACCGGTGCTCAGCGCTGTGACCGCGGTTCTGTCGAACCTCGTCAGCAACGTGCCTGCCGTGTTGCTGCTGAAGCCGTTCGTTGCCGCGCTGCCGGATCATGATCGCGCCTGGCTGGTGATCGCCATGGCGTCCACGCTGGCCGGCAATTTCACCGTGCTGGGCTCGATCGCCAATCTGATCGTCGTGGAGAAGGCGGCGCGGCGCGGCATTGCGATCGGCTTCTGGGATTACTTCCGCGTCGGTGCACCGCTGACCGTGCTGACACTGGCGGTGGGAACGTTGTGGCTCATGTGGCGTTGATGCTCGGCAACGCACAGGAGCGCGCAATGGATCGCATCCGGGTTCTCGAAGAGTCGCTGTGGCCGAAAGTGCCCGACGAGGTCATCGAGGAAGCGAAGAAGGCCGCCAAAGCCGAACCAAGCTGGATCGCGATGCAGGGCAACGGGCATGTCGTTGCGATGGAGCCTCCCGGCAGTCCCGACGCGGCGACCGGCGACGTGATCTACATCGCCGAGGTCAGCCCCGAGACGGTGCGGTAGCGCATCGCCGGCCGTTCCCCGGCGGCGAGACGGGCATCGATCGCGGCCACTGCCTGCGGCAGATCGGCGATGCTGTCGATCACCATGTCGGCAGCGCTCAGTTCGGCGGCGGCATGTTCACGCAATCGGGCGCGCTCGCCAGGCGTTACCGCCGCCAGTTCCTCGGCTGACAGGCCGACGGCGTTGCCGGTCAGAGCGATGCCGACGGTCCAGGTGCCTGCTGCCTTGCCTTCGCCGATGCCGGGTGCGGTGTCGTCCACCTTGACCACGCAGGCGGCCGGCCACACGCCGAGCCGGGCCATGGCGTACCACATCATCAGCGGGCTCGGTCGCCCCGCCGGCAGATCGCCGGCGCACACCGTCAGCTCCGGCCTGTAGCCTGCCGCGGCGGCGAGCGGTTCCAGCACATCCATGATCGGACGCGTGTAGCCGGTTGTGCCGGCGATCTTCATGCCGCGCCGACGCAGTGCGTCGATCGCCTCGATGGCGCCGGGGATGATGTCGGCATGATCGCGCACGGCGGCGATGTTCATCGGCTCGAACACCTGGAAGATCGCCTCGACGTCGCGCTCCGAAAAATCCCGGCCATGGTGTGCGCGCCACGCCGCGGCGACGGCGGGCGCTTGGCCGACGGCGCGGATGTGGTCCCATTTCGCCATGCCCATCGGGCCGCGCGCATCGGCGATGCTGATCGCGACGCCGAACTCCGCGAACGCGCGCACGAAGGCCCCCATCGGCGCGCGGCTGCCGTGGTCCACCACGGTGCCGGCCCAGTCGAGGATGGCGGCCTTCAGCTGCAATTTCTCCATGCGCCGATACCACCACGCTTGCCCCGCGTGTGCCAACCGCCCAGCATGTGCCATGCACGACCGCAGTGAGGGTGACGTCAATCTCGGCGACGCGCGCGCCGCCTGGCAGCGCGACTACATCGACGCCGAGACGCGTGCGCTGCTGGACGAGGACGCGCGCTGGTTCCTGCATCAGGCGCTGTCGACGCCGTGTCTCAATGTGGTGGAGCGAGCCGAGGGGATCTACCTGATTGACACCGCCGGCCGGCGGATCATGGATTTTCATGGCAACACCGTGCATCAGGTCGGCTACGGCCACCCGCGCGTGATCGAGGCCGTGACGCGGCAACTGGCGACGCTGCCGTTCTCGCCGCGCCGCTACACCAACCGCGCGGCGATCGACCTGGCGCGGCGGCTGGCCGAACTCGCGCCGGGGCGGTTGAACAAGGTGCTGTTCGCGCCATCGGGCACCGCGGCGATCGGCATGGCGCTGAAGCTGGCGCGTCACGCGACCGGGCGGCACAAGACGCTGTCGATGTGGGACGCGTTCCACGGCGCGTCGCTCGATGCGATCTCGGTGGGCGGCGAGGCGATCTTCCGTCAGCGATGCCGGCCCGCTGCTGCCGGGCACCGAACATGTGCCGCCGCCCGCGCTGGCATCGCGATTCTTTGGCGAGGACGGACGCGCGCACGAACGGCTGGCCGACTACATCGACTACGTGCTGGAGGTGCAGGGCGATGTCGCCGCGGTGATCGCCGAACCGGTGCGCTGGACAACGTTGGAGGCGCCGCCTGCCGATTTCTGGCCGCGCGTGCGCGCAAGCTGCGACCGGCACGGCGACGCTGCTGATCTTCGACGAGATCCCGAGCTGCCTGGGCCGCACCGGCACCATGTTCGCATGCGAGTGGCTCGACTGCGAGCCGGACATGCTCGTGCTCGGCAAGGGATTGGGCGGCGGTGTCTTTCCCGATGGCGGCGCTGATCGCGCGCGAGGATCTGGATGTCGCGGCGGACCGCGCGCTGGGCCACTACACGCACGAGAAGAGTTCGGTCGGGTGCGCCGCGGCGCTGGCGACGCTGGATGTGATCCGCGACGAGGACCTGCTGCGGCGGTCGTGCGAACTTGGTGCGCGCGGCTGGGTCGCCTCCGATGCATGCGCGCATCCGGCAATTTGCGGGGCGCGAGGGCGCGGTCTTTCCTTTGCCTTGGAACTTTCCAGTGCCGCAGAGGCAGAAACGATCATGTACCGTTGCCTCGCAAATGGACTGAGCTTCAAGGTGGGCGGCGGCAATGTGCTGACGTTCTGCCCGCCGCTGACGATCACCGAAGTCGAACTTATGGCGGCGCTGGATATCGTGGACGGCGGCCTTCCGATCGGCAGCGACGCACAGCTGAGCGGGACACTTCGGCGCCGGCCGAACCATTGCCGCATGCGCCGCCGCCGCCAGATCGCTATGTTCGCCGCGGGCTAAGGAGCACGCGCCATGAGTGACCCGAATCGCATCGCCACCACCGCAGCGCTGCTCGGCGATCCGGCGCGTGCCAACATGCTCGCCGCACTGATGGATGGCCGCGCGCTGACCGCCAAGGAACTTGCCTACGTCGCCCACGTCACCCCGCAGACCGCCAGCGGCCATCTGGCGAAGCTCGCGGACGGCGGGCTGCTCGCAGCGGAGAAGCAGGGACGCCACCGCTACTACCGGCTGGCCTCGCCGCAGGTCGGGCAGATGCTGGAGGGGGTGATGGCGCTCGCCGCACCGGAGCCCGCGCACGCCACAACATGGCGCGGCGGCGAGGCGTTGCGGACCGCGCGCACCTGCTACGACCACCTGGCCGGGCGTCTCGGCGTTGCGCTGGCCGATGCGCTGACCGCGCGCGGCCATGTCGCGCTGGGCACCGACGGCGGCGAGGTGACCGAGCAGGGGCAGCGCTTCCTGGTCGAATTCGGCGCGTCGCCGATGCCGGGGCGGCGTGTGTTCTGCCGCCCCTGCCTCGACTGGAGCGAGCGGCGGCCGCATCTCGCCGGGCGGGTCGGTGCCGCGCTCGCCTGCCGCTGCTTCGAGCTTGGCTGGATCGCCCGCCAGCGCGACACGCGCGCGCTGGCCATCACCGCAGCGGGGCGGCAGGGGTTTCGCGAACGCTTCGGCATCGCGCTCGCGACTTAGGGCTACCGATCGCCGTTGGGGGCGACCCTTCCACTGCGCTCTCCCGTCGTGGCCGGCTTTGCCCCATACGCGTCAGTATCCCCATACGCGTCAGTATCGTGGTGCGGCTGGAGAAAAGGCCTCCCCCTCCCCTTGCGGGAGGGGGTTGGGGGGAGGGGAACCCGGCACGAAGCCAGACTTGGCATTTATCCGACCGCATGGTTTTGCAATGGGCGCGACCCCTCCCCCCAACCCCCTCCCGCAAGGGGAGGGGGAGAATGACACAGCTTCCTGCGCTTACCCTGACACGTATGGGGATAAGCCCGGCCACCACGGGGACGCACGAAGCGTGCCCGGCAGGTCCTTACCCGCGCAGCGCCTCCCGCGCCGCGGTCGCCAGCACATCGGCGCGCTCGTTCATCGGGTCGCCGGAATGGCCGCGCACCCAGCGCCACTCGATCTGGTGCGCGGCCGCGGCGTCCAGCACGCGGCGCCACAGGTCCATGTTCGCCACCGGATCGCCCGCCGCGTTGCGCCAGTTGCGGCGCACCCAGCCGGTGTGCCAGCGCGTGACGCCGTTCTTCAGGTATTCGCTGTCGGTGTGCAGCACCACGCGGCACGGCCGCTTCAGCGCCTCCAGCGCCATCATCGCCGCGGTCAGTTCCATGCGGTTGTTGGTGGTCGCCGGCTCGGCGCCCGACAGCTCGCGCTCGACGCCGCGGAAGCGCAGGATCGCTGCCCAGCCGCCGGGTCCCGGATTGGGCTTGCAGCCGCCATCGGTCCAGATCTCCACGACTTCTGCCGCCTCGCCGGCGGCCCGGGCGTGACGGTGACGTCCTCAGATGCCATAGGCGTGCTCGGTGCGTGCGGCGAGATGGAAGCGCAGCCGGCGCAGATACTCGATCGGATGCTTGCGCGTCACCAATGCGCCCGGCGGCGTGTTGAGCCAGTCGTACAGCCGCGTCAGCAGGAAGCGCATCGCGGCGCCCCGGCACAGCACCGGCAGCGCCGCGCGTTCGGCGTCCGACAACGGGCGCGTCGCGGCATAGGCGGACAGCATCGCCCGCGCCTTGGTGACATTGAAGGAAAAATCCGGCTCGAAGCACCAGGCGTTCAGGCACACGGCCACGTCGTAGGCCAGGATGTCCGTCGCGGCGAAATAGAAGTCGATCAGGCCGGACAGCCGACCGTCCAGGAAGAACACGTTGTCGGGAAACAGGTCGGCGTGGATGTGCCCGACCGGCAGCTCGCGCGGCCAGGCGGCCAGAATCCCCGACAGCGCCTGATCCAGTTCCGCTGCGAGACCCGGCCTGCACCTCGTCCGCCCGCGCGCGCGAACGCTCCAGCAGCGGCATCCAGCCGTCCGGCCCGAGCGCATTGAGGCGCTGCGGCGCGTAGTCCTGCCCCGTCACGTGCAGCGCCGCCAGCGCCGCACCCACCGGCCCGCAATGCTCCGGCCGCACCCGGCGCGGCCACACGCCGGGCAGGAACGTGGTGATCGCGGCATGGCGGCCGCTCAACCGGCGGAGTGCCACGCCATCGCGCCCCTGCACCGGCAGCGGGCAGTCGATGCCGCGCCTGGCCAGATGCTCCATCAGGCCGAGAAACCACGGCAGGTCGGCCGGGTCCACGCGCTTCTCGTACAGCGTCAGGATGAAGTCGCCCGACGTGGTGCGCAGCGAGTAGTTGCTGTTCTCCACGCCCTCGGCGATGCCGCGGAACGCCACCATGCCGCCGATGTCGTAGTCCGCCAGGAAGGCGGCCAAGGCCTCGTCGGTGACTTCGGTGTAGACCGCCATCCGCGATCAGGCCGCCCGGGCGAAATGCTGGAAAATGATCGGTCTCCTGCGGCGTGTTGTCCATCCGGCCGGCGACGCGCACTATGCCGGCGCCCTCCCTTGCCGGCAACGACCGCGGTGCCGCAAGAAGCGTCGGCCCGCATTCCGGAGTCCCCGATGCCGACACGACAGCCGAACCTTGGACGGGCGCCGCGCGCCGCCTTGCTCGCCCCCCTGGTCGCCCCCTGGTCGCCGGCGCTGCTGCCGCTGCTGGCCGGTTGCGGTCCGGCGCGCAACCAGTTCGCGCCGGCCTGTCCGCGGCCCTCGTTCCTCGGCGATGCGGCGGACCTCGACATCTATCCGGCCCGGCACCGCGCCGGGCGGGCCGCATGATCTGACCGACCTCGTGCTGCATGCCCGGATCGTCGGGGTGAACGGCAACTGCAAGGAGGGCGACACCAAGACCCAGCTCGCCACGGCGGTGAACATCCTGATCGAGCTGACCCGCGGCCCGGCGATGCAGGGGCGGGAGACCGACGTGCCGGTGTTCCTCGCGGTGACGGAGGGCGACACGATCCTGGACAAGCACGTCTACCTGGTGCACGCGACATTCCCGTCCAACGTCGATCGCATGACGCTGGGCACCGGCGAAATCGACATGATCCTGCCGATCACCCCGACCAAGTCGGGCGCGGCCTACACGCATCCTCGCCGGGTTCCAGCTCACGCCGGACCAGCTGGCGCAGAGCCGGCGGAGCCACCGGCCATGAAGCGTCGAAAATGGCGTGGGACAAGCTCGACGTCACTGACTGTCAGAGTGGCCCTACGCGCGGCACGGCAGCACAATTATTGATCTAGATCAAAATATCCGAGTTTCTTGTCATTTGCCAAGACCAGGCGGCCGCAGCGCACCGAGCAACGCCGCCTGGACGTCCGTCGGCTGCGTTTCCAGAACATGCAGGACGGCTTTCATCCTGCGGCGCAGCTCGTAGACCTGATCGAGCAGCGACAGCACCAGCGGGATTGCATCCTCGCCGACGTCCATGTCGCTGCGCAGGTCATGGATCAGGCGCACCCGTGCGACGTCGATCTCGTGGAACACCAGGCCGGATTCGGCGGTGTCCGGCATCACCCAGCCCCGCTCGACCCAATTGACCAGCTCGACCTGCGACAGGTCGGGGAACAGCGCGGTGACCGAGATGATGTCCATCACTTGGTCTCCCCTCCGGGTCTCCATGTCGGCGCGCGGATCGACCGGATGGCGCGGCTTCCAGGTCTTCAGGAACTCGGCCAGTTCCGGCTCCTCGACCGGCGGCAGCACGGGATGCAGTTCGACGAACTGATGGCCCTTGCCCTCGATGCCGCGCCCGCGCAGGCGCAGCCGCGTGCCGGCGCCGGAATTCGGCGGGATGGTCAGGCGCACCGGCCCCTTGATGGTCGGCACCTCCAGCGTGGCGCCGAGCACCGCCTCCTGCAGCGTCACCGGCAGCTCGACGATGATGTCGTCGCCCTCGCGGCGGAACAGCGGATGTGGTGCGACGGTGACCTCCACCAGCGCGTCGCCCGGCGCACCGTCGCCGATGCCCGGCATGCCCTGGCCCTTGAGCCGGATGATCTGCCCGTCGCGCACGCCGGCGGGAATGCGCACATCGAGCGTGCGCCCGTCCGGCAGCGTGACCCGGCGGGTGGTGCCGTTGACCGCGTCCAGGAAGTCGATGGTCAGCTGGTACTGGGCGTCCTGGCCGCGCATCGAGAACCGCCGTCCGCCCGCGCCGGCGCCCGCCCTGGCGCGGCGCTGGGCACCGAATGCCTGGGCGAAGATGCTCTCCAGGTCCTCCTCGTCGAAGCCGGCCTGGGTGCGATATTTCTCGCGCCCCGCGGCGTCGCCGAAGTCGCGGTAGAACGGCCGCTGCGGCGGCACCTCGTTGCCCGCGGCGTCGATCTCGCCGCGGTCGTAGCGCGCGCGCTTGTCCTTGTCGGACAGGATATCGTAGGCGGCGCTGATCTCCTTGAACCGCTCCGCCGCCTCGGGCTTGCCGGGATTGACGTCGGGGTGGTGGCGCTTGGCGAGCTTGCGGTAGGCGGAGCGGATCGCCGCCTCGCTGTCGGTCTTCTGCACGCCGAGGATTTCGTAGGGGTCTTTGGCCATCGTTGACCAGTGATGAGTGACCGGTGATGGCTGAAATCAAGTGCCGGTCCACACCGGCGCGCGCTTGCCGAGGAATGCATCGATCCCTTCGGCGGCGTCGCGCGCCAGCATGTTCCGGGTCATCACCTCCGAGACGTAGGTGTAGGCGTCGTCCAGCCCCATCTCGGCCTGGCGATAGAACGCCTCCTTGCCGATGGCCAGCGTGAGCGGGCTCTTGGCGGCGATCTGCCCGGCCAGCGCCGCGACCGCCGCGTCCAGCTCGGCGTCCGGCACCACGCGATTGACCAGGCCGAGCTCGTGCGCGCGCGCCGCGTCGATCAGCTCGCCGGTGAGCAGCATCTCCATCGCCGCCTTGCGCCCGACGGCGCGCGACAGGGCCACCATCGGGGTGGAGCAGAACAGCCCGATATTCACGCCCGGCGTGGCGAACCGCGCCGTCGCCGCGGCCACCGCGAGGTCGCAGCTCGCCACCAGCTGGCAGCCCGCCGCGGTCGCCACGCCGTGCACCCGGGCGATCACCGGCTTGGGCAGGCGCACGACGCGGGTCATCAGCCGCGAGCAGAGCTCGAAGGTCGCCTGATAGGCCGCGCGCTCGGGCCGGGAGCGCAGCTCGCGCAGATCGTGCCCGGCGCAGAACGCCGGCCCGGCGCCGCCGATCACCACCACCTTGACGGCGGGGTCCGCCTCGATCGCGTCCAGTTCCGCGACCAGGGCCTCCATCAGCCCGATCGACAGCGCGTTGCGCGCGCCCGGACGGTGCAGCGTCAGCCAGGCGATGCCAGCCTCGTCGCGCCGCAGCAGCACCCGCTCCGTCACGGCCGATTGCTCGTTCATGCCTCGCCCTCCGCGGTGTTCCGCTCCACCATGCGGCCGATCCTAGCAGGAGAGCGCCCCATGACGAATGCCGCGTCACCGCCCGCCGACCCGCCCGTTGGCGAACTGGCACTGCGCACCGTGGCGATGCCCGCCGATACCAACCCCGTCGGCGACATTTTCGGCGGCTGGATCATGTCGCTGATGGACCTCGCCGCCGGGGTCTCCGCCGGCACGCGCGCCAGGGGTCGCGTCGCCACCGCCGCCGTCTCCAATCTGAGCTTCCTCCAGCCGGTGAAGGTGGGCGATGTCGTGTGCGTCTATACGGTGATCAAGCGCACCGGCCGCAGCTCCATCACGCTCGGCGTCGAGGCGTGGGTGCTGCGGCGCGGCCAGGGCGAGCGGATGCGGGTGACGGCAGCCGAGTTCGTGCTGGTTGCCGTGGACGACAACGGGCGGCCCAGGCGGCTGCCGGACGCGGGGCAGGCGTGATGGTATATACATGTGTCATAGCGGCAGGGGCCACGTCGCACGGTGCCGCGGTGAGCTCAGGGCTCCGCCCTGAAACCCGCCCGTGGGCGTTGCCCCCGGGACCCCCACCAAAGGCGTAGCCTTTGGAATCCGATTTTAAAGTGAAGGGTTCCAAGGGCTCTGCCCTTGGCGGAGTCCAGAGGCAGAGCCTCTGGTGGGGCTCGGGGTGAAACCCCGAACGCTGCCTGGACATCTTCGTTCGCATCCGTCACTGTTTGCATTTGTTCCGCACTACCGAGTACCGACCTTGTCGACCCGAGCCGCGCTTGCCGACGTGATTGAACGGGAGAGCACACGATGCCGAAGCGCCGGTCCTGGTATCCCGTGCTTTATGTTCAGGTGCTGATCGCGATCGCGATCGGCATCCTGATCGGCCATTTCGCGCCGCAGACCGGCGTTGCACTCAAGCCGCTCGGCGATGCGTTCATCGCGCTGATCCGCATGATGATCGCGCCGGTGATCTTCTGCACCGTGGTGCACGGCATCGCCTCGATGGGCGATCTGCGGAAGGTGGGCCGGGTCGGCCTGAAGACGCTGCTGTATTTCGAGATCGTCTCGACCGTGGCGCTGGGCATCGGCATCGTCGTGGGCCTGCTGGTCCGTCCCGGCGCCGGGTTCGACATCGATCCGTCGACGCTCGATCCAAAGGCGGTCGCCAGCTATGTCACCCGTGCCAAGGAGGAAGGCATTGTCGCGCATCTGATGGCGATCATCCCGGATACGTTCATCGGCGCATTCGCCAAGGGTGATCTGCTGCAGGTGCTGCTGGTCGCGATCCTCACCGGCGCCGCGGTCGCCAGGCTGCCCGCCATCGGCCACCACGTGATCGAGGGCATCGACATCGCGGCCAAGGTGCTGTTCCGCATCATCGGCATCATCGTCCGCGTGGCCCCGATCGGCGCATTCGGCGCCATGGCATTCACCGTCGGCGCCTACGGGCTGGGCGCGCTGTGGAACCTGGTCGAGCTGATCCTGACCTTCTACGCGACCAGTCTGCTGTTCGTGCTGGTCGTGCTCGGCGGCATCAGCCGGCTGTGCGGCTTTTCGATCATCCGCTTCCTGGCCTACATCAAGGACGAACTGCTGATCGTGCTCGGCACCAGTTCGTCGGAGACCGTGCTGCCGCATATGATCGTCAAAATGGAGCGCCTCGGCGCATCGCGCTCCGTGGTGGGGCTGGTCATTCCGACCGGCTACAGCTTCAACCTCGACGGCACCAACATTTACATGACACTGGCGGCGCTGTTCCTCGCGCAGGCCACGAACACGCAGCTTACGTTCAGCCAGTTGATGGTGATCCTGGTGATCGCCATGCTGACATCGAAGGGCGCGTCCGGCGTGACCGGGGCCGGATTTGTCACGTTGGCCGCAACGCTGTCGATCATCCCGGACATTCCGATCCAGTCGCTCGCGATCTTGGTGGGGATCGACAAGTTCATGAGCGAGTGCCGCGCATTGACCAACCTCGTGGGCAACGGCGTCGCCACGATCGTGATCAGCCGCTGGGAGAACGAACTGGATCCGGTGAAGCTGCAGGCCGCCCTGGCGCACCCGATCGGCTACGGCGAGGCGATCGAGGCGGGAACGTCGTGATCAGCGTCGTTGGCACACTGCGACAAAGGCAAGGCCAGGGCTCCGCCCTGGACCCGCTGGGGCCTGGAGGCCCCAGACCCCCATGACTTTTGGCGCCGTCTTTTAGATGACCTTCCGCTCGCGGTAATCCCGGATCTGCTCGGCGCTGTAGCCGAGACCGGCGAGCACTTCGTCGTTGTGCTCGCCAAGCTTCGGCGCAACGCCGATCTGCGCCGGCGTTTCCGAGAACTGCCACGGCGTGCCATGCACCTTCAGCGTTTTCCCGTGCTCCGGATATTCGACTTCGGTGACATAGCCGTTCGCCAGCACGTCGGGATCGTTGGACGCCTCGAGCAATGTGTTGATCGGTGCGGCGACGATATCCGCGCCACGCAGCCGCGCGACCCAGTCGTCGCGTGAGCCTGTTGCGAACAGCTCATCGAGCGTTCGCAGCAAGGTCGTCCGCTTCTCATCCGACGTGATGATCACGCCAAGGTCGCCGAAGCCCGCCCGCTCCAGCGTGTCGTAAAAGCCAAGCGCGGTCATCGCGGACTTCCAATGCCGCGCGCCGTTCAACTGAAACACCAGCGGCTTGCCGTCGCGGTCGTTGAAGCTCGCGCTGAGCCCGGGGCGTTCGGGCGTGCCGGTCACCCGGGCCTGGCCGGTCACCGGGTCGCGGTCGCGCCACATCGTGGTGGTGAGCGTCCAGCCCATCAAACGGATCTGTCCGCCGAGCAGCGAACAATCAACCTTCTGGCCGATCCCCGTTGCGCGCGCGTAGGTCAATGCGGCGAGCGCGCCGCCAAATGCGAGGATGGCGCAGGTCTCGTCGGCGACCGACACGATGCCGGTCTTCAAAGGCTGGCCCGGTATCGAGTACGCCTCGGCAATACCGCCAAGCGCCTGCGCCATCGAGTCCGTGCCCGGCAGATCGGCATGCGGTCCCTTCGGGCCGTAGCCCGAGATGGACACGTACACCAGCCGTGGATTGTGCCGGCGCAGTTCCTCGTAGCCGAAGCCGTTCTTCTCCGCCGCGCCCGGACGGAAATTCTGGCCGAACATGTCCGCGCCGGCGACGAGCCGATACAGGATCTCACGCCCCTCCTGGGACTTCAGGTTCAGCGTCACGCTCTTCACGCCGCGATTGTTGGTTTCAAAATAGGTGCTGGGAAAGCCCGGCATCACGGTGCTGCCGCGCGAGTTGTCGCCACCCTCCGGCACCTCGATCTTGATCACCTCGGCGCCCAGATCGGCCATCAGCATGTAGGGCACCGTGCCGGCCTGCGCCGTGGAGCAGGCGACAACCTTGACGCCGTGTAGCGGACCGTGCGGTGCAGTCATATCAAACGACCTCCTGTGTTCTGTCGGGATGCAGCCAGGCGCATAATCTATGCTACCCTGCCGCGAGCAAAGAAAGGGAGGGCGCCATGCAGCTGAGCCACGCGGCACTGATCAAGGCCTACCGCGACATGGTTACGATCCGCCGGTTCGAAGAACGCGTGCAGGAGGAGTTCTCCAAAGGGTCGATCCCCGGCTTCGTCCATCTCTACGCCGGACAGGAAGCCTCCGCGGTCGGCGTCTGCTCGCACCTGGGTCCCAAAGACTACATCGCCAGCACGCATCGCGGCCATGGCCACAGCATCGCCAAGGGCTGCAATGTCAGCGGCATGATGTCGGAGCTGTTCGCCAAGCAGGACGGGCTGTGCGGCGGCAAGGGCGGCTCGATGCACATCGCCGATCTCGACCAGGGCATGCTCGGCGCCAACGGCATCGTCGGCGGCGGGCCGCCGCTGGTGGTCGGCGCGGCCCTGACCGCCAAGACGCTTGGCACCGGCACCGTGGCGGTCTCGTTCACCGGCGACGGCGGCTCCAACCAGGGCACCACGTTCGAGGCGTTGAACATGGCCGTGGTGCTGCGGCTGCCGGCGATCTTCGTGTTCGAGAACAACGGCTATGGCGAATACACCGGCGCATCCTACGCCGTCGGCAGCCGCGACATCGCCGGCCGCGCCGCGGGGTTCGGCATGCCCGCGGTAAAGGTGAGCGGCGACGACTTCTTCGCCGTGCACGAAGCGGCGCGCGAGTCGGTGGAGCGCGCGCGCGACGGCGGCGGACCGAGCGCAATCGAGGTCGATACGTGCCGCTTCTATGGCCATCACTCCGGCGACGCACAGCTCTATCGCGGCAAGGACGAGGTGCGGCGACTGCGCGAGGAGCGTGATTGCCTCAAGCATTTCCGCCGGCGCGTCGGCGAGGCGGGCCTGCTGGAGGCCGCCGAACTCGATGCGGTCGATGCCGATGTCGGCGCGCTGATCGAGGATGCGGTGGGCTCGGCGCGTGCCGGTGCGTCGCCGGATGCGCGTGCGCTGCTGACCGACGTGTATGTCTCGTACTAGGGGGACCGCGCCATGCCAGTGAAGACCATCCGCCAGGCGCTGCATGAAGCGCTGGAGCAGGAGATGCGCCGCGATCCGCGCGTGGTGGTGATCGGCGAGGACGTGTCCGGCGGCGCTGGCACGGAAGGCGGACGCGACGCCGCCGGCGGCGTGCTCGGCGTCACCAAAGGGCTGATCAAGGAGTTCGGCGAAGCGCGCGTCATCGATACGCCGATCACCGAGTCGGCGATCATGGGCGCGGCCGCGGGCGCAGCAGTGACCGGGCTGCGGCCGGTCGCGGAACTGATGTTCTCGGATTTTCTCGGCGTCTGCTTCGATCAGATCTTCAACCAGGCAGCCAAGTTCCGCTACATGTTCGGCGGCAAGGCGCGCACGCCGCTGGTGATCCGCACCATGGTCGGCGCCGGCCGCAGCGCAGCCGCACAGCATTCACAAAGCCCCTACCACATCTTCACGTCGGTGCCGGGACTGAAGGTGGTCGTGCCGTCCAATGCCTACGACGCGAAGGGCCTGCTGATCCAGGCGATCCGCGACGACGACCCGGTGATTTTCTGCGAACACAAGCTGATGTACGATTTGAAAACCGAAGTGCCGGACGAGGCCTATACGATTCCATTCGGCGAGGCCAACGTGGTGCGCGACGGCGATGACGTGACCATCGTCGCGCTGTCCCGCATGGTGCACTACGCGGGCGAGGCAGCGGAGAAACTCGCCGCGGAAGGCATCGAATGCGAGATCATCGATCCGCGCACCACCTCGCCGCTGGATGAGGACACGATCCTCGAAAGCGTTGAGCGGACGGGTCGTCTGGTCGTGGTGGACGAGGCGACGCCGCGCTGCAGCATGGCGACGGATATTGCCGCGCTGGTCGCCGACAAGGCGTTCGGCGCGCTCAAGGCGCCGATCCGGCGGGTGACGGCGCCGCACACGCCGGTGCCGTTCGCACCCTCGCTGGAGAAGCTCTACATCCCCGATCCGGATCGCATCGCCGCCGCGGTGCGCGACGTCCATGGATATGCGCGATGAGCACGTCGATCACCGCGATCACCATGCCCAAATGGGGTCTGACCATGACCGAGGGGAAGGTGGTGCAGTGGTTGAAACCCGAGGGCGCCGCATTTGCCCAGGGTGACGAGATCCTGGAGATCGAGACTTCCAAGATCACCAACGTCGTCGAGGCCGATGCGGACGGCACGCTGCGTCGCATCGTGGCGCCTGAGGGCACGACCTTGCCGATCGGCGCGCTGCTCGCCGTGCTCGCGCCTGCGGACACGCCCGCGGCGGAGATCGACGAATTCGTCGCCGGCTTCGTCGTCGTCGAACGGCCGGATGAAGCGACGGACACGGCGGACACGGTGACGCCGCGCGAACTGGAAGTTGCCGGCAAGCGATTGCGCTATCTGGAGGTTGGCAGCGGCGATGCCGTGCCTGCCCTGCTGCTGCACGGCTTCGGTGCCGACCTCAACAGCTGGATGTTCACGCAGCCGGCGCTGTCGGACGGTCGCCGCACGATTGCACTGGATCTGCCGGGGCACGGCGGATCGACCAAGGATGTCGGTGCCGGCGACGCCGACGCGCTGGTCGGACGCGGTCGATGGCGCGATTACCGAGCTTGGCATCGAACGCGTTCACCTTGTCGGGCATTCCATGGGTGGTGCCGTTGCCGCCCTGGTTGCCGCGCGTCGCCCCGAGCGCATCGCGTCGCTGACCTTGATCGCGCCCGGCGGCCTCGGCCCGGAGATCAACGCCACGTTCATCGACGGCTTCGTCCGCATGGCGCGCCGGCGCGACGCGGTGGCGGTGCTCAACCTTCTCGTGCACGATCCGGCGCTCGTCAGTCGCACGATGGTGGAGGACGTGCTGCGCTACAAGCGGATCGACGGCGTCACCGCCGCGCTGGAGGCCATCGCGCGCGCCTGGTTTCCCGGTGGCCGTCAAGCGCGCAACGTGATTGCCGAGATCACGGCTTTGGCTGCGCCGGTTCAGATCATCTGGGGACGCAACGACAACATCATTCCCGTCGCGCACGCCGAGGCGCTCGCCGCACGCCTGCCGGTTCACATCCTGGAGGCAGCGGGGCATCTGCCGCACATGGAAAAGTCCGGCGAGGTCAACCGGCTGATCAGGCGATTGTTTGACGCTCGCCACTGCACATAGGGCAATAACGGGAGAAACGACCGTGAGACGCATGCTTTTGGCCGCCGCCACATGGCTGTTGCTGGCGCCGCTGGGGTTCGCCGCCGACCTGCCGTCCGCGGCGCCGGCCGACGTGGGCATCGGACGGCTCGACCGGATCACGCAATTCTTCAAATCCGACACGGATGCCAAACGCATTCCCGGTGCGGTGATCATGCTCGCGCGCAACGGGAAGGTGGTCTACCACGAGGCGTTCGGCGTGCGTGACCCCGCGACCGGCGCGCCGATGCAGAAGGACAGCATCTTCCGCATCTACTCGATGACCAAGCCGATCACCGGCGTGGCCGTCCTGATGCTGGTGGAGGACGGCAGGATCCGGCTGACCGATCCTGTTTCCAAATATCTGCCGGCGCTGAAGAATCCAAAGGTGATGGTCGAGACCGTCGATGCGCAAGGCCGGAAGGTCACCGCCACGGTTCCCGCCAATCGCGAGATCACCATTCAGGATCTGATGCGCCATACCTCCGGCATCACCTACGGCGCCGGCACCTCCGCGGCCGAACAGGCCATGACGAAGGCGGGCATCGGCATCCAGCTTGCCGGAACCGACAGCAAGCCGCTGTCCGCGCGGATGACCGACCAGCAGATGGTGGAGGAACTCGGCAAGCTGCCGCTGATGTTCCAGCCCGGCACGAGTTGGGAATACGGCCGCTCGATCGACGTGCTGCTGGCACTGGTCGAGGTGGTCTCCGGCCAGCGCGCGGACGCGTTCCTGGAGGAGCGCATCTTCAAACCGCTCGGCATGACCGACACGTTCTTCAATGTGCCCAAGGACAAGCTGGACCGCGTCGCACAGCCGGGACCCGATCCCGACACCGGCGAGACCGCGAAGCTGACCGACGTGACGCAGCCGCGCATCTTCCTCGGCGGCGGCGAGGGCCTGCTGTCCACCGCGTCCGACTACATGCGGTTCGCGCTGATGCTCGCCAACGGCGGCGAAGGCAACGGCGTGCGCCTGCTGTCGCGCAAGACGGTCGAACTGATGGCATCCGACCATCTGGGTCCGGCGCTGTCGCAGGGTCCGAATTTTGCCCCCGGTCCCGGCTATGGCTTCGGGTTGACGGTGGCGGTGCGAACGCAGCCCGGCATGGCCGGCTATCCCGGCAGCGTCGGGGAGTACAACTGGGGCGGCGCGGCGGGCACCGCGTTCTGGGTCGATCCGCGGGAAAAACTCGTGCCGATCATGCTGATCCAGGCGCCAGGCCAGCGGCTGTACTACCGGTTTGCATTCCGCGACCTGGTCTATCAATCGATCGTGGATTGACGCGAAGCCGCGCGCACCAACCCGGCGGCGCCGGAAACCAATTGTTCATAACACGTGGGCGTAGATCGCGCTCCGCGTCGAGACGCGCGCGGCTGCAACGGGTTGCCAATGGGGTCCGCGATATGCAAGCGTGATGGCCATCGTACCGGGACTGTTCTCGTGATCGAAGCCGAGCAGCCCGTGCAGGGCGAGATCGCAGGCTGTTTGGACGAACGTCGCCGGGTGGTTGATCGCGACACCGCCGAGATCATCCGCGTGCGCGGACTGGTGCAGGGCGTCGGCTTCCGGCCGACCGTGTGGCGCCTGGCGCGTCGCCACGGCCTGCGCGGCTGGGTCGCCAACGACGGCGACGGCGTCATCATCAGGGTGCGCGGCGCCGCAACGGCGATTGCCGGTTTTGTTGACAGCCTGTCGTGCGAAGCGCCCCCGCTGGCCCGGATCGACGAGATCGAACGCACGCCAAGCCTGCCGTCGCCGAACGATGCTGCCTTTCGGATCGCTGACAGTGTGGCGACCCGGCCGCGCACCGGCGTGGTGCCCGACGCCGCAACCTGCGCGCAATGCCGCGCCGAATTGTTTGACGCCGACGACCGGCGCTACCGCTACCCGTTTGCCAACTGCACGCATTGCGGCCCACGCCTGTCGATCGTCGAAGCGATTCCGTACGACCGGCACGCCACCACGATGCGACATTTCCAAATGTGCCCTGCCTGCGCCGGCGAATACCAGACGCCCGAGGACCGACGCTTCCACGCCCAGCCGATCGCGTGTCATGCATGCGGACCGCGCACGTGGTTGGAACATGGCGACGGACGTTCATTCGCCGGCGACTCCGACGGCGCGCTCGACGCCATCGACGTCGCGGCAACACTGCTGATGCACGGACAGATCCTTGCCATCAAGGGCCTCGGCGGATTTCAACTCGCATGCGACGCGACCGACCCGGCGGCCGTGGCACGTCTGCGCGAGCGCAAGCGGCGCGTCCGCAAGCCGCTCGCCATGATGGTGCGCGATCTCGATGTCGCACGGGCGTTCTGCCGCATCACCGAACTGGAGGCGACGGTCCTGCGCAGCGCCGCCGCGCCGATTGTCATCACCGCGGCACGCGACGAGCGCAGCGGTCTTGTTGCCGGGAATGTGGCGCCGGGCGTCGGCACGTTCGGCGTCATGCTGCCGAACACGCCGCTGCACCATCTGCTGCTGCAACGCATCGACCGGCCCATCGTGCTGACCAGCGGCAATCTGTCCGACGAGCCGCAATGCATCGACAACGAGGAAGCGCGTCGGACGCTGGGCGGCATCGCCGACTATTTCCTGATGCACGATCGCGACATCGCGCGCCGCGTCGATGATTCCATTGTTCGGATCATCGGCGGCAAATCCCGCATCATCCGGCGTGCGCGCGGCTACGCTCCGGCCCCTTTGAAGCTGCCGGACGGATTTGCAGGTCTACCCTCGGTGCTGGCGATGGGTGGCGAACTGAAAAGTGCGTTCTGCCTGCTGCGCGGCGGTCAGGCCATCGTGTCGCATCACATGGGCGATCTCGAGGACGCCAGGACCTTCGCCGACTACGCGCGTTCGGTCGACGCATATCAGACACTGTTCGAACACGCGCCGGCCATCGTCGCGGTCGATTGCCATCCGGACTACCTGTCCTCCAAATGGGGGCACGACATGGCGGCTCGACAGCAGTTGGACGTCGTCGAAGTGCAGCACCATCACGCCCATATCGCCGCCTGCCTGGCGGAGAACGGCGTCGCGCTGAATGCGGGCCCGGTGATCGGGGTGGCGCTGGACGGACTTGGCTACGGCGTCGACGGCACGCTGTGGGGCGGCGAATTCCTGCTGGCCGACTACCGCGACTGTCAGCGACTCGCGACCTTCAAACCGGTCGCCATGCCGGGTGGCGCGATGGCGATACGCGAACCCTGGCGCAACACCTATGCGCACCTGGCGGCCGAAATGAGCTGGGCGCGGTTTGCGACGGAGTATGCCGCGACGCCGCTGTGCCGGTTCCTGCAGGCGGAGCCGCGTGCCGTGCTCGACGGCATGATCGCGCGCGGGGTCAACAGCCCACTGGCAAGCTCGTGCGGACGTCTGTTCGATGCCGCGGCCGCGGCGGTCGGCATCTGTCGCGAGCACGCGGATTACGAAGGCCAGGCGGCAGTGGAGTTCGAGGCGCTGGTGGATGCCGATGCCCTCGCGCACGAAGACGATCGTTTCGCCTATCCGTTCGCGATTTCGCTGCTGCCGTCAGGCAACTTGCCCTACGTGGAGCCGCTGCCGATGTGGCGGGCGCTGCTCGGCGATCTGGTTGGGGACACGCCGGTGCCGGTCATCGCCGCACGATTCCACAAGGGACTTGCGTCGGTGATCGCGCGCATGATCGACACACTGCGACAGCGCCAACCCGACCGTGAGCCGATCGCGACCGTTGCGCTGTCCGGCGGCGTGCTGCAGAATCGGGTGCTGCTCGAGCTGCTGATCGCGCGGCTGGAAGCCATGGGACTGCGCGTTCTGACCCACGCGCTGGTGCCTTCCAACGACGGCGGGCTTGCGCTCGGCCAGGCAGTGATCGCCGCCGCGCGGGCATCGGCGCCGCCCTGATGGACGCCGTGCAATGACCGAAGATCGCACGCTGCAGAAACTGTACCCGTTCCTGCATGGCGACAAACAGGACGTCGGCAGGCTGCGCGCCGCATTGCTGGAATCGGTCTGCCGCAAGGCGGGGGACAGCGTCGAGGCAAAGGAGCGGTTCTTCGCCAAGAACGCCGAGGCGGTGGTCGCGACGGCGGAGGCGATTGCCGGTGTTTATCGCAAACGCGGCCGGCTGTTCAGCATGGGCAATGGCGGATCGAGTTGCGATGCGGCGCATTTCGCGGTGGAGTTCCTGCATCCTGTCACCGCCGGCCGGCCCGCATTGACCGCGATCAACCTCACCGCCGATGTCGCGATGCTGACGGCGGTCGGCAACGATGTCGGGTTCAGTCACATCTTCGTCCGCCAATTGATCGCGCAGGCGACCCGCGGCGATGGCCTTGTCGGCTTCTCGACCAGCGGCAATTCCGACAACCTTCTGGCGGCGTTCGCCAAGGCGAAGGAACTCGGTGTCGTGACGATCGGCTTCGCCGGCAACGACGGCGGCCGGATGGCGCGCGACAACAGCCTCGATCATTGCCTGGTGGTGGAAAGCGACAGTATCCATCGCATCCAGGAAGTGCATGTTGCGATCTACCACATCCTTTGGGATCTGGTACATACCCTGCTCGCCGAGGATCGCGGCGGCCTGGGGAGCGAGGGCGCGTCATGAGATACGTCGACGAATTTCGCGACCCGGCAAAGGCGCAGACGCTGCTGCGCGAGATCCGCGGCCTGACCGCCGACATCGCGCGGACGCGGACGCGACCGCTGCAGATCATGGAGGTGTGCGGCGGCCACACGCACGCGATCTTCCGCTACGGCATCCAGCAGATGCTGCCGGACGAACTGGAATTCGTGCACGGGCCGGGCTGTCCGGTCTGCGTGCTGCCGATGGGCCGGGTGGACGACTGCGTGGCGCTGGCCGAACGCCCCGAGGTGATCTTCACCACCTTCGGCGATGCGATGCGCGTGCCCGGTTCGCGCAAGAGCCTGCTGAAGGCGAAGGCGGACGGTGCCGATGTGCGCATGGTCTATTCGCCGCTCGACGCGCTGGCGATCGCACGGAAGCACCCCGAGCGCGAAGTGATCTTCTTCGGCCTGGGGTTCGAGACCACGATGCCGAGCACCGCCCTGACCGTGATCGAGGCGCGTCGGCAGGGCATCCGGAATTTTTCGCTGTTCTGCAACCACATTACCATTGTGCCGACCATCAAGGCGATCCTGGACTCGCCCGACCTGCGTCTGGACGGGTTTCTTGGTCCCGGTCATGTCAGCATGGTGATCGGCACGACGATCTACGAATTCATCGCACGGCACTACCGCAAGCCGATCGCCATCGCGGGGTTCGAGCCGTTGGACGTGCTGCACGCGCTTTGGATGGTGCTGAAGCAGCTCGCCGAGGGCCGCTGCGAGGTGGAGAACCAATACGGCCGGGTCGTTCCGGCGCAAGGCAACAAGCGCGCGCTGGCCGCCATCGATGAAGTCTACGAGCTGCGGGAATTCTTCGAATGGCGTGGCCTGGGTTCGATCGATCACTCCGGCGTACGGCTGCGCGAGACCTATGCCGCGTTCGACGCGGAACGAAAGTTTGGCGTACCAAATGTCAGGATCGCCGACCCCAAAGCGTGCCAATGCGGCGAGGTGCTGAAAGGCGTGATCAAACCGCGACAGTGCAAGGTGTTCGGCACCGCCTGCACGCCGGACACGCCGCTCGGCTCGCTGATGGTCTCCACCGAGGGCGCCTGTGCCGCCTACTACCACTACGGCCGGACCGTCACCCCGGAGCCGATCGCCGACACCGGTGTCGGCGCATGAACGTTCTGACGCACACCGGATCGCGGCGGGCCGGCAGGTTGAACGATGCGCGCATCAACATGTCGCACGGCAGCGGCGGCCGGGCGATGCGCGCCCTGATCGAGGACGTGTTCGTCGCCGCATTTGACAATCCCGCGCTGAACGCACTGGAGGACCAGGCGCTGATACCCCTGGCGGACCTCGCGCGGCACGGCGATCGCCTCGCGTTCACCACCGACACCTACGTGGTCGATCCGCTGTTCTTTCCCGGCGGCGACATCGGCACGCTCGCGGTGGCGGGCACCGTCAACGATCTGGCGATGAGCGGCGCGCGCCCGTTGTTTCTGTCCTGCGGCGTGGTACTGGAGGAAGGGCTCGACGTCGACGTCCTGCGCCGCGTCGTCGCCAGCATGAAGCGGATCGCCGACCAGGCCGGCGTCGCGATCGTGACCGGCGACACCAAGGTGGTCGAACGCGGCGCCGCCGACAAGTTGTTCGTCAACACCGCCGGGATTGGCGTCGTGCCGCACGGCGTGACGATCGCGGCAGGTCAGGCGCGCCCGGGCGATGTCGTCATCGTCAACGGTGTGCTCGGCGACCACGGCACCGCAATCCTGATCGCCCGCAATCAGCTTGCACTGGAAGCCGACGTGGCCAGCGACTGCCAGCCGCTGGACGGATTGGTGGCGGCGATGCTGGCAGCCTGCCCCACGATCCGCTGCCTCCGCGACGCAACGCGCGGCGGTGTCGCGACCGTGTTGAACGAATTTGCACAGGCCTCCAATGTCGGCATCCGCATCCGAGAGAACGCACTGCCGCTGCGCGAGGAAGTCAAAGGCGCCTGCGAAATTCTGGGCCTCGATCCGCTGTATCTGGCGAACGAGGGCAAGCTTGTGGCAGTGGTCGCGGCAGCCGACGCCGACCGGGTTCTCGCGGCGATGCGCACGCATCCCGCCGGCAGCGATGCGGTGGCGATCGGCGAGGTGGCCGAACGTCCCGCCGGAATGGTGGTTCTGCAGACCGGCTTCGGCGGCGAGCGCATCGTCGACATGCTGGTCGGCGAACAGCTGCCGCGGATCTGTTAGCGAGCGGCCGCGATGCATGAACTCGGCATCACGAACGGAATCGTCGAATTCTGCGCCGAGCGCGCCGGCGCCGAGCGCGTCACGCGCGTGCGGCTGGAGATCGGACAGCTGTCCGCTGTGTTGCCCGACGCGGTGCGCTTCTGTTTCGACGTGTGCGCCAAAGGCACCGCAGTCGAGGGCGCGTTGCTGGAGATCATCGAAACGCCGGGCCGAGCGCTGTGTCGTGACTGCAACGGCGAAATGGCGGTGATGCAGTTGTTCGGGCGCTGTCGCTGCGGCAGCGCGAATCTGCTCGTCATCGCCGGCGAGGAATTGTTGATCAGGGAAATGGAGCTCGCGTGATGTGCACGATATGCGGCTGCTCGGACACGCAGGCGGTTACCTACACGGTGCCAGGCGCTCACACCCATACGCATGAGCACCATGGGCACACGCATAGTCACGACCACGCGCATTCGCACGACCACGACCACGACCACGCACATGCGCATGCGCACGCGCACACACACGCCGCCGCTGCACATGCGGCGCTGCATGCCGGCATGCACGGCCGGACCATCGCTCTGGAGCAGGAAATCCTCGCCAAGAACCATGTCCTGGCGGAACGCAACCGGGGCTGGTTCGAAGGGCGCGGCGTGCTGGCGCTGAACCTGATGAGCTCTCCGGGCTCCGGCAAGACCAGCCTGTTGGAGCGCACCATCCGCGCGCTGAGCGACGAAGTGAGCATCGCCGTGGTGGAGGGCGACCAGGCCAGCACCAACGACGCCGAACGCATCCGCGCCACCGGCTGCGCCGTGATCCAGGTCAATACCGGCACCGGCTGCCATCTCGATCCCGACATGCTGGCGCGCGGCGTGAAGCAACTCGATCCGCCGCCCGGTTCGCTGGTGCTGATCGAGAATGTCGGCAACCTGATCTGTCCCGGCGCTGTTCGATCTCGGCGAGCGCGCGAAGGTCGTGGTGCTGTCGGTGACCGAGGGCGAGGACAAGCCGACCAAGTACCCGCACATGTTCCGTGCATGCCGGTTGATGCTGCTCAACAAGATCGACCTGCTGCCGCACGTCCGTTTTGATGTCGATCGATGCATTGCGCACGCTCGCGAGGTCAATCCCGACATCCAGGTGCTGCAGGTGTCGGCGGAAACCGGCGCAGGCATGGAGGCCTGGTATCAGTGGCTGCGGCGCGAACTCGCCGGTCAGTCGAATCCTGCACTCGCTTGAACGGCCGGGACGGCGCCGGGGTGTCCAGGCCAACTGCGCTCTACGGCAGCCTGATCGCGGCCAACATTGCGGCCTGGGCATGGGCGTGGGTGGCGTTCCTCGACCGCCCGACGCTGCTCGGCACCGCTTTGCTGGCGTGGGTGTTCGGACTTCGCCACGCGGTTGATGCCGATCACCTCGCGGCCATCGACAACGTGGTCCGCAAGCTGATGCAGGAGGGAAAACGTCCGCTGACGGTCGGGCTGTGGTTCTCACTCGGCCACTCGACCATCGTGGTAGTGGCGTCGCTTGCCATTGTCGTGGCCACCGCTGCCGCACAGACCCGCATGGATTCCGTCAAGGAGGCCGGCGGTGTCGTGGGCACCGTGGTGTCTGCCGTTTTCCTGCTGGCCATCGCCGCAGCAAACCTGTTTGTCCTGCGCGGCGTCTGGCGCAGCTTTCGCGCGGTACGCAACGGCGGCGATCTGGACGAGGACGCGCTCGATCTTCTGTTGGCCGGACGTGGCATTCTGGCGCGACTGTTCCGCCCATTGTTTCGGGCGATTTCACAAACCTGGCACATGTATCCGCTCGGCTTCCTGTTCGGCCTCGGCTTCGATACGGCGACCGAAGTGGGCCTGCTCGGCATCTCGGCCACGCAGGCAGCGCAGGGCATGTCGCCCTGGCAGGCGATGGTGTTTCCCGCCCTTTTCACGGCGGGCATGGCACTGGTAGACACGGCGGACAGCGTGCTCATGGTCGGCGCCTACGGCTGGGCCTTCATCGATCCGCTGCGCAGGCTTTGGTACAACCTGACCATGACCGCAGCCTCGGTTCTGATCGCCGGGCTGATCGGCGGCATCGAGGCGCTCGGACTGATCGGCAGCCAATTCTCGCTGAGCGGGCCGCTGTGGGACGCGATCGGAACTCTGAACGACAGGCTTGGCAGCTTCGGGGTTGCCGTCATCGGCATCTTCGTCGGGTGCTGGGCCGTCTCGACGATCATCTATCGCCTGAAGCGGTATGACCTCGCAGAGCAGGAGTAGTGTCAACGGTGCCACTCATTCCAACCGCCTGCTTCTCGCGTCATGGCCGGGCCCGTCCCCATCTGCAGGGCAAACGGGTGAAGCTGAAGCGCTCAGGGCGCTGCCCTGAAACCCGCCCGGTGGCGTTGCCCCCGGGACCCCCACCAAAGGCGAAGCCTTTGGAATCCGATACTGAAGTGATGGGTTCCAAGGGCTCGGCCCTTGGCGGAGTCCAGAGCGACTGTCTTTGATGTCAAGCGTCGTTTCGCCGTTTGATGATCCGACATGGGCCGCGGCGCCTCAAGGCTGGCGCTGCGCGCCCCCGCCTTCGGCGGCTGCGGCCTTGACCCGCCGCGACCCATGTCAGTGGGGCGGTTGATCGGCGCGACGCCATCCTTCACGCGCATTGCCATGGGGTGCCGCTCCGCATCATTGCATTGAGGATGCCGAGCAGGCGTCGCATGCAGGCGACGAGAGCGACCTTCTTGGGGCGTCCGCGATCGACCAGGGCTTTGTAATGCCCGCTGATGACAGGGTTCCAGCGGATCGCCGAGAGCGTTGCCATATAGAGCGTGCTGCGGACATCACCGCGGCCGCCGGCGATGCTGCGCCTGCCGCGCATCCGCCCGGAGTCGCGGTTGATCGGCGCGACACCGACCAGGGCGGCGAGACGGCGGCGGTCGAGTTGGCCGAGTTCCGGCAGATCGGCGATCAGGGTATGTGAGGTAACCTCGCCGACGCCGGGAACCGAGGTCAGCAGATCGTCGGCGGCGCGCCAGAGCGGTGACCGCCTGATGGTGTCGTCGATGTCACGATCGAGTTCGCCGACCTGCGCCGTCAGTGCCCTCAGGGTTGCCCGCAGCGTGCGCTGAACCCGCGGATTGCCGGTCTGACGCAGCCGATTGCTCTCCATGCCGATCATCTCCACCACCTGGCGGCGACGGGCGACGAGTTCCGCCAGGCTCCGGCTGTCGGCGTCGGCCAGGCGACGCGGTTCCGGCCGGACGCGTTCGGCGAACCGCGCGATGACCTCGGCGTCGAGCGCGTCGGTCTTGGCGAGCCGGCCGATGGCGCGGGCGAAATCGCGGATCTGGCGGGGATTGACCACGGCCAGCGGCAGGCCGGCACCGGCCCCAAGGGCATCAGGGGGCGGCCGCCACGGTCAGCTCGAAGCCGCCGGTGGCCTCCAGCACGATCAGCGCCGGCGCCACACGGCGCAGTTCGCCGACCAGATGCTCGAGCCCTGCGCCATTGCGCGCAACCGCGAAGCACTGCCGTGACGGCAGCACGTGCACGTCGAGGCGATCCTTCGCGACATCGATGCCGACGAAACTCGGCACCTCGGCAGAGTGTTCCATGACCCGTCCTTGCAAATGCGGGCTCGCTGTGCGGCCCTGGCGACTGTGCGGGCTCCGGATGGAACCGCTGGATGGGGCGCCTAGCTCTGGAACGGGCTCGTTCACCCAAGGCAGACACGGGCTCCCATCCAACGGCAGCCTCCCAACCAACACCCCGGGAGGCAACGGCAAGATACAAGGCAGAGCCTCTGGTCGGGGTTCGGGGTGAAACCCCGAGCGCGGGCTTGTTCCAGCCATGACAGGTTTGGGCCGTTGCGATCAAACACGTACCGCTCTCAACCGGTGACGCGCCTCGCCGGCGGGGTTGAAGCGGGGGCCGCCCCACGGCGTGGAACCATTTGCATCAGGACGCTGACGATCGCTGCCTGATGATAGGGTTTGGAAATCACCGGCACGCCCGCCATCGGTTCCGGCAAGGCGATCGCCTCGCCGTAGCCGGTGCTGAACGCAAACGGCACCTTTGTCGCCTGCAGCGTTCTTGCGACCGGCAGGCTGGTCTCCGAACCCAGGTTCACGTCCAACAAGGCGAAGCTGACGCTGCGTTCGCCCAGGATCGCGAGAGCGTCCACCACCGATCTGGCAACCAGCACCGAGCCTGCTCCAAGGTTGCGCAGCTGATCCTCGGCGTCGATGGCGATGAACAGGTTGTCTTCGACGATCAGCGCCGTGCTCAGCAGGCTGGCGATCCCGGCTTTGTCAAATCCGTCGAGCGGATCACCGGTTGGTGCCGCGACATCGGCCGGCGCCTGAACAGGCGAGGCATCGGCTGCTGCGATGGCAGCCACTGCCGCCGGCAGCACCACATCGATGCAGAAGCCGGCCGGCAGATAGCTGAACGTGCTGCGTCCGTTGATCTCGAACGGAATCGCCTGCTCCAGGATCGTGGAGCCGAAGCCCCGGCGTGTTGGCGGCAGGACGGGAGGACCGCCCATCTCGCGCCACGCCATGGTCACGTCGCCCGTCTCGTCAACGCCGGTTTCGACAGTGACCCGGCCGTCCGCGGTCTTGAGCGCGCCGTATTTGCGCGCGTTGGTCGTGAGTTCGTGCACGACCAGGGCCATTGCCGAGAATGCTTTCGGCTGCAGCACCACGTCGGGACCGATCAGGACAAGCCGCCCGCCCAGCTCGCCATAGGCGGCGGCTTCCGCGTGGAGCAATCCGTGCAATGAGCCGGATGTCCACTGGTTCAGGGTCAACAGGTCGTAGGCCCTGGCCATGGACAGGATACGGCCGTCCAGGCCTTCGACCATCGCCGGCACATCGCTCGCCGTGGCCGCGACCTGGATGATCAGCCCGCGGACCAGGCCCAGGAGATTGCGCACCCTGTGGTTCAGTTCGGCGATCATGAGCTCCTGGTGATGCCGGCCGTCCTGACGATCCAGTTCCGCCATGTCGGACATGCGCAGCACCACTTCGATCAACGTCAGCCGCAATGACTCCGCGGCGCGAAGCTCCTGCCTGGTCCATGGTTCGGATTTGCCCTGGACGACCTCGCGCCAGGCTTCGAAGCTCGTGCGGGGTGTCAGCCGGACCGCATCGGCGCCGCGGGTTAGCTGTTTTGCCGGTTCGCCCGCCCAGCTCACCGTCTGCACGCTCTCGCGCCGGAAGAAGATCAGATAATCGCGCGGCGTGCGCGAGATCGGGATCGCCAGAATGCCGGCTGCCCGCGTGACGTAGTCCGCGGCAGGCGGAAAGACGGCGCTCAGCTCGTTGGTGGCGAACACGCGGCCAGCGGGCGTCTGATTCAGAAATCGCACCAGCTGCAGAAACGCGTCATGCGTTGGCGTCACGCCGACCAGCTCGACCTCGCCCGCGTGATAGATGGCGATGCCGTCGGACTCGATGTAATCGGTGAGGTCGGCGAGAAACTCCGGGATGCGCTTCAGACTGGAACCCGGTTCGGCGAAGGCCGCGGCGATCCGATTGTGGATCTCCTGGTTGTTTGTATCGTAAATGGCCTCGCTCAGGCGCGCACGCACCTCCAGCAGATATGAAAACATCTGGCCGAACAGCTCGGCCGTCAGGCGCATCTGAAGATCGACGTGCTTCGGCGTGTTGTGGTGGCAGGCGATCAGGCCCCAAAGACGTTCGCCCTGCACGATCGAGATGGACATCGACGACCGCACATCCATGTTGCGCAGATACTCGATGTGGATCGGCGACACGCTGCGCAGGATGCTCATCGAAAGATCCAGCGGCCTGCCCTCCGGCGACAGCGCCGGCGCGATCGCGACCGGATCGCTGTCCACGTCGGCGATGATGCGCGTGAGGTTGCGCAGATAGAGCGCGCGCGCCTGCGCGGGAATATCCGAGGCGGGGTAACGCAGGCCCATGAACGACGCCACGCCGTTGCGAACCGATTCGCCGACGACCTCGCCGTGGCCGTCCGCATTGAAGCGGTACAGCATCACGCGATCGAACCCGGTCAAGGCGCGAACCTGGCGGGCAGCTTCCCGGAACATCGCCGCAGGCGAGCGGTGACGCTCGACCCGCGCGATGATCGCGCGCACCCCGGTGGGAGCCGGGCACGCCTCGCCGGTTTCCGCCTCGAATTCCAGCACGAATTCGTCACCGGACCGATGGACCGCGACCGCGAACATCGGACCTCCCGGCTTGATCTGCCGGCCGAACAAGGGCTCGACGACGGCCGCCTGTCCCGACTGCTGCAGGCGACCGCGGATGTCGTGCAGGATATCGGCGGGCAGATAGTCAGCGACCGGCCGGCCGATGATCCGGTCGTGCGGGACGCCCAGGTGGGTGCCGACGTTCTCCGATGCCCGTGCGACGATCCAGTCGGCGTTGACCGACAGCAGGAAGCCGATCGGCTGGATCGCACCGAGCAGATGGATGGGCTCGCTGTCGCACGTTGCAAGAACCGGGGGGCTTGTCGGCACCAAACGACTCCATGGGCTGGTCACAGGCGGCTGATCGGATCCTCCTCCTTTCGTATTGACGGAATAATTGCGCCCCTTTGTTGAAACTAGCCAGCCCCGGAGGGTCGTGTCGGGTCTAGTGCTTCACCGCCCCCGCCATGCCGATGCCGGTCTGCGAGCGGACATACTGGGCATCGAACAGCTTCGCCACGTCGCGCGCCGCCCTGCTGCGGTCGAGCACCGAGACCAGCCAGGACGCGAAGAACGCGAGCGGCATCGAGAACAGCGCCGGCGCATCGTACGGGAAGATCGGCGCCGGATAGCCCAGCACCTTCACCCAGATCGCCGGGCTGAGCACGGTCAGCGCCACCGCCGTGACCAGCCCGAGCGTGCTGCCGACCACCGCGCCGCGCGTGGTCAGCCCGCGCCAGAACATCGACAGGAACAGTGGCGGAAAGTTGGCGCTCGCCGCGATCGCGAACGCCAGGCCGACCATGAAGGCGATGTTCTGCTTCTCGAACAGGATGCCGAGCACGATGGCGATGATGCCGAGCGCCAGCGTCGCCATCTTCGACACCTGCAAGCTCCCTGCGCTCGTCGGCGCGCCCCTTGCGGAACACGCTGGCGTAGAGGTCGTGCGACACCGCGGTGGCGCCCGCCAGCGTCAGCCCGGCCACCACCGCGAGGATGGTTGCGAACGCGACCGCCGAGATGAAGCCGAGCAGCAGGCTGCCGCCGACCGCGTTGGCGAGGTGAATGGCCGCCATGTTGGAGCCGCCGATCAGCGCCCCCTTGGCATCCACATAGGCCGGATTGGTGGAGACCAGCACGATGGCGCCGAAGCCGATGATGAACGTCAGCAGGTAGAAATAGCCGATGAAGCTGGTCGCCCACAGCACCGACTTGCGCGCCTCCTTGGCGTCGGCGACGGTGAAGAACCGCATCAGGATGTGCGGCAGTCCCGCGGTGCCGAACATCAGCGCCAGCCCGAGCGAGATCGCCGAGACCGGATCGCTCACCAGCGCGCCGGGCCGCATGATCGCGCCGTGCTTCGGCGAGACTTCCACCGCCTTGGCGAACAGCGCCTCGACGTTGAAGCCGAATGCGATCAGCACCATCAGCGCGATGAAGCTCGCGCCGCCGAGCAGCAGCCCGGCCTTGATGATCTGCACCCAGGTGGTGGCGAGCATGCCGCCGAACATGACGTAGACCATCATCAGGATGCCGACGATGATGACGGCGTACATGTAATCCAGGCCGAACAGCAGTTTGATCAGCTGGCCGGCGCCGACCATCTGCGCGATCAGGTAGAACGCGACGACGGTGAGCGTGCCGGCCGCCGACAGCACGCGGATCGGCGTCTGCGACAGCCGGTACGACACCACGTCGGCGAAGGTGAACCGTCCCAGGTTGCGCAGCCGCTCGGCCATCAGGAACATGATCAGCGGCCAGCCGACCAGGAAGCCGATCGAGTAGATCAGCCCGTCATAGCCCGAGCTGTAGACCAGCGCCGAGATGCCGAGGAACGAGGCCGCCGACATGTAGTCGCCGGCGATCGCCAGGCCGTTCTGGAAGCCGGTGATGCCGCCGCCGGCGGTGTAGAACTGCGCCCGCGACGTGGTGCGCCGCGCCGCCCAGTAGGTGATGCCCAGGGTGCCGACCACGAACACGAAGAACATGCCGATGGCGGCCCAGTTGGTCGCCTGCTTGTCGAGTTGCCCCTCGACCGCGGCGGCGAAGGCGGGAAACGCCAGCAGCAGCGTGCCGAGCGGCAGGCTGCGGCCGAGGATCGTCAGCGTGCGGCTCATCGGTCGCTCTCCACGATTTCGCGGGTCAGTCGGTCGAACTCGCCGTTGGCGCGCCAGACATAGGCGCCGGTGAGCACCACGGCGGCGAGGATGACGCCGACGCCGATCGGCATGCCGACGGTGGTCGCGCTGCCCGGGCTCAACGGGTGGCCCAGCACGCCGGGCGCGAAGGCGACGACGAGGATGTAGCCGTAGTAGATCGCCAGCATCGCCGCGCTCAGCCCCCAGCTGAAGCGGCTGCGCTTGCGCTCCAGCTCCAGGAACTTCGGATGGTGCCTGATCCGTTGGGTTGCGCGTTCGCTCGTCGCTCATGCGTGTTCACTCCCTGCCGGCCCCGCGCGCGCGGCGCCGCGGAGATGCGACGCCGTCCGAGGCTCGGAGGCTTTCGGATGCCGCATATACGGGCGATGCGTGATGCTCCGCCTTGATCCAGATCAAGGCGAGCACGCGTTCCGATGTAGGCTGGCCGCCATATCGCCGCGTATGGACACTGGAATCGGGAGAGGGAATGGATCCCATGGCCGCCTCGGTCATCATCGCCGACGACGATCCGAACATCGTGCTGTCGCTGGAATTCCTGATGCGGCGCGCCGGCTACGCGGTGCGGGTGGCGCATGACGGGGAGGCGGTGCTGGAAGCGGTGGCCGAAGCGGTGCCGGATCTCGTGCTGCTCGACGTGATGATGCCCAAGCGGAACGGCTACGACGTCTGCGACGCGCTGCGCGCCGATCCGGCGTGCCGCGATCTGCGCATCATCATGCTGACGGCCCGCGGCCAGGCGGTGGAGCGGACCAAGGGGCTGGCGCTCGGCGCCGATGCCTACATCACCAAGCCGTTCTCGACCCGCGAGGTGGTCGAACTGGTGCGCCAGACCCTGGCCGGGCGCGCCGGCTGAGCGGATGGACATCGCAGCGCGCCCGCCACGCTCCGCCACCGCCCTGCTGCGCCGGGTGTTCCTGGCGCTGCTGGCGGTCGAGGCGCTGGCCGGCGGCGCCGCGCTCGGCCTTGGCCCGCCCGAGGCCGCGCCGCGGTGGCGATCGCGCTCGCCGGCGGGATCGTCGCGCTCGCCGGCGCGTTCCTGGTGGTGGATCGCGGCCTGGCGGCGCCGCTCGACCGGCTGGCGCGCGACCTCGCGATCGTCGCCCGCGACCATCCGGCGCTGGAGCTGGCCACGCCGCGCTGGCCCTGGCTGCGGCGGCTGACGGCGGCCTGCCGCGCGGTCCAGGCGCGGCTGTCGGCAGCCGAGAGATCGGCCGGCGATCAGCTCGCCGCCGCGACCGCGCGGGTGGAGGACCAGAAGCGCCGGCTGGAGGCGCTGCTGCTCGACCTGTCCGAGGGCGTCGTGGTGTGCGGCCTCGACCATCAGGTGCTGCTGTTCAACCAGTCCGCCGCCGACCTGCTCGACGAGCCGCACGCCATCGGGCTCGGCCGGTCGCTGCTGGCCGCGCTGTCGCGCGAGGCGATCCTCCACCACCTCGATCGGCTGCTGCATCGCGACCCCGCCCGACCCGCCGGCGACCGAGCGCTTCGTCTGCGCCACCGCCGCCGCCGGGCACCTGCGACGGGCGCGGATGGCGCTGCTGACCGATCACGCCGGCGCGCCGAGCGGCTACGTGCTCACCCTGGCCGATGCCGGCGCCGAGTTCGACGAGGGCGCGCGCGGCGACCGGATGCTGCGCACCGCCGTCGAGCGGCAGCGCGGCATGCTGGGCAGCCTGCGCGCGGCGGCGGAGACGCTGGCCGATGGGCACGACCTGTCGGCCGACGAGCGTGGGCGGTTCGAGGCCGTCGTGCTGCACGAGACCCTGGGCCTCGCCGAGCAGAACGCCGTGCTGGCGCGCGCGCTCGACGAGTCCGGCCGGCTGCGCTGGGTGATGTCGGAGGTCCACACCGGCGACCTGATCGCCAGCCTGCGCCGGCGGCTCGGCGCCACGCTGCCGGTGGAGATCGTGCAGGCCGGGCTGCCCGACTGGCTGCTGGTGGACAGCCTGTCGCTGATCGATCTGCTGGAGCATCTCATCGCCATGCTTGCGCGCGAGCATGGCGTGCGGCACGGTCACCGTTGCAGTGGCGCGGCAGGGACGGCTGGTCGATGTCGACCTCATCTGGCAGGGCGCCCCGATCCGCGCCGCCGATCTCGACCGCTGGCTGGAGGCGCCGTTCGCCGGCGGCAAGGGCGTGGCGGACGGGCGCGGCGTGCTGCAGCGGCACGGCACCGATTGCTGGAGCCGCGCCGGGCGCGCCGGCGAGGCGTTCATCCGCATCCCGCTGCCGGCCGCCGAGCCGCCGCCGGCCGCAGTCGCGTCGCGCGCACGGCCGCCGCGTCCGGAATTCTACGATTTCGACCTCGCCGCGACGCCCCCCTCGGAGGCACTCAGGGAGCGTCCGCTGCGCAGCCTGGCCTATGTCGTGTTCGACGTGGAGACCACCGGCCTCGACCTGTCCGGCGGCGACGTGCCGGTGGCGATCGGCGCCGTCCGCGTCGTCAACGGCCGCGTTCTGCCGCTGGAAAGCTTCGAGCGGCTGATCAACCCGGGCCGGCCGATTCCCCCCGGCTCCATCCGGTTCCACGGCATCACCGACGCGATGGTGGCGGGCCGGCCGCCGCTGTCGCTGGTGCTGCCGCAATTTTCCCGGTTTGTCGGCGAGGACGCCGTGCTGGTGGCGCACAATGCGGCGTTCGACATGACCGCGCTTCGCCACGGGCGCCGCGGCAAGCGGGCTCCGCTTCGACCATCCGGTGCTCGACACGCTGCTGATCTCGGCGAGCCTCGACCCGGAGGAGACGGACCATTCGCTCGACGCCATCGCCGCGCGGCTTGGCCTTGCCGTCGCCGGCCGGCACGACGCGCTCGGCGACGCACTGCTGACCGCGGCGATCCTGGTCCGGCAGTTCGACACGCTGGAGGCGCGCGGCATCGAGCGACTCGGCCAGCTGTTGGCGGCGACCGACATGCGCGGCCGATTGCGCGCCAACCAGATGCAGTTCTGAACGGGCGCGCGGTGTCGCCTCGCACCCTGGCGCGCCTGGCCGCCCTGTTCGTGCTCGGACTGGTGTTGTTCCTGCCGCCGCTCGTGAGCCTGCCGCACGACGGCACGGTGTTCGGCGTGCCCGCCCCGTTCGCCTGGCTGTTCGTCACCTGGGCTGGATTGATCGCCGCCCTCGCTGCCGTGGTTGAGTCGCGGCCAAAATCCTCCCCCTCCCCTTGCGGGAGGGGGTTGGGGGGCGGGGTCGACCCCTCCCCCCAACCCCCTCCCGCAAGGGGAGGGGGAGAATATGTCATTACGCCCCGCCATGACAGCCGTGCTTGCGGTCATCGGCGCCTATGTCTGCCTGCTGTTCGGCATCGCGCTGCGGGCGGAACGGCGCGGGGTGCGACGGTCCGGCCTGATCTACACGCTGTCGCTCGGCGTCTACTGCACCTCCTGGACGTTCTACGGCTCGGTCGGCCGCGCCGCGCACAGCGGGGTCGATTTCCTGCCGGTCTATCTCGGCCCGACCTTGGTGTTCTGCCTGGGCGGCTGGCTGCTGGCGCGGATGATCCGCGTGAGCAAGGCCAGCGGCATCACCTCGATCGCGGATTTCGTCGCCACCCGCTACGGCAGGTCGGGCTGGCTCGCCGGCCTGGTCACGCTGGTGATGCTGGCCGGCTCGGTGCCCTACATCGCCTTGCAGCTCCAGGCCGTGGCCGAGAGCTTCTCCTGGTGCTGCCCCCCGGATCCAGCCTCGGCACCGGCGAAGTGCGGCTGGCGACTGCGGTACTGCTCGGCGTGTTCGCCATCCTGTTCGGCGCACGCCACACCGACCTCAGTGCGCACCGGCCGGGCGTCGTGGCGGCGATCGCCTTCGACTCGGTGGTCAAGCTCGCGTGCCTCACCGCGGTCGGGCTGTTCGTCGGGCTGGTGCTGTTCGACGGCTTCGGCGACCTGTTCGCCCGGGCAGCCGCGCGGCCCGATCTCGCCCCCCTCACCCGGTTCGAGGCGCCGCCGGCGGACTGGACGGCGCTGCTGCTGCTGTCGATGGCCGCCGCGTTCTGCCTGCCGCGCCAGTTCCACATGATCGTGGTGGAGAACCGGCGGGAGGCGGACCTCGCGCACGCGATCTGGGGTTTTCCGCTGTATCTGCTGCTGATCAACCTGTTCGTGCTGCCGATCGCGCTGGCCGGCGTGCTGCTGCTGCCGCCCGGGCACAACGCCGACATGATCGTGCTGGACCTGCCGCTCAGCGCCGGGGCGTCCTGGCTGGCGGTGCTGGCCTTTGTCGGCGGCGTCTCGGCCGCCACCGGCATGGTCGCGGTGGAAACCCTGGCGCTCGGCACGATGGTGTCCAACGATCTCGTCATGCCGGCGCTGCTGCGCCTGCTGCCCGGCCGCATGGCGGCGATCGCCGACCTGACGGGCCTGCTGCTCGGCATCCGGCGCGCCAGCATCGTGCTGCTGCTCCTGCTGGGGCTGCTCTACACGTGGGTGGTCGGCGACAGCTACGCGCTGGTCTCGATCGGCCTGGTGTCGTTCGCCGCCGCCGCCCAGCTTGCGCCCGCCATCCTGCTCGGCCTGTTCTGGCCCGGCGCACGTGGCGCCGGCGCCGGCGCGGGCATTGCCGCGGGCACCCTGGTGTGGGCCTACACGCTGTTCCTGCCTTCGCTCGCGCGCTCCGGCCTGCTGCCGGACGGGTTCCTGGATGCCGGCCTGTTCGGGCTGGCATGGTCGCGGCCCTACGCACTGTTCGGCCTGAGCGGGCTCGATCCGATCACCCACACGCTGTTCTGGTCGATGCTGGCGAACATTGGCCTGCTGCTCGGGATCTCGGTGCTGCGCGCGCCGTCACCGGCGCACAGCTGGCCAACGCGGTGGCATTCATCGAGACCTCCCGCGGCCGCGACGGACGCATCCCGGCCACACGTGTCGACGCCGCCTCGCGCGCCGAACTGGAGGCGCCTGGTCGGGCGGTTCATCGGCCCGGCGCGGGCGGCAGCAGGCGTTCGCGCACGGGGAACGGGCCCGCAGCCGCCGTCGATCAGGACACCGTCCACCATGCGGAGCGGCTGCTCGCCGGCGTGATCGGCGGCGCCTCCGCCCGGGTGCTGGTGGCCTCCGCGGTGGACGAGGCGCCGCTCGGCATCGAGGACCTGATGCTGATCCTCGACGAATTGTCGCAACTGCTGCGCTACAGCCAGCGGCTGGAGGCGCAGTCCCGCGAACTGCAGGCGACCACGCAGGAACTGCGGCGCGCCAACGAGAGCCTGCAGGAACTCGACCACCTGAAGGACGAATTCGTCGCCACGGTGAGCCACGAACTGCGCACGCCGCTGACCTCGATCCGCTCGTTCGCCGAGATCCTGCACGACAACCCCGACCTGGAGACGGCGCAGCGCAGCGAGTTCCTCGGCATCATCATCGCCGAGAGCGAGCGGCTCACGCGCCTGATCAACGACGTGCTCGACCTGGCGAAGATCGGCTCCGGCACGATGGTCTGGAACATGGAGACAGGTGGATCTGGCCGGCCTGGTGCGCGATGCGGTGGCGTCGACCCGCCGGCTGTTCGCCGATCGCGGCATCGCAACTGCGGCTCGATCTCGCCCCCCACCTGCCGCCGGTGGTGGGCGACCGCGACCGGCTGGCCCAGATCGTCATCAACCTGCTGTCCAACGCGGCGAAATTCGCCCCAGCCGAGACCGGCATCGTGCGCGTCGGGCTCGAGGGCGACGGTGCGGCCGAGTGGGTCAGCGTCGGCGACAACGGGCCGGGCATCGCGGCGGGCGACCAGGAGGCCATCTTCGACCGCTTCCGCCAGGTCGGCGACACGCTGACCCGCAAGCCGGGGGGCACCGGTCTTGGGCTCGCGATCTGCCGGATGATCGCCGACCACCACGGCGGCACCATCGCGGTGGCCAGCGCGCCGGGCGAGGGTGCAACCTTCACCCTGACCCTGCCGCTGGTGCACCAGGTCGCGGCACTGGCCTCCGCCGATCAGCCGCGCTGACCGCCATACGACTGCGCCGCCACCTTGCGCAGCAGCTCGATGGTGCGGAACACGTGGATCAGGCGCGCGCGGTCCCGCTCGGCCAGCCCCGCCAGTTCCAGCCGGTTGCCGACCGGCAGGCCGGCCGCGTGGTCGGCAAGCTGCTGGCGCAGCCGCAGTTCGGTGAGCACGGCGAAATCCTCGACCAGTGCCGCGTGCAGGGCCGGGCTGATCGCACCCGCCGCGCCCAGCGCCGCAAGCCGATCGAGCGTGCCGGTCGCACCGATGCCGTGGCGCAACGCCATGAAGCGCACCAGGCCGACCAGCGGCAGCGTGCCGCGCAGCTTCAGGTCGATGCGCTTCTCGTCGTCGTCCGGGATGATCTGGCCGAACAGCCCGAGCGGCGCGGTCTCCCGTGCCTCCTGCCAGCATATCTGGCGGACGAAGGCCGGATTGGCGGCGGCGATGCCGAGCACCGTCTCGCTCAGCCGCGCGGCCAGGCTCGCGTCGCCATAGACGGGACGAAAATCGAGGAAGATGTCGGCCGACAGCACCGCCTGGCCGCTGCGCTGGCGCGCCCAGCGGGTGATCTGCGCGTTCCACTGATCGAGCGTCTTGCGCCAGACCGGATTGGTCGCCATCACGTGGCCGAGGCAGAGCGGGAAGCCGGCGCGGTCCAGTGCGGTGGTGAGCCGCACCGAGAACTCGACGAAATACGGATCGATCGCGGCGTGCGCATCGTCGGGATAGGCGTCGAGCACCAGGCCGTTGTCCTGATCGGGATGCAGAAAGCTCTCGCGGCGTCCCGACGAGCCCATGACGATCAGCGCGAAGCCGACCGGCGGCGCGCCCCAGCCGTCCTCGCCCATGGCGGCGACGGTTTGCGCGGCGATGGCCTGCATGGTGGCATCGTTCAGCACGGCGAGCGCGCGCTGCACCGCGACGCTGTCCTGTCCGTCGCCGATCAGCGCAGCCGCGAGGTCCGCCTGGTGCGCGGCGTCCGACGCGGCGGGATCATCCAGCCGGCCGGTCACCGGTGCGAGCAGCGGCGACAGCGCCGCGTCCAGGGTCAGCAACCCGGCGGGCCGTCCGTTCGGCGCCACCAGCCCGAGAACCTGGCGGCCTTCGCGCCGCATCCGCCCCACTGCCGCGTGCAGCGCCTCGTCCTCGGCGCAGAGAGCCGTCGGGCCTTGCATCACCGCGGCAGCGTCGGCACCCGGCCGGGTCCCGGATTGCAGGCCGGCGATCAGGTCGGTGGCCTCTATCAGGCCGATCGCGCGCCCCGCATCGTCCGCCACGATCGCGGCGCGCGCCCCGGCGCTGTGCAGCAATGCGGCAACCGAGGCCACCGGCGCGGCGGCGTCGACAACCGGGGCGCGGTGTTGCGCGGCGGCGCTTGCAGGCAGGCCCAGCCAGTCGAGAAGCGCGCTCATTGCGCGGCAGATTAGTCCTCCCCCTCCCCTTGCGGGAGGGGGTTGGGGGGAGGGGCCGGCGCCACGAAGCCAGGCATAGCAACGATGCCGCCACGATTCCTTGTGTGGGTGGCACCCCTCCCCCCGCCCCCTCCCGCAAGGGGAGGGGGAGGATTTCGTCCCGTTTCCCGTTCTCGCGGCTAACCTGCGGCGACGGCGACCCCAGGCGCGCTCGCCGTCGCAATCAGGGCTGGCAACCGGTGAACCAACACGCCCGGTTCGCCCGGCAGCGAGTGCGGCGATGTGGTCGTGGTGAGTGAACAGGATCACCTGGCTCGTCTGCCCGAGCCGCGCGAGAAGCGCGATCGCCGCGGCCGCGCGCGCATCGTCGAAGTTGACCAGCAGGTCATCGGCGATGAACGGCAGCGGCTCGGCCTTCGCCGCATGGGCCTCGATCGCGGCGGCGCGCAGCGACAGATAGAGCTGATCGCGCGTGCCCTCGCTCAGCGCCTCCACCGGGCATTCTTCGCCCGTGTCGCGGATCGCGCGGAGCACCATCCGGCCGGCCTGATCCTGGTCCACGTCCAGGCGCACGTAGCGACCGCCCGTCAGCAGCGCGAAATGCGCGCCGGCGGTACGCAGCAGCGGGCCCTGCTCGTCCCGGCGGAAACGCTCGATGCCGGCGCGCAGCAGCACGCGGGCGACATGCAGCCGGGCATAGCGCTCGGCATGGGCGCGCGCATCGGCCAGAGCGTCCTCGGCCTCCTGCGCCTTGGCCGCGGCATCCCGACCCTGCGCCATCGTCGCCAGTGCGGCGTCCGCCTTGGTGCGATCGGCACTGAGCTGCTCGCGGCGCTCGCCGAGGGCGGCCAATTCGGTGTCGATCTCGGCCAGCCGCGCCACCGCCGCGTCGGAGTCGATACGCGCCAGCCTCATCGCGCAGCGCGGCTTCCGCATGGCCGTCGCCCTGCGCCAGCAGCGTCTCGCCGAGGCGTGCGATGTTCTCGGCGACGCGGTCGCGGTCGCGCGCGCGTTCGATGGCGCGTTCCAGTTCGGCGTCGTCCGCCGTCCCGGCAATCGTCCGCAGCGCGTCCAGTTCCGCGTCGGCGATGCGCAGTCGCTGCGCCGCATCGGCCGCCGCCGCCTCGTGGGCGGCGATCCGCTGCGTCAGATCCGCCGCATCCGCAGCGGCCTTGCGGGCATCGGCCAGCCTGCGGGCAAGGCGCGCCGCAACCACCGGCGGCGGCTCGTCGGTGGCCTGATCGCCAAGCCGCGCCTGCACCGCGCGCACATCGCCGGCGAACGTCTCGATGGTCGCCGCCATGTCGCGCACGCGCTGCTCGCCCGCCCGCCAGGCCGGAGCGGTTTCCGCGATGCGCGCCCAGGCACCGAGCGCGGCCTCGGCAGCGTCCACCGAGACATCCGCCGCAAGTCCGAGTGCCGCCACAGCCTGCGCCCAATCCGTGCGCCAGGTGCCGAGCGCGGCGGCGGCATCCTTCACCGCCTGCTCCAGCGCGGGCAGGCGTGCCTCCTCCTGTGCGAGGATCTCGGTCCGGCTGCGATAGGCGTTCACCGCGGTCTCGGCTGCCGCGCACATCGCCTCCGCGCGCAGCACCATGCCCGCAAGCGTCGTCGTCCGCCGCCTCGCCGGGCAACAGGGCCGCGAGCGACGACCGGGCGCGCGCCCGACGCGACGCCAGGTCATCGCACCGGCCGCGCGCCTCCGCCTCCGCAGCGGCCAGCCTCAGCACCTGCGCGCGGTCATGCCGCCACTCCGCCATCGCGGCCGCCGACTTCGGAGCCAGACCGGCGGGCTCCCACACTGCGTGCCAGGCCGCCATCGCCTCGGCCGCCGCGGCTTCGGCCTCGGTCAGTGCGGCATCGGTCGCGATGCGCCGTCCCCGCAGGAGATCCAGGCGCGCCCGCGTGCCGAGGTATTCGGCGACACGCTGCGCATCGTCCGCGCGCCGATCCGCCAGGCGATCGGCATCGTCGCGCAGCGCCTCGAAGGCGTCGGGCAGGGGACCGGCCGGCAGCCCCGCGTGCTCCTCGATCGATGGCCCCGACCCGCCTTCGTGCATCCGGCGGATCAGCCGCCAGATCCGGTCACGCACCAGCCGCGCCGTTGCGACGGCATCGGGCGTGGGAACCGTCTCGCCCGCGGCCAGCCGTGAGGCAGCCTCCTCCAGCGTGGCGATCTCGCTCGCCAGACCGTCCGCCTGGGCGCGGATTTCCGCGACGGTCTGTCCGGACCTGTCGAGCAGCAACGCGACGGCATCGGCGTCGGCCGGCAGCGGCAGTTTGCACGCGCCCAGGCCGGCCATGTCCCCCTGCCAAAGCGGCAACGCGGCGAGCGCGGCGGCGGCATCGCGCGCCGCATCGGCGAACGCGCGCTCCGCACGGGCCAGGTCGGTATCGAGTGGCCCTTCGCCGCGCACCGCGTCGATGGTCCGGCGCAACAGCGCGGGAGACGGCGGCGCGGGCGCGTCGTGCAGCGCGTTCGCCGCCAGGTCCCGCTGCCGCCGCGCCGCGATGAGGGTTTCCCCGGCGGAGGCTGCCCTCGCGTCCAGCGCGGCACGCTGGCTGACCAGGCGCTGCACGGTTCGCCGAACACCGGCGGCCGGCACGGCATCGCGCGCCGCCTCGGGGGCTTGCGACACGCCGAGGTCGTCGAGCGCATCCGCCACCTTGCTGCGGTGCGCCGCGACATCGGCGCGCACCCCGGGCAGATCATTCGCGGCCTGGACCACCACGGGACGCCGCAGCGCCAGCGCGTCGATGGCGTCCTGTGCCTCCAGGGTTGCCGGGTCCTGCGGCATCCCGGCCCGCTCGGTGGCGAGCCGCCCTGCGTCCGCCGACTCCCGCTCGGCGTCGCGCACCGCATCGCGCCGGGCGGCGACCGCGTCGCGCAGCCGGATTTCCGCATCCGGCGGGAAGTGCGGCACGTCGGCGAGCGCGGCGAGTTTATCGCGCTCGGCGTCCAGCTCGGCGAGCCGCGGCGCCACCCGACGGATGCGCTGCAGCCGGCTGTTCTCGGCGGTCAGCGCCAGCGTCGCCGCCTGCACCTGCGCGAGCCCATCCGCTGCGGCAGTCTGCGCGGCAGTCTCGGCCAGCCAGTCGCGCGGCACGACCGAGCGTTCCTCGACCTCGCGCCGCGCCCGCTGCGAGGTCGCGACAGCCTCCGACAGCAGGCGCCGGCCGCGGCCATCGCCGACCAGCGACCGCGCCTCGTCATCGATGCGGACAACGGCGGCGCGCAGGTTGTGGAGGCCGGTGCTTGCCAGCAGACTTTCGCCGGCGTCGCCGCCGCTGCGCAGCAACTCCTGGCCACCCTGGCGCAGCCGAACGCCGTCCAGGCCGAAGCTGCGCTCGAACAGCTCGCGGCTGGCGCCCCCCAGGAAGCGCAGCAGCGCGTCCTCCGCCACCACCTGGTCGGCGGCATCGCGCAGCGTGTCGCGGCGACCCTTGCGGCGAACGAAACTTTCCTCCGTTCCGTCACGGGCCAGCAGCGTAAAGCCAATGCGCAGCGCCGGCGCGCCGTGGAGGAAATCGAAATCGGTGCGATGGCCGAATCCGAACAGCGCATCGGCGATGGCGGCAAGCGCGGTGGACTTGCCCGCTTCGTTCGCGCCATGCACGACGTGCAGTGCGGCATCCTCGGGGAACGCGAGCGCCACATCCGCGAGATGGCCGTAGCGCAGCAGGTCCAGCCGGGTGAGCTTCATCCCGGTTCGCTCGCGACCAGTGCACCGGCTGCGATCTGCCATGCCTCCTCGGCGAGGCTGCGCAGGCCATCTGCGTCGGCCGGAAGATCCAGCCCGGCGCGCGCGGCTGCCGGCAGTCGCTGGCGCACCGATGCCAGTTCCTCGAGCAGCGCGGCGACCAGCGCCGGATCGTTCAACCCGGCCGCGAAAGCGGCACGCAGCGGCGCCAGCACGTCGTCCTCCGCCACCGGAACCGGCCGCGTGCGCACGCGCACCGACTCCACGTACAGGTCGCCCTTCAGTTCGTACCCGGCGTTGCGGCACTCGGCGGCGAGGCGCTCGGTATCGCCTTGCAGTCGTGCCATGCAGCGCCGTCGCACCGAGCAGCGTCACGCGCGCCAGAACCGGCCTGCCATCGGCTGCGGCGAGCGTCGCACCGACCGCATCGGCGATCCGCCCGGTCAGCGTCGCCACATCGGCGCCGGCCGCGTCCACCTCGAGCGCCGCCCAGCGCAGCACGTCCACCGTGCGGTGCTCGACCGCGACGACCTGGCGATCCTCGACGGTGACGAGCGTGCAGCCCTTCGGCCCGGTTTCCTTCGGATGCCGCCCCTGCAGATTGCCGGGAAACACGACCCAGGGACGTTCGGCGAGCACCCGTCGGGCATGGATGTGGCCGAGTGCCCAATAGTCGTAGCCCTTGATGGTCAGGCCCGCGACGCTGCAGGGCGCGTAGGTCTCGTGCTCCCCCGGGTCCTCGGCCGATGTGTGGAGCACGCCGATATTGACCATGCCGGCGCGCGGCGGCGGGTAGCCGGCGGAGAGATCCTCGGGGACCGCACGGTTCGGAAACGAATGGCCGTGCAGCGCGACGCCAAGATCTGCGAGGGTCGCGGTTTCGCAGGTGCGTGACGAGAATTCGCGCACGTTCGACGGCAGCGTGAGGCTCCGGGTGATCAGCGAGCGCGCATCGTGATTGCCGCGCAGCACGAAACAGGGACGCCCGAGCCGCTGCATTTCCTGCGCGAAGAACAGGCCGGTGGAGAAATCCTTCCAGTCGGCGTCGTACAGGTCGCCGGCGATCACCACAAAGGCCACGTCCTCGGCCAGGGCGAGGTCGATCATGGCGGTGAACGCGCGACGCGTGCAGTTCTGGATCACGGCATCCGGCAGGTCCGCACGCGCACGCAGTCCGGCGAGCGGACTGTCGAGATGAATGTCGGCCGCATGCAGGAACTTCATCGCCGGGATTATGCCCGGTTCGGCAGGCGGGTCCTACGGCGCCGCGCCGAGACGCATCCGGTTTTCGCTTATTCCGTCATGGCCGGGCGCGTCCCCAGTGCATCGGGATAGGTGCCACGCTGACGAAGAGTCCTCCCCCTCCCCTTGCGGGAGGGGGTTGGGGGGAGGGGGAGGCGCCCCGAGGTCACGAATGCCGCCACCGCGACTTGTGCTGGGGGCTACCCCTCCCCCAGCCCCCTCCCGCAAGGGGAGGGGGGAGAATGTTGGCGTGTCCCGTCCTGACGGTGGGGGAAGAATACCAGCCAGCAGCACTTTCAACGCAGGCGCCGATGCATCACCCCGCGAACGAGGCCGGCGACACCGGCTGACCGTGCAATTCGACCGGCCCGCCCAGCGCCTCCACGGCCGCGACGACCCGGTCCGCGCTGATCGGATGGGACTGCTGGAGTGCCCAGATGGCAACCTGCGTGCGGTTGCTCACCTTGATCTTCCGCAACAGGCCTTTGACGTAAACCTTGACGGTTGCCTCGGTGATGTTCAGTTCACGTGCGATGCTCTTGTTCGGCAATCCGCAGACCAGGCAATCGATGATCTGATGCTCGCGTTTGGATAGCGTGACCTTCGCCTGCGCATCCGATGTCGCCGCCTGAACCGTCGGGATGTGGGTTGGAAAGGCAGTGGCGCCGGCGAACGTCACAGGCTCGGCGGGGGCTGCTTCGAAGGGGTGGCTGGCCAGGGCATTGTCCGTGATCAGCGACATGATCTCGGCCGGGAACAGGCGGTGGTCGACCAGTACCAGCTCCAGCGACCGCTGCAGCATTTCGCTGGAAATGCTGGTGAGGAGGATGGCGTTGACATTCGCCGCGACAAAGCTCGACAGCAGGGACTTCGTGCAAGCGTCCGCGAGCACGACCAGCTTCGCCTGGCCAAACTGCTTGCGCAGCCCGTAGACCAGTCCCAGACCGGTCTCGGGGCTCTGGTCCGAGGTGATATGGCAAATCACCAATTCGGGATCTGCCTGAATGTCAATGGCCGCCAGAAGGTCGGGAATATCGCGCGCCTCCCCGATCACCGTTATTCGGCTCTTCTGCAGCATCTCCTTCAGGGCATCCCGAAGCAGCCGCCTCTCGCTTACGAGTACAGCCCGACAATCTACCATTAAATCCCCATCACGCGCGTGTTAACAAGCTATTGGATGATATCCGATTGAGCCGAGCGCGCAATTCGATATACCTCTTTGCAACCAATCGTGATCTCGTTGCGAAATTGGCCTCCGCTATCTAATACTTCATGATAGGGCGATACCACTTTGTGGCAGAATGTAGGCGAGCGGCCAGGCTGGCCAGCCCGAGCCTGTCGCTGTGCAGGACCCCGGCACAGCATCTGACCCTGGCCATTTGATCGGGCGCTGGCGAAGCAGGCGTCCCGCCCCTATCGTCCCGACATGGGCATGAAACGCGCATGAAACTCTGCATCTTCGGTGCCGGTTCGGTGGGTGGCTACCTGGCAGGCTCCCTGGCGAAGGGCGGCGCCGATGTCTCGGTGGTCGCGCGCGGGGCGCACCTCGCCGCCATTCGCGCCAACGGCCTGACGGTCGAGACGCCGGACGGCGCGATCAACGTGACGTTGGCCGCGAGCGACGATCCCGCCGATCTCGGCCCGCAGGACGCGGTGATCGTCACGGTGAAGGCTCCGGCGCTGCCGGCGGTCGCTGCGACCATCGGTCCGCTGCTTGCCCCCGCGACGCCTGTGGCATTCGCGATGAACGGCATCCCGTGGTGGTATTTCCACGCGCATGGCGGACCGTTCGACGGCCGCCGCCTGCCGCGCCTCGATCCGGGCGATGCGCTGTGGCGCGCGGTGGGACCGGAGCGCGCGATCGGCGGCATCTTCTGGCCGGCCTGCTCGACCCCGGCGCCCGGGGTCGTCCGTCTGCTCGCCGGCGCCGGCCGCGGCACGGTGTTCGGCGAGCCGGACGGAACCACCACACCGCGCATCGACGCGCTCGCGGCGGCGTTTCATGCCGCCGACCTGCCGGTGACGGTCGCCGGCAATATCCGCGCGCTGATCTGGCAGAAGCTCGCCTTCAATCTCAGCGCCGGCCCGATGTGCGTCCTGACGCAATCGCCGGTGCGCGCGACGCACGAGGAGCCCGCGCTGATCGAGTGCTCGCGCCGCATGCTGGCCGAGGCCGAGGCGATCGCGCTTGCCATGGGTCATCGGCTCGATATCGACGCCGAGCGCGTCGTTGCCGCGAACACAAGGCTCGCGCACCGGCCCAGTATTCTGCAGGACCTCGAGGCAGGGCGGCCGATGGAGATCGATGCGCTCTACACGGTGCCGCTGGACATGGCGCGGATGATGGGTGTGGCGACGCCGATGCTCGATCTGCTGGTTGCGCTGATCAAGGTGAAGGCGCAGGCCGCGGGGCTTTATCCAGGCTGAAGGCACTTCGCCGGAATGCAGCGCCCGGGATCGAAGGTTCTACGCCGGCTGCGCCGCCGCCCCGATCAGCCAGGCGCGCGCATCCCTGGCCGACCACCAGCTCACCACCAGATGCGGCGCGTGCGCGGCGATGCGCAGCGCCTGTTCGGCATCGCTCTCGACGAAATGCGTGCAGCCCCAGCGCGTCGCCGCCTCGGCCTTGTAGCGGGCGACCCGGTCGGGATCGTGCGGCATGTCCGACGGACGGCACTCGAGCGGCAACGCGCCATGCCCCCAGCGTGCCAGCCAGGCGCTGGTGCGCTCGCGGTCGGACTCCGGCCGGCCGGTGATCACCACCGCGCGCTCCGGCGCGAAGTAGGGCAGCGCGGCGAACGGCTCCAGCAGGTGCCGGCGGGCGACCGCATCGTCGATATCGGCCAGATACACCGCATCGGGCACGTCGGGCAGGAACACGCCGTCGAGGTCCAGGCCATAGAACGGCAGCTCCGTCGCCCGATCCGGCCCCGCCCCGGTGGCGCGCAGCGCGCGTCCGGCCGGCGTCGCCTCGCCGCGCTCCCAGGGAAACCGCCACAGCGTCCGCATCGCGTGCGACAGGTCGGGAACGTAGGACGTGACGTCCGGGTCGTGCGCGACGGCGAGCGTGAGGCAGTCGCGGCCTTCGCGCACCAGCGCCTCGCGCACCGCGGCCATGGTGCGGCCGGTGCTGCAGCCGTCGTCGACCAGCAGGATCCGCCCGGCCGACGGTGGCGGGCCGATCCACGCAGCCGAACCGGCGGCCCGTTCGAAGCCGATCATCGCCAGCGGCAGCGCGAGCAGGCCCGCCGCCATGGTCGCCGGCACCAGGCCGCCGCGGGCGATCCCGACCACCGTCTCGGGCTGCCACTGCGCGGCCCGGTCGAGCAGGGCCGCGATCATGCGCTCGGTCTGGTCATAGCCGAGGAAAACCGGCATGCGGCCGGTCTGCAAACCCTTCCATTCCAAAAATCTGGGCTTGCTCTCCGATTTGGTCATTCCGATGCTTTCTTGCGACTTGTCAAAATCAGCTGATCATGCGATACTCTGTCCGTTACCGAAAGCAACCTTGGGCGCGTCCAGTCGGGCGCGCCTTTTCTTTTCGGCCTCGCCCGCCGGCGGCCAGGTATGGGCCAGCCCGACGGCATCGCGGTCTGTCCCAGGACCCACCCCTCCCAGCGCAGGATCCACGGATCGGGCGGAGCGGTATCGGGCCGATTGCCGGCCAGCACGTTCAGCACGCATAGCACGCCGAGGATGCAGTCGAACCGGTCCTCGCCGGCGGCATCGGCGCCGAAGCCGTCGGCCGTTGCCTGCTCCAGCGCCGGGTCGGGCAACACAAGCAGCGCCGCCATCGCCGAACGGAGCTGGTCTGCCACGGCCGCACGGTCCGCCTGGCGCCGCTTGCTCCCCTTGAGCCTGATGCCGAGATGTCGCAGCGCCTCGGCTGGATAGGTCTCCGCGAGGGCGACCGCTCCCGGCGCCAGCAGCGCCCGGAACGCACCGGCGAACGGCCAGAGCCGGACGTCCTCCCCGGCCGCCAGGGCCGGCAGCAGCATGTGCTGCCAGGACGCGATGGCCGCCTTGCCCACCTGGTTCGCCCCGAGCGTCCAGAACAGCGGCGCCCCGGCCGGACGCTCCGACGTGGCCCGGTCGCAGGCGCGCGACAATGCGGCCGCGCCCTCCAGGCCGAGCGCCGCGGCATGGGCCGCGCGCGTCATCCCGGCCACGCCGCGCGCCGGATAGAACGGCCGCCCCGGCGCCACCTCGGCCAGCGACGCACAGACCTGGAAGAAATCCGGCCGGGTCGCGGTCGTTGTCAGGAAATGCAGAAAATCCCGCTCGGGAAGCCGCGCCGCATAGGCGCGCGGCAGGCCCAACGGCAGGTCGACGCCGAGCGCCACGGCGCCGCCCTTCGCCGCCGCGCGCAGCCGGGCCAGGAATGTCGCGACCTCGCCCACAGGGACGGGTGCGGCGAGGCGCCAGATGCCGGCATCGCGGCGGGCCACCGCCACCCAGCGCTTGCGCGGATCGACGCTCCAGTCCGCGTGCGCGACGAGCTTCGCTACAGCGGCCGTTGCGCGCGTTCCAGCAGACGGGAGAACAGGCCGGGCTTCTTCGGGGGCTTGGCCGCGACGACGGCTTTCTCCTTGGCGCGGGTCTCGGCCTCCTGCTGGCGCTGCTTGCTGTTCAGCCACTTGTCCAGGCTCATGCCGGCCTTCGCGGCCCGCTTCGCTTCGTAGGCACGCTGGCCTTCGGTCAAGGTCCTCGGCGTCTTCAAGGCGCAGTTCAGTCCCCCACTGGTCGCCCCGGGCCGCATGCGTTTTTGGCAGGCTGGCGGCATCGGTTCAAGGCCTGCCATTCTGGCGGATGCAAGGGAAACGGAAAACGATCATGCCAAGCGGGCTCGAGGGCGTCGTCGCCGCGGAAACCGTACTGAGCCACACCGATCGCGAGCGCGGCATGATGTGGGTGCGCGGCGTCGCCCTGCCGGATCTGGTCGCCCGGCATGGCTACGAGGGAACGATCGCTCTGCTGTGGGAGGGTTTCGCCGGCGACGGGCTTACCCGCGCCGGCATTCGCGCCGAACTGGGTGCCGCGCGCGTGGCGGCGTTCGCGGGGCTCGGCGCCTGGCTCGATGCGGCCGCGCGCTGCCCGTTGTTCGAGGGCGTCCGCCGCTGCCTGGCCGCGCTGCCCGACACGACGCCGCCGGTGGCGATCATTGCCGCGCTGAGCGTCGGCGTCCCGGCACTGCTGCGCGTCGCGCGCGGCGAGCAGCCGGTGCCGCCGGACCCGTCGCTCGGCACCGCGGCGGACCTGCTGCGCATGCTGCATGGCCGGCCCGCCGACGCGCCGGGCGTCGCGGCGCTCGACACCTATTTCGCGGTGATGGCCGAGAGCGGGCTGAGCGGCTCGAGCTTCACCGCCCGCATCGTCGCCTCGACGCGCGCGTCGCTGGTGTGCGCCGCACTCGGCGCGTGGTGCGCCTTCACCGGGCCGCTGCATGGCGGGGCGCCCGGGCCGACGCTCGATCTGCTCGACGCGGTGGCGGCGGCGGACGATGTGGACGGATGGATCGAACGCCGGCTCGCCGCGGGCGAACGGCTGATGGGCTTCGGCCATCGCGTGTTCCGCGGCAACGATCCGCGGGCCGAGGCGATGCGTGGGGCGCTGCGGCGCATGGGGTCCGCGGCGGGGCGGCTCGCCTTCGCGGAACATGTCGAGCACCGGGTCGCGGCGGTGCTGGCGCGGGTGAAGCCGGGGCGTGCCCTGCCCGCCAATGTGGAGATCGCCGCCGCGCTGCTGCTCGATGCGGTCGGCATCCCGCGCGAGGCGTTCACCCCGGTGTTCGCGGTGTCGCGCTGCGCCGGCTGGCTGGCGCATGCGATGGAGCAGCAGGCGACCGGCCGGATGATCCGCCCGACGTCGCGCTATGTCGGCACACCCACCGTTGATTGACTGTGAAGAGATTCACATCGTCTGACGGTGCCCATGCGGGATAATGGTTTCTCCCAGTGACCGCGCTCGGAGGAGAAAATGATCTTTCGCCAGTTGTTCGACGCGACGTCCGGCACCTACACCTATCTGCTCGCATCGCGCCGCGGCGGCGAGGCGCTGATCATCGATCCCGTGCTGGAGAAGGGTCGATCGCTACCTGCAACTCATCCGCGAACTCGACCTGAAGCTGGTCAAGGCGATCGACACCCATCTGCACGCCGACCATATCACCGGGCTCGGCGCACTGCGCGACCGCACGCGCTGCATCACCGTGATGGGCGAGCAGTCCAGCGTCGACGTGGTGTCGATGCGCATCGCCGATGGCGACCGGCTCGGCATCGAGGGGATCAGCCTGGATGTCGCCTATACGCCCGGCCATACCGACGATTCGTACAGCTTCATCATGCCGGACCGCGCGTTCACCGGCGACACGCTGCTGATCCGCGGCACCGGGCGCACCGATTTCCAGAACGGCGATCCGCGCGCGCAGTACGACTCGATCTTCCACCGCCTGCTGCGCCTGCCCGACGAGACGATGGTGTTCCCCGCGCACGACTACAAAGGCGACACGGTCAGCACGATCGGCGAGGAGAAGCGCTGCAATCCGCGCCTCCAGGTGAAGTCGGCGGACGAGTATGCCGATCTGATGAACGGCCTGAACCTGTCCAACCCGAAGATGATGGACGTCGCGGTGCCGGCGAACATGCGGCAGGGCCTGGCGCAGCAGGAGATCGCGCGCCGCGGCTGGGCCGTGACGGCGGAGCAGGCCAGGACGCTGGTGGGCAGCCGCGACATCGTGCTGATCGACCTGCGCGAGCGCACCGAGCGCGAGAAGCACGGCGTGATCCCGGGCTCGCTGCACGCGCCCTATCCGGACCTGCAGGCGAACATCCACGCCGGCGGCATGCTGCACGAACTGGCCGACGCGACAAACAAGCGGCTGGTGTTCTATTGTGCCTTCGGGGAGCGCTCGGCCATGGCCGTGCAGGCGGCACAGGACGCGGGCCTCACCACCGCCTGCCACGTCCACGGCGGGATCGACGCGTGGAGGAAGGCCGACGGTCCGATCACACACTGATCCGTTGGGAGGGTCCGAGATGGATGCGCTGGAACTGCTGGTCGGCCGGGAATCCGCGATGAAGCTCGCCTCGCCCGGCCCCGACCAGGAAGCACTGGAAATAATGTTCCAGAGCGCGCTGCGGGCGCCAGACCATGGAAGGCTGCGCCCCTGGCGCTTCGTCGTGGTGCCGGAGGAGAAGCGCGAACGCTTCGGCGAACTGATGGCCGATTGCCTGCGCCGCCAGCAGCCGGACGCCCCGGCCGATATGCTGCAGCGCGAGCGCGACAAGGCGATGCGCGCGCCGGTCATCGTGGTGGCCGCGGCGGCGATCCAGCGCGGCCACAAAATTGCCGAGTCGGAACAATTCGCCTCCGCCGCCGCCGCGACCGAGAACATCATGCTGGCGGCGAACGCGCTGGGGTTCGGCGCGATGTGGAAGACCGGCGCGCCGGCCTACGATGCGACGGTGAAGCAGGCGCTCGGTCTCGATCCGGACAACGACATCGTCGGATTTCTCTATGTTGGCACGCAGGTCGGCGGCGGTTCGCCGGCGGCGCGGCCGGTGACGCAGGGACCTCGTGTCAGTCTGGGCGGGATGAGAGACGGAACGCCTGCCTGACGCGCCTTTGCGGCAAGACGCCTGAAAGGATCGGGTGGTGGAAGCCAAGGTTGACGAAATCGGCGACGGTATATTCCGCATATCGACGTTCATGCCGCATGTGCGGCCGCCTGCGGGATTGACCTTCAACGAGTTCGTCGTGCTTGCCGACGAACCGCTGTTGTTTCATTGCGGTCACCGAAAGCTGTTTCCGGTGGTATCGGCTGCCGTGGCCAGGGTTTTGCCGCTCGATCGGCTTCGCTGGATTTCGTTCGGCCACCTCGAGGCTGATGAGTGCGGCGCGATGAATGAATGGCTTGCGGTATCCCCGCACGCTCAGATCGTTCATGGCGTCCTCGGATGCCGACTTTCGATCGACGACATGGCCGACCGTCCGGCGCGCGCATTGTCCAATGACGATGTGCTCGATCTGGGCGGGAGGCGTGTTCGTTTCATCGACACGCCAAATATACCGCATGGTCTGGACGCCGGCGTGATCTACGAGGAAGCCACCTCCACGCTGTTCTGCGGTGACCTGTTCGCCCATGATGGAAATGGCCCGGCACTGACGACGGGCGACATACTTGGTCCTGCCGTCGTCACATCGGATGCCGCCGGCTTCACGACCATCGGGCCGAGCACCGCACCGATTATCGGCGGCCTGGCGAAGCTCGCGCCAAAGATGCTTGCCGTGATGCACGGCACTTCGTTCACGGGCGATGCGGCTGCGGCACTCACCGGACTGGCCAGCCACTATGCCGACCGTCTCCGAGCCGCACTGGAAGTTTGAACACCATCAGAGAAGTGTAAGCGCAGACGGTCCGAACGACCGAGCCATCGACCCGATCCAGCAAGTGGGAGCATGCGATGACCAACGCGATCGAGAGCGAGCAGCTCACCCGAATCGGCCCAGGCACGATGATGGGCGATCTGATGCGGCAGTACTGGCTGCCGGCCGCGAAGTCGTCGGAAGTCGTGGCCGGCGGCGATCCGCTGCGGCTGATGCTGCTGGGGGAAAAACTGATCGCGTTCCGCGACAGCGCGGGGCGCGTCGGCGTGATGGACCATCGCTGCCCGCACCGCTGCGCGTCGCTGTTCTACGGACGCAACGAGGACGGCGGCATCCGCTGCGTCTATCACGGCTGGAAATACGACGCCGACGGCAACTGCATCGACATGCCGAACCTGACGCCGGAGCAGGATTTCCGGCAGAAGGTGCACGCCAAGGCCTACAAGGTCGCCGAACGCGCCGGCGTGATCTGGGTCTACATGGGCGAGCGCGCCGAGGCGCCGCCGATGCCGGAGATCGAGGCGACGCTGCTGGCGGAAAGCGATCTCGCCATCACGTTCACCCAGCGCGAGTGCAACTGGCTGCAGGCGCTGGAAGGCGACATCGACACCTCGCATTTCAGTTGGCTGCATGTCGGTTCCGTGCGGCCGGAGCAGGTGGATCCGGACAACTGGCTGATGTACCAGGTGGCCAACCGCGCGCCCGATTACCATGTGACGGACACCGACTGGGGCACGATGTACTGCGCCTATCGTCCGGCCGAGAACGACCAGGACCTATTGGCGGTTCGCGCATTTCGCCTTCCCGTTCTGGACGTTCATCCCGCAGGGCGACTTCATGGATCGCGTGATCGCGCGCGCCTGGGTGCCGATGGACGACACGCATGTGATGTTCGTGGGGTTCTCCTGGAAGCAGGCGTCGCGCACGGCGGCATTGGCGGGTGGCGAACCGATCCCGGGCTCGACGCCGGCGCCGGAGATGCAGCCGAACACCACCGACTGGTTCGGCCGCTGGCGTCCGGTGCAGAACGCGGCGAACGACTACCTGATCGATCGCGAGGCGCAGCGCAACGACGTGATCTACACCGGCATCACGCATATCGCGATGCAGGATCAGGCGATCACCGAGAGCATGGGCGAGATCGTCGATCATTCGTTCGAGCATCTGGCGCCGAGCGATCAGATGATCACGCGCACGCGGCGGAGGCTGCTGATGGCGGCGCGGGCGCTGCGCGAGAAGGGCGTGGTGTCGCCGTGCGTGGATCAGCCGGACATCTTCCGGCAGGTGCGCAGCGGCGAGGCGGTGCTGGCCGCCGATGACTGGCAGGCGGCGTATGCCGACCGGCTGCGCCAGGCGGTGCGGCCGACGGGATGGCGCGAGGCGGCGGAGTAGCGTCCGCAGTCTCAGCCCTCGCCGCGCCGCCGCATCACCATCGTCGCAAACGCGCCCAGCCCGAAATTGATCGCGATCCCTGCCAGCGACAGCAGCACCAGCGCGGCGAACATGCGCGGCACCTGCAGCCGATAGCCCGCCTCGAGAATGCGATACGCCAGACCCGAGGCGAACCCGCCCGAGCCGGCGACGAACTCCGCCACCACCGCGCCGACCAGCGCCAACCCGCCGGAGATGCGCAGCCCGGCGAGGAAATACGGCAGCGCCGCCGGCAGGCGCAGCAGCCACAGCGTCGCGAACCGGCTCGCGCCGTACAGCCGGAACAGATCGGCAAGTTCGGCCGGCGCCGATGCCAGTCCGGCCGCTGTATTCGCGAACACCGGGAAGAACGCGACGATGGTCGCGCAGACCACCAGCGAGGCGAACGGATCGCCGACCCAGACGATGATCAGCGGCGCGATCGCGACGATCGGCGTGACCTGCAGCACGACCGCCCATGGCTGGATTGCCGCGGCCAGCAGCCGGCTCGATGCGATCGCCACCGCCAGCACGACACCCAGCAGCGCCGCGACGAACAACGCCGCGAACGTCACCAGCAGTGTCGATGCGAGCGACGACAAAAGCCCCGACGGATCGGCCACGAACGCCGCGATGATCGCCGACGGACCAGGCACCAGATAGGACGGCACGCCGGGTGATCCGCACCGCCGCCTCCCAGGCGAGCAGTGCGGCAAGGCCGAACAGGGCCGGCGCGTATTTCATGCCGCGCAGCGCGCGCTGCATCTCGTGCGTCACCTGTGCGACCAGTGCGGCGTAGGCGGGATCCAAACGAGCCTCCGCGCCGGGGCGCAGCGGCGAGGCGATCTCGTGGTCGATCCGCCCGGGCCGCGGTGTCATCAGCACGATGCGCCGCGCGAGGAACGCTGCCTCGTAGATCGAATGCGTGACGAACACGACCGTGCAGCCGAGTTCCTGCCACAGCGTCAGCAGATCCTCCTGCAGTTTGTGGCGGGTGAATTCGTCGAGTGCGGCGAACGGTTCGTCCATCAGCAGCAGTCGCGGGCGCGTCACCAGGGCGCGCGCAATCGAAACGCGCATGCGCATCCCGCCGGACAGCTGCCGCGGGCGCGCGTCGGCAAACCCGTGCAGTCCGACGCGCTCCAGTGCCGCGTGCACCAGCGGCATCGCCTGCGCGCGGGCCATGCCGCGCAGACGCAACGGAAGAAAAACGTTGTCGGCGGCACTCGCCCACGGCAGCAGCGTGGCGTCCTGGAACACGAAGCCGATCTCGCCCGGCGTCGGCTGGTGACCGGCATCCCAGGTCACGCCGCCATCGTCCGGTTGGTCCAGTCCGGCGATCAATCGCAGCAGCGTCGACTTGCCGCAGCCCGATGGCCCGAGCAGGCCGACGAAGTCGCCGTCGGCAATCGGCCAGCGAAACATCGCGCAGCGCCTCCACCGGGCCGAAGCGCCGACCGACCGAGCAGATGCGCAGCACGTCAGTGCTTGAGGTCCATGCCGACGCGCGGTCGACGAAGCGCAGCGTGTACGCCTTCGTCACATCGAGCCCCTTCGGATACACGCCGACATCGGCCATCGAGCGATAGAACTCCGCCCAGCGCGCATCGGTCATCGCGCCGATCCCATGCTTCAGTGCGTCGCCCGAATCGACGATGCCGTGCGCCTTCATCACGTCGCGTCCGTAGCTCAGCAGCGCGTCGGGCATCTCCGGGTTGTCCTGCCTGATCAGCCGGTTCGCCGGCGTGGGGTCGCCGTAGAGATAGGAATACCAACCCTCGATCGAGGCATCGATGAAGCGCTGCACGACGTCGGGCTTCTCCGCCACCAGCTTCGTGCTGGTCGTGACGATGTTGCCGTAGCCCGCGTAGCCGGCATCGGCGAGCAGCAGCACCACCGGCTCGAAACCGGCGGCCTGTTCGATCGCGAACGGCTCGGAACCCAGATAGCCCTGCTGCACCAGGGTCTTGTCGGCCAGGAACGGCTGCAGGTTGAACGTGTAGGGGCGGATCTGCGAATCGCTGTAGCCGAATTTGCCGGCGAGGAAGCGCCACCAGCCCGCGCGCGTGTCGGCGCCGATCAGGATCGGCTTGCCCTTCAAGTGCCGGAAAATTGTCGTTGCCCTGACCCGGATGCGCGATCAGCACCGACGGGTCCTTCTGGAACATCGCCGCGACGGCGACAAAGGGCAGATTCTGCTGCACGAACTCGATCGCCCGGCCGCCGCCGAGATTGAAGTCCAGCCGGCCGGCCATCATGAGCTGCATCTGGTTCACCTGCGGCCCGCCCTGGCGGATGGTCACCTTCAGCCCGCGCCTGGCGTAAAGGCCGGTGGCCAACAGCCTGGTAGTACCCGCCATATTCCGCCTCGGCCAACCAGTCGAGGCCGAAGCTGACCGCATCATCGGCGCGTGCCGCGGCGGCACCGGTCAGCAGGACAAGCAGGGCTGCGATCCATCGCATGACGGCCTCTCTCGATTCGCGCAGTGGTGCGTCCATCCTGCACAATGCCGAGGCGATCGGGGAGGTGGCATGGCCGAACCTCGGGTGAAGGCGGGATTGTGGGTGAAGATGGCGCTGCGCATGGGCGACCTGGACGGTCGGCCCGGTGCGGTCCTGCGCAAGGGCGACCCGGACTCGGGCGGCGTGCTCGTGGTGCTGCGCGGCCGCGACGGGTTCGCGGTGCTGTCGCAGATGCGCGCGGCCGATGGGTCGCAGGCCTGGATGCGCGGGACCGGCGCGGGACCCGTCGATCAGGCGGCGGCGGATGCCTACGTCGCGCGCCAGGTCAAATTCGACCCGGACCTATGGGTGCTGGAATTCGACGCGCCGGGGTTCCTGCCGCCGTTCGAGGCGAGGCTGGTATAACGCAATGCAAGGGGCAGGAAGGTGATTGTCGTCGATCAGAACCAGTCCGGACAGACCGTCGATCTGCCGGTCGGTCAGGTGATGGAGCTTCGCCTGGCGGAAAATCCGACCACCGGATACCGCTGGACGTTCGTAGCGGATGGCGCGCCCGCCTGCGTCGTGGTGAACGACCGGTTCGAACGCCCCGCCGGGCCGCCGGGCCAGGGCGGCGAGCATGCATGGCAGATCAAGGGCGCCCTGGTCGGCGAGTGCCGGATCGCCCTGCAGTACGGCCGCAGCTTCCAGCCCGATGCGGCGGGCAAATCCTTTGCCCTGCACGTGCGCGTGACGCAGTGACGGCGCGGACCCGCGGGCACCGAGCCACGGGTCCGCGCCTTCGTCAGGCTTGGGACTGCTCACGCCTGCGTCACTCCTTGACCAGGCGGATTGTCCAGAAGTCGCTCGATAGATTGCTGCTCGGTCAGGTAGGCGTAGGGAATGGTGAAGTAGCCCTTCATGCCCCAGTTCGTGCCCCAGGAGTTGCGCACGATGAAGCGCTGCTGGGTGTCGTCGTAACCCACCGCGAGCACCGCGTGACCGCCGAGCACGCTCTCGCCGGCGGCCGGCATCGGCACGACGCCGCTGTGCGCGACCTGCTGCGCTTTCGAAGCTGTCATAGACGGTGAAGCCGAACACGAACGGATAGCCGGACGCCAGGCAGCCCTTCAGCTGGCTCAGGCTCTGCGTCAGCCTGCTGTAGCTCACCGCGCGGTCGTGCAGCGCGTCCTTGTACGCCTTCGCCGGCGGCTTGTCGGCGAACTTGGCGATGTCGTAGGGCCAGTCGGTCTCCGGCGGGACGCCCTGCTTGGCGACGACCTTGATGCCGTCACGGATCTGCGCACCGGCGTCGGTGCCGATGGTGCCCTCGATGACGCGCTCGCCATAGTAGATGAACAGGCGGGACGGCACGAAGTCCGGCGTGAGATGCTGCTTCTCGCGCTCGAACTGCACCGCGCCGGCGATGGCGTTGCCGGTGCAGCTGCCCAACTGCCCCTGGTCATAGGGCGTCGGACAGTGCGGGCGAAGGTCCACCTTCGGCGGAAGCGTGGCCATCATCGCCACCGGTGCGGCATACATGTGATCGCGCACGTCGGGCAGGTCCGGCATCCAGCCGTAGCGCTTGATCGAATGGACGCGGATGTCCTTCTTGGTGACCATCAGTGTTTCCCTCTGTTGTCGGATTGCGCTGTGGGCTCGGTAATCCGGGATGTGGAGCAGGCTCCATGCGGCCTGCTCAGGTCACCACGCTACGACGCGACGCAGTCCGCGGCTGTGAATTAACTCACAACGCTGCGACGAACATCGGGCTATGGACGATCGCCATCGCGGCTGGTGCCTCTGGTGTCTGCCGTCGCTTCATTGTCTGATGCGGGCCGGAGCATCGGGAGGCGGATCGTGGCCGGGCTGTATTTCGAGGACTTCCACGAAGGCCAGACCTTCGAGCACGCGCTGAGCCGCACCGTCACCGAGATGGACAACGTGCTGTTCAGCGCGCTGACGCTCAATCCGCAGCCGCTGCATCTGGACGAGGAATTTGCCAAGACCACCGAATTCGGTCAGCGCATCGTCAACTCGATCTTCACGCTGGGGCTGATGATCGGCATGACGGTGGGCGACACCACGCTCGGCACGACCATCGCCAATCTCGGCATGAGCAAGGTCGAGTTCCCCAAGCCGGTGTTCCACGGCGACACGATCCGCGCCCGCTCGATCGTCCGCTCGCTGCGCGCGTCGCGTTCGCGCCCGGAGGCCGGCGTGGTTGAATTCGAGCACCAGGCGCTCAACCAGCGCGGCGAACTGGTCGCGACCTGTCTGCGCGCCGCGTTCATGAAGCGCCGTCCCGCGCCCTAAATCATCCGCCGCTGCCGTTTCCTCCGGGCCCCACTAGGCGGCCTTGGATCCGTCAAGTGGCCAGGGCTCGCCCGGCGATGAGGCAGGCCGGGGGTTGGTAAGACGGCCCGCCTGACATGAAAAAGGCTCCGGAGGTTGCCCTCCGGAGCCTTCGGCATTGTCTGTGGGCGTCCGTCGCCCGACGAAGCCTAGCCCGCGACGAAAGCCTTCGCTGCGGGGATCCAGGTCGCGGCAAACGGCGCCGACATCAAACAATGAGACACTGGATCACCTCCTTTCTGTTGTTGTGGATGGGACCCAATATGACGGAAGCGACGCCGCGCCGCAAGTCAGGAATGCGCCAGCCGTTTGCGCAGGAAGAACTTGCTGTGGCCGGGCGGATAATCCTCCAGCGTGCCGAACACTTCGTAGCCGCGCCTGGCGTAGAAGCCGGGCGCCTGGAAGCTGTGGGTTTCCAGCGTCGCGCCGATGCAGCCGTGCTCGACGGCGAACAACTCCGCGGCATCCATCAGCCGGGTTCCATGCCGCTGGCCGCGCAGCGCCTCGGTGACCCACACGAAGTTCACGTGCATCCAGCCGCCCCAGAGATAGCCGGTCAGCCCGCCCAGCCACTCGCCGCGTGCGTTCCTCAGGAAGAAGCCGACCGGGTGCCAGGTGGTGACGCCGGTGCGGGCGAAGTTGATGTCGATGACGTTGTCGGACAGGAATCGCGTCAGGGCGTCGCTCGGGAACGGCTCGTACACCAGTTGCAACTCTTCCATCGTCTTGCTCCCTGCTCCTATCCTGATCCTGCATCCGGGAGGTGAGCAATGCCAGGGCACCAGCAGAAGCCGCATCGTCGCGGAGGTGGATTTCGCCAGGAACGGCCGCCAGCATGGCTTCCTGCGCTTGTTCCATTCGGTCCACAGTTCCGCCTACGGGTTCATCCCGATCCCCATCGTGGTGCTGAAGAACGGCGACGGCCCGACCGCGCTGCTGGTCTCCGGCACGCATGGCGACGAATACGAGGGCCAGGTCGCGCTGTGCAACCTGGTGAAATCGCTGGACCCCGCGCGCATCCATGGCCGCGTGATCATCCTGCCGGCGGCAAACTTCCCGGCCGCAGTCGCCGGACGCCGGACGTCGCCGATCGACGAGGGCAATCTCAACCGGCTGTTCCCCGGCGATCCGGACGGCACCGTGACGCAGCAGATTGCCTATTACATCGAACACGAACTGGTGCCGATGGCGGATCTGGTGTGCGATCTGCACTCCGGTGGTTCGTCGCTGATGTACGTTCCCGCGGCGCTGTTGGGCGGCTACGGCGCGACGCCGACAACACCAAGGGCATCGCGGCGCTGAAGGCGTTCGGCTCGCCCTGTCCTTACGTCGTGGAGGCGAACCAGGGCGGCGACCGGACGCTGTCGGGCGGTGCCGATCCGTCACGGCGTGCTCGCGCTGGGCACCGAGGCTGGGCGGTTCGGGCCACGTGACGCGCGCCGCGCTTCGCATCGCCGAGCGGGGCGTCAACAACGTTCTGGTGCATCTCGGCATCCTGCCCGACGAGCGCGCGCGATCGCGCCTGATGCGACCGCAGCGGTTCCTCGAGGTCGGCGGCGGCGACTACTATGTCTATGCGCCGGAGAACGGATTGTACGAACCGCTGGTCGATCTCGGCGACATGGTGGAGGCCGGCCAGCCTGCCGCGCGCATCCACTTCCCGGAGACACCGTGGGCGGAACCGGTCACGGCGCATTTCGCCCGCGGCGGGTTCGTTCTGTGCAAGCGCATCCCGGGACGCACGATGCGGGGCGACTGTCTGTTCCATCTGGGAACCGACGTGACCCTGTAGGCGAATGCGATGCCGGGCAGTTGATGCACTGCCTCCGGGCCGCCTGAATTGCGCCACTGCAATGACGTCCTTCTGCGACATCTGGTGATCCTTCCAATCACGGAGGAATAGCCGATGACCAAAATTTCACGTTCCACGCTCGCATTTTCCATGATCCTGGCGGCGGGTGTCGCGCTTCCTGCGCTGGCGCAGACGCCATCGGCGGGAAATGCCACGACGGCGCCTGCGACGCACGAGACGAGGACGCCGCCCGTCGCGGCCACCAGCCCCTCGCAGCGGAATACCACGCTGACCGATCACGGCGATGTCCGCGCCAGCAAGCTGATCGGCGCCGCGGTCTACAATGACCACAACGAGAAGGTCGGCAGTGTCGACGACCTCGTGCTGGGCAAGGACAACAAGGCCGACGACGTGATCGTCTCGGTCGGCGGTTTCCTCGGCATGGGCACCAAGCTGATTTCGGTGCCGTACACGGACCTCCAGCTTGGTGACACGAAGAACGCCGTCCAGCAGCAACAAGGTGGTGATGCCAGGTGCGACCAAAGAGTCGCTGAAGGCGCAGTCGGAATTCCACTACACCAATCGCGGCTAGCATTTTACGACGTGTCATGGCGGGCACTCACCCGCCATGACACCAGGATGCCGGCGATGGCCGCGCGCGGCTTGCCTGTCGTTCGTACGGCGGGCATCAATGCGCGGCCATGCTGCCGGAGAATGCGCCGCTGTCCCAGACCGGGAATCTGCTCGACGTCCAGGGCCTGAGCGTCGCGTTCGCCACCGACCAGGGACCGTCGACCGTCGTCCGTGATCTCGACCTTCACGTGAACCAGGGCGAGACACTCGCGATCGTCGGCGAGTCCGGTTCCGGCAAGTCGGTGACCGCGCTGAGCATCACGCGGCTGATCGACCACACCGGCGGCCACATCACCGCCGGCCGCATCCTGTTCACCGACCGCACGGGACGCCAGCGCGACCTCGTCGTCGAGTCCGCCGATGCGATGCGCCGGCTGCGCGGCCCCGAGGTGGCGATGGTGTTCCAGGAGCCGATGAGCAGCCTCAATCCCGTGCTGCGCATCGGCGACCAGATCGCCGAGGCGGTGATGCTGCATCAGGGGCTCGGCCACACCGCCGCGCTGGCCGAGGCGCGGCGCCTGCTGGAACACGTGCGCATCCCCGAAGCGGCGCGGCAGTTGCAGCGCTATCCGTTCCAGCTTTCCGGCGGCATGCGCCAGCGGGTGATGATCGCGATGGCGCTGTCCTGTCGGCCGCGCCTGCTGATCGCCGATGAACCGACCACCGCGCTCGATGTCACCGTGCAGGCGCAGGTGCTGCGGCTGCTGCGTCTGTTGCAGCGCGAATACGGCATGGGGCTGATCTTCATCACCCACGACATGGGCGTGGTGGCCGAGATGGCCGACCGCGTTCTGGTGATGCGCGACGGCGTCAAGGTGGAGGAGGGCGATGCGCTGCGCGTGTTCGATGCGCCCCGACATCCGTATACACAGATGCTGTTGAAGGCCGTGCCGGTGCTGGGCAGTCTTGCGCATCAGGCGCTGCCCGCGCCGTTCCCCGAGGACGGCAAGCAGTCTGTGCCGCAGGCGACGGTGCGTTTCGACCGGCCGCCGGTGCTCGACATCAAGGGTCTCACGACACGGTTTGGAATCCAGCGCTGGTTTCGCATCACCGGTCGCATCCATGCCGTCGAGCAGGTGAGCCTCATCGTGCGGCACGGCGAGACATTGGCGCTGGTCGGCGAATCCGGCTGCGGCAAGTCCACCACCGGGCGCAGCATCATCCGCCTCGAGCAGCCGCAGTCCGGCGAAATTCGTTTGAATGCCGAGGATGTCACGCGGCTCGATCGCGCGCGCGAGGCCAGGCTGCGGCGCGAGGTGCAGTATGTGTTCCAGGACCCGTTTGCGTCGCTCGATCCGCGCCTGACCATCGGCTTTTCCATCGCCGAACCGATCCGCACGCATCGGCTGCTGCGCGGCGCGGCCGTCGAACATCGCGTGCACGAACTGCTGCGGCTGGTCGGCCTGACACCGGACTACGCGGGCCGCTATCCGCACGAGATGTCCGGCGGCCAGCGGCAGCGTGCCTGCATCGCGCGCGCGCTCGCCTCGGAGCCCAGCCTGATCATCGCCGACGAGGCGGTCGCGGCACTGGACGTGTCGATCCGCGCGCAGGTGGTGAATCTGCTGATGGAACTGCAGGTGCGGCTCGGCGTGGCGTATCTGTTCATCTCGCACGACATGGCGGTGGTGGAGCGCATCAGCCACCGCGTGGCGGTGATGTATCTCGGCCAGATCGTCGAGATCGGCCCGCGCCAGGCGGTGTTCGGCGATCCGCAGCACGCCTATACGCGGCGGCTGCTCGCCGCGGTGCCGATCCCCGATCCGCGCCGGCGCGACCGCTCGATCGAACTCGACGACAGCGAGGTGCCCAGCCCATTGCGTCGGCCCGACGATCCCCCCATCGTGGCGCCGCTGGTGCAGGTGGGCGAGGATCATTACGTCGCCCGCCATCGCGTCGGCGGCCTGTATTGATCGAGGAGGGTCTTCCGGTGACATCCATGCTCCCCCGCGTATTGCTGGCAGCTTCGCTCGCGCTTGGCGCTGCGGGCACCGCGCATGCCGCCAAGGACCTTGTCGTCGGCGTGCCCGACAACCTGACCGGGCTCGATCCCGCCGACCTGAACGACAATCTGTCGCAGTCGGCGGCGCGGCTGATGTTCGAGGGCCTCTACATGCTCGACGAACACATGAAGCTGCAGCCGCAGCTTGCGGAAAGCTACGAGGCGACCGAAGACGCCAAGGAGTTCGTCTTTCACCTGCGCAAGGGCGTGACGTTCCACGACGGCACGCCGTTCAACGCGGCGGCGGTGAAGGCCAGCTTCGATCGCGCCGGCAATCCGGAGAACCACCTGAAGCGGCAGAGCCTGTTCGTGATGATCGACCACACGGATGCGGTGGACGACACCACGGTGAAGGTGGTGCTGAAATATCCGTTCGGCGCCTTCGTCAACGACATCGCGCATCCCGGCGCACTGATCGTCAGCCCCAAATCGGTGCAGGAGTTCGGCAAGGAGGTGACGCGGCATCCCGCCGGCACCGGACCGTACCAGTTCGTCGGCTGGAGCGCCGACACGCTGAAGATGAAGAAGAACGAGCACTACTGGAAGCCGGGCCTGCCGAAGCTCGACACGATCACCTATCGCGGCGTGCCGGAGAACGGCGCGCGCATCGCCATGCTGCAGACCGGCGAGGCGCAGTTCATCTATCCGGTGCCGCCGGAGATGATCAAATCGCTGGACAACAGCCCGACGATCACGGTGTTCGACGAGCCCTCGATCCTGTCGCGCTATGTCGCGCTCAACAACATGCGCAAGCCGTTCGACGATCCGCGCGTGCGTCAGGCGCTGAACTATGCCGTCGACAAGCAGGCGTTCATCAAGGTGGTGTTCAGCGGCCACGCCGATCCGATGGATTCGACGATGCCGGCGCTGCTCGGGTTCTACGCGAAGCAGGGGGCGTGGCCCTACGATCCGGCGAAGGCGAAGGCGCTGCTGGCCGAGGCCGGCTATCCGAACGGGTTTGAGACCACGCTGACCGGCGGTTCCAGCACGCTGATCCAGCGCGGCATGCAGTTCGTCCAGCAGCAGCTTGCCGCGGTCGGCGTGACGGTGAAGGTGGAACCGCTGGAAGCCGGCGTGCTGACGGCGAAGATGTTCAACGTGCAGAAGCCCGAGGACGCCTCGATCGTCGCGCTCTACACGGCGTGGTCGTCGTCGACCGGCGATGCCGACTGGGGAACCCGGCCGATGCTCTACACCAAGTCATTCCCGCCCGTGCTGGCCAACCTGGCGTGGTACAGCAATCCGGTGACCGATGCGGCGATCGAGGAAGGCCTCAGCACGGTCGATCCGACGAAGCGTGCCGCGGCCTATGCCAAGGCGCAGGCGCAGGCATGGGGGGACACGCCATGGATCTATCTCGGCGTGGAGCACAATCTGGCGGCCTACTCGAAGAAGCTGCACGGCGCGTCCATCCGGCCGGATCAGCAGTTCCACCTGACCGCGGACGCGTCGCTGGAGTGACGCGGCAGCCCTGTGTCGTTATCCCGCCCCCTTCCCGTCTCCCTGCGAGCGGGATCCGTCGCCGCCTGTGGCCCCCGCCATGACGGTGGGCGACGAGCGCGGCGTCGTTACGGATTTCGTAAAGCGTGACCTCGTCGGCGAGGCCGCGCAGCATCGTCGGCCGCGGCACCGGCGCGATCCCGCTGCGTTCCAGCAGATCGGCCGTCGCCGTATTGTGCACGACCGCGCCCGTCGCGAGGATCGCAGTGGAGTTCGCCGCACCCTGCACGCGCGACGCGATATTGACCGTCTGGCCGAAGAAGTCCTGACGCTCGTTGAGCAGCACGGCGAGGCACGGCCCCTCGTGGATGCCGATCTTGAGCGAAAGGTCGCGCCGTCCGTGCGTGGCATTGAACGCGCGCATTCCCTCGCGCATGCGCAGCGCCGCGTTCACCGCGTGCTCGGGCGAGAGGAACGTCGCCATGACCGCGTCGCCGATCGTCTTGATCACCGCCCCCGACTCCTCGGCCACGATATCCAGCAGCACGCGAAAATGGCTGCGCACGAGACCGAATGCGACCAGGTCGCCCACCCGCTCGTAAAGCTCCGTCGAACTGCGCAGATCGGTGAACAGGAACGTCAGGCTGGTGATCTTCAGCTGCTGGTCGATGTCGAGCGTGTCGGTGTGATACAGGTCGCGGAACGTCTGGTTGCTGAGCAGGCGCCGCGCGGAGAGGAACGGCTTGCGGCGTGCCAGCAGGTCGTGCAGCTGGTCCGCGGCGATCCACAGCGACGGCAGCACGCGCGCATCGCTCCGGTTGTCGAGCGCGAGCCGCAGCGGCCCGGGCCGCACGACCTGCGTCGCGGTCTGCGAGCGCGTCCGGTTGAACACCACGCGACGTCCTGCGGCTCGCGTTGTCGGCTCGCCCTGGACGTCGAGGAACAGCGCGCTGTGGGTGACCGGCTCGAAGACGATGATGAACCTGGACGGAAGCTCCAGCGACAGCACCGCGCGTTCGCCGGGCGGCAGCTCGACCGATCCGAGCGTGATGTCCCGCATAAGGTCCTCGAACCCGTCCTCCGGCAGGTCGATCGCCGTGCTCCAGTGGACCTGCCGGTAGTATTCCCACATCGGCAGGCTGTCCGGGTCGTGCGCCGCGATCCGGCGGACCCGCGGATTGACGGCGAAGACCACCTCGACCATTTCGTCCAGCGTGGGATCGTAGCCGGCCGCACAGGTCGCGCAGTGATATTCCTCCTGCTGCACCGACTTGAGGGTCGCCGCGGCGTCCAGCACGCCGGCGCAGCCCGGGCACAGCACGTTCCACGACATGTCGAGCAGTCCGGCCCGCGAGGCATGCAGCAGCACAGCGATCGCCGCCTCCTCGCGCAACCCGAATTTGGTGGCGAAGTCGAGCGCATTGATGCGGCTGAGCGCCCGGTCCTCGCCGTCGCGAACAAGTGTCTCGAGTGCGGCGACCGCGTTCGCGTCCGCCGAACGGCGTAGCGCCGAGAAGAGGTTTTCGGATTCGCTCATGGCATAAGGTCCCGGGCGATAGGTGTGGATGAGGGACCAGAATGACAAGCCGGGGCTTCGCCCCGAACCCCACCAGAGGGCTCCGCCCTCTGGACTCCGCCAAGGGCGGAGCCCTTGGAACCCGTTACTTTAGAATCGGATTCCAAAGGCTACGCCTTTGGTGGGGGTCCCGGGGGCAACGCCCCCGGGCGGGTTTCAGGGCAGAGCCCTGCGCCGCTCCCTAATCCCGCACCCGCTCCAGCTTGCCCACGACAAAGATGTAGGAGAACACGCCCATCGCCTCGATCACCGCGATGAACACGAGCGGCAGCCGGAAATCCCCGGCACGCAGCAGGAAGCCGATGACGATCGGCGACAGGATGCCGGCAATGCCTCCCATGAAGTTGAACATCGAGCTGGTCAGGCCGATCAGCCGCTCCGGCGCGGTGGCGGAGACCAGCGACCAGTGGATCGAGGCGACGCCATTGCAGAAGAACGCGAAGGTCAGGAACATGATGATCAGCGGCTCGCTGTCCACGAAATTCGCGCCGACGATGCTGGTGGAGAAGATCAGCCCGCCGATGATCGGCGCCTTGCGCGCGAAGGTCAGGCTGTAGCCGCGCCGCACCAGCAGGTCCGACACTGCGCCCGACACCAGCACGCCGACGAACACCGCCAGGAACGGCAGTGAAATATAAAACCCCGCCTTGATGAAGGTGAAGTGCCGGTAGGTGACCAAGTACGTCGGGAACCAGGTGCGGAAGAACGTGCCGACGGTCCCCCAGACGAAGTGGCCGAAATAGATGCCCCACAGTTTGCGACGGCCCAGCACGACGCCGAGGTCGCGCAGCAGTGATCCCCGGTTCGCGGCGCGATGTGCGGCCGACCGGCGCGACAGGTCGGGGATGCCGCCGCTGTCGGCGATCTTGCGGATCTCCGCGGCGTTCACGCGTGGATGTTCGGCGGGATCGCGATAGCTGCGAAAGAACACGCCCGACCAGAGCAGGCCCAGCGTTCCGGTCACGAAGAACACCGACGGCCAGCCGAACTCCAGCTTCAGCCAGACCAGCACCGGGGTCAGAAACGCCAGTCCCACCGACTCCGCCGCCGTGTAGACGGCAATGCAGGTCGCGCGTTCCTTCTCGCCGAACCACGTGGTGGCGATCCGGTTGTTGATCAGGAACGTCGGCACCTCGAAGAAGCCCACCGCCATGCGCAGCACGATCAGCATGACCAGCCCGTTGGCCAGCCCGAGCGACAGCGTCGCCAGCGACCACAGCATGATGATCACCGGATACAGGATGCGCGGATGCACCCGGTCCACCAGCCAGCCGCCGGGCAGCTGGAACGGCGTGTAGGTCCAGCTGAATGCCGAGAACACCAGGCCGAGCTGCACGGGATCCAAATGGAAATCGCTCGCCAGGCTCGGCGCGGCGATCGAGATGTTGCTGCGGTCGAGGTAGTTGATGACGACGGTGACGAACAGCAGTCCCATGATGCGGAACCGCCGATTGGTCGGCGTCATCGTGCCGGCGGCAAGTTCCGCCTGCGCAAGCCCGTCGGCTGACATGCGCGCTACGTCGCGCTGCGCGGTGGCCAGACGGGTTGATGGTAGCCCAGCGGAACCGACGGCCGCGCCCAGTACGGCGGTGTCTCGGACAACTGCACGGTGGGTTTCAAATGCCGCAGCCGGCCCGACGGCGTTTCCGTCACCGTCGACCAGCCCTCGAGTTCGGCGGGGGAGAACTCGGCCGGTGCATCGCGCGCCGCATCGGCCGGCACTTCGCCGAGATCGACGATCCACTTGCCGACCTGCGCCAGCGAGATGCGCACCAGCCAGCTGCCGCCCTCGCGCGCGCGACGACCCAGCGCGACCATCGCGCCGAACGCCATCAGATAGCCCGTGCAATAATCGATGGCGGACACTGGATAGAATTGCGGTCCCGCCGTCTTGCCCGGCACGATTTCCGCCTGGCGCGACGTGATGCCGCTGACCGTCTGCACGACGGTGTCGAAGCCGCGGCGCGACGCCCACGGCCCGGTATGGCCGAACGCGCACAGCGACACATAGACCAGCCCGGGGCGGATGGCCGCGAGTTCCTCGGGCGACAGGCCGCGCATGCCCAGCGTGCCGGGACGGTAGCCCTGCGAGAACACGTCCGCCTCGCGCACCAGGCCGCGCAGGATATCGACGTCGCGCTGCTCGCGCAGATCGAGTTGCGCCGACAGCTTGCCGTGGCCCGTGTCGAATTCCTGGTAGCCGAGATTGGGCAGATGCGCGCCGGTGATCTTCAGCACATCGGCACCGTGCTCGGCCAGCGTGCGTGCGCAGGTCGGACCGGCCAGCACGCGCGTCAGGTCCAGCACGCGGATGCCCGACAGCGGGCGGGTGCCGGCCGGCAGATCCTCCGGCGGGCTGTCGCCGATCCGCACGATCTCCATCAGCGGCAGCGCGGCGATCGCGGCCGACTGCGGATGCTGCGCCCATTCCGCGTGCGTCCGCACCATGCCGCCGGCGCCCTTCGCGGCGATGATCGCCTCTTCCAGATCGGCAGCGTTCCAGTTCAAAACGGCGCGCGCCACGGCATCGCGATCTTCGGCAACACCGAGCACGCCAAGTGCGGCGGCGCGATGATTTGGAAAATTGCAGTGCAGGTAGCTCCAGCGGCCATCCTTCGTGGGATAGACGCCCATGATCGAGTTGCGCCGTGCCGAGACCTCGCCGTCGCCGAGTTTCATGTAATGGCCACTGCGCAGCGACGCCGTCGCCCGGCGCAGATCGACCGCCACGTCCTGACGCCGCCCGGAGCGGAGTTCCCACAGGTCGGCCGCGGCAAGCCCGGTCGCTGCCAGGGTCGCCGCGCCGGCCACGCCGATGCGGAACGGCGTGGGCAGCACGGGGTCGGTTCCGCCGGTGAATGCGACTGCGTCGGCGCGCGCCGCGGGCCAACCGGCGTTGGGCAGAATTGTGCGCAGAGCGTCACGCGGCATGGTCGTTACCTCCCGGACAGATTGCGTCTGGCAGCATCATGCCCGCTTCCCGGCTATTCGGAAACGCCTCGCTCCGGCTTGAGGTCGATCAGCTTCGTGCCGTCGAGACAATCGAGGCCGCGCACCTGCAACGTCGTGCCCTCGATCGCCACGAGATCGACAATCGAGGATGCGATCGGGTTCGGCCGCACCGGCGAGCGCAGTGCGAAGCTGCCGGTGGTCTTCCCGGTGCGCATCGGCGTCTGCAATACAAGATCGCGGCGCGCGCGATGCATCCAGTAGAGCACCTGGATTCGCCGGTGATCCGCCAGGTCGGTGAGTGCGGCACGCCAGCGCGCATCGACCACGATCGAGCAGACCGGCCCGTCCGGGCTGCCGCGCTTCGGGCACTCGGCACGGGTGCGCCATGGCGTATGGATGGTCCCGATGAAATACACACCGGCATCGGTCTGCAACGGCAGCGCAACCGCAACCTCGCCCGGGCGCAGATCGGCATCGGCTGCGGGAGGTTTATCGTTCATCGCCCCCGCACTCACTTGTGGCCGCAGGCACGGCTGAGCGCAAGCAGGTGCTTGCGAGCCGCCAGCGCTGTATCCATTTCGATTGCACGATAACGTGCGATAACAGCCTTGCCGGCCTCGGTCAGCACCGCGCCGCCACCTCCGCTGCCGCCCGCAGCGGTCTCGACGACCGGGGTGCCGAGGCTGCGATTGAGTTCCTCGACCAGTTCCCAGGTGCGGCGATATGACATGCGCAGCACCCGTCCGGCTGCGGAGATCGAGCCAGACCGTGCGATTTCCTCCAGCACCGCGACCTTGCCGGGGCCGATCCGCGCACCGGACGCAAGATCGAGCCTGATACTGAGCCGATCGCCGGCCTTTGCCGCTTCCGGCGGCCGTGGTTTTCGCTTGCCCATCGCCAGACAAGCAAACACGCAAGGTGCCTAATAATCAATGACTGTCTTGCGTGACAGCCATCCGATCCCCCGCCGGCGGTTCTGCTGGCAGTCGTTGCGGCGGATGGTATGGCTCGCATGCTCATCGGCTTTGGCGCTTCTCCAGATCCTGCACCGTCGCGCGAAGCTGCATGTCTGCGGGATGCAGCGCGGCCAACTCGCGTGCGTAACGCAGTGCCGCGGCGGGATCGGCGTTATCCCGCGCGATCGAGACGAGGGCGACGAGGACGTCGGTGTCCGTGGGGTGTTGTCGGTGCGTGCGTTCCAGCAGCGCCATCGCCTCGGCGACAGCACCGGTCGAGTTCAGCGCGATGGCGTAGACGTAGGCGTAGCGCACATTGTCCGGCGCCAGTTCACTCGCCCGCCGCAACTGCCCCAGCGCCTCGGCATAGTTGTGCTGCCGCACCAGCAGCAGTCCCAGAGAATGTCGAACATCGGCATTGTTCGGCTCGATGAGCAGGGCCTTGCGCAGGAGTTCGGCACCTTGCTGATCCTGGCCGCGCATCCGGTCGAGGTCGGCAAGATTCGCCAAAGCGGGAACGAAATTTGGATCGAGCCGCAACGCGGTTCGGTACTCGGCTTCCGCCTCCGCCGGACTCTGACGCCGGAGGTCGAGCAGGCCGAGATTGAGATGCGCCTCGGGACGATCGGCATCGACCTGTTCCGCGGCAACCAGCTCACGGTACGCGCCGTCGAATGCAGCCCGTTGATCTTGTGTCATCGCGTTCGCATCGACGCCCGCGAGCGCCCGCGCCGTTTCCACGCGGACTGCGCGGACCGGGTCACTCAAAAGCGGTGCGACCGCCTGCACCACGGTGCGTGACGGCGAAGGTGGCAGCGCACGTGGCACTGCGGACCGAACCAGTGCACTCGGATCTGCAATCGCCGCCTTGATCGCCGCTTCGGAGGCCGGCGTGGCGTAGCGCGGCAGCAGCAGCAGAGCGCTGGCACGCGCAATCTCCGGTTGGCCCCGATCCAGGATCAGTTCGTCAAGTCGCCGTTCCGCATCGACTGTGCCCGTCCTTCCTGCGTACAGCGCGGAGCCATAGTGCGGCTGCGTCTGCCGGCCCTGCGGATACCATCCGGCGATTGCGTGTGCGGCCCAGTCCGCGGGCCGATCGGTATGGCACTGCGTGCACGCATTCGGCGTGCCGATCGACGCCGACAAATCCGGTCGCGGAACACGAAAGCTGTGGTCCCGCCGGCGATCCACGACCATGTAGGTCTTCGTAGGCATGTGACAGTTCACGCACTGCGCACCGGTGCTGCCAGGCTGGTGATGGTGATGCTCGGCCACGTCGAACTTAGCCGGCATGTGGCACTGGGCACAAAGCCCGTTGCCCTCGGCGCGAAGGGCCAGGCTGTGCGGCTCATGGCAGTCCGAGCATGTGACGCCCGCGTGATGCATACGGCTCTGTATGAACGAGCCGTATTCGAACACCTCGCCGTCGATCTGGCCGTCGGCGTGATAGAGTCCTGGCTCGAGCAGCGCCGGGAGAAACGAATCGAGAAGGTTCCCGTCTGGGACAGCATCCTTCGCAATCACCCTGCGCCGCGCGTGGCACGCGGAGCAGGTGTCGAGTTCAGCCGACGCGAGCGGCTCCGTGCGTCTGGCGATACCGGTCTCTTGGTTCATCTCCCAGTGGCCTTGGTCGGTCGCCTTCAGCCAGTTCGTCAGGCCCAATCGATCTGCTGCCGAGAGACCAGGCGCCGCGGCCTTTGGATCCGCGGCCGCATGCGCCTGCGCCCAAACGACGTGACGGGAACCAGGTCCATGACAGGACTTCGCACGAGACGTCCACGTCCGCCCATTTGGTCGCGTAAGTGTCAGTGGCGAGATCATAGTCCTTGTTGAGCCCGGTAGAGTGACAGAAAGAGCACTGGTAATTCCAGGTCTGATCGCGTCCCGTCCAGTGCAGCCGGTCGCCGGCCGGCAGCTTTTGATTCGGATAAAGATGGATCCAGCGTTGTCCGCCCTGTTCCTTCGGTCGCGTGTCCCATGCGAGGCCAAGCGCCTGGAGCCGACCGCCGGGCATCGCGATCAGGTACTGCTGCAGCGGATAGACACCGAACGTATAAGCGATCTCGTACTCGTGGAGAGCGCCATCGGGCCCGTCCGTACGCACCAGGAACCGATCGCCTGAGCGTGAGAAACCGGTCGTGACACCGAAGTGGTCGAGCCTGGCCTCGGAGAAATCCCCGAGCACCGTCGCCGCAGTCGCCTTCTGCATGGCCAGGGCGTGATGCGATCCGGCCCAGCGTTCGGCCTCGGGCGCATGGCATCCGGCACAGACCACACCGCCAACGAAGCCGGCCGGCTCATCGGCGTGGGCCTGCGATGCGACAGAAACCACCATGCAACTTGCCGCAACAAGCACGGCCACGATGACCGCCGCCACGCGCCACATGCCCTCGGCGATTTGAATTCGAAATCGATCGGGGTACTGCGATGGAACCGCATTCGTCACGGCGACCGCACTTTCGGTGCATGGCGGGCGAAGAAGATCTTGGCGAGCTCGCCACGACCGAGCCGCGCATCGAGCTCGCTGGCCGACGTGTAAATAAAGAACAGAACGAAAATCCAGATTTGAACGGCGGCGTGATAGTGCCAGGAGAAATGATTGGCCACATAATCCGGGATGCCCGCGATGGTCCCGCCACCGAGCCAGTATTCGACGATCTTTTCCAGGACTTGCACCAGGAACACCACGACGGCGTAGACGACGGTCTTGAACAGGATCGGCCGGATCAACGGGGCGGTGTCAAAGCGCCGGAGGAAGGGCAGCAGATTGGCCAACAGCACAGCCTTTCCCACGACCAGCGCAGCCATTGTTGTCAGCATGTAGTTGGCAAAGTGGGCCAGATAGTCGTCCAGTACCAACTGCGTCGCAAATGCGATCAGGTTGAAGCCGACTGCAAAGAACACGACCGGCGGCAGGACCTCTTCGATCTCCTTGACGATGAATGCAATGGCACGCGACCGGGACATAGCGGGGCTCCTACAATGTCGTCACTACAGCGGTCCAGGTTCATCGTGATGGTGCCTGCACGCACCGCGGCAGTCAAAGCGCCGCGCCGGCGCTCGGCCACGGCGGCGGGATGCAGGGTGGGCGTTCATGCCACAATCCGTGGTGAATTGAGCGATTTTACTGCTGATGTGGCCATTATTGGTATAAGGTGATTTCAGCGAATTGCACAGGTGGATACCTGGGCCGGGACACCAGGAGCAACCATGACAGATGAACAAGGCAAGTCGCCGACATCGCGGAGCCGCAGGACCATTTTGAAAGCACTTGCGGCGCCCGGACTCGCGGCGCCCGCCATTTGCCTTTCCAAAGTCGTATCAGCCGCCGCACTTGCGCCGCAACCGACCCGCGATGCTCATTCGGACATGACGGCCCGCGGCTTCGCAGACCCTGTTCTCGAATTGGTTCGCTTGCTCCGCGATGCTGCGGACATGGACCATGCCGCTCTCCTCCAGTACTCATACTCGGCCTTTTCCCTGAAGACCGAGTATGAAAGCATCAGCGGATATGGTTCGCACGATGCAATCAGTCTGCTGACGATTGCCATCGAAAAAATGCTGCGCCTCGGGGCGGTCAACCGGATGCTCGTCGTGCTCGGCGCACCGCCGCGCCTGCTGCCGCCATCCTTTCCGTTCAGAAGCGACGCCGGCCCACTCGCCTTCAATCTCGAGCCACTCAGCCGCGAGGCACTCGCGCTCTACATCTACCGCGAAGCGCCTCAGAGGCTTTTTGACAGCAACGATACTGAAACACCCGACGGAAAGCTTGTCGCCAGCGCTTGCGCGATGTTGGGTGCCCCGATGGTTCGGGCCACAAGCATATTTACCGCCATCGTGGCCATGGCCGGCGAAGTCAGTCGCTCTTCCAGTGACGAATTGCCGGACATGACCCGATGGATCGATGCAATGCGCGTGCTGGAGGATCGCGGTCGAGACAGCCGGTTTGAATTTCTCAGAGACCTTTTTCTTGGTTCGAACCCCACATTCGCCGGACGCGACAATGTCTGGCGCTTACCCATAACCGATCCCAGGTTTCCATCCTACGATATAGTCAGATACTCGGCAGCATATATTCGTCAGCCGTACAACGGATCGAACTCAACAACGGTTGCGTTGAGCCGGCTCGGCAACCTGCAGTACGGGACGGCGCTGGCGCTGTTGGATCTGTATTTTCGTCATCATATTCCGGCTTACCGTTCGTTGGCGATAACGCACATGTTGGGACCGGTGCGCTCCATAGGGAAGTATCTGCCCCGCCTGGGCGCAGGCATACCATATGAGGCGATCGATGTTCCGGATTCATCAGTTCTCGACGCAAAGCACCGGCTGCGTTTCATTCTGCCGCTTCTGCAGGAAGGCCAGAATGTCGCCGAGACGATCGGTCCCGGTCTGCCGCCCGATTACCCGCTCTCGATCAACCGTGACACGATGACGAAGCTTCGTGAGGTCGAAGCCCGCAACGAGGCAGGTGTCAGCAAAGCCCCGTGACGGCCGCGTCGCGTATCCCTGACAAACCGACATCGGTGCCGGCGTCAGGATGCCCGGCAGAATTGCCGCGCCCGCGCGTACCGCGCACAATCGACACCCCTGGACGGACCGAGACAAGGAGCGACCGATGTCGGATTCCGGCGACACGCCACTGGTCGAGTACGACTGCCGCGAACACATCGCGACCATAACCCTGAACCGACCGGACAAGCTGAACGCCGTCAACGACGACATGGTGCGGCAATTGTCGGCCGCGTTGCAGCATTTCGACACAGACAACGACGCGCGGATCGCGATCCTGTGCGGGCGCGGCCGGGCGTTCTCCAGCGGCGCGGACGTGCACCAGCGGCAGTTGCGCAGCCGTGCGGAATTCGAACGCCACGGCGGTGCGCAGGCGCAGGACGCGTCGAGCCACGATCTGTTCCTGCGTGCAGTGAACTGGAAGCCGGTGCTGGCCGCTGCGCATGGCTATGTGCTTGGCCTGGCGCTGGGACTCGTGCTGGAAAGCGATCTGATTGTCGCGGAGGAGGGCACCAAGTTCCAGGTGACCGAGACGCCGCGCGGCCTGTCCGGTGCCAAGTACTGGGCGCTGCTGAACTTCCGCGGTGCCGGCGCGTTCGCCACCGACGTCAGCCTGACCGGGCGTTTCTTCACGGCAGAGGAAGCACTGGCGGCCGGCATCATCGATCGCGTCGCGCCACGCGGAACCTACATGGAGGTTGCGCGAGACCTGGCCGCCGCGGTGGCAAAGAACCCGCCATTGGGCGTCCGCTCCACCGTGCGCGCACGGCGACATGCGCTGGGACAGTTGTCGCGCGATGTGCTGCTGCAGGTGAACCTGGCGAAACTGCATCTGACCGAGGACTTTGCCGAGTCCGCGCGTGCCTTCGCAGAGAAACGCCCCGCCGGTCCGTTCAAGGGCCGCTGAGAACGCATTTGGCAGCATCGACGGTACAGCGACAATACTCAGCTTCAACGACGACAGGAGTGCAGCATGGCTGCCAAGGTTTCACCGATTGAACAGATCCGCCGCTACCACGCCGAACTGACCGACATCAGGCGCGACATCCATGCCAATCCGGAACTCGGCCTGGAGGAGCATCGCACCGCCGACCTCGTCGCACAGAAGCTGGAGGAATGGGGCATCGAGGTGCACCGCGGCGTCGGCGGCACCGGCGTGGTCGGCGTGCTGCGTTCCGGCAATGGCCAGGCGACGATCGGCTTGCGCGCCGACATGGATGCGCTGCCGATCGAGGAGGCCAACGACTTCGCGTATCGCAGCCGCAATGCGGGAAAGATGCACGCCTGCGGCCATGACGGCCACACCACGATGCTGCTCGGCGCCGCGCGCTATCTCGCGGAGACCCGCGACTTCAACGGCACGGTGAACTTCATCTTCCAGCCGGGCGAGGAAGGCGTCGGCGGCGCGCTCGCCATGCTGCAGGACGATCTGTTCGCGCGCTTTCCGTGCAATGCGGTGTACGGCATGCACAACCGGCCAGGCATGCCGGTCGGCAAATACGGCATCGCGCCCGGCACCGCGATGGCCGGCGGCGGCTTCTTCGACATCACGATCACCGGCAAGGGTGCACATGGCGCGCGGCCGGAGGAATCGATCGATCCGGTGCTGGTGGCCTGCCATATCGGGACCGCGCTCCAGTCGATCGTGTCGCGCAACGTGTCGCCGCGCGAGACCGCCGTGCTGAGCGTCACGCGCATCATCTCGGGCGATGCGTACAACGTGATCCCGCAGACCGCATCGATGGGCGGCACGGTGCGGACGATGAAGCGCGAGACGATGACCGCGATCGAGGAAGCCATGCAACGGATCGCCACCGGCGTGGCCGCGGGGTTCGGCGCCGTGGCGGAGGTGGACTTCCGGCTGATCTTCGCCCCGCTGGTCAACCACGCGGCCGAGTTCCAGGCGATCGCGGATGCCGCGGCGGACCTGGTGGGCGATGCCAACGTCAACCGCGCGCAGGCGCCGGCGCAGGCGTCGGAGGACTTCGCCTTCATGCTGGAGCAGGTGCCGGGCGCCTACATCAATCTCGGCAACGGCGACAGCGCGTCGGTGCACAATCACCACTACAACTTCAACGACGAGGCGATTCCGTTCGGCTCGGCGCTGTATGCGCGGCTGGTCGAACGGCAGTTGCCCCGCGGCACGGAATAGCGGAGGAAAAATCCCATGCTGAAGTTTGGCGCGGCCATGTTCTTCACCGACTACTCGATGGCGCCGGGCGAGCTCGGCAAGGCGCTGGAGGAGCGCGGCTTCGAATTGGTCTGGGCGCCCGAGCACTCGCATATCCCGCTGTCGCGCAAGACCGCGCCCGCGGGCGGCGGCGAACTGGCGAAGAAATACTACGACACGATGGACCCGTTCGTGACGCTGACCATGGCGGCGGCGGCGACCAGGACTTTGAAGGTCGCCACCGGCGTGTGCCTGGTCGCGCAGCGCGATCCGATCCAGACCGCAAAGCTTGTCGCATCGATCGATCAGGTGTCGGGCGGCCGCTTCCTGTTCGGCATCGGCAACGGCTGGAACCAGGACGAGATGGAGAACCACGGCACCGTGTTCAAATCGCGCCACAAGCTGGCGCGCGAACGGGTCGAGGCGATGAAGGCGATCTGGACGCAGTCGAAGCCGGAATACCACGGCGAGTTCGTCAACTTCGATCCGATGATGGCCTGGCCGAAGCCGGTGCAGAAGCCGCATCCTCCGGTCATCGTCGGCGGCGCATTCCCGTATTCGGCGCGCCGCGCGATCCGCTACGGCGATGGCTGGATCCCGCATGCCGCGCGCAACACGTATGCCGAGATCGCCGACATGCTGCCGCAGTTTCGGCAGATGGCGGCCGAGGCGAAGCGCGATCCGACGACGATCGAGATCACGGTGTGGGGGCCGAAGCAGGATGCCGATCTGATGAAGCGCTACGAGGAGCTTGGCGTGGCGCGCGTGGTGTTCAGCCTGGAATCGGAGAAGGCGGACACGATCCTGCCGGTGATCGACGGCTGGGCCAAACTGATGCGGCAGGTCGGCGGCTGAACCGGTTGCGCATTCCGTATGGCCTGGATCGCCTGCCGCGCGATCCCGGCCTGCGCTGCGTCGAGGTGGGCGGCGAACCGCTGCGGCTGAACAGCGAGCCGGTGCCGGCGGATGCGATGCCGCTGGCCACCGGCGATCATGCGGCGCGCGTCGCGGCGGCGATCGCCTGGCTGGACGCGCAGTGCGGCGATTACGCGCCGCTGCGGCGGCAGTTCGTTGCGGCGTATTTTGATTTCATCGCGGCGGAGATCGCGGCGCATCGCGAGGAACTGGCGGAACGCGTCAGGCCGTATGACGGGCTGTTCGCGCCGGAGGATTTCCTCTGGTCGGCGCTGCGGCCGTTGCCGCGCGGATGGGTGCCGGTCGATGACCGATGGCTGCTGGCCGATATGGTGTTCTGGGATGGACGGCAGGCGATCGCAATCGAACTCAGCGCGCGCGATACGGACCGGCAGAAGACGCTGCTGGCAGCCGGGGTTGATGTACGCCGCATCGAGCCGGGCATGTTCGGTCGGTTGCACGGTGTGCTGCCACCCAGATTTCTGCGCTTTTTTGAATGTCGGACGCTGCCGTCAAGCCCGTTCCGCCGCCCTATTCCCTCTCTTCCCCTGCGGGGAGGAGAGGGTCAGGGTGAGGTGGGGGCCCCCGCCGGCGTGTAGTCACCTGTTCAGATATGGTGGCATCGCAGCTCGGCCGGTATCGTTGTAACCACCCCACCTCACCCTGCTCTCTCCTCCCCGTCGGGAGGAGAGGAAGTGCATTCAGATCGTCAGTTCCAGCACATACAGCCCGCCGGCGAAGCGATCCACCGCATAGACCAGGCGGTTCTCATCGACGTGGACATCGTTGATCATCGCCGCCTTCATCGGCGAACCGTCGGGCGGATCGGGGATGAACGACGCCACCTCCTTCGGCTGCAGCGGATCGGTGATGTCGTGCACGCGCAGCCCGCCGCCGAAATACGTGCCGAAGACCAGCGTGCTGGAGTGGAATGACGGACCGGGCCGGTTCTCGTGCAGGTTGTGTGCTCCGTAACGCCCGCCGATCGCGTAATCCTCCATCGGCGGCAGCGGCAACGTGGACACCGATACCAGATTGTCTTCCTTCCGCGCATCGAGCAGCCACACCAGCTTCGGCCAGTCGAGGCCCTCGGTGCGCACGCACTCGTCGCTGACCACCAGCAGATCACGATCGAACAGCGGCATCACCGTGTGCGTGAAGCCGGGGAACGGCGGATGCGGATTCCAGTGCCCCACCAGCTTCGGTCTGCCGATATCGGAAATATCCAGCACGCAGGCGCCGCCATCGATATAGCCGACATAGGCGCGATCCGGCCGCTCCGGATATACATTTGTATTGTGCGCGCGCCAGCCCGTGTCGAACTTCGGATGCCGCGGCACCGGCGGCGCCTCGTCGCGCTCCTCGGTGCCCGGATACCACCAGCGGCCAAGCTCGCGCGGCTTCGTCGGATCGCTCACGTCGAATGCGGTGTAGGCCTGATCGTCTTTCAAATTGCGCGGCATGAAGTCGGCGGCACCACTGGAGCAGTGAATGGTCTTGCCGTCGACGAACCACAACTGGTGCACGCCGCGCGACCGCGGGCCGGACCGGTCGATGAAGCTGATGCTGCGCGGCTGCTCCGGCGTGGAGATGTCGAACAGCTCGATCCCCGCCGGCGTCGCGCCGTGCGTGCCCGTTTGGTACGCCACCGCCATGATGTTGTCGCACACCTCCAGCGAGTTGGAGCGCACGTTGCGATGCGGCAGGTCGGTCTGCACGATGACGCGCGGCCTGGTCGGATCGGTGACGTCGACACCGGTGAAGTTCTTCGGCGCGCATTCGTGCGCCATCCACATGATGCGCCGCCCGCCGGATGCCAGCTGAAGGCTCATGCCCTCGCCGACATTGCCGAAACCGCTCAGCGTGTCGTGCGAGATCAGGCGGAAATTATGGGTTTCCGGTTGCGCCATGAACGGTTCTCCCCGATGCTTCGCCTGATGAACTCTGCGGCGAATACTGTGCCGGTGACGATCATCACCGGGTTCCTGGGCAGCGGCAAGACCACGGTGCTGAACCATCTGCTGCGGCAGCCCTCGCTCGCCGACACCGTCGTCATCGTCAACGAGTTCGGCGCGGTGGGGCTCGACCATCTGCTGATCGAGCAGGCGATCGAGGATGCGGTGCTGCTGAAGAACGGCTGCATCTGCTGCACCGTGCGCGGCGACATCGCCGATACGCTCGATGTGCTGTGGCAGCGCCGCGACGCCGGCGAACTGCCGCCGTTCCGGCGCATCGCGATCGAGACGACGGGGCTGGCTGATCCCGCGCCGGTGGCGCATGCGCTGCTGGCCGAGCCGGACGCGCGCTACGCCTGCCGGCTGGATGGCATCGTCACCACGGTGGACGCGCTGCATGGTCCGATGCAGCTCGAGCGGCAGCCCGAGGCGCGGCGGCAGGTGGCGATGGCCGATCGCATCCTGCTCACCAAGACCGACCTTGCTTCCGCCGATCAGATTGCGGCAGTCGAGGCGCGCGTTGCCGCGTTGAACGCGGGCGCGCCGATCCGTCACATTGTCGCCGGTGCCGTCGATGCGGCCGATGTGTTCGATCTCGGGCCGGACGATGGGGCGAGCGATGCCAGGCTCGAACAATGGCTGCGGCCCTTCGATACAAACCCGCATCACGGCCATCACCATTTGCCGTTCCGTCACGGCGACACGATCGGATCGGTCGTGCTGCGATACAACGCGCCGATCGCATGGTCAGCGCTGCGGGTCTGGCTCGAGTTGGTGCTGTCGCTGCGCGGCGACAGCGTGCTGCGGTTGAAGGGGCTGGTCTGGCTGCAGGGCGAGACGCGCCCGATCGTGCTGCAGGGTGTCCACCATGTACTGCATCCGCCGGTGCATCTGGAACGCGAGACAGAGCCGCCTGGCGGGACGCGGATCGTCCTGATCACGCGCGGGCTGTCGGCGGCCGGACTGCGCGCGAGCTTTGCCGCGGCAACCAATTGGCAAAGCAATCAAGAATAAAACGGATTATGCGGATAAGAACCTGCCGGCCTTGTCATATGGTTCGCCTGAAGATCGGAACATCGTAGCGCGCAACAGCCTGATCGCTCGATACAAGTGCAAGACGTTCACTCCGCGCCTGAGCAATCAGCATCCGGTCGAACGGATCGTCGTGGTGCCGCGGCAGGTCGCCCGCAGCGATCGCGTGGGGGGTTCAAGACAGACGTCGGAGATGCGCGGATCAGGGCTCTTCGACCTCGTGCATCCCCTCCGCCTCGCGCTGCAGGCGGCGGTAGCTGCGGACGCTGAACGGCAGCATGCCGAGGTAGATCAGGCCGCCGGCCGCGAGTGCCGCCCAGGGATCGGCGACCAGGACGGCGGCGAAGGTCCCGGTGCCGAGCAGCATCGGCAGCACGTATTCATGCGGCACCTTGAAGTTCTTGAAGCTCCAGACCGGCAAGGTGGACACCAGCAGCAGCGCGGTCCCGATCAGCACGAACGCGCAGAACAGCGGGTGCTGCGCGATCGCCAGCAGCCAGCCCAGGCCGAGCGATTTCGCCTCCAGCCCGAGGAACAGCGGAAACAGCGCAACCCCGGCGCCGGCCGGCGCGGGCACGCCGGTGAAGAAGTTGTAGGCGTAGGCGGGGCCGGGCGCGCGGTCGAGCGCGGCGTTGAAGCGCGCCAGCCGCAGCGCCATGCAGACCGCGAACATCAGGCAGGGCGTGTAGCCGAAGCCGCCGGCGCGCTGCAGCGACCAGACATACAGCGTGAACGCCGGCGCGACGCCGAAGCACAGGAAGTCGGCCAGGCTGTCGAACTCCGCGCCGAAGCGCGACGTGGCCTTCAGCAGCCGCGCCAGCCTGCCGTCCAGCCCGTCGATCGCGCCGGCGACCACGATCGCCACCGCCGCCGAGCCGAACCGGCCCTCCAGCGCAAAGCGCATCGAGGTCAGCCCGGCGCAGAGGCCGAGCAAGGTCATCAGGTTGGGGATCATCCGGTTGAACGATGGCCCCTTGAAGCGCGGCCGCGCGCGCGGTCGCAGGCGACGCAGCCGGTTGATCGGCGAAACCCGACCGGGCGTGCCGTGCCAGTCGGGACGGGGAAAGCCGCTCATGCCGCAAGCTCCGCGATCACGGTCTCGCCGCCGATCATGGTCTGGCCGACGGCCACCAGGGGGCGGACGGCCTCGGGCAGATAGAGGTCGGTCCGGCTGCCGAAGCGGATGATGCCGAGGCGCTGGCCGGCGTGGACGGCGTCACCCTCGCGCAGGTCGCAGACGATGCGGCGGGCGATCAGGCCGGCGATCTGCACCACGGCGATCTCGCGGCCGTCGGGCAGGCGGAGGGCGATGGCGTTGCGTTCGTTGGCCTCGCTCGCCTTGTCCAGGCTGGCGTTGAGGAAGCTGCCGTGGCGGTAGGCGATCCGCGTGATGATGCCATCGGCCGGGACGCGGTTCACGTGCACGTCCAGCACCGACAGGAAGGTGCTGACCCGCCAGCGCGGCATCTGCCCCAGGCCAAGCTCCGCCGGCGGCACGGCGGGCGTCACCGACAACCACCCGGCCATCGGCGGGCGCGACCACCGCGCCGGTCCGGCCGGGCGGCACGCGCTCCGGATCGCGGAAGAAGAACAGGCAGAACAGCGCGAACAGCAGGCCGAGCCAGGCCAGCCAGGGACCGAGCACCAGGCCGAGCATCACCGCGACCAGGCCGCCCAGGATGAACGGTCGCCCGGCAGGGTGGGGCGGCGCGAGCACGTGGCCGAGGTCTTCGAGGAGCGGCATTGTCGGTGCCGGTTTATGGATGCTTCATCCTGTGGGAGCAAGACTGGCGGCGGACAGGGAGCATGTGCCATGCCGTTCGATGCGCCATTCAAGCTGGGTCCATTCACCGTGGATTCCGGCGGCCGCCTTTCACCCGGCGAGCCGGACAAGATACCGGCGTTCCTGTTCCGCTGGCGCGACCACCTGGTGCGAGCCCGGCTCGCCCAGGCGAGCCCTGCGGACGGACGGCTGGCCCTGCAGTCCACCCTCGGCCGTGTTCCGAGTACCGCCAGCGCGTCGGATGACACGCTGCGTCCCCGCAGTTTCTCCGTGCTGCGCTGGCTGCCGCGGATCGTGCCGCCCGGTTGGCGGGTGCTGCTTCTCGCCGACCATCGCGTGTGGCTGGAGACCGAGACCTGCATCGCACTGCCGATCACCGCGGCCGCTCTGATCACCGAGATTGCGCAGTTCCTGCTGGCGCTCGACCCATACCTGGATCTGCTGGACGAGGAGGGGCTGACCGCGCTCGGCAACGGGGCGGATGACAGCCGAGCGGCCTAGCGACCGAGGGCACGCATCGCGATCCAGGCGGCGCCGATGGCGAGCAGTGCCGCCAGCACGCCGGCGCTCGCCGATGCGGCCCGGCCGGCGAACCGCAGCCGGCCGGTCAGGTGCGGGGCGAGCCAGAGCGCCAGCAGCGGGGCCATGGCGGCGATGTCGACCGCTCCGACCCGCAGGTGCGGCAGCCGGCCCAGGTCGATCACTGCCAGGCTGCCGACGGCCGCAATGTCCGCGGCGACAGGCAATCCCGCCAGTCCGGGCACGACGGGCAGCGCGAACAGCGCCAGCGAAACGAGCGCCGGCACCAGAGCCAGCTGGATCCATATCGGCGGCAGCATCACGACGTGAAACGCCGCCGCCATGGTCAGTCCGGTCAGCGCGAGGCGCAGCGGGTCCGGCGCGTCGGCTGCCAGGCCGCGCGCATACAGCACCACGGCGACCCCGACACCGAGGCCGATCGGCCAGGCCTGCAGCAGGTCCGGCCGGCTGCGCGGCGCGCCGCACAGCCACCAGCCGGTGAACGCCGCGGTCAGGATCACGCCGAGCAGCATCCCTCGGCTGCGGCCCAGCCAGGCGCACAGGACGCCGACGCCCAGCGCGACCGCCGCGACGAGGGGCAGGTGATCCACGGAGGGTCGCGGCGATGTGACCCACAGCCTGCCGGTGACGGCATACCACCCGGCGACCACGCCGGCGCCACAGGAAGCGGTGGCCAGCAAACCGGAGCGCAGGAACCGTGCGGCGAATGCCAATGCCAGCGCCACGGCAAAACCGATCAGCGGACCACGGAAGTCATGGGGAACGGCGGGGAGCCACGGTCTGTCCCAGTCGAAATGGATCGGCATGCCGCGTGGGTGACGCGGCTTGTGCAGTGCGTCAAGCTGGCGGGCGATCCGCCACCGTCAGGACAAGGACGCAACCGTGCGTGAACCGAAATCGGCGATGCTGGTCTGGGATGTGCCGACACGCCTGTTCCACTGGGCCATCGCCGTTCTGGTCTGCACGGCCTGGCTGACGCAGCGGCTCAACTGGATGGAACTGCACATGCTGAACGGCTACACGGTGCTGTCGCTGCTGCTGTTCCGGCTCGCCTGGGGCATCGTCGGCAGCGACACGGCGCGGTTCTCGCGCTTCCTGAAGAGCCCGCTGGCGGCGCTGCATCACCTGTCCGGTCTGCACCGGCGCGAGCCGGACACCGAGATCGGCCACAACGCCGCGGGTGGCTGGATGGTGCTGGTCATGCTGGCGCTGCTCGCCGTGCAGGTGGGCACGGGGCTGTGCGCCAACGACGACGTCATGACCGAAGGCCCGCTGTTCAAGTATGTCGGCAAGGACCGGAGCGACTGGCTGTCGCACATTCACGCGGTCAATTTCAGGCTCCTCGAGGTCGCCGTGGTGCTGCACCTTGCCGCGATCGCCGCCTACGCCGTGCTGAAGCGGCATGATCTGGTGCGGCCGATGATCACCGGGAGGAAGCTGCTGCCCGGAAGGATGCTCGCCCCTGCCATGGCCAGCCCGCTGCTCGCGCTGGTGCTGTTCGCGATTGCCGCGGGGACGGTCGGGTTTCTCGCCCGCTGGCTGTAGCACGTGGATCAGTGGACGAAGCTCGGCAGCCGGCAGAGGAGCATGCGTGACGGCAGGCTGAATGATATGTGGGTGATCCTCCCGAGTGCGCTGACCACAGTGGCGGCGTTGTCTTTCTTTGCCATTCGTAACATTCACGGTTGGACGTTCCTCCCGTTTGGAGACGAGGCTGCTCACTTGCTCGGCGCACTCGCACTGCATCTGGGCGACGTCCTCTATCGCAGCTACATCATGGCGCATGGTCCTGTCACTTTTATATTGACGCAGATCTACGGCGCGCTGACCGGCTGGCACGATCTGACCTATACGCGGACGATCTCGACAGCTTTGGCTGCTCTCGCCGGGCTTTCCATTGGGCTTTCGCCTGCACTGCGCGGCACGCTGGCCAGGCTGTGGGCCACGACGCTGTTCTTTGGTGTGCTTGCCAGTACGTGGATACTGCAGGCGCTCTATATGAACAGCTATCACCCCATCGCGGGCACGTTTGTCGTTATCGGCCTGGCGCTGTTTGTGGCGCCTGCATGGCTGTCGCGGATACCTTCAACATTTCACGTTTTCATAGCCGGGGTATGCTTTGCACTGGTGGGTTTCACTGCCTATTCCTATGCCCCGGCAGTCGTGGTGCTTGGAATCAGCGGCTTGCTGCCACTGATCGGTCCCCGAGCGCCAGATGAGCGCCCCGGAGCACTGCGTCGCGCAGCTGGCGCACTTGTGCTTGGTGGCATTGCCGGCAGCGCCATCGTGCTGGTTTGGCTGGCTGTATTCGGCGACTTTCTCGGCTTTGTGGTGTATCACATCGTCATAAACCAAGTTTACTATAGTCGCTACATCGACTTCACCTTGTCCAATTTCGCGCAGAGCTTCCTACCGCCGGTTGGCCCAGCAACCATAGTACATCTGATCGGCTTGAGCTGCTTCTACCTTGCGCTCGCTGCATTCCTCGGTTTGGCGTTGATGCGACGGCGCGGTGCCGTCCGGTCTCTGTTTGCGATTATAATCGGTTTTTGTGGCATAGCGCTGTTGAACGCACGTGGCAGCACGATCTTTCAAGACGGCACGTTTTTGATTGCCGTCATCGGCGCAGCCGCGATCGCAATACCGGAGGCACTTGCGCAACTTGGGCTTGCCGCAACACTGCCGCGGGCGTGGCTGGCGACTGGCCTCGTTGCGACCGGTGTCGCGGGAGCGGAGGCGGCCGGTCGCTATGCCGTGGCGACCCCGACCAGCTATACGCGAGCGCAGATCGTCGCCGTGCCGCCATACCATTACGGGCTCAAACACGATGCCTTGTATAATGAAATCCGGCGCATTGCAGGTCCGGATGAGCGCGTCCTGGCCCTGGTCTACAATCCGGAATTCTTTCTGTCGGTCGGCCGACTGCCCATGAATAAATACCATGAATACCTGCCGTGGGAGGCGGATTACGCGAAAAACCCCCGGTTCGGCCAATTGCGCGATCTGTGTGTCGATTTGGACCAGTCACCACCACCGATCGTCTATTTCGATGACTGGAAGGTGTGGGACAAGTACGCTCCGGAACAGTTCATGCCCTGCGTTATCCGCATCCTGGCCGACAAGTATCAACGTCAGGTTCAGTTTCCTGACCTGTATGTGCGCAAGGACCGGGCGGCACCGTAGCGGCTTACGACGTTCCGCGAGGCTGCAGGCCGCAGCTACGCAGCCAGCCGTCGTGCAAACCGCCGGCGACGCCATTGCAGCAGGCGCCAGGCGCCCTTGGCGGACAGGTCGGACAGCCTCCCGCGCGGCGGCAATCCCACGGCCTTGAAGATCATGCCCATGCCGCGCTCGACGTGGCGGAAGCGGTAGAACGCCATGGCGCGGCCCATGTAGGCGGCGGTGCAGCGCGCATGCTCGTAGGCCTGGCCCTCCGGTTCGTTGCCGCAGTGCCAGGCGTAGGCCAGTTCGTCGTCCTCGCTTTCGCCGATGCGCCCGGCAGCGATGCGCAGGCGGCGCAGCAGGCCGAGATCCTCCCGCACCAGATACCGGCGCATGTGGTCGTAGAACAGCTTGAAGTGGCGGTATTCGTCGGCGGCGATGTGGCGGCAGATCTGCTGCAGCACCGGCTCCTTTGCCGCATCGGCGAGCGCCGTGTAGTAGCTGGAGGTGCCGGTTTCCACCATGCAGCGGGCGATCAGTTCGCCGGTGCGCGAGCCGCGGATCGAGGCCTCGGCATCCAGCGGCAGCGTGTAGCCGGCCCGGTAGCGGGCGAACGCGGCCTGGTAGTCCCAGCCCGGGTCGGCGAGCATTGCCCATCGCCCGAGCGCGTCGCCATGCTGCACCTCCTCCGCGGCCCAATGGTCGGCGGCCTGCCGGAAGTCCGGGTCGTCGCCGAACACGCGGTTCAGGTAGACGGCGTAGTCGGTGCCGTTTCGCTCCACCATCGCGGCGGCCTTCACCAGCGGGAGCAGGGTCGGGTCCACTGCGGCCGGATCGAACCGGTCCCAGGCCACGTCGTCGATACGCCAATGTTTCATTGCTCGGTCCGCACCGCCTGACGCGGTGACGCGAAACTGCCATCGATCGGCGCCCATTGTCACCTCGGCCGGCCGGTGGAAGCATGATCGCCCCACCGGTCCGGACCCGATCGAGGAGCACGCGCATGGACGTCGGCATTCAGATGATCTTCTCCACCTATGGCTGGCCCGGCATGAGCGACCGCGAGGCCTGGCAGGAGGAGATCCGCCTGGCCCGGCTGGCCGACGAACTCGGGTTCGACGTGATCTGGTCGGTCGAGCATCACTTCTTCGACTATTCGTTCTGCCCGGACAACACGCAGCTCCTGTCGTATCTGGCGCCGCTGTGCACGCACGCGGACCTGGGGACGGCGGCCATCATCCTGCCGTGGAACGACCCGCTGCGCGTCGCGGAGAAGGTGTCCGTGCTCGATCTGCTGAGCAATGGGCGTGTCCGGCTGGGGATCGGGCGTGGGCTCGCGCGGCGCGAGTTCGCCGCCTTCCGCGGCACCATGGACGACTCGCGCGAACGCTTCGACGAGGCATCGGCGATGATCCTCGAGGCGCTGCGGACCGGGTTCATCGAGGGCCATGGCAAATTCTATCCGCAGCCGCGGATCGAGATCCGGCCGCGGCCGGAGCGCAGCTTCGAGGGACGCACCTATGCGGTCGCCTCCAGCGAGGACTCGATCGAGGCAGCGGCGCGGCTGAAGGCGCGGATGCTGATGTTCGCCGATCGGCCGTGGCCTGCGCGGCTGCCGGGGATCGAGCGGTACCGCGCGCTGTATGAGCAATACAACGGCGTTGCGGCGGGGCCGGTGGTGACCGCCGATCAGTGCGTCTGCGCGGCGACGGCAGACGAAGCGAAGGAGCTGTCGGAGCGCCATATGGCGAGCTTCGTCGACAGCAACCTGGAACATTACGAGCTGATGAGCACGCACTTCGCCACCGCGAAGGGCTACGACGCGTATGCCAAGAAGTCGGAACTGGCGCGATCGGCGGGGCGGGACGGGCTGGTGAACGCGCTGCTGGAGGTGGCGGTGCGCGGGACGCCCGATCAGGTGCTGCGGGCGTACGAGGCGCGGCGTGAACTGCTGGGGGATTTCGAGCTGAACAGCTCGTTCCGCTTCGGCGGAATTCCGCTGGCGAAGGCGGAGGCCTCGATGCGGCTGTTCGCCAAGGAGGTGCTGCCGGTGCTGAAGGGGTGGGGGCCGGCGGCGGCGCCCGCGGAAGTCGCGGCAGCGGCGGTGCACGCGTAACGCCCCGGGGATGTCTCGCGGGCGTCTCGTTGCCCGCGTGATGAGACAGCGGGTGTCGCACCAGCGGAGACTCCCTCTCCGCCCCGCGGGGCGGAGAGGGCCGGGGAGAGGTGGGGCCGATGCCGCACATCTCGTCGAACTTGCCGGTCATGGCGGTTGGTTCATCCGGTTCTGTCGCGACGGAGGGTTCTGAGGGTCGTGCTGCGATCGTTGGAAGAGTCCCCCGCCGCGCCCTGACCCGCTCCGCCCCCGAGGGCGGAGAGGGAATTGCAGCGAACGGGTCAGGCCGTGGCTTGCGCTTCGGGCACGGGTGGGCCGATGGCAGGAGCGAGCCCGGCGGTGACGGTCTGCGGCGGGCCGCCTGCGGAGGGGGCCAGTTCGTGCCGAACGGCCTCGGCGGCCACGCCGCATGTGTCCTCGGGACCCGGTTCCGGCGGCGGTTCCGCAATCGGCGCCGACGGCGTGCGGCCCAGCGCATCGGCCATCAGGCCGACGGCGCAATGCTCGATCCAGGCGGCCTTGTCGGTGGCGGCGCCGTCCGCCTCGCGCTTCTGACGCGCCGCCTGAACGCGGAGCAGCAGCGACCGCGCAGCCCGCGCCTGGCGCATCATGTTGGCGGACTGGGCGGTGCATTGCAGGACGCGCGCAAGATCCGCCGCATGCTCGCGGGCCAGCCGCAGGCAGTCCATCGCCTGGGCGTTCGCGGCGACGAACTGGGCGGCCAGCGTCGCTTCCTCGGCGTTGGCGGGCAGCAGGGAGGCGACCTCGGCGATGGCGGCGTTGTCGCGGCGCGCGAGGTCCTCCGGCGTGTCGTTGACCGCCGGCGGGAGCGCGCCGCAGGAGCGTGTGGACGAGCTGGTAGTAGATGTCGCGGGGGAGCTGGAGCGTGAGGTCGGCTGTTTCCGGCGGAGGACAGTGATCCATGGTGTCAGTATGACGTTAGAAAAAATAACTGTCAATGTCATTCACACTGCCGGTGCGAACGCTCGGATCTGCCCCCCGTCCTCAGGCGGCGCGGTTCACGGCCAGACGGTCCAGGACAGCGCTGAACCGGGCTGCGGTGGCCGCGTCCAGCTCGAACCTCAGGTGGAGACGGCCTTCGCCGCTGCCGCGCACGGTGCAGGGCAGCGCAAAGCCGACGCCATCGAGTTGCAGCGCCGCCTGTGTGCCGACCTGCATCGATGGGCTGCCGGAGACGCTGGCACCAGCCGCCGAAATGTCAGTGAGGCGTACGGTCCTCGCGGCCTGACCGGTGACAGCCAGGCGACACGGCAGGTCAATCGGATATCGCGGCAACCCGCGACGGTCCACCTCGTCGGTGGAGCCGCGAACCACACGGATCACCGAGTGGCGGAGCTCACCGATCGCGGTGTTCAGCCCGGCGGCATCCGCGTGCACTTCGGCGGCGCGCCTGCCGGTCTGTTCGGCTTCGGCGGTGACCTCGGCGACACGGCTCGTCATGTCGTTGGCGGCCGACGCCGTCTCGGACACGCTGTGGGCAATCTTCGCCGTCGCGGCGCCCTGTTCCTCGACCGCCTCGGCGATGGAACCTGCGATGGCATTGATCTCGCCGATGGTCTGCTCGATGCGAACCACCGCGGCGACCGAGACCCCGGTGGCGCCGCGCACCTCATCGATATGCCTGGCGATTTCCTGGGTCGATTGGGCGGTCTGGGTAGCGAGGGCCTTCACCTCGGAGGCGACCACGGCGAAGCCTTTGCCGGCACTCCCCGCGCGTGCCGCCTCGATTGTCGCATTCAGTGCCAGCAGATTGGTCTTGGCAGCAATTGCGCCGATCATGTCGGCGACGGCACCGATGCGCGCCACCTGCGCGTTCAGCGTTTCCATGGTCGCACGGGTTTCGGAACCGGCCGTGACGGCACGTGCGACGATTGCGCTGGACTGGGCCACCTGGTGGCTGATCTCGTGGATCGAGGCAGTGAGTTCCTCGGCCGCGCTGGCCACCGTCTGAGCGTTGGCCAGTGCCTGCGCCGATGCGGACGCAGCACTCCGGGCCGAATTGCCGGTCCTCGCAGCCGATGCGCCCATCTCCTTGGCAGTCGCAGTCATGCCGCCGGTGCGGATGCCGACCTCCTGCAGGGCCTTTGTCGTTTCACTCTCGATCCTGTCGGCCATGTCGGACAGCGCCACGGCCTTTTCGGCTTCGGCACGGGCACGCGATGCCGTCGCCTCGTCCTCCAGAACGCGAGCGTGCGCAGAGGTGTCCCTGAGCAGGCGCAGCGCCCGCGCCATCTCGCCGATCTGATCGGTCCTTCGGATAAAGGGCACCGCGCAATCCAAAACGCCGTCGGCGATGCGATGCATTGTCGCCGCCAAATCGGTCATCGGACGGATGGTCGTGCGAAGGACCAGGAAATATCCCAGAGCCGCTATGATGCCTATCACCAGAGCGCCGACCACAGCCTCCCGGGTTATCCTGGTCATGAAGGCTTCGGCGTCGGCCAGAGGCACACCGACAAACAGGATGCCGACCGTCTGCGCCTGGGCATTTCGGATCGGCTCGTAGATGGCAAGATAGGGCTTGCCCAGGATCGTCACGCCACCCTGATAGCGGCGTCCGTCGCGCAACACCGCGTCGTGCGCCGCGCCGGCTGCGAGTTTGGTTCCGATGCCGCGCGATCCGTCGGGGTTCTTGACGTTGGTTGCGATCCGGGTGTCACCCTGAAAGATCGTCGCTGCCCCGCCGGATACGTCTCGTACATCGTCAACCAGATCGTTGCGGCCATTCACTGTCGTGGTTCCCAGTGCAAGCTGGCCGTCCGCCGTCGTGCTCCAGTTGGTGCCGAGCGGAGCCAGCTCGTGCCTCAGCATGGCCATGCTGCCGTTGAGCGCATCCTGTGCCCGCTGAAGCCCGTTCGCATCGACGGCGCGCAATGTCCAGAACTGGACAGACGCCACAGCAATCAGCATTGCCAGAAGTGCACCGACCAGCAGGCGCGTGATGATGCCAACTCTATCGCCCAGCCGAGCGCGCGGCGGAGCGGTGCCTGCCGCTGTCAGGGCATCCAACACGCAGCATCTCCTTTGTTCCGGCCACGCGGGCGCCCCGTGGAACGCGGGCGGTAGCTTGCGGCACGATAGCAGACCAGATGTAAAGCAGCCGTGAACGATGCTCGCGGTGGACGGCGCGTCACCCGCCGATGCCCGTCCCGGCTGGTCGGCGACGATGCGATTGGTGCGATTGCGGCACGTCGCGCAAGGCCGGCTGCCCCACGTGTTTCGGGATCGAGGCGCCATGGACCCAATGGACCCTACCTCGCCGAGGCTGCACCTCGGGCCAGACTCCGATAGGATGGTGCGATGACCACCGCCATCCGCCGCAGGGCGCCGCACCACATGAGCGTCGATGAATTCATCGCCTGGGCCGGCGACGGCCGCTGGCAACTGGTCGACGGCGAGCCGCGCGCCATGGCGCCGGCCAACGCAACGCACGGCATCTTCCAGGCGAACGTCGCCTACACCCTGACCCGTCATTTGCGCGATGCCGGCAGCCCGTGCCGAGCCGTGACAGAACCCGCCATCGTTCCCCGCGTTCGCGCTCGCAGCAACATGCGCGTGCCCGATGTGGCGGTCACCTGTTCGCAGATCGAGGCAGGACAGCTTGCATTGCCTGACCCGCTGCTCGTTGTCGAAATCCTGTCGCCGACCAATGAACAGGAGACCTGGGAGAACGTCTGGACCTACGTGTCGATCCCAAGCGTGCAGGAGATACTGGTGCTCCGGTCGGCGTCGATCGCAGCCGATGTGCTGCGCAGACGCCCGGACGGCACGTGGCCCGAGGAGCCGATCCAGATTGGCCGGGATGAAACGCTGCGTCTGGAGTGCATCGGCCTGACGTGCCCGCTCACCGAATGCTACATCGGCACATATCTCGCGCGCAGTGCGTGACCTGGTTGACGCGGCCGGGCTGCTACCGCCCCGTCAGCAGCCCATCCACCGCCTCGATCAGCGCCCGTGCGGACTGCGCGCGCTCCAGCGCCAGTTCCTCGCCCATAACGTCGTTGGCGTCGATCTCCGCCAGCGCCGCATCGGCTTCGGCCAGGCGACGCTCGCCCTCGGATCGTTGCAGGTCGGTCACGGGCATCACCTCGTTGGCCAGCACGGTGCAGCGCTCGGGCGTGACCTCGGCAAAGCCGCCGGCGACGAACATCTGATCGGTGATGCGTTCGCCCTCATAGAGCGCGATCACCCCGCCGCGCAGCATGACGATCATCGGCGTGTGGCCCTCCAGCACGCCCATGTCGCCTTCCGAGGCCGGGATCACCACCATGTCCACCGGTCGGGACAGCAACAGCCGCTCCGGGCTGACGATTTCCAGGTTCACCGGCATCGGTGCGCCGACCCAAGGCAAGACGTGGATGGCGGGCCGTCGCCCGCCGTGACGGGACCAGGCAGCATCACGCCGTGGCCTTCAGGCTTTCGCCCTTCTTCACCGCGTCCTCGATCGTGCCGACCATGTAGAACGCGGCCTCCGGCAGGTGGTCGTAGTCGCCGGCGCAGATCGCCTTGAAGCTGCGGATCGTGTCGGCCACCGGCACGAAGATGCCGGGGAAGCCGGTGAACACCTCGGCGACGTGGAACGGCTGCGACAGGAAGCGCTGGATCTTCCGCGCCCGCGCGACCACCAGCTTGTCCTCCTCGGACAGCTCGTCCATGCCCAGAATCGCGATGATGTCCTGCAGCGATTTGTAGGTCTGCAGAATGCGCTGCGTCTCGCGCGCCACCTGGTAGTGCTCGTCGCCCACGATGCGCGGATCGAGCGAGCGCGACGTGGAATCCAGCGGGTCCACCGCCGGATAAATCCCCAGTTCGGCGATCTGCCGCGACAGCACGGTGGTCGCGTCCAGATGCGCGAACGACGTGGCCGGCGCCGGATCGGTCAAATCGTCGGCCGGCACGTAGATCGCCTGCACCGACGTGATCGACCCCTTGTTGGTCGAGGTGATGCGCTCCTGCAGCGCGCCCATGTCGGTGGCGAGCGTCGGCTGATAGCCCACCGCCGATGGAATGCGCCCCAGCAGCGCGGACACCTCCGCGCCCGCCTGGGTGAACCGGAAGATGTTGTCCACGAAGAACAGCACGTCCTGGCCTTCCTCGTCGCGGAAGTACTCCGCCATCGACAGACCGGACAGGCCGACACGCGCGCGCGCACCCGGCGGCTCGTTCATCTGGCCGTACATCAGCGCCACCTTGGAGCCCTCGGTGCTGCCGTTCTCGCCGAGCTTGATAACGCCCGCGTCGATCATCTCGTGATACAGGTCGTTGCCCTCGCGGGTGCGCTCGCCGACGCCGGCGAACACCGACACGCCGCCATGCGCCTTGGCGATGTTGTTGATCAGCTCCTGGATGATGACCGTCTTGCCGACGCCGGCGCCGCCGAACAGCCCGACCTTGCCGCCCTTCAGATAGGGCGCCAGCAGGTCCACCACCTTGATGCCGGTCACCAGGATTTCCGCCGATGTCGCCTGCTCCTCGAAGGTCGGCGCGTCGCGATGGATCGGGTAGCGCTTCGCGGTGGTGCAGGGACCGCGCTCATCGATCGGCTCGCCGATCACGTTGAGGATGCGCCCGAGCGTCTCGGGCCCGACCGGCACGGTGATCGGGCCGCCGGTGTCCACCACCTCCTGGCCGCGCACGATGCCGTCGGTGCTGTCCATGGCGATGCAGCGCACGGTGCGCTCGCCGAGTTCCTGTGCCACCTCCAGCACCAGCGTCTGGTCCGCCAGCCTGGTGTGCAGCGCGTTCTGGATGAACGGCAGCTCGCCGTCGAACTGCACGTCGATGACGGCGCCCATCACCTGGGTCACGCGGCCGACGATGTTGCTTGCCATCTTGCTCTATCCCTTGCGTATCAAAGCGCTTCGGCGCCGGAGATGATCTCGATCAGTTCCCGCGTGATGTTCGCCTGGCGCGCGCGGTTGTAGTTCAGGGTCAGGCGCTTGATCATGTCGCCGGCGTTGCGCGTCGCGTTGTCCATCGCGGTCATCCGCGCGCCGTGTTCGCCGGCGGCACTTTCCAGCAGCGCGCGGTAGATCTGGATCGCCAGCACCTGCGGCAGCAGCCGCGCCAGGATCGTTTCCTCGTCCGGTTCGAAATCGTAACTTGCGCCGCCCAGGTCGTCCGTGTCGCCCTCGGCCGGCGGCGGGGCCGGGATCAGCTGCTGCTCGGTGACGACCTGCGAGATCACCGAACGGAAGCGGTTGTAGACGATGATGCAGACGTCGATCTCCCCGGCGTTCAGCATGGTGGTGATGCGGGTGCCGACCTCCACCGCGTCGGAATATTCCAGCCGCCGCTTGCCGGCATAGGAGATATCGCCGGTGATCCGGCTGGCCAGTTCGCGGCGCAGGTAGTCACGCCCCTTGCGCCCGACCGCGAGGATCTTGACCGTCTTGCCCTGGGCCTCGAGCCGGCGGGCCAGCGTGCGCGTGGCGCGGCCGATGCTGGAATTGAACGCGCCGGCCAGGCCGCGATCCGCCGTCACCGGAACCAGCAGGTAGGTCTGGTCCTTGCCGGTGCCGGCGAGGAGCGGCGGGGCGTCCGGCATGTCGGCGACCGACGCGGCGAGCGCGCGCAGCATGCGCTCCATGCGATCGGCATAGGGCCGCGCCGCTTCGGCCTGCTGCTGTGCGCGACGCAGTTTCGACGCCGATACCATCTTCATGGCGGAGGTGATCTTCTGCGTCGACTTCACGCTGGCGATGCGCGTGCGGAGCGCTTTCAGACTGGGCATTGCAAACTCCTCCCCCTCCCCTTGCGGGAGCGGGTTGGGGGGAGGGGGCCGGGGTGCCGCACCCCTCCCCCAAACCCCCTCCCGCAAGGGGAGGGGGAGTTCCCGTGTGCGATCAACTGAACGACTTCGCGAAATTGTCCATGAACGCGGTCAGCTTCTTTTCGGTGTCCGGCTTGATCTCCAGATCGGTCCGGATCGACTCCATGACCGACGGCTCGCGCGACTTCAGATCCGACAGCAGCTGCGCCTCGAACGCGCCGATGCGGCCGATATCGATCCGATCGAGGTACCCGCGCACGCCGGCGAAGATCGCCACCACCTGTTCCTCGATCGGCACCGGCTTGAACTGCGGCTGCTTCAGCAGCTCCGTCAGCCGCGAGCCGCGCGCCAGCAGCTGCTGCGTCGACGCGTCCAGATCCGAGGCGAACTGCGCGAACGACGCCATCTCCCGGTACTGCGCCAGCTCCAGCTTGATGCGCCCGGCGACCTGCTTCATCGCCCGCACCTGCGCGGCCGACCCCACGCGCGACACCGAGATGCCGACATTCACCGCCGGGCGGATGCCGCGGAAGAACAGCTCGGTCTCCAGGAAGATCTGCCCGTCGGTGATCGAGATCACGTTGGTCGGGATGTAGGCCGACACGTCGCCGGCCTGCGTCTCGATCACCGGCAGCGCGGTGAGCGAACCGGCGCCATGCTCCTCGTTCATCTTCGCCGCGCGCTCGAGCAGGCGCGAGTGCAGATAGAACACGTCGCCCGGATAGGCCTCGCGTCCCGGCGGGCGGCGCAGCAGCAGCGACATCTGGCGATACGCCACCGCATGCTTCGACAGGTCGTCGTAGAAGATCACCGCGTGGCGGCCGTTGTCGCGGAAGAACTCGCCCATCGTGCAGCCGGTGTAGGGTGCCAGGAACTGCATCGGCGCCGGATCGGACGCCGTGGCGGCGACCACGATGGAGTACTCCATCGCGCCGTACTCCTCCAGCGTCTGCACCAGCTGTGCGACGGTGGAGCGCTTCTGCCCGACCGCGACGTAGATGCAGTACAGCTTCTTGCTTTCGTCGCTGCCGGCATTGACGGTCTTCTGGTTGATGATCGTGTCGATGATCACCGCGGTCTTGCCGGTCTGGCGGTCGCCGATGATCAGCTCGCGCTGGCCGCGGCCGATCGGGATCAGCGCGTCGATCGCCTTCAGCCCGGTCTGCACCGGCTCGTGCACCGACTTGCGCGGAATGATGCCCGGCGCCTTCACCTCGACGCGCATGCGCTGCACGTCGGCGAGCGGACCCTTGCCGTCGATCGGCGTGCCGAGCCCGTCCACCACGCGGCCGAGCAGCCCGTTGCCCACCGGCACGTCGACGATCGAGCCGGTGCGCGCGACGGTGTCGCCTTCGCGGATCTGCCGGTCGTCGCCGAAGATCACCACGCCGACGTTGTCCGTTTCCAGGTTCAGCGCCATGCCGCGCAGGCCGGCGCCGGGGAATTCGACCATCTCGCCGGCCATGCAGTTCTGCAGGCCGAACACGCGGGCGATGCCGTCGCCGACCGACAGCACCTGGCCGGTTTCGGCGACGTTGGCCTCGGTATCGAACGCGGCGATCTGCTTCTTCAGGATCTCCGAGATCTCGGCTGGGCGGATCTCCATATCAGGCGGCTCCCTTCATGGCGTACTGCAGGCGCTGCAGGCGCGCCTTGAGACTGGTGTCGTAGAGGCGGGCGCCGATGCGCACGACGAGGCCGCCGAGCAGGTCGGGTTCCACCGCCTCGAGGATGTTGACGTTGCCGTAGCCCGCCTCGATCAGCCGGGCGCGCAACTGCTGGCGCTGCACGTCGTTCAGCGGATGCGCCGAGGCGACATGGGCAGTGATGATGCCGCGGCGTTCGGCCACCAATGCGGCAAAGGCCCGGACGATGTCGCGCAGCGCACGCAGGCGGCGGTTGGCCGCGATGACGCCGACGAAGTCGCGCACCGGCTTGCCGAAGCCCTGCTGCTCCAGCACCGCGGTGGCCGCCCTTGTGGCCTGGTTCACGTCGATCAGCGGCGATTCCAGCAGCCGGCGAAAGTCGGGACTGGTGTCGATGAGTTGCCCGAGGGCCTCCATCTCGGCCACCACGGCATCGAGCGCGTGCTGTTCGTCGGCGTGGGCATAGAGGGCGGCGGCGTAGCGGTCGGTGAGGCCACCGCCCGATGCGATCGTGGTGGCGCCGCTGGTCGAGCCACCGCTTGTCGAGCCGCCGCTTGTCGAGCCACTGGGGGCCACGTGCCGTTCCCTATGCTTGGGGCCGCGCGCTGGGGCGGCGTGGATGGGAGACCGGCCGCCGACCGGCGCGCGGCCTCTAGCATGGGGTCCGGGGAGTGGCAACACGGCCTCGGACGCGGTGCCGGCCGCACCGTCGCGCGCTGGCGATACCGGCGGAATTGCACTGGTCGGCCGACTGGTCTAACCAGGCCGCATGGATCAGGTTCCCACGCAGGGCGCGATATCCGTCGGGGCTTACGACGCCAAGACCCGGCTATCGGAACTGCTCGACCGCGTCGAGCGCGGCGAACAGATCGTCATCACCCGGCACGGCAAGCCGGTCGCACGTCTGGTTCCCGAAGGTGGACACAACGTCGCCGACGCGCTGGCCGCCGTCGCAGAGTTGACACGGCATCGCAAGGAACTGGCGGCACGCGGCGTGCGCGTCACGCAGGCGGAGATCCGTGCCATGCGGGACGAGGGCCGCCGATAGCGGGCGGTGCCCGAAATGCCATCTCTCGTGCTGGATGCATCGGTCACCATCTCCGCGCTGATCGAGGAAGACCAGTCGGACGAAGCACGCGGTATCCTCGAGGCGATCGCCAGGGACGGCGCCGTCGTACCTGCGCTCTGGACCGTGGAGGTGGGGCACATCCTGCTGCGCGCGCAACGGCGCGGCCTGCTCGATGCGGCGGTCCGGCGGGCGCATCTGAGAAACCTGTCGCGCCTGCCGATCGCCGTCGATCATGAGATGGCCGGCCACGCGTGGCATGACACAATGGATTTGGCGGAGCGCCATGGGCTCACGCTGTACGACGCCACATACCTGGAACTGAGCCTGCGTCGCGGGCTGCCGCTGGCCACGTTCGATGCGGCATTGCGGCGCGCCGCCAACGCTGCCGGTGCGAAGCTGCTGTGACGGAGTGCGTGCGCGGGCTCTGCGTGTCACAACATGAAACCCGCCGTGCCTACTGTCACCGGGCGTTCCGTGTTACTCCGTCAAAACGTGACCCTGTCCGAAGGGCGTCGAATGGTCGCAGCGGCTTCCGAACTCCTCCATGCCATCGAGGCCTATTCCTGGCGCATCTTCACCGGCGGCATGGTCTGCCTCGTGCTGGAACTGCTGCTGCCTGCCAGCCGTTTCACGTTGGTTTCCAGGGCCCGTGCAGCCTTCTTCTGGCTGGTCTATATCGCGATCACCACGTCATTCTATGCTCTGTTCAATGCATTCTTTGCACGGCTTGGCGCCAGGACCCTGCTGCCGGTCGATCTGAGCGGCCTGGCCCGCAGCGAATTTCTTCCGTTGCAGATAGCCGGCTGGATCGCCGCATACGCCTTGGCAAGCCTCGTGTACGATTTCTTTTATTATTGGTTCCACCGAATCCAGCATGCCAGCCCGTTCTTGTGGCGATTTCACAAGGTTCATCACGCGCTGCGGGAGATGAGCGCATGGAACAGCTACCATCACTTCACCGAGGAGATCTTCCGCATCCCGTTCGTTTTTCTGCCCCTCGTGATGCTCATCAACGTCAACCCGGGCACTGCGCCGATCGTCATCATCCCGGCGATCGTCAGCATCCATATTCTGTTCATCCACTCGTGCACGCGGGTCCATTTCGGTTGGTTCCGCTACGTGGCAACGGACAATCGGTATCATCGGATTCACCACTCGCTCGAACCACGTCACATAGACAAGAACTTTGCCGCCTTCTCGTCGATTTGGGACCTGCTGTTCCGCACTGCCTATTTCCCTCGGCCGAACGAATGGCCTGACACCGGGCTGGCCGATACCGGCGAGCCGCAGCGGCTTTCAGAGTATCTGTGGCAACCGTTCAGAGCGGCCAAACATGGCGCAACTGCCACGGACCGGTGGATTGCCCCCACGATCGTAGGTGGCGCGTTCCGCGCCTGGAACCTTGGTCGCGCGCCCGCTGCCGTGCAACATCGCGCCGGACACGGAGGGAAACGCGACATGAAACTGCAGGGTCAGGTGGCGCTCGTCACCGGCGGATCGCGCGGCATCGGGCGGGCGACGGCGCTCGCGTTCGCGGCCGAGGGCGCCGACATCGCATTCTGCCATCTGGACGATGGTGCAAAGGCCGAGGCGACGGCGGAGGAAATACGCGCGCTCGGGCGGCGTGCGCTGCACCGTTCGGTCGATGTCGTGGACATTGCCGCGAGCCGGGCGTTCGCCGATGAGGCCGCCGCCGCGCTGGGGCCGATCGACATCCTGTTCAACAACGCCGGCATGAACATCCGCAAGCGCTTCGAGGACTACACCGAGGCGGACTACGACCGCATCATGGACGTGCACATGAAGGGCATGTTCTTCATGGCGCAGGCGGTGTTTCCGGCGATGGTCGCGCGCGGGCGCGGCTGCATCATCAATGTCGCCTCGCAGCGCGGCTTCAAGGGCGCGGTGAACGCGGCGCCCTATTCGGCGGCGAAGGCGGCGATCATCGGGTTCACGCGGTCGCTGTGCTGGGAGGCGGCGCCGAAAGGGGTCCGGGTGAACGCCATCGCCCCGGGGCCGATCGACACCGACCTGACGGCGTCGATGACCGAGGCGGACCGCGCGGCATTCAAGGCGGCGCTGCCGGTCGGACGGTTCGGCCGCCCGGAGGAGATCGCCGCGACCGCGCTGCTGCTGGCCGGCCCGGACGGCGGCTTCTTCGTCGGCGCCTGCCTCTCGCCCAACGGCGGCGACGTGATGCACTGAGGCGGTGCGTCTGCTCCCGGCGCGGGCAACCGCGCTGCCTTACCAAATGCGCCGCACGCCGTACGCGCCGAAGCCTGCCTCGTTCGACACGAGAACCATGCCGTCAAGCATGGCCTGCGCGATCAGCATTCGGTCGAACGGGTCCTTGAGCGGGCCGGGGAGGGCGCCGGCTGCCTGCCCGTGGGCAAACGTAATCGGCAGCGGAACGAAGCCCTGCGCATCGAGTACGCCGGCGAGATCGGCGGCAATCGGCGCGACGCCGGGGAGCCTGCCGATCCGGAACTTCTGGTGGTGATCTCCCAGGCCGACGCGGCACTGACGAAGATGGCGTTGCTGTCGCCGCCAATCGCCATGCGGGCCGGGCGAGACAATGCGCTGTCGCCGGCGATCCACCAAAGGAATGCATGCGTATCGAGCAGGAGGTTCAATGTCATTACTCCCACGGGGCCTATTGCTCCCACGCGGCGAGTTCATCCGCCGGCAGGGGCTCGAAAAACGCCGCGCCGACCGAGACGACGCCGCGCAACGCGCCGAACTGGCGTTTGGAACCGACCGGGTGATACGGCACGATCTTGGCGATCGGGTGCCTGCCGCGCGCCAGGACGATCTCTTCGCCTGCCTCGACCCGTGCGAGGAGTTGCGAAAGCGTGGTCTTGGCAACGTGGATTGTGACAGTTTCCATGGCGGCCTCCTGGCTAAGCAGAATTAGCTAATGGTTCTGTGCGCAGCAAGTCTGCGCGGCGCGCCGCTCGTGCTGTTTGGCTTGGTGGGCACCGCGCTGGCGATCGGCCGGGTTTTTGCGCCGCACGTGCGGTCGGCGCTGCACTGGGCGGGCAGCGCGCCGGTCCGCGACGCGTTGCCGCACCTGCACGGACGCCGGTATAATCTCGGCCAGTATTCCGGGACTCGCCATGTCGGAGGAAAGCACGCGAAGACTAGCCGCGATCATGATGGGTGATATTGCCGGCTATTCGCGTTTGATGGGCGCTGACGAGCGAGGGACCCACCTGCGGGTGCAGCGCATCCTCCGCGAACTGATCGATCCGACGATTGCCGAGCATCGCGGGCGGGTGCTCAGGACCCGCGGCGACGGGTTCCTTGCCATGTTCGACAGCCCGGTCGAGGCGGTGCGCTGTGCGATCGTCATCCAGCAGAGCATGGTCGGCCGCAATCTCGAGCTGCCCAACGATCAGTGGATTCGCTTCCGCATCGGCGTCAACCTCGGCGACGTGATCGTCGAGCCCGACGACATCTATGGCGAGGGCGTCAACGTCGCGGCCCGGCTCGAACAGCTTGCCGAACCCGGCAACATCTACATCTCGGGCGGCGTGTACGAGCAGATCCGCTACAAGCTGGTCTGCGGCTACCAGTCGCTCGGCGACCGGAAGGTCAAGAACATTCTGGACCCGGTGCCGATCTACCGCGTCCTGCCGGATCCGGCCGCGCTCGCCAAGGCCGCGCGCGGCAGCAAGGTGCGGGCTCGGCCTGCTCGGCGCGGGCACGCTCATCGCGGTCGGCATCGGCGCCGGCGGATGGTACATCTGGGAGCAGGTGACGCAGCAGCCCGTGCGCGCGGTTGCCGCCCGGACGCAGGAGACACCGGCGCCGGCACAGCCGGCGTTGCCGCCGCCCGTCCGCCGCTCCGGTCGCCGCACCCGAGCAACGCGCGCCACCCCCTGCCCAGGCGGCTGCCGTCGCCGATCCGCCGGCGCCTGCCGCCGCCACGCCCAGCCCGGCGCCCGCCAGCCCGGCGCCGTTCCGGCTGCTCCGGCTCGGCTCCGGCACCCGCCCCCCAGCAGCAGGCCGCGGTCATCCCGGCGCGACCGGAACCCGTGCAGCCCGACGACGCCCGTCCCGTCGCCGAGCCGGAGATGGTCCCCATCGCCGGCGGGACCTTCCGGATGGGCAGCAACGAGGACCCCTCGGAACAGCCGATCCACAGTGTGGCGGTCGGCCCGTTCGTGATGGCGAAATACCTCGTGACGGTCCGGCAGTGGCGCGACTGCGTGAAGGCGAAGGCCTGCAGCTATTTCCCGACCGGCGGCGACGATGCGCCGGTGAACAACGTGAGCTGGACCGATGCGCAGCAGTTCGTCGCCTGGCTCTCGCAGGCGACGCACCAGCATTACCGGCTGCCGAGCGAGGCCGAATGGGAGTACGCGGCCCGCGCGGGCACCGACACGCGCTACTGGTGGGGCAACGCGATGAAGCCCGGTCTCGCCGACTGCAAGGGATGCGGCGGCGGCCCGCTCGATGCGGTGCAGCCGGCGAAGGTCGGCGCCCTGCCCGCCAACCCGTTCGGCCTGTACGACATCGGCGGCGGCCTCGCCGAGTGGGTCGACGATTGCTGGCACAAGGACTACCACGGCGCGCCGGCCGATGGGTCGGCCTGGCATGGCCCGGACTGCCGCGAGCGCGTGCTGCGCGGCGGGTCGTGGCGCAACGACCCGAGCTATGTTCGCTCGGCGAGCCGGGACCATTACGATGCGATCCGTGCGCTACCCGACCCACGGGATCCGCCTGGCACGCTCGCCATGATCGCAAAGGAGCCAAAATGCTGACACGACGGCTGGTGCTGTCCTCGCTGCTGCAGCTTGCATCCGCAGGCGCAGTCACGGAGGCGTTCGCGGGCAAGACGCCTGCACCCAAGGATGCGTATCTCTACATCATCTGGCCGACCGACGGCGACCGGATCAAGGGGGCATTCTGGTGCCGCTTCGGGCTGCGCAACATGGGGGTGACGCATGCCGGCGACACCACGGCGAACACCGGGCACCACCATCTGCTGATCGACGTGGATGAGCCGCTGGAACCGAACGAACCGATCCCGTCGGACAAGAAGCACATGCATTTCGGCGCCGGCCAGACCGAGGTGCGCCTCGAGCTGCCGCCCGGCCCGCACACGCTGCAGCTCGTGCTGGGCGATGCGGAGCACATTCCGTTCGACCCTCCCGTCGTTTCGAAGAAGATCCGGATCATCGTTACCTGACCGTTTCCGACGCGTCCGATGCCGCGGACCGTCGCGGGCGCATTACCTCACGTGGATATGATTACCATAACGTTTCAGTGCGGCGATATAACGGCACGTTACCGTAACTTGCGGCGCGCATCCTCCCTTTGATGCGCGCCGTTCTCTTGTCCGGGGACCAGGTGTCCGGGCCGAGAGAGCCGCCGTCGCTGCCCGGTCGGCGCGGAAAATCCCTGTCAATCGAAGGTTGCCTGCTCTAATACCGATCGCCATCGGGAGCGGCTCCTGCACTGCGCTCTCACCGTCATGGCCGGGCTTGTCCCGGCCAGCAGTCGCGATACCAATGGTGATAGGGATGGACGGGATATGCCCGGCCATGACGTAAGAAGCGAGCGATGATCGAAGGTCATTGGTTTGGGCCGTTGGAATAAGCCGGCCGCCATGGCGAAGGCGGAGCAGGATTCCGGCAAGGCGGCAGCAAAGGCGTGGCTGCGGCGCGAACTGCGCCAGGGCACGCGCGCGGCGCGGCCGGTCATGCTCTGCGGGCTGGCGGGCACCGCGCTGGCGATCGGCCAGGCCTATTGTGCCGCGCGTGTGCTCGCGGCCGCGCTGGGCGGCGGGGCGGCGGATCTGACGCCGGCGCTGGCGGCGTTCGCGGTGCTGGCGCTGCTGCGGGCGGGGCTCGCGGTGGCGGCCGACCGCGCGGCGTTCGATGCCGGTGCGGCGGCGCGGCGGCGGCTGCGCAGCGATGCGCTGTCGCGCCTGCTGCATGCCGGCCCGGCGCTGCTGCGCGCGCAGCATTCGGGCGAACTGACCGCGGTCGTGGTCGATCGGATCGAGGCGCTGGACGGGCTGTTCGCCCGCTGGCTGCCGGCCTCGGTGCTCGCGGTTGCCGGCCCGGCCCTGGTGGCGCTTGCCGCGCTGCTGGCCGATGGCCTGGCGGGGCTGGTGCTGATCCTGTGCGGGCTGCTGGTGCCGGTCGCGATGGCGGCCGCGGGTATCGGCGCCGCGGCGGCCTCGCGCAGCCAGTTCCTGGCGCTCGCCCGGCTGCAGGCGCGCTTCCTCGACCGCGTGCGCGGGATCGCCACCATCGTGCTGTACGGCCAGGCCGAGGCCGAGGCGCGCTCGCTGGCCGCGGCGGCCGACGAACTGCGGCGGCGCACCATGCGGGTGCTGCGCGTCGCCTTCCTGTCCTCGGCGGCACTCGACCTGGCGGCGGCGCTGGCCTTCGTCGTGCTGGCGCTGCGCTACGGCATGGCGCTGCTGGCCGGCCGCCTGGCGCATCCCGAGACGGCGCTGTTCGTCCTGCTGCTGGTCCCCGAGTTCTTCGCCCCGCTGCGTGGCTTCGCCGCGGCCTACCAGGAGCGGCTGCATGCCGACCGGCGCGGCCGAGGCGCTGGTCGCCCTGCCGCCGCTGCCGGCGCCGCAGCCGCTGCGCGAGGTGCGCACCGTGGCGGCACGCGGCGTGACCGTGGCGTTCGAGGACGTGCACCTCACCTGGGACCGCGCGCGCGGCCCGGCGCTGGACGGGCTGTCGTTCCGCGTGCCGGCCGGCGAGACCCTGGTGCTGGCCGGTCCGTCGGGTGCCGGCAAGTCGACCGCGATCGAGATCCTGCTCGGCTTCATCCGGCCGGACCAGGGCCGCGTGACGATCAACGGCGCCGACATCGCCGATCTCGTGCCGCAGGCGCTGGCGCGGCTCACCGCCTGGATCGGCCAGCGCCCGGTGCTGTTCTCCGGCACGATCCGCGACAACATCCGCTTCGCCCGGCCGGAGGCCACCGACGCCGAGGTGGAGGAGGCGGCGCGGAGCGCCCGGGTGAGCGAATTCGCCGCCGCGCTGCCGGACGGTCTGGACACCAGGGTCGGCGAGGGCGGCTACGGGCTGTCCGGCGGCCAGGCCCAGCGGGTGGCCATCGCCCGCGCCTTCCTGAAGAACGCGCCGCTGCTGCTGCTCGACGAGCCGACCGCGCATCTCGATCCGGCGACCGAGGCGGAGGTGCTGGACAGCCTGCGCCGGCTTGCGCTGGGGCGGACCGTGATCCTCGCCAGCCATTCGTCCGCGGCGCATGGCTTTGCCGGGCGGCGGCTGGACATCCGCGACGGCCGGGCGGTGCCCGCACGCGGTGCCGCATGACGGCCCGCCGCGGTGCGGCATGACGCGATGTGCTTCGCATCCTCGGCCTGTGGCGGGGCCGCGTCGGTCTGGCTCGCGGCCGGCGTCGTGGTGTCGCTCGGCGCGCTGGCCGCCGGCGTGGCGATGATGGCGGTCGGCGGGACGATGGTGGCGGCCGCGCTTGCCGTCGGCGTGCTGGCGGCGCCCGCTGGCACTGCGCGGGCTTGGCGCCGCGCGCGTCGTGCTGCGCTATGCCGAACGGCTGGTGACGCACGCTGCCACGTTCCGGGCGCTGGCGGACCTGCGCGTCTGGTTCTTCCGCAATCTCGCGCGCAATTCGGCCGGCGGGCTCGGGTTCCGTCAGGCAGGCGACGTGCTGGCGCGCCTGGTCGGCGACATCGAGGCGCTCGACGGGCTTTACCTCCGCATCCTGGTGCCGCTGGCCGGCGCGGTGCTTCTGCTGCCGGTCCTTGTCGCCGTCATCGGCGTGCACAGCCTGCTGCTGGCCGGGACGATCGGCGTGCTGTTTGCGGTTGCGGCATTCGCCCTGCCGTGGCTGGGCGCTCGCATGGCCGCGCGTGCGGGTCTGGCGCTGGCCGACACCACCGGCGCGCTGCGCATCGCCGCACTGGACGCGCTGACCGGGCTGCGCGAGGTGCGCGCGTTCGGCGCCGAGGGCCGCATGCTGGCCTCGGTGCAGGCGCGCGAGGCGGCGATGCTGGCCACGCAGCACGAGCTTGCGGGCCGCACCGCGCTGGCCAATGCCGCCGCGTTCCTGTGCGGCCAGATGGCGATCCTCGCCGTCCTGATCGCGGCCGGCGCCGACCCGGTCGCCGCGGTGGCTGCGGCCTTCCTTGTGGTGGCGGCGTTCGAGGCGGTCGGCGGGCTGCCGCGCGCCGGCGTTCTGGGCGGTCACGCCGCCGCTGCCGCGCATCGCGTGCTGGAGGCCGCGGATGCGCCGGTGCCGGTGCCGGATCCGCCGCGTCCGGGTGCGTCGCCGACCGGCTTCGCGCTCCGCTTCGAGGGGGTGCATTTCCGCTGGCTGGCGGATCGGCCGCCGGTGTTCGACGGGCTCACGCTCGACGTGCCGCAAGGCGCCCGCGTTGCGCTGCTGGGACCGTCAGGCGCCGGCAAGTCGCTCGCTCGCGGCGCTGGCGCTGAAGGTGGCCGCGCCGCAGCAGGGCCGGATCCTGCTGGGCGGCGTCGATATTGCCTCGCTCGCCGCCGCCGATGTGCGCGCGCGGATCGGCTGGCTCGCGCAGGCGACCCACCTGTTCGACGACACGATCCGCGCCAATCTGCGGCTGGCCCGGCCGGACGCGGACGATGCGGCGCTGTGGGCCGCGCTCGATGCCGCGAGGATCGGCGAGATGGTCCGCGCGCTGCCCGACGGTCTCGACACCTGGGTCGGCGAGGGTGGGGCGCGTTTCTCCGGCGGTCAGGGTCGGCGCCTGGCACTGGCGCGCGCGCTGTTGTCGCCGGCGCCGATTCTGATTCTGGATGAACCCTGCGCCGGCCTGGATGGGGAAACCGAGCGCGCCTTCCTGGCCACGCTGAACGAGGTGGCGGAGGGCCGCAGCGTGATTCTGATCACGCATCGCCTGACCGGCGTGGAGCGGCTGGATCGGATCTGGCGGCTGTCGGCGGGCAAGGCGATCGCCGCCGCGGCGTAGCGGCGCTACTTCAGGATGGCGAGCCCCGCCAGGCCGCATGCATACGCAGTCAGCAGCACCGCGAGAATGCCCCACATGTAGGTCTTGCCCGGCTTGTCGGCGAAGCCGGCCACCATCTCGGTGCGCAGTTCGGCGACTTCGGCCTTGGTCGCGAGATGCGGCAGCGTTGCCGTCAGCATGGCCTTGATCTCGGCAAGCGGCCACTTCGAGCCTGGCCGTTCTGGCGTCCATCGAGGCGATCGCGGACTTCACGTCGCCCATGTGCTCCTCCAGCCGGGAAACGCGCGCTTCCATTCGCGGATCGTAGGGATCGCCACCGGGCGGTGCAACAGACGTGTCGGGCATGGCGGACACTATTGTGTTGTCGCGGTTGACGGCGGATTAACCGACCGGCAGGAAGCTGGCTGTTCCGCGCGAGAAGGGAATCGGCCATGCGCCGCCTCGGCATCCTGTTCCTGCTGTTCTGCGTCGCCTTGGGCAGCGCCCGCGCTGCCGATGCACCCTCGCAGAAATACGTCGTGTTCTTTCAGGAATGGTCGGCCGCGCTCGACGACTGCGGCGCAGGCGGTGATCGGCCAGGCCGCCGACTGGGTGAAATCGCATCCCGGGCAATGTCGCGCATGTCAACGGCTTTGCCGATCCCATCGGCAGCAAACAGGCGAACGCATTGCTGTCCGATCTGCGGGCGCAGATGGTGGTGGATCAGTTGCAGACCGACGGCGTCGATCCAAAGCGCATCCGTCAGCGCGGCCATGGCTCGGTGCAGTTCGCGCTGTCATCGCAGGAGAGCCGCCGGGTGGAGATCAGCGTCGGCCGGCACTGACCCATGCTGCAGTCGCTGCTTGCGGAGGCGCCTGCGTCGGTGCTGCGTCGCGTGTTCGGATTTCCCGGGTTTCGCGGCCAGCAGGAACAGGCGGTCAACCACATCATCGCAGGCGGCGACGCCCTGGTCCTGATGCCGACCGGCGGCGGCAAGAGCGTCTGCTTCCAGGTCCCCGCGCTGTGTCGTCCCGGCACCGCCGTCGTGGTCTCGCCGCTGATCGCGCTGATGGACGACCAGGTGGCGGCGCTGCGGCAGCTTGGCGTCGCGGCCGGCGCGCTGCACTCCGACCTGGATCCCGCCGAGGCGCGCAGCGTCGCGCGCGACCTGATCGAGCAGCAGCTCGATCTGCTGTATGTCTCGCCCGAGCGGCTGCTGGGCAACGGCACGATGGAGCGGCTGTCGCGCCTGCCGCTGGCGCTGTTCGCGATCGACGAGGCGCATTGCGTGTCGCAATGGGGCCACGAGTTCCGCCCCGAATATCGCGAGCTGGCGTGTCTGGCGGACCGCTTCCCCGGCGTGCCGCGCGTGGCGCTGACCGCGACCGCCGATCCGCGCACGCGTGCCGACATCCTGCAGGCGCTGCGCATGGATGCGGCCGAGGTGTTCGTCGCGAGCTTCCATCGGCCCAACCTGCACCTCGCCGCCGCGCCGAAGGTGGGCGAGACCGCGCAACTGCTCGATACTGCTGGCGCGCCATCCGGGCGAATGCGGCATCGTCTATTGCGGCAGCCGCGCCAAGACCGAGCGCATCGTGCAGCGGCTGCTCGACCGGTCGATCCCGGCGGTCGCATTCCATGCCGGCCTGGAGCCCGAGCAGAAGCGCGAGGCGCTGGCACGGTTCCGCTCGGGCGAGGCGGTTGTCGTCGTGGCGACGATCGCGTTCGGCATGGGCATCGATCGGCCCGATGTGCGGTTCGTCGTGCACCTCGACATGCCGGACAGCCCGGAGGCCTGGTACCAGCAGATCGGCCGCGCCGGGCGTGACGGCGATCCGGCGGACACGCTGCTGCTGTATGGCGGACAGGACGTCGCCCAGGCGCGCCACTGGCTGGCGCAGTCCGTCGCCCCCGAGGCGCAGAAGCGCGTGATGCGCACCAAGCTCGAGGAGATGATCGCGCTCACCGAGGCGGTGACCTGCCGCACGCGCTCACTGCTGGCCTGCTTCGGCGAGGAACTGGCCGAACCCTGCGGCCATTGCGACAACTGCGCCGCGCCGCCGCAGACGATCGATGCGACGGTGGAGGCGCAGAAGGTGCTGTCCGCCGTCTATCGCACCGGCCAGGTGTTCGGCGCGATCCACATCGTCGCGGTGCTGCGCGGCGAGCAGACCGACGGCGTGCTGCGGCACGGCCACGACCGGCTGCCGACGTTCGGCGTCGGCGCGGAGCATGCGGCGCCGTTCTGGCGCGGGCTGATCCGCCAGTTGATCGCGCTGGGCGCGCTCGATGTGGATACGCAGGGGCATGGCGGGCTGTTTCTGGTGCAGGAGAAGGCGCGGCCGATCCTGCGCGGCGAGGCCAGGGTGATGCTGCGCCACGAGGGCAGGCGCCGCGCCGAAACGTTGCGTCCGGACCGCCACATCTCGCCGGTGCCGGCGTCGGCGGCCGTGGCCGGGCCGCAGGCGCAGACCCTGTTCGATGCGCTGCGGGCCTGGCGCGCGGCGGAGGCCAAGGCGCAGCACATTCCGCCCTACGTGATCTTCCACGATGCGGTGCTGCGCGACATCGCCGCGGTGCATCCCGCCGGCATGGAGGAACTGGCGCAGATCAAGGGCGTCGGCGCATCGAAGCTGCAGCGGTACGGTTCAGCGGTGCTCGGCATTCTCGGCGGCCTGCCGTAGAGTTGCGGGCAGACCGACACCGCGGCTGATATCGTGACGCGCCACCGTCCCTTGCACCAGCGGCCCTGTCCAATGACCGCTGTAGGTCGACCCCAGCCGTTCGCCGGAATGCCGACGAATGACCGGGTCGGGTGGAAAGCGGACCCTATTTCGCCAGCGTGACATGCGGTAAGTCAAACGACGATCGAAAAGCTCGCCGCCTGACACGAGCGGCGACGAGCCACAAGCTGCCTAAAAACCGGAGGCTTACGATGTCGCCGGCGGGATGGGAGGCACTCGGCCAGTGGGGTGACGACGTAGTGCGCATCGGACCGCTCGCTGGCGGAGTCGCCAACGACGTGTGGAGCGTGCGCGTCCACGGGCACCTTGCGGTCGGTCGTCTCGGTGCCAGGAGCGACGCCGATCTCGCGTGGGAGACCGAACTCCTCCAACACCTCGACCGTGAAGGTCTGACCGTGCCGACACCGATCCCGACGACGGACGGACGGCTGTTCGCCGACGGTCTGGTGGTGACGACATACGTGGAGGGAGGGCCGCCCGAGACCGAAGCCGACTGGCGTCGCGTGGCCGACACGCTTCGCCGCTTGCATCGGTTGACGCGGGGCTGGCCGCAGCGCCCAGGCTGGCGATCGTCGACCGACCTCCTGCACGCCGAGACCGGGACGAAGATCGACCTTGGCGCGATGCCGGCTGAGGGCGTTGTTCGATGCCGAGCAGCGTGGGCGCGGCTCGTCGGACGTCAGACATGCGTCGTCCACGGCAACCCCAATAACCCTGGCAACGTCCGCATGACCGCGCATCGGGTCGCGCTGATCGACTGGGACGAGTTCGCATGTCGACGTTCCCGACCTTGACCTGGTGCTGCCGCACAACGCCGCCGGTCTCGGCGGCGGCGCGCTCGACGTCGCCGCGCAAGCATCAGCCGCATGGGAAGCTGCCGTCTGCTGGGACGATGCATACGCAATCAAGCGGCTTGCCGAAGTTCGAGCGGTCTGAGAAGCAGCAGCGAACCGGGAGACCGCATCGAATACTGGATCTCCGGCTCCGCCGCTGGCACTGCCTCTAACGTCGGCAAAGGGTCGGGAGCGTTCATCCAACAGGGCCGCTCGTATAAGGACGGCGGTTTTTCGGCTCGAGCCAGTGTTTGCGAAACGACCGTCCGACTTCGATGGCATGCGCGCAGCGGCTCACGCCGAGCGCGTGGAACGACTCCGATGACACGAATGTTTGGTCTGCGCCGATTGCGACGCCACTTGCCTGCCCCCGAGGCGATGGGCAAGGCTTCCCCGGCAAGGGCTCGTTCACGGAGCCCACGGGAGGCAACACCATGTCAGGCAGCACAGCAGGACCGGCCCCGGAGGCAACCGCTCTCACCGACCGGGAACACCAGGTTCAGCTTCGCCGCGCGGTCGTTGCCGCCACCGTGGGCACCACGATCGAGTGGTACGACTTCTTCCTCTACAGCACGGTCACCGGCCTGGTGTTCGCAAAACTCTACTTCCCGCGCTCCGATCCGCTGGTCGGCACGCTGGAGGCCTTCGCGATCTATGCGGTCGGCTTCATCGCGCGGCCGATCGGCGCGGCCATCTTCGGCCACTGGGGCGATCGCCTCGGACGCAAATCGGCGCTGATCGCCACCCTGATGCTGATGGGCGTTGCCACCTTCCTGGTGGGCCTGGTGCCGACCTACGAGAGCATCGGCATCTGGGGCGCGGTCCTGCTGACCGTGCTGCGCTTCATCCAGGGCATCGGCGTCGGCGGCGAATGGGGCGGCTCGGTGCTGCTGTCGATGGAATGGGCGCGCACCAGCCACCATCGCGGCTTCATCGCATCCTGGCCGCAGTTCGGCGTGCCGTCGGGGCTGTTCCTCGCGAACCTCGCGGTGCTGGTGTTCAGCTCGATGTCGGGCGACGCGTTCCTCACCTGGGGCTGGCGGATACCGTTCCTGATCAGCATCGTGCTCGTCGGCATCGGGCTGTGGATCCGGCTGGGCATTCTCGAGACGCCGATGTTCCGCCGGCTGATCGAGGAGGACCGGATCGAGCGCGCCCCGGTCGCGGAGGTGTTTCGCCTGCATGCGAAGGAGGTGTTCCTCAGTGCGTTCGCGCGCATGGCCGAGCAGGCGCCGTTCTACATCTTCACCGCGTTCGTGTTCGCCTACGGCATCGGCACGCTGAAGGTGTCGCGCGATCTGCTGCTGACCGCGGTCCTGGCGGCGTCGCTGGTGTCGTTCTTCTCCATCCCGTTCGCCGGCCATATGTCCGACCGGTTCGGGCGGAAGCGCGTGTATATCATCGGCGCCGTGCTCACCGGGCTGTTCGGCTGGGTCTACTTCGCGCTGCTCGACACGCTGATGCCATTCTGGATCTTCATCGCGATCATCCTGTCGCTGATCCCGCACGACATCATGTACGGACCGCAGGCGGCACTGATCGCGGAGAGCTTCACGGGACGGGTGCGCTATTCCGGCGCCTCGATCGGCTATCAGCTTGGCCTCGATCATCGCGGGCGGACCGGCGCCGCTGATCGCGGCGGCCCTGTTCGCAAAGTACCAGTCCTGGGTCGCCATTTCGGTCTACATCACGATCTGCTCGGTGATCAGCGTCGTGTCGGCGGCAATGCTGACGGACTACACCGGCAAGGATATCTCGGCGGAGTACGCGTTCGGCGAGGATTAGTGCCGCGGGCTTGTCCCGTGTGGGAGGGGATTGCGGAAGGCCGATCGGGTGAGGCAGAAGCGCTCGGGGTTTCACCCCGAACCCCGACCAGAGGCTCTGCCTCTGGACCCCGCCAAGGGCGGAGCCCTTGGAACCCGTCACTTGAGTATCGGATTCCAAAGGCTCCGCCTTTGGTGGGGGTCCCGGGGGCAAAGCCCTCGGGCGGGTTTCAGGGCAGAGCCCTGAGCGCTTCACCATCGTCCGAATTCAAATGCGTTCACTATCCGACCGCAACGTCCTGCGATGGGACGACCCCTCCCCCCAACCCCCTCCCGCAAGGGGAGGGGGAGAATCAGCACTCCGGCGTGCCACGCCCGGCTATGACGAGTGACGCAAGCCGTTGTCATAAACGCCGCCCCTTCCCCCATCGTCTCGCACCGCGTTAACCGTTTGCTCGCTTGTCCCGGCTAAAAGCCGCGCATGCTGCACGATCGTCGGTGGCCGGAGGCGATATCGATGGAGCCGCGCGAGCACCGCCCGGACGGCGCGGCGCTGCCGTCCCGCGACTTCTGGCGCGGCAGGCGCGTTCTCGTGCTGGGCCATACCGGCTTCAAGGGCTCCTGGCTCGGCACTGTGGCTGCACCGCATGGGCGCCGAACTGGCCGGCCTGGCGCTGCCGCCGCCGACCGAGCCCAGCCTGTTCCGGCTCGCCGGCCTGCACACCCGCGTGCCGACGACCTATGGCGACATCCGCGACCTGCCTGCCGTGATCGGCACGATGCGCGCCTGGCAGCCGGAGATCGTGTTCCACCTGGCGGCGCAGGCGCTGGTGCGACAGTCGTACCGCGAGCCCGTCGAGACCTACGCGACCAATGTCATGGGCACGGTGCATGTGCTGGAGGCCGTCCGACAGGTGCCCTCGGTGCGCGCCGTGGTCGTGGTGACCAGCGACAAGTGCTACGAGAACCGCGAGTGGCCCTGGGCATACCGCGAAACCGAGGCGATGGGCGGCCACGATCCCTACAGCAGTTCGAAGGCGTGTGCCGAACTGGTCGCCTCCGCCTACCGGCGCTCGTTCTTCTCGGCGCCGGGTGACCGCAGCGTCGGCATCGCGACCGCCCGCGCGGGCAACGTCATCGGCGGCGGCGACTGGGCGGCTGACCGGCTGCTGCCCGACTGCATGCAGGCGCTCGGCGCCGGCCGCAGCATCGGGGTCCGCAGCCCGCATGCCGTCCGGCCCTGGCAGCACGTGCTGGAACCGCTGTGCGGCTATCTGCTGCTGGGCGAGCGCCTGCTCGAAGGCCCGGCGGCGTTCGGCGATGCCTGGAACTTCGGCCCGGCCGAGGATGACGCGCGTTCCGTCGCCTGGATCGTCGCGCGCGTGGTGGAACAGTGGGGCGAGGGGGCGGCATGGCACCTGACGACAGGCGACGCGCCGCACGAGGCGCACCATCTCAAGGTGGACGCGTCGCGCGCCCGCACCAGGCTCGGCTGGCGGCCTCGGCTGCGGCTGGACGATGCGCTGGCCTGGACGGTGCAGTGGCATCGCCGCCTGAACGCCGGCGAACCGGCGCTGGCGCTCGCCGATGAACAGCTTTCCCGCTACTGCGCGATGGAGCTGGTCGGGCAATGACCGCCGGAGCCTGCCGTTTCTGCGGAACCGCCCTGCGGCGCAGCTTTGTCGATCTCGGCCGGGCGCCGCTGTCCAATTCCTTCCTCACCGCCGACCAGATCGCGCTGGCGGAGCCGCATTACCCGTTGCACGCCTATGTCTGCGAGAACTGCCTGCTGGTCCAGCTGGAGGCGTTCGAGACGGCGGAGGCCATCTTCGGCGACTATCTCTACTTCTCGTCGTATTCCGACCTCTGGCTGCGCCACGCCGAGGCGTATGCGCACCGCATGACCGGCGAGCTTGGGCTCGGCCCCGGATCGCTGGTGGTCGAGGTGGCGAGCAACGACGGCTACCTGCTGCAGTATTTCCAGGCGCGCGGCGTGCCGGTGCTGGGCGTGGAGCCGGCCGGCAATGTCGCCGCGATCGCCGATGCGAAGGGCATTCCGACGGAGGTCGCCTTCTTCGGGCAGGCGACCGCGCAGCGTCTGGCCGATACCGGACGCACCGCCGACCTGATCTGCGCCAACAACGTGCTGGCCCATGTGCCGGACCTGAACGACTTCGTCGCCGGGTTCGCGATCCTGCTGAAGCCGACCGGCACCATCACCGTCGAATTCCCCCATCTGCTGCGGCTGATCGCGGAGCGGCAGTTCGACACGATCTACCACGAGCATTTCTCGTATTTCTCGCTGCTGGTCGTCGAGACGGTGTTCGCGCGGCACGGGCTGCGGGTGTTCGACGTGGATCGCCTGCCGACCCATGGCGGCTCGCTGCGCATCCATGCGTGCCACGCCGGCGATGCGTCGCGCGCGCCGACGGACCGGTTGCGCGCGGTGCTGGCGATCGAGCGTGCGGCCGGGCTCGACGACCTCGCGACCTACGACCGCTTCGCCGAGACGGTCATCGACGTGAAGTGCGCGGTGCTCGAATTCCTGCTGACGGCGCGGCGCGAGGGCAGGCTTGTCGTCGGCTACGGCGCGCCGGCCAAGGGCAACACGCTGCTCAACTATTGCGGCGTCGGCCCGGAACTGATCCGTTTCACCGTCGACCGCAGCCCGCACAAGCAGGGGCGCTACCTGCCCGGCGTGCAGATCCCGATCTTCGCGCCGGAACGCATCCTCGAGGCGCGGCCGGACTACGTCTTCATCCTGCCGTGGAACCTCAAGGACGAGATCATCGAGCAGATGGCGGCGGTGCGCGACTGGGGCGGCCGGTTCGTCGTGCCGATACCGCGGCTGCAGGTGCTCTGATGCTGTTCACCGAACTGGACCTGCCCGGTGCGTTCATCGTCGCCCCGGAGCGCCTGGCCGATGCGCGCGGCCATTTCGCCCGGACCTTCTGCCGCGACGAATTCGCCGCGCATGGGCTGGCTGGCGACTTCGTGCAGTGCAGCACGTCGTACAATGCGCGCCGCGGCACGTTGCGGGGCATGCATTTCCAACGGCCGCCGCACGAGGAGGCCAAGCTGGTGCGCTGCACGCGCGGCGCCATTCTGGACGTCGTGCTCGACCTGCGGCCGGACGCGGCGACCTTCCGTTGCTGGCGGGCGCTTGAACTGACCGCCGACAACGGCCTGGCGGTTTTCATTCCGGCCGGCTTCGCCCACGGGTTCCAGACGCTGACCGACGATGCCGAAGTGTTCTACCAGATCACCGCAGCGTTATGAGCCCGGGGCGGCCGGCGGGGTTCGCTGGGATGACCCGGCGTTCGGCATCGACTGGCCGATCCGTCCGCCGATCCTGTCGCCGAGAGACGCCGTCGTATGGCGACTATCGTATGGCGGCAACACTGTAACCGCCAACAACAAAGCGGCGGATGGCCGGGACAGGCCCGGCCACGACGGTGAGAGCGCGGTGCAAAAGTTAACAGCAACGGCGGTTGGTATTACGCGGTAATTTTGGGTGGTTCCGCCATTTGCTCACGCCGGCAGTTTCAGCATCGCAGACTCGAGCGGGGCGGGCCCACTTCCCTATTTTGACTCTATAACCGAACTAATCCCGCAGATTGGGTGGCTAGTCTGGCATTTATTTATCCATTCGAAACGGCACGTGACAGTTCTTACTTGACCCCTCTCGCAAATTTTCAGCATTATAACGTGGGCGTTCAGATATTGAGATAACAACGGGTCTAGCGATGAATCCCGGGGCAAGCCGATCGGCCGAAGCAGCGGAAGGGGAAACTCCTTCGCGGCAGAGATCGCCCCTATGACGGGCGCGCCCACCCTCATCGATGCGACATTGAAGCGTGATGCGATGGCAAATGCCCTTCCAGCCGCTGTCGATCCGGAGGCGGATGCAGTTCCGTGCGCGGCGGCCGGAACAATTTTGCCAAGTCTGGCCTTGGCAGTTCCGGATGGCAGTGATGTTCACGCCTCGCCGATGTGCCCGGACAATTCGACAAAACGGCTGATCGATGCCGACGACGATCTGAACCCGGGCCGCGGCTTCGTCATCGCGATCTTGCTTTCGGTGCCAATCTGGGGCGCGATCGGCCTGGTGATCTGGTTCGTCCTGTGGTGACAGTCGCCGACAGTGCGCCGCCATCCGCGATACCGCACAGCTTGACCAGACGCGATCGCCGTGCGATGGGCGCGCCATGATTGCGATCATCCGGATCGTGGCGAGAACCACCTGCATCCCAATCGGCGGGATGCCGGGACGTCGCGCGCGCTGATCCAGGAGCGTCGCTCGCAACCAGCAGGCCCCGCCGGCAACGGACGGGGCCTTTTCATTTCCGCCCGCTCCGTCCGACGGCACGACGAACGGAGAGTTTGTGCAATGACCCAGAACATCTACGACAACGACGAGTTCTTCGCCGGCTACAGCCGGCTGCCCCGCTCGGTCGGGGGCCTGGACGACGCGCCGGAATGGCCGGCGCTGCAGGCATTGCTGCCGGACCTGCGCGGGCGAAGCGTGCTGGACCTCGGCTGCGGCTTCGGCTGGTTCTGCCGCTGGGCGCGCGAGAACGGCGCGGCGCACGTGCTGGGCATCGATGTCTCCGAGAAGATGCTCGCGCAGGCCCGCGCGACGACGTCCGACCCGGAGATCACCTACACCAGGGCCGACATGGAACGGCTCGAGTTGCCCGCCGGCCGCATTCGACCTCGTCTACAGTTCGCTGGCCCTGCACTACATCGCGAACCTCGACGGCCTGCTGTCGCAGGTGCATCGGTCGCCTCGTGCCGGGCGGCAGCCTGGTCTTCTCGGTCGAGCATCCGATCTACACCGCGCCCGCCGATCCGGGCTGGCTCGTCGCTGACGCCGGTCGCAAGGTCTGGCCCGTCGACCGCTATCTGGACGAGGGTCCGCGCTCCACCGACTGGCTCGCCAAGGGTGTGATCAAGCAGCATCGGACGCTCGCGACCTATATCAACCTGCTGCTGCGGTCAGGCTTCGCACTGTCGCACGTCGAGGAGTGGGGTCCGACCGAGGAACAGATCGCGGCCCGGCCCCAGTTCGCCGACGAGCGCCAGCGTCCGCCGTTCCTGCTGGTGGCCGCGAGGCGCTGATCCGCTGCTCGCGGGGCTTCACTCGCCCCATCATGGCGCGCCGGCCCGCCAGGCACGCTTGGCTGCCACTAGCAACGGATCGCGGAGGCCCGCCTTTGCCGGCCAGGCTGGAGGGCCATTTCCCGACGAATCCCAGACGGAGCCCGGATGTCGGGCGTTGGCTCAACCGCCTGGCTTACGATCTCGTCGGCCATGACCTTGAAGCTGGTCAGCGTGTTCGGCCCGAACGTGGTCGCGATCGCCACATCCGCTGCATCGCGACCGCGCGCCATCAGCACCCGTCCGATCCGCGGCGTGTTGAAGCGGGCGTCGAAGACGTGCCACTGGCCGCCCAGGTAAGCCTCGAACCAGCCGGAGAAATCCATCGGCGCATCCATCGCCGGGATGCCGATGTCGCCCAGATAGCCGGTGCAATAGCGCGCCGGGATGTTCATGCAGCGGCACAACGTGACCGCCAGATGGGCGAAGTCCCGGCACACGCCGGTGCCCTCCTGATACGCCTCCCAGGCGGTCTTGGTCGGGCGCGCGTGCTCGTAGCCGAACGTCAGGTGGTTGTGCACGAAGTCGCAGATGGCCTGCACGCGTCCCCATCCGAGCGGCGCTTCCGGAGAACAGGCTCCAGGCGATCTCCGACAGATGGTCCGTGTCGCAATACCGGCTGCCGAGCAGGAACAGCAGGGTTTCCTCCGGCAGGTCCTGCACCGCGTGCTGCATCGCATCGGGCCAGACCGGATCGGGGCGCCCGGTGTCGTTGACGATGGCGTGGCTCGACAGGCGGATCTGCCCGGCCGGCGCGACGATCCGGCTGATCCAGTTGCCGAACGAGTTGCGATAGCCGGTGACCGGCACCGAGGGAACGGTGACCAGATGGTCGGGCACCACGAGATCGGAGGCGCGCGAATAGTGGATATGCACCGTCAGCAACATCGGCGTTGCCTGCGGCAGTTCGTAAATCAAGTTCGTAGCCGACTTCGATCTGCACGATAGACCTCCTTGCCGGATCAGGCCGGTTCCGCTGCAACGTTCGCATTGGGCCGCCGACTGCTGCCGCTCGGCCGTGATCGCCACCTCGACGGTCATGCCCAGATAGGCATCCGGCGCGCCGGTGAAGCTGCCGCCGAGCGGAATGGCCTGCGTCGGATCGCGCGTGACCGCGACGCGAATGAGGTTGTGTCCGCCGACCAGCGCATTGGTCGGGTCGAACTCGACCCAGCCGCCGCCCGGCAGATAGATCTGCACCCATGCATGCGTCGCACCGCCGCCGACCACATCCTGCGCATCGTCGCCCAGCCGATCCTCATCGTACAGGTAGCCAGACACGAAGCGTGCGGCGAAACCAAGGCTGCGGACCGCCTCCATCAGGAACAGTGCAAAATCGCGGCAGGTTCCGCTGCCGGACTGCAGCGTCACCAGCGGGTCCTGCGTGCCCATCTCGTCGCGCGGATTGTATTTGAACTCGGCGCGCACGGCCTGCACCATGGCGAGCAGCATTCCCATCGTGTCGGCATCCGTCTGCCGCTCGACGAAGCGGCGCGCCCAGGCATCGACCGTGTGCTCGGGATCGGCATAGTGCCGCTCGACCGTGCGGCCGATATCGGGAATTTCCCGCGCGTCGTAGCTGAACGGGTAGCGGCGCGCATACGCCTCCAGCGTCACCGATTCCCCGGTCAGCGGATAATGCTCGGCACGGAACGACGACACGACGAGCAGTTCGTTCGCGGGCCCGGTGAAGTCGGCGATCGCGACCGAGTTGCCGAAGACGTCGTGCAGCCAGCGTACCGATGCGGCCGGCGCGATGCTCAGCGCCGTGTCGATCAGCCGCAGGTCGTGGCTGTCGCGCGGGCGCATCATGAGCCGGTGCGGCCCGAAGGTGACCGGCTGGGCGTAGCTGTATCGCGTGCGGTGGGTGACTTTGAGTATCGTCATGGAGCCTGGCAAACCCGCGCTGTCGGTTTCGGCTCCATCACGTATGTGCGCGCTGTGAGTTTGTCATCCGCGGATTGTCATCCCGGGGTTTGTCATCCGGGGCCTGGCGCTTCCTCGAGCTCGACCTCGACCGACAGCGTCTGCTCGCCGCCGCCCAGGATGACCCCGCGCAGCGGCGTCACATCGCCGAAGTCGCGACCCCAGCCGAGCACGACATGCTCGTCCTGCACGACGATGCCGTTGGTGGGATCGAGGTCGAGCCAGCCATGCTCCGGCCCGAGCCAGGCGCCGACCCAGGCATGCGACTGGTCGGCGCCGAGGCGGGGCTTGCCGGTCGGTGACGGGCGGGTGCGGATGTAGCCGGAGACGTAGCGTGCCGGCAGGCCGAAGCCGCGCAGCGCGCTGATCATCAGGTGGGTGAAATCCTGGCACACGCCCTGGCGCCGGCGCAGCACGTCAGCGATCGGCGTCGCTCGTCGTCGTCACCCCGGCGCGAAAGGTGAAGTCCCGCCGGATGCGGGCGTTCAGATCGAGCAGCGCCGCCAGCACCGGGCGGCCGGGCGGGAAGCAGGGCGCCGCGTAGGCCGTGGCGCCGGCATCGGCCGCGGCGCGCGGACTGTCGAACAGGAACTCGGACGCCTGCCAGGCAGCGGGACCGGCGTCCCAGGCATGCGTCGCGACGGTCTCCCATGGCGGGGTCGCCGCGGGATCGGGCGGGGCCGGAAAACCCACCTCGACGGTCGCATCGGCGATCACCTGGAACGCCGCGTGGGCGACATCGAGGAACAGCCAGGTCACCTCGTTGCCGAAATGGTCGGCGCCGTCGCGCCGCCACGACACCGCCGGTGCGGCGTGGACGCCGGCGCGCAGCACGCGCTGATGCGGCAGCGGACGCGGGCGGAGATGCGCGAGATGCGCGCCGAGATCGACCGGCGACTGGTAGTCGTAGCGGGTCATGTGCCGCACGCGATAGATCATGCGATCATGCCGCGCCGCGCATCGGTCGGACCGGCGGCTCGATGCCGACCGTGCGGGCGGCCGGCAGCAGCGCGAAATAGCGGCGGGACACGCGATCGGACAGCGCCGCCACGGCGTCGCGCAGCGCACGCAGGCGCGCCGGCAGGAACAGCGCGGCCACCGCCTGGTCGGCGGCCTCGCGCAACCGCGCGGACCATGGCCTGCGGCTCCTCCTGGAGCGCGCCGGCGGCGGCGGCCAGCGAGGCGTCCACACCGCCGGCGATCTCGGCGAGCAGCGCGCGCATCGCGGCAAGCTGGAACGCCAGGCCGCGCGGATTGCCGTCGTCGGCCAGCACGAGGTCGAGCGCCGGCGCCGGCTGCAGCACCGCCAGATACCGGCTGCGATAGGTGATCGATGAGTCGCACAGCTCCAGCGCCAGGCGCAGGCCGTGCTCGACCCGCGCCGGCTGCTGCGTCACGCCCGGGAACTCCAGCGCGCAGGCGATCTGGTCGGCCACCGCCTGGGCGCGCTCCACCCGCCGCCCCAGGTCCAGGAACAGCCGGCCGCCGCCGCGCACCATGTTCTCCGCGGCCAGCCCGGAGATGGTCGCCGAGAACGCCAGGACATGCGACATCGCCTGGATCGTCGCATCCAGCGCCTGCCCCTCGTGGCGAAGGTCGATCTGGCCGAGCGCATCCTCGACCTCGCGCAGACCGCGCGCGGTGACGGCGTGCATCTCGCCGGTCACCTGGTCGCGCAGCAGGCCGGTCACCCGCGAGACGCGGCCGAGCATGGCATGGATCGCGCCCCAGCTGCCGGCCGCACGCAGCAGCGCCTGGCCGAGCCCGGCGGCGCCCAGCCCGGTGATCGCCTCGGCGTTGAGCAGCCCGGCCTGGGTCAGGCAGTCGATCAGCACCTCCAGCTCCGCCATCTCGTGCGGCGTCGGCGCCGGGCGGCTGACGCGGCCGATCGCAATCAGCAGCAGGCGTGCCGCGCCCTCGAGCCGCTCCAGGTAGCGGCCGAGCCAGAAGAAGTCATCGGCGATCCGGCTCGGCATGTCGCCGGCCGGACGCCGGATCGACAGCGGCGGCGTGCCGCTCGAGGGCGATCCCTCGAATCACGGCGGGATTCTCGGCCAGCACCCAGACGTCCTTGGCCAGCACCGGCCCGGCGGAGGGCCAGGCCTGCGCGCCGTCCGGCAGCACGCAGCCGAGCCCGCCCGGCATCGCGCGCCAGCCGGTCCGGTCGCGCACCAGGAACATGCGGACCAGCACGGGGCGCGGGACCAGCGTGTCGTCGTCGAGGCAGGGCGCCACCGACGGGGTCAGGACTGCGCTGGCGGCGAACCGCCAGGGTGCAGCGGCCACGCCTCGATCGGCCGTCGGCGGCGAGCTGCGAACGCCGGGCCGATCCGCCAGTCGGCCGGGCTGCGCAGGACCGCCTCGCGCGCCGCGGCATCGCCGAGCCAGACGGTCGGCACGCTCGGCAACGCAAGGTCCTCGCCGAGCAGGCGTCGCGCGAGGTCCGGCAGGAACGCCGCCAGCGCCGGCGCCTCGGCCAGCCCGCTGCCGGGGCTGTTGACGATGCGCACATGGTCGCGCGCGGCGGCGAACAGTCCGGGCACGCCGATGCCGTCGGGCTCGAGTTCCAGCGGATCGACCGAGCGGCCGTCGACGCCGCGCAGCAGGACGCTGATCGGCTGCAGGCCGCGCAGCGTCTTCAGGAACAGGCCGCCGTCGCGCACGGTCAGGTCGCCGCCCTCGACCAGCGCGCAGGACAGCTCGCGTGCCAGCAGCACATGGCCGTACCAGGCGGGATCGGCGTGGCCCGGGGTCAGCAGCGCCGCCCTGCCGCGGTCACGCACGCCCATCGGCGCGAGGCGCGTCATCATGTCCATGCAGACGTCGACGAACGGGTCGATGTGGCAGAGCAGCTGCGAGGCGAACAGTTCCGGCAGCACGCGGCCGAGCCGCTTGCGGTTCTGCAGCGCGTGGGCGAGGCCGTCGGCCAATCCGGTGCGGTCCGCCAGCACGTGCCAGGTGCCGTCCGGACGCGCGCATCAGGTCGGCGGCATAGAACTGCAGCAGATCGGCCGGCGGGTCCGCGCCGGCGACGCGGCACGGCCGCAGGAAGGCGGGATTGGCGTAGACCAGCGCCGGCGGCAGCGCGCCATCGGCCAGCAGGCGCTGCGGGCCGTAGAGGTCGGCCAGGACCGCATCGAGCAGCCGTGCGCGCTGCGCCAGGCCGGCTTCGAGCGCGGTGAACTCCGACTGCGGACAGCGGCAGGGGGATCGGATCGAAGCGCCACGGATCGGACGGCGAGCCGGGCAGCAGGCTGGCGACGCCCTCTTCCTCCATGACCCGATCGAGTCGCCGGCCCGCTCCGCCAGGACGCTATGGCCGAGCCCGGCCAGCACGCCCAGCAGGTTGCGCCATTGCGGGCGCAGGCCGCCCTTGCCGTCGACCATTTCGTCGCGTGCCGTGCGCGACATTCCGGCAGCACTGTCTCCCTGAAGTGGCGCGTCGGTGCCGTTTGCCATGGCCTCATGTCGGTAAAGAGCGTGGTCGATGGCGAGCGGCGGGCCGGCCATGCGGCATTATAGCCGGAGCGATCGCGCCGGGGCCACATTCCGCCCCGGTTGGACGCGGGCGGCCGCGGCGACGTGACGCAGTGCCGACACCAACCGACGTTGACCTTCCATGACCGCCTGGCCCTCACGTCGATCTCACTCCGGCGCAGTATCGCCTGCGGTTCGGTTCCCTGCGGCGTGCGCTGCACAGCTCAACCGGACAGGCAGGTCCACGACGAACGTGCCGGCACAGGCCGCCCGTCGACGGCTGGATAGTGTTCCGCGCCAGTGTGGGGGGTTACGCAGGATCGAGGGTTCGACGCAGTCGCCAAACCGGCCCGCCGCTCACTCCTCCGCCGTCAGCCGCGCCGCCTGATCCTCCGCGGTCAGCGCATCGATGAACTCGTCGAGTTCGCCGGCCATCACGCGGTCGATCTTGTAGCAGCGTCAGGTTGATGCGGTGGTCCGAGACGCGCCCCTGCGGGAAATTGTAGGTGCGGATGCGCTCGGAGCGGTCGCCGGTACCCACCTGCGACTTGCGGTCGGCCGCGCGCGTCGCATGCAGCGAGGCACGCTGCTGCTCGTAGAGCCGGGCACGCAGCACCTTCATCGCCTTGGCGCGGTTCTTGTGCTGGCTCTTCTCCTCCTGCATCGCGACGACGATGCCGGACGGCAGATGCGTGATGCGCACCGCGCTGTCGGTCTTGTTGACGTGCTGGCCGCCGGCGCCCGAGGCGCGATACGTGTCGATGCGAAGATCGCCCTCGTCGATCTGCACATCCACCTCCTCCGCTTCCGGCAGCACGGCGACGGTGACGGTGGAGGTATGGATGCGCCCCTGGTTCTCGGTCGTCGGCACGCGCTGCACGCGATGCACGCCCGATTCGTATTTCAGCCGAGCGAACACGCCGCGGCCGGTGATCTCGGCGATGCCTTCCTTCAGGCCGCCCAGCTCGGTGTCGTTGTATTCGAGAAGCTCCCAGCGCCAGCCACGGGTCTCCGCATAGCGCTGGTACATCGCGAACAGTTCGGTGGCGAACAGCGCCGCCTCGTCGCCGCCGGCGGCCGGTCGCACCTCCAGGATCGCGGCGCGTTCATCGGCGCGTGTCCCTGGGCAGCAGCGCGATGCGGATCTCGTGCTGCAGCGCCGGGATCTGCTCCTTCAGCGCGCGCAGCTCGGCCTCCGCCAGTTCGCGCATCTCGGGATCGCCGAGCAGCGCCTCGGCCTCGGTCTGGGCGCGTTCGGCGGCGCGCAGGTCGCCGATGCGCGCGACCACCGGCTCGATGTCCGACAGCTCCTTCGACGCCTTGACATAGGTCTCGCCCGACAACCCCTGCGTCAGCATGTCGCGCAGTTCCTCGGCGCGCGCGGTGATGCGGTCGAGCTTCGACGCGAGGTTCATGCCAGGTGCGCGGCGAGCTCCGCCAAAGCCACCGCCTCCTGTTCGCCGGTCGCGAGGTCCTTCACCTGCGCCACACCCCGGGAAATGTCGTCGTCGCCGAGGATGACCGCGGCGCGCGCGCCGATGCGGTTGGCACGCTCCATTCGGCGGCGCAGGTTGCCGCGATACGCCATCTCGGCGCGGATGCCGGCATGGCGCAGCGTCTGCAGCACGGTGAGCGCCGCCGCCTCCGCGGCGTCGCCGATCGGCACCACGGCGACGGTCGCCGGCGCGGGTGGCGGCGTATCCAGCAGCATGGCGAGACGCTCGATGCCGGCGGCCCAGCCGACCGCCGGCGTCGGCGGCCCGCCCATCTCCTCGACCAGGCCGTCGTAGCGCCCGCCCGCCATCACCGTGCCCTGCGCGCCCAGCTTGCCGGTGACGAACTCGAACGCCGTGTGGCCGTAGTAGTCGAGCCCGCGCACGATCCGCGGGTTCTCCCGGAACGGCACGCCGAAGCGCTCCAGATGCGCCTGCACGCGCGCATAGAACGCGGCGGCGGCTTCGGTCAGGTAGCCGGCGATGGTGGGCGCGTCGGCCACGATGCGGCGGTCGGCTGTCATCCTTGGAGTCGAGAATGCGCAGCGGGTTGCGATCGAGCCGCGCCAGGCTGTCGGCCGACAGCGCCGCCTGGTGCTCGGTGAAATACGCCACCAGCGCGTCGCGATAGGCGGCGCGGCTCTCCTTGTCGCCGAGCGTGTTGATCTCCAGCACGGTGTCATCGGCGACGCCGAGCGCCTGCAGGATGTCCCAGCCGCAGGCGATCACCTCGGCATCGGCCAGCGGTTCGGCGGGGCCGATCAGCTCGATGCCGATCTGGTGGAACTGGCGGTAGCGCCCCTTCTGCGGCCGCTCGTAGCGGAACATCGGGCCGGCATAGAACACCTTCTGCGGCAGCGACTGGGTCAGGCCGTTGGTCACCAGAGCGCGGCAGATGCCGGCGGTGCCCTCCGGGCGCAGCGTGATGGGATCGCCGCCGCGGTCCTCGAAGCTGTACATCTCCTTCGTCACCACGTCCGAGGTTTCCCCGAGCGTGCGGGAGAACACGCGGGTGTCCTCGAAGATCGGCGTGGTCCATTCGTCGAAGCCGTAGCCGGCGGCGACGCGGCGCGCGGTCTCCACCACATGGCTGTGGCGGCGCTGGTCCTCGCCGATCAGGTCGTGGGTGCCGCGGGCGGGTTGGAGGTCGGTCACAGCATGTTCCGGTCGAAGCCTGTTGTCGATTTGCAGGCGCCCGTCCCGAGCCTGAACGCGGATGAGGTCCGCGCCCGAGTATCCGCTGACGCCGATGTCTTTTCCAGCCGGGCGGCACCGCGCGAGACGCCCGATTACGCCATGACATCCGGCCAGCGCTGCGGCCATGCAAGACGCCCAGGATTTCGACGACTGTCCCGCGCGCAGCCGGTAAACCACGACGATACGGCGTTCGGCCGACGGCCAGCTCGCGCGTCCCGGTGCGGCGGCCGGGACGGCCGGTCTCCGGGAACTGCAGCAGCGCTAGCGATCGCCGCCAGCACCCGCCAGATCTGGCGGTCGGCGACCGGCGAATCTGTCGCCCGCGATATAGGCCCTTGCTCGGCGATCAGATCGCGCAGCGCCGGTTCGGTCCAGACTATTCGCATTTCGGCGCGGGCAGCTCGTCGGGCCGGCCCCATGACTGAACCCACGCAACGACATCGTCATGCGCGACGATCCGGCCAGCATCGGCCGCGCTGATCCCCTCGTCGATCGCCGCCAGCTGCCATTCCTGCATGGCCACGAAATCCCGCACCGCCTGCTCGATCACCCATGATTTCGGGCGATCGAGGGCAGTGGCGATGGCCGTGATCCGGTCGTTGAGCGCCGACTCCAGTCGGACGCTGAGGGGCGCGGTCTTGCTCATCTCTGATCCGGTTCTCTGCGTTGCTCACTACATTGCAGCTACAGCGCATGCGCGTGTCGAGCGGGTTCGCGGCATCACCCCGGCGCTCGCAGTTCGATCGTGCAGAGCCAATGCACGGACACTCGGCCGCGATGCGTGCCCTGAACGCCGGATCGACCGTCGCAAGATCGACGATATCGACCTTGTAGGGCAGATCGGACTCCGACAGCGCTTCGGCGATCTGCCCGATCAGGGCCAGTCCGAGCGGCCGGTCCCATTCGAGCGCCAGGTCGAGATCGGAATACTGCCGTGCCCCGCCATGGGCCCGCGACCCGAACACGAGCGCCCGCGCGCCGGCCGGCAGATGCTCGCCGCAGAATGTGCCGCACGATGGCGGCGTGTTCGGGCCGGATATCCAGCGTGGCCGTCATCCAAGGCGCTGACGCAACTGGTCACGCAGATGCGTGGCTTCCGACAGGAAGTCCGGTATGCAATGCACCACCTGCTTCGCCACGGCGGCGGCATAGGTGTGGCTGGTTCGCGCGCGCATGTCCCGGTACAGCCGCCAAGCGGGCCAGTCGCCCTGCAACAGGCCCTGTTCGTTCCCTGTGCGGATCATGTCCTGAAACGGCATCTGATCGAAGGCGTCCGGTGAGGCCGCGACCTGCCGCAGGTAGCGGCGCAACATCCGATGGCTGAGTTCGTAGGTGAACTCGAAGCGCTGGATCAGGCCGTCGCGAAGCTGGTCATCGCCGGGCTCGCGTCGATGGCGCTCCAGCCCCTCCCTCAGCCGCTCCACTGCATTCGCAAGCGGGCTGATATCGAGCCGGTCGCGGTCCGGGTTTTCGCCGTTCGTCATGGCCGGGCGCGTCCTGGCCATCCGTCGCGGCGCATCGTGCCGTGCGGATGCCCGGGACGAGCCCGGGCATGACGGGGGGAGATTGGATGGGCCGTGGCCACACCCTACTCCGCCGCCAGCTTCTCCGCGTCCTTCGCCGCCTTCAGCTCCGCGGCCTTCGCCTCCACCAGTTCGACGATGTGCTCCACCATGTCGGCGCCCGGGATCGTGTGGTCGGTCTTCCCCGCGCGGTAGATCATGTGGCGCCCGTTGCCGCCGCCGGTCAGGCCGATATCGGTCATCAGCGCCTCGCCCGGGCCGTTCACCACGCAGCCGATGATCGACAGCGTGAGCGGCGTCTCGATATGCGCCAGCCGGTCCTCCAACGTGCGCACCGTCTCGATCACGTTGAAGCCCTGGCGCGCGCAGGACGGGCACGAGATCACCTTCACCCCGCGATGCCGGATGCCCAGCGTCTTCAGCAGGTCCCAGCCGACCCGCACCTCCTCCTCGGGCTCGTCGGACAGCGACACCCGCAGCGTGTCGCCGATCCCCGCCCACAGCAGCGAGCCCAGCCCCACCGCCGACTTCACCGTGCCCATGCGCCGTCCGCCGGCCTCGGTGATGCCGATATGCAGCGGATGGTCGCAAACCTCGGCAAGCTGCTGATACGCCGCCACCGCCAGGAACACGTCCGACGCCTTCACGCTGATCTTGAAGTCGTGGAAATCGTGCTGCTGCAGGATGTCCGCGTGGTACAGCGCGCTCTCCACCAGCGCCTCGGGGTTCGGCTCGCCGTATTTCTCCAGCAGGTGCTTCTCCAGCGAGCCGGCGTTCACCCCGATCCGCATCGAGCAGCCGTGGTCGCGGGCGGCCCTGATGACCTCCTTCACCCGCTCCTGGCTGCCGATGTTGCCGGGATTGATCCGCAGGCAGGCCGCGCCGCTGTCAGCCGCCTCGATCGCGCGGCGGTAGTGGAAATGGATGTCGGCGACGATCGGCACGTTCACCTCGTGCACGATGTCCTTCAGCGCGAGCGCGCTCTCCTGGTCGGGGCAGGACACCCGGACGATGTCCACGCCGGCCAGTTCGGCGCGCCTGATCTGCGCGATGGTGCCGGCGACGTCGGTGGTCAGCGTGTTGGTCATGGTCTGCACGGTGATCGGGGCGCCGTCGCCCACCGGCACGCTGCCGACATAGACGCGGCGCGACTTCCGCCGGGTGATCTCCTGGTACGGCCGATAGCTCATGCGGTCGCTCTCCGTATGCTGCGGCGCGGGACAAGGCCCGGCCCCTACAATGGGGTCTCCGGCGCCGCGCCGCTACTGGGCGCCACTGCCGGGTCCCCGATGGGGATTCGGCCGAGCGCCGGACGGCGGCGTGACGACGGCCGCCAGCTTGCCATCCCTGATCAGGTCGGGGTCGAGCGGCAGATCGCGCCGCACCGTCCCGCTGCCCCCGAGCGACGGCGTGGCCGCGCCATCCACCAGCAGGTCCGTCCCGCCGGCATTGCCGGTGGTCAGCAGCAGGTTGGGCCGCGCCGGCACCGGCCAGGTCTCGCCGGCGTGCAGGATGCGGCTCAGCAGCACCGGCGCCCGCCCGGTCGCGCACCTGCACCCAGGCATCGGCGTTCGCCCGCAGCAGCGATGCGCGACTGATCGGATGGCGGCGGCGGGCGGCGTCACGCGCCGCCGCGGCCGAACTGGGCGAGATCGACGGCGCCGCAGGTGCCTCGGCCTGCTGCACCGCGGCCGGGCCGGTCGGCGCGGCGGCGGCGGCGGCGCAGCCGGCGACGGCGGCGGCGGCATGCGAGCGGCATCGCCTGCTCGGCCAGCGGCGCAAGGCGCATCGGCACCTGCAGGCTCGGTCTCCGCCGGCAGCCTGCCCTCGCCCGACAGATGGTACCAGCCGGCATAGGCGCCGACCGCCAGCACCACGCCGAGCAGCGCGACCGCGCCGGCCGGCACGCCGCGCTCCGGCGCCGGCACCGGGAACGCCAGCTCGGTCGCTGCGGTTCACCGCCGCCGCCTCGGCCTTGAAGCGGCGCGCGATCTCGTTGGGATCGAGGCCCAGCGCGCTCGCATAGGTCCGCACGAACCCGAGCGTGTAGGCATTGCCCGGCAGGTCGCCGATCCGGCCGGCCTCCAGCGCCTCGAGATACTGCAGGCGGATGTGCAGCGCCGCCGCCATGTCCGGCAGCGACCAGCCGATCCGCTCCCGCGCGGCGCGCAGATCGCGCACCCGCCCGGGGCGCCGCGGACGGCGCGCGCCGTTTCGGTTCGATATCGGAATGCATCATGCCCCGGCGTCCCGCCAGTTCTGACCTGCGCTCCTGCGGCACGATGGTCCTGTTCCCGCGAACTGGTTGTCTTGCCTGCGCCCTCAGATTGCCTCGGTTCGGCGGCACAGTCGAATCGTCAATGCGGCTGTTCATCGAAAATAAATCGTTAACTCAGAACGTTAAGCCCTTGCTCGCGCGCCCAGACGCTGATCGGTTCGCGGATGCTGGCCGCGCCCGAGGCGTTGTTGCGGATCGCCGTCAGCACCGGACGGAACGCGTCGCAGGTCGAGTTCCGCCAGCAATGCCTTCACCGGCAGGATGCCGGAGGCCGACATCGACAGCGTGGAGAAGCCCAGCCCCACCAGCGCCATCGCCTCCAGCGGCCGCGACGCCGCCTCGCCGCACAGCGAGACCGGCACGCCGGCGCCGCCCTTGGCCGCGCGCGCCGCCTTCAGCAGGTGCTCCAGCAGGCGCAGCACGGGCTGCGACAGCAGGTCGTAGCGGCTGAACAGCGACGGCGTGCCGCGATCGGCGGCGAACAGGAACTGCAGCAGGTCGTTCGAGCCGACCGAGACGAAATCCACCTCGCGCAACAATTCATCCAATTGCCACATCAGCGCCGGCACCTCGAGCATGGTGCCGATCGACAGCCGCTCCGGCGACGGGCGCACGCGCTTCGCCTCCGCCAGCAGCAGGGCGCGCGCCGCGCGGAACTCGGCCACCGTCGCGACCATCGGGAACATCACCGAAAGCGGCCGTCCGCCGGCGGCCAGCAGCAGCGCGCGCAACTGGCGGCGCAGCAGCGCCGGCCGATCCAGGCCGATGCGCAGCGAGCGCCAGCCCATCGCCGGGTTCTCCTCCTCCGGCGCGTCGCCCGGCAGCAGCTTGTCGGCGCCAAGATCGAGCGTGCGGAACAGCACCGGCCGCCCGGCCGCGGCATCCAGCACCCGCGCGTAGCTCGCCGCCTGCTCCGCCACATCGGCGATCGACGCCGCGCGCCAGCATCGCGATCTCGGTGCGGTACAGGCCGATGCCCTCGGCGCCGGTGATGTCGAGCTGCGCCACCTCCATCTGCAGCCCGACATTCAGCATCAGGCACACCCTGGTGCCGTCCGCCGTCGTCGCCGGCCGGTTGCGCAGCGCCGCCCAGCCGGCCTCGCGGGCGCTCCTCGCCGCCAGCGCCCGGACATAGGTCGCCCTGCACCTCGACCTCGGGGCGCAGCACGAGCTGGCCCTCGTCGGCGTCCACCACCGCCTCGTCGCCCGGCTCCGCCGCATCCAGCACGCCGCGCGTGCCGCCGACCGCCGGCAGCCCGAGCGCCCGCGCCAGGATCGCGGCATGGCCCGCCGGGACTGGCCTCCTCGATCGCCACCCCGCCGATGCCGGCGGCATGCCAGTCGAGCAGTTCGGCCGGCCCCAGCCGGCGGGCCAGCAGGATCGCGCCCGGCGGAATCGCCGGCCGCGGCGCATCGCCGGCGAGCGCCGCCAGCAGCCGGCCGGCGAGGTCCTCGAGGTCCGCCAGCCGCTCGCGCAGATAGGGATCGGTGATGCGGCGCATGCGGTCGTGCAGCTCGCCGGCCACCCGCTGCACCGCCGCATCGGCCGACAGACCGCCGCGGATCACCTCGGCGACGCGCCGCAGCCAGCCGGCATCGGCGGCGACCAGGCGATAGGCGTCGAGCACCTCGCGCGATGCCGATCGCGTCCGCGCCGGCGGCAAGCCCGTCCGGCACGCCGGCGATCAGCTCGTCGAGACCCTGCTGCATCCGGTGCGCCGCGTCGTGCAGCCGCGCCAGTTCCGCCTCCGGGTCGTCGGCCAGCAGACGGAACGGGCGCCGATGGCTGCCGTGCAGCACCACCGGACCGATGGCGATGCCGGCGACCAGCGTCGCACCGGCGAACACGCGCGGCACCGTGGCGCCGACGCCCTCCTGCGACGCCGTCGGACGCGCCGCTGGCCGCCAGCACCTCGGCCAGCAGCATCGCCACGGTCTCCAGTTCCTCCACCTCGTCGGCGGCATACAGCCGCGGCGTGCGGTTCTGCACGGCCACCACGCCCAGCGTCCGCCCGGCGCGGCGCACCGGCACGGCCAGCATCGAGGCGAACGGCTCCTCGTCGGTCTCCGGCCGATAGGCGAACGCCGGATGGTTCTGCGCGTCCGGCAGGTTCATCACCTGGGCGGTGGCGGCGCACAGGCCGACGATGCCCTCGCCGACCCGCAGCCTGGTGCGCCCGACGGCCTGCGGGTTGAGGCCCTCGGTCGCCACCAGTTCCAGGATCTCGCCGGGGCGCGTGGCGTAGACCGAGCACACCTCGCTCACCAGTTCCGCGGCCACCAGCCGGACCAGCTCCGGCAGCGGCGCCGAGCCGTGCGCCATCATCTCGCGCAGCCGGGACAGAAGCCGCCGCGGGCCGGCCATGCGGGTCAGGCAGCCCGGCGGCGGGCGACCAGCGCCGCGACCGCCTGCGCGACCAGTTCGGCGATGATGTCTGCCGTCGGCTGCTCGGCGGTGACCATGCCGACCGACTGGCCGGCCATCACCGAGCCGTTCTCGACGTCGCCGTCGATCACTGCCCGCCGCAGCGCGCCGGCCCAGAAATGCTCGATGGCGAGCTGCGCCGCCTCCTTGGTCAGCTCGCCGGCCTGGAACCGGTCGCGGGTCTCCGCCTGGAAGCGCAGGAAGCGCTTGACCCCCTCGTTGACCAGGCCGCGCACGGGGATCACCGGGAAGCGCTCGTCGAGCTGCACCGACGGCAGCGCATCGCGGGCGGCGGCGCGGATGAAGGCCTGCTTGAACCGCGGGTGCGCGATCGACTCGGTGGCGGCGGCGAACCGGGTGCCGAGCTGCGCGCCCGACGCGCCCATCTCCAGCAGCGCCAGGATCGCCTCGCCGCGGCCGAGCCCGCCGGCGACGAACACCGGCACCTCGTGGATGTGGGGCAGGATCTCCTGCGCCAGCACCATCAGCGACACCGGACCGATATGGCCGCCGGCCTCGGAGCCCTCGATCACCAGCGCATCGGCGCCCGAGCGGACCAGCCGCTTCGCCAGCACCAGCGCCGGGGTGAACGCGATCAGCTTCGCCCCGCCGTCCTTCACCGCACGCACCGCCGCCCCCGGCGGGATGCCGCCGGCCAGCACGATGTGACCGACCTGCGCCTCCAGGCACACGCGGATCAGGTCGTCGAGCTGCGGGTGCAGGGTGATCAGGTTCACGCCGAACGGCCGCTCGGTCAGCGCCTGGGTGCCGGCGATCTCGGCGGCCAGCAGGTCCGGCCCCATCGAGCCGCAGGCGATCACGCCGAAGCCGCCGGCGTTGGAGATGGCGGCGACCAGATGCCGCTCGCTCACCCAGCTCATCGCGCCGCCCATGATGGCGAACCGGCAGCCGAGGAAAGCGGTGCCGCGCGCCCACAGCCGGTCCAGTTCCGCCCGGGCGGCGGTTACTGCGACGATCGGGCGTGGCGATGTCAGGCGGCATCGAGGCCGTAGGCGGTATGCAGCGCGCGCACCGCCAGTTCCGTGTATTCCGCGGCGATCAGCACGCTGACCTTGATCTCGCTGGTGGAGATCACCTGGATGTTGATCGCCTTGTCGGCCAGCGCGCGGAACATCGTGCTGGCGACACCGGCATGGCTGCGCATGCCGACGCCGACCACGCTGATCTTCGCGACGTCCGGGTCGGCCAGCGACCTCGCTGAAGCCGATCTGCGCCTGTCGCCTCGGCCAGCGTCGCCTGCGCGCGCGGCAGGTCGGCCTTGCCGACGGTGAAGGTCATGTCGGTCGTGCCGTCGGCCGAGATGTTCTGCACGATCATGTCGACGTTGACGTTGTGGTCCGCCAGCGCGCCGAAGACCGCGGCCGCGATGCCCGGCCGGTCGGGCACCCGCCGCAGCGTGATCTTGGCCTCGTCGCGCGAATAGGCGATGCCCGATACGTTCTGCTGTTTCCACGATCTCGTCCTCATCCACGACCAGCGTGCCCGGCACGTCCTGGAAGCTGGACAGCACCTGCACCCGTACCCGTTCGTTCATCGCCAGCTCGACGCTGCGGGTCTGCAGCACCTTGGCGCCGACCGAGGCCAGTTCCAGCATCTCCTCGTAGCTGATGCGCGCGAGTTTCGTCGCCCTCGGCACGATGCGCGGATCGGTGGTGTAGACGCCGTCCACGTCGGTGTAGATGTCGCAGCGATCGGCCTGCAGCGCGGCGGCCAGCGCGACGGCCGAGGTATCCGAGCCGCCGCGGCCGAGCGTGGTGATGCGGTTGTCGGGTCCGAGGCCCTGGAAGCCGGCCACCACGGCGACCTGGCCCGACTGCCATGCGGCGGATCAGTTCGGCGCCCTCGATCGCCGACGATGCGCGCCTTGCCGTGCGCGTTGTCGGTGCGGATCGGGACCTGCCAGCCCTGCCAGGAGCGGGCCTCGACGCCGATCTCCTGCAGCGCGATCGCCAGCAGGCCGGTGGTGACCTGCTCGCCGGTCGCGACCACGGTGTCGTACTCGCGCGCATCGTGCAGCGGCGACAGCGCCTGGCACCAGGTGACGAGCTGGTTGGTGACCCCGGCCATGGCGGAGACCACGACGGCGACCTCGTTGCCCCGCGTCGACCTCGCGCTTCACGCGGGCCGCGACGTTGCGGATGCGGTCGAGGTCGGCGACCGAGGTGCCGCCGAATTTCATCACGATGCGGGGCATTGTCAGCGATCGGTGATCAGTGGCCAGTGGTCAGTTGACGTCAGTTGTTGCCGGGTGGGGCAGACATACTGGCGCGGGAGGACAGGAGGGGCAACCATGCAGCCGCATGCAGCGGTGTCAGCCGACGAGGTCGCCCGGTTCAACGCGCTGGCGGCGGGCTGGTGGGACCCCGACGGGCCGATGCGGCCGCTGCACCGGATGAACCCGGCCCGGATCGGCTGGATCGTCGAGCGGATTGCGCTGCGGCGATTTCCGGCTGCGGCGGGTCTGCGACTGCTGGACGTCGGCTGCGGCGCCGGGCTGGCGGCGGAGGCGCTGGCGCGTCGCGGCTTCGACGTGCTCGGCGTGGACGCGGCCGGCGAGGCGATCGATGCGGCGCGTGCGCACGCGGCGGGGCAGGGCCTGGCGGTCGCCTACCGCGTCGGCGTCGCCGAGGACCTGCTGGCCGAGGGGCTGCGCTTTCCGGTGGTCACGGCGCTCGAGGTGATCGAGCATGTGCCCGATCCGGCCGCGTTCGTCGCGACGCTTGGCGGATTGCTGGAGCCGGGGGCGTGCTGTTCCTCTCCACGCTCAATCGCACGCCGCGGTCGTTCCTGGCCGCCAAGGTCGCGGCGGAGTATCTGCTGCGCTGGCTGCCGGTCGGCACGCATGACTGGCGCAAATTCATCACGCCCGTCGAGCTGGCGGCATGCTGCGCCAGGCGGGATTGCGGGTGGCGGACATCGCCGGGCTTGTGGCGGACCCGCTTACCGGGCAGTGGCGGACCAGCCGCAACCTGGCGGTCAATTACATTCTGGCGGCCGACAATTAGCGCGTGTTCAGGCGCGCCGAGAGATCGCACACGTTGCACCGCATGCGGTACTTGGTCGCCGACCTGTGCGCGCATTGCATGTCATCCTCGCATCTGTCTTCACAGTCGGGCAAGCCGGCGAAGGCACTCGGTGCACGTCACCTGAACAGCGGGCGGTTCAGCCCAGCCGGATTTCACACCCGGTTCCGTTGAGCACAGAGCGATGCGACAGAACGGCGTAACCGCATGGAACACCGGCCTGTGTGCGTCGGAGTACGTGACCGATGCCCTGCGGAGCGCCACGAATTCCCGCTGCACGCGCGTGTTTGAATTTGCCATGGTCCGATTGGTACCGGGCGACAGTCGATTCGGGGAAGCGCCGTCCGATTGCCACTCCGATCCCCGCTCCGATTGCCGCTGGGAAATCGTTGCGCCGAACTCAATCAATCCGCATGCACATGCGATTGTGCGTCTTGATCTTTCTCGGAAGCCGCGGTTAGCATGCGCCATGGGAAACTCAACGCAGGACCGCACACCCGACGATCTCGCAGCAATGAAACCCGAGGTTGCGTCTTCGCCCTCGGCACAAACGCATCGTGCTGCATTCGAGGAACAGGTCGTGGCGCAGCGCATACGCAACGCGTCCGCGGTCGTGAGGGCGCGACAGAAGGTTGCACGCGAGCGTCGCAAGCCTGGTTCAGCAGCCCAAGTAGGTGCCCCAAGCAGGTGCCCCCAATAGGTGCATCGACGGATTGGCTGGCGAGCGCGCGGAAGTGTCCCGCGACGCCACATGCTACACGTCTGGAATGCTAAACGGCCGGCGGCAGCAGTCCTGCCGACGATGTGATGCTGCACCTGGTTTCTCGAACACGCCGCTGAAACTGCATCTCGGAGCATATTCAACAGCGCGCGCCCGTTCCACGTGATTGCAGCGGCCGCGTTGTGCGTGATCTCTCGCGGCCGACGCCTGCCATGAATTGCGTGGCAGCGTCCATGCCGCACGTGCCGTCCGGGTGTCTGCCAAAAATCGAAATTTCGAGGTCTGCATGTCGTTGGTCCAGGAAGACGTTGTCAACGACATGAAGCTGTGCCCTTGGCAAACGAGGCTGCACTCGGCGCCTTGGGTTTGGGGCATGGCGCTGGCCGTCATGATGACCGGCGGCATGGTCCTGGCCGATTTCTGCATGGTCGATGACTGGTTGGTGGTGCGTTGGTTTGACGATGGTGGCGGGTTGTCCTTCTCCAGGATCTGGTCGACGCTGCTTGAGACGGAAGTCGGCGGCCTCGGCTCCGCCGGCCGGTTCCGTCCGATATTTTACCTGCATCTTGAATTGGAAGCGTGGCTGTTCGGCGATCGGGCCGGCCCCTATCAGGCTTTGCGGGTTTTGTATTTCGGCCTGTTCCTCGGCGCACTGGCACGGGTCGCCGTCCGCTGCATCGGACTGCTGCCGGCGTTCGCGTTGGTCGCCGGTATCGCCGGGCTGGGTTTCTGGAGCGACATCTGGACGCGATCCCTCGGGCCGACCGAGCAATTGGCAATCCTCGGCATCTCGCTCGTCCTTCTCGCCGGCGGCACCATCGTGCCTCGGTTCGTCGCGGGCGAGGATATTCCGGGCTGGGCGCTTCCGGTGGCATCGCTCGGCACCGCTATCGCCGCCGGATCGAAGGAGAATTTCATTTTCCTGGTGGTGGCGCTCGGACCCGCAGCAATCGCGACGGTCGTTGCGCGGCGCCTGCATCGCGTCTCCGCCATTCTCGCGGTGCCACCGCTCATCGTTCCGGCGCTCGTGATCTATGCGCTCTACTTCGATCGCCGGAAACAGCCAGGATTTCTACGGCGCCGATAACTCGATCGCCCATCGTTTGGCAGAAATGCTGGCCCTGCCGCAACTACGGGCGCAGCCGTTCCTCGTGCCCTTCGCGTTTGCCGCGATGATTCTCGCCATGCCGTTGTCCCTGCTGGCCTATCGCCGGTCGCCGATCCCACGGCCACAGTGTCTTCGGGCGATCGTGGTATTCCTGGGCTTCACCGGTTTTCTGGCGCTCTACATGCTGTGGGAACTGTTCTTCTACAATGGGCGGCTGCCGTCGGGCATCCGCTACGACTTCCCGATTCTGCTGCTGCCTCCGTCGATCGCGCTCGGGTTCGCAGCCTTCGTTCGCTATACCTTGTTACCCGGCGGAGGATGGCGCTGGCGCTGCGTCCAACTGGCCTTTCTGGCGCTGACGGTGCCCTATCTGTACCGCTCGAATCTTACCGTTTTCCGCGCCCGGCGCGGTCGACGCGGCGGTCGCACGGACCACGGCATTCCGCCACGACTTCAATGCCCTGCGGACGGCCGCATCGGCGCATCCGGACTGGCCTATCGTCCTGGAGCCGAACCTGCCGTGGGATTATGAGGTGGTTTATGCCTTCCGTGTCTGGCAGACATTTTTCAAGGTGACAAATCCGCTTTTGCTGCGCGTCGAGATTGCACAAGAGAATATCAACGGCAGCTTTGAGCAATGGCTGACCGACCAGATGCAGGCATGGGGAACCAAGGGATTGCCCGGCACGTTCGAGGCGTTGCCCGATTCGGGCGAGTTGGAGGAACTGGAGGGACATTGTTTCGGCGTTGGCTACTGGCGTTCGATCGTGTCTCCCTGCGTGCCGCTGGAGTTCCAACCCGGGCAATACGTTCCACGCACTTGAGTCGCCCCATTGAAGATGGCCCGGGTTGGCATGCGCCGCGGTAACCGGACAGCCCGCTAGCGCGCGCCGAGCGCATCCATCAGTCCGCGGATATAGCCGTAGCAATAGGCGAAGGCAGTGCCGGACGGATCGCGCCCATCGATCTCCGGAACATGGTCCGGCATCAGCATGTACTGGTAGCCGACCTCCTGGTACACCCGCAGCGAGCGCGCCATGTTCATGTCGCCCTCATCGGGAAACACTTCCATGAAGTCGAGCTTTCGCCCTTTGATGTTGCGGAAATGCACGTTGAACAGCTTGCCGCGCGTGCCGAACCAGCGGATCACATCGTCGATCTCGCCGCCCGGATCGTCCAGCATCTCTGCCACCGTGCCCTGGCAGAAATTGAGCCCGTGATAGGGACTTTCGTGCATCGTGACAAAACGCTTCAGTCCATCCACGGTACCGAGCACGCGCGTGACGCCCTTGTAGCCGGGCGGCGTGTACGGATCGTGCGGATGACAGGCCAGCCGCACCTTGGCGGCTTCGGCGACCGGGACCACGGCCCGCAGGAAGGCGTCGATGCGCTGCCAGTTCTCGTCCTCGCTGACCTTGCCGGCGACGCCCGGCGGCGCCGACTGATCGACATCCCGCCAGCGAAACGCCGCGTTGCGCGATCCGCCGCGACCTGGCTCGTCCGCAGTGCGCGGGATGCCGATGATGTTGAGGTTGTACTTCGCCGCCGGAATGCCCGCCGCACCAATGCGCTCGATCAGCCGGCAGATCGAGTTGATCTCCTGCTGCCGCTCCGGATCCCGGCCGGTGAGGATATGCAGGCTGTCCTGCTGCTCGAGCGGCGCCGATGACAGCGGCAGTTGCACCATGTCGAGCGTCAGTCCGAACTTTTCCACGTGCTCGCGCTGACGCAGCAGATCGTCCAGGCTCCAGCGATGCGGATTGCCCGGCGGATCGACGCAGACATGCGTCACGCCAAGCTGCGCCCAGACCTGATAGTCGCTGTCGTCGCGTGGCCGTGCCTGTGTGCCGAGATACATCGCCGTGCTCCTGACTGATGCGATGGGTCGGGTGCGGCGCGACCCATCGTTGCCACACCAATAGGCATCAATCCGCGACGCCGCGGGCGGGCTGGGTCGGTGGCCGACATGCCGTCCCGTCAGCTCGTCGCCGGCATTGCGCGGCATCAGCAGGGCGATCGGCGCGGCGACCAGCGTGAACATGGCAACCACCAGGAACGCGTGGCTGAAGTCGGCGGGCTGCGGCGTCGTGGTGCCCGGACAGCGCCATCGAGATCTCCAGCGACACCGCACCTGCCGAGATGCCGATCGTGGCGGCAAGCTGCTGGCAGGTCACATACAGGCTGGTCGCCGAACTCATGCGCGAGCGCGGCACGTCGCCGTAGGCCAGCGTGTTGTAGGCGGTGAACTGCAGCGAGCGGAAGAAGCCGCCGATCAGCAGCGCGGCGTAGATCGCCGCCGCCGGCCAGGTCGGACGGAACGCGGCGCACAGCGCGATCATCACCGCCGACAGCAGCCCGTTCCACACCAGCGTGTCGCGGAAGCCGAACAGGCGCAGCGCGGTCTGCGTCGCCGGCTTCATCACCAGGGCGCCGGCCGAACTGGCGAACGTGATCAGGCCGCTCTCGACCGCCGAATTGCCAAAGCCCACCTGGAACATCAGCGGCAGCAGGAACGGGATGGCGCCGATGCCGGTGCGGAACAGCATCATCGCCGACAGCGCGACCCCGAAGCAGGGCAGGCGCATCAGCGACAGATCGAGCAACGGCGCCGGATGCCGCCGCGCGTGCAGCAGATAGCCGACGATGGCGATCAGCCCGACCGCGATCATCGCCGCGGTCGTGGCCTGCGGCACGACGCCGCGCCCGGCGGTCTCCAGCCCGAACATCAGGCCCGACAGGGCGATGCCGCACAGCACCAGCCCGATGCCGTCGAACCGGCCGCGCGGCGGCTCGCGCACGTCCTCGACGAACAGGCTGACCAGCACGATGCCGAGAATGCCGATCGGCACGTTGATGTCGAAGATCCAGCGCCACGAGAAATAGGTGACGATGAACCCGCCGACCGGCGGTCCCAGCACCGGTCCGAGCAGCGCCGGCACGGTCAGCCAGGCCATCGCGGCCACCAGTTCCTGCTTCGCCGCCGTGCGCAGCAGCACCAGCCGGCCCACCGGCACCATCATCGCCCCGCCGATGCCCTGCAGCACGCGCGAGACGACCAGGAACGCGAGACTGTCGGCGCGCCCGCACAGCACCGAGCCGATGGTGAACACCGCGATCGCGGCGCGGAACACCGTGCGCGAGCCGTAGCGGTCCGCCACCCAGCCGCTCGCCGGGATGAACACCGCCAGGCGACAGCAGGTAGGAGGTCAGCGCCACGTTCATGTGCACCGGATCGGCGCCGAACGCCTTCGCCATGGTCGGCAGTGCGGTGGCGATCACCGTCGAGTTCGAGGCTCTGCATGAACATCGCGCACGCGACGATCACGGCGGTACGGCGGGTGCGGCCGCTGGTGCGCAGTCTGGCAGCACGGACGGGAGCGGGACTGGTGCGTTGCGGATCGCTCATCGATCAGTGGTCAGTAGCATCGCTCCCGACCACTGACCACGGCTAGGGAATCAGCACCGTGCTCCCGGTCGTCTTCCGCGACTCCAGGGCAATATGCGCGGCTGCGGCATCCTTCAGCGGGAAGGTCTGGTTGACCTCGATCTTCACCGCACCCTGCTGCACCACGTCGAACAGATCGGCGGCGACCTTCTCCAGATCGGCGCGCTTCGCCGTGTAGGTGGCCAGCGTCGGCCGCGTCAGATACAGGCTGCCCTTGGCGCCAAGGATGCTGATATCGACCGGCGGCACCGGGCCCGAGGCATTGCCGTAGCTGATCATCACCCCGAGCGGGGCCACGCAGTCGAGACTGGCATTCCAGGTGTCCTTGCCGACGCTGTCATACACCGCCGGCACCATCGCCCCGCCGGTGATCCGCTTCACCTCGGCAACCAGGCCGGCATGGCCGACGACCACATGCGCGGCGCCGTGCGCGCGGGCGAGGTCGGCCTTCTGCTCGGTCGAGACGACGCCGATCACGGTGGCGCCGAGGTGCTTCGCCCACTGGCAGAGGATCAGCCCGACGCCGCCGGCCGCGGCGTGCACCACGATCGTGTCGCCGGCCTTCACCTGGTAGGTGCGGCGGACCAGGTACTGCGCGGTCATGCCCTGCAGCATCATCGCCGCGGCGGTCTTGAAGTCGATCGCGTCGGGCAGCTTCACCAGCCGATCGGCGGCGATCACCCGCTCGGTGGCATAGCCGCCAAGCGCGCCGGCATAGGCAACCCGGTCGCCCGGCTTCACGTTGGTCACCCGGGGCCCGACGGCAATCACCGTGCCGGCGCCCTCCTGACCGATGATCAGCGGCATGCCCGGCGCCTTGTAGAGCCCGGAGCGGAAATAGACGTCGATGTAGTTGAGGCCGACCGCCTCCTGCTTGATCAGCGCCTCGCCGGGACCGGGCTCGGGGCGGGGCACGTCCTCCCACTTCATCACCTCGGGGCCGCCGGGGGCGTGGATGCGGATGGCCTTGATCATGCTGTTCTCCGTGGCTGTGGCCGGATCAGGCGGCCGCAGAAGGGATTGGCTGCAGGAGTGGTTGCGCGTGGGCCTCGAGCGCCAGCAGGTAGCGCTTGGTGGCGAGGCCCTCGCCGCCGGAATAGCCGCCGAGATGTGTCGTGGCGACGACCGCGGTGGCAGGGAATGATGATCGGAATCGGGTTGCCGCCGCTGGCCTGCCCGACCGAGCGCGCGCTGCCGCCGGCCACTCGAGCGATGTCGATGTATGAGCAGGTCTGGCCGAAGGGGATCGCGCACAACGCCTGCCAGACGCGCTGCCGGTAGGGCGTGCCGGCCGGTGCGAGCGGCAGGTCGAACGCGCTCAGTTCGCCGTCGAAATAGGCGTGAAGCTGGTCGCAGGCGCGCCGCAGCAGGGGCGTAGTGGGTCTGATCGCGGCCCCAGCCCCAGTCGACGGCAACGATGCTTCCGGCGTCCTCGGAGACCGTGAGATCGCCGATCGGAGAGTGCAGGGAAAGCTGTGGCAGTGGCGTCGTCCTCTGACCCTGAAGGTCGAATGCCAGCGCCGCGCGGCGGCGGCTGTCAAGAGAGGGGCCGGCTGGCGAGTGCGGGCCGAGTGGCTTAGATAGGGCGCATGAACGCTGACGAAATTCGAATTGCGCTGGAAAATGCCGAGGGCATCCCGGAGGCTGCGCTGCGGGCCGCGGTCCAGGAGGCGGCCGGCCTGGCACAGGCGGTGATCGCAGTCGCGCAACGCACGGCCAACGGCACCATGCCGCTGCCACGCGAGGCGCGCCTGCTCCGCTTCGGGCTGCACGCGCTCGCCGCGGCGCGTGAGACCAGCGCCTGTCCGGCGTTCCTGGCACTGCTGAGGCGGCCGGCCCTGGAATTGGAGTGGCTGTTCGGCGTGGACATGACCCCGCCCGTCACGCAACTGCTGCTGGGGCTGTTCGACGGCGACGATGCGGCGGTCTGCGCAGTTGCGGCCGATCCGCTGGTGGACGGCGAGGTGCAGGGGGCGCTGCTGTCGGCACTCGCGCGCCTTGTGTGGGAGGGCCGTGCGTCGCGGGAGCGGGTGCTCGACCTGCTGGACCGGTTCGATCGCGAAGCCATTGCGGATATCGGCAGCCTGGCCTGGCTGGGATGGCAGGACGCCATCCTGCTGCTCGGCCTCACCGACTGGAGCGAGCGCGTGCAGCGCGGATGGGATGCCGGCCGGCTGCCGTGGCAGCAAGACGACGCGGATCGGCGGGACTGGGTGGAGCAGACCAAGGAAGCCGCCGCACATCCGGACGATCCTGCGCGTTTCGTCGAGCGCTCCATCGTGGCGATCGACGATCCCGTCGCCGACATCGGCTGGCCGGGCGAACCCGCCAGCTTGCCCGGCGATCCACCGACCGTCGATGATCTGCTGTGGCTGGAACTGATGCTCTGGCGGCGGGTCACGAAGGGCACCATGAGCCTGGAGGAGGCTGACGGGTTCCTCACCGCGCTCGCCGTGGGGCCGGTGCGGGTGCCGCCGGCGGAATTCCTGCCACAGATCGCGGGCGGCTCCACCGATCTGCCGCTGTTCGACTCGCCGGAACATGACACGCTGGCGGGCGACCTGCTGGTCCGGCGCCATGCCGCGATCACGGCCACGCTGCGTCAGGCGAAGCCGATCGTGCCGTGGATCAGCGACGATGTCGTCGATATGGCGGGCGCGCTGTGGGCGCGCGGCTACGTGCACGGCGTGTCGAACCACCAAGCGGCGTGGGAGCCGCTGTCCGGCGCGCAGCGTGTGGCCGAGCGTGTCCTCATGCCGATCGCCGCGCTGACGCCGGAGATGGCGGGAAAGGGTCCGGTCGATCTGACGGCCGACAACCGCCGAACGATCGTCCGCGCGTTGCCCAGTCTCGTTTCGGCCACGCGCGTCTACTGGACGCACGGCGAATCCGCTCTGTTCGGTGCCCAGGCGGCCAATGACCAGCCGGCGAATGACCAGCCGGCCGGTGCGCCACCGCGGCGTGTGCAAAAGGTCGGCCGCAATGAGCCTTGCCCCTGCGGGTCGGGCAAGAAGTACAAACGATGCTGTGGGGCGTTGGCGTAGGGATCGGATGTGGATGAACTGACCGACGCGGCCGGCGGCGAACGTTTTGACGTGGCCTATCTGGTGCTCAGCGGCACGACGACGGCCGCGCGGTGTCCCGAACTGCTGCGCGGCCTGGTCGGGCTCGGGTTTGCCACCGTTATCGCACTGCCGACGCCGAACGCCGCGCGCGTGATTGCGGCGCGCGACCTGGCGGACATCGCGGGCGTGCAGGTCGTCGAGTTATACTTCGATCTGGCCATCCGCCCCCGACCGCCGCGCGGCGTGGTGCTGTTCGCGCCGTGCAGCTTCAACTCGCTCAACAAGCTGGCGCACGGCATTGCCGACAGTCTCGCGCTGTCGGTCGTCGCCGAGGCGATCGGTCGGGGCACGCCGGTGATCGTGGCGCCGTCGCTGAACCAGCCGCTGCTGGACCACCCGCAGGCGCAGGCGTCGCTGCGGACGTTGCCCACATGGGGCGTTGCGATCGTGCCGCCGGTCGACGAGGGCGAGGGCCCGCGGCTCGCCCCGTCCGCACAGGTGCTCGACGCGGTGCGTCCGTGGGTGCGTCGCGGCTGACTCCCTTCGCGCGACCGTGACCGGCCCGCAGATGGGCGCATCGTTGGGTCAGTCGCGCGCGAGCCGGGTGGTCCGGTAGATCGCCGCGAGCGGGACGGTGAAGCCGATACTGTCCAGCACCAGATCGCCGTCGTCGATCACCGTCGATGCCGCAGGCCAATTCCCGTCGCTGTCCCGGCGCAGCAGTTCGGCGCGGATCGCGGTGCTGCTGAGCAGGAGGATCTCCTGGAGGCTCGGGATCGTGGTGAACGCCCAGACGTTGCGCCAGGTGTCCGCCCGGTTCGACGGCGACAGGACTTCGACAATCAGGACCGGGTTGCTGACGTCGTATTCCTCGGTTTCATACCGGGTACACGTTACGGCCAGATCGGGAATGCGAAAATTCTCGCTGGCCCGAACGCGCGGAACGATCCCGGGTGCTGCGATCACCGTACAGCGGGTGCCCTCAGTCGCCAGGTGGTTGCCGATCAAACGACCCAGTTCGAGCTGCAGTGTGCCGTGGGTTCGGCTGGTGGGGGCCATCGCGATGGGCTCGCCGTCGACGAGCTGCCAACGGGTTCCCCCCGGCGCGTCCCAGGCGAGGAACTCGGCCACGGTCATCCGATCGGGAGGCTTCAACGCCGAACTCATCGGACAACCATAGCGCATCCGGGGCACGTGCGACAAAGATCGTCACGCGGGCCAATCGGGATCGGGGCGAACGCGGTTTGGCCTGCGCCGCCGCATTGCCGTATCGTGGTGCGATATACGGAGGAATCGTCAATGCGCCTTGCTCGCCGTTCGCTGCTCGCCGCCACCGTTGCCAGCGTTGCCCTGCCGACCCGTCGCTCCCGTGCCCAGGCGAAGCCGGTGATCCGCATCGGCGTGATGAACGACATGTCCGGACCCTATCGCGACGTCAACGGCCCGACCGGCGTGATCTGCGCGAAGCAGGCGGTGCAGGAGTTCGGCGCGGGTGCGTTCGACGTGGACGTGCTGTCCGCCGATCACCAGAACAAGCCCGACGTCGCGGTGTCGCTCGCCAGGGAATGGTTCGACCAGCGCGGCGTCGACATCATCATCGACGTTGCGGCGACGTCGTGTGCGCTGGCCCTGGCCTCGATCTGCCGCGAGAAGAACAAGGTGCTGATCCCCACCAGCACCGCGAGTTCCGACATCACCGGCAAAGCCTGCACGCCGAACTCGATCCACTGGGTGTTCGACACCTACATGGAGGCCAAATCGACGGGCGGCGCGATGGTGAAGGCCGGCGGCGACACCTGGTACTTCATCACGCCGAATTACGCGTTCGGCGAGGCGACGCAGCGCGATACGACGCGCTTCGTGGAAGCGGGCGGTGGCAAGGTCGTCGGCGGGCAGCTCTACCCGTTCCCGGAAACCACCGACTACTCGGCGTTCCTGGTGAAGGCGCAGGCCTCGGGTGCCAAGATCCTCGGTATCTGCGGCGCCGGTGCGGACCTCATCAACATCGTCAAACAGGCGCACGAGTTCGGCATCTCGCGCACCATGAACCTGGCGGCGCTGGTCGCCTACACGACGGATATCCGCTCGATCGGCATCGAGATGGCGGCCGGGACGCGGCTGTCGGAGACCTACTACTGGGACCTGAACGAACGGACGCGCAGTTTCCAGAAGCGCATCCAGCCGAAGGTCTCGCTGTGGCCGAACATGGCGCAGGCGGGGGATTATTCCTGCACGCTGCATTACCTGAAGACGGTTGCCGACATGGGTGCGGCGGCGGCGAAGGCGGATGGTGCTGCGACGGTCGCGCGGATGAAGGCGATGCCGACCGACGACGACTGCTTCGGTCCCGGCAAGATCCGCGAGGACGGCCGCAAGATCCATCCGGTCTATCTGTTCGAGGTGAAGCAGCCGTCCGAGAGCAAGGGCGAATGGGACCTCTACAAGCTGCTCGGCACGACACCAGGCGATGAGGCATTCCGGCCGCTGTCGGACAACGCCTGCCCGATGGTGAAGGCCTGAGGCAGCGACCGCGACAACCGGACAACGCCCGCGCCGTCCGCTCGGCGTCAGAGCAGGGTCATCGCGATCAGGGCGATGCCGACCGGCCGCTTATCGTCGCCGCCGTCGACGTCCGGTCGGCGGGGACGCGACATGGTCAGCTCGAGCAGCGCCGTCGCGCCGGGGGCGATGGGTTCGCCAAGCTGCAGCCGGTGGCCGGAGATCCGGTGATCCGACAGATCGATCGTCGCATGCGGATTGCCGTTGACGGCGACGCTCAGCGAACCCGCTGCGGCCCCGGGCGGCCGGTAGGCGATGAAGCGCAGGTCGATGGCGTGCACGTGCCGGGTCACCGAAAATTCCAGGGCGGAGTCGACGCCGAGCGACCAGCAGAAATCGTCTTCTGGATCGCTCCATCCCCAGCGGCGCAGCGCGGTCCCCTCGCCATCGCGTGCGAACCGCACCGGCCGGTTGCATTCGATGGCGGCGGGCGGGCGCGGGGTCATCGGTGGCGGGTAGGGACTGACGAAGCCGGTCTCTGCCAGGATCGCAAGCGCGCCCTGCGACGTCGTGCCGGGCAGCCGTACGGCCTTGGCCGGCGTCATGCCTTCGGTGCAGACGGGCTGCGGCGGACAGCCCTGCGAACGGGGTGAACGCAGCACCGCGTACATGCACACTGGCTTGATCGCGTCATCGGCGAGCATCCGGTCCTCGAGCGCCTGGACCCGTTCCAGGAACAGCACGTCGCGCCGGTCGTCGAGATCGAAGTTGTGGCCGAAGCGGCGGTCGTAGAAGACGTCGGTGAGACCGCCGGTCGCGAAGAACCGCTCGAACCTGAACCGCCGGTCCAGCAGCGCGGGAAGGATATCCTGGGCGCGAATGCCCTCGAACCCCTCGATGGAACAGTCCCAGTTCTCGTACCAGCGATCGAGCCGCTGGAATATGTGGTCGCCGCTTCAGGCGATCCGGCAGCAGCGGCCAGATCGCGCGGATCACCGCCAGCGTCTCGGGCCAGCGCATGTGGCCGTTGCGGCCGATCATGTCCATCGTGACCAGGCTGCCCTCCAGATGCAGCCATGCTGCGACCTGGTCGAACAGCCGTTCCAGTTCGACGATGTGGTGCAGCGAGTGGTGCGCCATGAACGCCGCCACCGGTTGCGCGAGCGGCAGATCCCGATTGAGATCCGCCGCGACGACGCAGATCGCGCCTTCGAGACCTGCGGCGCGGATCGCCGCGCGGGCCCGCTCGACCAGCACCGGCGACAATTCGAGGCAGGTGATGCGAAACGGCGGCCCACCGCGATCACGCGCCCATCGCGCGATCTCGATCTCGAGCGCGCCATTTCCGGAACCGAGGCTCACGACCTCGGCGATGCCGCAGCGCTGCACGGCTTCGCCCAGGTAGCGGGCGTAGAACGCGGCAACGCCGTCAACACCGAAGACCCGCCGGATTCGTGCGGCGAGGAAGCGGCCGTTCATCCAGTGGGCGACCCGCGTGCCTTCGTGGATATCGTGCGCTTCGGCATATTGCGCGATTTGGGCCGCAACCTGGCGTTGGTACTCGGCCGAACCTGCATCCTGGGGTGGCACGCGGAAGCAATGGCAGGTCGCCGCCGGTGGCGCAATCCTCCGCCCGGGCGCACAATCCCCCGCTTGGTGCATGAGCCCACCTTGAGGTATCCATGACGGTCGGTCGCCTTGCGCATCCCTGAACAAGAGTGGACGGCCGAGCGCTTCCTCGTCACCGACCAGCATGAGTTCGGCAACGCATGGCGCTATGAATTGGTGGACGGACGCATCGTCGCGCACGCCGCGCCGTCGCCGGAACATGGCGCCATTCTGGCCGGGCTGACCGGCGCACTCACCAGCCGCTTGCGCGGCAATCCGGACGGCTGCCGCCCCGAGAGCGGCAGCGGTGCAGTGCCTCGATCGGCACAGCGCGCGACGGCACGGATTCCCGACGCACTGATCCGCCGCGGCGAGCATCCCAGGGTCATGTTCGAGGTGATTTCGCCATCGGAACTGCGGAACTGGACCGAACGCGACGCCAAACGCCGCGACCTGCAGGCGGTCGAAGGCGCCCAGGAGATCGTCGAGCTGTACCAGGCCGAGCAGGCGTGCCACACCTACCGCCGTCAACCCGACGGCACCTGGACCTTCGAGGCCCAGGGAGGCGCCGATGCGATCCTCCAATTGCCCAGCGTCGGTCTCACGATTCCGCTGGCCGAGATCTACGCCTTCGCCGACCTGCCGGAGCCTGGCGCAGACGAACCAGCGGCAACCACCCCCGGGTAGCGCAACCCCGCGCCCGGGCGCACAATCGGGCGGCTGTTCGCCGACCGTCCAGGAAAATGTCTGAAACAACGCGGGTCCCCTATCGCGGCCTGATCACCGCATCGGCCATGCTGGCGATGTTCATGCAGACGCTGGACTCGACCATCGCCAACGTCGCGCTGCCCTACATGCAGGGCAGCATGTCCGCCTCCTACGACGAGATCACCTGGGTGCTGACCTCCTACGTGATCGCCGCCGCCATCATGACCGCCCCGGTCGGCTGGATGGCCGTCCGCTTCGGCCGCAAGCGGCTGTTCATCATCTGCATCATCGGCTTCACCGCCGCATCGATGCTGTGCGGCGCGGCGCAGTCGCTGGAACAACTGGTCGGTTTCCGCCTGCTGCAGGGCATGTTCGGCGCGGCACTGGCGCCGCTGTCGCAGGCCACGATGCTCGACATCTATCCGTTCGCGCAGCGCGCCCAGGCGATGGCGATCTTCTCCATGGGCGTCACCATGGGCCCGATGGTCGGCCCGACGCTCGGCGGCTACCTGACCGACCTCTACTCCTGGCGCTGGGTGTTCTACGTCAATCTGCCGTTCGGCATCCTCGCCCTGGTCGGCATCATGCTGTTCATGCGCGAGACGCCGGCGCGGCCGCAGCTGACGTTCTCCTGGTACGGCTTCGCCATGCTGGGGATCGCGGCGGGTGCGTTGCAGATGATGCTGGACCGCGGCCAGGAGCTCGACTGGTTCAGCTCGCGCGAGATCATGGTCTCGGCGGTCATCGCGGGCCTCGCGTTCTACCTGTTCATCGTCCACATGTTCACCGCCGAGAAGCCGTTCCTGCCGCCGGGCCTGTTCAAGGACCGCAACTTCGCCTCCGCCATCATCATGATCTTCTGCGTCTCGTCGCTGATGCTGTCGACATCGTCGCTGCTCGCACCCTATCTGCAGAACCTGGCGGGCTATCCGGTCTACACCGCCGGCTGGGTGATGGCGCCGCGCGGGATCGGCATCATCGCGTCGATGTTCCTCGCCGCGCGCCTGGGCATGCGGGTGGATCAGCGCAAGATCATGGCATTCGGCCTGATCACCCTGGGCTGGGTGCTCTACACCATGAGCAGTTGGACGCCCGACGTCACCGAAGGCGAGATGATGCTGACCATGATCGTCCAGGGCTTCTCGGTGGGCCTGGTGTTCAATCCGATGACGGTGATGGCCTACACGACGCTGCCGGCCTCGCTGCGCGGCGAGGCGACATCGGTGCAGTCGCTGGCGCGCAACATCGGCTCGGCGATCGGCATCTCGATCACCTCGTTCAGCCTGACGCGCAGCGTGCAGGTCACGCACGCCGACATCGCCGCCGGCATCACGCCGTTCGACCGCGTGCTGCAGGGCAACGATGCGGTGTCGCACATGCTGAACCCGGCGACGCGCCACGGCGCGGCGATGCTCGACCAGATGATCAACCACCAGGCGCAGATCATCGCCTACAACAACGATTTCCGGCTGATGATGCTGACCATCGTCCCGCCGCTGCTGCTGCTGTTCCTGATGCGCAGGCACGCGCGGCCGGGCATGGCGGCGGGGGATTGAGGGCGAAGATGACCCGTCGCGACAGCTTGCCTGCGTCAGGTGCCGTGCTGGGGATCGATGTCGGCTACTCTGCGACGGAGCGATCAAAGTGCCGTGTGTCGACTGGATTGGAATACGCAATATGCAGCGTGGACAATCCGGCGCTTCCGTGCGGTTCCCCTCGAACGGGAAAAAGCGATTGCCGAAGTGGCTGTGGGCATGCCCCTCATGGCGGCCGCTTTTGACGGGCCATTGAAGGCCGGCTTTGAAGTCGTCGGGCGTTACCGGACCGCCGAGCGTGTCCTTACAACGTCCCCGTTGCGGATCGCTGATCGGCAAACCCGGGCAGTCGAGTGCACCGGTCGGACGAATGCTGAATGCTGCTGCTAATGCATGCGCGCGAGATGTTCTGCGGCTTTGCCGCATCGAGGAAGCTCTGCATCCTGTCCGAATTGACGATAGAAGCGTTGTAGAAGCGTTCCCAAGCACTTTTCTCGGCGTGATGGTTGATGATCCTTCCGTCCTATCGGTTGAACGCAATAGTCGATCGGATCGCTATTTTGAACACCTGACTTCAGCCGGCAGATTACATGATTTGCTGAGTTACCTGTTACCGGGTCGAGTCGCACTTCGTCCGTTGGGTGAGGTCAATAATCATGACGATCGCGCGGCACTCGTTTGTGCAGTGACAGCCCTCGCCGTCGCGGCCGGTGACTTTACCGCTGTCGGCGACGTCGACGGGTGGATCATCCTGCCGCCTCGGCGCTTCGTTCAGGAATGGGCCTGGGCAGCACTGGAATCCGGCGCCAGCAAGGAGCCTCCCGGATGTCTTTACCAGACCGGACACCCGTTGAGCTCAAGCCCGTTGATACCGCCGACGCGGCTGCCTATCTCATCGGATAAGCAGCGTCGCGATCGACAAGGAACCGCCACTGTGCCAGCCAAAACAGATCTTCTGATCGAGAAGATCCGAGCCCTTCCTGAGTATCGCTTGAACGAGGTCGAGGACTTCGTTGATTTCATCCGCTTGCGGGAACAGCAGCGCGCGCTTGCCCGCGATGCGGCGGTAGCCAGTGCTACTGCCTTTGCTGCCGTCTGGAGCAATCCGGAAGACGACATCTACGATGCCCTTTGAGTTCGGCACCGTCCTTCTCGTCCCATTTCCCTTTACCGACCAGACTACATCCAAGAAGCGGCCGGCTGTCGTTGTCAGCAACCGCGCCTACAATTCGTCTCGCCCTGATGTGGTGGTGATGGCTGTTACCAGCCAACTCCGACCAGCACCGGCATTGGGTGAAGTTTGGATCAGTGAATGGCAGCAGGCGGGCTTGCTCAAGCCGTCCGCAATCAAGCCCGTGTTTGCGACGGTCGAGCAGCGTCTGGCCATACGACAGCTTGGGACATTGCAACCTGTAGACCAAGCTGCGCTCAGGGCCGCGATGACTGAGATCATCGGTTAGCGTCCGGCCCTACCTTGCCCAGATGCGCGTCAGCGTCCTAGCGTCCAGGCGGGGCGGGCAACAGCGGGAGGACCCGAACATGGCAGGTGAGTCAGCGCATTTCGGCTTGCGGCACAGGGCGCCGACGCCGGCGGTCCGGCCATTCGAATTGCCGCCGCGGCTGCAGCCGATGCGTGAACGGGCCGACGCCGCTCGTGCCGAGCCGTTCCATGGCATCGCCCCCGACGGCAGGCTCGCATCGGGTGTCTTCTCGATCGAGAAGACCGGCATCTCGCTCGCGCCGGTGACTGGAAGCCGCGCGCGCCTTCCTCGCCACGCTCAGTGCAGCGCAGCGCACGGCGGCGTCGTTCGCCATCGGCGACGAGGCGTGGCGGATGTGGTGCAACATCCATCCGTGGGTGATGCGCCATGGCGTCTGCCTCGCCGACCTTGGCCACGATCAGCGCGAGGCCGGGCTTGCCCTGTTGCGGGAAAGCATGAGCGAGGCGGGCTACCGCGGCGCGCGTGACATCATGCGGCTCAACGAGCACGCGCTGGAAATCACCGGAAAACCGGACGAATACAGCGAATGGTTCTACTGGGTCAGCATCTTCGGCAATCCCTCGCCGGACGAGCCCTGGGGTTGGCAGATCGACGGCCACCATCTCAACATCAACTGCTTCGTGCTCGGCGATCAGCTTGTGCTGACGCCCGCGTTCATGGGGTCGGAACCGGTGCTTGCGCGGTTCGGCAAATATGCCGGGACGCGTGTCTTCGCCGCGGAAGAGGAGCACGGCCATGCCTTGATGCGCGCGCTGTCCGCCGACGAACGCCGGCGCGCAACGGTCGGCAAGGACCTGCCCTCGGAACTGCTGACCGCCGCGTTCCGCGACAACCAGCGGATCGATGCCGTCGGGATCCGCTTCGGCGACCTGCCGCAAGAGGGCCGCGAACGTCTCGAGGCGCTGCTCGGTGTCTATACCGGACGCCTGCGGCCCGGGCACGCCGACATCCGCTACGCCGAGGCGAAGCGGCATCTCGACGAGACGCAGTTCGCCTGGATCGGGCCGTTCGACGACACGAGCCCGTTCTACTACCGCATCCTAAGCCCCGTCATTCTCGTCGAGTTCGATCACCAGTCGGGCATTGTCTATGACAACGACACGCCCTCGCGCGACCACATCCACACGGTGGTGCGCACGCCGAACGGCAATGACTACGGCAGGGACCTGCTGCGCCAGCACTATGCCCACCATGACCACGCGCACCATCAGACGCCGCATCACCATCACCACGACCATGGGCACGACCATGGCAAGGCTGCCTGATGGGACCTCTCGCGGGTATCAAGGTTCTCGAATTCGCCGGCATCGGGCCGTGTCCGATGGCGGCGATGATGCTGGCCGAGATGGGCGCCACCGTGCTGCGCATCGACCGCGTGGCCGACAGCGATCTCGGCATTCCGCTGGCCACCAAATTCGAAACCCTGAAGCGCAGCCGGCACATCATCCGGCTCGACCTGAAGCGCCCCGACGCGGTCGCGCTGACGCTGCGCCTGATCGAGCAGTCCGACGCACTGATCGAAGGTTTTCGTCCCAAGGTGATGGAGCGCCTCGGCCTCGGGCCGGACATCTGCCTCGCGCGCAATCCGCGCCTGGTGTTCGGCCGCGTCACCGGCTGGGGCCAGGAGGGACCGCTGGCGCACGCCGCGGGCCACGACCTCAACTACATCGCGCTGACCGGCGCGCTGGATGCGATCGGCCGCGCCGGCGCGCCGCCCACGCCGCCGCTCAACCTGGTCGGCGATTTCGGCGGCGGGGCGCTGTATCTGGTCGTCGGCGTGCTCGCCGCGATCATCGAGGCGCGGCGGTCCGGCAAGGGCCAGGTGGTGGACGCGGCCATGGTGGACGGCGCGTCCTCGCTGATGACCTCGATCTATGGCGGCAAGGCATCCGGCCGGCTCGCCGGGCCGCGCGGCACCAACATCACCGACTCCGGCGCGTATTTCTACGAGGTCTACGAATGCGCCGACGGCCGCTACGTCTCGGTGGCGGCGATCGAGGCCAAGTTCCACGCCGAACTGCTGCGCCTGCTGGAGATCGATCCGGCGACGATGCCGCCGCAGATGGACCGCACCCGCTGGCCCGAGGCCAAGGCGCGCCTCGCCGAACGCTTTCGGACGCGCACGCGCGATGAATGGTGCAGCCTGCTGGAGGGCAGCGACGCCTGCTTCGCGCCGGTCCTGTCGATGGACGAGGCGCCGCAGCATCCGCACAACCGCGCGCGCCAGGCGTTCGTCGAACTCGACGGGCGTGGCGCAGCCCGCGCCGGCGCCGCGCTTCAGCCGCACGCGGCTCGATCCGCCGACGTCGCCCGAAGCCGGCGCACCGATCCGCGCGCCGTGCTGGCCGAATGGGGCATCCCGGCCGCCGAGGCCGAGGCGGCACACGCAGACGGGATACTGGTCTGAAATTTCAGCGTATTGCCGATGTTGGAACGGCGCACGTATCCTGCCGCCGCAACTTGCGAATCAATCGCAACAAGGAAGGCGGAAGCGGTCCATGGGCAACGACGTCAGCCAGATCGCCCGACGCTGCGAGCGCGCGGTGGTGACTGCCTATCGCGACCTGCGCCACCTGGGCTCGGACGACCTCGCGGCGTTCCGGGCCTGCACCAGGCTGTATCGCATCCACCATCCGGAGGCGTCGCTGAACGAGGCGCGCCGGCTGGTCGCCGAATGGATCGACCACCATCTGGTCCGCGCCGACGTTGGCCCTACCCCGGGATGCGCCTGCCGGTAGCCTCGGCTCCGCGCTCCGCCGCTATTGCTGCCAGCACCGCCTGCGGTGTGATGCGCGACATCCCGTTTGCCAGATCGATGCCGCCGGGCGGCGTGATCGGCACGATGTGTCGGCTGTGGTGCGGTGGCGGCGTGGCGCCGAACAGGCCGTAGCTGGTTGTGCCGACGGCGGCGGCCAGGTTCATCACGCCGGTGTCGTTGCCGACGTAGAATGCCGAGCCGGCGAGCAGTGCCGCTACGTCACAAAGCTCCCAGCCGACCGCCGGGCGCACGCATCGCGCCTGCTCGCCCAGCCGGGCGATGATGTCGGCGGCGAGACCCGTTTCGGCATTGCCGCCGACCAGCACGACAGACGGCCAGTCCGCCGCGACAAGTCCCGCCGCCAGCGCGGCGAACCGCTCGGCGCCCCATTGCTTGTACGGCTCCGAACTGCCGATGCCGACGGCGACGGCCGGCGCCGCGCCGATCCAGCGCACCGCCCTCGCCCGTGCTGTCGGGTCGACATCCAGCCGTGGTTCCGGATCGCCCAGCGGAATGCCGGCCGCCGCCAGCCAGGCCGTCGCCTGCTCGTGCGGGTGAAGCCGCAGCGCCGATACGGGCAGGAAGGGCGGCCGATTGAGCGCCAGGCGCTGCAGGCCGAACCCATAACCGAAGCGGGCCGGAATGCCGGCGGTCATCGCGGCGAACGCCAGCGTCTGGCTGTGGTGCAGCAGATAGACCGCATCGAGCCGGCGCGACGCGCAGGTCGCGAACAAACCGGCCGAGCCCGAACGGGCCATCGTGACGGCCACGGCGCTGCTCCGGGTTGCGGTCCAGCGACATCACGTCGCGCACCGCCTGCTCCGCGCGGAACAATTGGTCGGCAGCCGAGCGCGGCTTGGCGATCAGCGTGACCGGCGCACCGACATGGGCGGCGATGGCGCGGATATGCGGCAGGTGCCAGATCATGTCGCCGATGCCGGGCAGCGGCTGCAGCACGGCCACACGCCGCGCCTCCGTCACGCGGCGCCGCCCGCATGCGCGCGCCTCGGCCAGGCCCCAGCCGAGCAGCAGAAAGAACCAGCCGCCCATCGGCATGGAGGTGAACGCGCTGGTCGAGGCGAGCGGCCAGAGCTGGATCAGGATCGAGGCGAACAGCCCGACCCGCAGCGGCTGCGGATCGCGCCACAGGCCGCGGCCCAGCGGCACGAGCCAGGCGAAAGCCAGCGCGGCGAACAGTGCCAGGCCGGTAAACCCGCCCTCGTCCAGCGCCTGGGCATAGAAGTTGTGCGGATGCTGGGCGCAGATCCCGGCGCCGCCGCCGTCCGGCTGCCTGCCGTCGAACGAGGCGCGGAAGTAGCGCGGCATCGTGCAGCCGGTGCGAAATCCGTCGAAGCCGCGACCGGTCACCGGGTGCTGCTCGCCGATCTCCAGCGCGCGGGCATACAGCTCGCCGTACTGGCTGGTGGCGAAATGGTCCATCTGGTCGGAGAACTTCAGCACCAGCCGATGGTAGGTCGGCGGCGAGACGACGACGGTGGCCGCGATCAGCGCCGCGCCCGCGACGCCGGTCACCAGCACCACGGGCCGCAACTGCCGCAGCAGCAGTGCCGCGACGAACAGGCCGAGCCCGGTCAGCAGCACCGGCATGCGCTGGCCGATCAGCACCATCACGAACATCGCCGGCAAGCAGCAGTGCGTACGCGCCCAGCTTCGCGGCGAGACCCGGGCGTGCCAGCAACGCCGCGGCGGGCGGGATGAGTGCGGGGAACAGGATGCGCGACAGCGGCGGCCCGGCGCGCGGCTTGCCGAACGGGCCGGTCAGTTCGCCGTCCCGGCCGGGCGGCTCGCCAAACAGGTTGTAGCCGACAGCGAACTGAACCAGCGTCTGCAATGCGATATAGGCGGCAGCGGCGGCGACGATGCCGAACATCCAGCGGCGGGCCGCGGCGTCGCGCAGAACCGCGTGCTCCAGTGCCGCGACGAACACCAGGAACCGCAGCGTGGCCACGGCCTGCGCCAGCGAGCCGGCGCCGCCCTCGCCAAGGCCGAGCGACGGCACGGGCAGCGAACACAGAACCAGCCAGCCCCACCACACCAGGCCGACCCGCAGCCACGACGGCGCGCAGCCACGTCCAGTCGCGCGCGATCGCCGAGCGGGCCAGGAAGCAGGCGTCGGTGACCGCGATCGCAGCCTCCGCGAAGCCGTGCGCGTGCAGCAGCAGCAGCGGGGTCAGCAGGACGGCGATCAGCGCGGCCCGGTCGAGCGCGGGCAGGCTGCGGCTCTGCGCTTCCGTCACGATGGCGGTGGACATGCGGCCTCGGTTCCTGCCAGCCGCGGGCGGCGTGGGCAAGTGGCCCCCGTGGCGCGCGTCGCTCGGTCCTTATGTCATGGCCGGGCGTGTTCCCATGCGCATCAGGCTAACGGTGGGATAACGGTGCGGCTGGAGAACAGTGCTCTGCTCCGCCTGCCCTTGCGGGAGGGAGTTCGGGGGAGGGGAACGCGGCGCGAAGTCGGGCTCGGACTTATCCGATCGCAGTGTCTCGCGATTGTGCGACCCCTCCCCCCAGCTCCCGCAAGGGGAGGGGGAGGGAGCGCCGTGGACGCGTCGCCTCCCGGATCGTCCGTGCGGTCGCCGGGAAACGCGTGACGCTCGCCGGCGGCCGTTGATCATTCGTCCCGTGCCTCGAGAACGCCGGCCTTGATCGCCTCGACGAACAGGTGCCAGTCGCGCGTCACCTGGCCGGCATAAGCCATCGCGAACTCGGCAATCGCCGCGTCGAACGCCCCGCCGGAACCCATGTAGCCGGCGATCCTTGCCGCATCGCCGGATCGCGCATGCGCGCGCGCCAGCGTGCTGCCGCACAGCGTGGCGTAGCCGGGAAGTGCGGCGTCGGACATGTCCGGACCGGTCGTAGCCAGACGCGAATCCTTCAACTGTCGCACGTAGCAATACTGATCGGTGCAGTGATCCTGCGTCCAACCGAGGAAGACGTCGCGCTGGCCCTGCATGATGCGCTGACCGGTGACGACGCGCTGACCCTGATCGACATAGATGCTCGGCGCGGCATACGGGCGCCAGCACGGATTGCTGCGCTTCGGTCAGCTGCAGCAGCAGCGTCGCATCGTCGCGGGTGACGAACAGCCCGATGGCGCAGAACGTGCCGACACTGCCGATGCCGACCACCTTGAATGCAACATCCACCAGTCGGTAGCGGTCGAGCAGTACGGCACGTTCCTCAGGCAGGGTGTACTTGTAGGTTTCAAACGCCGTGCGGGCCACCAGCTCGTGCGTGTCGTCATCCTGGTCGCAAAGCTGCAAGACCAACTGCGGCCGCGGCCGTATGCGCCAGCCATTCTTGCGGCGCTCCAGCAGCTTCGGATAGCCCTTGCGGTGCGCATCGGCGGCGGCGCGATGCCGCTTCAGCTCGCGTTCGCGCAGCTTGGCGTCCTCGATCGTCTGCAATGCACACGTCACATCGATGCGCGACCGCCATGTCGACAGCGGATCGAGCCGCATCATCGCCGTCATGTGCTCGGCGGTATGCGGCAACGACGCGGCGCGCAAGTTGGCGGCACAGCCGATCCGCCATGCCGCGGCTTTTGCCGTCGACCACGAAGCTGACGGCCAGGCGTTTGAGATCCCATTCGAACGGTGCGGGCAGCGTCTCGTCGAAGTCGGTGATGTCGAACACCGGAGATCCGTCCGGTGCCGCATAGGTGCCGAAATTTGCCAGGTGGCAGTCGCCGCAGGATTGCACCCAGATGCCGCTGGGCGGCATGGTCGCCAGATCCGCTGCCATCACCGCGGCCGAACCGCGCAGGAAGGCGAACGGCGATTTGCGCATGCGCCCATATCGGATCGGCAGCAGCGACGAAATCCGATGGCGACTTGTCTCGACCAGGATATCCACAGGGTCGCGACGGTCGGGCTGCGGTGTCCAGGTCGGCGTGCTGCGCGCGCGGCACCAGCCGGCGCAGGCCACGGCCGGCCTGCTGCCGCTCGACGATCGGCAACAGGCCATCCGGTTGGACTTGTTCCAGCGGCATTCGATCCTGTTCCCGACGCAACGCGCAATCACACCGCAAGATCGCGCCCGGGTGCAAGCTGAATATTATGGGAACACAGGGCGGCGCGATCACGATACGTTAACGTATCAGCCGAAGAGTTCCGGCCAGCGTGCGGTGATTGCCCAAAGAATGCAGGCGGTGATGGCGCCTGCGATCACATCGTCGGCCATCACACCCGCTGCGCCCTTCTGACGGTCGGCCCAGCCGATCGGTCCAGGCTTCGCGATGTCGAGCACGCGAAAGATGAGGAAGGCCGCGACGATGCCAGTGAACGATGCATGCGCCAGCCCGAACAGCGCCAGCCATTGTCCTGCGAACTCGTCGATTACAACCCAACCGGGATCGCCTTCGACGTTTGCAGCGTGCATCGCCCACAACCCGGCAAGAGTTGCAAGCAGCACGGCGACCGGAAGTGCGAACGGCGAGAATTGCATCAACAGTGCGCCGGACAGCGCGGCGACCGCCGATGCGGCCGTGCCCGGCGCATACGGCACAAAGCCGCAGCCGCAGCCGCTGGCGATCAAACGTGCGAGGGTCACCCCACGCGGTCCAGGAACGCGCGCAATGCGGCGACGATCGCCGGCTCGCCGAGGGTCGGGGCGTGGCCGATGCCGGGCAGCGACACAACCGCCATGTCGGGGTGCGTCGCCTGCATGCGTGCGACGGTGGCCGGCAGCAGGATGTCGCTGGCCTCGCCGCGCACGAGCAGCAGCGGCAGGTGCGCCAGTGCGCCGAACAGCGGCCACAGATCGGGTGTCTTGCCGTTCAGCAGTTTGGCGATGCGCGTGTCCCAGCCCGGCCGCAACATTCCGTCGCCGTCCGGCGCATAGGTGAGCGCGGCCATGGACCGCCATGCCGCATCGCCATCGAGCGACAGCGGCGGCAGCACCGTGCGCAGATGCGCGACCGCGGCGTCGATATCGGCGAAGGCGGTGTCGTCGCCGATGAAGCTGGCGAACGAATTCCGTGCCCTCGCGGCCGAGATCCGGCCCGACATCGTTCAGCACGACCGCGCGGAACAGCGACGGGCGCGTGGCGGCGAGTCCCATGCTGAGCAGGCCGCCGAAGCTGGTGCCGATCGCGATCGCCTCGTGCAGGTGCAGCGCGGCGCAGATGTCGAGCACGTCGCGCAGGCAGGCCTCGGGCGCATAGCGGGAAATAGTCGCGCGAACGGCCGGACAGGCCGCGGCCGGCATAGTCGGGCGCCACGACGCGCCGGCCCGCGCCGACCGCATCCGCCAGCGTCTCGAAATCGCCGGAGGTCCGCACGATGCCGGGCAGGCAGAGCAGCGGCGCGCGCGCGTTGCCGTCCCGCCATTCGCGGACAACGAGCGGAAGACCGTCCCAGGCGGAAAGCCGATGGACTATTGCGTCCATTGCGCCAGCAGGGTCGGCGTGGTCTCGCCGCGCCGCGCCCGATAGATCACCACGTTCTCCAGCACGCGCTGCACGTAGTTGCGCGTCTCGTTGATCGGAATCAGTTCGATCCAGTCGAGCATGTCGATCGGGCCGACGCGCGGGTCGCCGTTCTCCGGCAGCCATTCATCGACGCGATGCGGTCCCGCGTTGTAGGCGGCGACCGCCAGCGGCAGCGAATTGCCGAAGCGGTCAGCATCTCCTGCAGATAGGCGGTGCCGAGGCGCATGTTGTGCGACGGATCGCTGGTCAGCGAGACAAGCGAGGTGGCCACGCCGACCTGTTTCGCGACCGCCTGCGCGGTGAACGGCATGAGCTGCATCAGCCCGCGCGCACCGGACGGGCTGACCGCGCCGATGTCGAAGCTGCTCTCCTGGCGGATCAGCCCGAGCGCCACCGACGGATCGACCGGCCCGGCCGGCGGCTCGGCGGCGATCGGCCAGCCGGCGTCCGGCAGCACCAGCCCGTCGCGGCCCATGCGCCTGGCGACGAACACCGCGGTGTCCGGCAGGCCAAGCCGCAGCGCGAGCCGCGCCGTCAGCGCCCGGTCGGCCGGGTCCGGGGCAAGCTCGTCCATCCGCAGCAGAAAGGCGCGGGCACGGTGCGGATCGTTCCACGCGACCAGCATCGCCGCGGCGCGCACCACCTCCCGGTCGGTGAACGCCAGCACCTGATCGCGCGAGTAGGACGGGTCGTGCAGCGCCGTGATCCGGCGCCCGAGTGCAGCGGCATCGTCGCCCAGCGCCAGTGCGGCAAGCTGGCCGTAGAACGTGGTGGGCCAGGCGGCGGCGCGCTCGTAGTCCGGGCGCGGATCCTTGCCCGCTGCGGCAGCGGCGCGGCCGAGCCAGTAGTTTGCGCGCGCCTGGGTGATCGCGGCCTTGGACAGTTCTGCAAGCGTCGTGAAGTGGCGCGTCGCGGCGGCCGGATCGTGCAACCGGCGCAGCGCGATGAAGCCCGCCAGGAATTCCGCGTCCAGCACCTGCTCGGCGGTGATCTGGCCGTGGTTGGCGGCGAGCGCATAGGCGCCGGCGGCGTTGCCGTCGCGCAGCAGACGGCGGGCGAGCAGGTTGCGCTCGGTCCAGAATGCCGCCAGTTCCTCCGCCGGCGCATCGCGCTGCGCCGTCTCGCCGGCGCGCTGCCACAGCGCCAGGGCATCCGCGGCACGATCCGCATGGCGCAGCCATCGGGCGCGGTCGAGCACAACGCCCGGATCGGCACGCGCCGACGCTGGCAGGGCGGCAACCAGCGTCTCGGCGTTGGGCGCATCCCGCTGCAGGGCGAGCCGTGCCTCTGCTTGCGCACGATGCGCCGGATCCAGCCGAGGGATCTGGCGGGCTGCGGCCGGCGCGTCGTGCCAGGCGAGACGCTGGAACCGCGTCCACTGATCTTCGGGCCGAACGGCGCCGGACCAGCGGCGCAGGAAGGCGGCCTCGGCGGGCGCATCGGCGATGCCCGCGAGCCAGGCGTGGCGCGCCTCCTCGGCCGCCCGGGCATTGTCGCCGGCATTCGCCCACACCTCGGCGCAGCGCAGCATCGCCTGCGGCAAGGTCAGCCTGTTGCGCTCGCATTGCGCCAAAGCCGATGCCTGGTCCGGCTCGGCGGCGATCGCCTCCTGTCGGCGTCGCTCCAGCAGCGCCTGGCTCGGCCAGTCGGGGTTCTGCGCCATGAAGTCGGTGATCTCGTCCGCCGTCGCGGCGCCCGGGGCCAGAAGCCGGAAGTAGGTGACCAGCTTGGTCGCGACCGGATCGGCGTAGGACGCCGCGGCAGTCTGGGCATCCGCCCACCGGTCGGCACGGATCGCCGCGGCCGGATCGCCGGGCTCGGCCACGGCGGGCGTCGCGGCGAACAGGGCCAGCAGAGCGTAACGGGGGCGAATCGTGGCACGCATGGCGGTTCTTCTAGCCCAGCACGGCCTTGCGGTGCATCTCCCGCGCGCCTAGCTTCCCCTGCCCAAATCGCAGGCAGCCACACCCAAGGGAGAGGGTCATGTTCAAAGGATCGCTCGTCGCTCTGATCACCCCGATGCGCGCGGACGGGTCGGTCGACGAGAAGGCCTATGCCGAGTTCGTCGACTGGCAGATCAAGGAGGGCACCGACGCCGTCGTGCCGGTCGGCACCACCGGCGAGAGCCCGACGCTGTCGCACGACGAGCACAAGCGGGTGGTGGAGATTGCGATCGAGGTCGCCAAGGGCCGCGTTCCGGTCATTGCCGGCGCCGGTTCCAACAGCACGGCGGAGGCGATCGATCTGGCGCGCCACGCGAAGAAGGCGGGTGCGGATGCGACGCTGATCGTGACGCCCTACTACAACAAGCCGACGCAGGAGGGCATGTACCTGCACTTCAAGGCGATCGCCGATGCGGTCGATCTGCCGCTGATCATCTACAACATCCCACCGCGCTCGGTGGTCGACATGAGCGTCGAGACGATGGCGCGGCTGGCGAAGCACAAGAACATCGTCGGCGTGAAGGACGCGACGGCGAACCTGGCGCGTCCGCTGCACACGACGCGCGCCTGCGGCGACGATTTCTGCCAGCTGTCGGGCGAGGATCACACGGCGATTGCCTTCCTCGCGGCGGGCGGCGACGGCTGCATCAGCGTCACGGCGAATGTCGCACCCCGGCTGTGCGCGGCGATGCAGGACGCCTGGCAGGAGGGGCGCGTCAAGGACGCGATGGCGATCCAGCACCGGCTGGTGCCGCTGCACGACGCGCTGTTCTCGGAAACCAGCCCCGCGCCGGTGAAGTTCGCGGCGTCGCTGCTGGGCAAGACGTCCGAGCATTGCCGCCTGCCGCTCGCACCGATCATGGAGGGCACGCGGGCGAAGGTGCGGGCGGCGATGACCGAGGTCGGGCTGTTGAACTGAGGCGACGGCGCACGACGGCGGGACGACCGGCAAGACGATGATGGCAAGGCAAATGAAGCAGGGGATTTTCTAAAGCGCCAAGGAGGTCGCAATGGCATACGCAAGCGCGATTATGGCAGGCTCGGCGATCCGCATGCCGTCTGTGGCAATGCCGAACCTGCGACGCCTGCGTTTGTCACAGCGATCCCGCGCGCTGCTGATGATGGCCATCATGATCAGCCCCACCTTCCTTGCGGACGACATCGGCTACGGCGTCGAGAGACTGTTCAAGACCTCCGATCAGATCGCAGAGATGCGGGCACCCGACTCGATGCTGACGCGCGTGCGTATCTTCCAGGTCGCCTGTCCCGCAGCGGACATGCCGACGGCGGAGCAGGAGCGCTGGACCGCCGAGGCCGCGCTGAATGGCTGGCCGCAATATCCCGAGGCCGGCAAGGGATGCTTCAAGCCAGAGCGCAGCTTGTACGGCATCGTCGGGCTGAAGGTTTTCGGCGTCGCCTGCCCCACGACGCTACTCTCGGTGGCCGATCAGCGGCGATGGGTGGCCTATGCCGCCAACCATGATTGGGCTCCCTACCCACAAGCCGGCGAGGGCTGCGTCGATCCGTGATTTCCGCGATCTTTCGGCCGTGACGTTGCAACGGCACCCTCGCCGCAAGCTGCCCTAAATGCTATCTGGCATATCCGGGCAAGCGACGGAACCATGGCTGAAGCAAAGACCAAGAAGACCCTGATCTCGCACGGCGTCGCGGCGCAGAACCGCAAGGCGCGGTTCGACTATGCGATCAAGGACACCGTGGAGGCCGGGCTTGTGCTGAAAGGCCCGGAGGTGAAGTCGCTGCGCCACGGCCGTGCTACACTGACGGAGGCGTGGGCCGGCGAGCGCGAAGGCGAGCTTTGGCTGTTCAACGCCTATATCCCGGAATACCAGGGCGGCGTGCTGTCGCGCTTCGAACCGCGCGCCCCGCGCAAGCTGCTGCTGACGCGCAAGCAGATCCGTACGCTGGCCGGCGCGGTGGCGCGCGAAGGCGTGTCCCTGGTGCCGCTGCAGATCCATTTCAACGATCGGGGCATGGCCAAGGTGCTGCTGGGCCTCGGCGAGGGGCGCAAGAAGCACGACAAGCGCGCCGCGATTGCCTCGCGCGACTGGCAGCGGGACAAGGCGCGGCTGATGCGGGCGCGAGGCTGATGCCGAACGACAAATTGATCGAGGCCAAGCAGAAATGGGCGCGCGAGGGGCGCCTGCTGACCGGGACCACGGCAGATCCTGCGCGCGATCGGCTGCCGCCCGGACAGCGCCTGGTGCGCGACTGGCCGGTGCTCGATCTGGGCGCGGAACCGAATGTCACGGCGCAGAAGTTTCGCCTCGATGTCGACGGGGTGGTGGAAAACCGGCTCAGCCTGTCGCTCGACGAGTTCATGGCGCTGCCGCAGACCGAGAGCGTGTCGGACATTCATTGCGTGACGCAGTGGTCGCGCTACGACAATCATTGGCAGGGCGTGGCAGCGCAGGCGCTGTTGCGCATCGTGCAGCCGAAGCCGGACGCACGGCACGTGATGTTCTACAGTTTCGACGGCTACACCACGAATGTGCCCCTGGAGCAGTTCGATCGGCCGGACGTATTCCTGGTGCATGCGTGGGAAGGCAAGCCGCTGTCGCGCGCGCATGGCGGCCCGGTGCGTATGCTGATGCCGCGGCTGTATTTCTGGAAGTCGGCGAAATGGCTGCGGCGCATCCAGTTCACCATCAGCGATCATCCGGGGTTCTGGGAACAGCGCGGCTATCACAACAATGGCGACCCGTGGCTGGAGGAGCGATATGGTTGAGCCGACGCGACGCATGGTGCTGGTGGCAGCGATAGGAGTTTGCATGGCCGCGAACAAGGAAACGCTTGCGTGGGACTTCGGCTTTCCCTCGATCGACGAAGGGAGGCTGGATTTCTCCGGGTTCCGGGGACGCGTTCTGCTGGTAACGAATACTGCGTCGTTCTGTGGCTACACCTATCAGTACGAGGCGCTCGAGAAGCTGCACAGAACGGCTGAGGCGCGCGGGCTGACGGTGATCGGCGTGCCAAGCCAGGACTTCAATCAGGAATCCGCCGACAACAAGACGGTGAAGACATTCTGCGATGCGACATTCGGCGTGGAATTCCCGATGGCCGGCATCGCCCATGTTCGCGGTTCGCAGGCTGCGCCGTTCTATGCGTGGGTGCGCGAGCAGAAGAACTGGCAGCCGGAGTGGAACTTCAACAAGGTGCTGATCGGCCGCAACGGCCACATCGCCGGCACGTTCGGCTCGGGCGACGAGCCGAACGGCCCGAAACTCTCACAGGCGATCGAGGCGGAACTGGCAAAGGCGTAGCGCAAGGGTGATACCAGCCGCGGTTGCCGTTCACTGATATCGCCGCTTCTTCACCGTCGTGGCCGGGCTTGTCCCGGCCATCAGTGGGGCGAGGTAATCTGGCGAAGCAGATGCGCTCGGGGTTTCACCCCGAACCCCACCAGAGGCGCTGCCTCTGGACTCCGCCAAGGGCGTAGCCCTTGGAACCCGTCACTTTAGTAACGGATTCCAAAGGCTACGCCTTTGGTGGGGGTCCCGGGGGCAAAGCCACCGGGCGGGTTTCAGGGCAGAGCCCTGAGCGCTTCAGCTTCACCCGAATGCCCAGCGGATTTGGCGGAGGGGAACACGGTACGAATTCAAATGGCGTAACCATCTGACCGCAACGTCCTGCGATGGCGCGACCCCTCCCCCCAGCCCCCTCCCGCAAGGGGAGGGGGAGAATCGTACTTCGGGCTGCACTTATCCTGACGCGTATGGGGACAAGCCCGGCCACGACGTGAGACCCGGGATTTCCTGAACTCACACGCGGTCGATGCGGCAGGAATAGCAGCCCCGCCTGGCATTGTGCGCGTGCAGGAATGCCACATCATCCCGGCGGAACATCCGCTCGATGAGCGTCTCGAGTTCGCTGCCCTCCGCCACCTCGGCATCGACCATAATGCCGTCCGTGTCGTAGCCGCGCACCGACAGCAGACGGGTGCGCTGCTGCGCCGGTACCTGATTGACGAAGCTTGCCGTCTCCTGCACGCCCTCGCGCACGAAGATCGGCCCGGCAGCGCGATACGGTGAGGTCGGCGCAACATGATGCGCGTAGTTCAGCAGGATCGACACCTCGCCAGGCTCGGAATCGCGCAGACTGATACGGCACGGCTGCATCAGCGGCGCATCATCGGCCTTGGCGACGACGCGGCGCGCGCCATGGGCCAGCAGTTTCGCGTCGCTCATCGAGAAGAACGGCACGAACGGTTCCAGCGGCAGACCGGTAATGCGGAAATCCATGGCGTCGCTCCTTGTGGTTGACGCCCGCAACATGGGCGCACGCACCTGCGACGTGCCATCCGCCTATTGCGGTCGCATCATCGGCGGCTCGGGCTGCAACGCAACGCCGAGCAACGCGGCGAGCGTCTGTCGCGGTTCGACCAGATCTGCCAGCGTGTAACGATCCAGCACCGCGAGAAACGCCTGCAATGCCGCATCGAGCGCATGGCGCAGCACGCAGCCTTCCTCGATGGTGCAGTGCGTCGTCTCGCCGAAGCAGGCGACCAGTGCCATATCCGGCTCGGTGCGCCGCACCACGTCGCCGATGTTGATCGCATCCGGATTGCGCGCGAGGCGCATGCCGCCGCGCTGCCCGCGCGTCGTTGCGATGTCGCCGGTGAGCGCCAGCTGATGCACCACCTTCATCAGGTGGTTTGCCGAGATGCCGTATGCGTTTGCCACGTCGGAGATCGTGACAATCGTCCCGGGCCGCACCGCGAGGTAGATCAGGGTGCGCAGCGTGTAGTCGGTGAATGTGGTCAGTCGCATGCGCTCCCCCCAGATCAACGTGCGGCAAACAGGCGGACGTTGGCGCAGATCGGCAGGCCAGGGTTCGTTCCGACGGACGCCAGCGCAGCCCGGAAGACTTCAGTCGATCCGCCACGCAGGCGGCGATGATACTGCCCGCCCCGACAAATGCATCATCAATCAAATACGTCGCTGATCACGTTGATGGACCGATCCTGCCGAGCAGCGTCTCGACCACGGCGTGGAACATGGCCTCGGTCAGCCGGCCGGTGTTCGTGTTCAGCCGGGACACGTGATAGCTGTCGGCCAGCAGCCTGCCCTCGGGGAGGGCGTGGATTTCGCCATGGCGAAAGGCCGTGCGCGCGGGACGCATGCCGTATGCCCGCAGCACCGCGGCATGTGCCGTGCCGCCCAGCGCCAGCACGCCGCGCAGCCGCTGCATGGCGGCGATCTCGGCGGCCAGAAACCGGTTGCAGGTGCCGATTTCCAACGGCGTCGGCAGGTTGGCGGGCGGCACGCAGCGGACGGCGTTGGTCACGCGGCAATCGACCAGGCGAAGCCCGTCACCGGGATCCGCGCCATAGGCCCCCTCGGCGAGACCGAACAGCACCAGCGTCCGGTACAGCAGCATGCCGGCGAAATCGCCGGTGAATGGCCGCCCGGTGCGGTTGGCGCCACGCACGCCGGGCGCCAGGCCGACAACCAGCAGCCGTGCATCGAGGCTGCCGAAACTCGGCACGGGCGCGTTGAACCACTCGGCGTTGGCAGCCCGATTGGATTGCCGGTACTCGCCCAGCCTGGGACAGAGCGGACAATCCGCCCCGGGATTGAATGCCCCAGGGTCCAAAGCCTTAGGATCCAAAGCCGCAGGATCCAAAGCCCCCGGGCCAATCGCGGCCGGGCGCGTTTCGGGAACCGGTGCCCCGCGCGCGCGCTTCACGCTGCGTCGTGCGGGTCCGGGAACGGTTCGGCGGGCGTCTGGCGCAGCGGGATGTTGCGCACCCGTGGTTCGGTCTGGCGGCGGGTGAACTCGGCGGCGATGTCGGCAAGTTCCAGGAACTGGTCCGCCTGGCGGCGCAGTTCGTCGGCGACCATCGGCGGACTGGTGCGGATCGAGGAAACCACCGAGACGCGCACGCCGCGACGCTGAACCGCCTCCACCAGCCGGCGGAAATCGGAGTCGCCGCTGAACAAGATCGCGTGATCGAGCCGCGGACAGAGTTCCAGCATGTCCACCGCGACCTCGATGTCCATGTTGCCCTTGACGCGCCTGCGTCCGGCCGAATCGGTGAACTCCTTGGCCGGCTTCGTCACCAGCGTGTAGCCGTTATAGGCCAGCCAGTCGGTCAGCGGTTTCAACGGCGAATATTCGTCGGTCTCCAGCACGGCCGAATAGTAATAGGCACGCACGACATGCGCTTTCTTGCGGAAGAATTCCAACAGGTTCCGGTAATCGACGTCGAAACCAAGATTACGCGAAGCCGAGTATAGATTGGCGCCATCAATGAACAGGGCGACCCGCTCATTCGGAAGGAAATGCATGTATCGAGACCTCACGATGCAGGGTGCAGGACAACACGGAAAACGTGCGAACCGGGCAAAGACTGAAATCCGGGGCGAACGCGCGGCGAATCATCGCAGCTTCTTGTTGGCGTGTGAACCACCCGGCCGGAACCGTTCCGGATGGTGCTGATCGGCATTGGCGCAAACCTGCCGGGACCGCTGGGCACGCCGCCCATCGAGACCTGCCGGCGTGCGGCGGCGGCCCTGGACGGGCTTCCGGGGCTGCGGCTGCGGGCGCTCTCGCGCTGGTACCGGACCGCGCCGGTTCCGCCATCCGGCCAGCCGCCCTACGTCAACGCGGTCGCGGCCCTGCGGGTCAACCCGGGCGCCACGAGCCCCGACCCTGGCGTGCTGCTCGCCGCACTGCAGGCGATCGAGGCACGGGCGAGCCGGGTCCGGGGCGAGCCGAATGCGGCCCGCACGCTGGATCTCGACATCATTGCGATGGGGCGGGATGGCCAGCACGTGCGATCGACGCCCGACCCCGTGCTGCCGCATCCGCGCGCGCACGAACGGGCGTTTGTTCTGGTGCCGCTGCTCGATGTGGCGCCGGGTTGGGTGCACCCCGTCCTGCGGCGCAGCGCGCGCGATCTGTTGCGGGATCTGTCGCCCCAGGTGATCGCGCTCCTATGACGCCGCCCTGGAGCGGCGGGCCCGCGCCGTCAGCCGCGGCGAACGGTCACGCGCCGGACGCAGCGCAGGTCGGTCACCGTGGCGTCCAGTTCGGTAGCCGAGACCCGCCCGATCACCGTCACCCACGCATTGATATAGCGCGCCCGCGGACCGGGGTCCTCGGTGCCGTACTGCATTTGCGCCGCGAACGTGCCGTCCGCCGCGATCTGGACCGCGACGGGTGTGGTGCGCGGCGGGTTGACCGGGAAAGCATAGTCGAACCGTCCGTCGCTGACGGCAATCGTCTCCGGAAAGGCCGGCGCACCGCACCAGAAGCCCCAGCCGCTCACCGCGGCGTTCTGCCCGGTGTAGATGCCGTCGAACTGCGTCCCGGCGGCCGGCAAGGCGGGTGCGGGGATCGCGAGCGGCCCGCCCGGCACGGCGGCGCAGCCACAGGCCAGGACGAATGCGCAGCCCGCCATAGCGGCGATGTTGGTTGCGGCCCCGGCGGACAGCCTGATCATGGGGCGGAAATGGCCCTCCGGGTGGTTTTCGTCAATCAGGTGGGCGGCGTCAGGCTCAGGGCTCTGCCCTGAAACCCGCCCAGGGGCGTTGCCCCCGGGACCCCCACCAAAGGCGGAGCCTTTGGGATCCGATACTAAAGTGAGGGGTTCCAAGGGCTCGGCCCTTGGCGGAGTCCAGAGGCGGCGCCTCTGGTGGGGTTCGGGGTGAAACCCCGAGCGCTTCAGCTTCAACCGATTGCCCTGCCGTCAGGCTTGCTTTGCCGCTGGTGCCCGCCTAGATCAGACACTCGCCCAAGTCTATTGCCCGGAGGCCGAGCGCATGGCGCGCGTGACCGTCGAAGATTGCGTCCAGAAGGTTCCCAACCGCTTCGAGCTCGTCCTGCTCGCCGCCCAGCGCGCGCGCAACCTGAGCCGCGGCGAGGAGCTCACCATCGATCGGGACAACGACAAGAACCCCGTCGTGGCGCTGCGCGAAATTGCCGATGAAACGATCGAACTCGGCCGCATCGAGCAGGACCTGGTGAAGTCGCTGTCCCGCGCGCCCGAGCCGGAGCCCGCGGACGAGGAGGTGCTGGATCTGATCCCGACCGATCAGAACATCTTCGGCCTGCAGGACGTCACGGCCGATGAAGAGGCGGCAAGCCTGCCCGTCGAAGGAGACGAGATGTCGCCCGAGGATCTCGAGGCGGCCATCGAGGCGGAGCTGGGCGGCCGTTCGCAGCGGTAGTGGCCGATGACAGCCAGGGGTGAAGGCAGCGCGGTCACAAGGCCGGCCCTCGCCCCGGCTTATGCGCCCGACGGCACGAGCCTCGGTCCAGACCCCATCCGGCTGACCGAGAAGCTGCGTGCCTACGATCCGAAGGCGGACACTGCCCTGATCGACGCCGCCTACGTGCTGGCCAGGCAGGCGCACGGGGCGCAGGTGCGCGACAACGGCGATCCCTACATCACCCATTCGGTCGCCGTCGCCGATATCCTGGCCGGCTATCGGCTGGACACCGCCTCGATCGCCACCGGCCTGCTGCACGACGTGATCGAGGACACCCCGGTCAAGCTGCCGGAGATCCAGAGCCGCTTCGGTCCCGAGATCGCCGGCCTGGTGGACGGCGTCACCAAGCTGACCCGCCTGGAACTGCAGTCCGACCGCACCAAGCAGGCGGAGAATTTCCGCAAGCTCGTGCTGGCGATCAGCCGCGACATCCGCGTGCTGCTGGTGAAGCTCGCCGACCGGCTGCACAACATGCGCACGCTGCACTTCGTGCAGGATCCGGAACGCCGCCGCCGCATCGCGCGCGAGACGATGGAGATCTACGCGCCGCTGGCCGAGCGGATCGGCATGGATGCGGTGAAGACCGAGCTGCAGACGCTGGCCTTCGCGCAGCTCGATCCGGAGGCCTATGCCACGATCCAGGCGCGGCTGAACTTCCTGCGCGGCCAGGGCGCCGACGTGATCGAGGAGGTGCGGGAGGAACTCAAGCGCGTCTGCGAAGGGTTCGGCGTGGCGGTGATCGAGGTGTCCGGGCGCGAGAAGTCGCCCTACTCGATCTGGGAGAAGATGCACCGCCGCAACGTCGCGTTCGAGCAGCTCTCCGACATCATGGCGTTCCGCATCGTCGTGCCGAGCAAGGAGGCGTGCTACGCGGCGCTCGGCGCGGTGCACTCGTCGTATCCGGTGATTGCCGGGCGGTTCAAGGACTACATCTCCACGCCCAAGTCGAACGGCTACCAGGGCCTGCACACCGGCGTGACCCTGCGCGAGCCGCGCAACCAGAAGATCGAGATCCAGATCCGCACCGAGGACATGAGCGACGTGGCGGAGAACGGCGTCGCCGCGCACTGGGTCTACAAGGAGCCCAACGCCAAGGCCGACCGGCGCGATCTGCAGCGCTTCCGCTGGGTGCAGGACCTGCTGGAGATTCTGGAGAATTCCACCGCGCCCGACGAGTTCCTCGAGAACACCAAGCTGGAACTCTACGAGGACCAGGTCTTCTGCTTCACGCCGAAGGGCCAGCTGATCCAGCTGCCGCGCGGCGCCACGCCGGTGGACTTCGCCTATGCGGTGCACAGCCAGGTCGGCGATGCCTGCGTCGGCGCGAAGATCAACGGCCGGCTGCTGCCGCTGCGCTATCAGCTGCAGAACGGCGACCAGGTCGAGATCATGACGGCCCGCGGCGGCACGCCGTCGCCGCAATGGGAGCGCTATGTCGTCACCGGCAAGGCGCGCGCGCGCATCCGCCGGTTCATTCATCAGCAGCAGCGCCAGCAGCACCTGGACGCGGGACGCGCGGAACTGGCGAAGGCGTTCCGCCAGGCCGGGCTCGACGGCTCGGAGAAGGCGCTGGAGCCGGCGCTGAAGGCGCTGAAGTTCGCCACCGCCAGACGATCTGTACATCGCGGTCGGCAACGGCAATGTCGGCCCGAAGGACGTGGTGCACGCCGCCTATCCGGAACTGCGCCAGGCGCCGCGCGCGCCGCGCATGATCCCCGCGCCGCTGCCGCGCGCCAACAGCCGGCATCCGCACAAGTCGGATTTCGACATGCCGATCACCGGGCTGGTGCCGGGCATGGCGCATCACTTCGCCGGCTGCTGCCATCCGGTGCCGGGCGACGAGATCGTCGGCATCGTCACCACCGGCAAGGGCGTCACGATCCACGCGCGCGATTGCCAGACCCTGGCAGGGTTTGCCGCCACGCCGGAGCGCTTCATCGATGTCGATTGGAACCATGAGGGCCTGTTCGCCAGCCGCCCGGACGGCAAGACGCTGAGCCATACCGCGCGGATCAGCGTGATCGGGGCCAATGAGCCGTCGGCGCTCGCCAACCTGACGAACGCGATCGCCAAGCAGGAAGGCGCGGTCGCCAGCCTGAAGATCGTCAGTCGGCAGGAGGACTTCATCGAGGCCCTGGTCGATGTCGACGTGCGCGACGTGGCGCATCTGTCCAAGGTCATCGCGGGCCTGCGCGGCGCGGTCGGCGTCAAGGGCGTGGAACGCGGATAGGTCCGGCAGGCACCGGTCACTGACATGATCCTCGGTCTCGGCTCCGACATCTGCGATATCCGCCGCATCGAGGCTGCGATCGCGCGGCATGGCGAGCGTTTCCTGCTGCGCATCTTCACCGCGACCGAGCGCGCGAAGGCGGCGAGCCGCACCGAACGGATCCAGGCGGCGACCTTCGCCAAGCGCTTCGCGGCGAAGGAGGCGGCGGCGAAGGCGCTGGGAACCGGATTCCGGCGTGGCGTGTTCTTCTCCGATCTGGGGGTGGTGAACCTGGCCTCGGGCCAGCCGACACTGGCGATGACCGGCGGCGCGGCGGCACGGCTGGCCGCGATCACGCCCGCGGGAATGGAGGCCGCCGTGGCACTGACGATGACCGACGAATATCCGTACGCGTTTGCCCAGGTGATCATTTCAGCCATTCCGACGAGGTAATCGGGTGCGAGCCATGCGACGAATTGTTGCGACACTGGCGCTGGCCGCCGCCACGGCCCTGCTCGGTGGATGCGTCTACGACCCCTATACCGGTGGCCTGGCGCCGTGCTGCACCTACTACGGCTATCCCTACGGCTACCGCTATCCCGCCCCGCTACGGCCCGTACGGCTATCCGCCTGGTCCCTACGCGGGGCCGCCTGCCGGTTCCTATGGCACGCCGCAGACTGGCCCCGATGGCGCCCCGGCCACGGCACAGCCGGACACATATCCGGGTCCGGCGGGCAATGCGGCCCCGGCGGCAGCGCGGCCTTGCCCGAGCAGGGCGGGTCGCTGGCACTGCACTTCGCCGCCGCCAACGTGACGAACGACGGGCGCCTGACGCGCCAGCAGGCGGAAGAGGGCATGCCGCTGGTCGCGCAGAACTTCGATGCGATCGACCTCGAGGGGAAGGGCTACGTCACGCTGCCGGAAATCCAGGCCTTCATGGCGCAGCGCCGCGCCGCCGGCGGGCAGCCCATCCAGCTGGACACGAACTAGGTCCTGACGCGCGGCGGCCGTCGGGGGTCGCCGGGCGCGGTCTCGATTTGCCCGCCTGCCCGCTCGCTTGACACGCCATCCACCCCTGGGCTTCATCCGCCCGAATTTTATCGACGGAAGCCCTTATCCACATGGCGACAAAGGCAAAGGCCAAGGCGCGGCGCAAATCGAACGTCTGGGTCGAGAACATCAAGACGTTCGTCTATGCCGGCCTGATCGCCGTCGTGGTGCGCACCGTCGCGTTCGAGCCGTTCAACATTCCCTCGGGCAGCATGATCCCGACGCTGCTGGTGGGCGACTACCTGTTCGTGTCGAAATTCAGCTACGGCTATTCGCGCTACTCGCTGCCGTTCGGCTGGCCGCCGTTCTCCGGGCGCATCTTCGGACGCCTGCCGAACCGCGGCGACGTGGCCGTGTTCAAGTATCCGCGCGACAATTCGACCGACTACATCAAGCGCATCATCGGGCTGCCCGGCGACCGCATCCAGGTGCGCCAGGGCCAGCTCTACATCAACGGTCAGCTCGCCCCGCGCCAGGCCGAGGGCGATTATGTCGCCGACGAGAATGACATCCGCATGGCGCTGCGCCTTTATCGGGAGACGCTGCCGAACGGCGTGAAGCACGACATCCTCAAGGCGACCGACGACGGCGAGATGAACAACACGCAGGAATACCTCGTCCCGCCCGACCACGTGTTCGCCATGGGCGACAACCGCGACAATTCCGCTGACAGCCGCTTCATGAACGGCGTCGGTTTCGTGCCGGTGGAGAACCTGGTCGGACGCGCGGAGATCCTGTTCTTCTCGGTGGATGCGGAATACCCGTGGTGGGAATTCTGGTGGTGGCCATTCGAAATCCGCTGGAGCCGGATACTGATGAGCGTCCACTGAGCGGGCCGGCATTGACCACGCCGATCGAGGCAATCCTCGGCCACGACTTCACGCGTCCGGAACTGTTGCGCGAGGCGATGACGCATCGCTCCGCGCTGCAGGGGAAACGGCGCCGGCGCGGCTTGAGCTCGAACGAGCGGATGGAATTCATCGGCGACCGCGTCCTGGGTCTGCTGATCGCCGAATGGCTCGTGGAACGCTTTCCCAAAGAGCACGAGGGCGATCTCGGACACCGTTTGGGCGCTCTGGTGTCGCAGCCGGTGCTGGCCGCGGTGGCGGAAGAGATCGGTCTGGGCGAGGCGCTGTCGGTGGCGGCAAACGAGGCGCGGGATGGCGTTCGCAAGCGCGCCAGTGTTCAGGCTGATGCGCTGGAGGCAGTGCTCGGGGCGCTGTACTTCGATGGTGGCATGGACGCTGCCCGCAACTTCATCAGACGCGCCTGGTGCAACGTGATGGAGGCGCAGCGGGAGCCGCCAAAGGATGCAAAGTCGACGCTGCAGGAATGGATGCACGCGCGCAGCCTCGGCGCCCCCGAGTATATCGTCACTTCGCGGGCCGGACCGCCGCATGCACCGGAGTTCGTGGTGGCGGTGGCCGTGGCCGGCTGCAGCGGGACCGGCAAGGCCGGCAGCAAGCGCGCCGCGGAACAGCTGGCGGCGACGGACCTGCTGCGGATGCTCGGCGCATGACCGCGCGGTGCGGCTTCGTCGCGGTTGTCGGGGCGCCGAACGCGGGCAAGTCCACCCTGCTCAACCGACTGGCCGGCGCGAAACTGTCCATCGTGACGCCAAAGGCCCAGACGACGCGGTTCCGCGTGCTCGGCATCATGATGCGCGGCGAGAGCCAGGTGCTGCTGGTCGATACGCCGGGCATCTTCACCCCGCGCCGCCGGCTGGACCGGGCGATGGTGGCCGCGGCCTGGACCGGCGTGCAGGATGCGGATCTGACCCTGCTGCTGGTCGATGCGAAGAGCGGTGCGAGCGAACTGGTGCGCCAGATCGCCGGGACGCTGGCGGCGCGGAAGCGGCGGTGCTGGCTGGTGCTGAACAAGGTCGACCTGGTGCCGTCGCCGAACCTGCTGCCGCTGACCGCTGCGCTGGCGGCGCTGACGCCGTTCGAGCAGACCTTCATGGTGAGTGCGGCGACCGGAGATGGCGTCGAGCAGTTGGCCGATGCGTTGGCGGCTGCCGTGCCGGAGGGGCCGCATCTCTATCCCGACGACGACCTGACGGACCTGCCGGACCGGCTGCTGGCGGCGGAGATCGTGCGCGAGCAGATCTTCCTCCAGACGCGCGAGGAGGTGCCCTATGGCACGACGGTCGAGACCGAGAACTGGCAGGACCGCAACGACGGATCGGTGCGGATCGAGGCCACGGTGTATGTCTCGCGCGCGGGCCACAAGGCGATCCTGATCGGCGAGGGCGGCCAGCGGATCAAGGCGATCGGCGCGAAGGCGCGGGAGCAGCTGGCAATCCTGCTGGAGCGCAAGGTGCACCTGTTCCTCAACGTCAAGCAGCGCGCCGGCTGGGACGACGAGGCGGCGCGGTTGCGGGCGATCGGGCTGCAGGACCCGGGGTAGCGGTTCGTTCATCGGTCACCGGTAGATCTGGCGCGGAAGGAGCCATCCCGATGCCCGATACGCCCATTGAACCGTCAGGAGGCGGCCGTTATCCTGCCGACATGGAGAGCCGTGTCGCAGTGCTGGAACAGATCGCGCGGACCACGGTCGCGAGCCTGGAGCGGATCGAGCGGCGGCTTGATGCGATGGAGGGCCGGTTCACCGGCATCGATCGCCGGTTCGACGCACTCAATTCCGAGCATCGGGCTGATTTCCGTTGGCTGCTCGGCCTGATGCTGGCCCAGACGGGCGCGCTGCTCGGCGTCATGGCCCACGGGTTCCACTGGCTGTAGACCAGCCGCTCCCATCGCCCCACCCCCCGAAAGCTGCTAGCCCATAGCCGCCATGGAGTGGGACGCACCTGCCATCGTGCTCGACGCACGCCCGTACGGCGAAGGCGACGCCATCGCCACGGTGATGACCGCCGAACACGGAGCCCATCGCGGCCTGGCACGCGGCGGCGCCGCGCGCAGCCGCACGGCGATATGGCAGCCGGGCAACCTCGTGCAGGCACGCTGGGTCGCACGGCTGGCCGATCAGCTCGGCAGCCTGTCCGCCGAACTTGTGCATCCCGGCGCCGCTCTTGCCATGGATGATCCGCTCGGACTGGCGATGCTGTCGGCGGCGTGCGCCGTCGCGGAAGGTGCATTGCCGGAACGCGAGCCGCATCCTCGCGTGTTCGAGGGCCTTCTGCGCCTGATCGCACACCTGCCGCAGGGCGCGGCGACGCTCACCGAACTGGTCCGCTGGGAGGCAGTGCTGCTCGCCGACCTCGGCTACGGGCTGGACCTGACAAGCTGCGCAGTCACCGGCGAGACCGCCGGCCTGGCATTCGTTTCGCCGAAGACGGGACGCGCCGTCACCGCGGCGGGCGCCGGGATCTGGACATCGCGCCTGCTGCGCCTGCCCGCGTTCCTGACCGGGGGCGACGGCGCGACGCCGCCGGACTGGCGCGACGGCCTTCGGCTGACCGGCCACTTCCTGGAGCGTGATGCGTTCGGGCACCACCACCGCCCGCTGCCGGCCGCGCGCCAGATGCTATACGACCGGGTCGCGGCACTCGCGGCCGAATTCGGAGCAACAGGATGCCGGATGACCTGATCGGGCACGTCGAGGACACGCAGCTTTCCGACGCGCTGTCCGAGCGCTACCTCGCCTACGCGCTCTCCACCATCATGTCGCGCTCGCTGCCGGATGTGCGCGACGGGTTGAAGCCGGTGCATCGTCGGCTGATCTACGCCATGCATCTGCTGCGGCTCGACCCCACCGCCGGATTCAAGAAATGCGCGCGCGTGGTGGGCGACGTCATCGGCAAGTTCCATCCGCATGGCGACGTCGCGGTGTACGAGGCGCTGGTACGGCTCGCGCAGGAGTTCGCCGCGCGCTATCCGCTGGTCGAAGGCCAGGGCAATTTCGGCAACATCGACGGCGATAACGCCGCGGCGATGCGCTACACCGAGGCGCGGCTGACCGAGGTCGCCCGCGCGCTGCTCGCCGGCATCGACGAGGACGCGGTCGATTTCCGCCCGACCTACGACGGCGAGGAGAGCGAGCCGGTCGTCCTGCCCGGCGCGTTTCCAAATCTGCTCGCCAACGGTGCGGCCGGCATTGCGGTCGGCATGGCAACCTCGATCCCGCCGCACAACGCGGGGGAGATCTGTGCCGCCGCCATTCACCTGATCGGCAATCCGCAGGCAACGACAGCGGATTTGCTGCACCACATGCCCGGGCCCGATTTTCCCACCGGCGGCGTGCTGGTGGAGGACAAGGCGGCGATCCTCACGGCGTACGAGACCGGGCGCGGCGGGTTTCGCGTTCGCGCCAAATGGGCGGTGGAGAAGGGCAAGCACGGGACGTGGCAGATCGTGGTCACGGAAATCCCCTACCAGGTGCAGAAGGCGCGTCTGATCGAGCAGATCGCGCAGCTTTTGGAAGATCGCAAGCTGCCGCTGCTCGGCGACGTGCGCGATGAAAGCACCGAGCTGGTGCGGCTCGTGCTGGAACCGAAGACGCGCGGCGTCGAGCCCGAAGTGCTGATGGAGACGCTGTTCCGCGCCACCGCGCTGGAGACGCGCTTTCCGCTGAACATGAACGTGCTCGATGCGACGCGCACGCCGCTGGTGATGTCTTTGCAGGCCGTGCTGCGCGCGTGGCTCGATCATCGCCATGAAGTGCTGGTGCGCCGCTCGCGCCACCGGCTCGCGGCCATCGAGCGGCGCATCGAAATCCTCGACGGCTATCTGCTGGTCTATTTGAATGTGGACGAGGTGATCCGCATCATCCGCAACGAGGACGAGCCCAAGCCGCATTTGATTGAGCGGTTCAAGCTGACCGACGTTCAGGCCGAGGCGATCCTGAACATGCGTCTGCGATCTTTGCGACGGCTCGAGGAGATGGAGATCCGCAAGGAGCACAAGTCGCTGGCCAGCGAGCGCAAGGACCTGCTGACGCTGCTGAAGGACGCGGCGCTGCGCTGGCGACGCATCGCGGACGAACTCGAAGAGACGCGGCGGAAATTCGGCTCCGGTGCGCTGGGCGCGCGGCGGACCGAGTTGGGCGACGCGCCGTCAACAGTCGAGGTCGCGAGCGATGCCTTCGTCGAGCGCGAACCGATCACCGTCATCCTGTCCGACAAGGGCTGGATACGCGCCGTCAAAGGCCACACCGCCGATGACGCGGAGCTGCGCTTCAAGGAGGGCGACCGGCTCAAGCGCCTGGTGCACTGTCAGACGACCGATCGCCTTATCCTGTTCGGCACCAATGGCCGCGCCTATACGCTGCGGGCGGCCGACCTGCCGCGCGGCCGCGGCGATGGCCAGCCGGTGCGTGTGCTTGCCGACCTGACCAACGCCGACGATGTCGCCACGCTGTTCGTTCCCGCCGACGGCGGAAAGTATCTGGTTGCGTCATCGGCGGGGCGCGGATTTGTCGTGCCGGGGGGAGAACTTGCCGCGGAGAAGCGCACCGGCAAGCAGGTGCTCAACCTCAAGCCCGGCGAGGAGGCGGCGCTGTGCGTTCCGGCGGACGGCGACCATGTCGCGATCGTCGGCAGCAACCGCAAGCTGCTGATCTTTCCGATCGAGCAGGTGCCCGAGATGGCGCGTGGCGGCGGCGTGATTTTGCAGCGCTACCGCGACGGCGGGCTGGCGGATGCGAAGGTATTCCGGCTCGCCGATGGCCTGACCTGGCGGCTCGGCGAGAAGACGCGGACGGAGACCAACCTGCGTGACTGGATCGGCGAACGCGCGCAGGCCGGCCGCTTGCCGCCCAATGGTTTCCCGCGCTCGGGCCGCTTCGCCTGAGCGCTTGCCCCCTGGCCGCTTGCCCCCTGGCCGCTTGCCCCCTGGCCGCTTGCCCTCTGGCCGCTTGACTGCGACAGCCGCCGGCCGCATCAGAGCGCCAATGACGGCCGGTGACCCGCCGAGGGGCCGAGCGCGTTGCAGCAATCCACTGGAGTGATACATCCATGCAGCTTTCACGCCGCAACCTACTGGGCAGCGCGGCCGCCCTGTCGAGCATTGCCGGTCGTTCGCGCCCGGGCGCAGGCCAAGCCGAAGATCACCATCGGCGTGCTGACCGATCTTGGCGGCACCTATCGCGACAACACCGGTCCCACGTCGGTGGCGGCGACACAGCTTGCGGTGGAGGAGATGCGCTCGCACATCGACTTCGACGTCGAGGTGATCAGCGCCGATCACCAGAACAAGCCCGACGTCGCCGCCTCGCTCGCGCGGCAGTGGTTCGACCAGGGCGTCGATGTTGCGGCCGATGTGCCGACATCGTCGGTCGCGCTCGCGGTCGCGCAGGTGGCGAAGGAAAAGGACAAGATGATGCTGAACGCGTCCGCCACCGTGGCGGCGCTGACCTGGCAGCAATGCAGCCCGAACACCATCGTCTGGAGCTTCGACACCTACGAGAACGCGCACTCGACCGGCGGCGCGCTGATGGCAACCGGCAACAAGTCGTGGTTCTTCATCACCGCCAACTACGCGTTCGGCCAATCGCTGGCCGAGTTGACGGCGGAAGTGGTGAAGAAGGGCGGCGGCGAGGTGAAGGGCGATCTGCGCTATCCGTTCCCCGACACCACCGATTTTTCCTCCTACCTGACCCAGGCGCTGTCGAGCGGGGCGACCGTGCTCGGCATCGCCAATGCCGGCCTCGACACGCAGAACTGCATCAAGCAGGCGGCTGAGTTCGGCCTCAACAAGAAGATGAAGATCGCGCCGCTGCTGCTGTTCATCACCGACGTGCACACGCTCGGACTTGAAGTCTGCGGCGGGCTGACCACCACCGAGACGTTCTACTGGGATCGCGACGACCGGACGCGCGCGTTCACCAAGCGGCTGCTGACCAAGACGCCGAACAACTACCCGAACCAGGCGCACGCCAGTTCGTATTCATCGACGTTGCACTATTTGAAATCGGTGCAGTCGATGGGCGCCGAGAATGCCAAGAAGAGCGGCCGTGCGACCGTGGCGCACATGAAGTCGATCCCGACCGACGATGACGCATTCGGTCCGGGACGGATCCGGGCGGACGGGCGCGGCGAATTCCCGGCCTATCTGTTCCAGGTGAAGACCAAGGACGAGAGCAAGGGGCCGTGGGATCTGTACAAGCTGGTGCACACCTCGCCGCCGTCCGAGGTCCTGCATCCGCTCGCCGACAACTGCAAGTTCCCGACGAGCTGAGCGCTCCGGCGCAGGCGATGGCCTGGCGCGATCAGGTGGCGGTGGTGACGGGCGCGGCGCGCGGCATCGGCCGGGCGATCGCGCAACGGCTTGGCCGCGAAGGCGCCGCCGTCTGCGTCAACTACGCGGTGCGCGCCGACGCCGCGGAGACGCTGGTGCAGGAAATCCGCGCGGCAGGCGGGCGCGCGATCGCCCATTGCGCCGATGTCGCCGATGCGGCGCAGGTCGAAGCGATGATCGCGCGTGCCGCCGCCGAACTGGGGCCGGTGAGCATTCTGGTGAACAACGCCGGCGTGTCGTTGCAGGCGACGCTGGAAACCTACGATCCGGCTGCGATGGAGCGCATGCGGCGGGTCAATGTCGATGGCGTCATCCATACGGTCCGCGCGACGATGGCGGGCATGCGCGAGCGCGGCTATGGGCGGATCGTGAATGTCACCTCGATCGCCGCAATCGGCACGGCGCTGCCGGGCAATGCGTTCTATGCCGCGACCAAGGCCGAGGTGGCGATCCTGACGAAGCGCTTTGCCATGGAACTCGGGCCGCGCGGCATCACGGTGAACGCGGTCGCGCCGGGGTTCATCCGCACCGAGATGGCGCAGAGCCGGCGCACCGACCAGCAATGGCAGGACGCGGCACGACGCATCGCCGAGCGGGCGATGCTCGGGCGCATCGGCGAGCCGGACGACATCGCCAATGCCGTGGCGTTCTTCGCCGCTCCCGGTTCCGGGTGGGTGACGGGGCAGGTGCTGGCGGTCGATGGCGGTCGGATGGACTACATCGTCGCGGGGTAGGGTTTCGCTCGCTGAAAGGTCCTCCCCCCTCCCCTTGCGGGAGGGGTTGGGGGGAGGGGGCCGCGCCACAAAGTCAAATTTGGTACTGATGCGGACACCACGTTGTCACGCGTTGGTGCGACCCCTCCCCCCAACCCCCTCCCGCAAGGGGAGGGGAGAGGCACATTGGGATCAAACCCGGATCAGTGCCCGTGGTGGCGGACCTCCGGGACCTTGATGCCGAGCAGATGCTGGGCGGCGTCCGCCACCTTCGGATCGAGCGCGCGCGGCTCCAGCGTGATACCCCGCGATAGCCGGTCGGCGATGATGCGGAATGCGGCCAGCCGGCCGAACGGCTTGTTGTTGGCCGGTATCAGATGCCAGGGCGCGCGCTTGGAGGATGTCTTCTCCATCATGTCCTCGATCGCGCGCCTCGTAGTCCTTCCAGCGGGCGCGGTTGCGAAAATCCTCGTAGGACAGTTTCCAGCGCTTCAGCGGATCGGTCAGCCGAGCGCGGAACCGGCGCATCTGTTCCTCGGGCGTGATGTGCAGGAACAGCTTCACCAGTCGCGCGCCATCGGCCAGCAGCGTGTGTTCGAAGGCGTTGATCTCGTCGTAGGCGCGATGCCATTCCGCGGAGGTCGCGAAGGATTCGACGCGTTCGACCAGCACGCGGCCGTACCAGGAGCGGTCGAACACCACGATCTGGCCGTGCTGCGGCAACTGCTCCCAGAACCGCTGCAGGTAATGCAGCGACTTCTCCCGACCGCTGGGAGCGGCGATCGCGTGGACCTTGAAGCTGCGCGGGTCGAGCGCCCAGCCGAGCCGCCGCACGATGCCGCCCTTGCCCGCGGTGTCCCAGCCCTCCATCACGATCACGGCGTGATGCGACGTGCCGAGATAGGCCTGCTGCACCAGTTGCAGGGTCTCCTGCATGGTCGCCAGCCGGCGTTCGTAGTCGGCGAACTCGACGATCGGAAAGCGCTTGACCGCGGCGAGGCGGGTTTGCCCGTTGACGACGAAATCCGTCGATTTCATCGCGATGACCGCCGTCGCCGTCCAACGGACCATGGAGCCTTGTTCCGGTCTCAGCCTGCGCACCACTCGATCCCGCCGCAACTATTCCGCCACAGTTAGCACATCGCCAAGCTTGTCCAGCAGATAATCGAGGTCCTCCTGCGGCAGGTCCTCGAACTGCGTCAGGATACGGGTGATCACCCGCGAGCGATAGCGTTCATGGTCGCGCTCGCCGCCGTCGAACTCGGTGCCGCGCACCACCTCGACGGCGACGCGCACCGCGGGCAGCAGGCGCGGCGGCATGCCGGCCCGTTCATACAGCGAGGTGAGGCCGTTGTGGCCGGCGTCGTGGATCAGGATGCGCGCGTTGGTCACCGGGACCTTGGCCATGGCCGCCATCGCCGCCTCGAAGAACGCAAGATCGCCGAGGCACAGCGCGCGCAGCACCAGGAGCGGGGTCAGGCGCCGGTTGCGATGCATCTGGCGCACCAGCCGTTCCAGTTCCTGCGCGCTGGAGCCGAGGCTGATGTGCAGCAGGGCGCGCTCGCGGCCTTCCAGCACGATGTCGGTGGCGAGCGAGACGGGCAGTTCGTGATGGCTGACCAGATAGGCCTGCAGCTTGTCCGACACCATGGTGACGAGGCGTTCGGCAATCGTCACCGGCAGAGCGGTCGCGGTGGACCATGCCGGCCTTGACCCGGTCGCTCTCGGCGAAGCGATCGATCGCAAGTCCCAGGCTCGCCTCGGCGATGCGTGCCGTCGCGTTCTCCAGCAGCACCGCGACCGCGGCCTCGCCGGCCGTGCTCACCAGCGCATCGGCGACCGGCTCGGAGACGTCGGCTCGCCCGGCGATCGCCTCCTGCTTGCCGGCCGAACCGTGCTGCACGATCTCGACCAGGTCGGCGTCGGTCAGCACCGGGGACTCGGCGAGGATCGGCAGCGCCACCGCCTCCACGTCGCCGGCAAGCCGCACCGCCACGTCGTTGGGCAGGTTCTTCGCCCGGCGCAGGCTGTTCGACAGCGCGCGCCGCACCGCCAGCTCGACGTCCCTTGCCATGGCCCGGACGATGTCCTGGGCGATCTGCAAGCTCGGTTTCGGTCAGCTGCGTGTTGTCGATCTCGCGCGCGACCTTGTCCGCCAGCTCGGCGCGGACCGCGGCCGAGGGCTCCGCCAGCAGACGCGCTACGTCGGCGTGCGTGAGGGATGGCGCCATGGCCGCAAGAATGGCGCGGAAACCTTGCGGTCCGGTTAAGGCGCTCACAGCCGCAGTGACGCCGCGGCATCGGCGAGCGCGAGGTGCGCCTTGTCGGCCGCCGCCGTGGTCTGCTCGATCGCCTGATTGAGCTGGTCGAGCTTCGTCTCGTCGGCCTCCAGCGCGCGCGTCAGCTTGCCGTGCAGCGCATCGTTCGGTGCGACCGCGGCCAGATTCCGCCGGATGCGGTCCTCGTCCTGCATGACCGCCGCCTGCTGCGCCTTGAGCTGGTTCAGGATCGCCCGCTTCGCCGCTTCGTCCTGCCGCAGCGCTGCCAGCCGCTGCAGGGCGGCGCGCGCCGCCGGCGTCAGCGCCTGCTCGTTCAGCAGCCGGACCACCACCTGCGCATCGTCGTCCAGCAGCGCCGTCTGCTCGCGCTCGAGCCGGTCGATGTAGGCCGTGAGCTTGCGCACCTCGCCTGGTTTCAGCGCGACCGGCAGGCGCCACGCCGTCGCGGTCTCCTCGATGCCCGGCACGAGCGTCGCCTTCGAGGGTCAGCGTGCGGCCGTCGTCCCTGGGGATCTCCACCAGAACGCGACGCGGCTCGTGCGTCGGCGCGGTGATCGTGATGGTGCAGCACCTCGCGCTGCGCGCGTGGTGATGTGGAGCACGCCGTCCGCGGCGGTCAGCGTGGCGAGCGTCGTCTGTTCCGGTGCTGTCGCGTTCGACCGTGGTGCGCAGGTCCTGGGCGAACGACAGCAGCCGCTGCTCGCCCGACGGCAGCCCGCCGAGCCTGGCATCGCCGGCAAAGGTCGCCGCGCCCGAGGTATCGTACAGCGTCAGCACGCCGGCCGGCAGCGAGGCGCCGGTGTCGTTGGTGATCCGGATCGCGGACAGCGGATGCGGATCGTTGCCGGTGGCGAGGTCGAGGCGTTCGGCGGGAACGACGCTGTCGATGATCGGCACGCTGGCGGTATGGCCGGCGGCCAGCACGACCGGCGTCGGGAAGCTGGAAGATCGTCTCCTCCACGCTTTCCGCGACCTGCGCCGGCTCGGCGGGCTGCGCCATGACGTCGGCACGCGCCGGCGCCGGAGCGGCCGCGGCGAAGCCACGCGGCGCCGGCCGGCGGCGCGAGGGAGCGGCCTTCAGCGCCGCCGCGATCTCGGCCGGTCGGGCGCGCGTATCGACGCTGGGCAGGATGCGGCCGAGGATTTCCACCGGCACCTCCGGCCGCTGCACGAAATAGCTCTGATAGATCGCCTGCCGGAACGTGACCGGGTTGCCGTACTGCAGGGTGAGCGCGACGCCGTCCCAGTTGGCGTTCGACTGGTTCTCCAGCACCGCCCAACCCTGCAGGCGCGCCGGCGCGCCGTCCGTCGCCGGCAGCACCAGCCGGTACGATCGCCTTCCACAGCGGCGCCGCGGCGACATAGCCGACGCGCACCGTGCGCTGGCCGGCGCCGGTGCTGCGCAGCGTGATATGGCGCACGCTCTGGTTCGCCTCCCGGCGCAGCGAGTCCAGCGCCTGGCCGATGCGCGCGCTCAGCGCGGGGTCGGTGACCTGGATGCTGTCGGCGTCCTCCAGCACGAACTGCCGCATGCCGTCGGCGCCGAGCAGCGTGACGCGGGTCCGCTGCACCGTCGCGGGCGGCTGACCCGGTGCCGCCGGCAGCGCTTCGGCGACGCGTTCGGCATGGACCAGGCGCCCGGTCATCGGACGCGGCCCCTGCACCGCGATCTCGACGCCCTGCAGGCTGTTCAGGTAGTCGACCGTCGAGCGCAGCGCCTCGGGGCCGAACGGCACGTCGCCGAAGCTCGCGCGCGTGGTGTCGCGCCCCGGCAGTTCGACGGTGCCGACGCCGCCGGCGCTGTCGAACACCACCAGCGAGGTCAGCACGTCGTCCACCTGATCGAGCGGCACATCGAGGCCGAGCGTGGTCGGACCATCCACCTCGGCCTCGTATTCGAAGTAGCCGACGCCGGCGGACGACAGCATCACCCGCTTGAGGGTGAGATCCGCGGCGAAGGCAGGCGCCGCGCCGAGCAGCAGAAACGCCAGTGTCAGCCGTCGCATCGCGTCCCCTCCGTTGGGTTTCCTGGACCCTTGCCCGCGCGCGGCGCGACAATAACCCGCGGCCGGTCGGAGGGTGAGGGGCGTGACGCTGTTCAGTGCCGTTACCGGCGAGGAGATGCGGGCGGCGCGGCTCGTGACAGGCGTGACGATGGCATTGTTCGTGGGCGTCAGCGTCGCGCCTGGCCTGCGCCGGCACGCCGGCAGGATCAGGCTCGCGCTGCTGGTGGTCTATCTGGTGGTCTGCTCGGTGTTCGTCGCCACCGTGCTGTCGCGATAGCGCGCGTCGGTCAGCCGCGCCGCGCCAAGGCAGCCTTTCCGGGCCTGAGCTGACGCCGCTTGCCGAGCAATGCACCGAGTGCATCGTCGATGGTCGCAAGGTCGCCGGCGGTGTGCGTGCCAAGCTTGCACGACCAGCAATACCAGCCTGGCTGATCGATCGACATGCGGCGGCCGGCGATCACGACCTCGACGGCGACGATTTCCCGCTGCATCGCATCGCCGCATGATTGACACTGCATGGGACTGCACCTCGGTGCCGTTCGTACGCGGTGACACTTACCACAGGTGTGCGAGTCGCATCAGGTGTTGCGTCGCCGGCTATTTCACCTCCACCAGGGCCACGCGGTTCACGCCGCTCTCGGCCATCGCGATGTTGCCGTCGCGCGTCACCATCATGTTGCGCACCACGCCGCCACCCGACGGGATCGGCCAGGTCTGGAATTTTTCTGACGCCGGATCGAAGCGCACCAGCGTGTTCGGACGCACGCCGGATTCGCTGTACCAGACGGCACTTTTCAGATACACGATGCCGTACGGCAGCGCGTTGGGGCCGCCCGGCGAGGCAAACTCCTTCACGTCGCCGGTCTTCGTGTCGAACCGGCCGAGATAGCCGCGTGCGTAGTCGGAGTACCAGATGACATCGTCGGGCGTGATGGCGATGCGACGCGGACGGCTTGCTTCATTCGGCAGCGCGTGCTCGTGGATCGCCATCGTCTCGGGATCGATGCTCGCCAGCTTGTTGGCGCCGAACTCGCAGAACCAGGGGATGTTCTGCGAACTGATCACCATGCCGTACGGGTTCGACCTCGGCGTCGGCGAATTCACCAGCCTGATCGCACCGGTCGCGGGATCGAGGCGGCCCACCATGTTGGCGCCCTGCACGGTGAACCACAGGATGCCGCGCCGGTCGAACATCGGCGTGTGCGGATCGCGCGCCTTCGGATCGGGCAGCTTGTAGTCGGTGAACCTGCCGGTGTGCGGGTCGAGTTTGCCGATATATCCGGCGAAGTTGCCGGTGAACCAGATGTTGCCGTCCTTGTCCGCGACCAGGCCGTGCGGGCCGGACGAAGGCGTGTCGGGATGGTATTCCGTGAACTGGCCGGTGCGCGGATCGAGCCGGCCGAGCACGTTCGCCATGTGGCCGGTGTACCAGATCGAGCCGTCCGGATAGGCGAGCGGATCATGCGGGCGCGCGCCCGGCGTGGGCACCACCCACTCCCGGATCGCGACATCTGCGCTGCCGGCGATCAGCGAGGGTGGCGGTTTGGGCTTCTCCGGAAAGTTCGTCACCAGATACTCGGTGAGCGCGCCGATCTGGTCCGGTGCCACGGGCGCGCCGACATTCAGCATCATGTGGACGACGTTCTGCCAGTCCTGCCGATTGTAGCCGGCATTGGTGATGCGGACCGGTTCGTGGCAGCCGAGGCAGGCGGTCTCGACGAGCGCCTTGCCCGGGCCGTCGGGCAGCGTGGGCTGCGCCGGGAGCGGCCTGGATGGTGCAGAACGACGCGGCGGCGAGGCAGGCAAGGACTGTTCGGATCGGCATCGGCCACCTCCCCGGGTGACGCGATCGGGACATCCGTCGCCGCGCGAGTGTGGCGCGGATTTTCCGCCCGGACCAGCGCGACCTTGCCGCTCAGTCGTGCGGCCTGATGCTCGCGGACATTGTGGCGGCGTCGGCGCGGCAGGAGCGCTCTTCGGTCGGCATCGCGGTCCGGCTGGGCTGCTGCTCGGTCACCAGCGCCCGGGCGAGCGCCGCGGTGCAGGTGCGGTCGATGCCGTTCGGACCGCGGCAGAGGAACAGCGCCTTGGACAGCGCGGCCGAGGAGGCGTTGGTCGGCTTCGGTGCCGGCTGCGCCGTCAGCGGCACGACCGCCGCCCAAAGTCCGACGAGCCCAGTGGCTATGGCGGTTGCTGTCACGAACTGGCGCATCATCGGCTCTCCTCGCTGCGGCGAGGCGCTGCGTCGCGCTTCGTCCGCTGCGGGCACTTTGAGGCGACGTGCGAATTGGCCGTATGAACCAATTCATAGCGCGAGGCTCCCGGTGGCGGTGCTGCGATCGATCCGCTACCGGTGGCGAGCAGCCAGGGAGATGGCGAGGGGCGCGCAGCATGCCGCGAGGTCGGGATCTTGCTGAAGGAACAAGCCGGTACGCCCCGTCTGTGTCTGAGTTCGTGCTAAGTGCGATTGAAGTTGACGAGACCGTGTTGATGCCGGAACGCCTGCGTTCGAGGAGTTGACAAGCGGCGGGACGAGACTACCGAATAAACCCGAGTTCCATCGCTATGTGGTCGGGTCCGTGCGTGCCGGGCCGCTCGGCGGAGGAACTGGCGCACGATTTTGAACCGACCTCAATGGTGTCGCGGCGACCCGCGCATAGGCAAGGGCAGAATTGGCGATACATGGATGGCCAACCGCCCCAAGCACTGCCAGCTTCCACTCTAATAACCCCAGCCACCCAGGCGAGTTAGTCATGTCGCATTTAACGGTTCGATCTGATAGCTCTGTCCAAGATCTCGATGAAAATTCGCCGTCTGTCCGCGGTTTGGCTGTAATGCCACTCGTGCTCAATGAATGTAAGCGCAGATTGCACACGCTCCGCAGCAATAGTTTCGCGGCACGAAAGCTTCAATAGGTTGAGTCTTGCATAACGATTTGTCCCGATTCCATGACTGCGCGCGATTTGCCGCATATCGCCGTCAGTGGCGACCAGGATCGCATCGTTAATCATCGCGAATTCGCAGACGAGTGGGTCCTTTGAACCGCGTGGAAGTTCATTCGCCCTATTCAAGAATATCACACGGTGGCCAGCATCCTGCAGGACTTTGCCAACCGAATCCGGAACGCCTTCATCCAATGCCAGCTTCAGAACCGGCCTTCTGAATCTCACGCCGCTGTCTGCATTCCTGCTGCAACAGCTTCAATGTCGTCCCTGGTTAGGGACGGATATTCCTGTAATATTCGGTCGATGCAAAAGCCGTCCTCAAGAAAATGCCGAATAGCCCGGACGGGAACACGCGTTCCCGCGAACACTTGCGCATTGTGGGAAATGTTCCGGCGCCGTTCGGTCTTACCGAATTGCGATGCGTCGCGCCTTTGAAGATCTGCAACTGACCGTTTTACGTCCTGCACCACGTCGATGATAGGTAATAATACATACTGACCACTGATCACGGCGCGCGTCCTACCAGTATCTGGTTCTTTAAAATGGACTTCTTTATTGATTACTCGCAGCTTTAGTTCTGCAAACGGAGCGTCGCTGTATTCGGTAAGGCGCTGGGCAACGTCGCGGAGATGTTGAAGGGATATGTGATGCGTCTTCCTTAAAATATGTAGCGTGCGCAGGCTGACAGCATCGCGGAACGAGTAACACTCGGACCAATGCTTCGCCATGACCGACAGAATACTGTGGCTTGAAGAAGTTGGTGGCATCCCAATACGTCAGTTGGCGTTTCGTGAGCCCGGATATTCGAATGATGTGATCAGCATCGAACGCACTGATAACCGTCTGAGACCTCGACACCTACACCTCCCTATTAAATAGGCTCGGCCTCAGAACGAGATTAACAAACTTCGGCGACAAGCACAACATGGTCGGACAACCGATTGATAAACCTGTCAGGAGTGATCAAACCTGATCGCTTGACGGGACTACTTGCAAGGAGGACAGAAGCGTCGATGCAGCAAAACTAAGGCTACGTTCTTTCGGCTTTGGCACGAAGAATATCGCTCTCAATCCTGAGGCGAACTCCGTCAATCCGACGACGGACTGGGGAGTTAGTCCGCCAACTCCGGCACCAGCGCCTCGCTTCGCCGCGCCGACCCCATCCCCCGCATCCGCCTCGGTCAGCATCCGCCACGCGCCGCCGGCCAGCACCTCCGCCGGGCGGAACCGCGACTTGTACGCCATCTTGCGGCTCTCCGGCACCCAATAGCCGAGATACACATACGGCAGCCCCAGCGACCGCGCCCGCTCGATCAGCCACAGGATCGCGTACGTGCCGAGCGAGCGCTTCTCCAGCCCCGGCGCAAAAAACGAATACACCGCCGACAGCCCGTCCCCCAGCCGATCCGCCAGACACGCGCCGACCATGCGGTCATCGGGATCGCGGAACTCCACGATGAAGGTCTCGATCGGCGTGTCCTCCACCATGGCGCGATAGTCGTAGAAACTCATCGTCGCCATGTCGCCGTCGCCGTGGCGCACCTGCTGGTAGCGCTGGAACAACTGGAACTGCTCGGCCGTGGCGCGCGCGGGGACCTCGAAGCCCTCCAGCAGCGCATTCGCGCGCACGATCCGGCGCAGCGTGCGGTCGGGCTGGAAGCTGGCGACCGGGATGCGGATCGGCACGCAGGCCTGGCAGGACGGGCAGACCGGCGCATAGGCGATGTTGTGGCTGCGGCGGAACCCCGCGCGCGACAGCCGGTCGTGCAGCCCTTCCGCGTCGGGGCCGGTGATCTCGGTGACGACCTTGCGCTCGGTCCGTCCCGCCAGATAGGGGCAGGGCAGGGGGGCCGTCGTGTAGAAGAACTGCGGCCGGCGCGGGGGCTTGTAGGTCATGCGTAGGGCGATCCGCCTTGCATGTTCCAGGACCCGAGCCCGCGGGTCAACGCCCGTGTGCGCACCACGACAAGCCCGCTCAGCAGATCGTGCAGCGTGCGCCGGTGCACCGTGAACAGCGCGACCAGCAGCAGCAGCCCGCTGGTGGCCAGCGTGACGTAGAACAGCAGCGTGGACACCACCGCCTGCACCGGCGTCGGCCGCCCGAGATCGTCGTTGCGGCGGACGATCAGGCCGAGCGCCTGCTGGCCCGGCGTGGCCGAAGCGGGGCCTGCCAGGAACAGCATGTGATAGCAGAACGGCACGAACGGCAGGATGCCGAGCAGCGGCAGGCCGAGGCCCAGGGTCAGCAGGCCGAACAGCACCAGCGCGAACCACAGCGCCACGACGATCAGCATGATCAGCAGAACGTCGATCAGCCAGGCGAACACGCGGCGCGTCAGCACGCCCTCGATCAGCAGGTCCTCGTCCAACGGGCTCATGCGATAGATCATGGGGTCAGCCGGATGGTTGCCGTGGTTGCGTCAGGTGTCGGGCCAAGCGTGATCGTCGCGCCATCGCGCCAGCGGGTCAGAAAATCGCGGGCATGCCGGCTGAGCGGATTGCCCGACTGGCCCGGGGCCACGATGAACAGCGAGCGGTCGAGATCGGCGAGATCATACACCCCTCGATACGCCGCTCCATGCACCGATTGGAACTGATTGTACGCGATGCCGCCGCGATCGATCGTGGTGTCGTCGCCGGGGCTCGGGATGCTGAGCGTGGTCAGCGGGCCGAGGACGGGCAGGGTGCGCAACACCGGATGGGCGAAGACCGCCGGATGCGCCTCGCCCCAGCGCCATTGCGCCGGGTCGTTGCCGAAGCGCTTGGCCAGGTCCCGCACCGCTTCGGCGAGCGCCGTCTTCAGCGTCGCGGTGCAGTCGCCGCCGCACCAATGCGCCCCGGCCGGCGACAGGACATAGGCGACGAACTCCGCCATCGGCCCGCCGTCATTCGCGCCGATGCCGGCCCGCTGCAGCACCAGGCCATAGAAATGCTGGACCCAGGCGTTGAAGATCAGCGGCTGCGGCCTGTCCATGGTCATGCTGCCGTCCCAGTCCTTCAGCAGCGCCTGGGCGCGTCGCGCCGCGTCGGCCTCGGGGGCGGGAACGGCCAGCAGGGCCGGCAGGATCTGGCGCGCGAAGCTCGAACGCGACGTCGATCTGCATGCGGGCGAAGTCGTCCGCCGTGTGCTGGTCCGACCGGTCGAGCAGTTCGCGGACCCGCCGCGCGCGCCAGTCGGCGAACCAGTCGCGCCCGAGGAAGATGGGAAAGCCCGGCGGGGCGATGCGGTCGTTGGTGTTGACCAGCCGTCCGCTCGCGGGGGCGACGATCTGCGGCAGTTGATCGCCGGACGCCCAGCCGATCCAGTCGTGCGAGCCATCGCCGGGCACCGGCGCGGACCCGTCGCCGGCGCGGCGGATCGGCACCCGGCCGGTGACAAAGAGCGCGATGCCCTGGCGGTCGGCGACCAGCAGGTTCTGCACCGGCGAGGAGATCAGGGCGGCGGCCTTTCCGGCGGCCTCGACGTCGCGCGCCTGGTTCAGCGCGAGCAGGCCGGCCGCGGCGGTGTTGCCGGGAGCAAGATTGGCCATGGCGACGGCCAGGATCGGCTCGCCGTTCGCCCGCAGGTCGCTGATCACCGGGCCGTGGCGGGTTTCCCGCACCATCAGCATCTGGTCGGGTTCGCCGCGCACCTTGATGCGCTCCTCGCGCACGGTGAACGGGCGCGGGCCGTCCGGCGTCTGGTACTGGCCCTCGCCCGCCGGCGTCTCGATGAACACGTCCTGCACATCGGCGCCGGTCGTCGTGAAGGTCCAGGCGATATGGCCGTTGTGGCCGAGCACCAGGCCCGGCACGCCGGGCGCGGTGGCACCGGCCAGCACGCCGTCCGGCGTCTCGATCCGGGCCAGGTACCAGATGCCGGGAAAGCCGAACGCCAGATGCGGGTCGCCGGCGAGCAGCGGCGCGCCGGTCGCGGTGTGGCGCCCATCCACCGCCCATTCGTTGGAGGCCGATGTCCGGCAGGGTGTACGGGTCGGGGAAGCGGGGCAGCATGGCCAGCAGGTCGCCCACGGCGTCGGCATATTGCCGGGTCGGCGCGATCCCGGCTTCCGGCCGGCCGGTGCCGTCCACCGGTGGCCAGAGCTCGTCGATCTTCTGCTGCGGGATGCGGCCGGCCAGCGACAGGCGGGACAGCTCGGTGCGCCAGTTGAACGACAGCCACAGCCCCATCGTCTCGCCCCAGAGCAGGCTGTCCACCGGCTCCCAGGGCTCGGGCGTGCCGAGGATACAGGAACTCCGCCGCGCTGAACCGGCCGCGTGCCTCGATCCAGGCGTTCACCCCGCGCGCATAGGCCGCCAGCATGGCGCGCGTTTCCGCCGGCAGGGTCGGGATAATCCTCCACCGCCCGCCGCCGCAGGCCGAGCGTGCGCATGGTGCGGTCGTAGCCGAGCGTCGCCGGGCCGGCGATCTCCGACAGCCGCCCCGAGGCGGCGCGCCGCATCATCTCCATCTGGAACATCCGGTCGCGCGCGTGCACGAAGCCGAGCGCCGCGGCGGCGTCGGTGGCCGATGCGGCGCGGATGCGCGGGATGCCGTCGGCATCGAAGCCGATATCGACCGGGCCGGACAGTCCCGGGATGCGCGCCTGCTGCGAGCGTGGCGGCAGGGTGAGCCAGAGGACGCCGGTGACGACGGCCGCCACGAGCAGCACGATGAAGCCGACCGCCGTCAGCAGGCGGCGGAGGAACCGGAGAAGCCTGCGCATGGCGCCAAAGTGGCGGGGTCGTGCGTGAAAGGAAAGCCGCGGCTCGGTGACGGGGTTGCTCCGGCAGACCGCCGCAACGTTGGCAATTCGACCGCCGTCGTCATACGATCCGCGGACGAACCCGGTTTCGATCCCTACGCAGCGTCGCATCGGGGGACGGCCATGACAACATCACGCGCGGACGACATGACCGCGCACGGTGGTCCGCGAACTGGAGAAGATCACCTCCAGGACCGACACGCGCGACGTGCTGGCGCACGCGTCCAAGAGTGCGCGCAAGCTGAACGACTATTTCATCGTGGACATCGACGCGCACGTCACCGAGACCGCGTTCTGGTCGGAGGTCACCGACCGCATCGACAACGACTACCTGCGGCACGCGGCGATGTCGTTCCGCGAGCGCGGCGGCTCGCCGCCGGGGCTGCTGAACGTGCAGCCCGGCATGCTGTATCAGGACATGTTCGGCCGCATCCCGCACGGGCAGCAGTCCGACGCGGTCATCGGCGAAGGCACGCATCGCCAGGTCGAGCTGGTCACGCGCGCGATGGACAGCATGGGCATCGACTACACGGTGGCGTTCCCGACGCCGATGCTGCTGCTGGGGATGCATCCGCAAGCCGAGGTGGAGGTGGCGCTGGGACGCGCGTTCAATCGCTGGCTGATCGAGGAGCTGCTGCCGCGCGAGCCGCGCATCAAGGCGATGATGTATCTGCCGTTCAACGACCCCGACGCCTGCGTCGAGGTGGTCGAGGAGTTCGCCGACGCGCCGGGCGTGATCGGCTTCACGGTGGTCTCGACGCGCTACAAGCCGGTGCACCACAACAGCTACATGCGGCTCTATGCCGCGCTGCAGGCGACCGGCAAGCCGCTGGCGTTCCATTCGGGCTTCCACTGGGGCGACGAGTCGATGAAGCAGATGAACCGCTTCATCTCGATGCACGCGATCTCGTTCTGCTACTTCAACATGATCCATTTGACCAACTGGATCATCAACGGCATCCCCGAACGGTTTCCAAAACTGAAGGTGATCTGGGTGGAGAGCGGCCTCGCCTGGGTGCCGTTCATGATGCAGCGGCTCGATTCGGAATACATGATGCGGACGTCCGAGGCGCCGATGCTGCGGCGGCGGCCGAGCGAGTACATCCAGGACATGTATTTTACCAGTCAGCCGCTGGAGACCAGCAACCTCAAGCTGACCCAGGCGACGATGGAGGCGATCAAGGCGGACACGCAGCTGCTGTTCGCGTCTGACTGGCCGCACTGGGATTTCGATCTGCCGACGACGATCACCAATCTGCCGTTCCTGTCGGAGCAGTCCAAGCGCAACATCCTGGGCCTGAATGCCGCCCGCGCTTTTGGTTTCGAGGTGCCACCGCACAAGCTCGCCAAGGTTCCGGGACCCGAGCCGGCGCTCGCCAAGTGAGCCTGGGCGCCGAGTTCTGCGACGCTGTGACGGCCGCCTTGCAGCGCGGCGAGCCGGACGCAATCCCGGATGACGCGCTGCGCCGTGTGCTGACGGCGGCGGTGAAGGCGTACGCCGCGAAGGTGGAAGCAGCCGATGGTGAGCTTCCGCCATTCGAGGCCGACGCGGTGACCGCGACCGAAACCGCGGTGACGGCATGCGCGATGATCCGCGCCGCCGACCTGAACCCGTTCGATATCGCGATGTGGTTCCAGCGTCCGGTGGCCAGGCTGTGAGGGGAGGGAAACGATGAGCGAGATCATGGTCGGCGCGCGCAGCGAACTGGCTGATGGCGATTATCGCATCGTTGCCATCGGCGAGCTGGAAGTCGGCATCTTCCGGCTTGGCGAGCGTTTCGTCGCGTATGAGAACCGCTGCCCGCATCACGGCGGCCCGGTCTGCCAGGGCAGGCTGTTCAACCGGGTCGAGGAAATCATCATGCCGGACCAGACCAGCCGCGGTCTGCGTTTCACGACGGACAGGCATGTCGTGTGTCCATGGCACGGCTACGAATTCGACCTCGACACCGGTCGCCATCCGGGCGACCCGCGCGTCCGCCTGCGGCCGATACCGGTGCGCGTGTCGGACGATGCGATCTACATCGAAACGCCGGGCTGAGGCGGCGCGGCCAGGCCTCCCGAGACCATCCCGGAGGCGGTGGCGTTAACGGACTTCACACTATTTCCGGTCATGCAGTCGCCGAGGCGGGCATCGCCGCCTCGCGCGCTTCAGCAGATCGGGATCACCGACATGACCAAATGGATTCTGCGCTTCGTATTCATGCTGCCGCTGTTGTTCACGACGGGGGCCTTTGCCGGTGACAGCGGCACGCCGGACGAGGCGAAGGCGATGGCAATCCGGGCCGGTGAATTGCTCAAGGCGGAGGGCCCGGAGAAGGCGTTTCCCGAGTTCGAGAAGGGCGCCGCCTTCCACGATCGCGACCTGTACGTGATGGTCTATGACCAGACCGGCAAATGCGTCTCGCATGGCGCCAATCCCGGTCTGATCGGCAAGACGCTGATCGACCTCAAGGACACCGACGGAAAGTACCTGATCAAGGACCTGGTCGCCGTCGATGACGCCGCCTGGGTCGACTACAAATGGCCGCACCCGGTCACCAAGAAGATCGAGCCGAAGGTGACCTACGTCGTGCGTGTCGGCGACTATCGCGTCGGGGTCGGCGCCTACAAGTAGCGCCGCGTGACGCGCATGATTGCCTGGTTCGCAAACCTGAGGATCGGCACCAAGAGCGCGCTGGCGCCGGCGCTTGCCATCCTCGGACTGATCGGCGTCGCGGCAGGATCGGTCCTGGTCCTGCAGCGGCTGACGTTCGACTTCCGGTCGCTGAACGAGACCTCGTTCGTGCGCGTAGCCGATGCGACAAAGCTCGACCGGGCGATCCTGCGTGTGAACGCCGAGCTGTACGCAATCAGCTCGCTGGCCGCCAACTCCAACGAGGCGGCGGTGATCGCCGCGCGCATCGCGGCGGTGCTGAAGCGCACCGATGAGCTCACTCAAAATGCGAACGCGGTGGCCGGGCTCGCCGGCGAGGCCGGTGACGGCGCCGCGATCGTCGCGACGCTCGCTGCCTATGCCAAGAGCGCCCGCGAGATGCTCGACATGACGTCGCTGGACGCAGGGATGGCGCTGCTGCTGATGAGCGGCGTGCAGGACAATTTCGGCAGGCTCGAGGCGCTGCTTGGAACCTTGATCGAGGCGGCCGATCGCGGTCGCGCCACGACCTACCGGGACGCGCTGGCCTCGATCGACACGGCGCGCGTCGGCCTGATCGCCGCCGCAATACTGGCGACCTTGCTGGCGATCGGTGCCGCGGCGGCGGCAACACGGGCGGTCAGCCGGCCGGTCGTCGCGCTGACCGCGGTGATGACGCGCATTGCGGACGGATCGAGCGAGGTCGCAATCGCCGGGCGCGAACGCCGCGACGAACTGGGCGCGATGGCGCGCGCGCTCGCGGTCTTCAAGGACAATGCCATCGAGCGCGCCCGGCTGCTGCGCGAACAGGAGGCCGAACGCGAAGCCCGCCTGGCTCGCGCACAGGCCCTCGAGGCCCGCATCAAGGAGTTCGAGGGCCAGGTGGCGACAATACTCGCGAGCTTCGCCGCCGCCGCTGCCGAACTCGATGACGCCGCGCGGTCGATGTCGGCGCGCGCCGGCGAGACGGCGCAGCAGAGTTCCGCACTTCTGGCGGTTGCCAGCCAAACCAGTACCGACGTCCAGTCGGTCACCGCCGCGGCCGAGCAGTTGTCCGCCTCGATCGCCGAGATCGTCAGCCAGGTTGCCCGCTCCTCGGCGGTCGCTCAGGGTGCAGTCGATCAGGCGCGCCGCACCAACGACACGGTCGAAGGTCTCGCCGCAGCGGCACAGAAGATCGGCGAGGTGGTAACCTTGATCTATACCATCGCGGGCCAGACCAATCTGCTCGCGCTCAATGCCACGATCGAAGCGGCGCGTGCCGGCGAGCACGGCAAGGGTTTTGCGGTGGTGGCGTCCGAGGTGAAGAACCTCGCCGGGCAGACCGCACGGGCGACCGAGGAGATTTCGAGCCAGATCGGCGCGATCCAGGCATCGAGCAGCACCGCCGTCGAAGCGATCCGCGAGATCGGCGCCACGATCGCCGAGATCAGCCAGATCTCGGCCGGCATTGCCAGCGCCGTGGGGCAGCAGGGTCAGGCGACGCGCGAGATCGCCGGCAATGTGCAGCACGCTGCGGCAGGGACCCGCGAGATGACCGGAAGCATGACGGGAATGAGCCGGGCCTCGGAGGATGTCGGTGCGGCGGCGGCGCAGGTGCTGCACTCGGCCGAGCAACTCGCCGGCGAGTTGGCGACGCTGAAGGCGCGGGTCGAGAGCTTTCTGGCGGCGGTTTCCGCGGCGTGAACGGCTGCGGGCATGCGGCCCCGCAATCGGTTGGTGGCCTGGCTCGGCGGGCGTGCCGGTTCAACTGCGGCTCAGTCCGCCCTGCGCGCACGCAAAATGGTGTTCGAGCCGAATGTCGCCGCCGGCTCGAAAGCGCACCGAATGTAGTCGTCGAGCATCGTGACGCCACTGCTCAGTGCGCTGTCGTTCGGCTCCGTCACCTCGGTCCAGCTTGCGTCGAGCACCACCAGTTTGGGCTTCACGCGCTGTAGTTCGTCGATAATCGCCTGCTGGATCGGCGCCGACGTTTGCAGGCCCGGGTCGAACTCGTACCACTTCGTGGCCGGCAGGCGATTCATGGCGAAGTAGAGCAGCACATTGCTCACGAAGACCCTATCATGGCGCGGCAGGCCGACGAACACCGGATCATCGGCGGTGGTTTGCCGTTGAACGTAGAGGATGGTCTCAACTGTCGCCGCGTCTGTGCGGAAGCAGTCCAATCGCTCCAATCCGGCGGGCATGGTGCAACTCCCCGACGCAGCTGCCGCGGTGTTCGCTGGCAACTGCCATGACGCCGGATCCCTCGCCCAGGCGATGTTTTGCAGCGCATTTTGCAGCCCCGTGCGCAAGCTGGAAATTGTAACCAAGAAGGCGGCCAATAGGGCCACGGCGACCATAATGCGGCCGACCACGCCACGCCTGGGCACAGGTTGCGCCAGCACGCAAGCCAGCGCCAGTGATGTGATAAGGGCCATGGCCATGTGAATCGTGCTGATGCGTACCATGCCCTTCCCGAAGAATACGAGTGTCAAAACGGCCAACCCAATCAGCGTCCATGTCAATGCCGCCCGCACTTGTGGCTGGTTGTCGCCAGACGTCCGGACAGCCTCATTAGCTCGTCGGCATCGTACGATGGCCACTATGGTCGGCACGGCGGCAGCGCACACCACGAGCGGAAGGTATACAGCGAGCGTTGCCGGCGCGGTTCTCAGCGAAGACGGACGCGGAAACGGCAGGGAGCGCATCTTCACGTAGTTCCGAGCGGAATAGACAACCACGTCGAATATCAGGTCAGGCATCGCACCGCAGAAGGCGAAGGCGGTGACGACCGGCACAATGACGACGGCAAAACCCAGGCTGTACAAGAACAGGGTCCGCACAATGGCGCGTATACGGCTGTGTCCTGTCAGGCGAACCGAACCAAGTCCTGAGGGCGAGCACCGCAGACGTGGCCCCGAAGGTGGCGAAGCCAACGTCGTAGCGAAACAGCATTGTGACGCCTGCGCTGACGCCGGCTGCGACCAGCCCTGACACGGCCGCCTTGCCGTCAAAGGCCGGCATCAGGAATGCCAGACCCGTCAATGCGGCAGCGAGAGCGGGGAACACGGGATAGCCGTATGACCCGAAGGATCCAAGGCACACGAGACTTGCGGCGGCTGCCAGAATGGCAAGGGGACGAGGGGCCACTCTGACGACGATTACGAACACCAGCACAACGGAACAGCCTCGCACGACCGTGTCCCATACGCGCTCGACCAGGACGGATACCCCGAAACATCTTGTACAGGCCAGCCAGAGCATAGAACTGGCCAGGGCCATACAAGCGTATAGAAATCACGATGCGGGACAGCGCCATCCAGCACCCGAGCCGAGCCGAGAAGGATCAGCGCTTCGTCGAAGACGCCGACGGTCCGATCCATGCAGAGCGTGAGGTAGAGCATCGCAGCCAGGAACAGCACAACGATCGTGGCCGCACCTGGAACCGATTTTTGGCTGCCTCGGGCTACCGGAGACCCAAACGTCATCAGACGTTGCAATTACGCCGGCAGCGCCGCCCCCCGCCCGAACGCGGCGTACGGCTCGATCGGCCGGCGCGTCATCGTCAGCGTCGCCACCGCGCCGATCAGCGCCAGCACGCCGGCCACCGCGAATGTGCCGTTGAAGCTGCCGGTGAGCGCCACGACGTAGCCGGTGACGATCGGCCCCATCATGCCGAACGAGTTGCCGCCCAGCACGGTGATGCTGGTCACCTTGCCGATATCCGCCGGATTGCGCACCAGATCCGTCACCAGGGCAAAGTTCAGCGCACTCCCCGCCGCACCCGTCGAACGCGCCACCGCCAGCACCAGCACGATCAGCCACAGGCTGTCGATGAACGGGATCAGCAGAATGCTCGCGGCACTCACCAGCATCACCGCCAGCATCGAGCGCCGCCGCCCGGCATGCACGGCCTCGCGCGACAGCAGCCGGTCGCTCAGCCGGCCGAGCACGACGGCCACCACGGTCGCGGCGCCGAACGGCACCGCCGTCAGCATGCCGGCGTTCAGCACCGACAGTCCCTTGGCACTCTGCAGATAGCTCGGCAGCCAGGTCAGCAGCATGTAGCCGCCATAGACCTCGCAGCCCTGCGTCAGGAACAGTCCCCACACGCTGCGCAGGGTCAGCAGATGCCACAGCGGCGAGGCGCCCTGCGGCGCGGCAGCGGGCTTCGTCTCGCCGTCGCGCTCGGCCGAGGATCTTGTCGCGCTCCGCCTGGCGCAGCCACGTCACGCGCTCGGGTTTGTCAAACGCGATCAGCCACGCCACCAGCCAGATGAAGCCGATGCTGCCGGCCACCAGGAAGCCCGGCGCGCCAGCCGAGCCAGGCCACCACGGCCGAGACCAGCACCGCACCGATCGCCGGGCCGGCCGCCGCGCCGGCGCCGAAGATCGCATTGGCGAGGCCGCGTTCCGAGGCCGGGAACCACTCGCGGATCACCCGGTTGCAGGCCGGCCAACTGGTCGATTCGCCCATCCCCATGACGATGCGCGTCGCCGCCATCGAGACGAAGCCGGTGGAAAAACCGGTCGCCACCGTCGCCGCCGACCACAGGCCGATGCCGGCCGCATTCACCACCTTGCCGCCGAAGCGATCGACCAGCAGGCCGACCGGCAGCAGGCAGAGCACATACATCCACAGGAAGGACGAAAGCAGAAAGCCCATCTCGACCGGCGACAATCCGAACTCGATCGAGATCGGCTTCGCGGCGACGGACAGCGCGACGCGGTCGGTGTAGTTGATCAGCGTCAGCGTGAACAGGAAGACGCAGACCCAGACACGGCGGTGGTGCAGCATTGTCGTTTCCTCCGTCGGTCAGCTTGCGGCCCGGATGGAGGCAGGGCAAGCTTCGGCGACGAAGGTCCTCGGACCTGGCAACAGGAGGAACGCAGCCATGTCAGCCACCGAAGCCGTCAGGGAAAAGCCCGCTTTGCTCGCCGAACTGCCGGAGCGCCTGCATCACCACGCGTATGTCGTGCGCGACCAGGAAGTGAACCGGCAATTCTTCGAGGACCTGCTTGGCATTCCGCTCGTCGCCACCTGGTGCGAGCAGCACCACAACGCGATGGCTCGGGCGCGATGTCGCGATGTGCCACACGTTCTTCAGCATGGCCGACGGCGGCGCGCTGGCGTTCTTCGCGTTCGGCGACCCCGACGTCTACAAGCTGGTGATCGCGGAGAAGCCGCCGGTGGTCGGCAGCTTCGACCACGTGGCGTTCAAGGCGTCGGAGCGCACCTACGACGAGATCGTCGCGCGGCTGAAGGCGGCGGGCGAGACATTCCGCGAGACCGATCACGGCTACTGCAAGTCGGTCTATGCCACGTCGCCCGACGGGCTGATCGTCGAGTTCACCGTCGATCCGCCGGGCGTGGAGCAGATCGACGCGATCCGCCGCGCCGACGCGCATTCCGAACTCGCGCGCTGGATGGCCGGCGACCACCGCACCAACAACGACCTGCGGCCGCGCTAGGGCGCGTCATGGGCCAACTCGACGGCAAGGCCGGCCTCATCACCGGTGCGGCGTCCGGCATCGGCGCGGCGTGTGCGCGGACCCTGTCGCGCGAGGGTGCGAAACTGCTGCTGACCGACCTGGACGATGCCGCCGGCCGGCGCGTGGCCGAGGCGACCGGCAGCGTCTTCCTGCATCACGACGTGACCGACGAGGCCGGCTGGCCGGACGTGGTGGCGGCGGCGGAACAGCGCCTGGGCGGCCTGCACATCCTGGTCGCCAATGCCGGCATCGGCATCATGGGGCCGGCGATCGACATGTCGCTGGCCGACTGGCGGCGGCAGATGGCGGTGAACGTCGACGGCGTGTTCCTGTCGGTCAAATACTGCATTCCCGCGATGCGCCGGTCCGGCGGCGGCTCGATCGTCATGATGTCCTCGGTCGCCGGTCTGCGCGGTTCGGCGGGGCTGGCGGGCTACAGCGCGACCAAGGGCGCGGTGCGGCTGTTCGCCAAGTCGATGGCGCTGGAATGTGCGCAGGCGCGCGACGGCATCCGGGTGAACTCGGTGCATCCGGGCATCATCGACACGCCGATCTGGACCAAGCTGCCGCCGGGCGCCAACGCACCACTGGATCCGAACAGGATCGCCGAGGCGACGGTGCCGTTGGGCAAGGCGGGCCAGGCCGAGGACATCGCCAACGGTATTCTGTTTCTTGCCTCGGATGCGTCGAGCCATGTGACCGGATCGGAACTCGTCATCGACGGCGGCATCACCGCGGGACGCGTCACGCGATTTGCCGAGTAACGGATGACCCGCTAACCCGCGGGCGGCACGCCGGCCTGCGTCAGCGCCGCCGCCTGCCGCTGTGCCAGCACCGCCTCGTCGAAGTCGGCGATCAGCCCGTGGAACAGCCGGCTCCAGTTCAGCTCCGCCTTCAAACGCAGGAACACGCCGCCGAGCCCGATCGCCGAGCGGTCCATCAGCACGAACTCGCGCGGCGGCTTCACGCCGCCGGTGCGCTTCAGTCCGGCATGCACGCGCTCGGCGACCTCGCGGCCGAACTGCGGATCGTCGGTCTCCTGGATGCGGCGCACGCGGTCGTCGCACAGCGGCTCATACAGGAAGCGCGCCCACAGGTTCAGCGCCGCCATCTTCTCGTTTGACAGATCGGTAAAACCCCAGGTCTCGTAGGCATGGTGCGCCTTCGCATCGTCGTTGTCGCGCACCGCCTCGAACAGATCGATCACGCCGCGCACGAACTTTGCGTCGAACACACGGATGGCGCCGAAGTCGAGCAGGTTCACCGTGGCGTCCGGCCGCACCTGGTAATTGCCGAGATGCGGATCGCCGTGGATCACGCCGTAGCGGTAGAACGGCACATACCAGGCGCGGAACAGCGCCTCGGCGATGCGGTTGCGTTCCTCCTGCGGCGGGTCCTCGGCCAGGCGATGCATCAGCGGCCGGCCGTCGAGCCAGGTCATCGTCAGCAGCCGGCGCGTGCAGTAGCCCTCGATCGGCACCGGCACATGCACCGTCGGATCGTTCGCGAGCATCTGGCGATACAGCCGCATCTGCGCGGCCTCGCGCTCGTAGTCGAGTTCCTCGCGCAGGCGCTGGGTCAGTTCCTTGTAGATCTCCTCGTGCTGGATGGCGTTGTCCATGCGGTGATAGATCGCCATCGCCATGCGCAACTGGCGCAGATCGCCCTCGACGGTGCTCGCCATGTCGGGATACTGCAGCTTGCAGGCGACCTCGGTGCCGTCGTGCAGGCGCGCGCGATGCACCTGGCCGAGGCTCGCCGCCGCCGCCGCCTCGCGGCCGAACGTCGCGAACTTTGCCTGCCAGTCGGCGCCGAGTTCGTTCACCATGCGGCGGCGCACGAAGTTCCAGCCCATCGCCGGCGCGTTCGCCTGCAGCTGCGCGAGTTCCGCGGCGTATTCCGCCGGCAGCGCGTCGGGCACGGTGGAGAGGAACTGCGCCACCTTCATCAGCGGCCCCTTCAGGCCGCCCAGGATGGTGCGCAGATCCTCGGCGTGGCTGGCGCGGTCGGTCTTGATGCCGAACATGCGCTCGCCGGCAACGCGCGCGGCGATGCCGCCCACCGCGCCCGAGGTCCGCGCCATGCGGCGGAGTTCGCCGAACAGGTTGCTGCGGTCAGACATGGGTCGGGCTGTGGCGCCATCATATCTCCCCCTCCCCTTGCGGGAGGGGGTCTGGGGGGAGGGGTCGAGGCTGCGGCTTCTGCGATCGCCGACAACACGCCTTCCAGGTTGCTCAGAACGTCCAAAGTTGGAGACGCGGAACACCCGGATGCCCTGCTCGCTTCATCCATGCGTCGCGGTTCGCGTCGGTCGGCGACTTGATGTGCGAAACCCCGTCCACTTCCACAACCAGCCGAGCGGCTGCGCAGTAAAAGTCCGCGATGAACGGACCGAGCGGCATCTGTCGCCGAAACTTCAGGCCGCCGAGCTGATGCCTGCGAAGTGCCTGCCATAGCTTGCCGTTCCGCGGGCGATTGCGGTCCGACGCATGTCCGGGCGTTGGCGTGAGCAAGGACGTCCGAACAGATTGCCCGGCCCCCTCCCCCCAACCCCCTCCCGCAAAGGGAGGGGGAGGATCTTGCTGCGCTGCGTCACCCCGCCTGCTCCAGCTCGTCGATGAAGCCGGCGATGACATCCAGTCCCTTCTTCCAGAACGCCGGATCGGATGCGTCCAGACCGAACGGCGCCAGCAGCTCCTTGTGGCGCTTCGTCCCGCCGGCCCGCAGCATGTTCAGGTACTTCGCCTGGAAGCCGGGATGCCCCGACTGGAACACCGAATACAGCGCATTCACCAGACAGTCGCCGAACGCATACGCATAGACATAGAACGGCGAGTGGATGAAGTGCGGCACATACGCCCAGAACACGCTGTATTCCGGCGTGAACTCGAACGCCGGTCCGAGGCTCTCCGTCTGCACCTGCAGCCACAGCTCGCCGATGCGATCGGGCACCAGTTCGCCGGAGCGGCGCTCATCGTGCAGCAGCGTCTCGAAATGATAGAACGCGATCTGCCGCACCACCGTGTTCAGCATGTCCTCGACCTTGGCCGCCAGCATGATGCGCCGGCGCTTCGGATCGGCGGCGTCCAGCAGCGCGCGGAACGTCAGCATCTCGCCGAACACGCTGGCGGTCTCGGCCAAGGTCAGCGGCGTGCCCGCCATCAGATAGCCCTGCTCGGCCGCCAGCACCTGGTGCACCCCATGACCAAGTTCGTGCGCCAGCGTCATCACGTCGCGCGTGCGGCCATGGTAGTTCAGCAGCAGATAGGGATGCGCCGACGGCACGGTGGGATGCGCGAACGCACCGCCCGCCTTGCCGGGCTTCAACGTCGCGTCGATCCACGGCCGATCGAAGAAGCGCCCGCCGACCTCGGCGAGTTCCGGGACTGAACGCCGCATAGGCCGTCAGCACCCGCTCGCGCGCATCGTTCCAGCCGATCGAGCGATCGTCGTCGTCCGGCAGCGGCGCGTTGCGGTCCCAGTGCTGCAGCTTCGGCAGGCCGAGCCACTTCGCCTTCATCAGGTAGTAGCGATGCGCGAGCCGCGGAAAATCCGCGCGCACCGCGCGAGACCAGCGCATCGACAACCTCGTCTTCCACCATGTTGGAGCGGTTGCGGTAGCTGCCGGGGCGCGGATAGTGCCGCCACGTGTCGACGATCTCCTTGTCCTTCGCCAGCGTGTTGGTCACCAGCGAGAACAGCCGGACATTGTTCGCCGAACGCCTTGCCGATCGCGCGCCCGGCGGCCTCGCGCACCGACCGGTCGCGATCGGACAGCAGGTTCAGCGCGGCACTGACCGTCAGGTCCTCGCCGCGGATCGGAATGCGCATCGCCGCAACCGTCTCGTCGAACAGCCGGCTCCACGCGCTGCGGCCGGTGACCTCCTTTTCGTGCAGCAGCTTCTCGAGCTCATCGGAGAGCTGGTGCGGCCGGAACACGCGCAGATCGCGCAGCCAGGGTCGCCACCTCGCCAGCGTCGGATCGGCGCATTTCTGCTCCAGCGCCGCCTCGTCCAGCCGGTTCAGCTCCAGCGAGAAGAACAGCAGATGGCTGCTGATCGTGGTCACCCGCTCGTTCGCGGTCTGGTAGAAGCGGCCGATCTCCGCATTCGTGGAATCGGCGGCGAACAGCAGCTGGGCATAGGACGCCAGCCGGCCCAGCACCTCCTCGATGCGCTCGTACTCGGCGATGGCGGCGGCCAGAGCGGCGCCCGACAGCGACGCCAGCCTGCCCTGATGCGCGTCGGCGAAAGCGCGGGCGGCCTGTTCGGCGCCTGGCAAAGTCCGCCTCGACGGCGGGGCTGTCCGGAGCGGGGTAAAGATCGCCAAGATCCCAGGTCGGCAGACCGTCCACCGCCTGCTGGGCTGGATGCGGCATCGGCCGGGGCGGTATTGCGCATCATTGCTTCCTCGTGCAGGCTGCGGTATTCCATCCATGTAAGGTAGTAGGGGTCGAGGTCAAAGGGTTGCGCCCGGTGCAGGACGCCCCAGAGCAGCGGGAGGTGACGTGGAGCTGTATCCAACCTGGCCCAATCTTCCCACGATGATGTTCGCGCTGGCCCGCAGCTGGCCGGACAAGCCCATGCTGCGCTGGTTCCGCGGCGGCACCTGGCATTCCATCGCCTGGGGCGAGTTCGGCCGGATGGCGGCATCGTGCGCCAGGCGCCTGCGTGCGGCCGGCGTGGCGGCCGGCGATCGCGTGCTGATCGTGTCGGAGAACCGCCCGGAATACCCGATCGCCGAGACCGCTCTGATGGCGATCCGCGCCGTTCCGGTGCCGACCTACACCACCAACACCGTGGCGGACCACGCCCATATCCTGCGCGACTCCGGGGCGCGGGCCGCCATCGTGTCCTCCCCGGCCCTCGCCGGTGCGGTGCGCGAGGCCGGCCGGCAGACGGGCGGGCTCGACCTGCTGGTGGTGATGGATGGCCCGTCCGACGCGGCCGGCGGGTCGCCCGCGGCTGCTGCACTGGGCCGACCTGGTGGCCGACGAGGCGCCGCCCGACGATATCGCGCGGGAAGCCGCCGCCATCCCCGGCACCGACGCTCGCCTGCCTGATCTACACGTCCGGCACCGGCGGAGCGCCCAAGGGGGTGATGCTGCCGCACCGCTCGATCCTGTCGAACTGCCGCGGCGCAGTGGAGCTGCTGCGGCCGCTCGAGCTGCGAGACGAGGTGTATCTGTCCTACCTGCCGGCCTCGCACAGCTACGAGCACACGGTCGGCATCTTCTTCCTGCCCAGCATCGGCACCGAGATCGTCTATTCCCGCGGCGTCGAGCACCTGGCGGCCGACCTGCTGACGGTTCGCCCGACGATCCTGACCGCGGTGCCGCGCGTGCTGGAGATCATCCGCAGCCGCGTCCTGACGCAGGTGGCCCGCCAGCCGGGCTGGCAGCAGCGTTGTTCCGCTGGGCGCTGGAGATCGGGCTGAAGCGGGTCGAGGGCCGGCGCCTCAACGTGGTCGAATACGCTGCTGGACCCGCTGCTCGACCGGCTGGTGCGCGCCAAGGTCCGGGCGCGCTTCGGCGGGCGCCTGAAGGCGGCGATGTCGGGCGGCGCGCGGCTGGAGCCCGAGGTCGGCCTGTTCTACCTGGCGCTGGGGCTGCTGATCATGCAGGGCTACGGCCAGACCGAGGCGGGTCCGGTGATCAGTGCCAACCCGCCGGACGCGATCCGCATCGACACGGTCGGCCGCGTGCTGCGAGGGCGTCGAGCTGCGTCTCGCCGAGGACGGCGAGATCCTGGTGCGCGGCGATCTCGTGATGGACGGCTACTGGCGCCTGCCCGGGGCGACGGCCGCGGCGATCCAGGGCGGCTGGCTGCACACCGGCGACATCGGTGAATTGGACGCTGACGGCTATCTGCGCATCACCGATCGCAAGAAGGACATGATCGTGCTGTCAGGCGGCGAGAACGTCTCGCCGGCGAAGGTCGAGGGCATGCTGATGGCCGAGCCGGAGATTTCCCAGGCGGTGGTCGCCGGCGACGGCCGCTCGTCGCTGACCGCGCTTGCTGGTTCCCGCCGATGGTCATGACGACGTGTCGGCGGCGTTGGCGGTGACGCGCGTGAACCATCGGCTGTCGGTGACCGAACGCATACGCAGGCACGCAGTGGTGCCGCCATTCACGCTGGAAAACGGCCTGCTGACGCCGACGCACAAGATCAGGCGGATGCTGGTGATCCGTGCCAACGCCGACGTGCTGGCGAAACTGCACGGCTAACCTGGTCTTCACCAAACGGCCCTATGCCACGGAAGCGGCATATGGCAGCCACTGGAGCCGGTAACGATGCTTTGCATTGCGCTACGCGTCCGGTGGGGTAGGTGGCGGATGAAGCTGAGCTTCTTCATCCGCCGATAGCCTACTCGACCGGCCTCGAAACGCCCGAGCCGCTTCGGCGGGTTCACGCCGATTGCCCCAGAACGTCCAGCCGGTTCCGCCACGACACACATGGCCGACAGTACGCCTGCTACGCTTCCTCGCCGAGCGCGTGGCGGCGCAGGTCCTTCAGGCGCTCCTGGCCGCCGGGAGTCTTCGGGATCGACTTCGAGCACCTTCTGCCAGGCGTCATAGGCGCCCTTCCAGTCCTTGCGCGACTCGGCGATCGCGGCGAGCGTCTGAAAGGCGGCAAAGCTGCGCGGCTCGCGTTGCAGGGTCGCCTGGATGTCGGCGATCGCGCCCGGCAGGTCGCCGGCCGAGAAGCGTGCAATGGCGCGCTGGTGGTACGCCTCCGCGAGATTCGGATCGAGCGTGATCGCGGCGCTGAAGTCCTCGATGGCATCCTGGGTGGCATCGGCCTTCATCTCGCGCAGGCCACGGCTCATCAGCAGCGTGACCGCGGGCGTTCCGGCGTTCAGCCAGAGATGCCTGATCTGCTGCTCCAGCGGACCGGCGACCTCTTCGCTGGGGGCCGCCTTCAGCGTGCCGAGCAGCCGGTCGAGCGCCGCGCGCTTCTCGGCCGCAGGCCCTCCGGTGTTCTGCGCGAACGCCGGCAACGCACACAGCAGCAACAGGATCGGCAGAAGGAACCGTCGCATGGCCGATGCTGGCGCGGTGCGGGCCGCAAGTGCAAGCATTCAGGCGGGCTCCCCGCTTCGCAGTTGCGCGAGCGCGGCGGGTAGCGGACCGCCGGCCATCCAGTCGAGCAGCTCGATCGTGTGCACCACCGGGATGCCGCCGCCGCCGAGCTGCGTGATGCAGCCGATATTGCCGGCGGCGATCAGGTCCGGCTTGGTCGCGCGCAGGTTGCCGAGCTTGCGCTCGCGCAGCCGTTCGGCGATCTCCGGCTGCAGCAGATTGTAGGTGCCCGCGGAGCCGCAGCAGATGTGCGGCTCTCGCCGGTTCGACCACGGTGAAGCCGGCGCGCCGCAACAGCGCCTTCGGTTCGGCGGTGACCTGCTGGCCGTGCTGCAGGCTGCAGGCGGAATGATAGGCCACGGCAAGGTCGGGCTTGCCGCGCGTCGGGGCGTAGTCGAGGCGCGTCAAGGAATTCGCTGATGTCGCACGCCTTCGCCGAGACTTTGTCGGCGCGGCTGCGCCATGGTTCCGGCTCGGAGCGGAACATGAAGCCATAGTCCTTCACCGTGGTGCCGCAGCCGGAGGTGTTGATGACGATGGCGTCCAGCCCCTGGTCGTCGATTTCCGCATGCCACGCCTCGATGTTCGCCCGCGCGCTGCGCATCGCCGCTGCGTGCTGTCCCATGTGGTGGGTCAGCGCGCCGCAGCAACCGGCGCCCGGCGCGACCACCACCTCCACGCCGAGCCGCGTGAGCAGCCGGATCGTCGCCTCGTTGATCTGCGGTGCGAGCACCTGCTGGGCGCAGCCGGCGAGCAGCGCCACGCGGGCGCGGCGCTCGCCCTGGGCGCGATGGATCTGCGGCGTCTCGACCGGGCTCCGCGCCGGCAGCCCGTGGGCACCAGCGCCAGCATCGCGCGCAGGCGCCGACCGATGCGCCCCGATGCGGGCATCAGCGTCGCGAGCGGACGGCCGAGCCGGGCGGCATGCAGCGCCAGGCGGAACACCGCCGGCCGCGGCAGCATCGCGCCGAGCATCGCGCGCAGCATGCGGTCGTGCCACGGGCGCCGGTAGGTGTCCTCGATGTAGCGCCGGGCGTGATCCACCAGGTGCATGTAGTTCACGCCGGACGGGCAGGTGGTCATGCAGGCGAGGCAGGACAGGCAGCGATCGACGTGGCGGACGACCTCCTCGGTGGCGGGCCGGCCGGTCTCCAGCATGTCCTTGATCAGGTAGATGCGCCCGCGCGGGCTGTCGAGTTCATCGCCCAGCAGCAGGAATGTCGGACAGGTCGCGGTGCAGAAGCCGCAATGCACGCAGGTCCGCAGCACCTGATTGGACGCAGCCACGTCGGGATCGCGCAACTGCTCGGCGGTGAAGCTGGTCTGCATGGCTCAGTGCCTGGGCGGCGGCATGAAGCGGAACAGATAGATCGAGAGGCCCAGCCAGAACAGGCCAAGCAGGAACAGCACCAGCGACAAAGGCTGACCAGCTGTTGCGATCTGCACAAGCAGCAGAATGATCGCACCGATCATCAGCGCGAAATGCATGTTGAGCAGCCGCCTGTCCGGATTGATCCGGAAATACTGGATGGCCAGCAGGACGAAGCTGACGAGGTAGAACGGGATGATGACACCGGTGGGAATGATCATGCGACCTATAGCCCCGCGTACATGCGGCCGGGATTGAGGATGCCGTGCGGATCGAGCGCGGCCTTCACGCGGCGCGTGATGCGCGCCAGCGGCTCCGGCTCGGGCGGGATGACGTCCACCGCCGCCCGCAGCGGTTCGGCGGCACGCATCAGCATCCAGGTGCCTCCGGCGGCGCGTGCGGCAGCCTCCACCGACGCATGCGCCGCGGCGGTGGAGGGGCCGGCGATCCAGACCAGGCCGCCGCCCCAGTCGAGGAAGCCGTTGGCACCGAACGCGTCGATCAGGGCGCTCAGCACGGCGGGACCGGCCGACGGCCGCACCGACACGCGCCAGATCGCATCGCCGTCGGCTGCGGCCAGTGGTTCGAGGTCGCGGACGGCGCGCCATACCGCACGCGACGTCGCGTCGTCGAATATTTCCGATCGCGGCATGGCCCAGGATCTCGCGCAGCTTTGCGGTCCGATAGGTGACCGACGATGCGAAGTCCTCGATGCGTGCCAGGGCGACGGAACGGCCAAGCCCGGCGAGTGCCGGTACTCGGGCAGCGGCTTCGGACGGCAGCCACGCCGCGGCGGACACACCGAACGGCGAGCCGAGCGCGGCAGACAGCGCCGCCACGCCGGACGACCGCATCCAGGCCGGGCAGCACCACGGTGCCGACCGCCTCCGGCGCCGGGAGCACCTTCAAGGTCACCTCGGTGATCACGCCCAGCGTGCCGTGGCTGCCGGCGAGCAGTTTGCACAGATCGAGGCCGGTCACGTTCTTCAGCACGCGTCCGCCGGAGCGGATCACCTCGCCGCGTCCGGTGACCGCCCGGATGCCGAGCAGGTGGTCGCGCATCGCGCCCCAGGCGACGCGCCGGGGACCGGACAGGTTGGTCGCGATCACGCCGCCAAGCGTCTGCGGTCGCGCCACGCCGAACAGCGACGAAAGGTCGGGCGGTTCGGCGATGATGTGCTGGCCATGCTCGGCGAGCGTGGCCTCGATCTCGGCCAGCGGCGTTCCGGCGCGCGCCGAGATGACCAGTTCGTTCGGCGAGTAGAGCGTGATGCCGGTGTGGTTGCGGGTGGACAGGCTGCGCGCCGCCTGCACCGGGCGCAGCATGCCGGCCTTGGTGCCATTGCCGAATACCAGCAACGGCTCCCGCGCCGCGCTCGCTTCGGCGACTGCGGCGGCGATCCCTGCCTCGTCCGGCGGTGCGAGTAGGTCGGTCATGCAGACCCTGCTGGCTCAGCCAATGCGAAGGCTCTCAGGCATTAAGCCCAAATCAATGGGATCGGAGGACAATGTGAGAAGGCCATCCGGTAGGTAGCAGTTGCCTTCCCACCTGTCACACGACCGGCTCACTCCACGCGTCCGGTTCGCCCATCTGTCTTTGACGTATGTCTGTCTCTGACGTATAGTGGCATGGATTTCGTTTGGGACGAGGCCAAGAGCGAGCGAAACCACGCAGAGCGTGCTTTGCCGTTCGGACTGGCACCTGAGTTGTTCGCAGGGCCAGTGGTCGAACAGGTCGACGACCGGCGTAACTATGGCGAGATCCGCATGAAAGCAATCGGGGTTGTCGGTGGCTTGGTCATGGCCTGCGTCTATACCGATCGAGGTGCGGCCCGTCGGATCATCAGTCTGCGTTACGCAAACAGGAGAGAACGGCATGCCTATCGTGCGGCGTACCCGGGCTGACATCGACCGCGAGAAGCTGCTCGCTGATCTGGCAGCCCGGCCGCAGCCAAGCGAAGAGCAAATCGATCGGTGGGCAGCCGAGGACGGCGATGCCTGGACCGACAAGGAATTGGCCGAGGCTGTTCCGGTTTACCCGCCGCCCAAACCCGAAGAAGTCCGCGCGTTGCGAGCGCGGCTGGAACTGAGCCAAACGCAGTTCGCGCTGATGTTCGGCTTCAGCGTCGACACCGTGCAGCAATACGAACAAGGCCGCCGGGTTCCGTCAGGACCTGCGTCGACGTTGCTGCGCGTGATCGCCGCAGAGCCGGAGGCCGTCATTCGCGCGCTCGATCCGCATCGCGCCCGCCGACGCGCAAGCGTTCCGACGCCAGGCTGACGCTCTTCGCCGACCGCGACGGTTCCCGTAGACTACACCGCGTCCAGCAGCGGAAACACCTTGTTCGCGTTCAGCAGCCAGCCGGGATCGAACGCGCTCTTGATCCGGCGCTGCTGCTCCAGCTCGTGCGCGGTGAACTGCACCGGCATCAGGTCGCGCTTCTCCACGCCCACGCCGTGCTCGCCCGTCAGGCAGCCGCCGACCTCGACGCACAGCTTCAGGATGTCGGCGCCGAAGGTTTCCGCCTTGTGGAAGCTCTCGGCGTCGTTGGCGTCGAACATGATCAGCGGATGCAGGTTGCCGTCGCCGGCGTGGAAGATGTTGGCGACCTGCAGACCGTAGGCGTCCGACATCTCGCCGATGCGGCGCAGCACGTCGGGCAGGCGCGAGGTGGGGATGACGCCGTCCATGCACAGATAGTCCGGGCTGATCCGCCCGACCGCGCCGAACGCGCCCTTGCGGCCCTTCCAGATCGCCAGCGACTCCTCGGCCGACTGCGACACCTTCAGGCTGATCGGATCGTGCCGCTCGCAGATCGCGCTGAGGCGCGCCAGCAGATCGTCCTGTTCGGCGGGGCTGCCCTCCACCTCGATGATCAGCATCGCCTCGGCATCCAGCGGATAGCCGGCATGGGCGAACGCCTCGCAGGCGTGGATCGCCGGGCGGTCCATGAACTCCAGCGCCACCGGGATGATGCCCGACGAGATGATGGAATCGACGCAGGCGCCGGCGATCTCGTTGGAGCGGAACGCGGCGAGCATCGCGCGCGCGCCTTCGGGCGAGCGCAGGATGCGGACCGTCACTTCGGTGACCACGGCAAGCTGGCCCTCGCTGCCGGTGAGCAGGCCCAGCCAGTCGTAGCCGGCCGCGTCGAGATGGGCGCCGCCGATGTCGAGGACCTCGCCCTCCACCGTGACGATCTTCAGGCCGAGCAGGTTGTTGGCGGTGACGCCGTATTTCAGGCAATGCGCGCCGCCGGAGTTCATGCTGACGTTGCCGCCGATCATGCAGGCGAGCTGGCTCGACGGGTCGGGGGCGTAGAAGAACCCCTTGCCCTGCACCGCGGTGGTGATGCCGATGTTGGTGACGCCGGCCTGCACGGTGGCGCAGCGGTCGGCGTAGTCGATGTCGAGGATGCGGTTCATCCGCATCAGCCCGAGCACGATCGCGTCCGCCATCGGCAGCGCGCCGCCGGACAGCGACGTGCCGGCGCCGCGCGGCACCACGCGGATGCCCTGCTGGTGGCAGAAGCGCATCACCGCGGCGACCTGCTCGGTCGTGTCGGGGAGCACGACGGCGAGCGGCGGCTGGCGGTAGGCGGTGAGGCCGTCGGTTTCGTACGGCTTCAGCAGCAGCGTCTCGGCGATGACGGCATCGGGCGGCAGCAGCGCGCGCAGGCCGGCCACGATGGCGTCGCGGCGGGCGAGGATTTCGGCCTTCGGTTCGGGCTGCCTGATCATGGGGGGAAAATGGCCCTGGGCCGGGGTTCAGGGCAAGCAGTTCGTGCGAGGCGGCGAACGCGTGCCCAGGGCGGCAACGGGACTGTTGAGCTCGTTGCATATTGCCCAACCGTCGGTCGTGAGAATTCCGGGTAACACTGATGCGCCTGTGCGGCTCCAAGTGAGGTTCTCAACACGGAGGACACGCGAGGACCACGGAGCGCACGGAGATAGGAAAATAGCGCTGCACGCGGAGCGCCATCGAAACCCTCCGTGGTTCTCCGTGGTCCTCGCGTGTCCTCCGTGTTGAGAATCGATGGTTACAACAGGCGCTGGCCGTGGATGGTGGTCGGCTGTTCGAAGCGCCCGCTACGCGCTGTTCGCGCGATTGGCAGTTTGCGTGTTACAAGCGTGGCATGAACCGCGAGGACATCATCGCCCGGCTGCGGCAGAACGAGGCGGCGTTGCGCGCGCGTGGCGTGACGCATGCCGCGCTGTTCGGTTCGCGCGCCCGCGGGGATGCTCGGGCGGACAGCGACACCGACATCATGATCGAAATCGATCCGGAGGCGAGGATCGGGGTGTGGGACTATGTCGGAATCAAGGACTTCATCTCGGGGTTGTTCGATGGTCCCGTGGACGTGGTGAAGCGGAAGACCCTGAAGCCCTACGTCCGTTCGTCCGTGACAGCCGATGCAATCGATGCCTTCTGAATCGCCGCCGTTTGCGCGGTGGCTCCATGATATCCTGCAGAATATTGCGTTGGCGCAGAGCTTCGTCGGCGAGCTCGACCGTGCGGCCTTTTGCGCTGATACGCTAAGGGTCTATGGCGTCACGCGTTGCCTCGAAATCATCTCGGAAGCGTCGCGGCGTCTGCCCGACGACTTGAAGGCGTAGCATCCGTCGATCGCGTCGAAGGAACTGGCCGGTGCAGGTAGCGCTTACCGGCACGATTACGAAGAGGTCGATGCAGACGAAGCATGGGTAACGGTTCAGGACCACTTGCCACCACTGCGTGTCGTCGTCGAGGATGAACTGGCCAATCTTGGAGGCAATGCGTGAGTCTCGCTTGGTTGTAGTGGGTCGGGGTCAATTCTGATGTGTCGGTGCGGCTCCAACAATGTATTTTTAACACGGAGGATCGACGGAGGGCCACGGAGATTGGATTTCAGCTCTGCGCGCGTATCAGTACGCGAATCCTCCGTGGCGCTCAGAGGCCCTCCGTTCGTCCTCCGTGTTAGACAGTGACAGTGCAACCGCAAATGGTCGTGCAACATGTCAGTTCCGTAGCGAAATCCATGACTGTTTACGGGATGAGCTTTTGACAGTGGCCTGACGGGTTCCTTTGGTGCTGAACGATCGCCGACGGCCAGGACATCATTGCCCGGCTGCGGGTGAATAGAAGAGCGCCCCGCGTGCGTGGCGTAACATATGTCCGGCCTGCAATTTCTACTGACACCATTTATGCGTTTTGATGTGGCATCGACGCGTAATCCGCGGACCGGAGAACCAAAATGATGTTGGCAAAGGACTGGTGTGAGTTTGTAATATCTCCAGGGGTGGATTGTTCGAAGCCAGGCGTCTATCGGTGGCAAATCGAAGGCGCAGGTGTCTATGTCGGGAAATATACACGCATTCGTAGACCGACGAAGGAGTATCGGCGGAACGTCGCCCGTATACTCAAAGCACTTCCATCTCATCACCCTGACGGCCGCTTTCGGCGCGTCCATCATGCCTTGGCAGAGGCCGTGAAGGCGAGGAGGCGCATCACACTCACGATACTCGCGAATGCGGAGCCATTGGATCTGAACCGACGCGAGCAGGAATTCATCCGTTCCGAGAATGCCAACCTCAATGGCCGTGGCCCGACACCCACACTGCCATCGCCGACCGATCTGATTTGACCACGCATGATACGGGTAGGTTGGCCGCGATGCCGAGGACCGGCATAATCCTTTGATCCAATGCCGCACGTCGCTGTGCTGTACCGCTCTCAATCGATGAACCCGGGAAACGCTCCATGATCAAACGCTTCCACGTCCTCTACGTCGGCCAGATCGACCTCGACAACGTCGGCCTCGACGGCACCCCGGCCAACGACCGCCGCTACCCCAACTCGCGCCTCTCCGAGGTCTTCTTCACCACGCGCGAGATGGCCCGCGTGATGGACGACCTCGGCTACTACGCGCTGTGGACCGCCGAGCACCACTTCCAGCGCGAGGGCTACGAGTGCCTGCCGAACCTGGTCCAGCTCAGCCTCTGGCTCGCCACCCAGACCAAGCGCCTCAAGTTCGGCTGCGCGTTCAACGTGCTGCCGATGTGGCATCCGATCCGCCTCGCCGAGGACTACGCGATGGCCGACATCGTCACCGACGGCCGCGTGATCATGGGTGTCGGCCGCGGCTACCACACGCGCGAGGTCGAAACCTTCGGCGCCCCGCTGATCGACGCCGAAAAGAACCGGGACTACTTCGAGGAGCAGCTTCAGCTCATGCTCGCGTGCTTCAACCAGGAGAGCGTCGCGTTCAAAGGCAAGTACTTCACCTGCCCGCCCGAGGTGGAGTATCGCGGCTATCAGCTCCGCGACATCACCATGGTGCCGCGGCCGAAGCACCTGCCGGTCGAGGTCTGGATGCCGGTCGCCTCCGGCCGGACCATCGGCATGATGGCGAAGTACGGCCTCAAGGCGATGGTCACGCTGAACGGGGAGAAGATCCTGGACGACGTGGTGCGCGCCTATCAGGCGGAATGCGCGAAGGTCGGCCAGCAGAAGCAACTCGGCCAGGACATGATCTGGGGCACTGGCCTCTATCTCGCCGGCAGCCAGGAAGAAGCGATCCGCCGGGTCGAGCCCGCGCACGACGAACGCTACAAATGGTTCGCCCCGTTCGGCTTCGTGCGCTACGCCGACGAGCACGGACGCACCTGGGGAACGCCCGGCGCGCCCGCCAAAATCCCTTCACTGCGCGACGGCGTGGCGCAGAAGGCGTGGTTCTGCGGCACGCCTGGCCAGGTGATCGACGGCATCCGCTCGATCGAGGCGAAGTATCCCGGCCTCGAGGACTACATGATCCACTGGGCCGAGGGGCTCTCGCCGCGCGAATTCGAGGAACAGCTGCGCTGGTTCGCCCGCGACGTGATGCCGGCGTTCAGCGGCGCCTAGGCGGGCGAGCCGCAGCCTGGGCGACACGCGCCACAAGGTCGCCGAATTCGCCGCCATCGCGGCACAGTTCGTCGAGCGGAACCGGACAGGTGTCATGGTTCAGGCTCAACCGGATACGCTCCCGCGCCTCGGGCCTGCCGCGCTCGGCAAGGTCAAGATCGGCTTGCCGCAGCGCGCGCCTCCACGTCAGGTCCATGTCGATCCTGCCGCGCATGCTCGGGGTGATGTGCTGCAGAAGCTCATTGCGCCAGTTGCCGACTTCGGCCGCCCAATGCCGCATTGCCCGTGAACGGGGATCCGCCCAGCCCTTCACCACGTGGCCCAGAATGAGCCGAACGTAGCTCGTGGCCGCGTTGATCTCGCGTCTCCCCACGTCCTCGATCTCCTCGATGACGTTGGCCAGATCAAGCTCGTTCGGCAACTCGCGACGCACCGTAAGGCTGCGCAACGCCGCAGCCTGCCGCTCCGACCAGATCAGAATGTCCGTGTCATACAGGCTGCTGTCGCCCATCCGCCGCCTCCGTGGCACCAACCTGGATCCGGCGGGCCACCGACGCAACCGACGCCTCAGTCGTCGCGGTGCACGCGCTCCATCCGCTCGTGGCGCTCCTGCGCCTCGATCGACAGGGTGGCGATCGGGCGCGCCTCCAGTCGGCGCAGTCCGATCGGCTCGCCGGACTCCTCGCAGTGGCCGTACGTGCCGATCTCGATCCGCATCAGCGCCTGATCGATCTTGGAGATCAGCTTGCGCGCGCGGTCACGCGTACGCAGTTCCAGCGCCCGGTCGGTCTCCACGCTGGCGCGGTCGGTGATGTCGGACTCGTGAATGCCGCCCTCGGACAGGCTCGCCAGGGTTCCGTCAGCCTCCTTCAGCAGTTCGCCCCGCCAGCGCAACAGCTTCTGGCGGAAATATTCGGCCTGGATGGGATTCATGAACTCCTCATCCTCGGTCGGCCGGTAGTCCGGGGGCAGTGTAATCATCATGGCGCGCCGTTCAGCCTTTCCTCTCGCTGCGCTCCCGTATCGGACTTTTGGGAAGCCGCGGATCCCGCCGGCCTGTCCTGGATCGCATTTGCGCGGGCTTATAGCGACGGGCGCACGCCCCGCCAAGGGCGCGAAAGAAAGCTTCACCATGCTGACCCGGAATGGTTTTACCGGCGATCAGAGGTTGCGGCGCGCCAATTCAACCTGGACGCGAACAACGATCGCCGAGACAATCGCTGCGAGCCGACGATCGGTCGTGTGCGGCACCGACGCGGCCAGATCGGCCAGGCGCCGGAGCGCCGCCGCATCGTCGTTGCCGATGAGCAGCGCCCGTTGCAGCTCCGCCAGGGCCGCCAGTAGATCATGGCCATGGCGGCGCGCCTCGCGGTCCTGCGCCGCATCGCCGCCCGCCTCCTGCAGCGTGAGCATGGACGCGAGCGCCGCCGCGGGGGCCGCCTCGGCTGCGGCATGGCTGGAAACGGCCATCTCGTCCGGCACCGAAAATCCGGCCGATGCGCGCTGCGGTCCGCGCCTGCCCGGGCGGACCGTGCTGCTCCGGCCAACGCCTTCAATCGCTGCCATGCACCCGGCTCCTTGTCCTTGCCCTGCGTGCCGCGCGGCAGATCCTGCCGGGCCGCCATCGCGCCGGATGCGGCTGATTGTCCCGTTCGGGCACTGGCACGCTGCTTGCGTTCATCCGATGCAGACTGAACGCAAATCCTTACGGCCCTGCTACCGCCGAGGCTCACAGTGCCCAAACTCATTCGTCGGTTCATCCTGTCTGTCCTGCTCTTCGTGTCCCCGCTGGTCGGATCACTGCCCGCGGCGGCGCAGGTCCGCATCAAGGACATCGCCAGTCTCGAAGGCGTCCGCGAGAACCAGCTGGTCGGCTACGGCCTGGTCGTCGGGCTGAACAACACCGGCGACAAGCTGGACAACTCCGTGTTCACCCGTGAATCGCTGATCGGCATGCTCGAGCGGCTGGGGGTGAACACCAGGGACCAGGTCAACAAGCTGTCCACCAAGAACATCGCCGCAGTGATGGTCACCGCCGACCTGCCTGCCTTCGCCACCAGCGGCAGCCGGATCGATATCGCCGTCTCCGCGCTCGGCGATGCCACCAATCTCACCGGCGGAACGCTGCTCGTGACGCCGATGCTGGCGGCCGATGGCGAGGTCTATGCGGTGGCGCAGGGCGCCCTCACCACCGGCGCGATCGCCGCCCGCGGCGCCGCCACCTCGGTGACGCGCGGGGTTCCCACCGCGGCGCGCATCGCCAACGGTGCGACGGTCGAGCGCGAGGTGGCGTTTCATCTCGACAAGACCAGCGCCCTGCGGCTCGGCCTGCGCAACCCTGACCTGACGACCGCACGGCGCATTGCCACCGCGATCAACGCGGCGCTCGGGCCGGTCGCACGCGCAACCGATCCGCGCACGGTTACGCTCAACCTGTCCGGCCACGACCCGATCGAAGCGCTCGCCACGCTCGAGGACCTCCGCGTCGAGCCGGACAGCCCCGCCGTCGTCGTGATCGAGGAAGCCAGCGGCACCATCGTCATGGGCGCCAATGTCCGCATCAGCACGGTGGCGATCGCGCAGGGCAACCTGACCATCCGCGTGACCGAGACGCCCGAGGTCAGTCAGCCGGCGCCGTTCTCTGGCGGGACCACCGTCGTCGTGCCGCGCACGCAGGTGCAGGTGGACGACCAGCACGACCGCAAGCTGGGCATCCTGCAGGGCAGCGTGACGTTGCGCGACCTGGTCGCCAGCCTGAATGCGCTGGGCATCGGGCCGCGCGACCTGATCAGCATCCTCCAGTCGATCAAGGCGGCCGGCGCGCTGCAAGCCGATCTGATGGTGCGCTGATGAGCGGCCAGATCCTGCCGCCGCCGCCGCCGCTTCCGGCCAGCACCCTGCCGCCGGCGCAGCTGAGCAAGCTCATGCAGGGGGCGAAGGACTTCGAGGCGATGGCGCTCGGCCAGTTGCTGGCGCCGATGTTCGACACGGTCGACATGTCGCACTCCAAATTCGGCGGCGGCGAGGCCGAAGGGACGTGGCGGCCGATGCTGGTGGACGCGATCGGCAAGCAGATCGCCGCGCATGGCGGACTGGGACTTGCCGCCCCGGTGTTCGCCGCAATGCTGCGCGCACAGGAGCAGAAGCAATGAGCAAGGAACTGATCGCAGCCGCCAGCCTGCTTGCGGACACGCTGGCCGAGGAGAATGCGGCGCTGGCGGCACTCGACCTGCCGCGCGCGGCGGCGATGCTGGCGGACAAGCAACGCGCCGTCGCAGGCTTCCTCGCGGCGCGCGATGCCCAGAGCGTCGCGATGCCGGACGCCGTGATCGAGCCCCTGGCGCGGCGGCTGCAGTCGCTGTCGCAGGAGAACCGGACGCTGCTGGAACGCGCCATCGCCGTGCAAGGACGGGTGATCGGCGTGATCGCCCGCGCCGCCGTGCCGGCGACCGCGCCATCCGGATATTCCGCCCACGGCACAGCCGGCTACACCGCCCGGCCGCCGGCTTTTGCGCTCTCCTCCCGGGCCTGAACTACCGGCGCTGCGATCGGCGTGATACTGCCAGCGCATGGATGCGTTGGCCCCGGAGACATGGCGTCGCCTGCTCTGCCGTTCATCGGCGGATGCCGGTCTGTCGGCGCTCTACGGCCCGCTGCTCGCCCCGCCAACCGCCGGCGACGGCTGCTACGTGCTCGGCCGCCTCGCGCAGTCGCTGGACGGACGCATCGCGACGACGAGCGGCGCGTCGCACTGGATCAGCGGCCAGGCGGACATCGTGCACACCCACCGGCTGCGCGCGCTGTTCGACGCGGTCGTGGTGGGCGCCGGCACGGTGCGGGCCGATGATCCGCAGTTGACCACGCGCGAGGTCGAAGGCCCCTCGCCGGTGCGGGTGGTGCTGGACACCGACCGCAAGCTGGACGCGCGCTACCGCGTGTTCCGCGAGGCGCCGCAGACCCTGCTGCTCTGTGCCGCCGATGCGCCCGGCGGCGATCATCTGGGCGAGGCGCCGGTGCTGCGTCTGCCGCGTGCGCGCGAGGGCCTGGACATCGGCGCCGTGCTCGCGACGCTGGCCGGTCGCGGACTTCGGCGCGTGTTCGTCGAAGGCGGCGGCATCACGGTGTCGCGGTTCCTGGCCGCCGGCGCGCTCGATCGGCTGCACGTGACGATCGCGCCGCTGCTGATCGGCTCGGGGATTCCGGCCTTCACCCTGCCCGAGGCCGCGACGCCGTCGGAAGGTTTGCGCCTGGACTGGACGGTGCATCACGTCGGCGCGGATCTGCTGCTCGACATCCCGCTTGCCCGCATGCGACCGGGCGTGCGGCCATGACCGAGGCGCGCGCATTCTGGACCGTGGCGCCCGGACAGGGAGAAATCCGCACCGAGATTTTGCCTGCGGCGGCGCCGGGACAGTGCCTGGTGCGCACGCTGGCCAGCGGCGTGTCGCGCGGCACCGAATCGCTGGTGTTCGCCGGACGCGTGCCGGAGAGCCAGCACCAGGCGATGCGCGCGCCGCTGATGGGTGGAAAATTCCCGTTTCCGGTCAAATACGGCTACAGCGCGGTCGGCCGCAGTGGCGGACGGCAGGCGCGTGTTCGCATTGCATCCGCATCAGGACGTCTTCCTCGCGCCGGAGCCGATGTGCATTCCGGTGCCCGACGCGGTGCCGACGCCGCGCGCGGTGCTTGCCGCCAACATGGAAACCGCGCTGAACGTGCTGTGGGATGCCGCACCGCTTGCCGGCGAGCGCGTGCTTGTCATCGGCGCCGGCGTGGTCGGTCTGCTGTGCGCCGCGTTGCTGGCACGGATTCCCGCCGCGCGCGTGACGGTGGTGGACACCGACGATGCCCGCGCGCCGATCGTGCGGCGCTTCGGCTGCACCTTCGCCGCGCCCGAACAGGCGCCGCGCGGACCAGGAACTCGTGGTGCATGCATCGGCGAGCGAGGCCGGTCTTCGTCTGGCGCTCGCGTGCGCGGCCTTCGAGGCGCGCATCATCGAGGCAAGCTGGTTCGGCGATCGCGCGCCCGCGCTGCCGCTCGGCGAGGCATTCCATGCGCGGCGGCTGCGGCTGATCGCCAGCCAGGTCGGTGCCGTCGCGCCGGCGATGCGCGGCCGGCGCAGCCACGGCGAGCGGCTGGCGATGGCGCTCGAGCTGCTGGCCGATCCTGCCTACGACGCGCTATTGGAAGGACCGACGCGGTTCGAGGACATGCCGCACAGCATGCCGCGGATCCTCGCGCCGGGCGGCCTTTGTCACGTCATCACATACGGGACCGAGTGAATGTTCAGCCTCACCGTCTGCGACCACATCATGATCGCCCATAGTTTCCACGGCGAGGAATTCGGCCCGGCGCAGCGACTGCACGGCGCCACCTTCGCGGTGGAGGCGGAATTCCGCGCGCCGAAGCTCGACCATCTGCAGCTGCTGGTCGACATCGGCCTGGCGAAGACCGAACTGCGGCGCGTGCTCGACGCGCTCGACTACAGCAATCTGGACGACAACCCGACATTCAAGGGCATCAACACGACCACCGAACACGTGGCGTTCCACATCCATGGCCTGCTCGCCGCGGCCTGCCGCGACGGACGGCTCGGCGATGGCGGCCGCGCCGTGACGGGGTTGAAGATCCTGCTGCGCGAAAGCCCGAATGCGTGGGCGGCGTTCGAGGGACCCATCGCCTGATGCACCTGGCGCTGATCGTGCCGGCGCCGTTCGATGCTGTCTCGGGCGGCTACGCCTACGATCGCCGCATCGTCGCCGGCCTGCGCGAGGCAGGCCATACGGTGGAGGTCGTCGAACTTCCCGGCGCCCATCCGCTGGCCGATGCAGTCGCGCGCAATGCCGCCCGCGCTGCGTTGGACGATCTGCCCGATGCATGCGTCCGATCATCGACGGCCTGGCGTTGCCTGCCTTCGCCGGCATGGAAGACGCACTGACGGCGCGCGACGCTGTCGGGGTCATCCACCATCCGACCGCCCTGGAGACCGGACTGAGCGAGGCGGAGCGCAGCGGATTGCTCGCCACCGAGAAGCGCCTTCTGCCGCTGCTCGCGCGGGTCATCGTCACCAGCGAGCACACCGGCGAGCGGCTTGCCGCGGATTTCGGCGTCGCGCCCGAGCGCATCAAGGTCGTGGTGCCGGGTACCGACGATGCGCCGCGCAGCGTCGGTTCCGGCGGGGCGACCTGCAACATCATCTCGGTCGGCACGCTGGTGCCGCGCAAGGGTCATGACGTGCTGCTGCGCGCGCTCGCGCGGCTGTTCGATCTCGATTGGCGCCTGACCATTGTCGGGTCGCCCGAACGCGATCCGGTGCATGCCCGCGCGCTCGCGGCCCTCGCCGAGCAATTCGGCATTGCAGCCCGCGTGCGCTTTGCCGGCGAGGCGACCGATGCGGCGCTGGAAGCGCTGTGGCGCGAGGCCGACCTGTTCGCGCTTGCCACGCACTGGGAAGGCTACGGGATGGCGGTCGCGGAAGCGCTGAAGCGCGGCCTGCCGGTGGCGGTCGGCGGCGGCGGCGCGGCGGCGTCCTTGGTGCCGCCGGAGGCGGGCGTGGTCTGCCAGCCCGGCGATCACGTCAATCTGTCGAAGGCGCTGCGCCGGCTCATCTTCGACGCGACCTTGCGTCGCGATGTTGCGGAAGCCGCGTGGCAGGTCGGCCAGGCCTTGCCGAACTGGCCGACGCAGGTGGGACTGTTCGAGCAGGCGCTGGCCGGGTGACGGAGCGGTTCGACGCGGACTGGCTCACGCTGCGCGAACCGTTCGACCACGCCGCGCGCAGCGTGGCGCTGGCGCGGCGGTTGGCCGATCGACTGCCAAGGCGGCCCCGCCTGCTCGATCTCGGCGCCGGAACCGGCAGCCTGTTCCGCTTCCTGGCGCCGATCATCGGCCGCGGGCAGGACTGGATCCTGGTCGACTCCGATGCCGCGTTGCTGGACGAGGCGTTCGGCCGCACCGCCGCATGGGCGCGACGGCAGGGGTTCGCCGCGACCGCACCGGGCGATGCGTTGCTCGTCTCCACGCCGCACGGGCTGTGGCGGATGCAGGCGATGCAGCGAGATCTGACGGTCTCTCCCCCTCCCCTTTGGGGAGGGGGCTGGGGGGCGGGGCGGGGCGGCACGAAGCCGAAGTTAGTGCATTGCCATTTGATCGAGCGACCCCGCCCCCCAACCCCCTCCCCAAAGGGGAGGGGGAGAATGTCCCCGATGCCGTCGTGTGCAGCGCGCTGCTCGACCTGGTTTCGCCGGCGTGGCTCGGACGGTTGTTCGACACGCTGCACGTCCCGTTCCTCGCCTGCCTGACGGCGGACGGACGCGATGTCTGGCAGCCGCGCTCATCCTAACGACGCAATCGTGCGCTCGGCGTTCCGGCGCGACCAGCGGCGCGACAAGGGTTTTGGACCGGCACTCGGCACGGCCGCATCGTCCGTCGCGCTGCAGGCACTTGCCGCGCGCGGCTTCGCAACGGCGTCGGCCCCGACGGATTGGCGTGTGCCGCGTGCCGCCCTGCGCATGCAGCGTGCGCTGATCGATGGCGCCGCCGATGCCGCACGCGACGCGAACCCTGCACACAGCCGCGCCATCGCCGATTGGCAGGACGCGCGACTTCGCCAGGCAATGCGCGGGAGGCTTGCCATACGCATCGGTCACCGCGACATACTGGCATTGCCGCGGGGAATCCCATCGGGAGGATGACGCCATGCTGCTCGGTGCAATAGCCGACGACTTCACCGGTGCGACCGATCTCGCCTCCATGCTGGTCCGCGGCGGCATGCGCACGGTGCAGCTTATCGGCGTGCCGCACCCGGGAGAGCATGCACCCGACGCCGATGCCGTCGTCGTCGCACTGAAGTCGCGCACCGCACCGGTGCGTCAGGCCGTCGAGGAAAGTCTTGCGGCGCTCGCCTGGCTGCGCGACGCCGGCTGTCAGCAGTTCTTCTTCAAGTACTGCTCCACCTTCGACAGCACCGACGCGGGCAACATCGGCCCGGTGGCCGATGCGCTGATCGCCGCGCTCGGCTGCGGCTTCGCGCTTGCCTGCCCGGCGTTCCCGGCCAACGCGCGCAGCGTCTACCAGGGCCATCTGTTCGTCGGCGGCACGCTGCTGAACGAGAGCGGCATGGAACACCATCCGCTGACGCCGATGACCGATGCCAACCTGGTGCGCGTGCTGTCGCGACAGACCGACGGCACCGTCGGGCTCGTGCCGTATGCGACGGTCGAGCAGGGAGCGATGGCGATCCGCCAGGCGATGACGGCGCTGAAGGAGCAGGGCCGCCGCTACGCCATCGTCGATGCGGTCAGCGATTCGCATTTGCTCGGCGATCGGCGAAGCGGCGGAACACCACGCGCTGATCACCGGCGGATCCGGCGTCGCAATGGGCCTGCCGGCGAATTTCCGCCGCGCGCGCAAGCTGCCGGAGCGGAGCGATGCCGCGCTGCTGCCGCATGTCGCCGGCCACGCCGCCGTGCTGGCAGGCTCCTGTTCGCGAGCAACGCTCGGACAGCTTGGCTTCGCGCGCGAGCACGTGCCGGTGCTGCAACTCGATCCGCTTGCCACGCCCGACGCCGTGCAGATGATCGCAGCCGCGCGCGACTGGATCGCCGACAAGCTCGGGACCACGCCTGTCGTCATCGCGGCCTCGGCGCCGCCGGACAAGGTGACGGAACTGCAGCAGCGTCTCGGACGCGACGCGGCCGGCGCGCTGATCGAACAGACGCTCGCGGGAATCGCCGAGGACCTCGTCGCGCGCGGCGTGCGGCGGCTGGTTGTCGCCGGCGGCGAGACTGCCGGTGCGGTGGTGTCGCGGCTTGGCGTGCACAGCCTGCGCATCGGCGAGGAGATCGATCCGGGCGTGCCCTGGACCTATGCCGAGGGCGGCGCCGCACCGCTGCTGCTGTCGCTGAAGTCGGGCAACTTCGGCGCGCGCGACTTCTTCCTCAAGGCGTTCGAGGTGCTGCCATGACCGAAGACGAAGCCCGCCATCTGCTGGTGGAACTCGCCGCGTCGCTGTTCGCCCGCGGGTTCTCCGTCGGCAGCGCCGGCAACATCAGCGTCCGCCTTGCCGATGGATGGCTGATCACGCCGACCAACTCTTCCCTCGGACGGCTCGATCCGGCGCGTCTGTCGCGACTGGATGGCGAGTTCCGTCATATCGGCGGCGACAAGCCGTCGAAGGAGGTGTTCATGCACCGCGCCGTCTATCGCGCGCGGGAGGATGCCGGCGCCGTGGTGCATCTGCATTCGACGATGGCGACCGCGGTCGCCTGCCTGCCGGATGTCGATGCGGCAAATCCGATTCCGCCGCTGACGCCCTATTTCGTCATGCGCGTCGGACGGAGCATGCCGATCGTGGAGTACTTCAGGCCGGGCGATCCGGCGATGGAGCCGGCGATCCACGCCGCGGCACGCGACGCCCGCGCGGTGCTGCTGGCGAACCATGGTCCGGTGGTGTCGGGCAGGACGCTGATCGACGCGGTCTACGCGGCGGAGGAGTTGGAAGAGGCGGCAAAGCTCTATCTTCTGCTGCGCGGTGCGACGCCGCGTCTGCTGACGCCACCCCAGGTCGACGATCTGCTTTCGACGTTCAGCTGAAAAGATGGGCAGCTGAAAAGATGGGCGGCTAAAAAGAAGGGCGCCGATTGGCGCCCTCCATAAGCCGAGACCGGCGTCGCTTCAGTCCATCGATTCCGAGCCGTTCGACGGCATCGACTCCGATGCCGGCAGTCGCAGCAGCCTTCCGGCGTCCGCCGGTCTTGCGAGCCGCCGCCTTCTTGGGCGGCCTTGCGTCCTGCTGCCTTCTTGCGACCGGCCGCCTTCTTCGCGCCGGCCTTCTTCACGCCAGCCTTGCGCCCGACGGTCTTGCGCGCGGCCTTCTTCGGTGCGGCCTTGCGCCCTGCGGCCTTCTTGCGGCCGACGGTCTTGCGAGCCGCAGCCTTCTTCGGCGCAGCCTTCTTCTTGCGGCCGGGCGCCTTCTTCGCCGCCGCCTTCTTGCGGCCGCCGGCACGCATGGCCAGCGCCTGTGCGCGCGGCTGCTCGGTTGGGGTGGTGGTTTCTTCGTTGCTCACCGTTGGAAACTCCTTCTGGTGTCGTCGGTTGCTGTCGCGCGGGTGATCAACGGCCGCCCATGCAGCCGGGTCCGCACCAGGCCTGCCGCAGCGATCGAAGCGTGCAGGCAGGCCAGCTTCATCGGGCCGGCGATCCAGCGTGGGTCTTCGTCTTCCACGCGCGCCAGTGCCGCACGCGTCCGGAAGCGCGACAAACTCTGCTGTGCTTCATCCGGACGAGGCTGCGGTCAATGGACCGTCCTTCTGTTGTCGCGTGCACTCCGACTCTCAGCGAATGTTCTGCGAATTGGACTCGCGCACACCGAATCCGCTATTCCGCGTCTCGCGCATGCATGTCAACAAAAAGCAACCGTTTCGTCGCGGGTTTGACGAAAAAACTGCGCGCACGATGCAAAGCGATGCATCGATGTCACAGAAAACCGCCGCGACATCGCTGCCGCGGCGGTTTGTTCAGCGCGCGCGAATTGCTCAGACGCGGCGATCGATCGGCACGAACGGCACGTTTTCGGGGCCGGTGTAGTTGGCGGTTGGGCGGATCAGCTTGTTGTCGACGCGCTGTTCCATCACGTGCGCGCCCCAGCCGGACGTGCGCGCGATCACGAACAGCGGCGTGAACATCGACGTCGGCACGCCGAGCATGTGGTAGGAGATCGCGCTGAACCAATCGAGGTTGGCGAACATGCTCTTGGCGTCGGACATGGTCGCCTCGATGCGATCGGCGACCTCGAACAGCTTCATCGAGCCTGCGGCCCGCGACAGCCGCAGCGCCACGTCCTTGATCACCTTGTTGCGCGGATCGGCGATCGTGTAGACGGCATGGCCGAAGCCGATGATCACCTCGCGATTGGCGACGCGCCGGCGAATGTCGGCCTCCGCCGCGTCCGGATCGTCGTAGCGGCTCTGGATTTCGAACGAGACCTCGTTGGCGCCGCCATGCTTCGGGCCGCGCAGCGCGCCGATGCCGGCGGTGATCGCCGAATACATGTCGGCGCCGGTGCCGGCGACCACGCGACAGGTGAAGGTCGACGCGTTGAACTCGTGTTCGGCGTAGAGAATGAGCGAGGTGTGCATGGCGCGGACGAACATCTCGCTGGGCGGCCTGCCGTGCAGCAGGTGCAGGAAATGCCCGCCGATGCTGTCGTCGTCGGTCTCCACGTCGATCCGCTTGCCGTTGTGCGCGTAGTGGTACCAGTAGAGCAGCGCCGAACCGAGGCAGGCCATGAGCCGGTCGGTGATGTCGCGCGCGCCGGGCGGGTTCTGGTCGTCCTTCTCCGGCAGCACGCAGCCGAGCGCAGAGACTGCGGTGCGCATCACATCCATCGGATGCGCCGCGGGCGGCAGCGCTTCCAGCGTCTGCTTCACCGATGCCGGCAGGCCGCGCCAGGCGCGCAGTCGCGCCTTGTAGCCCATCAGTTCGGCGCGCGTCGGCAGTTTGCCGTGCACCAGCAGATGGGCGATCTCCTCGAACTCGCACTGCTCCGCGACATCCAGGATGTCGTAGCCGCGGTAATGCAGGTCGTTGCCGGTGCGCCCGACGGTGCACAGCGCGGTGTTGCCGGCGGTGACGCCGGACAGGCCGACGCCTTTCTTCGCCCGGTTGGGAAGTGTGGCGGTGTCGCTCATCGATGTGTCTCCTTTGTCCATCGTCATGGCGGGCGCAGGCTCGCCATCCATGTCTTTGCCTGTCGCAGCATCGCAAGACGTGGATGGCGGGGCCAAGCCCCGCCATGACGGCGAGGGATCGGCGTGGTGTGCGGTGTCAGAAAATCCCCGGCTTGCCGACAGCCAGCGTGCCGGCGGGCAGGGCAACGTTCAATCGGTGGAGCTCGTCCGCCTTCAGTCGCGGCAGTTCCTGCGCCGCTTCCAGGAAGCGGTTCGCCTCGCGCGTCGAGATGATGCCGTCGGTCAGCGTGGTGAATTTTCCGATGTAGTCGTCGCGGCCGAACGGCTTGACGCCGAGCGTATGGGCGTTCGCCACCGCCAGTTCGTCGACGATGCGGCTGCCGTCCTGCATCAGCACCTCGACGCGCCCGCCATAGGCCAGCTCGTTCGGATCGGTGGAAAGATAGCGGCGCTCCCACTCCGGATCCTCGCGCGTCTCGATCTTGTGCCAGAGCCGCACGGTGTCGGCGCGCCCGGCGCGGCGCGGGGTGTAGCTGTTGACGTGATGCCAGCGACCGTCCTGCAGGGCGACCGCAAAGATGTACATGATGGAGTGGTCGAGCGTCTCGCGGCTCGCCTTCGGGTCCATCTTCTGCGGATCGTTGGCGCCGGTGCCGATCACGGCATGCGTGTGGTGGCTGGTGTGGATGATGATCCTGTCGATGTTCTCCAGGTCGGCGATCTGTCCGCGCATGCGGAACGCGAGATCGATCAGCGCCTGCGACTGGTATTCGGCGCTGTGCTCCTTGGTGAAGCTGTCGAGGATGGCGCGCTTCGGTTCGCCCGGCGCGGGCAACGGCACATGGTAATTCGCATCGGCGCCGTCGAGCAGCCAGGCGATCACGCCATCCTCGCCTTCGTAGATCGGACTTGGCGCGCCCTCGCCGCGCATGACGCGGTCCACCGCCTCGACCGCAAGCTTGCCGGCATGCGCGGGTGCATACGCCTTCCACGAGCTGATCTCGCCCTTGCGCGACTGGCGCGTGGTGCAGCTGACATGCACCGCCTGCTGCACCGCCTGGTAGATCACCTCCTGCTTCAGCCCGAGCAACGTGCCGATGCCGGCGGCCTGCCCGGGACAGAGATGGGTGATGTGGTCGATCTTGTGCTTGTGCAGGCTGATCGCGCGCACAAGGTCGATGTGGATCTCGTAGCCGGTGGCGATGCCGCGGATCAGGTCGCGCCCCGATTTGCCCATGGTCTGCGCCACCGCAAGGATCGGCGGAATGTTGTCGCCCGGATGCGAATAGTCCTCGGCCAGAAACGTGTCGTGCATGTCGAGTTCGCGGATCGCCGTGCCGTTCGCCCACGCCGCCCATTCGGGACTGACGCGCTTGCCGGACGCCACGCCGAACACGGTTGCGGCGTCCTTGCGCGGATGCCCGAGCGCCATGTCGCGCGCCGAGACGACCGCATGGCGGTTGATGGCGGCGATCGCGACGGCAGCGTTGTCGATGATGCGGTTGACGATCATCGCCGCGACATCGCGCTCCACCGGCACTTTGTCCGCGGCGACGGCGGCGATCTTCCAGGCGAGCTGATCGTCGCGCTGCAGGTTCGCCTTGGACGGGTGCACCTTCACGTCGTGCAGGATCATGCGCTTCCTCCGTTCGATCACTGATGGGGCGCTGAACGACAGGCTTGGCTGGCGTTCGTGCGCGGTCTAGCCTTCGTGCCGTCCTTCGTAAGGTGGCGGCACCGCAACGGCAAGCGCACCGCGTCGCAACTCAATGCCGGGGATACATATATATAGTGTCAGTGCCATTCGATCGGGTGATCATCGGCGAGGTGGTCACCAGTGATGCCATCATCCCGCACGGCTACGTCGCGATCCGCGGCGAGACCATCGCGGCGATCGGCGAAGGCGTGCCGCCGCCGGCGCGCGAAACCATCGACCACAGCGGCAAGATGATCCTGCCCGGGCTGGTGGACGGGCACATGCACACGTCGTCGTCCACCGGCTGGCCCGGCATCGAGACCGCGACGATGAGTGCCGCGGCTGGCGGTGTCACCACCTGTGTCGATATGCCGTACGACGTGCCGCGTCCGGTGACCGATGCTGCGATCCTCGCCGACAAGATCGGCTGGGTGGAACGCACGGCGCATGTCGACATGGCGCTGTACGGCACCATCACGAAGACCGGCGGCGTCGGCGCAATCGCGGATCTGGCGGCGGGCGGCATCTCGGCGTTCAAGCTCTCCACCTACGAGTACGACGCGGTGCGCTTTCCGCGCATCGACCATCCGACGATGCTCGCCGCATTTCGGGAAATCGCGAAGACCGGATTGCCGGTCGCGATCCACAACGAGGATCAGGAACTGGTCGAGATGCTGACCGCGCAGGCGCGCGCGGCCGGCCGCACCGAGCCGATCATGCATTGCCGCACGCGCCCGCCGCTGGCGGAAACGATGGCGGACCTCGAGATCTTCGAGATGGCGCTGGAGACCGGCGCGCATGTGCACATCGCGCATTCGTCGCTGGCGCGCGGCTTCGAGATCGCCGAGACATTTCGCGGCATGGGTGCGCAGACGACAGGCGAGGCCTGCATCCAGTATCTCTGCATGACCGAGGACGACATCGTCCGGCTGGGCGGCAAGGGCAAATGCAACCCGCCGTTCCGCACCGCAGCCGAGGTCGAACGCATGTGGCAGTGTCTGACGGCGGGAAAGATCGCCTATGTCTCGACCGACCACGCGCCCTGGCCGATCGAGCGCAAGACGCTGCCCGATATTTTTGCCAACGGCGCCGGGCTGACCGGGCTGCAGAGTTTTGCGCCGCTGATGTTCACGCTGCTGGACGAGCGTGGGCTGTCGCCGACGCTGATGGCGACCTATTGCGCCGAACGCAGCGCGCGGATGCACGGGCTCTGGCCGAAGAAGGGCGCGATCCGCGTCGGTTCGGACGCCGATCTGTGCGTGCTGGAACGCGGCGACTTCGTGTTCGACGAGGCCAGCATCCAGGATCGGCCGGAAATGCGCTGGTCGCCCTATCACGGGCGCAGGATGCGTGCGCGCGTCGCGGCGACGTGGCTGCGCGGCGCGCTGATCTGGGATGGCGCAACGGTCCTGGCCAAGCCGGGCAACGGCCAATTCGTTCGCAGACAAACGCGCTGAGCGATCTGCATCGTCCGCGCCGGCGGCCGATGCTGCGGCTTGCGCTGGGGCTTGTCGCATCTGCGGTGCTGGTATTCGCGGCGGGATGTGTGATCTGGCTGCGCACCCATGTCGTGCCGCCGGATTGCGATGATCCCGACACGCTGGCGCTGGTGCGACAGAGCCTGACCGGGCGCTTCAGATTGCCGGCGAGCGTCACGATCGAGAACATCCGCACGCTCGCCGGTGGCTATGTCGCGTTCCGCTTCGTCTGCGAGGCCAGTCTTGGCGGGATCGATCGGCAGGCCCTGCCGGAGGGCAGCGCAATACCGGGCTCGGTGCACTACGTCAGCCAGTTGATGGCGGATCGGCGGACGCCAGGAAGTGACCGTCAGCATTCAGCCTGTGCTGATATGGGAGCGCGTGCAGTGACCGCCCGCAAGGGGAGGGAGAAACTGCGGTGGCATTAACGCGCCGGTAAGCCGGCTGCGTCAGTATTCGGCGCCGATGCGTGCGAAAGGTCCTCACGATGAGTGAAGTCCGCGCAGTTCGCGGCAGTGCCGAAGCCCATCTGCCGCCGAAACTCGCATCCGACGCCGAAGCGCGACGAAGACGAGGCAACCCATCCGCGCCGTCCGCCGAAGCGCAAGACGTCCGATGCCGAGATAGCGGCCCAGGAGGCGCACCAGTTGGACGTGGAGGCGTAGCGCCGGTCAGACGGCGATCTGCTCCAGCGTCTGAGCACTGACCGACGGCTGGATCGCCGCCAGTGCAATCCCGGCCGCGGCCTGGCACGGCTCGATCACCGGAACGCCGACCGCGTCCTCGATCGCGGCGCGGTGGTGCGCCATGCCGGTGCAGCCGAGGATGATCGTCCCCGCGCCGGATGCCGCGCACGCGCGGGCGGCGGCGATCAGCCGGGCACGCGCCGCCTGCGGTTCCAGCAGCGTCTCCATCGTCACGTTCAGCGCCACCTCCGCGGCAAGCCGGCCCTCGAGGCCCATCGCCCGCAGCGCCGCCAGATGACGCGCCTTCGACGCATCGACGATGGCGATCACGCCGAACCGCTCCGCGCGCGCCACCGCAACCGCCACGGCGGAGCGGAACACGCCGAACACCGGCCGCGTCGTTGTCGTCCGGGCGGCCTCGATGCCGGGATCCGAGGCGCAGGCGATCACGTAGGCATCCGCCGGCTCGCGTTCGATCAGACGACACAGCGGCTCGACCACGGCGTGCCAGTCGCGCCAGTCGTAGATCTGCCGGCGGCCCCTCCGCGAGCGTGGCAACCTCGAACGCCGGCCCACCGGGCAGGCGGAACGGCGCCAGCGCGGCGTCGATGCCGGCGGAACAGGCGGCCGAGGAATTCGGGTTGACAACGAGAATACGTGGCATGCGGATAGTGTCGGTCCTCTGGTGAGGACGATCAAGAAGACCGATATGGTGCAGCGCAACACCTGTCGGCCAAAAGGACCAGACCCATGGCGCCGATCCGCTGGCAGCCGGACCGCACGACCCCACCGCCGCCCTGGCCGGTTCCCTCGCTGGCTGACCGCGATGGGCCGCGGCCTGCTGGGACGCTGTCCGGCCTGCGGCAAGGGGCGGATCTTCGACGGCTTCCTGCGCGTCGTGGCGCAGTGCTCGAACTGCGGCGCGCCGCTGGGGCTGGCGCGCGCCGACGATGCGCCGCCCTACTTCACCATCCTGATCGTCGGCCATATCGTGATCCCCGCAATGCTGATCATGCAGAAAATGTCCGACCCGCCGACCTGGCTGCTGTCGGTGATCTTCATACCGCTGACGATCGTCCTGGCGGTGGGACTGCTGCGGCCGGTCAAGGGCGCCACGGTCGGGCTGATGCTGGCCTTCAACATGCTCAAGTCCGACGTCGAGATCGGATGATCACGCAGCCGTCCGGCATGGTCCAGGGACGCCTGTCCCGCGTCGTGCTGGACGGTGAGATCCCATCCACCCTGGCGCCCGCCCTGGAGGCCGACCGCGCCCAGGCCATCGCCGATCTGGTCGCCGAGAACCAGTTCGTGCCGCTGGTCGCCAAGCCCGGCGCTCCGGCGCGCGGACCGTTCGTGCTGCATCTCGCGCTGCAGGATGGCAGGCTGGTGTTCGACATCCGCCGCGGCAACGGCGCGCGCCTGGTCATGGTCGGGCTCGCGCTCGGCCCGTTCCGCCGCCTGGTGAAGGACTACCACCTGCTGGTGGACAGCCACGTCAAGGCGGTGGAAGAGGGCCACGCGGAGCGCATCCAGGCGATCGACATGGGCCGCCGCGGACTGCACAACGAAGGCGCCACGCTGATGCGCGAACGGCTCGACGGCAAGATCGCGATCGATTTCGCCACCGCGCGGCGGCTGTTCACGCTGGTCTGCGTGCTGCACCAGAGAGTTCTGAGAGCGATGCGCATCGACGGCGTTCCCTACCGCACCATCTGGATCGATCCGGACGACGGCTGGTCGGTCCGCATCATCGATCAGACGAAGCTGCCCTGGGCGCTCGAGATCGTGCGGCTGACCGACGTGTCGCAGGCGGCGCACGCCATTCGCGCCATGCTGGTGCGCGGCGCACCGCTGATCGGCGCGGCTGCCGCCTACGGGCTGTGCCTCGGCGTGCGGCAGGATCCGTCATCCGACGCGCTGGAGCGCGACGCGGCGCTGCTGGCGGCGACGCGGCCCACCGCGGTGAACCTGCGATGGGCACTCGAGCGGATGCTGACGCGGCTGCGCAACACGCCGGCGGCCGAGCGCGCGTCCGTCGCGTATGCCGAGGCCGCGGCGATCGCCGACGAGGACGTGGCGCAGAACGCGGCGATCGGCCGGCACGGGCTGCCGCTGATCGAGCAGGCCGCCGCGGCCAAACCGGGCCAGCGGGTGAATATCCTGACCCACTGCAACGCGGGCTGGCTGGCGACGGTGGATTGGGGCACAGCGCTCGCGCCGATCTACCTGGCGCATGACGCCGGGACCGATCTGCACGTGTGGGTGGACGAGACCCGGCCGCGCAACCAGGGCGCCGCCCTCACCGCATGGGAACTCGGCCGGCACGGCGTCGCGCACACCGTCGTGGCGGACAATGCCGGCGGGCATCTGATGCAGCACGGCGAGGTCGATCTGGTGATCGTCGGCACCGACCGCACGACGCGGCGTGGCGATGTCGCCAACAAGATCGGCACCTACCTGAAGGCCCTGGCCGCGCACGACAACGGCGTGCCGTTCTGGGTGGCGCTGCCGTCGACCACCATCGACTGGACCGTGTCCGACGGCGTGGCCGAAATCCCGATCGAACAGCGCAGCGCGGCGGAGGTGACCGATGTCACCGGAAGAACCGCGGAAGGTACGATCGCCACGGTGCGCGTCGCGCCGCTGGACAGCGAGGCGGCCAATCCGGCGTTCGACGTGACGCCGGCGCGATTGGTCACGGGGCTGATCACCGAACGCGGCCGCTGCGCGGCGAGCAGCGAGGGCCTCGCGCGGCTGTTCCCGGAACGCGTCTGACCACTGCGCCGGCGGCCGCGTTGATTTCGATCAATGCGGCGCGCCGCCGGCCGTGTTTTATTGCACGCCATTAAAGACCTCCGGCGGCGCGACCCGAGACGCAGATGACAATGATGGCTGGCGAGACCCTGGTCGAACCGCCCGACACGATCCAGGCGACGCAGGCTTCGGGCCTGCCGGTGGTGATCCCCGAACCGCGACCGCCGCCCCGCCGCGCGCGCTGGCGCCGTCTGGCGCTGGCCGCGGTCGTGGTGGCAGCCGGCGCGGGCGGTGCGGCCTGGTGGTTCACCCATGGCGGCGCCGGCAGTACCGCCAGGGATCGCGTGGTCCAACGGCCGGCTCGAGGCTGACCAGATCGATATCGACACGAAATTCGCCGGCCGCATCGCGGCCGTGCTGGCCGACGAAGGCGACGTGGTGCATGCCGGCCAGGTGGTCGCGCGGATGGATACAAGCGACCTGGAGGCCTCGCTGCGGCAGGCCGAAGCGCAGATCGCGCAGGCCGAGCACAGCATCGCGGCCGTGCGCGCCGAGCAGGAGCAGGCAGTCAGCCAGGTCGCGGCTGACCGCACAGGAGCTGGATCGGGCCCGCTCGCTGCTCACGCGAGGCTACCAGACGCAGGAGGTGGTCGATCAGCGGCAGTCGCAGTTCGACATCGCCCGCGCCGTCTACGGCGCAACCCAGGCGAGGATCGAGGCGGCCACGTCAGCCCGCGATGCCGCCGGTGCACAGTGCCGATGTGATCCGCGTCAACATCGCCGACAGCACGCTGATGGCGCCCAGGGACGGACCGATCCAGTACCAGCTTGCCAACATCGGCGAGGTCCTCGGCCCCGGCGGGCGCGTCTTCACGATGCTCGACATGGGCTACGTCTACATGGACATCTTCCTGCCGACCGCCGATGCCGGGCGCATCGAACTTGGCGCCGATGCGCGCATCGTGCTCGACGCGCTGCCGCAGGCTCCGGTTCCGGCGAAGGTGGTGTTCGTGGCCAGCCAGAACCAGTTCACGCCCAAAGATGGTGGAAACCAAGTCCGAGCGCGACCGGCTGATGTTCCGCGTGCGCGTGCGCATCGATCCCGATCTGACGCGGGCGCAGCGGCGCAGATACGCTCGGGGCTGCCCGGGCTGGCCTATGTCCGGCTCGACCGGCAGGTGCGCTGGCCGGCCGCGCTGCAGTCGCGCGCGACCGAATGACCGAACGCGCCGCCTCGGTGGCCGGTCTCGTCGCACCGCTATGGCCGGCGCGTGGCCCTGCAGGACGTCACGCTCGACGCTGCCGACGGGAGGTTTCGTCGCGCTGATCGGTCCGGACGGCGTCGGCAAATCCACGCTGCTCGGCATCCTGGTCGGCGCGAAGCAGATCCAGACCGGCCAGGTGCGCGTGCTCGGCGGCGACATGCGCGATGCCCGGCCATCGCCGCGCCGTCTGCTGCGCGCATCGCCTATCATGCCGCAGGGGCTGGGGCGGAACCTGTATCCCGATCTGAGCGTGCGCGAGAACATCACGTTCTTCGCGCGCCTGTTCGGTCAGAGCGCGGCCAGCGCGAGCCGCGCATCCGCGATCTGATGGACAGCCACCGAGCTCGCGCCGTTCGAGCATCGCGCGGCGAAGCAGCTTTCCGGCGGGATGCGGCAGAAGCTCGGGCTGTGCTGCGCGCTGGTGCACGATCCGGACCTGCTGATCCTGGACGAGCCGACCACCGGCGTCGATCCGCTGTCGCGCCGGCAGTTCTGGGACCTGATCGGACGCATGCGCGAGCAGCGTCCCGACATGACCGTGATCGTCGCGACCGCCTACATGGAGGAGGCCGAACGCTTCGAACGGGTGATCGCGATGAACGCCGGCGCCATCCTGGCAGCACGGCACGCCGGCCGAGATCAAGGCGCAGGCCGGACGCGCGACGCTGGAGGAAAGCTTCGTCGCGCTGCTGCCGGCGTGCACTGCGGGCCGGTCATCAGGCGCTGCACATTCCGCCGCGCGACCACGCTCGCACGGCGAGCCGGCGATCGTGGCGCGCGAACTCACGCGGCGGTTCGGCGACTTCACCGCCGTCGATCGCGTCAGCTTCACGATCGCGCGCGGCGAGATCTTCGGCTTCGTCGGCTCGAACGGCTGCGGCAAGACGACGACGATGAAGATGCTGACCGGGCTGCTGCCGGCGACCCGGGCGAGGCGACGCTGTTCGGCCAGACGGTGGATGGCACCGACGTCGCGCTGCGCCGTCGCGTCGGCTACATGTCGCAGTCGTTCTCGCTCTACACCGAACTGACCGTGCGGCAGAACCTGGCGCTGCACGCACGCCTGTTCCACCTGCCGCGCGACCATGCGCGCGCCAGCGCATCGCCGCGCTGATCCAGCAGTTCGGCCTGGCGCGAGCACGTCGATACCGAGGCCGCCGACGCTGCCGCTCGGCATCCGCCAGCGGCTGTCGCTGGCGGTCGCGATCGTGCACGAGCCGGACCTGCTGATCCTCGACGAACCGACCTCGGGCGTCGACCCGTTGGCGCGCGACGCGTTCTGGGAACTGCTGATCGATCTGTCGCGCGGTCGTGGCGTGACGATCTTCGTCTCGACGCATTTCATGAACGAGGCGGAGCGCTGCGACCGTGATCGCGATGATGCATGCGGGTCGGGTGCTCGCGAGCGGCACGCCGGCGGAACTGATCGCGCGATCGCGGTGTGGCCACGCTGGAAGATGGCGTTCATCGCCTATCTCGAGCAAACGGAGAAGGCCGCCCGCCGTGGCGCTGCCCGTGCAGCGACTGCGCGTGAGACGGCGACGGCACACGGCGGGTTCAGCCTGCGCCGGCTGTTCGCCTACACGATCCGCGAACTGCTGGAGCTGTGGCGTGATCCGGTGCGGCTTGGCTTCGCCGTGCTGGGCACGGCGTTCCTGATGCTGATGTTCGGCTTCGGCATCAACACCGACGTCGATCACATCGCATTCGCGGTGCTCGACGCGCGACCAGACGACGGAAAGCCGCGCCTATCTGGACGAGTTCACCGGGTCGGCGTATTTCGTCGAACGCGCGCCGCTCGCCGACATCGCGCAGATGGAACGCCGCATGGCCAGCGGCGAGCTTCAGTTGGCGATCGAAATCCCGGCCGGCTTCGGCCGCGATCTGCGACGCGGCTGGGCGATCGCCTGAAGTGGCGGCGTTGGATCGACGGTGCCATGCCGTTCCATGCCGAGAGCGTGCGCGGCTACGTGCAGGGCGTGCATGCGCGCTTCCTGGCCGATCTCGCGGCTGTCGGCACGCGCGTGCACGCCCATCCAACCGGCGACCATCGAGATGCGGTTCCGCTACAATCAGGATTTCGACAGCGTCAAGGCGATGGTGCCGAGCACGATGTCGATGCTGCTTGCGCTGATCCCGGCCATTCTGATGGCGCTGGCGGTGGTGCGCGAGAAGGAACTGGGCTCGATCACCAACCTCTATGTCACGCCGGTGCGCCGGATCGAGTTCATCCTCGGCAAGCAACTGCCCTATGTCGGGGTTGCGATGGTGGACTTCGCGGTCCTCGCGACGATGGCGGTGTTCATCTTCGGCGTTCCGTTGAAGGGCAGCCTGGCGGCACTGGCGGTGGGCGCGCTGATCTATGTCACGGCGACCACCGCCTATGGCCTGCTGATCTCCAGCTTCGCCAGCACGCAGATCGCCGCGATGTTCGGCACGGCGATCCTGACCGTGCTGCCGGCGACGCAGTTCTCCGGCATGCTGACGCCGGTCTCGACGCTGTCGGGCTTTCCGGCTGCTGATGGGACGGCTGTTCCCGATGACCTATTTTCTGCCGATCAGCGTCGGCACGTTCACCAAGTCGCTGGGATTTGCCGAACTCTGGCCGCACGATGCTGCGAGCTTGCGCTGTTCGTCCCGGCGCTGACGCTGTGCAGCCTGTGCCTGCTGCGCAAGCCAGGAGCGCTGATGCGATGCGCCGGGCGCTGGCCAACATCTTCTGGCTGGGGACCAAGGAAGTCCGCAGCATGCTGCACGACTACGCCTTGCTGGGGCTGCTGATCTACAGCTTCTCGCTGGCGATCTATGCCCAGGCGCAGGGCACCAACGGCGAACTGCACAGCGCGGCGATCGCGATCGTGGACGAGGATCACTCGCCACTGTCGCGCGACATCGCCAGGGCGTTCCTGCCGCCCTACTTCCAGCCCGCGCGTGCCGGTGTCGCCGCAGGAGGTCGACCGGCTGCTCGACACTGCCGCCTACACCTTCGTGCTCGACATTCCGCCGCACTTCGCGCGCGACGTGGCGGCGGGACGGACGCCGGCGGTGCAGGTCAACGTGGACGCGACCGCGGCGATGCAGGCGGGGATCGGCGCCGGCTACATCCAGCAGATCCTGGCGACGCAGATCGCGCGCTATGCCACGCGGTCGGATGAGGTGCCGGCCGATCCGGTGACGCTGGTGACGCACGTGGCGTACAATCCGAACGTTACTGGTGTCATGGTTCAACGGCATCATGGGCATCGTCAACAACGTGACGATGCTGGCCATCATCCTCGTCCGGCGCGGCGGTGGTGCGCGAGCGCGAGCACGGCACGATGGATCATCTGCTGATCATGCCGCTGACGCCGTTCCAGATCGCGATGGCCAAGATCGTCGGCAACGGGTTCGTCATCACCGTGGCCGTCGGCGTTGTCGCTGATCCTCGTGGTGCGGCTGCTGCTGCACATCCCGGTGCAGGGATCGGTGCCGCTGTTCATGGCGGGCGTGATGATCTACCTGTTCTTCGCCACCGCGATCGGCATTTTCCTCGGCACGGTGGCGCGATCGATGCCGCAGCTTGGCCTGCTGTTCATGCTGGTCGCGGTGCCGATGATGCTGCTGTCGGGCGCGCAACACGCCGGTGGAGAGCATGCCCATCGTGTTGCAGTACATCATGCAGGGCTCGCCGACGACGCATTTCGTCGCATTCGCCCAGTCGATCCTGCTGCGCGGCGCGGGCGTCGATGTGGTGTGGCCGCGAGTTCGTTGCGGTCTTCGGCATCGGCGTGCTGTTTCTCGCCCTTGCGCTGCGGCGCTTCCGACGCATCACCGCAGCGAGCATCGCGTGATGCGCTGCGTCCTTTCGGCGATTGTCGTGCTGCTGTCCGCCTGCGCCGCACCCCGTGCGCCGCCGGACGCACACGTGCCGCCGTTCGCACGCATCCCGTACGAGCCGATTTCGCGCGATGCGGTGGCGGCGATCGCGCTGCGCGAGTGGCGGATGTTCGGCTCGCGGGTGGACGATGATCCGCCAGGCAGCTACCGACCGGCCGCGCCCGAGGACAAGGCGGAGCGCCAGCAGGGGCTGTGGCAGCGCGTCGGCGAATACTGGTGGATGGGAATGAATGCCGGCGCGCCGGAGGCCGCATGGACCGGCCGCCACGACGCGAACGGCACCGTGTTTCCCGCCAGCGCCGACGCCCAGTATGCCTGGTCGGCGGGGTTCGTCTCCTATGTCATGCGCATTGCCGGCGCCGGCGCGCGGTTTCCCTATTCCGCCAGCCATTCGGACTACATCGACATCGCGAAGCAAATGGCGCTGGGTCAGACCACCGGCTGGCTGATCAGCGCCGAACGCCCCGAGGCCTATGCACCGATACCGGGCGACCTGATCTGCATCGGCCGCGGCAGCGCGCGCGATCTGCGCTACGACGATTTGCCGGCCGGGCATTTCCCGGGTCACTGCGACATCGTGGTGGAGGACGCGGTTGCCGGACTGATCGCCGTGGTCGGCGGCAATGTCGATGATGCGGTGATCTTGAAGCATGTGCCGGTGACGGCGGACGGCAGACTGGCTACACCGGATGGGCAGGTCCTCGACCCGCGTTACAGATGGATGGTGGTGCTGCGCCTGGTGTCCGTTACGCCAGTGTCATAGCGGCGAGCTGAAGTGTTCAGGGCGCTGCCCTGAAACCCGCCCGGTGGCTTTGCCCCCGGGACCCCCACCAAAGGCGGAGCCTTTGGAATCCGATTCTAAAGTAACGGGTTCCAAGGGCTCCGCCGTTGGCGGAGTCCAGAGGCAGCGCCTCTGGTCGGGGTTCGGGGTGAAACCCCGAGCGCTTCTGCCTCACCCCATCACCACCGCGTCGGGGCCCACCGGCGGCGGGCCGGCGGCGTCCAGCGCATCCATCTCGGCGTCGGAGAACACGCGCGAGCGGGTGATGAACCGCACGCCCTCCGCCGCCTCGAGCGAGAAGCTGTCGCCGCCGTCCGGCACAACGTCGATGGTAAGCTGGCTGTTCGCCCAATAGGGGAACTGCGCCGCGCTGACATAGAACGGACAGTCCTCGATCGCGCCGAGCAGCACGTCGCGCGCCGCGATCCGGAAGCCGCTGCGCCGAAAGCACATCGGCGCGCTGCCCTCGCAGCAGCCGCCCGACTGGTGGAACAGCAGCGGGCCGAACTGCTCCCGCAACTGCCGCACCAGCCTGGCGGCCGCTTCCGTGCTCAATACCCGTTCGGGCACAGTGGCGAGCTCAGAAGAAGCCCATTGCGTTCGGGCTGTAGCTCACCAGCAGGTTCTTGGTCTGCTGGTAATGGTCCATGATCATCCGGTGCGTCTCGCGGCCATAGCCCGACTGCTTGTAGCCACCGAACGCCGCGTGCGCCGGATAGAGATGGTAGCAGTTGGTCCACACGCGGCCGGCCTGGATCTCGCGGCCGACGCGATACGCCACCGTCCCGTTGCGCGACCAGACGCCGGCGCCGAGGCCGTAGATGGTGTCGTTGCCGATCGCAATCGCCTCTTCCACGGTCTTGAACGTCGTGACCGACAGCACCGGTCCGAAGATCTCCTCCTGGAAGATGCGCATCTTGTTGTGGCCGACGAACACGGTCGGCCGCATGTAATTGCCGTTCTCCAGTTCGCCGCCGAGATGCGCCCGCTCGCCGCCGGTCATCAGTTTTGCGCCCTCCTGCTTGCCGACGTCGACATAGGCCAGGATCTTTTCCAGCTGACCGCGCGATGCCTGCGCGCCCATCATCGTGGTGGGATCGAGCGGATCGCCCACCTTTATTTTTGCGACGCGCGCGACCGCCTTCTCCATGAATTTGTCAAAAATCGATTCCTGCACCAGCGCGCGCGACGGGCAGGTACACACCTCACCCTTGTTGAAGGCGAACAGCGCGAACCCTTCCAGCGCCTTGTCGAAGAACGCATCGTCCGCGTCCATCACGTCGGCCATGAAGATGTTCGGCGATTTGCCGCCCAGTTCCATGGTGCTCGGGATCAGGTTCTCGGCGGCATACTGCATGATCTGCCGCCCGGTCGTGGTCTCGCCGGTGAAGCTCACCTTGGCGATGCGCGGGTTGGACGCCAGCGGTGCGCCGACCTCGGAGCCGCGGCCGTTGACCACGTTCAGCACGCCAGGCGGCAGAATGTCGCCGACCAGGTCCATCAGCACGGCGAGGCTGAGCGGCGTGTCCGATGCGGGCTTGATGACCACGCAATTTCCGGTGGCGAGCGCGGGCGCCATCTTCCATGCAGCCATCAGCAGCGGAAAATTCCACGGAATGATCTGACCGACGACGCCCATCGGCTCGCGGAAATGATACGCAACCGTGTTGTCGTCGAGTTCCGCCAGCGTACCTTCCTCGGCGCGGATGCAACTCGCGAAATAGCGGAAATGATCGGCTGCCAGCGGCACGTCGGCGTTGGTCGTCTCGCGGATCGGCTTGCCGTTGTCCACGGTCTCGGCATAGGCCAGCAGTTCGAGATTTTCCTCGATCCGATCAGCGATCTTGTTCAGCATACGGGAGCGTTCGGCCGGTGCCGTGCGGCCCCAGGCGTCCTTCGCGGCATGCGCGGCATCCAGCGCCCGCTCGACATCCTCGGCATCCGAGCGCGCCACATCGCACAGTTTCATGCCGTCGATCGGGCTTGCATCGACGAAATAGCGGCCCTTTGCCGGTGCCTGCCATTTGCCTCCGATGAAATTGTCGTAGCGTGCGCGCAGCCTGCTGCGCTGTGACATCATGGCCTGCGTCTGATCGGGCATTGATTTCTCCTGGGTTGTGTCGACGCGTGCGGATATCGCGCGGCGACGTTAATGACGCGTTCACTGCCACCTTGCGAAATTGCCGGCATTGATCTGCATCAATGCGATTGATCCATCTCAATGACTCGCCCGCGGACGCGATTAGGGTGCGGACGCGCTGACAGGAGAAAACAGCCATGGCAAAAATGATGAAAGCGGCGGTGGTCCACACTTTCGGCAGGAAACTGACGATCGAGGACGTGCCGGTTCCCACGCCGGGACCGGGCGAAGTGCTGGTACACATTGTCGCGAGCGGTGTGTGCCATACCGATCTGCATGCCGCCGATGGCGACTGGCCGGTGAAGCCGACACCGCCATTCATCCCCGGCCACGAAGGCGCCGGGGTCGTCGCGGCGGCCGGTGCGGGCGTGACCAGCCTGAAGGAAGGCGATCCGGTCGGCATCGCCTGGCTGCACGATGCGTGCGGCGCCTGCGAGCACTGCATGACGGGCTGGGAGACGTTGTGTGAAAAGCAGAACGACAGCGGCTACAGCGTGAACGGCACCTTCGCCGAATACGCGATCGGCGCCGCGGCCTATGTCGGCCGCCTGCCCGACCGGCCCGACTTCTCCGCGCTCGCGCCAATCCTGTGCGCCGGCGTCACCACGTATAAAGGTTTGAAGGAGACCGAGGCGCGGCCCGGCGAATGGGTGGCGATCTCCGGCATCGGCGGGCTGGGCCATGTTGCGGTCCAGTATGCGAAGGCGATGGGCCTGCATGTCGTCGCGCTCGACGTGACCGAGGACAAGCTGGCACTGGCGCGCTCGCTCGGCGCCGATGTCGCGGTCAACGCGCGGTCGCCCGATGCGGTGGAGCAGGTGGTGAAGGCGACCAGCGGCGGCGCGCACGGCGTGCTGGTCACCGCGGTGTCGCCGCCGGCATTCGCGCAGGCGCTGCACCTGGCACGGCGCCGGGGCACGATTGCGCTGTGCGGCCTGCCGCCCGGCGATTTCGCGACGCCGATCTTCGATGTGGTGCTGAAGCGCCTCACCATCCGCGGCTCGATTGTCGGAACGCGGAAGGACCTTGCCGAGGCGCTGGCGTTCGCAGCCGAGGGGAAGGTGCGCGCGCACATCCACCAGGCGCGGCTGGAGGACATCAACAGCATTTTTGCCGACCTCAAGGAGGGCAAGGTCGACGGCCGGATGGTGGTGACGATGTAACCCGCGGAACGCTCGGGGCCTGCTTTCTTGTTGTCACCCCGCGAAGGCACGCATTCGCGGGGATGACGACTCGCGTAGCACCGGAACTACGCAGCCAAGTCGGAGCAGGTCCCCTACCGCTGCCGCCAGGGCAGGCCTTTCGCCTTCCATCCGGCTGCAACGCCGCGATGGCCGTGTGCGTCCACCGCACCCTCGAAGCCGTCCGCGACGTTGTAGGCGTGCGGGAAGCCGGCTGCCTGCGCCGCCTGGGCCGCGGCGAAGCTGCGCTGCCCGCTGCGGCAGATGAAGTAGATATGGTGCTCGGGCGTGAATCCGGCCTCCTTCAACTGGTCGGTGAAGGCGGCGTTTTGCTGCATGCTCGGATAGACCTGCCAGGACAGCAGCACCGCCTGCTTGCCAGCCGGTGCCAGATCAGGCACGCCGATGAAGTTCCATTCGGCGTCGGTCCGAACGTCCACAAGCTGCGCCTTGGGATCGTTCCGAAGGATTTCCCAGACCCGCGCGGGGGGCACATTCTCAACCATGTCAGGAACTCCACTGCACGAGTTTCACGTCGAGATGTTGGCTCAAATCGCCTGCCGGATGGATAATCTCACTTTGTCGCGTGTAAATATAGGCCACTTTGGTGTGGCCGTGGTCGGTACCACGCACTGCCGCTACCACGCACTGGCGCTTCCATCTCGTCATAAAAATTCAGATGGCGGTTACTTCGCGCTGAACCGCGGGGCGCGGTGTGCTCCCGGTCGGCGCAGGTGCACGTTGGCGCATTGCCCGTTGTGCAACCGTTTCGGCACCTTCGCGTTGTCATGTCCGTGGCGACACGGACGTGAAGGGACACACGCTATGCGATACGCGGTGACGATGGTGGCGATTGGCACGTTGGGCCTATTGGCTGCGTGCGGCACCACGCCGAAGGAACGTCACCACCGGCGGGGCTGCCGCAGGTGCCGCGACCGGCGCTGGTATCGGCGCGCTTGCCGGTCCTCCCGGTGTGGTGGCGGGTGCGCTCATCGGAGGCGGAGCCGGTGCGGCAACCGGTGCAGCAACGAGCCCCAGCCAGGTGAACCTTGGCAAGCCGCCGTGGACGAACCCGGAGACGCGCGTTCCAACGCCCTCCGGTACGGCGAGCCCGGCGCGCTATAGCCGCACCGATACCTCGCAGAACACGGCGGTTGATCGGCTGAACGACCAAAGCCTCCGGTCAGCACAGCAGGGCTCAAGCAATCCCTGATCGTGGCTGCGCCGTTAGGCCACGGCGTATCCATTGCTGTCTGTCGCTGACACCAATGGAACGCGCCCGATATGGGCTGTGGCTGGGTCCTTCCTAAGGTTCAAAAAGGTTCCAGCCGCAGCGTGGTCTGCAACACCTCGGGACGCACGATCGATTGTGCATAAGGACTTGTGCGGTATTTCGTGAGAAATTCCTGGCTGGCGCGCTCGATCGAATCAGCATCGGTCGCCGGAACGGCCTGGACCGCTAATCGGTCGCCATCGAGTTCCAGCGTGGCCGGTCCGCCGCCGGCCAGGTCTCTGTACCAGCGTCCCTTGGCGCCGCGCACGGAGCGCACGAATACCTCGCTGCCGGAAACCACGACCCAAATGGTGACCGCCGAATCCGGATGTTTCTCAGTGCGGACCACCACTTCGGGGCGATCGCGCAACTTGCCCAGAGTCTCGGTTCCAAATATCGCCATTGGCAGGACCTCCCCACGCCGGTCGCGACGACCAGCCCAGTGTGATTCTCGCACAATTGATTCGTCGGACAGGGACCACGATTACGTGAAACGCAACCCAAGCCGGAGGCACGCACGCATGCGACGCGTTACAACAATGGCTCTTGGACTGCTGATGACGGCTTCGGTCGCTTCGTTTGCATTGCACGCGCGGGCGGCGAGCAATGACCCCAACGGACAGGTTCAAGGCTTCGTGAACAATCGCGGCGATGAGCACGATGCCTTTCAGAGAGGTCGCGAAGACCAGATGCGCCGGCGGCAGGCTGAGCGGGACCGATATCGTTGGGACGAGGACCAGCTATCGGACAGCGATGATTATTACCAATCGCCCAACTACGGCTATCGCGACAGCGACCGTTAGCACATCTGCCTGACGTGCGGGCCGGCCCAGCCCCTCTATCGTCGCCAACGGTAGGGCGTCGCCGAGGCCATGGCCCTTCGGTTCGCGGAGAATGGCGGATGGCGGCCAGTCCTGGCACCATTCCATATCCCGGGCTGCATGAGGATCGCGATGACCCAACTCTATCACGGTACGCGCTGGCAGGAGGACATGGCCGCGTCGATCGGCTTCACGCCCCTGATCCGGCTTCGTCGCGCCTCCGAGGCGACCGGATGCACCATTCTCGGCAAGGCGGAGTTCCTCAACCCGGGCGGCTCGGTGAAGGACCGCACCGGGCTCTACATCATCAGCGACGCCGAGAAGCGCGGCGCGCTCAAGCCGGGCGGCACCATCGTCGAGGGCACCGCCGGCAACACCGGCATCGGGCTCACCCTGGTCGGCAACGCGCGCGGCTACCGCTGCGTCATCGTCATGCCGGAGACGCAGAGCAAGGAGAAAATCGACTTCCTGCGCATGATCGGCGCCGACCTCCGCCTGGTGCCGGCGAAGCCGTATCGCGATCCCGGCAACTACGTGCACGTCTCGCGCCGGATGGCCGAGGAGACCGGCGCGGTGTGGGCCAACCAGTTCGACAACCTGGCGAACCGCGAGGGCCACAGGACCGGCACGGGCGCCGAGATCTGGGAGCAGACCGACGGCAAGGTCGATGCCTTCACCTGCGCCTGCGGCACCGGCGGCACGCTGGCCGGCGTTGCCATGGCGCTGAAGCAGCGCAATCCGACGGTGCGGATCGTGCTGGCCGACTGCGAAGGGAGCGGGCTGTATGGCTGGGTGAAGAGCCAGGACCTGACCATCGCGGGCAGTTCGATCACCGAAGGGATCGGCAATTCGCGCGTGACGGCCAACCTCGAGGGTGCGCCGATCGACGATGCGGAACGCATTCCCGGACGCCGAGGCGCTGGCCCACATCTTCGAGGTGCTGATCCATGAGGGGCTGTCGGTCGGCACCTCGTCGGGGATCAACATCGCCGCGGCAGTGCGGGTGGCGAAGCAGCTTGGACCTGGCCACACCGTGGTGACGATCCTCGCCGATGGCGGCTCGCGCTATCAGTCGAAGCTGTTCAACCCGGAGTTCCTGCGCTCGAAGAACCTGCCGGTGCCGGCCTGGCTCGACTGAGCGCGTGATTCGCCGGGGTCGTCGCGCTTTACACTCCGTGGTTGGGGACGCGACCATAAGCCGGGCCAAGAGAAGGCCCCCCAACACATAGCCGGCATCATCCAGGTGACCGAGGACGGGGATCCGGTTTGGGATGAGATCGAACGGCATGAACGGAAGCGCGACGCCACCGATCACACAGAGCTTCGCCAGGAAGCCTGTGCGCCAGTCAGCAAGGATGCCGACAAGGATACGCAACTCGTCCTTGATGCCGCGCGACATTCCGAATTGAGCGCCAGCGCTGCCAGACGCTGATTGCCGAACGCCACCGCCTTGATCTCGCCCCACCAGCGCCAATCGTCTCGCGTCCACGTTCTGGCCTGGCTGATCCACGCGCGCGCCCAGCCGACGCTGAAACGCCGGTGGGCGGCGGAGAAGATGATCCGTCGGTTCGGGTGCGCTTTGTCGCCTCGCGCGCGCGCCGCGGCAAGGTCAGCCTCAAATCGATCGCCGGCCCAGGCCACCAGTGCGCGATCCATGGCACAGTATGCTTCGATGTCCTGCAACAGATCGGCGTCGGCGAGTGGCTGCTGGTCGTCCAGTGCCGCGCCGTAGCGGCTGTATTCGACCGACGCCCAGCCAAATCGCATGGCGAGAAGCCGGAGCGAGTCCTCGAAGCGACTCGGTAATGCCGACGACGTCCATGGCAGCAAGATTGCGTCTTGCCGCTTCCAGGTCAGACCGGTCCACCTCGCCGGCCGGTTTGTCCACGGCGAAGCGGACCTGAAAATTGTCCCATCGGATCCCGGTCAGCTCGGTGCAGCGAGCGAGGAAGAGTCTGACCGCCTGTGGTGTGTTCCCGGCAATGCCGCGAGACGGCAGTTCGACATCGAAGAACCGGGTGGCCGGTCGCCAGATATGACGGTGCTGACTGCAGTGTTGGTACAGCGAGAGCGTCAGTTGCGCAGGGTCGCGCACGAATGTAATAAATTGTAACCCGTCCGGGCCCGCTGCATCGGCTTGTCCGGCGTAGTGTTCGTAAGGGACGTGGCCGCCGATGAATGTAACGCCGCGCGCGCGAAGCGCCGCGACGGTCGGGACGTTCGCGCTTTGCGAGATAGCTGTGTTGTGGGCCGTGAATCGTGCTGATTGCCCGAAACAGGCTGGTTCCTGCAGTCTTGGGGCAATGACAGAAGACCAGCATGGTTCACCGATCCACGCGTCGGTTCGGGGCCGATGGCAAAGTTGCAATCCTTGCTAGCAATGTTCGGCGCGCGTCCGCCAGCCTTGGACACGGCGCAGCGCCGGGGCCACAATGTCCTGACAGAACGAACGAGGACGCATGCATTTCGATCTGAGACTGTGGCGCATGACGAGCGGTCTGCGCGGACGCATCGCGCTGGCGATTCTGCTCGGCCTGCTGGCGCTGGCGATCGGCATCGCCCGGTTCGCGTTCCTCGGCCAGTTCCTCGCCCGGCTGTTCCGCGCCGCGCCGACGGCCGAGCTGGTCATCCCGCTGGCGGGCGCCCTCGCCGCGATCCTGCTGCGCCCCTGGCTCGACCATCTGCGCACCATGGTCGCGCATCGCACCGCGACGCGCGTGCAGGAGGCGCTGCGCGGCCGCCTCTACGACAAGATCGTCGCGCTTGGGCCCGCGTGGTTCGGCGCCGAACGCACCGGCGGCGTCATGCTGTCGATCATCGACGGCGTCGAGCAGTTGCAGACGTTCTTCGGCCAGTACCTGCCGCAGGTGACGATCGCCGCCTGCGCGCCGCTGGCGATCTTCGCCTTCATGGCGTTCTGGGACGTTCCCGTCGCCGCCGTGATGCTGGGCGCCGCGCTGTTCACCCTGGCGGCGCCGGCGGTGGTGCACGAGCGCACCAATCGGACATCGCGGGTGCGGCAGGATGCGTTCAAGGCGTTCGGCGAGGAATTCCTCGACGCGATGCAGGGCCTGCCGACCCTGAAGGCGTTCGGCCAGAGCGGCAGCTACGGTCGGATGCTGGCCGACAAGGCGCGCGCACTGTCGGACAGCACGTTCCTGGTGCTGGGCACCAGCATTCTGACCCGCGGCATCACCGACCTTGGCTGCGCGTTCGGCGCGGCCGCGGCGCTGGTGCTGGGCGCCTATCGCGTCCGCCACGGCGAGATGAGCATCGAGGCGCTGCTGATCGTGCTGATGGCCGGCACCGAAATCTTCCGCCCGCTGCGCGAGCTGCGCACCGTGCTGCACCAGGGCCTGACCGGCCAGGCGGCGGCGGCCGGCATCAACGCGCTGCTCGACACGCCCATCACCGCGCCGGCGCCCCCTCCGCCGACTCTCTCCCTCTCCCGCGAAGCGGGGGAGGGCTGGGGAGGGGGTATCGCATTCGAACTCGGTCGAATTCGCCTATCCCGGCGGCCGGCGCGCCGCGCATCGCGGCCTTTCCTTCGCCATCGCGTCCGGCGAACGCGTCGGCATCGTCGGCCCCAGCGGCTCGGGCAAGTCCACCATCGTCCGCCTGCTGCTGCGTCTGCACGATCCGCAGAGCGGCGCGGTGCGCATCGGCGGCCAGGACCTGCGCACGCTCGATCCGGCACGCGGTGCGCCGGCAGATCGCGGTGGTGGCGCAGGACACCTACCTGTTCCACGGCACGATCGAGGAGAACCTGCGCCTCGGCTGCCCCGACGCCAGCGCGGCCGACATCGCCGCCGCCGCGCGCGCCGCCAACGCGCACGACTTCATCGAGGCGCTGCCGGACGGCTACCAGACGGTGATCGGCGAGCGCGGCGCACGCCTGTCGGGCGGCCAGCGCCAGCGCATCGCCATCGCCCGCGCGCTGCTGCGCGACGCGCCGATCCTGGTGCTGGACGAGGCGCTGTCCTCGGTCGATGCGGAGAACGAGGCGGTCATCCAGCAGGCGCTGGATCGGCTGATGACCGGCCGCACCACGCTGATCCTGGCGCATCGCCTGTCCAGCGTGATCAACGCCGACCGCATCCTGGTGCTGGAGGACGGCGCGGTGGCGCAGAGCGGCAGCCACGCCGCGCTGATCGCGCAGGACGGCCCGTATCGCCGGCTGATGGGTCCGCAGCTTGGCGAACGAAGCGATGCGGTGTCGCCGCTGGCGCTGCTCGATCTGCCCGCCACCGCCGGCGGCGCCGGCGGAAGAGACCGGCGTGGTGGTGCGCGATCTTGCCCAGGATGCCGCCGAGGTCGGCTGGCCGGAAACGATCCGCACGCTGCTGGGGTTCATCCGCCCCTGGCGGCGGCAGCTCGCGGTGACCGTGACCTGCGGCATCGGCCGCGTCGTCGCCTTCATCGGCGTGGGCGTGCTCGGCGCGCTGATCATCGCCGCGGTGCGGGCGAACGCGCCGTCGCTGCTGCTGGTCGTCCTGCTGCTTGCGGCGGCGCCGGTCACCGGGCTGCTGCACTGGCTCGAATCGTTCCTGGCGCACGACATGGCGTACCGCCTGCTGGCCGTGATGCGCGTCGATCTGTACCGCAAGCTGGATGCGCTGGCGCCGGCGTATCTGCTGAAGCGCCGCTCCGGCGATCTGGTCGCGCTGGCCACGCAGGATGTAGAGACAGTCGAATATTTCTACGCCCATACGGTCGCGCCGGCCTTCGTCGCGGTGCTGATCCCCGGCGCCGTGCTGGTGGCGCTGACCGTGATCGCCTGGCCGCTGGCGCTCGCGCTGCTGCCGTTCCTGGCCTATGCGGCGGGCTCGCCGGTGCTGGGCAGGCGCCGCATCGATGCGACTGGCCTCGGCCGCGCGGGGCGCTCTGGGCGAACTTGGCGCGCATGCGACCGAGACGATCCAGGGCCTGTCCGAGCTGCTCGCCTTCGAGGCCACGACGCGGCGACGCGACGAGTTCATGGCGTATGCGCGCCGCTACCAGGCGATGCGGCTTGCGCTGCTGCACGACCTCACGCAGAAGACCGCCGGCCTGGAAGTGGCGACCGGCCTCGGCGGACTGGCGGTCGCCGCGGTCGGTGCGCCGCTGGTGATGCAGGGCTGGATCGCGCCGACGACGCTGCCGCTGCTGGTGCTGATCTCGATCGCCGCGTTCCTGCCGGTGTCCGAGATCGCGCAGGTGGGGCGGCAGCTCGCCGATACGATTGCATCGACGCGGCGGCTGCATGTGGTGCACTCGGAACCGGTGCTGATCACCGACGGTCCGCGCGTTCCGGCCGCGCCGCGCGGCGGCTCGACCGTGCGCTTCCAGCATGTGCGCTTCACCTATCCCGGCCGGCAGCGTCCCGCGCTGGCGGATGTCGATTTCGATGTGCCGGCCGGCGCGACGGTCGCGCTGGTGGGGCCGTCGGGCGCCGGCAAGACCACCATCGCCAATCTGCTGCTGCGGTTCTGGGACCCGGAGCAGGGCGCGATCCGACTGGACGGCGTCGATCTGCGCGAACTCACGCTGGACGGGCTGCGCGGCCGGATCGCCCTGGTGGCGCAGGACACGTATCTGTTCAACGACACGCTGGAGGCGAATGTCCGGCTCGCCAAACCGGACGCCACGCGCGAGCAGATCGCGACCGCGCTGCGCCAGGCCGCGCTGGCGGAGTTCGTCGCCGGTCTGCCGGAGGGTCTGGCAACGCGCGTCGGCGAGCGCGGCGTGCAGCTTTCCGGCGGCCAGCGCCAGCGCATCGCCATCGCGCGCGCGTTCCTGAAGGACGCGCCGATCCTGGTGCTGGACGAGGCGACCTCGCATCTCGACACGATCAGCGAGCAGCTTGTGCGGTCGGCGCTCGATGCGCTGATGGTGAACCGCACCACGATCGTGGTGGCGCACCGGCTGTCCACCATCCAGGCGGCCGATGTGATTTTGGTACTGAACGCCGGGCGCGTGATCGAGGCCGGCACGCACGCCGAACTGTCCGCGCGCCGCGGCTTCTATGCGCGCCTGGTCGAGCACCAGATGGCAGGCGTGGCCGAGCGGCAGGCAGCGAACTAGGAGTGAGCACATGGAGACGGTTCAGGTTACCCGCCGACTGGCGCTTGCCGGCACCGCCGCGGCGATGACCGGTGCGATTGCGCACGGCGCATCCGCCGCGACGGAAACGATCTGGTCCGGCGAGTATTGGGCCACCAAGCGGCGCAACGGCGCCGACATTCGCCTCGCGATGTACCGCAAGCGTATCGGCGCACCGCAGTCCGGTGAAACGCCGCGCCCCGTGCTGTTCCTGGTGCACGGCTCGTCGATGTCGGCGCGATCGAGTTTCGACCTCGCGGTTCCGGGCCGCGGGGAATACTCGTCGATGAACGTGTTTGCCGAATACGGCTTCGATGTCTGGACGATGGACCACGAAGGCTATGGCAAATCCGCGCGCACCGACGGCAACTCGGACATCGCCAGCGGCGTCGAGGACCTGAAGGCGGCGGTGGATGTCATCGCGCACGAGACCGGCCAGACGCGATGCCATTTCCTGGGCGAATCATCCGGTGCGCTGCGTGCCGCGGCGTTCGCCGTGGCGGCACCCGATCGCGCCGGCCGTCTGGTGCTGGCCGCCCACACCTACACCGGCAAGGGCTCGCCCACGCTCGGCAAGCGCGCCGAGCAGGTCGAGTATTACCGCACGCACAACACGCGGCTGCGCGATCGCGCGATGATCGAGAGCATCTTCACCCGCGACAGGCCCGGCACCACCGATCCCGAGGTACCAAAGGCGCTGGCGGATGCGGAACTGGTTTACGGCGATACGGTTCCGACCGGGACGTATCTCGACATGACCGCGCATCTGCCGGTGGTCGATCCGACGAAGATCGCCTCGCCGGTCGCGGTCATCCGCGGCGAGTTCGACGGCATCGCGACGATGGAGGACCTGTGGGACTTCTATCGGCAGCTGCCGAGCGGCGACAAACAGTTCTCGGTCATCGCGGGCGCGGCGCACGCGCTGGCGACGTGCCGCAACCGCCAGGCATTCTGGCACGTGACGCAGGCGTTCCTGACGATGCCGGCGCCGCCGGCGAGTTGATCAACGACTCCGGAATGTGACGCATCGATCGCGCTACGTCGTCATGGTCGGCGAAGGCCGGCCATCCACGTCGTTCCTTGCCGCGACCAGCACAGACGTGGATGGCGGGCCCCCGGCCTTCACCGGGGCATGCTTCGCCGCCATGACGAGCGCAAGTCCGCAGGCGTCACTCGCCGCCGGCCGGCGCACCCTGTGCTGCGGTCAAAATGTCGACCGTGTCGGGACCGACGGCGTAGGTCGAGAAACAGCACCTCGGCGCGCACCCATAGCGATCAGCAGACCAGCAGCCAGCAGAACGCCCGATCGTTGCCGTTTGGCCGCAACCTTCCGCCTGGTCTGCAGGTCGTGCCAGACGGACTGTGCTTCGCTCATTTCCCGATCCCCCTTGTTGGCGAGCGGCGCGATTCGCCGCTGCGTTGGAGACCGTTATCAGCCGCGCGATGCGGCACCGACTGTGAACTAATCCACACCCCACGAATTTTTTATCCAAGACCGGCGAGATCCCGCCATTCCGCCTCGGTGACGGTGCGCACGCCCAGCTCGGTCGCCTTGCGCGCCTTCGACCCGGCATCGGCGCCGACCACCACGATATCGGTTTTCTTCGAGACGCTGTCGGTGACTTTCGCGCCGAGCGCTTCGGCGCGCGCCTTCGCCTCGGGCCGCGTCATGGTCTCCAGCGTGCCGGTGAACACCACGATCTTGCCGGCAACCGCGCTGTCCGCCGCCTCGGCCCGCGCTTCATCCTCGATCGTCAGCTCGGCCGTCAGCTCGTCCACCAGTTTGACATTGCGCTCCTCGGCGAAGAAGTCGGCAAGCTCCTCGGCGATCGCGCGGCCGATGCCGAGGATGCTGTCCAGCTCCGCGCGTGCCTCGGAATCCGGCTCGGTCGCGGCCAGCATCTCGCCGCGCCAGTTTGGAAAATTGCCGAAATGGCGGGCGAGCAGCTTGGCATTCGACTCGCCGATGCGACGGATGCCGAGCGCGTAGATGAAGCGGGCAAGCGGGATGTGCCGGCGTGCCTCGATGGCGCGCGCAAGGTTGCGCGCCGACACCTTGCCCCAGCCCTCGCGGACCGCGATGTCTGCCTCGCGCTCCGGCAGATGGAACAGATCGGCCGGACTGTGCAGCCAGCCTTCCTCATAGAATTCGCGAATGGTCTTTTCACCGAGCCCGTCGATGTCGAAGGCCGGGCGCGAGACGAAATGGATCAGCCGCTCCACCCGCTGCGCCGCGCAGATCAATCCGCCGGTGCAGCGCCGCACCGCCTCGCCTGGCGGCCGCACCGCATGGCTGCCGCACACCGGACAGATTTCCGGAAACACATACGGCTTGGCACTTTTCGGCCGCCGTTCCAGCACCACCGACACGATCTGCGGGATCACGTCGCCGGCGCGCTGCAGCACGACGGTGTCGCCGATGCGGATGTCCTTGCGCGCGATCTCGTCCTCGTTGTGCAGGGTCGCATTCTGCACCAGCACGCCGCCGACGTTCACCGGCTCGAGCCGCGCGACCGGCGTCAGCGCGCCGGTGCGGCCGACCTGGATGCGGATGTCCTGCAGCACGGTCATCGCCTGCTCGGCGGGGAACTTCCAGGCGATCGCCCAGCGCGGCGCGCGACCGACGAAGCCCAGCCGGCGTTGCAGCGCCAGGTCGTCGATCTTGTAGACCACGCCATCGATGTCGTAGCCGAGGCCCGAGCGTTCGATGGCGATCTGCGCCTGGAAGTCGGCGGCCTCGGCCTCGCTCGCCAAGTGGCGCGACAGCGGGTTCACCTGAAATCCCCAGTCGCGCAGCCGCTTCAGATAGTGCCAATGGGTATCCGCGACCGGCTCGCTCGATTCGCCCTGCGCATAGGCGAACAGCGAGAGCGGCCGTCCCGCGGTGATGCGCGCATCCATCTGGCGCAGGCTGCCGGCTGCGGCGTTGCGCGGATTGGCGAATATCTTCTGGCCCGCGCTCGCCTGCGCCTCGTTCAGTTTGAGAAAATCCGCCTTGGTCATGAACACTTCGCCGCGGATCTCGATCAGCGCCGGCGCACGGCCCTTCAGCTTGTCGGGGACCGATTCCATGGTGCGCAGATTGGTCGTGACGTCCTCGCCTTCGGTGCCGTCGCCGCGCGTCGCACCGCGCACGAAGCGGCCGTGCTCGTAGGTCAGGTTGATCGACAGCCCGTCGATCTTCGGTTCGGCGACGAACGCGAGCGGCGCATCCGCGGCGAGGCCGACGAACCGGCGCGCACGGGTGCAGAATTCGGCGAATTCCTCGGCGTGCATCGCGTTGTCGAGCGAGAGCATCGGCACGCGATGGCGGACCTTGGCGAAGCCGCTCTCCGGCGCGCCGCCGACGCGGTTGGAGGGCGAGTCCGCACGGATCAGCTGCGGGGAAGCGTGCCTCGATCGCGGCGTTGCGCAGGCGCAGCGCATCGTAATCCGCGTCGGTGATCTCGGGCGCGTCCTGCTGATGGTACAGGCGATCGTGGTGCGCGATCTCGCGCGCCAGAGCGGCAAGCTCGGTCGCCGCCTCCTGCTCGGTCAGCGCCTCGACGGCGGACTGTGCCGGCGCCGCCGCTGCCTTCTTGCGCGCCGCCCGGCTCATGCCGTCGCTCCCAGCAGATCGTCGGCTGCCGCTCGCGCCGCCTCGGTGACCGTCTCGCCGGCCAGCATGCGGGCGATCTCCTCGCGCCGCTCCCGTGCGTCCAACTGGTCCACCAAGGTCGCGGCACGGCCGCGCGTCGCCTGCTTCGAGACGCGCAGATGCGCGCTGCCGCGTGCCGCCACCTGTGGGCTGTGCGTGACCACCAGCACCTGAACCCGCTCCGCCACCCGGGTCAGCCGTTCGCCGACCGCCGCCGCGGTGGCGCCGCCGACATCGGCGTCCACCTCGTCGAACACCAGTGTCGGCACCGGCGAGCCGGATGACAAGCACGACCTTCAGCGCCAGCATCAGCCGCGACAGTTCGCCGCCGGAGGCGATCCGGCCCAGCGGCGCAAGTTCCTGCCCCGGATTGGTGGCGATCAGGAAGCGCACCATGTCCGTGCCGCCCGGCCCCCAGTCGGGCTCCTCCAGCGCGGCCACCTCGGCGCGAAACCGTGCCTTGCCCAGCCGAAGCGGCGGCAATTCCCTGGCCACCGCCCGATCCAGCCTGGTCGCGGCGACGCGGCGCGCCGTCGCCAGCAGCGCGGCGCACTCCATGTAGGTCTCGCGCGCACGATGCACCGCCTGTTCCAGCGCAGCCACTTCGGCAGCCCCGGTGTCGAGCGCTGCCAGCCGCGTGCACAGACCGTCGAGCAACGCCGGCAGATCCGGCACCGTCACCGCATGCTTGCGCGCCACCGCACGCAACGCGAACAGGCGCTCCTCGGCCTGCTCCAGCAGCCGCGGATCGGCATCGGCATCGGCCGACATTCTGGTCAGCAGGCTCTCCGCCTCGGCCAGCGCCTCCTCGGCACGCTCCAGCGCGGCGAGCGCAGGCGCGGCCGGATTGACCGCATCGGGCTGGTTCGGCGCAACCAGCCGCTGCAAGCGCGCGCGCAGCGGCACGCAGCGCCGCGGCCGGGCCGGAACTGCGCCGGTCGCGCGGCGCAAGCTCGGACAGTGCCGCGGCGATCGCTTCGGCCCGCCGCTCGCCCTGCTGCAGCCGCTGGCGCTCGTTCGCCAGGCGCTCCTCCTCGCCGTCCTGCGGCGCAAGGCCGGCCAGTTCCTCCACCGCGTGACGCAGCCACGCCTCGTCGCGCTCCGCCTCGGCGATCGCCTCGCGCGCCGCCTGCAACGCCGCCAGTGCATCGCGCCAGTCGCGCCAGGCCGTCGCAGTCGCATCGCGCAGCGGCCGAGGCGCGCCGAACGCATCGAGCATCGCGACGTGGCTTGCCGGATCGGCCAGGCCGATCTGCTCGTGCTGGCCTTGCACTTCGACCAGCAGCGCGCCGGCGCGCCGCAGCAGCGCGACGCCGACCGGCTGGTCGTTGATGAAGGCGCGCGACCGCCCGTCCTTCGTCAGCACGCGGCGGAGCACGACATCGTCGTCCGCATCCAGCCCCTGTTCCGCCAGCAGGGCGCCGATCGGGTGCCCCGCCCGGGGCGCAAACGACGCACTGACGCTGGCCTGTTCGGCGCCCGGCCGCACCAATCCGGCGTCCGCGCGCGCGCCCAGCGCAAGTCCGAGACTGTCCAGCAGGATCGACTTCCCCGCGCCGGTCTCGCCGGTGAGCACGGTCAGCCCGGCGCCGAACGACAGGTCCAGTCGCTCGATCAGCACCACGTCGCGGATGGAGAGGGCGCTAAGCATGCGGCGGCGCCGGCTGCCGCATTCGATCAGAAGATCGAATTCCAGGCGCGGGCGAAGAAGCCACGATTGTCCGGCGGGCGCTGCGGACCCGGCCTGCTGCACCAGCCCGTCATCGAACAGGTTGTTGTAGCTGTCCTCGTACCACTGGCTGCCGGGATAGTTGTAGCCCAGCACCGAGGCCGTCTTCTTCGCCTGATCGCGCAGGCCGAGGATCAGATAGATCTCGGTCAGCCGGTGCAGCGCCTCGGGCACGTGGTTCGTGGTCTGGTAGTCGTCCACCACGCGCTGGAACCGCCCGATCGCCGCTTCGTAGAGGTGCTGGCCCTCGTACCAGCGGCCGATCTCCATCTCCTTGCCGGCCAGGTGGTCGCGGCACAGATCGATCTTCAGCCGCGCGTCGCGGGCATAGGCGCTGTCGGGGAAGCGGTTCACCACCTCCTGCAGCGCGTTCATCGCCAGATCGGTGCCGCGCTGGTCGCGCTGGATGTCGGCGATCTGCTCGTAATAGGAGAGCGCGCGCAGGTAATACGCATAGGCCACGTCGCGATGCGTCGGATGCAGCTGGATGAAGCGGTCCAGCGTGCCGATCGCGTCCGTGTAATGGTTCTGCAGATATTGCGTGTAGCCCTGCATGAGCTGGGCATTCACCGCCCAGGACGAATACGGATAGTTCTGCTCCACCAGGTTGAACTGGTCGGTGGCGGACGCAAAGCGGCGGGCGTTCAGCGCGTCGATGCCGTTGTTGTACAGGTCCTCGACCGGGGCAGGGGGCGCGTCGGCTTTCGCCGCCTCGTCGTCCTTGGAACTGCTGCAGCCGGCCAGCAGGGGAAGCACCACCGCCGCGCCCAGTGCGAGGCCGCGCAAACCACGAGGGGACATCATGCGATTCGGTTCCATCGCGGCGCTTATAACATGACGGTCCGCGGCGCAAAGTGCCGCGCTGAAGTGTGCAGGGCTCCGCCCTGCAACCCGCCCAGGGGCTTTGCCCCCGGGACCCCCACCAAAGGCGGAGCCTTTGGGATCCATTACTAGAGTGATGGGTTCCAAGGGCTCGGCCCTTGGCGGAGTCCAGAGGCAGCGCCTCTGGTGGGGTCCGGGGTGAAACCCCGAGCCATGCGGTGTACCCAAGGGCGCGGTCAGGCAGCCTCGGCCGCAAGCGCGCTCCACCGAAATCTCCCGCAGCACCGAGACCTCGCTGAACAAGGCGTGCAGCAGCCGGTTGTTCAGCGCGTGGCCGGAACGATGCGCGACGAAACGGCCGCAGATCTGTGCGCCGGCCAGCGCCAGATCGCCCACTGCGTCCAGCAGCTTGTGCCGGGCGAACTCGTCCGGCATGCGCAGCCCGGCGGGGTTCAGCACGCGCGCATCGTCGACCACCACCGCATTGTCCAGGCTGCCGCCGCGGGCGAAGCCGGCGGCGCGCATCTGTTCGATCTCCTGGGCGAGCGTGAAGGTGCGCGCGCGCGCCAGCTCGCGGCGGAAGCTCTCGGGCGTGAGGTCGAGCGACAGTGCCTGCCGGCCGATCGCCGCCGCGCTGAAGTCGATCGACATCGCCATATCGAGGCCGGTGCTGCCGGGCGCCGGCGGACGCAGCTCCGCGAAGGCGTCGCCGTCGCTCACCCGCACCCGGCGGTGCACCAGGATCATCGGCCGCGGCGCCTCCTGCTCGACGCTGCCGGCGCAATCGAGCAGGAACAGGTAGGGCGCGGCCGAGCCGTCGAGGATCGGCAGTTCCGGCCCGTCCACCTCGATCACCGCGTTGTCGATATGGCTGCCGGCGAGTGCCGCCATCAGGTGTTCGACGGTGCCGACGCGCGCGGTCCCGTCGTCGAGGCCCAGCACGGTGGCGAGCCGCGTGTCCACCACGTGATCGAAGCGCGCCGGGATATCGACGCCCAGATCGGTCCGGCGGAAGACGATGCCGTGACGCGCCGGCGCCGGCCGCAGCGTCATGTTGACGCGCAGTCCGGAGTGCAGGCCCACGCCGACGCAGCCGATCGGCGCCTTCAGCGTCCGTTGGCGCCAGGTGGCAAGCTCTGGGACCAGGTTCAGCGGCAGAGCGTCCATGCGCCTCGTCTCGGTTCACGCGAGGTGCCCCGAATCGGCGGGCACCACAGCGGAACGCACCCTAGTTGACCGTCATCGCGCCTGGCCAGTCAATGTTTGTTTCTGAGTGTTTCTTTGTAAGCCATTGATCCTGTGGTTTCTTTACCAACACACCTGCAACCGGTTTCAGGACGACTGACGCCGCAGGAACGCCGGTATGTCGAGGCCCGTCACTTCGTCCCCGGCGGTCTGGTGGACCGAGACCTGCGGCTGCTCGGGACGCTGCTCGTGGATCACCGGCTCGGCCCTGACCTGTGCCGGCTCGGGCGGCACGGCAGCCGATGGCTGCTGGCGGCGGCGGAAGGCCCCGGTCACCGTGCTGAACAGGCTGGGACGCAACTGATTCGGCCGCGACCGGCTGGCTCGGCGCGTTTGCCGATACCGGGCGCGACGGGTCGGCGAACAGGCTCCCGCCGGATGAGGCCGCCCGGGACGCCCCTGCGTGTGCTGCCGCGGGGCCGACGCCCAGCGCCTGCAAGGTCGCGGACATCTTCTGCACCGGCGTGACGGCGGCGGCGACGGCCTGCAGCGCCTCCGCCATCGGCCCGGTCGCCGACAGTGCCTCGCCGCCCGCGACGACCTGCGGTGCGGGGTGCCGCAGTGCGTGGGCGTGGCTGCTGCCCGCGCCCGAACCAGACGACATCGCCACGGCCAGGCCTTGCCCCCCGCCGGTCGCCTGCATGGGCAGCGGAATCGGCGCCGGCGCCGGCATCGCCCCGCCGTTGACGGCGACCAGGCGCGGACGCTCCTTCTCCGCCTGGATCGGCGTATCGATGCCGGTGGCGACCACCGAGACGCGGATCCGCCCCTGCAGTTCCGGGATCGATCGCCGAGCCGAAGATGATGTTGGCCTCCTCGTCCACCTCCTCGCGGATGCGGTTCGCCGCCTGGTCCACCTCGAACAGCGTCAGGTCGTCGCCGCCGGTGATGTTGATCAGCAGGCCGCGCGCGCCGGACATCGAGGTGTCCTCCAGCAGCGGATTGCTGATCGCGGCCTCGGCGGCGCGGATGGCACGGTTCTCGCCGTCGGCCTCGCCGGTGCCCATCATCGCCTTGCCCATCTCCGCCATCACCGTGCGGATATCGGCGAAGTCGAGGTTCACCAGGCCGGGCGCCATCATCAGGTCGGTGACGCCGCGCACGCCCATGTAGAGCACCTGGTCGGCCATCTTGAACGCATCCTTCCAGGTGGTGCGCTCATTGGCCATGCGGAACAGATTCTGGTTCGGGATCACGATCAGCGTGTCGACGAACTTCTGCAGCTCGTCGATGCCCTGATCGGCGCAGCGCGCGCGGCGCACGCCCTCGAACCCGAACGGCTTGGTCACCACGCCGACGGTCAGGATGTTGCGCTCGCGCGCCATGCGCGCGATCACCGGCCCTGCGCCGGTGCCGGTGCCGCCGCCCATGCCGGCGGTGATGAACACCATGTGCGCGCCGTCGAGGTGGCGATACAGCTCGTCCGCCGCTTCCTCCGCCGCCGCCTTGCCGATCTCGGGCTTGGCGCCGGCGCCGAGGCCCTGCGTGATGTGCGGGCCGAGCTGGATGCGCCGGTCCGCGCGACTGTGCATGAGCTGCTGCGCATCGGTATTGGCGACGACGAACTCCACGCCCTGCAGGTTCGCCGCGATCATGTTGTCGACGGCGTTGGTGCCGCCGCCGCCGACACCGATCACGGTGATGCGCGGGCTGAAGTCGGTATGCGTGGTCTGTGGGATGGTCAGATTCAGGGTCATAGCGACTTCTCTCCCAGTCGTGCCGAACCAGTGGAGCGGCTGTTACGACAGTTGCCTCGATTCGTGCCGTGCATCAGACGCGCTCCTTCAAAAAATTGACGATGCGCCGGACAGTCCCGACGTGGCCGTTCGGCGTCCAGATCGATGTCGTGCATGATGCGGCCCTCGCCGGCCGCCCAGGCGAGCAGGCCGGCGGCGGTGGCGAAGGCGGGGCCGGACGCCGAGTCGGGCAGGCCGCGCAGCGTCAAGCGGCTCGCCGAGACGCACCTGCTTGCCGAGAATGCGGCCGGCCATCTCGCGCGACGCCGCCGAGCTGGCAGGCGCCGCCGGTCAGCACCACGCGTGTGCCGGCCGCGCGCGTCAGGCCGCAGCTGTCCAGCCGTTCCTTCACCATCTCGAAGGTTTCTTCCAGCCGCGGGCGGATGATGTTCACCACCATGCTGCGCGGCACCTTGGCGATCTGGTGCTCCTCCTCGCCGACCAGCGGCACCGGCAGCATCTCGCGCTCGTCGTCGGGGCTGGACTGGACGTTGCCGTACAGCGTCTTCAGCCGTTCCGCGTGCGCCACCGGCGTCGACAGCAGGCGGGCGAGATCGTTGGTGACGTGCACGCCGCCGACCGGCAGCTGCGCGGTGTGCAGCAACTGACCCTCGGCGAACACCGCCATGCCCGTGGTGCCGCCGCCCATGTCGATGACGGTGGCGCCGAGTTCGCGCTCGTCGGCGACCAGCGTCGCGAGGCCGGCGGCCATCGGCGCGGACACCAGTTCGCCGATATCGAGATCGCAGCGCGCGATGCAGGCGCCGAGCGAGCGCAGCGCGGTCGTGGCTGGCATCGATGATGTGCAGCCGCGCGGTCAGCTCGTCGCAGAACAGCCCGCGCGGATCCGCCACGCGATCGGTCTGGTCCACCGAGAACGCCAGCGGCAGGGCATGGATCGCCTCGCGCCCTTCGGCGGCGGCGCGCGCGCGGCCCTCGTTCACCACGCGGCGGATGTCGTGCTCCTCCACCGCGCGCCCGCCGACCGGCCACTGCACGTTGAACAGCCGCGATTCCGGCTGGCCGCAGGTCAGGTTGACCGTGACCGAGCGCAGCCGCGTGTCCGCCATGTCCTCGGCCTGGCCGACCGCAGGCACGGATCGCACGCTCGGCGTCATCGAGATCGACGATGCAGCCGCCGCGCACGCCGCGGCCCCTCTGCCAGCCGAAGCCCAGCACGCGCAGCGTGCCGTCGGTTTCACGTGCGGCCGATCAGGCAGGCGATCTTGGTGGTGCCGATGTCGAGCACGCCGAACGGTCCGGTGCGACCGTGCCGCGGACGCGCGGCTTCCTCCGGCCCGGTCGGCGGATGGCGGCAGCACGCGGCGCGACATGTCATTCATCGCCTCGCTCCGCTTTGATGGGTCGTGGGGAGGCGAAAGGCAGGCCAGGGCTCTGCCCGGACCCGCTCGGGCCTGAGGCTCAGCATCCCCAGGGACCGTTCATGTGGGCTGCCTTGGTCGGCGGTGCGGCGGCGGCGGCGTCGGTGTGCGGTTCGGGCTTCGGCCGCAGCACGAGCCGGTCGGCCAGGCGCATGTCGATGGCGGCGAGCGGCCGGTCGAGCAGCGCGTGCTCCTGTTGCAGCTTCGTCAGCCGATCGAGTGCGGCGACTTCGTGGCCCTCCGGCAGCAGCACGTCGGCGCCGTTGTCGAGGTGCAGATTCCAGCGTCGTTCGGCGATGCGCACCGCGGCGACGACGCGCTTCTGCAGCGCCGGCCGCTCGGTCAGCGCATCGATCAGCGTCGCCGCGGCGGCTGGTGCGCCGGGACCGACCACGAGCGGGAGCTGCTTGAAATTCCGCGACGTTCTGGTTGGCGACCAGCTGCGCCGGTCGCGGTCGATCAGCACGAACTTGCCCTGGTTCTGCCAGATCGCGAACGGCCGGCGCTCCTGCAGATAGACCACGACGGTGCCGGGCAGCCGCCGCTCCACCGTGGCATGCTCCACCCAGGTCAGCGTCGCCAGCCGCTGGCGCGCCGTGTTCCACCGAGAAGCCGAGGATCGGGTCGCCCGCGGACACGCCCAGCGCGGCGCGCATCAGCGGTTCGGGCGTGTTCTCGCGGCCTTCGATCACGATGTCGGTCACGCGCAGGCCGGCCAACGCGGTGGCGCCGCCGAGACGTTCGCGCAGCGTGGCGAGCGATCCGCCGGGCGCCGCCGAGCGCAGCGCGACCATGCCGAGCAGAACCACCAGCACGCGCGAGCGCGATCCAGCCGGCCGGGCGCAGCAGATGCCGCTGCCGGCGCAGCAGCAGCTTCAGCCGGCCCGGCCGGTCGCTGATCGGTATGGCGCGGACCGCGGGCTCACACGCGGCATGCCGCGTTCTCCACCATCCAGGCGCAGAGCTGCGGAAAACTCATGCCGCGATGCGCCGCCTGCTCGGGCAGCAGCGATGTGGGCGTGAGGCCGGGCTGCGTGTTGATCTCGAGCAGCACCAGCCGGCCCGGCTCGCCCGCGGTGTCGTCGTAGCGGAAGTCGGCGCGCGTCGCGCCGCGACAGCCGAGCGCCCGGTGTGCGGCGAGCGCCACCGCGCAGCGCGCGGTCGTAGGTGTCCGGATGCACGCGGGCGGGGATGATGTGGCGCGAGCCGCCGTCGGCGTATTTCGATTCGTAGTCGTAGAACACGCCGGCCTCGGCGAAGATCTCGGTCACCGCGAGCGCGCGGTCGCCCATCACGCCGACGGTGAGTTCGCGGCCGGGGATGTATTCCTCGACCAGCGCGGCGTTGCCGAAGCGCCAGGCGCGGGCGATCTCGGCGCGGCGGTTGTCGCCCTGCTTGACGATCTCCACGCCGACCGAGGAGCCTTCGTTCATCGGCTTCACCACATAGGGCAGCGGCAGCGGATCGGCGGCCTCGAGTTCGTCGGTCGGCACCACGCGCCCGCGCGCGATCGGCAGGCCGGCCGCGGCGAACACCGCCTTGGCCGCGACCTTGTCCATGGCGAGCGCCGAGGCGCGCACGCCGGAATGCGTGTAGGGGATCGCCAGCCAGTCGAGCACGCCCTGGATCGCGCCGTCCTCGCCGAAGCGTCCGTGCAGCGCGTTGAACACTGCGTCCGGCGGCGGGCTGAGCGCGGCGATGACCGCGGTGAGGTCCTCGCCCACCTCGATCGCGGTGACGTCGAAGCCGGCTTCGCGCAGTGCGATGATCACCTGCGCGCCGGTCGACAGGCTGACCTCGCGCTCGGCGGAAATGCCGCCGTAGAGCACCGCGACGCGGGTCATGGCCATGACCGCCCTCTCCCCTTGTGGGAGGCGGCGGGGGGACGGGGGAACATTCCACCTCACGTCACCACCTCCGGCTTGCCGGCGGGGATGCCGATGCGGTGGATTTCCCATTCGAGCGTCACCCCCGTCGCGGCATGCACGCGGCGTCGTACTTCCTCGCCGAGCCCTTCGAGGTCGGCGGCGGTCGCCGTGCCGGTGTTGATCAGGAAGTTGCAGTGCTTCTCCGAGACCTGCGCCCCGCCGCGCGTCAGGCCGCGACAGCCCGCGGCGTCGATCAGTTCCCACGCCTTCATGTCGGGCGGGTTGCGGAAGGTGGAACCGCCGGTGCGCGCCCGCACCGGCTGCGACGCCTCGCGCGCGGCGCGGATCTCCGCCATGCGCGCGGCGATCACCGCGGGCGACCCGTGCCGCGCGCGCAGCCGGACCCGCACCACCACGGCGCCGTGCGGCAGCCGCGCATTGCCGATAGGCGAACGCCAGGTCGGCAGCCGACAGCCGGCGTCGCTCGCCGCTGCGCGTGACGATCTCGGCCCAGTCGAGGCAGGACGCGACGTCGCTGCCGTAGGCGCCGCCGTTCATCACCACCGCGCCGCCGATGCTGCCGGGAATGCCGGACAGGAACTCCAGCCCGGTCAGTCCGGCCGCGGCGGCGTGCTCGGCCACCGTCACGTCGAGCGCGGCGGCGCCGGCGATGATGCCGTCCGCGTCGACGGCGATCGTGCCGAACCCGCGCGCCAGCCGGATCACCACGCCCGGCAGCCCGCCATCGCGCACGATCAGGTTGGAGCAGGCGCCGATCGCGTGCACCGGCACCTCGGGCGGCAGCGCGTGCAGGAACTGCGCGAGGTCCTCCGCGTCGGCGGGCCGCACCAGCGCCTCGGCGGGGCCGCCGACGCGGAACCAGGTGAACGGCGCGAGCGGTGCGTTCGCCTGCACGCGACCGCGCAGCTTCGGCAGCGTGTCGAGGCATCCCGGGATGCGAGCGGCGGCCATCATGCCGCGCTGCCCGCGACACGGCGCTGCTGCAGCGCGGCCAGGTCCGCCGGCAGCGCTGCGGCCCATTGCGTGATGTTGCCGGCGCCCAGGCACACCACGAAGTCGCCGGGCCGGCGATCGCGAACACCATCTCGGCCAGACGCGCCGGCGAGGGCAGCGGCACCACGCTGCGATGGCCGCGCGCGCGCAGCCCGTCCACCAGCGCGTCGCGGGTCATGCCCGCGATCGGCGCCTCGCCGGCCGCGTAGACATCGGCGACGATGACGGTGCCCGCGTCGTTCATGCAGGTGCAGAACTCGTCGAACAGCGAGTGCAGCCGCGTGTAGCGATGCGGCTGCACCACCGCGATCACGTCGCGCGCTCCGGCCTGACGCGCCGCCTTCAGCACCGCGGCGATCTCCACCGGATGATGGCCGTAATCGTCGATGATGGTGATGCCGCCCGCCTCGCCGGTCTTGGTGAAGCGCCGCTTGACGCCGCGCGAACCCGGCGAAGGCGCTGCGCAGCGTGTCGTCGTCGATCTCCATCTCGACGCCGACCGCGACCGCCGCCAGCGCGTTCTGCACGTTGTGGCTGCCGAGCATCGGCAGGCGATACGGCCCCAGCTTGCGCGCCCGGTTGCGCGCCCGGTCGGTGACGGTGACCTCGAAGGTGGAGCCCAGCTTGTCCGGCATCACGCGGTCGGCGCGCACATCGGCCTGCGGCGAGAACCCGTAGGTGATGATGCGCCGGTCCGACAGTCGCGGGATCATCTGCTGCACCGTCGGGATGGTCGATGCACAGCACCGCGAAGCCGTAGAACGGCACGTTGGCGACGAACTGGTCGTAGCCGGCGACCATCGCCTCCGGCGTGCCCCAGTGATCGAGATGCTCGGGGTCCATGTTGGTGACGACGGCGATCACCGCCGGCAGGCGCAGGAAGCTGCCGTCGCTCTCGTCGGCCTCGACCACCATCCACTCGCCGGCGCCGAGCCGGGTGTTGGTGCCGTAGGCGTTGATGATGCCGCCGTTGATCACCGTCGGATCGAGGTGCGCGGCCTCCAGCACCGCGGCGATCAGGCTGGTGGTGGTGGTCTTGCCGTGCGTGCCGCCGATCGCGATCGACCATTTCAGCCGCATCAGCTCGGCCAGCATCTCGGCGCGGCGCACCACCGGGATCAGCCGCGCGCGCGCCGCCGCGACCTCGGGGTTGTCGGGCTTCACCGCCGACGACACCACCACGACCTGGGCGGCGCCGAGGTTCTCCGCGTCATGGCCGATCGCGACCGGGATGCCGGCCTCGCGCAGCCGCGCGACGTTCGCCGAGTTCGGCGATGTCGCTGCCCTGCACCGTGTAGCCGAGATTGTGCAGCACCTCGGCGATGCCGGACATGCCGATGCCGCCGATGCCGACGAAATGGATGGTGCCGATCGAAAGCGGCAGCGCCCTCATGGCCGTGCCTCCTGGCGCATCATGCTCCTCGACGAGATCGGCCAGCCGCGCGGTGGCATCGGGGCAGGCGACGTTGCGCGGCCGCGCGCGCCGCATGGGCCAGCGTGTCGGGCGCATCGAGCAGCGCGGCCAGACGCTCGGCCAGCACGTCGGGTGAGAAAACGCGCTGGGCGATCACCGAGGCGCCGCGCGCCTCGGACAGGGCGCGCGCATTGGCCGTCTGGTGGTCGTCGATCGCGCCCGGCAGCGGCACCAGGATCGCCGGCCGTCCGGCGACCGCCAGTTCGGCCACGGTCGAGGCGCCGGCGCGCGCGATCACCAGGTGCGCCGCGGCGAGCCGGTCGGCCACGTCGGGGAAGAACGCGGCGAGCTCGGCGGCGATGCCGGCCGTCGCGTAGGCTTCGGCGACCCGGTCGAGGTCCTCGGCGCGGCACTGCTGCACGACGGCGAGCCGCGCGCGCAGCGGCGTCGGGCAGCGCGGCAAGCGCCGGCGGCACCACATCGCTGAACACGCGCGCGCCGAGCGAGCCGCCCAGCACCAGCAGGCGCAGCGTATCGGTTGGCGGCGCATAAGGCACGCGCGGCCAGCGCGGCGATCGCCGGGACGCACCGGATTGCCGGTGACGATGGTCGCGACGGACGCCGGCACGCGCTCGGTCGCGGCGAAGCTCAGCGCCAGCACGTCGGCGTGGCGGGCGAGGAAGCGGTTGGCGCGGCCGAGCACGGCGTTCTGCTCGTGCAGGATCACCGTCGGGCGGCGGCGCAGCAGACGCGCCGCCAGCACCGGCGCCACGCAGGGATAGCCGCCGAACCCGACCACGGCGGCGGCGTCGATGCGCGACAGAATGCCGCGCGCCTGGATCACGCCGGCGGCCAGCGCGACCACCGCCTTGCCGGCACGCACCACGCCGCGGCCGGCGATGCCGGCGCCGCTGATGACGAACTGCTCCAGCCCGGCGAACACCGGGCTCTGCAGGCCGCCGGAGCGCGCATCGGTCATCAGCGCCACCCGACGGCCGCGCGCGATCAGTTCGGTGGCCAGCGCCTCGGCGGGGAAGAAGTGCCCGCCGGTGCCGCCGGCGGCGATCACGATGGGATGCACCGCGGGCGCCCTCATGGCACGTCGCCGTGATGACGGCGGCGGGTCAGCGCCAGCAGCATGCCCATGCCCAGCGCCACCGCCAGCGCCGACGACCCGCCATACGAGATCAACGGCAACGTCATGCCCTTGGTCGGGATCAGCTGCAGCGACGAGGCCATGTTGACGAAGGCCTGCAGGCCGAAGCCGGTGACCAGGCCGGTGCAGGACAGCACGACGAACATGTCGTGCTCCTTCAGCAGCCGCAGCAGGCCGCGCAGCACGATGAAGGCGAACACGGCGACGATCACGAGGCAGACGATCATGCCGAATTCCTCGCCGGCGACGGCGAACACGAAGTCGGCATGCGCGTCGGGCAGCACGTCCTTCACGCGCCCCTCGCCGGGACCGCGGCCGAGCAGGCCGCCGTTGCCGAACGCCTCGAGCGCGGTGCGCGGCTGGTAGTCGGCGCTGATGCCGTTGCCGGGATGCAGGAAGTTCTCCACGCGCTTCTGCACGTGCGGGAAGAACGTGTAGGCGGCGACGCCGGCGCCGCCGAAGCCGAGCAGCCGATGCCGACCAGCGACCAGGTTCAGGCCCGCGACGTAGAGCTGGGCGAAGAACACCGCGGTGATCACCGCCAGCATGCCCACGTCGGGCTGCGACTTCAGCAGCAGCGCGATCAGCAGGAACACGCCGATCGCCAGCGATCGTGCCGGGAAAGCGCGGCGTGCGGCGGCCCTCGCTGATCAGCCAGGCCGCGACGACGGCGAAGCAGGGTTTCAGGAACTCCGACGGCTGCACCGAGAGGCCCGGCAGCGAGATCCAGCGCCGCGCGCCCTTGATCTCGACGCCGACCACCATGGTCGCCGCGGTGAGCGCGAGCGCGATGACGCAGCCGATGATCGCCAGCCGGCGGATGCCGCGCGGCGACAGCAGCGAGACCGCCACCACGCAGGCGCCGGCCGCGGCGAGGAAGAACACCTGCTTGAGGATGAACATGTCGCGCGAGGAGCCGATGCGCTCGGCGACCGCGGGGCTTGCCGCCAGCATCATGATGTAGCCGAAGCCGATCAGCATGCCGACGGCGCCCAGCGTCCAGCGGTCGACCGACCACCACCAGCGGCCGAACAGGGAGGTATCGGCGCGGGAGAAGTTGGCCATCAGGCCGCCCTGCCGCGCGCAAGCTGCGCCACCAGCGCGGCGAAGCGGTCGCCGCGCGCATCGAAGCCGCTGAACTGGTCGAAGCTGGCGCAGGCGGGCGACAGCAGCACGACCGGGGCGCCGGCGGCGCGCGCGGCGGCGAACGCGGCGGGCACCGCCGCATCGAGCGTGCCGGCGATCTCGTGCTTCACGCAGCGCGCGGCGAGCGTCGCGGCGAGCGCCGGCGCGTCGCGGCCGATCAGGAACGCGCGGGCGATGCGTGGGAACAGCGGCGCCAGCGAGCTTCGATGCCGCCGTCCTTGGCGATGCCCGCCGGCGATCCAGACCACGCGGTCGTAGCAGCCCAGCGCGCGGGAGGCGGCATCGGCGTTGGTCGCCTTGCTGTCGTTGACGAAGGCGATGCCGCCGATCGTCGCCGACGCGCTGCTGGCGGTGCGGCAGACCGGGGAAGCTGCGCAGGCCGTGCGCGATGTCGTCGCGCGCCACGCCGAGCGCGCCGGCGATCGCGGCGGCGGCGGCGGCGTTCTGCGCATTGTGCGCGCCGGGCAGCGCGGGCGCCTCCGCGCATGGGCAGGATCGCGCCGTCCGCGTCGCGCAGCATGCCCTGGTCGCACCACAGGTCCGCCGGCTGCCGGCCGGACACCGTGACCACACGCGCCGCCCGCCCGCGCAGCCAGTCCGCCATCGTCGCGCGAAGTCTCGTCGTCGACGCCGACCACCGCCAGATCGTCGGCCGTCTGCCGGTCGAAGATGGCGCGCTTGGCCGCGACATAGCCGGCCATGTCGCCGTGGCGGTCGAGATGATCCGCGCTGAGATTGAGCATCGCCGCGGCATCGAAGCGGAGCGTGGCGATTCGCTCCAACATGTAGGACGACATCTCAAGCACATAGGTGCCGCTGTCCGGCAGCAGCTTCAGCGCCAGCGACGCCGGGCCGAGATTGCCGCCGGCCGCGACCTTGCGCCCGCCGCGCGCCAGGATGTGCGCGAGCAGCGCGGTGGTGGTGGACTTGCCGTTGGTGCCGGTGATGCCGACGAAGCGCGCGCGCGAGCCCGCCAGGCGCACGGCGCGGAACAGCAGCTCGGCATCCGACAGGATCGGCACGCGCCAGGCGCGCGCGCGCGCAGGCCACCGGATGCGGCGCCGGCAGCGACATGCGGAATGCCGGGCGACAGCACCAGCGCGTCGAACGCGAAGTCATCGGTCGCGCAGGTCGCGCAGCGTGACATCGGTCGGCATCGACGCGGGCCGCGACGTTGTCGTCCCACGCCACGACGTCGGCGCCCATCGCCGCCAGCGCCCGCGCGGCGGGCAGGCCGTTGCGCCCCAGCCCCAGCACGGCGAAGCGCTTGTCCCGCGAACAGATCGGTGGGGAACGGGCTCATCGGATCTTCAACGTCGCCAGGCCGACCAGCGCCAGGATCATCGAGATGATCCAGAAGCGGATGACGATGGTGGGTTCCGCCCAGCCCTTCTTCTCGAAGTGATGGTGCAGCGGCGCCATCAGGAACACGCGGTTGCCGGTGCGCTTGTACCAGAACACCTGCACGATGACCGAGACGGTCTCCACCACGAACAGGCCGCCGACGATCAGCAGCACGATCTCCTGCTTGGTCGCCACCGCGATGGCGCCGAGCGCGCCGCCCAGCGCGAGCGATCCGGTGTCGCCCATGAACACCGCGGCCGGCGGGGCGTTGAACCACAGGAACCCCAGGCCGGCGCCGATCAGCGCGGAGCAGAACACCGCCAGTTCGCCGACGCCGGGGATCGGGGTGAGTTGCAGGTAGTCGGCGAAGATGCGGTTGCCGACCAGATACGCGATCAGCGCGAACACGCCGGCGCAGATGATCGTCGGCACGATGGCCAGACCATCCAGCCCGTCGGTCAGGTTCACCGCGTTCGACGCGCCGAGCATCACCAGCATGCCGAAGATGGGAAAGGCGTAGCCGAGCGGGATCATCACGTCCTTGAACACCGGGACGGTCAGCGCGGTGCCGAGCGACGCCGCGCGTCAGCGTCACGATCCAGATCGCGGCGAGCAGGCCGATCACCATCTGCGCGATCAGCTTGATGCGGGCCGACACGCCCTTGTGGTTGCGCCGCGACAGTTTCCGGTAATCGTCGGCGAAGCCGAGCGCGCCGTAGCCCAGCGTGACGAACAGCACCGACCAGACATAGCCGTTGCGCAGATCCACCCAGAGCAGCGTGGAGATCGTCAGCGCCGACAGGATCAGCACGCCGCCCATCGTGGGCGTGCCCTTCTTCTCGATCAGATGCCGCTCCGGACCGTCGAGGCGGATCGGCTGGCCCTGCCGCTGCACCGACTTCAGCCAGCGGATCAGCGGCGGCCCGAGAATGAAGCTGACGATCAGCGCGGTCAGGCACGCGGCGCCCGAGCGGAACGTGATGTAGCGGAACAGGTTGAACAGGATGAACTGGTTGGCGAATGGCCGCGCGAGGTCGTACAGCATCAGGCGGCCTCCGCGCGCTGCGTCGAGCGCGTTGACGACGAGCTTCATGCGGCTGCCGAGGCTGCCCTTGACCAGCACGGCATCGCCTGGTGCCAGAGCGCGCGCGAGGATCGGCGCCAGCGATGCGGCGAATCTTGCGCATGCGCGCCGCGCATCGGCTGCCGGCACCGCGGCGAACAGTTCGCCCATCAGCGGGCCGCAGGTGAACAGGCGATCGGCCGCGGCGGCAACATCGGCGGCGAGCGCGCGGTGTTCGGCGGGGCCGGCCTCGCCGAGTTCGAGCATGTCGCCCAGCACGGCGATCCGGCGGTTCGCCGGTTGCAGGCGCAGCACGGCCGAGCGCCGCGCGCATCGAGGCGGGATTGCCGTTGTAGCTCTCGTCGAGCAGCAGCGCCGTGCCGCCGGGCACCGCGATCCGCCGGCGCGCGCCGCGACCGGCGACCGGCGCGAAGCCCTCCAGCGCAGCAGCGATGGCATCGGGTCGGCGCTGGCACGCGTCAGGTGAACTGCGCCGCGGTCAGTGCCGCCAGCGCATTCATCGCCATGTGGCGACCGGGCGCGTTGAGCCGGAACCGCAATTCGCCGCCGTGCAACCGCGGCGACGACATCGCTGCCGTCGGCGTCCGCGGCCAGATCGACCAGCCGCACATCCGCGCTCGGCGCCGCGCCGAAGCGTCACGATGCGTCGCCGCGCCGGCGGCGGCACGCAGCCGCGGCAGCAGCGGCGTGTCGGCCGGCAGCACCGCGACGCCGCCCGGCTCCAGGGCCCGCAGGATCGCGGCCTTCTCGTCGGCGATCGCCTCGATCGAGCCGAGAAAGCCGATATGCGCCGTCTCCACCGACGTGATCACCGCGACATGCGGACGCGCCAGACGCGCCAGCGGCGCGATCTCGCCGGCGTGGTTCATGCCGATCTCGACGACGCAGAACGCGCGCGTCCGGCGGCATGCGCGCCAAGGTCAGCGGCAGGCCCCAGTGGTTGTTGTAGGACGCGACCGCGGCATGCGTGCGGCCGAACGCATCGCAGGATCGTCCGCAGCATCTCCTTCGTCGTGGTCTTGCCGACGCTGCCGGTGACCGCGACGAGCCGGCCGGCGAAGCGGTGCGCGCGCATAGCCGCCGAGCCGGTGCAGCGCCGCCAGCGTGTCGTCCACCACGCAGCAGCTGGCCGGCGTCCGGCACATCCCGATGCACCATCGCGCCGGCCGCGCCCCTGGCCAGCGCATCGGCGACGAAGTCGTGGCCGTCGCCGGTCTCGCCGCGCAGCGCGACGAACAGATCGCCCGGCTGCAGCGTGCGCGTGTCGATCGAGACGCCGGTGGCGGCGAACGGCGCCGCCATCGCGCCGCCGGTGGCCTCGAGCAGATCGTGCGCGGTCCAGAGCGCGGTCATGGCGGGGGCTTCCGACCGATCGGCGGAAGCTCTCCCTCTCCGCCCCGAGGGGCGGAGAGGGCCGGGGTGAGGTGGGCCTGCTGCGGCTGCGTCAACCGACCATCGCGATACGCCATCCGGACAGAGGCTGCGAGCCGACGGCCCGCCCGGCAAAATTCGCCGCGAATTATATCCCCCACCTCACCCTGACCCTCTCCGCCCCCGAGGGCGGGGAGGGAAATGCGGGCGAAATACTGCCGTCGGTACGCGGGCAGCCTCATGGCGCGCCCACCAGCCGCCGCACGACGCTCACGTCGTCGAACGGGATCACCGTGTCGCCGATCGTCTGGCCCTGCTCGTGACCCTTGCCGGCCACCGCCAGCACGTCGCCCGGACCGAGGCCGTTCAGCGCCTCGGCAATGGCGCGCTCGCGGTCGCCGATCTCGCGCCCGCCCGGGCAGGCCGCCAGCACGGCGGCGCGGATCGCGGCAGGATCCTCGCTGCGCGGATTGTCGTCGGTGACGATGGCCACGTCGGCGAGGCGCGCGGCGGCGGCGCCCATCAGCGGCCGCTTGCCGCGGTCGCGGTCGCCGCCGGCGCCGAACACCACGTGCAGCCTGCCCGCGGTGTGCGGACGCAGCGCGCGTCAGCAGCCGCTCCAGCGCATCCGGCGTGTGGGCGTAATCGACATAGACCGCCGCACCGTTCGGCAGCCGGGCCGCCAGTTCCAGCCGGCCGCGCACGCCGCGCAGCTCCGGCGAGCCGATCCAGCGCGTCGCGCCCGCCGAGCGCATCGGCCAGCGCCGCGGCCATCAGCGCATTGTCGGCCTGGAACCGCCCGGGCAGGGGCAATGCGATCTCGCGGCGAACGCCTGCCGCCTCGACGCGCAGCACCTGGCCGTCCGGGCGGGGTGATCGCTGCCAGCAGCCGGATCGCGGTTCCGGCCGCGCCGACCGTCCGCAGATCGAGCCGCCGGCGGCGCGCAATCTCGCTCAGCGCCGCGAGGCTGGTCGCATCCAGGTCGCTCGCGGCCACGACCGGCGCGCCCTCGGCAGCAGTTCGGCGAACAGCCGCAGCTTGGCGGCGCGGTAGGCGTCTTCCGTGCCGTGATAGTCGAGATGGTCGCGCGTCAGGTTGGTGAACGCGGCGGCGGCCAGCCGCACGCCATCCAGCCGGAACTGGTCGAGGCCGTGCGACGAGGCCTCCATCGCGGCATGCTGGATGCCGGCGCGCGCGAGCCGCGCCAGGGTCTCCGCCAGGCTGACCGGATCGGGCGTCGTCAGGCCCGGCCCGGGGTCGAACCCGGGCGCGATCAGGCCGAGCGTGCCGAGGCTGGCAGCCGGCTGGCCGCCCGCGGTCCAGATCTGGCGCAGGAACTCGACCGTGCTGGTCTTGCCGTTGGTGCCGGTGACGGCCACCACGATCTTGGGCTGGCTGCCGGCCAGCCCGGCGGCGAGCTGCGCCAGGCGACGGCGCGGTTCGGGATCCTCCAGCAGCGGCCGCGGCGGCACGCCCGGCGGCCACTGCGTGCCCTCCGGCGCCAGCACCGCCGCGGCGCCGCGCGACACCGCCTCGGCGATGAAGGCGCGGCCATCGGCCCGGCTGCCGGGCAGCGCGGCGAACAGGTAGCCGGGCGCCACGCGACGGCTGTCGGCGGTGATGCCGGCGATCTCCAGCGCCGCCGCGTTCCGCCACGACGGCAGGGAACGGCGCCGGCACCAGCCGGAGCATGGACCTGGCGCATGATGTCAGCGAGCCGCAAGCGAGCCGGGCGCCGCGGACGCAGGCAGCACAGGTGCGCCGATCGACCGCGGGCGCCGGCAGGGCTGCCTCGTGTCGCGGATCGCGCGCGACCGGCCGCGCCGGCGGCAGCGCGGTGGCGGGAACCGCCGGGCCGCCAGGCTTTGCCGGCACGGAGGCAGGCTTAACCGTCGCCGTTGCCGGCGGCGCAGCGGCGGCCACCGGACCGCGCGGCCCACCGGCCGGCCGGCCCGGCTGCAGCGGGATATACAGCGCCTGGTTGATCGCCGGCGCGTCCTGAATGTCGGGCAGCAGGCCGAGCATCGGCGCGATCGCGCGCGATCACCCGTCCGGCCGCCGGCGCGGCCACCCAGCCGGCGGTCGAATAGCCGTAGGTGCTTTTGTTGCCGTGCGGTTCGTCCACCATCATGTAGACCGCATAGCGCGGCGCGTTCATCGGGAACACGCTGGTGAATGCCGCGACGTTGAAGTTCTCCTTGAAGCCGCGCTTGTAGCCGTGCTTGCCGACCTTCTCCGCGGTTCCGGTCTTGCCGCCCGGGTAGTAGCCCGCCACCTCGGCCTGCTTGCCGAACCCGTCGGTGACCACCAGGCGCATCAGCTTGCGCATCGTGTCCGAGGTCGCCGGCTGCATCACCCGCACCCCATCCGGCTGCTCGCCCGGCGGCAGGGCCAGGATCGTCGGCCGCACCAGCATGCCGGTGGCGACCGCCGCGGTGCCGCGCACCACGTGCAGCGGCGAGACCGAGATGCCGTGGCCGAACGCCACCGTCAGCGTCACGACCTCCTTCCAGGCCGCGGCCGACTGCACGATCGGCAGCCCGGCCTCCGGCAGTTCGATGCCGACGCGGGCGAACATGCCCATCGACTTGAGCCAGGCGCGCTGGCGCTCGCCGCCCACGACATCGGCGATATGCGCCGCGCCGAGGTTGGAGGAATAGGCGAGCACCTCCGGCACATAGAGCCAGCGGTGCTTGCCCTCGAAGTCGGTGATGGTGAAGCGGCCGATATGGATCGGGCGCGAGGCGTCGAACTCGTCCCACAGGTGCACGATGCCGGAATCCAGCGCCATCGACATGGTCTGCAGCTTGAACGTGCTGCCAGGCTCGTACATGCCGGTCACCGCGCGGTTGAAGCGATCGTCGGCCGGCGCGGTGCGGAAATCGCTGGCGTCGTAGTCGGGCAGGCTGACCATCGCCAGCACCTCGCCGGTGTTCACGTCCATCACGATGCCGCAGCCGCCGATGGCCTGGAAGAAGTCGATCGCCTTGGACAGCTCGTCGCGCACCACCGCCTGCACGCGGACATCGATCGACAGCCGCAGCGGCGAGGCGTCGCTGAACAGGCGCTGGTCGAAGTATTTCTCGACCCCGGCCACGCCGTGTTCGTCGATATCGGCGCCGCCGATCACCTGAGCCGCGGTGCGGCCCATCGGATAGTGCCGCTGCTCGGTCGGGCGGAAGTCGATCCCCGGCAGGCCGAGCGAGTTGATGGCCAGTTCCTCACGCGGCGTGATCTGACGCTCGAGGTAGACGAACTGCCGGTTGGTGTCGGACAGGCGCTCGCGGGCAGCCGTCCTCGTCCAGGCGCGGCAGTACCTTCTTGATGCGGTGCGCCGCATCGGCGGGATCGATGATCTGCCGCGGATCGGCGAACAGCGCGACGGTGGGGAGCGAGATCGCCAGGATCTGGCCGTTCCGGTCGGTGATCATCGCGCGCTGCGCGAGCGACGTCACGTCCAGCTTCGGCATCGTGAACAGCGCCTCGATCGGCCGGTCGGGCCGGTGCGGCGCAAGCGGCTGCATGATGGTCGCATCGGCGAGCTTGGCGACCACGGCGAGGAACAGCAGGCCGAACCCGAAGGCGGCATACAGCAGGCGCGAACGGGTCTTCTCCAGGGCGGCGCGGCGCTGCAGGTCCGGCTCGGTGACGCGCACGGTTTCCATGCGCGGCACGGCGTCGGAGCGTGCGGCGCCGACGCGGTGGGTCGGCGTGCCGGGCGGCGTCGGATCCGGTGGTGGCGCGTCGCTCATGGTCTAGCCTCCGCCACCGTTGGTCACCCATTGGGAGGCGCTGACCGGCATCGGCTGTGGCGGCGGCAGTCCACCGCCGCGTGCCATGCCGAGGGCGGAACCGACCATCGGTCCGGGCGGCGGCTGTGCGGGCAGGGATGCCGAGACGATCCGCGGCGCCGCTGGCCGCGGCGCGTCAGCCGCAGCGGTCGGGCGAACGACCGGTGACGGCGGGCGCGCCGGCGGCGCCTCGGCGACCACCTGACGCGGCGGCGCTGGCGCTGGCGCAGCCGGCGGCGCCTTGTGCTCCGGCGCGCGCGGCGGTGCCGGCGGCGGCTGCGACGCTGACCGGTTTGGCGGGCGCGGGCGGCGGCACGACGGCGACCGGCGGCGGCGGTTCGGGCACCGGCACCGCCAGCAGGATCCTGCGGGGCGGGGTCGGGAACGCTGACGGCCGGCAACCGGTTGTCGAGTTCCGCCATGCTGGTGAACTGGCCGGGCGCCACATTCTTCAGCCTGAGGAACTGATCGGCCAATACCTGCAAGCGCTGGGGATCGTTCAGCAGCGTCCACTCGGCATGCGCCACGCGCGTCTGTTCGCGCAGGGCATCCGTGGCGTGCACGGTCTTCTCGATCTCGCGGTCGATCAGCTGCACCCGGTGCTTGGACTGATAGACATAGAGGCCGGAGCTGCAGGCCAGCAGGAAGCAGACGCAGGTGACGGGACGGATCATGGCGCGGTCCCCGGGGTCGTTCGTTCGAGGGCGCGCAGACGGGCGCTGCGCGCGCGCGGATTGGCGGCGGTCTCCGCCGGTCCCGGACGCATCGGGCGGGCGGTCAGCAGCCGGAAGTGCGGCGCCGGACGGACGGCGAGGCCGCGCGGATCGTGGCGCGACGGAGCGGGCGAGCGGCCAGCCGCCTCGCCCATGAAGCGCTTGACGATGCGATCCTCCAGCGAATGGAACGACACGACGACCAGCCGGCCGCCGGGCGACAGCAGCCGGCTGGCCTGCTCGAGCGCGCGCTCGATCTCGCCCAGTTCGTCGTTCACCCGGATGCGCAGCGCCTGGAAGCTGCGCGTCGCGGGATCGATGCCGGAACGGTCGGGCGGCAGCACGCCGCGGATGATCGACGCGAGCCGCCCGGTCGTCGTGATCCCCGGCTCACGTCCGGCACTGCCTCGGCGCGCGCGGCGACGATGGCGCGGGCGATGCGGCGGGATGCGCGTTCCTCGCCGAACTCGAACAGCAGGTCGGCAAGCTCGCGCTCCGGCAGCGTGTTCACCAGGTCGGCCGCGGTCGGGCCGGAGCGTTCCATGCGCATGTCGAGCGGGCCGTCGCCGCGGAACGAAAACCCGCGGGCCGGATCGTCGAGCTGGTAGGACGACACGCCGACATCGAGCACCACGCCGTCGAGCGCCGTGACGCCGCGTTCCGCGAGCAGATCGAGCATGTTGCCGAACCGGCCGTGGATCAGATGCAGCCGGCCGGGATAGCGCGCGACCAGGCTGGCGCCGCGCGCGATCGCATCGGGATCGCGATCGATCGCCCACAGCGTGCAGGACGCGGCCTCCAGGATGGCCTGCGCGTAGCCGCCGCCGCCGAACGTGCCGTCCAGGTAGACGCCGCCGCTGCGCGGGGCCGAGCAGGCGCAGCACCTCCGGCAGCATGACGGGAACATGGGATGGCATGGGTTCGCTCATCGTGCGGGACCGGCCGGTGGTGCAGTCCCGGGCAGCGTGCCCGCCGGCAAGGTGAAGCCGTGCGCCCGCGCCCGCTCGCGTGCCTCGGAACGGCGCCGCTCGGCCGCGGCCGGTTCCCAGATCTGGAAGATGCGGCCGAGGCCCATGAACACCACGGTGTCGGTCAGGTCGGCAAAGGTGACCAGGGAATCGGGCAGGACGACGCGGCCCTCCTTGTCGGCCTCGACCGGGAAGGCGTCCGCATACAGCGATGCGGCGAGGTCGTCGTGCTCCGGGCTGAACAGGTTGAGCCGGTTCAGCGGTTCCGACAGCGCCTCGAACTCCGCTGCCGGCCAGGCCTCGATGCAGGGATGCTGGTGCGACGGGCGCAGCACCAGATGCGTGCCGTTGCCATTGGATTCGCTGCGTGTGCGGAGTGCGGCGCGAAACGGCGCGGGAACCGAGACGCGACCCTTGGCGTCCAACCTGTTCTGGTGGGTGCCGAGGAAGTGGGTCATCCTGCCCGGAGCGCCTTTCCCACTGGATGAACGGCGTCCATCGTTCATCCCAATCGTGCGGCCGGCACGTCGAATGGAGTGCGATCGAAGCGAGCTGCCTGCCTGTCACCCTGTTCCGATCGAGCCCATGGGACGAAATCTCCGTTCCTTCCTGGGATGACGCGGGATAGCATGGGAATTCATGGGCCGTCAAAGGGATTTGCCGGACTTTCTGGCGTTGCGACCAGAATTTTTGTGGTTTCCCCAACGGCTTAGAGGCCGATCGCAGGGTCGGGTCGCAGGGTCGGGTTCGCTATGCCGTATTGTTCGATTGTAACCAGATTGACCGGCAGTGGTTCCGGTGTCTGTTCACGAAAATGCCAGACGGCCTGTAAGCCGGGTTCTGTCCGCACCCCAGGTTGCCCTGGAATGCGGGACGACCATTCCTCTGGGACGCGCCTCGCGGCGCGCCTCACGCGACCAACCCGGGCGGCGAGGCGGAAATGCCCCTGTGCCTTGCGGCACCGCCGCCCCTATTCGGTCTTGCTCCCGGTGGGGTTTACCCTGCCGCCCCTGTTGCCAGGGGCGCGGTGCGCTCTTGCCGCACCGTTTCGCCCTTGCCCGCGGGACGCCTTGCGGCTCTTGCGCGGGCGGTTTGTTTTCTGTGGCACTTTCCCTGGGGTCGCCCCCGCCGGCCGTTAGCCGGCACCGTATTTCCGTGGAGCCCGGACTTTCCTCTGGCGCCTCGCGGCATCAGCGGCCGTCCGGCCGTCTGGCGGGGCGAGACATGTGCGACGTTGGGCCGGAAAGCAAGGTTCCACACGGAGAACACCGAGGACCACAGAGAGCCACTGAGCCGCTGGAAACAGCACTTCGCGCAACGTATCAAATTTCTCGGTGGCCCTCTGTGGCGCTCGGTGTTCTCCGTGTGGACCCTTGCCTCAGCCGACCAGCCGCCGCACGCCCAGCAGCCGCGCGAGCGTCCCGGCATCGGCCTGGCCGGTGATCGCCTCGGGCCGCCAATGGCGCTGGAACGCGCGCAGCACGGCGGCGAGCGCCGGATCCAGCGCACCCTCCGGCGTCACGCGATAGCCGATCTCGGCCAGTGCGGCGCGCACGTCGCGCAGCGAGGCGGCGTCGCGCACCACGCCGGTCGTGCCGAAATCCGGAATGTCCGGCGGCCAAAGGCCGACGCCGTTCTCCGCCAGGCCGCGCCAATCGAATTTCTCGCCCGGATCCTCCTTGCGGTCGGGCGCCACGTCGCTGTGGGCGACGATATTGCGCGCGGGGATCGCGTGACGCGACAGAATGGCGAGGCAGAGATCGCACACCACCGCAAGCTGCAGCACGGGAAAGTCGCGATAACCCCATTCGTGGCCCGGATTGACGATCTCGATGCCGATCGAGCGCCCGTTCAGTTCGGTGTGGCCGCGCCACCAGGACACACCGGCGTGCCAGGCGCACCTCTCCTCCGGCACCAGCCGCAGCACGCTGCCGTCCTCGTCCACGACGTAATGCGAGGAGACACGGGCAACAGGATCGCGCAGCCGATCGAGTGCCTCGCGCGCAGTCTGCATGCCGGTGTAGTGCAGGATCAGCATGTCGATCGGAACGCCCGCCGGCCGGTCATCCTGGTTCGGGCTCGGCAGATCCCGGATGTGCAGGCGTCACAGACCGCGCTCGCGCTTGATGCGGTCCCAGGCGGCGTTGATGCGCGCCACCTTGTCGTTGGCACGCGCGATGAATTCGGCGGGCACGCCGCGCGAGGCCAGGCTGTCGGGATGGTTCTCGCGCATCAGCCGCTTCCAGGTGGCGCGGATTTCCTCGGCCGTCGCCGAGCGGGACACGCCGAGCAGCATGTATGCATCCGGCTCGTCCGACGGCGGCCGGCGCGGCATAGCACCCCGCGCGCGGTCCCACGCGGCCTGATCGAGGCTGAAGGCGTGATGCGTGCGCGACAGGAACTCGAGCTCGCGGCCGTTGATCGGCCCATCGGCGCGCGCGATCACGAACAGCGCAACGAGAACGTCCTCCAGCATGCCGCGGTTGTCGGCGAACGCCTCGCCGAGCTGCATGGCATAGGCCTCGAAGCCGTCGGCGCTGTCGCGTGCCTGGTCGAACAGGCGGCCGATGTCGCGCACCGATTCCGGCGGCGATGCGGAACTGCCGCCGGAACGCATCGATCTCCTCGCGCTTCACCCGCCCGTCGCATTTGGCGAGCTTGGCCGACAGCACGACGACGCAGATGGCGAAGAGCTGGTCGCGCCGGTGGAACATCGCGGCGACACGCGCGGGGTTCCACCCGACCTGCGGACCGAACGAGCGTGCGCAGGTTGGGCACCGCGCCGGAATCGGCCGCATGGCCGAGCGCGGCGCCGACCATCGCACCCATCGGGCCGCCCATGGCGAAGCCGGCGACCCCGCCGATGATCTTGCCCCAATATCCCATCAGCCGCGTTTACCACGTGATGGTTGACGCGGACAGAACATCGGGGCCGCGGGCCGGCTAGTGTTGCAGCAGGGCGCGGTCCTGCACCGTCGTGTCCTGGCCGACGACGGGATCGGCGATCGCCGCCTCGAGGCTGGTCGCCCCCTTCCACTCGTTCGCCGGACGCACCCTGCCGTCGCTGCCGACCTGGTCGATGCCCCAGTAGATTTCCAGGTTGTGACCGTCCGGGTCGGTGAACTCGATGGCAAGCTGCACGCCAGCGCGGCGGCGGCCCTCGAAGTGGATCGGCACGTCGTGCCGGCGCAGGTGCTCGCGCGCCCGCAGCACCTCGTCGAGCGTGGAGACCTCGAATGCCATGTGGTGGAACGCGCCGTGTGGCGGCTGCCCGTCCGGCAGCTTGAACAGCGCGACGCCGTGATGGTCGGCGCTGCAGCGCAGGAACACCGCGCCGCCGGGAACCATGTCGCCGCCGTAGGCATCGGACACCGAGAATCCCATGACCTCGGTATAGAACTTCGCCGACTGCTGCGGGTCCTTCACGTACAGCGCGACGTGGCCGATCTTGTTGCAGCGGAACGGCATGCCCTGCGGGCGATGCATCTTGCTGACTGTCTGGGCGTCCATGGTTGCACCTGTCTGGTTGACGGTTCGTAAGGGCCGCAGGGTATTCCGTTCGCCGCCGCCGCGGAAGCCGGCCGGCCGGGCAGCGCGGCTATTCCGGACCAGGCGATATCGCTGGCGGCTCGACCGATCGCGGCGCCCCCACCCGGGGCGGCAGGCGGACCACGCGGAGCAGGCCGGCAGCACTCGACAGGCTGTGGATCGAGCGGCGCGCCTCCAGCAGCAGATCGCGCACCTGCAACGGGTTGGCGGTGCCGGCGGTCTCCTGCACGAACGACAGCCGATGCAGCGAATAGAGCCCGACGACGAACGCCAGCCCGAACAGGAACGTCCACGAATGGAAATTCAGCACCTGGACGGTGACCTCATTGGCATCGCCCTTCCAGGTGAACGCGAGCGAGAGCTCATGCGCGGCGAAGAAGTCGGCACAGAGCCCGCCAAGCACCGGCGCGACGGCAGCACAGCTCGCACTCACCACGCTGCTGGCCGCGAGAAAGCCGGTGGCCTGTCCGGCGGGGGACAGCTTCATGGCAATGTTGCCGGAGGCGAGCGCCACGCCGGCCGTGGCGATGCCCATCAGCACATGGATGGCAAACAGCAGATAGAGCGTCACCGGCTGCACCCAGTGGAGGCCCGTGAACGTCCAGGCCAGGGTGCAGACCAGGAACAGCGGCGCGGAAATCTCCAGCACCGCCCGGTTGCTGAACCGGTCGATGAGGCTGCCCCACAGTCCGAGGGCGGCAAGATTGCTGAGCTGGCTTGCCGTGGTGAGGACAATGACCAAGGTCAGCGAGTAGCCGAGCGACTTCAGCAGGTAGACGGCAAAGAACGGCGCGGCGAGGTTGGCGGCAAAATTCCACGACGAGAGGAAGACCATCAGCCGGCGGAAGTTGCGGTCTCGGAACGGCGCGGCCAGCAGGCTCAGAATAGGCGGGCGTCCGGCCGGGGGCGGCATCGGCTGCTCCGGCGTGATCGACAGCAGCCACACGCCAAACAGACCGAGCGCCGCGCTGACGATGAACACCGCGGAATAGGCGAGCAGTGCATGGCCGGGTGCCACTCGCTTCCAGGCATCGATCAGCAGCCCGCAGACCAGTGCGAGCGCGGTCGCGACGGCGGTCGTGGCAGCGGCGCGGCGGCCGAAGAAGCGGCCATATTGGTTTTCCGGGACGAGATCGCGCATCCAGGAGTTCCAGGCACAGCCGGCAATGGCGGCCATCGCCTGGTACAGGGCGACGGACACGATGAGTGCGATGACGCCGGCCGTTGCTCCGAGAAATGGCGCGGCGGCGGCGGCGATCAGCAGCGACCGGCCAATCCCGGCGGCCCAGGTGGCGATGGCGCGCCGCTTGCGCAGCCGCTCCACCAGCGCGACCGCCGGCAATTGCAGGAACTGCACGGCAAACGGCACCGCCGCCAGCACGCCGATCGCGGCATTGCTGGCGCCGAGTTCAACCGCGTAACCCGCCAGGAACACGCCTGTCGTGAGCGTGGCCATGGCTTCACTGGCGAGCGCGTCATACAGCACCAGGCGGAAGGTCCGATCAGGGGCGGCCGATTCAGGCGCTGGGGGAAGTGCCGCCATTGGCCAGGTTCGTGCGTTCAATGCTCATGCGCGTCCAGGAGACAACTCCGCAGCCGCGCTGTGCAAGTGCACCGCCGCCCGGCGGACGACGGCCAGAATCCGTGACGGCGGCACTCCGATAAGGCATGCTTCGGCTCCTGCTGCGCCGTGAAACCTGGAGGGCGGAGCGTGTCGAAGACCCAGACCCAATGCGGCATCGGCGCCTCGCTGCTGCGCAAGGAGGATGATCGGCACCTCAGGGGGCGCGGCGCGTTCGTGTCGGACATACGGCTGCCCGGCACGCAGGAGGTTGTCTTCCTGCGCAGCCCGCATGCGCATGCCCGTATCCGCTCGATTGCGGTCCCGCCCACGGTCCGCGGCAGCGTCTTCATCGCGGCGGATCTGCCCAGGATGCAGCCGATCCGCATCGTGTCTCGCGCCACAGGCGCCAAATCGCCGGCCTGGCCGCCGCTCGCGACCGACAAGGTGCGCTATGTCGGCGAGGCGATCGCCGCCTGCATCGCACCGACACGCAATGCGGCGGAGGACATCGCCAATGCGGTCGCGGTGGATTTCGAACCGCTCGACGCCGTCGTCGACGCACCGGCCGAACTGCGCGGCGGCGGTGCCCTCGTCCATGAATCCTGGGGCGATAATCTCTACATCGAGCGGGTGATCGAAGGCGGCGATATCGCGGCCGCGGCGCGCGCCGCCGAGATCGTCGTGACGCGGGAATATCGCATGAACCGGCAATCAGGCTCGCCGCTCGAGGGGCGCGCCGTGCTCGCCTGTCGCGATCACCGTCTCGACGAAGTGGTAATCTACACCTCGACGCAGACGCCGCATACCGTGCGCGTTGCATTGGCCGAAACCCTGGGCATCGAGGAGCGCTGCATCCGGGTCGTCGCACCCGATGTCGGCGGCGGGTTCGGCCCGAAGGCGCGGCTCTACCCGGAGGAGGTCATCCTTGCCGCGCTGGCGCTGGAACTCGACCATCCCGTGCGCTGGATCGAGGACCGCAACGAGCACCTGCTGACCGCGGCGCATACCCGCGACCACCATTACGAACTCACGGCATACGCCGACCGGCGCGGCCGCATCCTCGGCATCGACACGGAGATCATCGTCGATGCCGGCGCCTATGGGCTGTGGCCGCAGGGGCCGTACCAGGAGGCCAACATGGCGGCCCGGACCTTGCCGGGGCCCTATACGATCGCGAACTACCGGGCGCGGACCTACACCGTCGCGACCAACAAGGCGCCGCTGGGACCGTATCGCGGCGTCGGACGGCCCGGCGCGTGCTTTGCGATCGAACGGACGATCGACGAAGTGGCGCGGGCGGTCGGGCGCGATCCGGTCGAGGTGCGGATCGAGAACATGGTGCCGCCGGGCGCGATGCCATACACGTCGATCGCCGGCATGCGCTACGACAGCGGCGATTACCCCGCGAGCGTGCGGTTGTGCGCCGAGCTTTTGAAGCTTGGGCAAATTCGCCAGCGGCAGCGAGATGGCGAACCCGATGGAAGGCTGATCGGCATCGGCTTCGCGAGCTTCACCGAGCAGACCGCACATGGCGCCGCCGAATTCGCCTCCCGCGGCGCCTCCATCATTCCGGGCTATGAGAGCTGCACCGCCCGCGTGCTCACCGATGGCAGCGTCGTGCTGATGGTCGGCATCCAGTCGCATGGCCAGGGGCTCGAGACGACGCTGTCGCAGATCGCGCACCACGAACTCGGGGTCGACCCGATGCGGATCTCGGTGCGCCATGGCGACACCGAAAGCACCGCATTCGGGTTCGGCACCTTCGCCTCGCGCAGCATGGTCATGTCGGGCGGCGCGGTGGCGCGCGCGAGCCGGATCGTGCGCGACAAGATCGAGCGGATCGGCGCCCATCTGCTGCAGTGCGACGCGGGCGAGGTTCGCTGCGCCGAGGGCGCGGTGATCGGACCACAGGGGCGGTCGGTGTCGATCGCGGAGATCGCCAAGGTGGCCCACCTGCGCATGGATGGCCTGCCGCCCGGCGTCGAGCCGCTGCTCGAGGCGACGGCGACCTACGAGCCCGGGATCAGCACCGGCGTTTTCTCCTATGCGACGCACGGTGCCGTCGTCGCGGTCGATCCCGAGACGGGGTCGATCGAACTGCTCGACTTCGCCGTGGCAGAGGACTGCGGCACGATGGTCAATCCGATGATCGTCGAAGGCCAGATCCGCGGCGGGGTGGTGCAGGGGATCGGCACCGCGCTGTGGGAAGAGATCCCCTATGACACGGCGGGCCAGCCGCTTGCGGCCACGCTGCTCGATTACCACCTGCCCGGCGCCTTCGAGGTGCCGCCGATCAAGATCGGCCATCTGCACCACCCGGCGACCGCGACCGAATACGGCATGAAGGGAATGGGCGAGGGTGGCGCGGTGGCACCGCCGGCGGCAATTGCCAACGCCGTGCGCGACGCGTTGGCAGCGCTCGGCGCCGAGGTCAACGAGACGCCGCTGACCTCCGAGCGGGTGCTCGCGGCAATCGAGGCGGTGCGCGACAGCCGGCCGTGAGATAGGGGAGAGCGGCTGTAATCATCAAGCGTTTCAAAGAGAGCGTCGTCCTTGCGCGGTCTGCTTTATCGTCTGGTTTTTACTTGGCCGCGCTTGTCGTGACAGTCCTGAATGGCAACGACACGATGGCGCATCCGCTCGACGCTCTCTCCGGCGATGAGATCGCGACTGCTGTTGCCCTACTCCAAAAGGCCGGCGACACCGACGCGGCGACCCGGTTCGCTCTGATCGGTCTCAGCGAGCCGGACAAGGAACAGGTGCTGGCATGGCGGCCCGAACAGCCTTTCGCTCGGCGTGCGTTCGTTGTCGCCCGCCGGGGACGGACGGTCTATGAGGGCGTGGTCAATCTCGGCGAACGACAGGTCGAGAGCTGGCGGGCGATTCCAAATGTCCAGAGCGCTATTCTGGCCTCCGAGTGGCAAAACGCGCAGACGATAACGACCGGCGACAAGGGCTGGCAGGAGGCGATGCGCAAGCGCGGATACGATCCCCAGGCTGCCCGCGTATTTTGCGCACCGTTGTCAGCCGGCTATTCAGCCGAACCCCGGGACAAAGGCCGCCGGCTGCTCAAGGTGACGTGCTTCGATACGGCGGGCACGCGCAACCTCTGGAGCAGGCCGATCGAGGGCCTTGTCGCGGTCGTCGACCTCGATGCGAACCGCGTTCTCCGGCTGATCGACACTGGCCCCGTTCCGATCAGCCGCGATGCGCGAGGACAGTTGGACGAGGCCCCGCAGCCGGTGCCGCGTCAGGCGCCGAAGCCGGTGCTGAACGAAGCTCCGGCAGGTGCCAATTTCACTGATCGAAGCGAACCTGGTGCGTTGGAACAACTGGTCGTTCCATTACGGGATGGATCCCCGCTCCGGCCTCGTCCTGTCGCTCGTTCGTTACGAAGACCGGGGCCGTCTGCGCATGGTGCTGTATCGCGGCTCGCTCGCCGAGATGTTCGTGCCGTATATGGACCCTGATCCGGGCTGGTCGTTTCGTACCTACATGGATGTTGGGGAATACGGCATAGGGGCTCTGTCGCTGCCGCTGATGCCGGGCGGCGATTGTCCAACCAACGCGCGGCTGCTGGATGCCACGATTGCCGACGAGGATGGCAAGGCGATCACGCGACAGGGAGTCATCTGCCTGTTTGAACGCAATACCGGCGCGCCGTTGTGGCGGCACGCCGAAATCGCCAACAACACCTACGAGGCACGTCCGGCTGTCGAGCTGGTGATGCGAACAATCCCGAGCCTCGGCAACTACGATTACATCATTGACTGGGTGCTGACGGAAGCAGGGGAAATCCGCATCGACGTCGGCGCGACGGGCATCGACCAGGCAAAGGGGGTGCGCGCACGCACGATGGCGGACGCGTCGGCGTCTCGCGACACGGCCAATGGCAACCTGATTGCCCCGAACCTGTGTCGGGGTCAACCATGATCACTTCCTGTCGTTTCGCCTCGATGTCGACGTGGACGGGCGGTCCAACACGCTGATACGGCAAAAACTCGCGATGCAGCGTTTGAATGGGCGCGGCGACCGGCGCAGCCTGTGGCGTGTCCGCAACGAGGCCGTCACCGTCGAAGGTCCCGTCCCTGGCGACACGCATCAGGGCGTCGAGCTGTGGCGCATCGAAAACCCGAAGCTGACGAACGCGCTGGGTCAGCATCCCGGTTACGAGCTGCGGGCCAATCATACGGGCATCTCGCTGCTCGCGGCGGACGATCTCCCGCAGCGCCGTGCCGGCTTCTCGGCGGCGCCGCTATGGATCACCGCCTATAATGCAAAGGAGCTCTATGCCGCGGGGCCATACCCGAACCAAAGTCCGGGCGGCGATGGATTGCCCGCCTATGTCGCGCAGCATCGCCGGGTCGCAAATGCGGACATCGTGCTTTGGTACACGATGGGATTCCACCATGTGACGCGGCCCGAGGACTGGCCGGTCCTGCCGACCATGTGGCACAGCGTATCCCTGGTGCCATACGGTTTCTTCGACCATAACCCTGCGCTCGATGTGCCGCCGCATTTGTCCGGGGCCAGCGACGCATTTGGGGGCACGGCCCGAGCCGCGCCCTCTGATCGCTGAAAAGTCTCGCCAAAGGACCCGCAGCTGTGACATAATCCGACGAAATGACGCTGTCGTGACAGGGGAATACCGACCGCGCGAGGGACGCGCACCGGGGGAGGAGAACCTTGATGATTCGTACCGCGTTCCTTGTCGGCGCAAGTGTGATCGCAGTGGCCTGTGTCGCTTGCGCGCCGAAAACACCGCCGCCCCAGCCGGGCGGCCGCCTCGCCAGCACCGCGCGCAGCTCTGCACCGACGAAGATAGCTTCATCAAGAGCGTCCATATCCTGAAGCCGGGATATGATCCCATGACGTTCGAGGATCCCCCCGCAAGCGATGATCGCTCTGCCAGCCGTCGTCGAAGACGATCTGCGGAGCGCCTTTAGAATTGCTCCTAAATATTTCCAGCAAGATGTTTGCGCGTTGGACGGTGTTTTCGTCACTCAAGACACTTGCGACAATGGAGATCAGAATAATTCTGTGCTTTGATTCGTCGTGGGGCTTCCGCAGTCCGTACGATCCGAACAAGGGGAAGCGATACATCGCCATCTCCTTGAGCAATTGGACGGCTGGTCAATCGCTGCGTAAGGCCAATCCTGGATACGGAGCGCACAGGACCGATTTTCGGCATGCTCAGAGATTGACGGACTACAGCACAAGCCAACTGAATACCTTGCTGAAGACGCTCAACCATCTGAACGTGGAAAGTACCCCCTAAATTCGATTCGAAGTTCGGCAGCGACGATCCAGCGAATGCGTCAGGCATGACCGTTCTGGCGGTGCTCGCGCACGAGCTCGGACACGTGCGCTGGTATGACTGGGTGGAGCCGGTCCCTGGCCTCAACCACCCGTCTAATTATGATCTTAGCCTCCTGATGAAGTGCGTCCCGGACGGATCGTTCTTCCAGGGCAGCTGGCATGCGGTCGCAGCCTACCCAAACGAGGCATTTGCGGCGCCGAGATGGCTCGCATTCGGTGATACGGGCGAATCCCGACTTGTCATGCACGCGAGCCGGCCCGCCGATCGCTGATTTCGTCACACCTGGACAGCGGGTCCCTGACCGGGATCGCAGCCCAAGGCCAACATGTATCAGCCACGGCGCGGGGTCAATCAACAGCTAGTCGCACTGGCCGCAGAGTCTGAATGACCTCTATGGCGACAACCGTCCGTGGGCAAGCCTGCTCGGTTCCCTGTCACCGACGGAAGACCTCGTCGAAACCTACGTTTTGAGCGTGCTGACGCAGGCATCGACTCCGCTGCGAGTCATTGCGCCTGAACATAACAAGTCCGGATGGGCATGTCTTCCAGCAGGACGTCGTGGCGGATCTGTCTAACAAACCAGCTCTCGCGCGGAAACTTGCGTGTGTGTCCACGCTTGAACCAGAACTACCCATGAGGGCGGTGGATCATTCACTTCCCGGAGGCACAACCGGTCCTCAATAATCGCGGCCGCGTAACGACACGCGGCCTGCCAGGCGACCGTATCGGATAGTCTGTAGCCAACCCGCAGCGGTCCCGGGTCTGACGCGAGGTGGGACCGTATCGCGTCCAGCATCGCTTCCGCGTCGCGGCGCTTCTGATCGATCCGCCCGGCCGGCAGCCAGCCGGCGAAGCGGCGCAGTGCGTCCGCCGGACAGCCGCATGCATGGGCGGATTGCAGCACCGCCTCGTAGGTGCGATCCGTGTAGAAGATTGCCTTGGCAATATCGGCGAGCCGTGCCGCCAGTTGCGGCGCCAGGATGCCATCCCGCACCGCCGCGTCGAGCGTCGCGCGCACGTTGACCATCGCCTCGGATTCCGGCTGATAACCCATCTCGGCCGGCTTGTGCGCGATCGCGACCTCCTCATAGTCCAGCCAGGCGCTGTCGCGCAGCGTCCGGAAGATTTGACCGATGCCGCGCATGCCGAATGCCTCAAGTTCGACCGCGCGCAGGGCGCCGATGCTGGCGGCACCGAATACGTGTATGCCTTCCGCCATGGCCCACAGGAACTCCTTGTGCCAGGCCGTCGGCACGGTGCCGAAGTAGCCATCGACAACACCGATCGCGAGCGGATGGGCCAACGCGGCGCGATACACATCGCCCTGGCGGACCGGCGGGCGCCAGTCAAACAGCTTGTCTTCTGCCGGACGCAGATGTGGCGGCAGGCTGGGCCCGACGAATACGACGGCGCTCATCGGGCTGCCATGCGCCCGAGCGCGAGCGCCGGGCCGGTAATTCGGGTGATGCGGATCCCACTCCAGGCCGGGAACGATCAGGCGGACGACCGGAACGCCGTACTGCGCCCGCGTCAGATCGACAGCGATCGCCCGCTCGATTCCGGCGGTTGCGAGTCGGCCGAGCGCCCAATGCAGGTCATCGCGAAGATCGTCCGCAACGAAACTCGGGACGTCCTTGAACAGGACGGGCGTTGCCGCCTTGGCAACCGCGTCGAACAGCGCATCATAGACGTTCGAGCCGCGCGTGCGGCGCGGCCATTTCAGGTAATCCGCCGGCGACAGATCGTCGTGATACTCCGCCGGCGAAAGATCGTCCCGCACCCCGGCGATGTAGGTGAGGCGCGTCTGCGCCGCCTCGGTCAAGGCACGTGCCAACGCGATGCCGCGGTCAGCGTGGCAACCGGCGCCGTGGAATCGACGAAGCTGCATCGGCTCGCTCAACGCGACATCACGAATTTCGCAAAGAAAGGCGGGCATGCCGATATCGGTCGTCACGTGGTAGACACGAACGACCATTTCGGCAGCGTCGTACTTGGCAAGCAGCATGCGGCAATCGGTGTCGTCGACCGAGGCAGGGTCGACCACAAAACGTGGGCGCTCGAGGACGGGGCGGGCAGCCCACAGTGCGACGGCGTCGCGCTCCACCACCTCGTAGAGCGCCGCATTGACCGCCTCGATCAAATGGTTGCCCGACGCCAGGCCGTTCGAGCCGGCGAGGAAATACCCGTCCGGCTGAGCCAGCGTGTAGTCCGTGTGCACGATCTCGGCCGGTACCCAGCATGGTTCGCGCTGCAGCAGATCGAAGCCCTCGGTCCACAGGATCGGTCGGTCGGCATCAAATTGACGCAGGCCCGGGCATAGTGTGGCCGGATCGACCACGGTCGCATTCGCGGCAAGCTCGGCATAGGTGGCGTGCCGGCAGGGACCGATCTCCTCGGCATGGTAGCCCTCGCACGCCTCCATCAGGGCGGAGGCCAACGCCTGCGGCAGATCCAGGCCCTTGCCCTGCGCGACCGAAACGGAACGCGAATTGGGCCTGACCGCCACTGCGACAGGTATGCCGATGCGATCGAGGCCGGTGATGTCGCCGATGCTGGTGATGCCCATCGCCGCCGCGTGCGGCCGGACGCGCGCCAGTGTCTCGGTTGGTGCCACTGAACGGTGGGTGCCGCGCAGGAATGTCTTCGGCTTGGCCTCGTCGAACAGTTCGTCCGGAATGGTGCGGCCGCTCGTCAGCCCTTGCGCCCGCCTTTTGTCGGGTTCGGCGTGCCCGGGTTGCTCGCATCGGCGGGCCGTGTCCGATCCGCCGGACCGCCATGGTTGCGGTCCCCGTTGCGCCCGGCTGGACCGGTCGTGCTGGGGGCGGAACCGGATGCGTTGTCACCAGGCGCCCAATGCAGCCCTGCGCCGCCGCCGCCGACCAGTATGATCCGGTGTTCCAACACCTGCGGGTCATCCGCGACGGCGCCACCATCCTCGAGCAGTTGCCTCAGATGCAGTGCCTCTGCCGTATCGCCAAGCGCCAACTCCTGGACCGGACCGCCGTTTTCCGACAGATAGATCCGGCCGTCTTCGCTCCATACCCGCAGGTCGCCGAATGCCTTTGCGCTCTGCTGCGGTATCGGGGTCGGCTTGACGGTATCGGGCGCCGGCCCATCGGCATTGGCGCTGACCGCGGAGATCGCTCCGATCCCGAAAATCAACGCGATGCGCCGCGGCAAGCGAAGCCGCTTTCGCAGGTAGGTCGATACCGGCATTGCAGCCCTCCCCCTGACACGCCGAGTATCGCAGGACGCGTTGCGATCCCGGCGTGCGGAATTCTAGCGCCCGCATCTGCTTCCAGCAAACACCAAATGGCATTCGGCCCTAAAATCCGTCGGGCGCCGAGGCCCTGCTGTGGCAAGGCTCGCCTTTGCCCTCCGATTGATGCCATCTTATAGTTCAGTCGCACCCCTCTGGTTCGAATTCAAGCATGGCCCTGATCCGTCGTCTTACCGCGATACTGGCCGCCGACGTGGCGGGCTACTCGCGGCTGATGGAACAGGACGAAGAGCGCACGCACGAAAGCCTCAAGGCGCATTTCCGCGAGGTCGTTGAGCCGCGGGTCCGCGAACACCACGGCCGGATCGTCAAGTCGACCGGCGATGGCATGCTCGCTGAATTTTCCAGCGTCATGGAGGCGGTGCTGTGCGCCATCGAAACGCAATGTTTGATGAGCCGCCGCAATGCCGACATACCGGACGACGAGCGCATCAGCTTCCGCATCGGCATCAATATGGGCGACGTAATTGCCGAGGCGGACGATATCTACGGCGACGGAGTCAATGTCGCGGCGCGGCTGCAAACATTGGCCGAACCGAACGGGATCTGCATCTCGGAGGTCGTGCACGACCAGGTCCGCAACAAGGTCCCGGTCACCTTTGAGGATTTTGGCCAGAAGACCGTCAAGAACATCGTGCGGCCTCTGCACGTGTTCGGGTTGCGACCGGACGTCATCGGCGCCTTGCCGATCGCCGACGAAATAATCTCGCACGGCCCGACCGGGCAGGTCAGCGCCTACGCCTCGACACAGACGCCGCGCCTGTCGGTTGTGGTGCTGCCGTTCGCCAATTTCAGTGACGGCGGCGAGCAGCAGTATCTGGTCGACGCAATCACCGATGATGTGACGACCGATCTGTCCCGCATCGCCGACATTGTCGTGATCTCGCGCAATACGGCTGACACATACCGCGACAAGCCGATCAACACGCGGCAGATCGGGCGCGAGCTGAACGTGCGGTATGTGCTGAAGGGCAGCGTGCGCCGTTCACAGGACCAGATCCGCATCAATACCCAGCTGAGTGACGCGGGCGCCGACACGATGGTCTGGGCCGATCGGTTCCATTATTCTTCGACCGATCTGTTCCGTCTACAAGACGAAGTCACCAGCCGGATTGCCATCGCGCTCAATCTCGAGCTGGTCAGCGCCGAAGCGGCGCGGCCAACCGGCCATCCGGACGCGCTGGACCACCTGCTTCGAGGTCGTGCCGCGCTGGACCACCGTGAGGGCTCGACTCCGGAGCGTTTGACCGAAGCGATCAGGTGCTTCGAAAGCGCACTCGCGTTCGACCCTGGCTCGGCTGCTACAAGAGCCTACCTCGGGCTTGCGCTGGCGACCCGTGTTCTCGAGCAGTTATCCGTATCGCTGAAGGATGACATAGAACGCGCCGAACAACTGATCGAGCAGGCGTTGAGCGCGTCGCCGGGCCATGCCGTTGCGCATTTTGCCAGAGGCCAGCTGCTGCGAGCGGAGGGCAACTACACTGCCGCCATTCCGGAATACGAAGCCGCACTCGCGGTGGGTCGCAACTGGGTCGCGGCGATTGCGTCATTGGGCATGTGCAAGGTTTTTGCCGGGGAGCTCGACGACGCCATTCGGTCACAGGAACTGGCAATTCGGCTCAGCCCGCGCGACCCGCGGGTCCCGAATTGGTATTGGCGAATTGGGATGGTTCATCTACTGGATTCGCGTTTCGACGAAGCGATCCTGTGGCTGGACAAGGCGCGGATCGCCAACCCGACACTTCCGGGGCCGCATGCCTGGCTGGCCTCGGCTTTTGCACTGACCGGCAGAATGGAGCGTGCGGCGGCGGCGCTGGCCGAAGCCTGGCGGCTCAGCCCCGATCAACGCTACACGAGCATCGAGCGGTTTCAGATGATCCAGCCGCTTGGTTCGGAGAAAGCCCGCTCGCTGTTCCATGCGACGTTTCTGGTCGGCTTGCGCAAAGCCGGAGTGCCGGAGCGCTGATCGCGGTTCAGTCCTCCCTCGCGGGTGGCTGCTGATATCGGTGATGCGTAGGTTCAAGTCCTCCTGCGCCACCATGGAACCGGCACTCTCGGCGCACGCGCATCGCTGTGACAGCGGGACGTTGCGAAGTGCGGATTATCCGGGGAAATATCGTCGACGAAGGTGCCGGCGGCGCTGCGCGGCTTGGCATTCCGTTGCGGCGACTTCTGAGCAGCGTGTCCATGATACGACAAGCACATCCGACGCCACTCCGCCCCTCCGCCCAGGCTGTCCGATCCTGTGGTCCGCTTGGACAGTGCACACCCTAACCGCACCAGGGCTTGTCGTTTCGGAACCGACCACGAACAGCTATGCCCACGCGTTTCCCGACGGCGCGGGGTCGATCAGCGTGTTCGTGTCGTGCGCGAACAATGGGCCACGATCACCTTCAACGATAATGGTGTAGGTTTCATCGAAGGTGACAACACCGAGCGACATGGCATTGTGTTGGTGAGGCGGTTGATGGGGCAGGTCAACGGCGCGGCGACAGCTCGATCAGATCACGGCACTGATGAGTGGACTCTTCGATTTCCGGTGCCGGCGACTGCAATGGCGGATGAGACCGTCACGGAACCGTAGTTGCGTCGTTAGTCGCCCCGACAGTGGCGAGCATCCTTCCGCGGCGGATCAAGAGGCTCTGAAACCTCGTTACCGGCCATTCCAAAACCGTCAAATCTTGGCGATATGGACCACGATCGGAGGTTTTGGCGGTTTTGTCACCGCCTGAATCGCGTGACGATCAACGTGGCCGCGCGACCATATGCCGGACCGCGTTGGGACTGAGGAGACCCCGACGGTATTGTCCGTCTGATCGCTGACCATCATCCCACTTGTAGATTACCGCGAAAGTCGTGTTGGCCGGGAGCCGTTGCCCCCGGCCAACTTCCGGCCACGGTGCAAATGAGCACCCGATACGGCCACCCTCGCACCGGAAGTCTCCCGCCGAACTTCGCAGTGTGGCACAGAAACCGACCACAGAATCCTCTGATCGAGGCGGCTTCACCAGCATGATCCCTGGAACCGGCAGCTATTTCAGTGCCTTGGATTGGTGGGCGCAGTAGGACTCGAACCTACGGCCCGCTGATTAAGAGTCAGCTGCTCTACCAACTGAGCTATGCGCCCGCCCAGCGGTCCGCGGCCGGACCCCCAACGGCAAGGGCGCGCGCTATAGCAAGGCCGGCCCGACTTGCAAACCCCCCGGCAAGCTCACCGGCGGCTAGGCTACGACACGCCTCGCCGCCCCGCCGTCGCACCGTCACGTCGCGGACGGCACGGTGCATCACCGCATCTCGGGCTCGTCGCCCTTCTGCAACAGCAGCGCCAGCGCGCGGCGCAGCCGAGGCCAGGCCGCCGCGGGTCTGACCCTGCCGGCACATCCGCTGGCCCTCCATCGACAGCGAGGTAACCTCGTAAGGCGGCGGCATGGGCGCCATGCGGGCCAGTTCGCTGATCCGATTCAGCAGCTGCATGCAGTATTCCGGCGTGTCGCTTGTCACCTCTTGCGGCGGCGGCTGACCGACAACCGGCATTGCGACAGCCAGGGCGGCGCCAAGTCCGAGACAGGCTGCCATGCCAGCGAGGCTGGTGGTGCGGGCATTCAGCGACATGGCGGCCACACTGGCGCCTACGGCCTCACCGGCCGCTGTTCCGGGCATGACAATTGCGTTAGCAGACAGGAGCCGCCTCGTCATGTGCCGGCAACGCAACGACAGCGAGCAGACCCGGTGCCGCATCGGTCAACCGCAGGCTGCCGCCGTGCAGCTTGCGCCACCGCCTGCACCAGTGCAAGGCCGAGGCCGGATCCCGGCGTGTTGCGCGCGGTCTCGCCGCGAAAGAAGCGCTCGGTCGCGCGCAGCCGATCGGCCTCGGGGATGCCAGGTCCCTGGTCGGCCACCGCGATCTCCACCGCGGCGGGCGTGATCGTGCCGGAGACCCGGACGGCCTCTCCGGCGCGGGAGAACTTCACGGCATTGTCGACCAGATTGGCGACCGCCTGCTGGACCAGCTCGCGGTCACCGTAAAGCGGCAGGTGTTCCGGCACATCGACCGACAGCGCGACCCCCTTGTCCTCGGCGACCGCGCCATACAGCTCGGCCACGTTGGCGAGCAGCGGCGCAAGGTCGAACCGGACGAAGGCCGCGCGGCGCGAGCCGGCCTCGATCTCGGCAATGCGCAGGAGCGCCTGGAAGACCGCCACGATGCCGTCCAGATCCGCGGTCGCCCGCTCGACCACGGCACGCAGCTCAGCCACGGTCCCGGCGTGTTCCGCCGCATCCTCCAGCCGTGCGCGGGCACGGGTGATCGGTGTTCGCAGATCGTGGGCGATGGCGTTCGACACCTCGCGCACGCCCTCCATCAACCTGCCCAGGCGATCCAGCATGTCGTTGATCGTTTCGGCGAGCTGGTCGAATTCGTCGCCGCGGCCGGAGAGCCGCACGCGCTGGCTGAAGTCGCCGGCAGCAATCGCCGCCGCGGTGGCCGAGACATTGGCCAGCGTGCGGCGGAACATGCTGCGCACCACCAGCGCGCCGATGGATGCCATCGCCATGACGACCAGCAGCGCCCAAAGCAGCGCATCGGTCAGCAGCGAGCGGAGCTGGGCACGCAGATGGACGTCGCGTCCGATCAGCAGCCGAAAACCGCCCGGCAACTCGTACTTGTGCACGAGCGCCAGCGAGCGGACACCGGCGCGCTCGATCGGCAGCTCATACCAGTCGGCACTTTGCGTGACCTCCTGCGGCCAGTGCGACAGGTTGCCGGCAATCCGCCGCCCTGCCGGTTCGACCAGCAGGTAGACGTAGTCGTCCTCGATGTCCTGGCTCAGCCGGTCGTCGATGGTCATCACCAGCGCCGGCAGCCGGCCCGCGGCGAAGCGCTCCGCAAGGATCTGGGCATCGGCCTGGATCGCGGCCTCGCTCTGCCGGTCGAGCAGGCCCGGCGGTCGCCCACCAGAGGAACAGCGCCAGCGCCGCCGCGCTGACCGCGAGCAGCAGGGCGTAGACCACCGCGAACCGAACGCCGGCGGACCGCAGCAGGCGAAGACCCGAGCGGATGCCGGATGCATTGCCGGGCTGGTGCGGCGACCAAGCGCGGAAGCGCCAACGACGACGTCACGCGCTCTCGGCGCGCAGCATGTAGCCGGCGTTGCGGATGGTGTGGATCAGCGGCGTCGGGAACGGCTTGTCCACCTTCTGGCGCAGCCGCGAGACATGCACGTCGATCACGTTGGTCTGCGGGTCGAAGTGGTAGTCCCACACGCCCTCGAGCAGCATCGTGCGCGTCACGACCTGCCCCGCGTGGCGCATCAGGTATTCGAGCAGGCGGAACTCGCGCGGCTGCAGGTCGACCTTCTGGCCGGCGCGCTTCACCTGGCGCGACAGCAGGTCGAGTTCGAGATCGTCGACGACCAGCTTGGTCACCGGCCCCTCGCCCTTGGCGCGGCGTGCCAGGGCCTCGACGCGTGCCAGCAGTTCGGCGAATGCGAACGGCTTGGACAGGTAGTCGTCGCCGCCGGCCTTCAGGCCGCGCACGCGCTCATCGACATCGGCCAGAGCCGACAGGATCAGCACCGGCACGGCGTTCTTCTGCGCCCGCAGCGTCTCGACCAGGTGCAGCCCGTCGATGCCGCCGGGCAGCATGCGGTCGAGAACCACCGCGTCGAACGCCTCGCTGGCGGCCAGGAACAGGCCGTCGCGGCCGTTGTCGGCGAGCTCCACCACATGGCCCGCCTCCTTCAGTCCGCGCACCACGAAGGCGCCGACATCCTTGTCGTCTTCCACAACCAGAATTCGCATGTCCTTGCTCCTTCAGCCGGCCCCTTCCGAGGGGCGTCGGCCGATCGTGACCGAAATGTCCATCTCACGGCCCTGGCGACGGATCGACAGGCTGACGTCCTTTCCCGGGACCACGGCGGCGATCGTACGGATCAGCCCGCGCGAGGTCTCGATGTGCTCGCCGTTCACCGCGAGGATCGTATCGCCCTGGCGAATCCCCGCACGCCCCGCCGGGCTGGTGCGCTCCACGCCGGCGACGGACACCCCGTTCTTGGTATCCTCCACCGACACGCCGAGCCAGCCCCGGTCGATGCGGCCGCCGCCGCGCAATTGCGCGACGATGGGCGCGATCAGTTCGCTCGGCGTCGCGAAGCCGATGCCCACCGAGCCGCCGGAGGGCGAGACGATGGCGGTGCTGATCGCGATCACCTGGCCGTCCATGTTGAAGATCGGCCCGCCGGAGTTGCCCGGATTGATCGGCGCATCGATCTGCAGGAAGTTGTCGAACGGACCGGCCCCCAGGTCGCGGCCACGCGCCGAGATGATCCCGGCGGTGACCGAGCCGCCCAGGCCGAACGGATTGCCGGCGGCCAGGATCCAGTCGCCGACCTCGACCTGCCGCGAATCGCCCCAGGCCACGTAGGGCAGCGGACCGGACGCATCGACCTTGATCAACGCGACATCGGTCAGGTCGTCCGTGCCGATCAGCCGCGCCGGCAGCCGCGTGCCGTCGGTGAGCGAGACCACGATCTTGTTGGCATGGCCGACGACATGGTTGTTGGTCACGATCAGGCCGGACGGATCGATGACGAAGCCCGAGCCGGCGCCCATCGTCTCCTCGCGGCGATTGCCGAAGCGGCGGCGGAATTCGCGCCCCAGCGGCGTGTCGCGCAATTCCGGCGGCAGTTCGCCGAGCACGTCGCCGCCCGAGACGGTTTCCGTCACCGCGATGTTCACCACGGCGGGCAGCACGCGCTTGACCAGCGGCGAGAAGCTGTCCGGCGCGGAGCGCGCGACGGCATTGCCGGGTGTGGCCGTCGCACAGGCGGTGACAAGCAGCGCAAGGGCCAGGATCAGGCCCCTTGGATGCCAGGCTGGGGTCATATTGGCGGGTTCTTTCCCGAAGGGATGCAGCATGCGTGCAGCAGCAGATGGCATGGTGCCGCCCCAGCAACAAGAATCCGGCGCAACGAGACGTGCCATGACCGGTCAGGTGCCGCCGCGCGACGGGTCTTCGGGCCACTGGTGCTTGGGATAGCGCCCACGCATGTCGCGCCGGACGTCGGCCCAGCCGCCCGCCCAGAAGCCCGCCAGATCGGCGGTGATGGCGACCGGTCGGCCAGCCGGCGAGAGCAGGGCGAAGCTGCAGCGGGACGCGACCCGCGGCGAGCCTGGGCGTCGCGGTCAGGCCATAGAACGCCTGTGCCTTCGCCGAAGCGACGGGAACCGGCTGGGTATAGTCGATCGCGGCGCGCGAACCGGGAAGCGCCAGATGTGCCGGCAGTGCCTCGTCCAGCCGCCGGGCCAGGTCCCACGGCAACAGGCCGCGCAGGATGCCGTGCAGGTCCAGGCGCGACAGATCGCCGAGGCGCGACAGACCGGCAAGCTTCGGTGTCAGCCACTCCCCCGCCTCGGCCGCCAGCGCATCGTCCGACAGGTCGGGCCACGCTTCGGCGGGTTCGATCCGGCGCATCAGCGCCACGCGGGCCTGGAGCTGGCGCGCCTGATCGGTCCACGGCAGCGCCCGCAGCCCATCGGCGGCCGCAGCGCGGGCGAGCGCCGCCGCGACCTCCGCCGGGTCGGCGGGTTCGGTGCGGTCCGCCAGGATCAGCGCCCCGAGCCTGCGCCGGCGCCGCGCCAGGACTGCGCCGGAGACCGGATCGAAGGCAGTCTCCACCTGCTCGGTCACCCGCGACGCCAGGGCGGCCGGCAAGGCATCGGGATCGAGCGGCGCCGCCAGCCGGATGCGCGCCGAGGCCTTCATCTCCAGGGCGGCGACGGCGAGCAGCGGCGCGGTGGCGAGCGGGTCCGCGCGCGGCAGCCGCGCCCCGCCGCCGCCGGCGAGACGGAACGTGCCCGGCTCGCCGCGTCGCTGGGCGATCCGGTCGGGAAATGCGGCCGCCAGCAGCCGGCCCGGGTCGCCATCGGCGCGCGCGTCGCCGGGCAGGCGCAGCCGTCGGCGGTATTGGGCGGCGACGCGGCGGATGCGGGACAGCGCGCCACGGTCGGCGGCGGGATCGCCATCGGTGATCGCGGCGAGGCGCAGGCCGATATCCGCCGGTGCGTCGGGGCTCCGCAGCGGGTCGCGCTCCTCGAGCAGAGCCGCGAGGTCGGCCGCAAGCGCTGCCTCACCCGGCGTTTCCGCCGCCAGCATCATCGCGGCGAGCCGCGGATGCGCGCCCAGCGAGGCCATGCGCCTGCCGGCCTCGGTGATGCGTCCCTCCCGATCGAACGCGCCAAGTTCGCCCAGCAGCGCCGTCGCGGCCGCAAGCGCGCCGGCGGGCGGACGGTCGAGGAATGCCAGATCGCCCGGTGCGGCGCCCCACGCCGCGCAATCCAGGGCCAGCGACGACAGTTCGGCCTCGAGGATCTCCGGCCGGTCGAACGCAGCAAGCCCGCGATGCAGCGCCGGCGACCACAGGCGGATCGCCACGCCCGGCGCCTCGCGCCCGGCCCGGCCGGCCCGCTGCTCGGCGGCGGCGCGCGAAATCCGCAATGTCGCGAGCCGTGTCAGGCCGGTGGCGGGATCCAGCCGCGGCGCACGACGCCACCCGCCGTCAACCACGATGCGCACGCCGGGCACCGTCAGCGAGGTCTCGGCGATCGATGTCGCCAGCACCACCCGCCGTGCCTCGGCCTGGCGCAGCGCGCGGTCCTGCTCGGCCGGCGGCAGGTCGCCATGCAGCGGCAGCACGAGCGCGCCGCAGCCCGCAAGCGCCGCCTGGGTCCGCCGGATCTCCGCCATGCCCGGCAGGAAGCCCAGTATGTCGCCGTCATGCTCCGCCAGCGCGGCGCGAACGGCGCGCGCCATCGCGTCCGGCAGATCGCGCGGCCCGGCGATGTCGCGCGCCGCGTGGTGGATCGCCACCGGAAACATCCGGCCGGCGCTCTCGATCACCTCGGCATCCATCAGGCCGGCGAGACGTGCCCCATCGGCGGTGGCCGACATCGCGAGCAGACGCAGTTCCGGGCGCAGAACGCGCTGCAAGCTCGAGGCAGAAAGCCAGTGCCAGGTCCGACTCCAGCGAGCGCTCGTGCACCTCGTCGAGGATCACGATGGCGACGCCATCCAGGCCCGGATCGGATTGCAGCCGGCGGATCAGCAGGCCCTCGGTGATGACCTCGATACGGGTCGCGGCGGAGACCGCCGCATCCAGACGGGTGCGGAACCCGACCGTGCCGCCGGGCGCCTCGCCGAGCAGGCTTGCCATCCGGGCGGCGGCGGCCCGTGTTGCCAGCCTGCGCGGCTCCAGCATCAGGATGCGCCCGTCGCCGCGCCAGGGCGCATCGAGCAGGACCAGCGGAACGAGCGTGGTCTTGCCGGCGCCGGGCGGCGCCACGAGTACGGCATTGCGTCCGGCCGCGAGTGCCGCAAGCATGGACGGGATGGCTTCGGTGACCGGAAGGTCGGGTAGCTGTCATCGTCAGTGTTGCCGATCCATCGCAGCGGAATTCCGCCCATATGCTCACGAGATCGTGTTACAAGGAACCCATGCTGCGGACTCTCAAGACGATCCTGGTGATCGTTGCTGCTCGTCGGACCGGCGCTCCCTGCCCGCGCCCTCGAGAGCACGCCGGTCAGCAGTCCGCGCGCCACCGTGTCCCTGGTGTCCGACACCGACGCTGTCGCGCCCGGTGCGCCATTCCGCATCGGCCTGCATTTCCGGCTCGCGCCCGGCTGGCACACCTACTGGAAGAATCCGGGCGATGCCGGCGTTCCGGCGGAACTGGAACTGACCCTGCCGCCCGGTGCCGAGCGCGGTCCCGATCGTCTGGCCGACGCCGCAACGTCTGGCGGAAGGCCAGCTCACGACCTACGCCTATACGGGCGATCTGCTGCTGCCGCTCACCGTGACACCGGCACAGGCGGACGGCTGGCACCGCCGTGCAGGCACATGCCCAATGGCTGGTGTGCAAGGACATCTGCGTGCCGGAGGAGGGCGATTTTCGTCTCGACCTGCCCGCGGGCATCGCCGCCCCATCGCCACAGGCGCCCTTGTTCGCGGCCCACGACAGGCAGGTGCCGCAGCCTTCGCCATGGCAGGCCGCAGTCGCGACCGACGGAACGCTGTGGGTGAAGGGACCGGAACTGACGACAGCCACCGTGGTGGACGCCTGGTTCATCCCCGACACGCAAGGGGTCATCCGCGACAGCGCCGCACAGCCGCTGACGGTGTGGGAGGGCGGCTTCACGCTGGCATTGAAGCCCGGCAAGGCGTTCCGCTCGGAGGACGGTCTGTCGGGGATCCTGACGGTGCGCGATCGCAGCGGCCTCGAGACCGACGTGACGCTGCGCGCCGCGCCCGGAGCGGTGCCGCCGCCGCCACCTCCGATGGTGCGGCTCGAGCGCATGCTTGGCCTGGCATTCCTGGGCGGGCTGATCCTGAACCTGATGCCGTGCGTGTTCCCGATACTGGCGATGAAGGTGGTCGGGCTCGCGGGTGCGCCACGCAGCCGGGCGCATCTGCATGCCGCTGCCTACGCCGCGGGCGTGCTGGTGGCCTTCTCCATCGTCGGCGCGGCCCTGCTTGCGGCGCGCGCGGCCGGCGCGGCGGCGGGATGGGGGTTCCAGTTCCAGTCTCCGGTGTTCGTCGCGGGCATGGCCTGGCTGCTGTTCGCGGTCGGTCTGAACATGTCGGGCGTGTTCCAGATCGGCACCAGCCTGGTCGGAGTCGGCCAGGGCCTGACGCGCCATAGCGGTCAGCTTGGCAGTTTCTTCACCGGGCTGCTGGCCGTGGTGGTGGCAACGCCCTGCACGGCGCCGTTCATGGGCGTTGCCATTGCGGCCGGCCTCGCTGCCCCGCCGGCGGTGACGATGATGGTGTTCCTGGCGATGGGGCTCGGCATGGCGATGCCCTATGTGCTGCTGGCCTTCATGCCTGGGATTGGACGGACGGCGCCGAAGCCGGGGCGCTGGATGGAGGTCCTGCGGCAGGCGCTGGCGTTCCCGATGTATGCCGCGAGCGCCTGGCTGATCTGGGTGATCAGTCAGCAGGCCGGTCCTGCCGGCGTCCTCGGCACTGCTGCCGGCCTCGTGCTGCTGGGCTTTGCCGGCTGGGTGCTTGGGATCACGCAAGATGCTGCCGACCGGGGCCGCCGCATTGGCCAGTCGGCCGCCGCCGTAGCATTTCTGGCAGCACTTGCCGTGCTGAGCGGCATCGCGACCGCACCGGCGCCTGCCGCGGGCGTCGTGGGGTCCGGGGCAGAGCCGTTCAGCGCCGCGCGGCTGGCCGCATTGCGGACGGAGGGAAAACCGGTGTTCGTCAACATGACGGCCGCGTGGTGCGTGACCTGTCTGGTGAACGAGCGTGTGGCGCTCAGCACGGACGCCGTGCGACGCGCCTTTGCCGACAACCATGTGACTTATCTGAAGGGCGACTGGACCCGTCAGGATCCGGAAATCACCCGCTATCTGCGGGAGAATGGTCGCGATGGCGTGCCGCTGTATGTGTATTATCCGCCGCGCGGGCAGCCTGACGTGCTGCCGCAGATCCTGACCGAGAATACCCTGCTGGGGGAGTTGAAGGGCGGTTAACTGCGGCTTGGCGTTTGCGGCGTAAGAGGCTCCAAACGCACCTGGAGTACCGCACTTGGACATACCTGTTGAACGATCGGACGGGGGCCCTTACGATCGCGGCATGGAGGCCCGTGTCTCCAGGCTGGAGGATGGCATGCTGGACGTGAAGGGATCAGTGGGACGTCTGGAGTTGGCTGTCGCCGAACTGAAGGTCATGGTCGCGCGGATCGATGCGCAGATACCCTATCTCGCGACCAAGGCCGACCTCGCCGACAAGCCGGGCAAGGCATACATGTGGGGCATCCTTGCAGCGTTACTGACAGCGTATGCCTGCGGACTGGCCGCGCTTGCGGTGCTCAAGTAAACCTCATCCCGTCACCAGCTTCCGCACCGTCTCGGCCGCCGCCGGCGTCGACCAGTCCGCCGAACCCTCCAGGCGGGCACGCTCCTGTCCCTTCCGGTCGATGATCAGGCTGGTCGGAAGGCCATGCACCTGCCAGAGGCGTGCCGCCGCGCCCTTGGGGTCGAGCAGCACCGGCAACCCCATGATCGCGTGCTCCTCGTAGAATGCCTCCACGATCTTCGCTCCACCGCGATCGGACGACAGCGGCAGCACGGCGATGTCGTCGGGCGCCAGGGCCTTCGACAGCGCCGCAAGCGCCGGCATCTCCGCGACGCACGGCACGCACCATGTCGCCCACAGGTTGATCACCATGCCATGGCCGATGAACTCCGCCAGGTGATGCTCGCTGCCGTCGGCGCCGACAAAGACGATGTCCGGCGGCGTCACCGGTGGATTGGTCAGCACCAGGTGGCTCGAGAGATCGCCCGGAACCACCGCGGCCTGCGGTTTGCGCGCGATCAGGCCGGCGGCTAGGGTCCCGCCCGCCGCGACCAGACTCCGGCGCGTGATCAATGCCACGATGGAAACCCCTCCTTGAGCGAGACGCCGGACAGCAGGAACGTCGCAGCGAACCCCCAATGGGGCGGGCGCTTCGCGGCCGGTCCGTCGGTGGTGATGCAGGAGATCAACGCCTCCATCGGCTTCGACCGCAAGTTATGGCGGCAGGACATTCGGGGTGGGCTCGCGCATGCCGCGATGCTGGCAAAGGTCGGGGTCATTTCAGCCAAGGATGAGCAGTCGATCCGCGAAGGTTTAGCAGCGATCGCGCAGGAAATCGAGGCCGGACGCTTCCCGTTCGATGCGGCGCTCGAGGACATCCACATGAACATCGAGGCGCGGCTGACCGAGCGGATCGGCGAGCCCGGCCGGCGGCTGCACACCGCGCGCAGCCGCAACGACCAGGTCGCCGTGGATTTTCGTCTGTGGGTGCGCGATGCGATCGACGGACTGTCCGCACAGATCGCCGACGTGATGCGCGCGCTGGCGGATCGCGCTGCGGCGTATGCCGCCGATCCGATGCCGGGCTTCACCCACCTGCAGACCGCGCAGCCGGTGACGTTCGGCCACCATCTGCTGGCCTATGTCGAGATGCTGGACCGCGACCGCGGCCGGCTCGCCGATTGCCGTCGCCGACTGAACGAATGTCCGCTGGGCAGCGCGGCGCTGGCCGGAACCTCATTTCCCATCGATCGCGCGATGACCGCGCAGGCGCTGGGGTTCGACCGGCCGACCGCCAACTCGCTCGACGCCGTGTCGGACCGCGACTTCGCGCTGGAGTTCCTTGGCGCGGCGGCGATCTCGGCGATGCACCTGTCGCGATTCGCCGAGGAGATCGTGATCTGGTGCTCGGCGCCGTGGCGGTTCATCCGGCTGTCGGATGCATTCACCACCGGCAGCTCGATCATGCCGCAGAAGCGCAATCCGGATGCGGCCGAACTGGTGCGGGCGAAGACCGGGCGGATCACCGGCGCGCTGGTCGCGCTGCTGACGGTCATGAAGGGCCTGCCGCTCGCCTATGCCAAGGACATGCAGGAGGACAAGGAGCCGGTGTTCGACGCCGCCGAGGCCTGGGCACTGTCGCTGGCCGCCGTCGCGGGGATGGTGCGCGACATGACGCCGGACCTGGTGCGGATGCGGGAGATGGCGGGCTCCGGGTTCGCCACCGCGACCGATCTGGCCGACTGGCTGGTGCGCGTGCTGAAGCTGCCGTTCCGCGACGCGCATCATGTCACCGGCCGGCTGGTCGCGATGGCCGAGGCGAAAGGCGTGGAGCTCGCCGGCCTGACGCTCGCCGACATGCAGTCCGAGGAGCCGCGCATCACGTCGGACATCTTTTCGGTGCTGACAGTCGAGGCGTCGGTCGCCTCGCGCACGAGCTACGGCGGCACGGCGCCCGCCAACGTGCAACGCGAGGCGGCGCGATGGCAGGCGGCCCTGGCATGAGACCCGTCCTGATCATTGCCGCCTTGATCGGAATGGCGGTACTGGCGGCATGCGGCAAGAAGGGTCCGCCCTCGCCGCCCGGGCCGCCCGACCAGATCACCTGGCCCCGCACGTATCCGACGTACTGATATCCGGCACTTCCGATATGCACCGGGCGGCGGGCCGATCAGCGCAGGCCCTTGGCGAGGAGCCGTTGGCCAAGCTGACGGTCCAGGCCGTCGATATGGCGCAGCAGCCATTCGTTCAGGTAGCTCAGAATCAGGCTGACGCTGGCGAGCTCCTCGTCCACGTGCAGGGCGTCGATGTCGTGCAGCAGCCGGCGATGTTCTTCGCGATGGCGCGCCCGGCCGTCCACACCGTGGATCTCCATCAGCCGCTCCTCCGCGGCGAAGTGGAACGCGGCATAACCGATCAGCTCGCGGAGTCCTGCGGCAATTGTATCCGCGTCGAGACCGTCCTTCAGGGCGGTGGACAGACGGTCGACCAGTTGGACCAGATGGAGATGCTGGTCGTCGATCGCTTCGATGCCGACCGAGTGCGCCGCGCGCCACGCCTGCGGCGGGAGCGACGGCGGGTCCGCCTCGGACCGGCCGGTGGCCCATTGCAGCCGGTTCTTGCCTGCGCGCTTGGCCCGGTACATGGCCGTGTCCGCCGATGCCAGCAGGGCGTCGAGTGAACGTGCGTGTTCGGGCCAGACGGCGATGCCGATGCTGGCACCGATGACAACCGGAAGCGCGATGCGGTCCAGCGGCGGCGCCAGAGCGGCGATCATGCGGTCTGCGACCCTCGCGGCCGCACGGTGATCGGGCGACCGTGGCAGCAGCACGGCGAATTCGTCGCCGCCGATCCGCGCCAGCGTATCATCCTCGCGGACGCAGCCCAAAAAGCGCTGCCCGACGATCTGCAACGCCACGTCGCCTGCCTCATGCCCGTAGGTGTCGTTGACCGCCTTGAAACCGTCGAGATCCACCATCAGCACGGCGAGAATCGTGGCATCGCGACGCGCGCGCAGGATCGCCTGGTGCAGGCGGTCGGCGAACAGGGCACGGTTCGCCAGGCCGGTCAGCGGGTCGGAATAGGCCAGGCAGGCAAGGTGCTCGCTGGCGCGGTGCTGTTGCGTCACGTCCCAGGCGAACGCGATCACGATCGCCTCGCCATCGAGCATGACCGGTTCCAGGCGGAGCTCCAGGTCGAATGGCGGCTCGTTGTCGCGACAGCCGGTGCCGACCCAGCATGCCGGTGCGAGTTCGGCGTCGGCGAGGGCATTGGTCAGCGAATCATCGCGGGCATCGAGGACGATGTCCGCCACGGCGACGCCGGCCAGCTCGCTCGCGCGGAACGCCGCAAGGAAGGCCGGATTGGCGAAGACGATGCGCCCGCCGCGCAGCACGGCGAGCGCCACCACGTCGCTGTTCAGCAGCAGCGTGCCGAGTGATCGTGGATCGATACGGGATCCTGCCACCTGACATACATCGGCAGCCACGGCTGGTATCCTTGCATGATCGAGCGTCCATGGTAGCGCACAGCCCGTTAAAACCCGATTTAGGACAGCGTCACGGCGCACCCGCCATGGTGTGCGGTGGTCGCGATTTCCGGCTGACCTTGCCGCGGACCTGCCGTAGCATGGGCAGATGTCCCATTCCGTCGCCCGCCAGCACGACATGACCGAGCCCACCGCCGCCGAGCTCATTGCCGCGCGGCCGCATCTGAGCATGCACGCGATGGACGGGCTGGTCATCGACGAGGTGCCGCTGAACCTTATCGCCGACGCTGTCGGCACGCCGACCTGGGTCTACTCGGCGTCCTCGATGCGCCGGCGCTACCGCCTGCTGGTCGCGGCACTGAACGACGCCGGCCTGGACGCGCATGTCCACTACGCGGTGAAGGCGAATGACCGGCTGGCGGTCCTGCGCCTGTTCGCCGCCGAGGGTGCCGGCGCCGACGTGGTGAGCGAGGGCGAACTGTGCCGTGCGCGCGAGGCCGGCATCCCGGCCGATCGGATCGTGTTCTCGGGCGTCGGCAAGAGCCCCCGGGAGCTGCGTCTCGCGCTGGCCGAGGACATCGCGCAGATCAACGTGGAGAGCGCCGAGGAACTCGACATGCTCTCCGCCCTGGCCGCCGCCATGGGGCGGACCGCGCGCATCGCGCTGCGCATCAATCCGGACGTGGACGCCGGCACGCACGCCAAGATCACCACCGGCCGGGCGCAGGACAAGTTCGGCATCCCCTACGCCGACGCCATCGGGCTGTATCGGCGCGCCGCGTCGCTGCCGGGGATCGAGCCGGTCGGGCTGGCGGTGCATATCGGCAGCCAGATTCTCTCCCTGGCACCCTATCGCGCCGCATTCGGACGCCTGGCGGACCTGGTGCGCGCGCTGCACGCGGCCGGCCACACGGTCGCCGTCGTCGACTGCGGCGGCGGCCTCGGCATTCCCTATTGCAACGAACCCTCGCCAGGCCCCGTCGCCCTGGCCGGCGCGATCCGCGGCGCGCTGCACGACCTGCCTGTCCGCGTGGTGATCGAGCCCGGCCGTTGGCTGGTCGGGCCGGCGGGTCTGCTGCTCGCCTCCGTCGTTCTGGTGAAACAGACGCAGGGCAGCCGCTTCGTCATACTGGATGCCGCCATGAACGACCTGATACGCCCGGCGATGTACGATGCCTGGCACGGCATCGTTCCGGTCTCCGCCGTCGACGCGGTCGCGCCCACGACGCCGGCCGATGTCGTGGGACCGGTCTGCGAAACGGCCGACACGTTCGCGCGGAACCGTCTGTTGCCGCCGCTCGCGCCCGATGCGCGCGTGGCAATCCTGGACGCCGGCGCCTATGGTTCGGTGATGAGTTCGGCGTACAACGCGAGACCGGCGGCGGCGGAGGTGATGGTCGATGGTGCGCGGTGGTCGGTCATCCGCGACCGCCAGACCCACGCCGACTTGTGGCACGCCGAACACGTGCCAGATTGGATGGCCAGATTGGATGGAATGATCGGAACGGGGATACAGGACAGCCGATGAACACCCCGGGCGGAGAGACGGATCGCCTGTTGCGCCGGTTGACCAGCCGCCGCGCCCTCGCCCGCGCCGCCATCCTGTTCGAACGCATCTGGCCGGCGCTGTGGCCGGCGATCGGTATCGCCGGGATGTTCGTGTGCGTCGCCCTGCTCGACCTGCCGCGGCTGCTGCCGCCGTGGGCGCATATCGGGCTGCTCGCGGTCACCGCGGTGCTGATCGTCGGGCTCCTGGTCCGCGGGCTCTCCGGCATCGGCGCACCGGACGACAAGGCTGCCGACCGCAGGCTGGAGGTTGCCTCCGGCCTGTCCCACCGCCCGCTCGCCGTGCTGACGGACCGGCCGTCGCGTGGTCGCCTGGGCCCCGATACGGCGGCGGTCGCGCTGTGGCAGGTGCACGTGATGCGCGCGGTGCGGCAGGTGCGCCGGCTGCGCGTGGGTCTGCCGCGGCCCGGGCTGGCGCGGCGCGATCCGCGCGCGCTGCGGGCAGCCCTGGTGGTCGCATTGGTCGCGGCCTTCGCCATCGCCGGCGACGACGCCCCCTCGCGCCTGGCGCTGGCGATGGAGCCGACGCTGCCGCGCGACGTGCCGCCGCCGGAGACCGAGCTGCAGGCCTGGATCACGCCGCCCGCCTACACGCGGCTGGCGCCGATGTTCCTCAAGGCCGAGGGCGGTGCAGTGTCCGTACCGGCCGGCGCGCGCCTGACCGTCAGCGTCACCGGCGGCGATGGCGTTCCCAGCCTGTCGCTGGACGGGCATGCGGAGCCATTTCGCGCGCTCGACAAGGCGAGCTTCCAGGCCGACCGCGACCTGACCGCAGGCGGCCACCTGCTGGTGCGCCGCAACGGGCGTGAGCTGGCCGCGTGGGACCTGACGGTGATCGCCGACCAGCCGCCCACAGCCGAGTGGAGCGAGCCGCCCGGTCGCGCCACCGGAAGCCAGCAGAGCCGGCTGCCGTGGCAGACCAGCGACGACTACGGCGTGGTCACGCTGCAGGCCGAATTGCGGCTCCGCGACCGCCCCGATGCGCCGACCCTGGTGATCAGCCTGCCATTGCCGGGCGGCGCACCGAAGTCGGCGCATGGGGTCAGCCAGCAGGACCTGACGGCGCATCCGTGGGCGGGGCTTCCGGTCACCGCGAAGCTGATCGCGCGCGACTCGCCCGGCCAGACCGGGGAGAGCCGGTCGGAGGAATTCGTCCTGCCGGAGCGTCCGTTCCAGAATCCGATCTCGCGGGAGCTGATGGCGATCCGGCGGGGGCTCAGCCTGCATCCGGAAGACCGCAAATCCGCGGCGACCGGACTGGATGCGCTGCTGACGGCGCCCGACGCCTTCGGGGGCGACTACGGCGCCTACCTCAACCTCGGCGCCATCTACTACCAGCTCAGGCTGGACAAGACGCCGGAAGCCATCGATCAGGCGCAGCAGCGGATGTGGGATCTCGCGCTGCATCTGGAGGAGGGCCAGACCGAACGCACGGCGCGCGCGCTGGAAGAGGCGCGGCAGGCGGCGCGCGATGCGCTGGACAAGGCGATCCGCGAGCCGAACGACGCCAACCGCGAGGCGCTCGACAAGCGGCTGAAGGAACTCGAGCAGGCGATCGAGCAGCACCTGCAGGCGCTGGCGGAAGAGGCGCGCCGCAACAACGACGAGATGCCGTTCGACCCGAACGCCCAGCGGCTTTCCAATCGGGACATGGACCGGGCGGCGGAGCAGGCGCGCGAGGCGGCCCGCGAGGGACGCATGGACGAGGCGCAGCAGCGCATGGCGGAGCTGGAGCGCATGCTCGACCGCCTGCGCAATGCGCGCGCCGAACACGGCCGCGACGGTGAGCGCACCCAGGCGCAGCGCCAGCGCGGGCGGCAGCAGATGGGTGCGGTGCAGGACATGATCGGCCGGCAGGGCGGGCTGCTCGATCACTCGCAGGGCCGCGTCGACGAGACGACACGGTTCCGCGCCAACCGGCCCAGCCCCCCGCCGGGGGACGAGAACGCCGATCGCGAGGCCGACCGGCGGGTGCAGCAGGCGCTGCGTCGCGCGCTCGGCGAATTGATGCAGCAGTTCGGCGACCTGACCGGCGAGGTGCCTCCCAGCCTGAGCGAGGCCGACCAGGCGATGCGCGATGCGCAGAAGCAGCTGGGCGAGGGCAACGACAAGGGCGCCGGTGCGTCGGAGCAGAAGGCCGTCGAGGCGCTGCAGAAGGGCGGCCGCGAGATGGGCCAGGCCATGGCCCGCCAGTTCGGCCCGCAGCAGGGCCAGGACGGCAGCGAGCAGGAGGGCGACTCGGACGGGCAGATGGGCATGACCCTGCAGGACGGGCAGAGCGACAGGCAGGGCCGCGGCTGGCGGCAAGGCCCGCCGGATCGGGCAAATCCGGGCCGCGATCCGCTCGGCCGCCGCTACGGTCAGGGAAGTTCCGGCGCCGACGAGAACGCGGACGTGACCGTGCCGGCGGAACGCGAGCGCCAGCGGATGCAGGAAATCCAGCAGGAGCTGCGTCGTCGCGGCGGCGAACGCGCCCGGCCGCAGCAGGAGCTGGACTACATCGACCGGCTGCTGAAGCAGTTCTGATCAGCAAGCAAAACAGCAAGCTAAGGTTCCTCACGGAGGGCACTGAGAATCAAAGCCACTGAGGGCCACCGAGAATAGAAAGTAACTCGATCGTTGCGCTTCGCGCGAAGCGCTTGCCGGCTTTCTCGGTGGCTCTCTGTGGTCCTCGGTGTTCTCTGTGTGAAACCTTTCTATCCACGCGGATTGCACCGCCACCCTCCTGCTGCCAGAGTTGTCGCGGCGGCGAACGCGTCCGGCCGCAGCAGGAGCTGGATTATATCGACCGGCTGCTGAAGCAGTTCTGATCAGCAAGCAAAACAGCAAGCTAAGGTTCCGCACGGAGGACACCGAGAATCAAAGCCACTGAGGGCCACCGCGGATAGAAAGAAAGTAAGTCGATCGTTGCGCCCCGCGCGAAGCGCTTGCCAGCTTTCTCGGTGGCTCTCCGTGGTCCTCGGTGTTCTCTGTGTGAAACCTTTCTATCCACGCGGATTGCACCGACACCCTCCTGCTGCCAAAGTCGCCGCAACGGCTACTGGTCAGTAAGGAGGATCGTCCGATGGACCTGCGCTTCACCCCGGAAGAGCTGGCGTTCCGCGACGAGATACGCGCGTTCATCCGCGACAACCTGCCGGGCGATATCCGCGAGCGGATGCGTCTCGGCTACGCCTCGCGCAAGGAGGATACCGTCGCCTGGCAGCGCATCCTGAACAAACGCGGCTGGGCGGCGATCGCCTGGCCGAAGGAGTGGGGCGGGCCGGGCTGGTCGTCGATCCAGCGGATGATCTTCCTCGAGGAGAACCAGGTCGCGCCGGCGCCGGAGCTGTCGTCGTTCAACATCACCATGATCGGCCCGGTGCTGATCCAGTTCGGCACCGACGAACAGAAGAAGCGCTTTCTTCCGCGCGCGGCCAACCTGGACGACTGGTGGTGCCAGGGCTTCTCGGAGCCGGGCGCGGGATCGGACCTTGCCTCGCTGAAGACGGCGGCGAAGCGCGACGGCGACCACTACGTGGTGAACGGCCAGAAGATCTGGACCTCCACCGCGCATCACGCCGACTGGTGCTTTGTGCTGGTGCGCACCAATCCGAATGCGGCGAAGCGCCAGGAGGGCATCTCGTTCCTGCTGGTCGACATGAAGACGCCGGGGATCACGGTGCGGCCGATCATCTCGATCGATGGCGCGCATCATCTGAACGAGGTGTTCTTCGACGACGTGCGCGTGCCGGTGGAGAATCGCGTCTACGAGGAGAACCGCGGCTGGGACGTGGCCAAGTTCCTGCTGGGCAACGAGCGCACCGGCATCGCGCGCCTCGGCAAGTCGAAGGAGCGGGTGCGGGCATCCAAGGAGATGGCGCGCAATGTCCGCGAGAACGGCAAGCCGCTGATCGAGGACGCGGCATTCCGCCAGCGCATCGCGCAGATGGAAGTCGACATGAAGGCGCTGGAGATCACGCAGTACCGCGTCGTGTCGGCGTACGACAAATCGCGCGACGGGCGGCCCGATCCTTTGTCGTCCGTGCTGAAGGTGAAGGGCACCGAGCTGCTGCAGGCGACGACGGAACTGGCGATGGATGTCGGCGGTCCACAATCGATGCCGATCTGGGCCGAGGAGCTGGCGGCATTGTCGAACGAGCCGGATGTCGGGCCGGAGTGGGCGACGCAGGCGACGGGCAGCTATCTGTTCCTGCGCGCCGCATCGATCTATGGCGGGACGAACGAAATTCAAAAGAACATTCTGACCAAGGCGGTGTTGCGGCTGTAGTCACCTCGACCGTCATCATCGTCGCAAGCGGGGATGGCGGATCATATGAAGCAGGACACGCATGGACTTCACACTCTCCGACGAACAGCGTCTGCTGAAGGACAGCGTCGAGCGGCTGCTTGCCGATCGCTACGCATTCGATCAGCGCAAGAACCACCTGAAGGAACCGAACGGCTGGAGCGCGGCGCTCTGGTCGCAGTACGCCGAACTCGGCCTGCTCGGACTGCCGTTCGCCGAGGAGTATGGCGGGTTCGGTGGCGGCGCCGTCGAGATCATGCTGGTCATGGAGGCGTTCGGCCGCGCTCTGGCGGTGGAGCCGTATCTCGCCACCGTGGTGCTGGGCGGCACGGCGATCCGTCTCGGCGGCACCGATGCGCAGAAGTCGACGCTCCTGCCGGCGATTGCGGAAGGCCGCATGAAGCTGGCGTTCGCGCACGGCGAACGGCAGGCGCGATATGACGTGACCGATGTGATGACGACCGCACAGCGCAGCGGCCAGGGCTGGGTGCTGGACGGCGCCAAGAGCGTGGTCACGCACGGCGATTGCGCCGACAGGCTGATCGTCAGCGCGCGCAACGCCGGCGAGCGTGACGCCGATCAGGGCATTACGCTGTTCCTGGTGGACGCCAATGCGAACGGGGTCGCGCGGCGCGGCTACACGATGCGCGACGAGCAGCGCGCCGCCGAGGTCTCGCTGTCGGGCGTGCAGGTTTCGCACGACGATGTGCTGGGCGAGGTCGGCGCCGGGCTGCGGATCATCAGGCGCGTCATCGAGGCCGGCATCGCTGCGACTGCGGCCGAGTCGGTCGGCGCGATGGAAGCGCTGCACGCGATGACCCTGGAATACAGCCGGACGCGCGAGCAGTTCGGCAAGCCGATCGGAACGTATCAGGTGGTGCAGCATCGGCTGGCGGAGATGCTGATGTCGCTCGAGCAGGGCCGTTCCATGGCGATGCTGGCTGCGATGATGGTGGACGAGCCGGACGCGAACGAGCGCGAGCACAACATCGCCATGGCGAAGGTCGGCATCGGCCAGGCGGGGCGCTTCGTGTCGCAGAACGCGGTGCAACTGCACGGCGGCATCGGCATGACCGAGGAACTCGCCGTCGGCCACTATTTCCGCCGCTGCATGGTGATCGAGCGGCTGTTCGGCGACACCGCGCATTACCTGACGCGGCTCGCCGAAAGCGTCGAATGAGCCGGACCATCACCGTCGCCGGCGTTTCGCTGGAACTGGAGGAGCGCGGCGAGGGACGGCCGCTGTTGTTCCTGCATCCCGGCGAAGGGCTGGAGCCACGGCGCGATTGTCTCGCCCTGCTGGCGCAGCGCTACCGTGTGATCGCGCCGCTGCATCCGGGGTGGGGCAACTCGGCAGTGCCACACTGGCTGAACACGGTCGATGACCTGGCCTATCTCTACCTTGACCTCGCTGCGACGCTGCAGCTCGAGGACGCGGTCCTTGTCGGCGCCTGCTTCGGTGGCTGGATCGCCGCGGAGATGGCGGTGCGCGATACGCGGCGGTTCGGCAAACTCGTGCTGGTCGATCCGCTCGGCATCAAGGTCGGTGGCGTGATGGATCGCGACATCGCCGACATGCACGCCATGCCCCACGAAGAGTACATGCGGCTCGCGTGGGCCGATCCGGCGAACGGCGAGCGCGATCTGACAGCGTTGCCGGAGACCGAACTCGCCGCCATCGCGCGCGGACGCGAGGCGTTCGCGCTGTTCGGCTGGAAGCCCTACATGCACAACCCGCGCCTGAAGCGCTGGCTGCATCGCATCGATGTGCCGACGCTGCTGCTGTGGGGCGAGCGCGACGGCATCGTCAGCACGACCTATGGCGAGGCCTGGCGCGCGGAGATTCCCGGTGCGCGCATGGACGTCATCGCAAATGCCGGTCATTTCCCGCATTGGGAACAGCCGCAGGATTTTGTCGAGCGGCTTTCGCGTTTCGTCGACAGCAAATGAGGAGCGCGCCATGCGCTGCTGGTATTTCTCCGAGATGGCGTATCACCCGGCGTGGGACGCGGGCCTTGCGCGCGGCACGTTGCGCGTGGTGCTGCCGTCCAGCAACTTCGATCCGCCGACCGCGCACGGCCTGCTGAACCGCTACCTCGACGAGTTCGCGCTGTGCGACGAGGTGGGGCTCGACATCATGGTGAACGAGCACCACAGCACGGCGACCTGCATGACGGTGTCGGCGCCGATGGCGCTGGCGATCATTGCGCGCGAAACCCGACGCGCGACGGCTGCTGTCGCTCGGCACGCCGATCGCCAACCGTCCCGATCCGGTGCGCGTCGCCGAAGAGATGGCGTGGCTCGATGTGCTGTCGGGCGGGCGGCTGGAGATGGGCCTGGTGAAGGGCGCGCCGTACGAGATCCAGCCGGCGAACAGCAATCCCGCGACATTGATGCGCCGCTATTGGGAAGCGCACGACCTGATCCTGAAGGCGATGTCCACGCATGACGGCCCGTTCAACTGGGAGGGCGAGTTCTTCCAGTACCGCAGCGTCAACATCTGGCCGAAGCCGGTGCAAAAACCGACGCCGCCGGTTTGGATGACCGGCATGAGCGAGGGCACCGGCACGCTCGCGGCCGAGCGTGGCCATGTGGTCGGAACGCTGCTGTCAGGCGGCACCGCGAAGCCGATGTACGACGCGTATCGCAAGCGGGCGCGCGAACTGGGCTGGGAGGCGGGGCCGGATCGCATGGCCTTTGCCGCGGTTGTCGGCGTCGGCGCCACGCGCGAGGAAGGTCTGCGTCGCGCCGATCAGATCGCCGATTATGTGCGCACCGCGCCGGTGGTGGCGGAACAGTTCACCAATCCTCCGGGCTACAACTCGATCGGCGCCAACGTGGCGATCATGAAGGCCGGGCCGCGCGCGCATCGCATCGTCAAGGATCGGCAGGGCAACACGATCGATCATCGCAAGGCGACGGTGCAGCAGTTCATGGACACCGACACGGTGTTCGCCGGCACGCCGGACGACGTGTATGCGCAGATCGAGGCGTTCAGCGCCCGGATGGGCGGCATCGGGCATCTGCTGTTCTTCGGGCAGGGCGGGTTCCTGGACCACAAGGATACCGTGGAGAACATCCGGCTGTTCGGCCGTGAGGTCGCGCCAAGGCTGCACGCGTTGCACGCGCAGGCGGTCGCCGCAGCCGAGTAGCGGGTCGCAAGGCCAAGGTTTCACACGGAGGGCACCGAGAACCACAGAGGACCAGCTGAGAAGCACAAGAACGCGCGCAGCGCATAACTTCCTTCTCCGTGGCTCTCCGTGCGTTCTCGGTGCCCTCCGTGTGGACCCTTGCTTTCTTGCCTTTGCGACCGGCCTGCAGAACACTCCGTCCGATCCACACCAGACAGGAGAGCAGGCCATGCAACCGATCGTCGCAGTGATCGCGCCAGGCATGATGGGCAGCGCCGTCGGCCAGCGCCTCGTCGAGAACGGCATCGAGGTGCGCACCGCGCTCGCCGGCCGCAGCGAGGACACCATCGCGCGCGCCAAGGCGGCCGGCATGATCGGCGTGTCCGGACGAGCAGATCGCCGCCTCCGACATCATCCTGTCGATCCTGCCGCCGGGCGATGCACTCGGCCTGGCAGAACGCCTGGCCCCCGCCCTGCGCGCCGCTGCGAAGAAGCCGATCTTCGTCGATTGCAACGCGCTCGATCCGGCGACCGTGCTGCGCATCGCGCGGGTGATCGAGGAGACCGGCGCCACCTTCGTCGATGGCGGCATCGTCGGCGGTCCGCCGAAGCCGGGATACAGCCCCAAGATCTACCTCTCCGGCCCGGCGGCGGCGCGCGTCGCGGAACTCAGCAAGTACGGCCTGCACGATGCCGGTCCAGCCCGGCCCGATCGGCGCGGCCTCGGCGATGAAGATGTCGTATGCCGGCATCACCAAGGGCTTCACCGCGCTCGGCACCGCGATGATGCTGGCCGCGGCCCGCGCCGGCACCGCCGACGACCTGCGGGCGGAACTCTCCGCCAGCCAGCCGGCGCTGTTCGGCTGGCTCACGCGCCAGATGCCGAACATGTACTCCAAGGCCTATCGCTGGGTCGCCGAGATGGAGGAGATCGCCCAGTTCGTCGGCGAGGACCCGGCGGCGCGGCAGTTCTACGAGGGCGCGGCGCGGCTCTACGAACGGATCGCCGCGGACTACGAGGGCGACCGCAAGGAGGTCGCCGCGCTCGACGCGTTCTGCAAGCCGAAGGGCTGATCGCCATGCAGCAGGGCATCCACCGCTACCCGCCGATGGAGCGGGTGATCTACGGCATCCCGCTCGTCGAGGCGCTGGCGCAGGAGATCGAGCGGATCGGCGCCAACGCGGTCTATGTGCTGGCCAGCGGCACGCTGGCGCGGCAGACCGACGTGATCGACCGGGTGCGCGGCGTGCTCGGCAACAAGCTGGCGGGCGTCTGCGCGAAGATCGGCGCGCACACGCCGCGCATCGACGTGGTGGCGGCGGCGAATGCCGCGCGCGAGGCCGGGGCGGACGCGCTGCTGACCGTCGGCGGCGGATCGGTGACCGATGCCGCGAAGATGGTCGGGCTGTGCCTGGGCAACGACGTGACCGAGCCCGGCCAGCTCGACAACTTCCGTGCCGCGCATCAGCGCCGATGGCCGCACCGAACGCCCGCCGGTGAAGCCGCCGGCGGTGCGTTCGATCGCCGTGCCCACCACGCTCTCGGCCGGCGAGTTCAACTCGCCCGGCCGGCTGCACCGATACGGTGCGGCAGGTGAAGGAGAGCTACCTGCATCCGCTGATGATGCCGCGCAGTGTCATCCTGGACCCGGCGGCGACCGTCCACACGCCGGAATGGCTGTTCCTGTCCACCGGCATCCGCGCCGTCGACCACGCGGTGGAGGACATCTGCTCGACCAACGCCGCAGCCGCTGTCCGACGGCATCTCGATCCATGCGCTGCGCCTGCTCGGCGCGCGGTCTGCGGGCGGTGAAGGCGGATCCCGCCGACCTCGAGGCGCGGCTCGACTGCCAGCTTGGCTCCTGGATGTCGATCATGGGCTCGCAGAACGGCGTGCAGAAGGGCGCCAGCCACGGCATCGGCCACGTGCTGGGCGGCACCGCCGGCGTGCCGCACGGCTATACCTCGTGCGTGATGCTGCCGCCGGTGCTGCGCTTCAACGAACCGGTCAATGCCGAACGCCAGGCCTGGGTCAGCGAGGCGCTCGGCCGGCCGGGCGAGCGCGCGGGCGACGTGGTCGCGGAACTGGTCGCCGAGCTTGGCCTGCCCGGCACGATTGCGTGATGTCGGCGTTAAAATCGCGCAACTGGACCGGATCGCGGAAGAATTGATGCACGACCGCTGGGTGCACACCAACCCGCGCAAGATCGACGGGCCGCCGGCCGTGCGCGCGCTGCTCGATGCGGCGTGGTGAGGCGACGAACCCGACCGATCAGGCCGCGGTCAGATCCTTCAGCAGCGCGATCAGTTCATCGCGGCGAAACGGCTTGCGCAGGATCGAGACATGTTCGTTGTCGTGGAACTTCGCCACGCCCTCGGCCAGGCGAAGATAGGAATCGCTGAAGCCGGATGTGAGGATGACCTTCACCGGTATGCCGGTCAGCAGGATCTCGTTCAGCACGTCGATGCCGTCCTTCTCCGGCATGATCATGTCGAGCATGACGACATCGGGCTTGAACGCGATGAAAACCTCGGTCGCCTGCGATGAGTTGTTAAGCGACTTGGCATTGAGGCCAAGCTGTCTGGCGATGAGTTCCACGACCTTGGTAATGCCGGTCTGATCATCGATCACAAGAAGCTTCTTCGCCATCGAACGCCCCCTTCCTGCTGGGTCCGCGGTCGACCCATGCGCCGGTTTACTCGATGTCACGTCACCGCGAATCCGTATTTCAAGGAGAATGCAAGAAAAGCAAGAGGACAAGCAGTATTTTTCACGTAGAAATTGCTGGATCGACTCGAAATGCCCATATCCGCGCAAAAACTGATTAGAAAATCGAATAGGCCAAACCTGGCTGATTGCCTAAGAAAGCTCGCCTGTGCATCCGGAATTGAGCAGACTTCCGAGTCTCACATTTCAAGACCGGGAAACCTACGTCTTATGGCAGCCGCCGATCATATTGTTGCAGAATTCTATTTCACTTTCCGGTAAATTCGCCGTTGCGGGCGCGGCGAATTGTGCCAGCGGTTAGCAAATTTTTACCGATTTGATGCCTTCTGGCGACCGCAACAACGCCGCCGTGCCAGCCATGCCGCCAAGCCACGCCGCTTCTGCACCCTGCGATGACCCACGGCGGCTGCTGGAGCCGTTCATCGTCGCGGTCGCCGACTATGCATTGCTGGTGCTGGACCCGGACGGTCGCGTCCTGTCGTGGAATCGCGGGGCCGAACTGATCAGCGGCTACCACGCCGACGAGATCATCGGCCGGCCCTTCTCGTGCCTCTACGCTCCCGAGGATGTCGCCGCGGGGAAGCCGCAGAGCGAACTGCAGATTGCCGCCCTCGATGGGCGCCACGAGGCGATCGGCGAACGCGTCAGGAAAAATGGATCACGCTTCCTTGGCAACGTCCTGATCACAGCCATCCCCGGGACGGACGCCAGGCCACGTGGCTTCGGCGTGATCATGCGCGACATCACCGCGCGGCTGGCCGCTGAAGATCTGCTGAAGACCGGCGCGGCCAGGCTCAGCAGCCTGATGGATACGGTACTCGACGCGGTCGTGGACGGCTTGGTCACCATCGACCGCCAGGGCATCATCCAGTCCTACAACAAGGCGTGCGTCAGCCTGTTCGGCTATGCCGTCGAGGAAGTGCTCGGGCGCAACGTCAACATGCTGATGCCGGAGGCTGATCGCAGTGGCCATGACCGCTTCGTGTCGGCGAACGTCGAGACCGGCATCGCCAGGATCATCGGCACCAGCCGCGAGGTCATGGGACGGCGCAAGGATGGCTCGACCTTCGCGATGGAGCTGGCGGTCGGCGAATTGCCGCAGGGCGGCAATCAGGCATTCCTGGGCATCATCCGCGACCTGACCGAGCGACACGAAGCGGAGAAGCAGCGCGAACAATTGCGCCAGGCCCAGAAGATGGAGGCGGTCGGCCAGCTCACCGGCGGCCTCGCACACGATTTCAACAACCTGCTGGCCATCATCGTCGGCAACCTCGACCTGCTGCGCGAGATACGTCAGGACGACCCGGTGACCGAGGAACTGGTGCGCGATGCGCTGGAATCGGCGCTGCGCGGCGCGGACCTGACACGGCGGCTGCTGGCATTCGCGCGGCGCCAGCCGTTGCAGCCGGAGCGCGCCGACATCAACGAGGTCATCGGCGACATCGTGAAGCTGCTGGCCCGGACATTGGGCGAGAACATCGCGATCGAGCTGACGCTGTCGCCCACCGCCTGGGCGGTGCAGATCGACCGAACCCAGTTCGAGGCGGTGATCACCAATCTTGCCACCAACGCGCGCGATGCGATGCCGAGGGGCGGAAGCCTGCTGATCGCCACTCGAAACGCGCATGTTGACGAGACCTATGCCGCGGCTCACGGCGAAGTCAGCACAGGCGACTATGTGGTGATCGAGGTCAGCGATTCAGGCTCCGGCATGTCGCCCGATACTGTTGCGCGGATCTTCGAGCCGTTCTTCACCACGAAGGGGCAGGGGAAGGGAACCGGTCTCGGCCTGTCGATGGTTTTCGGGTTCATGAAGCAGTCGGGCGGGCATATCACCGTCTACAGCGAGCCCGGCAATGGGACGACGTTCCGGCTCTTCCTGCCTCGGCTTGAAGCTGCGTTGATCGTCCAGGGCGAGCGAAGCACCAAGCCGGCCTGGCGCGGCGGCAGCGAGGCGATCCTGGTCGTGGAGGACAATGCAGGTCTGCGACGCATCGTCGTCCGGCAATTGAGCGAGGCCGGCTACCGCGTGCTGGAAGCGCCAGACGCCGCGACCGCAATGGGCTTGATCGAAGGGCCCGAGCCGATCCATCTGCTGTTCAGCGATATCGTGATGCCGGGTGAGATGGATGGACGCGACCTCGCGCGCGCCGCGGTGGAGCGGCGGCCTATGATCAACGTGCTGCTGACGTCGGGTTTTCCGGATGGGCGGCTGCCCGGAACCGCCTCGCGCTCCTCGGGCAGCCGCCTGCTCATCAAGCCCTATCGCAAGGAGGAACTGCTGCGAGCGGTGCGCGAGGCGATCGACGGACTGATCTGACGTGGCGTTGCCCTGTCTGGCCGACCGGTGGCGTGGTATCGAAAGCCAGCCGTTAGAAAGGGGGCGATGCGCCATGAGCGATGCCGGGACGGTACGGATTTTGGGAATCGCGGGCAGCCTGCGGCGCGGTTCGTTCAACGCAGCCACGCTGCGCACGGCGCAGGAGCTGGCGCCGGCGGGCATGACGATCGAAACGTTCGATATTGCGCCGATCCCGCTGTACAACGAGGACGTTCGTCAGCAGGGTTTTCCCCCGCCGGTCGCGGATCTGCGGGCGCGGATCAAGGGTGCCGATGGAGTGCTGATCGTGACACCCGAATACAACTATTCGATTCCCGGCGTGCTCAAGAACGCAATCGACTGGGCCTCGCTCCCGCCGGAGCAGCCGTTCGACGGCAAGCCGATCGGGCTGATGGGAGCGAGCGCCGGTACCCACGGCACCAGCCGCGCGCAGTATCACCTGCGGCAATGCTGCGTGTTCCTCAACGGCCTGGTGATGAACCGGCCGGAGGTGATGATCCCGACCGCGCAGAATCAGTTCGATGCCAGCGGAAAGCTGACCGATCAGGTAACGCGCGATTTCATCACGGCACACCTGGCGGCGTTCAAGGCGTGGGTACTGCGGCTGAAATAGGCGACGATTCTAGCGCGCGGCTTTGTGGTACTCGCGGTTGGGCATCATGTCGGTGGCCGACGCCATGCGGTTCGACAGATTGAAGAACGCAGCGGTTTCGGAAATATCGAAGATGTCCTGGTCGGACAGGCCCGCATTGCGCAGTGTCGCGCGGTCGTCGTCATCGATCAGCCAGGGCGTGGTCGTCAGCTTCCAGGTATAATCCAGCATTGCGCGCTGGCGGGGATCGAGTTTTGCGACGCGGTAGTTCAGCGCCATCATCTCGCCAAGCTCCGGATCGCCGGACAGCGCGCGCACCGCCGCACCGTGCGCGACCAGACAGTAGTAGCAGCGGTTGGCTGAGGACACGACGACGGCGATCATCTCGCGCTCGAGCTTCGATAACCCCGAGTCCGCGAGCATGATCTCGTTGTACATCGCCATGAAGTTGCGCAGCCTGCGCGGGTTCAGGCTGTAGGTGCTGTACACGTTCGGCACGAAGCCGAGCTTGTCGACGCATTTCTGCCAGATGTTCTTCAGGTCGTCGTCCAGCGTCGCCGGGTCGGGAACGCCGAGCTTGGAGATGTGATCAGGCTGCGGCATGTCGGTTCAAAGCCCCGCGTTCATCCGAGCACTTCCTTGTTGATGACATTGTCGCGGTTCGGTTTGTCATCGAGCACGCTCAGGATGTTCTCGGCCGTCACCATCGCCATGCCGGCGACCGACTCCGTCGTGACACCCGCCATGTGCGGCGAGGTGATCACCGTGTCGAGCTGCAGCAGCGTGTTGTTGACCGGCGTCGGCTCCATGTCGAACACGTCGAGACCCGCACCCGCAAGCTGCCCGGATGTCAGCGCGCCATGCAGTGCCGGCTCGTCGATGATGCCGCCGCGGGCCGTGTTGACGATGAACGCACCGCGCTTCATGCGGCCAAGTCGCGTGGCATTGAACATCCCCACCGTCTCCGGGTTCTTCGGGCAGTGGATCGAGACGAAATCCGCGCGCGGCAATGCGGCATCCAGATCGGTCACGCGTTCGCATCCGGCATCGGTGATCTTCTCGGCCGGCACATACGGATCGTAGATCAGCACGTTCATGTCGAAGCCCTGGCAGCGGCGGGCGGACCGTGTCCCGATGCGGCCGAAGCCGACGATCAGCACGGTCTTGCCGGACAGCTCCATCGGCAGCCCGGCATGGCGGTCGGCCCACGCGCCCTTCCGCACCATGCGCATCCAGCGCCGGAGTGCGCTTGGCCAGCGCCATCATCAGATGGAACGCATGCTCCGCCACGGACGTCGAATTCGCGGTTCCCGCCACCATCAGCGGCACGTGGCGCGCCGTCAGCGCCGGCACCTCCACCGTGTCGTAGCCGACGCCGATGCGTGCGACGACCTGCATCGCAGGCGAGGCATCCATCTCGGCCTGTTTGTATGGTGTGCCGGACAGCGCGATGCCGGCCGCGTCCGACAGCATCGGCAGCAGGTCGGTCTGTTTGATCCCGGCCGGGTATACCTGCACCTCGATGTCGTCGCGACGCCGCAGCAGATCGACGCCTTCCTTGCCCATGTTGTGCGGCACCAGCACCTTCTTTCGATTCGAAGCCATCGTACGTCCTCAGAGTTTCTGTTGCAGGTTGGCGACGTAGGTGCGGTTGTGCGTCGGCGCCAGCATCACCTCGCTCATCACCACGTGCTTCGGCAGGCAGGCGATGTAGCGGATCAGGTCGCCGCAATCCTCCGACTGCACCATGCGTGCACGCGCCTCCGGCCCCACCGGATTGGGGCGCTTGTCGAGGATCGGTGTCGCCACCTCGCCAGGCAGAAACACGGTGGAGCGGATGCCGTTGATGCATTCCTGCATGTTGATCGAGTGGCTCATCGCCACGACGCCGTGCTTTGCCGCGCTATAGATCGGCCCGGGGAAGCCGCCGACGACGCGGCCGGCGATCGAGGCGGTGTGGATCAGCAGCCCGTCCTTCTGCGCGCGCATCATCGGCAGCGCGACCGTGACGCAGTACAGCGCCTGCGACAGGTTGCCGTGCACCAGTTCGTCGATGCCCTCGGGTGTCAGCTTGTCCCAGTGCCGGTCGACGATGTTCACGCCGGCGTTGTTCACCAGGATGTCGAGCCGGCCGAGCGTGTCCCTGATGAATTCGCCGACCTTCTGCACCTGCTTCGCGTCGGTCAGTTCGGCCGGCTGCACATGCGCCTCGCCGCCCTGCTGTTTGATGCGCGCTGCGACGCGTTCCAGCTTGTCCTGCGTGCGGCCGGTCAATACGGTGGTCGCACCTTCCTCGGCCAGCGCGAGCGCGGCGGCCTCGCCGATGCCGCTGCCGGCGCCCGTGATCCAGGCGATCTTTCCCGCGAGCCTCGGCATGGATGTCTCTCCCTCGTTGCGAACTTGCGCGGCCGGCATTGAACGTGTTTGCCTGCGGCGGGGCAAGAGAGGAGCCGCAGCATGGCAACCGTTCTGACCGACACCGGCGAGGTCACCGTCGCGGCGACAAACGGCCTATGGCTGTCAGCCGACGATGCTGCACGTGCAACCGGTTGGACGCTGAAACCGGAGGGCATGTGCCAGGCCGATCTCTGCGTGCCGTTGCCGGCCGCTGCCGTGCGCGACGGTCGCATCGATGTGGCGGCGTTCTGGCAATTGCTCGGCCGGCCGGTGGTGCACGATGCGGCCAACGAGACGTGGGTGCTCGGCGCCGGCGCGGATGAACGCAACACCGCGCTGGCCGGGCTGATGGCGCCGGACTTCACGCTGCCTGACCTTGCCGGTGTGCCGCACACGCTCTCGGCGCTGCGCGGCAACAAGGTCTTCCTCAGTACATGGGCCTCCTGGTGAGGCTGTCGCTTTGACTTGCCCGTGTGGCAGCAAACGTTCGACAGCCTGAAGACCGAAAAATTCATGATCGTGGCGGTGGCGGAGGAAAGCCGCGGCGGTGAGCATGCGCGGCAGTGGATCGAGCAGGCAGGCGCAGACTACTGGTGCCTGATCGACGAGGATCATCGCGTCGCCGATCTGTACGGCATGGTGAACGTGCCGCAGGCCGTGTGGATCGATGAGGCGGGCCGCATTGTGCGTCCGCCGGAGACCGCGGGCTCGACCGATCATTTCCGGCTGATGGACCCTGCGACGCGCACGCTTGCGCCCGAGCACCAGGCGGCACGGCAGGCCGCGCGGTCGGCGTATCTGGATGCGGTGCGCGAGTGGGTGCTGACCGGCCGGCACGCGCTGCCGGCTGACACGGCGCGGGGTGCTATGCCGCGCATTACACCGGACGATCGCACTGGCTCAGGCGCATTTCCGGTTGGGCGTCTGGCTGCGCCGACATGGCAACGCCGCGGAGAGCGATGCGCATTTGGCGGAGGCCAGTCGGCTGCATCCCGAATTCGTGGAACATGTGGCGCCAGGCGGCCGATCTCGACGAGGTCGGCAAGGCGAGCGGCGAGGCGTTCTGGCAGCGCGTTCAGGCGCTGGGCGAACGGCCTTACTATCCGCCGCCTGATCTGCTCTGACACCCCCTCCCTACCCTCCCACGCACGTCGCCACATTCTTCGGCGTGCAGACGTCGAGACCGGTGTAGGTCGGATCCGCCGGTTTCGCCTTGCCGTCCTTGATGTCCTTCAGGAAGAACATCGTCCGGTAGCCCATCTCGAATGGCCGCTGTCCTACCTGCGCTCGCGACAGGCCCGCCTTCAACAGGTCGATCTGCACCGGCAGCGTGTCCGCAACCACCAGTGCCAGCGACCCATCGGCAATGCGCGCCTTGTATTTCTCCGCCACCTTCCGGTACGCCTGCGGCAGGAACTGCGGAAAACCGCCGGTCGGCACGAAGGCGTCGAGCTTCGGATATTTGCCGAGGATGTCCTCCATCTGCTGCACCGCCACCGGGAAATCGTCGTTGGTGTAGAGCGGGCAACCGTCGACTTCGGTCCAGCTGTTCTGTCCGGTCAGCCGCTTCCCGGGCGGCGTCTTGCTTGGCTCGCCGGACAGCGTGTCGCGCAGACCCTGCATGCGCTCGTTGTGGTTCGCCGCCGCCGCGCCGCCGGACTGGATGCAGATCGTGCCGCCCTTCGGCCTGACCGTCTCCACCTGAATGGCGAGCTGCACGCCGATCTCGTAATTATGCGTGCCGACATAGGCGATACGCAGCTTCTGGTCGCGCTCGAGCAGATCGGAATCCCATGTCAGCACCGGAATGCCGGCCTTCTCTGCCGCGATCAATGCACGTCCCATCGCCGGCGCATTGGACGGCGAGACCGCGATTCCGTCGACCTTCCGCGCGATCAGATCGTTGACGACCTGAACCTGCTCTTCGCCACCGCCATGCTCGCCGGGGCCGATGTAGAGGCACTCGATCGCGCCATCCAATTCCTTCTCGGCCTGTTTGCACCCGTCGCGCGCCTGATCGAAGAACGGATTGTTCATATTCTTCGGCACCAGGGCGAAGACGTATTTCTTGTCGGCCGTCGCGCCAGGATGCACGGAAACCGCAAGCAGCGCCGCAAACGCCGCGCCGGCAGCCAGATACTTTTTCATCGCGTTCCTCCTGCCTTCGTTGTCATGCGCGCCGACGCCCGCGGAGCTTTTCCAACAGCACCGCGAGAACGATGAAGACGCCGACGAAAGTGCCCTGCCAGTTGGAATCCACGCCCGCCATCAGCAGCGAATTGCGGATGACCTCGATCAGGGCGGCGCCGATGAATGCGCCATAGGCACCGCCCTCGCCGCCCATCAGATTGGCACCGCCGATCACCGTCGAGGCGATCACCCGCAACTCGTATCCCGTGCCGAGCGCGTTGATCGCGGAGCCCTGCCAGCCGATGATCAGCACCGCCGCCAGCGCTGCCGTCATCCCCGAGACGATGTAGGCGGCAAGCTTCACCCGCGCCACCGGCACGCCGGTCAGCAATGCCGCCTGTTCGTTGCCGCCGATGGCGTAGAGATGCCGGCCCCACCGCGTCAGATGCAGCACGGCCGAAAAGACCACCGTCAGCGCCAGCAGCACCCAGACCGGATTGGCGACGCCCAGCATCTGCCCTCCGCCGATCGCGAAGATCGTATCCGCGTCGGGTCCGAAATCATAGATCATCTTGTTCTGCGACAGCACGACCGCCAGCGAGCGGCCCACCGACAGCGTGCCAAGCGTCACCACGAAGGGCGGCAGGCCGAGCCAGGCGATCAGCACGCCGTTCACCGCGCCGGCGGCGAGTCCGGTGGCGAGCCCGGCGCCCATCGCCAGCCACCACGCGCCTTCGTCCTGCAGCACGAGGCCGGCAACGATCGCCGCCAGTCCCATCACCGAGCCCACCGACAGGTCGATGCCGCCGGTCACGATGACCGTGGTCATGCCGAGCGCCATGATGCCGATGAAGGCGAAGTTGCGCGTGATGTTGTAGAAGTTCTCGGTGCTGGCGAAGGCGGCCGGCTGCAGTACGGCCATCACGGCGCACATGACGGCCAGCGCGACGGTGATCCAGAAGGCCTGGCTCGACAGCAGCCGCTGCGCCAGCGAATGCTCGCGGAGGTCCGCCGGGCCGCTCATTGCAACGGGCGCCTCAAGCGGCATCGATCGCTCCGGTGATCAATCCGGTGACCTCTTCGGGGCTCGATGCGGCGATCGGCTTTTCCGCCACCTTGCGGCCGCGCCGCATCACCAGGACGCGGTCGGCCACGGTGAACACGTCCGGCATGCGGTGGCTGATCAGCACCACCGCAATGCCCTGGTCGCGCAGCCTGCGGATCAGGTCGAGCACCTCGGCAACCTGGCGCACCGAGATGGCGGCGGTCGGCTCGTCGAGCAGCACGATGCGCGAGTCGGACAGCCGCGTGCGGGCGATCGCCACCGCCTGGCGCTGACCGCCCGACATGCGCCGCACCAGATCGCGCGGGCGGGTCTCGGATTTCAGTTCGGCGAACAGCGCGCCGGCGCGGGCATACATGGCGGGATAGTCGAGCATGCGCAGCGGCCCGACGCGGCGGGTCAGTTCACGCCCGAGGAACACGTTCGCCGCCGCGGTGAGGTTGTCGCACAGGGCGAGGTCCTGATAGACGATCTCGATCCCGTTGCGGCGCGCTTCGACCGGGCGGTGGAACTGCACCGGCGCGCCGTCCAGCAGCATTTCCCCACTGGTTGCCGGGAAGTTTCCCGCGATGATCCGCACCAGCGTGGATTTGCCGGCGCCGTTGTCGCCCATCAGACCGAGCACCTCGCCTGGCTCGAGCGAAAGGTCCACCTCGCTCAACGCCTGGATCGCGCCGAAGCTCTTGGAAATCCCTCGCAGCTCGAGCACCGGCCCGGCCAATCCGCGGCGATCCTCCCAAGGTGTTCCGGTCAGGACGTTACTTGCAGGGGTAGCGTTCGGCGAGAAACTTGAACAGACCGTCGAGTGCCGTCTCGTTGCGGTGCTCCGGCAGCGAGCGAACCCAACTGACGAACTCGCTCAACGTCTGCGTGCGGGTCGGGGGCGGGCTCGGAAAACAGAACGGCTTCTTGTCGCCGGCACTGCGCAGTTCGACCGCAATCGCGCCCTGCGCATAGCCATGGCAGAAGTTGATCTTCGCATCGCCCTGAGGGTCCTTGGGATTGGCCGAGCAAAGGTCTGCGAGATCGTTGGCCGTGCGCGCCTGAGCGTTGAATGCGCGCTGGGCCTGCGCCGACGGAGCTGCAAGGAGCGCGAACAGCGTGAAGGCGGTGAGCGGGGCGAGGAACTTCATGCACTCTCTCCTGGCGGTGGGGCTTCGATTGAACCCGACCCGGCGCCCGCGCGCCAGCGCTGCCAGCCGCCGGCGCGCAGTTCGCAGGCCGGGCAGGTGCCGCAGCCATAGCCCCAGTCGTGGCGGTGGCTGCGGTCGCCGAGATAGCAGCTATGGGTCTCGGTGCGGATCAGTTCGACCAGCGTCGACCCGCCGAGCGCATCGGCGAGCGCCCAGGTGGCGGCCTTGTCGCGCCACATCAGCGGCGTCTCCAGCACGAAGCGGCGCTGCATGCCGAGGTTGAGGGCAAGCTGCATGGCCTTGATGGTGTCGTCGCGGCAGTCGGGGTAGCCGGAGTAGTCGGTCTCGCACATGCCGGCGACGATGCGGCGCAGGCCGCGCCGGTAGGCCAGCGCGCCGGCGCAGGTGAAGAACAGCAGGTTGCGGCCGGGCACAAAAGTGTTGGGCAGCCCCTCGGCGGTCATTGCGATCGTCGTGTCGCTGGTGAGCGCGGTCGCACCCAGGCCCGCAATCGTCGCCGCGAGGTCGATCGTGTGGTCGGGGCCGAGCCGGCCGGGCCACGTGGCGGCCAGTGCGCTGCGGATCGGTGCACGGCACTCCAGTTCCACGGCGTGGCGCTGGCCGTAGGCGAAGCCGACGGTCTCCACATGCGGGTAGCGGGCAAGCGCCCAGGCGAGGCAGGTCGTGCTGTCCTGGCCACCGGAGAACAGCACCAGGGCGTGATCATCGGTCATGCGTGCAACCTGTCCTCTGTCCGCGGGCGTCGCGTCACCATATCCTGGCGTGTCTGGTAGCCGTCATGGCGGGGCTTGTCCCGGCCATCTATACAGCCACGGTGCCGCGACGGATGGCCGGGACGGGCCCGGGCATGACGAATGTGACGGAACGGGCCATGGACCTCGATTTCACCGAAGACGAAATCCGCCGCTACTCGCGCCACATCCTGCTGCAGGACGTGGGTGGCATCGGCCAGGCGAAGCTGAAGGCAGCGCGGGTGCTGGTGATCGGCGCCGGCGGGCTGGGCTCGCCGCTGGCGCTGTATTTGGCCGCGGCCGGCGTCGGCACGATCGGCATCGTCGATCATGACCACGTTGAACTGTCGAACCTGCAGCGGCAGATCGCGCACACCACGGCGCGGATCGGCGCACCGAAGGCGGAGTCGGCGGCGTTGGCGGCGCGCGAGATCAATCCCCTGGTGCGGATCGAGCCGTACAGCGTCCGCCTCGACGCCGACAATGCCGCCGACCTGATCGCGCGCTACGACCTCGTCTGCGACGGCACCGACAATTTCGCCACGCGATTCCTGGTGGCCGATGCATGCGTGCTGGGCCGGCGCACGCTGGTCTCGGCCGCCGTGCTGCGTTTCGAGGGCCAGCTATCGGTGTTCAAGCCGCATGCAGAGGCGGCCCCTGCTACCGCTGCCTGTATCCCGAAGCGCCGCCCGAGGGCACCGTGCCGACCTGCAGCGAGGCCGGCGTGCTCGGCGCGGTCACCGGCGTGATGGGCACCCTGCAGGCGACCGAGGCACTGAAGGAGATCCTCGGCGTCGGCGAGAGCCTGTCCGGCAAGCTGCTGATCTGGGATGCGCTGGCGACCCGCTTCCGCACCGTGCGGCTGCGCCAGGATCCGCATTGCGCGCTGTGCAGCCCGGCGGCGTCGATCAAGGATCTGTCGGCGCATCGCGACGCCCCGGCACCGGCCTGTGCCGTCTGAGCCGCTCGGCATTCTGCTGCTGTCGGGGTCGCACGACCGGGCGCACTATGCGTTCGTCGTCGCCTCCGGTGCGGCGGCATTGGGTCGGCGCGTGGTGCTGTTCGCCACCAACGGCGGCTGCCATGCCCTGCTGTCGGACTGGTCCGGACTGACGGATGCCGGGCGCGATACGCGCGTGCGCGCCGCCGGGGTGGCCGGCCTCGAGGAACTGCGCGAGGCGACGCGCGAGCTGGGCGTGCGGCTGATCGCCTGCGAGGCGGGGCTGCGGGTCGAGGGCCTGGACGCGGCGGCCCTCCTGCCGGGCGTCGAGGTGGCGGGGATCGCCACGTTCCTCGAAGCCGTCGGCGCCGGCCAGATCGTTTCTATCTGACTGACCGGAGTACCGCGTGGCCGCGGCCGCGCTTGCCTGACCGGAGCAGCCGTGGCTAGCCTGTCATCGCGATGGCCACCCCGACGGCCATCCGGAGAGTGTCGAAGCAGTCTCTTTTGTCGGCGGCAAAATGTTTCCGGGAGGGGATGCGCCATGAGCGCTCTGCACGGCATCTCTCGTCGACGCACCGTCGGGATGGTTTTGGCAATGGGAGGCCTTGCGATGTCCGACAGCAGTCGCGCCCAATCATCCAAGCGGATCGAACAACTGGCGCCCGAACTGGAGAAGATCATCTCGGTATCGGAGCCGATCCAGGACCTGGCCGATGGTTTCGGCGGGGCGCAGGGTCCGGCGGAAGGACCGCTGTGGTGGAAAGAGGGCGGATACCTGCTGTTCAGCGACATCCACAACAACAAGCGGATGAAATACGTGCCCGGCTCCGGCGTGTCGCTGTTCAAGGAACCGACGAACCGGGCGAACGGGCTGACCCGCGACCTGCAGGGCAGGCTGATCGCCTGCGAGCACGACAGCAGGCGCGTCACGCGGCAGGAACTCGACGGCAGCATCACGGTGGTCGCGAACAGCTTCCAGGGGCGGCAGCTCAATCGGCCCAATGATGTGGTGGTGAAGTCCGACGGCTGCATCTACTTCACCGATCCGTGGACCAGCCCAGCGGCTCCCGAGCAGTGGGACCTGACGTTCTCCGGCGTTTATCGCGTCACGCCCGATCTCGGCACGATGACGCTGCTGATCGGCGACTTCGTGGTGCCGAATGGGCTGGCGTTCTCGCCGGATGAGAGCGTGCTGTACATCAACGATTCGCGCCGCGGGCACATCCGGGCGTTCGATATGATGCCCAACGGCACGCTCGCGAAGCAGACCGACCGCGTGTTTGCCGACCTGCGCGGCGGCGAATCCGGCGTGCCCGACGGGATGAAGGTGGACACGGAGGGTAACGTGTATTGCGGCGGCGCCGGCGGGATCTGGGTCATGGATCCGAAGGGGAAGAAGCTGGGCCGCATCGTGCACGGCGCTCCGGCCACCACGAACATCGGGTTCGGAGGCGATGACTGGAAGGTGCTGTACTTCACCACCCGGAACAGTCTGGGCGCGGTCAACGTGAAGATCCCTGGCATCCCGGTGCCCGCTCCAAAACGATAGGGACTGTTCGCGGCGCGCCGAAGACTTACGTGTTGGCCAGACGAACGCAACGGCGGCGATTTGAGGGAGGGGCTCGCGAAGCCTCAGCGGCCCCAGGATTTCTGAACCGCAATCGAGAGGGTTCGGCGCAATTCGTTGGCGGCCGGGAACCGGCCGCCGGCACCCGCAAGAGTTCTTGTTCACATCAAATCGGTTCCCGTAGGCGCCGCTGTTGAGCTCTCGGTCAAGCCTCATTTTCATCGACCCAAGTCCACTGCCTGCGAAAAGGCCTGAGGAGGTCTCGACAGTCAGGACCTGAGCGCCGCCCGAGATTCCGCCGGCGCCTATGCCGCCAACGCCCCAGTCTCCCACGGCGAAGCTGCCGCCGGCGCTCAGTTTCGAAACGCCGTCGATGAATTGACTGATCGCGGCGTCGGTAAGGACCAGCATCATCATTTCGGATTTTGCGGCGCCCGCCAGGAAACCGATGTCGTAGTTGGACAGGCGGATGAATACCGGATCGCTCCAGACCTGACCGTGGCGTGCCAGCAGGACGCCGACGCCCTCCTGGGCGCCCAGAATGAACCCTATACTGGTCGCATTCGGCGCAATGAAGATCCCGCGTGCACCACCCGTCAGGTTACGGATTGCCTGCCAGCGGGCGTCCGAGAAGAAGGCTTCGACGGTATTCGCCGCCGAATGCGTAACAGCGACCGGACTGCCGGGCGTTGCTGCATTGCCTGGTGGGACAGGGCTGGTGGGCGCTCCTGCGTTGCTTTGGCCCAACTGACTGCCTGTCCTCACCGATTGCGACGGTTGCGAGTCGGAGGCACTGCATCCCGTCAAAAGGATGAGGCAGCAAATTGTTCTGGCAAGCGCCAAGGCGTTGGTCATTACGCTGCTGATTACCCCGATTCGCGATCTGCAAACATTAACCTCGGGGAACAACCCGGTCCATGCCGGCCGACGCTCTTTGCCCGCACTGGTTTGGCAGGCGTGCACGCAATGGCGAAGAGGCCCCGATGGCCCCGCGAAATGTTCCCTCGCTTTGCAGTCGTCGCTCTCGTCGTGGGAGCCATGACGCCAGCCGGCCAGCCGGCATCGCGGGTGCAGGCCACGGCAGTTGCCCAACGCCGCGATTATCGTGCCAACGCGCTTGACCCGGCTCGATGCGACTTGGCACCCATGGGGCATGTCCATTTCGGTGTCGGCGTCGCTGCTTCGGCTGCTGTTCTGCGGGACGCTGCTCGCCGCCCCCGGCGCTCTGGGACAGCCCACAAACACCCAGCCGAGCGGGACCCTGCAGCCGCCGCCGAAGCAGAAGTCAGCGCCTCCCACGACGGCGCCCAAACCACCGAGCCCGGCACCGCGCGAGCCGGTGCACCCGGCGGGCAAGAAACCGCCGCCCGTGGTGCGGCCGCATGGCGCGATCCACGCACAGAAGCCGCCGCCGAAACCGCCGGCCGCCGCACCCGCCGCGCCGGCGCCTCCGCCGACGCCCGCTCCCGTCGAACCGCCAAAAACCGCAACCGACAACAAGGGTTCCGCCACCAATCTGCCGCTGCCGCGCTACGCCGCACTGCGCTCCGACGAAGTGAACCTGCGCACCGGTCCCGGCACCCGCTATCCGATCGAATGGGTCTACAAGCGCCGCGAACTGCCGGTGGAGATCCAGCGCGAATTCGAGGTCTGGCGGCTGGTGCAGGATCCCGACGGGATCAAGGGCTGGGTGCATTCGGCGACACTGACCGGCCGGCGCAGCTTCATCGTCACCGGCGCCGATGCGGCGTTGCGGCGGGATGCGCAGGATGGTGCCGCACCGGTGGCAATCCTGAAGCCTGGCGTCGTGGGCCACATTCGTGCCTGCCAGGCGAACTCCGACTGGTGCCAGGCGCAGGTCGGCGACTACCGGGGATACCTCAAACGGAGCCAGTTCTGGGGCGCGATGCCGGGCGAGGTCTTCACCAACTGACGCTTTTGCAAAGCGCGGCGGACGCGGTATCGTCGGCGGCATGGACAAGGATGCACCGCGGGCCCACCACGACCTTGGTGGCGTCGCCAAATTCATGTGCGAGGCGGTGGATGTCGAACCGCACGCGCTGACCGACTTCGACAAGGAGGTCGATGGGCTGCGCGGGGTTCTGGGCATGAAGCGCGTCATGACGGTGGACGAGTTGCGCCGCGGGCTCGAGGCCATTCCTGAGGCCGACTACCACCGCCTGAGCTACTACCGACGCTGGATCCGCTCGATCACCGACAATCTTTTGAAAAAGGGCATCATCACCGAGGCGGAACTGCGCGCCGCCCTGGAACGCGTGTGATGCCCGATTTCGCACCCGGCGCGCATGTGCGTGTGAAGGACGACTGGCCGGAAACGCATGGTCCGGTGCATATCCGCACGCCGCATTATCTGCGCGGCATGCAGGGCGTCGTGGCGCGACGGCTCGGCGCGTTCGCCAATCCGGAGGATCTCGCCTTCGCGCGCCCGGCGGATCTCCGTGCGCTGTACCACGTGACGTTCGCGCAGCCCGCGGTGTGGCAGGAAGGCCGGACGGGTGACGAACTGCTGGTGGAGATCTTCGAACATTGGCTGGAGCCGGCATGAACATCCTGGAGACCGACGGGGAAAAACTTCTCGCGGCGGTGCGCGACCTGCTTGCGGCGAAGGGCATCGCCTCGAGTGCGGAAATCGCCGAGCGGATCGCGATCACCGATGCCGCCAATCCCGGCCAGGGTGCGCGCATGGTGGCGAAGGCGTGGACCGATCCGGCGTATCGCTCGTTGATGCTGGAGGACGGCACCAAGGCGGCGGAGGAACTTGGCATTCCGATGCGCGGCTCCGCACCGCTCGGCGTGCTGGAGAACACCGCCGAGATGCATCACCTGGTGGTCTGCACGCTGTGCAGCTGCTATCCGCGCGCCGTGCTGGGCTATCCACCGTTCTGGTTCAAATCCGCGGCGTATCGCGCGCGCGGCGTGCGCGACCCGCGCGGACTGATCGCCGAGTGGGGCACGGTGCTGCCAGACGGCGTAAAGATACGGGTCGTCGATTCCACGGCGGATTATCGCTGGATGGTGCTGCCGCTGCGCCCGGCGGGAACCGACGGCTGGAACGAGGAACGGCTCGCGTCGGTGGTGCGCGAGGGCGACATGATCGGCGTGACGATCCCGCACGTATAGACGCTACGCCGCCTCGACGGTCAAACGGCGAACCTCTTCGAGTGCCGCCGCGATGTGCTCAGGATGAGCCGACGCATGCTCGATTTCCCACAGCCAGGACTTGCCGTCGGCCGCATAGTGGATCACCAGATCCGGCCCGGCGTCCTCGCCGCCGACATGGGAAGCACCGCCGGCCACGTCGCCCGGCCAGGGCCGCAGTTCAATGGCCAGAGTATCGGTTTCGGGTCGATAGCGGATTGTCGGGCCACTGATCGCGGCTTGAATCCCCGGTCCCAAAATGCGTTGTGCACCGTCTCGCCGTCAGGCTCGATAACGATCCGAAGCCAAAGCCGGCGCGACGTGACCCAGATCCAGATCCGGCACCATCGGCCGTCGGTCTGCTGCAATCGACGGGTCGGCTGCGCGAGCGCACGTCGTATATCGTCCATCTCGATCTCGCGCCGATCAGGTCGGTTGATCGCATCCAAAGCAAAGTAGCGCGGTCGCCAAAATGGTGGCGGCGGAAGCCGCTCGCCAGCACCGCCTACCAAATCAGACCCCTAAACCCGCAGGAACCCCATCAGCCGCTCCGCCTCGGCCACGATCGGATCGGCGATCGCGGCGGCACGTGCGGCGCCGTCGCGCAGCACCGCGTCCACGCTGGCCGGATCGTCCAGCAGGCGCTGCGTTTCGGCGGCAATCGGGCTCAGCCGGTCGATCAGCAACGCCGACAGCGCCTCCTTGAACGCGCCGAACCCCTTGCCGCCATGCTCGCGCAGCACGCCGGCATGGTCGATGCCCGCAAGGGCCGCGTAGATGCCGACCAGATTGCGCGCCTCGGGCCGTTTCTCCAGGCCCTGCGGCTCCGACGGCAGCGGCTCGGGATCGGTCTTGGCGCGCCGGATCTTCAGCGCGATCGTATCCGCATCGTCGTTCAGATTGATGCGGCTCTGGTCCGACGTGTCGGACTTCGACATCTTCTTCGTGCCGTCGCGCAGGCTCATGACGCGCGGCGCCGGTCCCATGATCAGCGGGTCGATGCGCGGGAAGAATTCCACCCCATAATCGTGGTTGAACTTCTGGGCGATGTCGTTCGCCAGTTCCAGGTGCTGGCGCTGGTCCTCGCCCACCGGCACGCCGGTCGCGTGGTAGGCGAGAATGTCGGCGGCCATCAGGTTGGGATAGACGTACAGCCCGGCCGATGCGTTTTCCCGGTTCTTGCCCGCCTTGTCCTTGAACTGCGTCATCCGATTCAGCCAGCCGATGCGCGCCACGCAGTTGAAGATCCAGGCAAGCTGCGCGTGCGCCCGGACCGTGGATTGGGCGAACAGGATGTGCTTCTCCGGGTCGATGCCGCAGGCCAGCAGCACCGCCGCCATCTCGCGCGTCTGCTGCGCCAGTTGCTTCGGGTCCTGCCACTCGGTGATCGCGTGCAGATCGACGACGCAGTAGATGCAGTCGTGGCCATCCTGCAGCGCCACCCAGTTGCGGAGCGCGCCGAGGTAATTGCCGAGATGGGCGATGCCGGAGGGCTGGATGCCGGAGAAGATGCGTTGCATGGCGGACTGATCGCCGATCCTGGGCGGCGGCGCAAGGCGGCGTTATCCTGGTGCCAACCAGGGGAGGGTCGTCATGCTGCCCACGCCAACGTTCCATCATCTGCATCTGAACTCGGTCGATCCCGACGCCGCGATCGACTGGTACACAAGGCAGTTTCCGAGCTGCACCAAGGGCGACTGGGGCGGTTTTCCGGCGCTGCTGTCGCCGAACAACGTCATGCTGCTGTTCAACAAGGTCGCCACACCGCCGCCAACCGAGCCGCAGAGTGCGATCTGGCATTTCGGCTGGCACGTCACCGACGCCCGCAGGAGTCTGGCGACCTACCAGGGCCATCCCGACGTCAGGCTGCTGCCGCTGTACACGACGGACGAAGGCGGCTCCGTGCTGATCAGCAGCGACACCTGGCCGAATGTCGGCGGCGTGCTCGGCCTGACGAGGGCGCAGATCGCGGAGGCGCGGAGCCAGGGTATTCAACCGCCAGGGGGCGGCGGGTTCGCGTATATGGCGGGTCCCGACAATGCCCTGGTCGAGTATGCCGGGAACTATCCGGCCGAGCGGTTCAACCACGTGCATCTCTGGCAGGAGGAGCCGCTGTGTGCGCTGCTCTGGTACCAGAAGCACCTGAATGCCCCGGTGCGCGCGGGCTTCGCGGGGGCGCTGCCGACCGAGGCGGACTGCAAGGTTCCGCGCGGGGCGGACCGCACCTGGCCGGCGCTCAATCGCGAGGGCATGTTCCGCTCGCCGAGGGCCGGGGTCGAGTTCGGCGACGTGGTGCTGACCTGGTACGCGAACCAGGGCGAGGCGCCGCTGGCCAGCCCGCTGGGACAGTTGCAGGACCACCTCGCCCTGGGCGTGGCGGACCTCGATGCCTGGGTCGCCAAGCTGCGCGCCGAGGGCGTGACGTTCCTCGGGGAGCCCTACCGCCTTGGCGGGACGCGCGCTGTCATGATCGAAGGTCCGAGCCGCGAGGCGCTGGAGCTGGTGCAGACCGGGTGAGACGGCGTGCGCCCGGCGCATTGCGCCAAGGCTAGGACGTAGCAGGAAAAATTTCCTCGCGCGCCCTTGCAAGGAAGAGCGTGCGGCACAAAGTCGTAAAGTCTGCGCACGGCATTACTGCGCCCTGTGTCGATGCCCGGTCCCGCGAGAGGGCATAACCCCGTATCAGCCTGTGCCCGCATCAGCCTGAGACTGGGTCGATGCCTATGGGGTCTGATCCCGGATGACCTCCGGCCATTGTTTGTCTGACTGACAGGTCTGCTTCGCCGAGGTGGCGCCGTCCCGCCGGCTCCGGCCCCGTGGCATGCGTGGCCCGGATCATCCGATCCTGCCCGGCTCCGCATTCGTTGCATTAGTGAAATATCGAGTCGTCGCTTCCTTACCTCAAGGAGTTCGAAGTCATGGCCTGCACAATACGCACCAAACCCATTCTTGCCGGCATTGGCCTTCTCGGGTCGCTCGCCCTCGGTCCCCCGGCGGTCGCCGCCACCGCCACCGCAACATTTCAGGTCACCGCCACAGTCCAGGCCACCTGCCTGATCTCGGCGACCAACCTGAGCTTCGGCACCTATGCGGGCGTTCAGACGGACGCCCTGTCCACCGTGACGGTCACCTGCACCAACACCACGCCCTACAACGTCGGGCTGAGCGCCGGGCTGGCGACCGGTGCGACCGTGACCACCCGGAAGATGACCGGTCCCGGCACCGGGCTGCTGGCATACTCGCTGTCACAGAACGACGGCCGGACCATCAACTGGGGCAACACCATCGGCACCGATACCGAGATCGGCACCGGCAATGGCACCGCACAGGCGCTCACCGTGTTTGGCCGTGTGCCGGCCGGACAGTTCGTCGGCACCTGGCGCATACGCCGACACGATCACCGCCACCGTCACCTTCTGAGCGATGACGGGAACGCCCTGCGGAGCCGCCACGGTCGCAAGCCGATGCGTGGCGGCGGCCGGCGCATGTGTGGGTCTTCTCATGGCCCTTCTGACCGGGGGCACGGCGAGGGCGCAGTCGCTGACGGTGCTGCCGGTCAGCATTCAGATGGCGGCAGGGCAGATGGCAACCACCCTGACGGTCATCAATCAGAGCGACAGCGAGACCTCCTTTCAGGTCCGCGCCTTCACCTGGAGCCAGCTTGGCTCGGGAGATGACCAGCTCGCGGCCACAAATGAACTGCTGGCCAGCCCGCCGCTCGCCACCATCGCCGCGGGCGCCACCCAGGTCGTGCGCATGGTGCTGCGCCGGCCGCCACAAGGCCAGGAGGCCAGCTACCGCATCCTGCTCGACCAGCTGCCTCCGCCGGCCGCACCCGGAACCGTGCGCATCGCGCTCCGTCTGTCCATCCCGATCCTCGTCGAGCCGGCGACGCGAGCAGCGCCCCATGTCCAATGGCGGATCGAAAGCGGCGGCGGACAGGCCTGGCTGGTGGCGGCCAACGACGGCAACCGCCACGAGACGGTCCGCGACATTGTCCTTGCCACGGCCGGCGGCGGCACGCTGAAGGTCGAGGCCAACGTCTCCCCCTACATCCTCGCGGGCGCCACCCGCCGCTGGCGGATCGTCGCGGCAAGTCCCGGGCCGGCGCTCGGGGCAAGCCTGCACCTGACGGCGCGCGCCGACGCCGGCGCCATCGACCAAACTGTCTCCGTGGCTGCGGGCCGGTAATCGCCCGCATTTGGCCGTTGCACGGGTTGCCGCCGCGGTCATTGCGATCGTGGCCGGCACTGCTGCGCCCGGACGCGCCGCGACCGATGCGGCGCTGCTGCTGGAGGTGGTCGTCAACGGCTACGACACCGGCAAGGTCGGCGAGTTCGTGCTGCGCGACGGCAGGCTGCTCGCGCGACCCGCGGAATTGCGCGACCTTGGCTTCCGGGTCCCGGACACTGCCCCCTCGACATCGGATGGTCTTGTCGCCGTTGCCGACCTGTCCGGCGTGACCTCGCGTCTCGATCAGGCGAACCAGACGCTCTACGCCACCGCTGCCGCCGACCGGCTGCTGCCCGCGCTGCTGCAGGCGGGAGCGGCTGCCGGCAACGGCGTCCAGGTCGAAAGCGGCACAGGGGCGATGCTCGGCTACGACGTCGCCGCCAGTCAGGTCGGCGGTCAGAACGTCGCCAGCGGACTGTTCGACCTGCGCGGCTTCTCGCCCTGGGGCGTCGTCTCCACGGGGCTGCTGGCAAATGCCGGGGCCAGCCTCAACAACAACGGCGCCTATTCGGCCATACGTCTCGATTTCGACCTACGTCTATTCCGACCCCGAGACCCTGCGGCGCTATCGCCTGGGCGACTTCATCACCGGCGGGCTCGGCTGGACGCGCCCGGTGCGTCTCGGCGGCGTGCAGGTCAACTCGGATTTCTCCATGCGCCCCGATCTCATAACCTTTCCGTTGCCCTCGGTCGAAGGCTCGGTCGCGGTCCCCTCCACCGTCGACGTGCTGGTCAACAGCACGCGCCTGCTCTCGCGCCAGGTTCAGCCGGGACCCTTCCAGATCCCGCAGCTGCCCGTCATCACCGGGGCGGGCACGGTCGCGATGACGGTCACCGACGCGCTCGGCCGGCAGGTCACCACCACGCTGCCGTTCTATGCCAGCTCCACGCTGCTCGCCCCGGGCCTGCAGACCTATTCGGTGGAATTCGGCGCGGTGCGGACCAACTGGGGCCTCGTCAGCAACGATTACAGCGGCCTCGCCGGCTCGGCCAGCTATCGCCGCGGCCTGTCGCCCGACGTGACGATCGAAGCGCACGGCGAGGCCGCCGCAGGTCTCGCCCTGGCAGGCGGCGGCGTGGCGGTGAATGTCCTCAATCACGGCGTGGTCAACGTCGCCGCCGCCGCCAGCACCGGGTCCGGGCAGCAGCGGGGCACTGGTCTCCTTCGGCGCCCAGCGGATCGGCCAGATCTTCAGCTTCGGCGCCTCCGCAACCCTCGCCTCGCACAACTTCCGCGACATCGCGACGGCGAACGGCGATCCCGTTCCGCGGCGCCTGCTCAACGCCAACGCCGGCCTGGCCCTGGGCCGGTTCGGTTCCTTCGGCATCGCCTATACCGGCATCGATCGCGACGCGGCGCCGGCGCCGATCAGCTTCTTTGCCCCGCCCGGCAGCTTCTTTCCGCAGAGCACCACGCTGCCGGGCGGCGTGCTCTCGGCATCGGCCGGGGTGTTCACGTTCGTGCCCGCCCAGCACGCACAGATCCTCTCGGCCAGCTATTCGGTGCCGATCGGCACCATGTCGCTCTACGCCACCGGGTTCCATGACTTCGCGACCGGAGGCAGCAGCGGCGTGCTGTTCGGCCTGACCATTCCGCTCGGCAGTCGCAGTTCGGTCAACACGGGCGTGGGCGCGGGAACCGGCAGCGGCTACACGTCGCAGGTGCAGGCGGTGCAGTCGGCGGTGTCGATCGGCGACTGGGGCTATCAGGCGTACGGCTCCGCCGGCAACCCCGCCCACGAGTTCGCCCAGCTGCAATACAAGTCGCCCTGGGCGCTGGTCTCCGCCGGCGTCGATCGACTGGACAAGCAGACCGCGCTGCGCGCCGAAGCCCAGGGCGCGGTTTCCTTCGTCGATGGCGGGCTGTTTGCGTCCAACACGATCAACGACAGCTTCGCGGTGGTGGACACCAATGGCGCCCCGGGCATTCTTGTCCTGGACGAGAACCGCGAGGTGGGCAGGACCGATTCCGCCGGCCGGCTGCTGGTGCCCGATCTGCGATCCTTCGATCTCAACCACATCGCCATCGAGCCGACCGACGTCCCGGTGGACGCCACCGTTCCCTACACGACACGCGACGTGCGACCGCAGGACCGGTCCGGCGTCGTGGTCCGGTTTCCGGTGCAGATGAGCCACGGGGCCTTGTTGCGACTGGTCGACGATGCCGGGCTGCCGCTGCCCGTCGGCAGCGCCGCGACGCTGACAGCAACCGGTGTAGCCGTGCCCGTCGGCTATGGCGGCGAGGCGTTCGTCGAGGACCTTGCGTCGCGCGACAATCTCCTCACCGTCCAGGACCCGGGCGGACGGCGCTGCGTCGTTGTGTTCAACTACCAGGCCGTGCCAGGCGAAATCCCGACGATCGGGCCGTTGGCATGCCGGGAGAAGGCGCCATGAGACAAATGCTTGGTCTGGCGGCGGTGATGCTGCTCGCGCCGGCGACGGGGCAGGCCGTCTGCAGCGTGTCCGCCTCGGGTGTCGCGTTCGGCGTGTACATCCCGTTCTCCGGCGCCGCGGCGAATGGCACGGGCTCGGTTACGGTGAACTGCAGCCAGTTCTTCGGCGCCTATTCCGTGGCACTCAACGGCGGTCTCAATAGCGGCGGCAGCTTTTCCAACCGGCGGATGGGCACCGGCGCTGCGTTGCTCGGCTACCAGCTCTACATGGACGCCGGACACACCGCGGTCTGGGGCGATGGCACCGGCGGGAGCGTCACAGTCAACTCCGGCACCTGCTTCGCCAACTGCAATACGACCTACACTGTCCACGGGCGAATACCGGCCCGGCAGACCGTGAGTCCCGGCAGCTATGGCGACACCATCCTGGTAACGGTCACGTTCTTCTAATCGACTGGGCGAGGGCTGGTTCCGGTGACGGAGGGTCGCCGAACGCGCTCGCGTGGCGGCGTCCGCCGTGCCGTGAGAGATCCTGCACGTTATCTGCGCCGACCAAGGTGTTCGAGGTTCGCTGCATCATCGGCCCAGATACTTGCACATCCCGTACCCCAACGTTGGCAAAGTTGCCCCTCTTCCGCGCGGGTGGAAGAAGACTGCGACGCGACGTCTCATGACGAGCCTTATTGGGTGCGCGATCGTCGTGCCCGCCGCTGCAGCGACCGATTCGTACACCTTTACCGTCAGTGCCACCGTGGTTGCGGCCTGCGCCATCCCGCCCCGGCTTCCCGCTCACGTTGCGGCGACAGTTGCGGCCCCTCGCATCGCGTGCGCGGCAACACCCGCGGCACCGGCGATCGCTGCCCCGCAACCGGTCGTCACCCTCACGCGCGATGCCACCGGGCTCATGACGGTGACGATCGAATTCTGAGTTGGTGCGGGCATTGATCGGACGTCTCGGTGTTCTTGCCGCCGGACGACGAACTCCGATGGCCGGGTGCGGCGGTCCACGAGGACGCCAGATCCGGCTGCGCGTTGGGAGTGTCCAACAACCGCGAGGATGTGTGCCGTCAGGCGGCACGGCGCTCCTGGTCGGCGCTCGTCACATACGCCATCCCGCCGTTGGAGGCGCGGATCTCCAGCATCGTCGGGCCACCCAGCGCCGGTAGCGGTAGCAGCGCCTCGCCGCTGGTCCACCGGCGCAGCGCCACACCGTCGTGCTCCACCGCATGCCAGCCTTGCGACAGGCCCGGATGATCGACCGGGATTTCCTGCAGTTCGTTCGCACCGCGCAGCACGATCCGCTCCACGTTCACGCCGAGGCAGCGGCGATCGTCCAGCCACGGCCGCGCATCCGCGGGCGCGCCGGACCGTGAGACCAGGCGCACCTCGGTCGCACCCTTCGGGAGGACGAAGATGTAGAGTCCGTTCTCGCCATAGAGCGGCCGCACGGTGCGGCCCTTGGCCACAATGCGCAGGTCCGGGTCGGTGGTCGTGTCGAGCCGCGGCACCGGCTGGCCCAGCGCGGCCGCACGTTCGGCCAGACGCTGCCAAACCGGCCGCACGCTGGCCTCGTCTGACACGAACGGCGCGCACGATCCTGCCTCGCGCATTGAATAGTCGGTCTCGTCCGTCATATCGGGATGCAGTACCAGCGGCTCGCCCGCATTGGCGAAGAACCCGCGGTTGCCGGTGTTGAGATAGCTCTCCGCCGGCAAGCCCTCGGCCAGCAGGATCGCATGCGCGTCCAGTTCGACGTGGAAATACTCCACCGAGGCCCCGCCCTTCTCCTGGCGGATCGTCGTGCCGTTGATCAACTGGCGGGCGCAGATCAGCTTGCCGTCGACGAACACCGCGTGATCCGGCGAGAGCAGCAGATCGCGGTGCGGCATGGCCTCGGCGAACGCCCCGCGCCGGATGCGGATCGGCGCCACCGTCTCCGGACGCGAATGCGCGGTCAGGTCGATCCGCCGATGGCCGACCCACTTGACCGGCTGCGCGCTCAGTTCCTCGCCCGCCAGCGTGAGCACGATGTCGCCCTGCATCAGGCATTCCACCGGCCGCTCGCCGATCGCGGTCAGGATGCGGGTGCCGGCTGCGTAGCAGGGTTGATCGGTCGTGATTGCGCCGGTTGAATCATTGACAAAGAAATGCGCGCCGGCGTGAGTTCCACCGAGGGTGATCGATCCGAGAGATACGTTCGACGCGTCGAAGACGTTGAGCGTTGTGCCTCCGGTCAAGGTAACGTGGTCGGCGTTGGCCATATCAATCGTATCGCCAATAGCGAAATTATTCACAATTGCATGGAAATTGGCCAGAGACGTTTTCGTCAGATCCAGCGTGCCAAGACCGGGGGTAGAGGCGCCGTCAAAGGTCACCGTTGGTTGGGACGCAGTAGTACCGACGGTGCTGTCGAACCGCAGTATGGATCCCGATACGTCACCGATATGATACTGCGTGCCGGCAGCGAACAGGTTGGTCGCCGTAGTGAATTCGAGCGCACCGCCGGTCGCGGTGACCGTGCCGGCACCCTCGAAGTCCGTGGCAGCGTCGGTGCCGCCGGTGATTTTGCCAAAGCCGGTCAAGCTGGCACCGGTGCCGATCGACAGACCGAGGATGTCGGTGAGCGAACCGTGGTCCAACATGATCGTGCCGCCGGTGACGCTCTCCTTGGCGCCGATCGTCAGAGCACCCGAGGCGCCGATTTCCAGCGTTTGCGTATTGTCGATCATGCTTATCGCGGCGCTCGAGGTCGCGGTATTGTCGAATTTCAGATCGGAACCCGGGTTGATTACCGCGACCAGCCCAGCGCCGAATGTCCCCGTCAGATCGAGCGTGCCGCCTGAAGCGATGATGGTATTGGCACCTGAGCCAGTAAACTTCGTCAGATTGGCTGCGACAGTGCCAAAGCCGCTCAGCTTTCCGGTTCCTCCAGGAGCGGCACCGAGCGAAATGCCAGAGGCATCGGTCAGCGTCCCGCCATCGAGCTTGATGGTGCCGAGGTTGACATTCTGGGTCACGCCGATCGTCAGCGCACCCGTCGCGCCGATCTCGAGTGTCTGGTTCGCGTTCGCGATTGTGATAGCGGACGCTGAGGTGACGGTTCCATCAAGCTTGAGAACCGAGCCCGCCGTCGTCCCGATCGTCAATATCGGCCCGCTGCTGATCGCGTTGCCGATGTCGAGCACGCCGCCGGCTGCCGCGATTGTCCCCCCAATGCCGGAGATCGCTCCCCCGCTGATCGTGCCGTTGCCGGTCAGCGTGCCGAAATTGCTCGCGCCGGCGAAACTGATCCCCCCCACCGCAGACAGACTGCCGCCGGACATGATGATCTTGTTGCCAGTCGATCCGCCGGCGATCGTCGTTACGCCGTTGACGGTCGTCACACCGCCCGACAGGGTCAACGTGCGAGCAGCAGTATTGCCGACCGATAGCGTTCCGGCATTGAACGCGCCGCCGGAGATCGTGCCGCTGCCGCCGTTGAAGTTCGCTGCGCCGGATACGGTGATTGTGCCGGCAGATTGGCTGAGGGCGACGCTGTTGCTCAGTCCCAGTGAAGCGGTGTTGAACGCGGCGCCGGCGGCGTTGATGGTGTACGTACCGCCGAGAAACGTCGTTGCGCCATTCGATGTGATCGTGCCTCCGGATTGCGTAATACCGCCCCCACCGAAGGCGATCGTACCTGCGGTGAAAGTGCCCCCGGAGATCGTCTCGGTGCCGCCGGTGAAGCTGGCGCCGTTGGTAACCATGACCGCGCCGCCTGACAGGTTGAACGCGCCACTCGTGACCGAAAGTGCCGCCGGGCCGGCGCCGGTTACGCTGAGCAGTCCCTGGCCTTCGGTAAAAATACCCCCGCTCACCAGAAGTGTGCCGGTGGAGAGTATGGAGGTGTTCGAGATCAGCGGCAAGTGTGGCTTGCGCATTCGTAACGTTCACCGCCCCGTAGCTGCCTGTCGCCGGCTGCGTCGTGTCCACGATGACCGTGTAGTTGTTGCCACCACTTGCGCTGCCAAGGTACACGGTGTCACCGGCCGCCGGAACGGTGCCTCCACCCGACCAGTCGGCCACCGTGCTCCAGTTGGCAGTGGTGCCTCCGAGCATCCAACTACGGCTGGCCATCGAGACTATCCCCCGTGCATCAAGATCGTGCGGCGCCCCCATGGCGGCTGCACTGCATGGCTTGGCTGTAAACGGAGAAGGTAAATACGACGCTAAGAGTTTGACTTGACTTTGCGCTTCGATGAGATTGACCGGAATCAATCGCATGGCTGTAAAGCTTGCAGCCCTCTGCTCGTCGGGCATGAACGCATGAAGCCAGGCATCGAAGCACTGACCGCGTTGCCGCTATTCGCCGCGTTCAGCGCCGCGCAGATCGCCGCGCTGAACAACGTCGCCGATCTGGCGCGGCTGGGACCCGACGAGGTGCTGTTCCGCGAGGGCGATCAGCTCGCGGAACTCAACATCCTGCTCGCCGGCTTCGTCGCGGAGACGCATGGCAAGAACGGCGAGCACGCCATTACCGACGTCATCGGCCCGGTCAGGCCGATCGGCTTCGCCTCGACCATGCTCGGCGCGGCCTCGCCGACCGGCGCCCGAACGATCACCTCGGCCCGGCTCATCACCATCCCGGCGCCCGAGCTGCGCGCCATGATCCGGACGAAGCCTGCCCTGGCACTGCCGTTCCTCGACCACGCGCTGGCCGGCATGCGCGAACAGACGCTCGAGCTGTGCGCGATGAAGCTGCGCTCGTCGGTGCAGCGGCTGGCAGGCTTCCTGCTCGGCCTGGTCGAGGAGCAGGAGATCAGCCCGGCCCGATTCGTGCTGCCGTACGAGAAGCGGTTCCTCGCCGCCAAGATCGGCTGCACGCAGGAGAACCTGTCACGCGCGTTTGCCGTGCTGCGCAGCCACGGCGTCGAGACGCAGCAGGGGGTCGTCGTGCTGCGCGATGTGCCCGGGCTGCGGGCCTTTGCCGGATTGCCGACGGCAGCCGTGGCGGCGCCAGCCTGACCGAACGCGTGCCGCACCATGGCACCCAGCGCACGTGGCGGCGACGCTGCAATTTCCCTCTCCGCCCCTTTGGAGGGCGAAGAGGGTTAGGGTGGGGGGCACAAGGCACGCTGCTGGTCCGATTGCGTGGAGCGCGTCGACCGGTTTGGCGTGATGGCTGGCTGCTACGGTGGCGTCAGCCCCACCTCAGCCCGCTCCGCCCCAGGGCAGAGAGGGAGTTCAGGCGGCGCGGCGCTCCTGGTCGGCGCCCGTCAGATACGCCATCCCGCCATTGCCGGCGCGGATCTCCAGCATCGTCGGGCCACCCAGCGTCGGCAGCGGCAGCACCGCATCGCCGCTGGTCCACCGGCGCAGCGCCACACCGTCCCGCTCCACCGCGTGCCAGCCTTGCGACAGGCCCGGATGATCGACCGGCACCTCCCGCAGCTCGCTCGCACCGCGCAGCACGATCCGCTCCACGTTCACCCCGAGGCAGCGGCGATCGTCCAGCCACGGCCGCGCATCCGCCGGCGCACCGGCACGCGAGACCAGGCGCACCTCGGTCGCACCCTTCGGCAGGGCGAAGATATAGAGCCCGTTCTCGCCATACAGCGGACGCACCGTCCGGCCCTTGGCCACGATCCGCAATTCCGGATCGCTGGTCGTGTCGAGCCGCGGCGCCGGCTGGCCCAGCGCCGCCGCACGCTCGGCCAGGCGCTGCCACACCGGCCGCACGCTGGCCTCGTCCGACACGAACGGCGCGCACGAGCCCGCCTCGCGGGCCGGATAGTCCGTCTCGTCCGTCAGGTCGGGATGCAGCACCAGCGGCTCGCCCGAGTTGGCGAAGAAGCCGCGGTTGCCGGTGTTGAGGTAGCTCTCCGCCGGCAGGCCCTCGGCGAGCAGGATCGCATGCGCGTCCAGTTCGACGTGGAAATACTCGACCGAGGTCCAGCCCTTCTCCTGGCGGATCGTCGTGCCGTTGATCAACTGGCGGGCGCAGATCAGCTTGCCGTCGACGAACACCGCGTGATCCGGCGACACCAGCAGATCGCGGTGCGGCATGTTCTCGGCGAACGCGCCGCGCCGGATGCGGATCGGCGCCACCGTCTCCGGGTGCGGATGCGCGGTCAGGTCGATCCGCCGATGGCCGACCCACTTGACCGGCTGCGCGCTCAGTTCCCCGCCCGACAGCGTGAGCACGATGTCGCCCTGCATCAGGCTTTCCACCGACCGCTCGCCGATCGCGGTCAGGATGCGCGTTCCCGCCGCGTAGCAGGTCGCATTGGTCGTGCTGAGGAAGATGTCGGTGCCACCAGCGCCGTCCGTCTTGGTGTTGACGAACCACGTCCCCACCGCGCCGGTGACGCCAGTCAGCGTCAGGGCGGAACCGTCCGACAGATTGACGGTCGCACCTGTGCCGGTATGGGCGTTGCTCTTGTCGGAGATCGTTACCGTTTTGTTCATATAGTCGATGAAGTTCGTCGGGGTCGTGGTTGTGCCGACGTTAAGGCCAATGACGTTTTCGCTGATGCTGCCGAAATATTTGTAGGCGAGATCCCCGGCCGCCCCGAGGAAGGTAAAGTTATTGCCTGCGCCAACACCCAGGTCGAGTTCCAGGACCGACGCCGTGGTGCCGGCAATCCGATAGACGAGGCCAGTGCCTGCACCGATGGACGCGCCCAGGAATAGCGTGCCGCCTGAAGCGGTGATGGTATTGGCGCCACCCGGGCCGACGCGCGTCATGTTCGCCGCGACGGTGCCGAAACCGCTCAGCCTGCCGTTCTGTCCCCCGATGGTGCCGAACAGGAGGCCATTGGCATCGGTGAGCGTGCCGCCATCCAGCTGGATCCCCCCGCCGGTGACAGTCTCGGCCACGACGATCGTCAGCGTGCCGTTCCGGCCGATCTCCACTGTCTGGGCATCACTGCTGAACACAATTGCAGATAACGCGGTGACGGTGCCGTCAAGCTTGAGGACCGAGGTCCCACCCGACGCGAACGCCAGGGTCGGCCCGCTGCTGATCGTGTTGGCGATGTCGAGTATGCCGGACGCGATAATCGTCCCTGCGCCCGAGATCGTGCCACCGCTGATATTGCCTGCGCCGCTGAGCGTTCCCGCGAAGGTGCCTGAGCCGAAGGTGATGCCGCCGGTCGCCGCCAGGCTGCCGCCGGACATGACGATCTGGCTGCCGCGAACGGTGGTGGCGCCGTTGATGGTTGTCACGCCGCTGACCGTCGTCGTGCCGCCGGACAGGGTCAGCTTTTCAACAGAGAATCCATCGCCGATCGTCAGTGTTCCGGCGTTGAATACACCGCCGGATATGGTGTCGGTGATACTGCCCGTGAGGCTGGCGAGCCCGGTGACATCCAGCTTGCCAGCGCTCTCGTTGAAGGTGCCGCCGGTCTGGGAGAACGCGGCGGTCGATAGAGTGTCGGTGGCATCCGTAATGCTGATCGTTCCGAGGCTCAGTATGGTGGTGCCACTGATGGTCAACGTTGTGTTGGCCGTGTTGAACGCCAAGGTCGCGTTTGGATCGCCGAGCATCAGCGCGGCGATCGCCGCCGTGGCGTCTTCGGTGATGGTATAGGGATGGAGCCCGAACGTTCTGACGATTTGCGCGGTATCCGCAGCAGCCGGAAGCGTACCGGCCGACCAGTTGCTCGGTTGGTTCCAATTGCCGCTCGTGGCGGTTGACCAAGAGAGCGTCGCCATCACCTTGTTCCTTCGCTCTGAGCTTCTCTGGCGGGAGGACGCTGCGTCGGCGCCTGGCCCGAGCTTCATCGCGGACGTATAGGCATCACAGGTGAAGGCAACCTTAAGAAAACTGATTGATATTATCGCGCCTGGAGATTGACCGAAATTAATCAGCGACCGGCCAAGTGGTCGCAACTTGCTGCCAATCGGGCTCCCTGCATAACATCCCTCCACCGCAGCAATTCGGGCATGGATGTATGCGGTCCGGAATTTGCACTCGCGAACGGCCTTCCTGCTGTGAGTGCCAGTCAGCGCCTGGCAGTTCGCCGCGCTGAACAATCGCGCCGATCAGGCGCGGCCCGGACGCCGTCGTGCTGGCGCTGTACGCGGATTGTGAGTGCCTTCGCCGGACTGCCGACGGCGACCACGGGGGCACCTGAGTGACGGAACGCGTGCTGTACTATGGCACCCTGCGCACGTGGCGGCGGCGCAGCAATTTCCCTCTCCGCCCCTGTGGGCGGAGAGGGTCAGGGAGAGGTGGGGGCGTAAAGGGATGACGCGACGGCAGGGTGACGCAGTGGCGTCAGTTCACCTCGACCCTCTCCGCCCCAGGGCCGAGTGCGAGTTCAGGCGGCGCGGCGCTCCTGATCGGCGCCCGTCAGATACGCCATCCCGCCACTGGAGGCGCGGATCTCCAGCATTGTCGGGCCACGCAGCACCGGCAGCGGCAGCAGCGCCTCGCCGCTGGTCCAGCGGCGCAGCGCCGTACCGTCCCGCTCCACGGCCTGCCAGCCCTGCGACAGGTCCGGATGATCGACCGGGATCTCCCGCAGCTCGCTCGATCCGCGCAGCACGATCCGCTCCACGTTCACGCCGAGGCAGCGACGGTCGTCCAGCCACGGCCGCGCATCCGCCGGCGCGCCGGCACGCGAGACCAGGCGCACCTCGGTCGCACCCTTCGGCAGGGCGAAGATGTAGAGCCCGTTCTCGCCGTACAGCGGCCGCACGGTCCGGCCCTTCGCCACGATCCGCAGTTCCGGATCGCTGGTGGTGTCGGGTGTCAGTGCCGGCTGGCCCAGTCCCGGCGGCACGCTCGGCCAGGCGCTGCCACACCGGCCGCACACTGGCCTCGTCCGACACGAACGGCGCGCACGATCCTGCCTCGCGCATCGGATAGTCGGTTTCGTCCGTCATATCGGGATGCAGCACGAGCGGTTCGCCCGAATTGGCGAAGAAGCCGCGGTTGCCGGTGTTGAGGTAGCTCTCCGCCGGCAGTCCCTCGGCCAGCAGGATGCCATGCTCGTCCAGTTCGACGTGGAAGTATTCGACCGAGGTCCAACCCTTCTCCTGGCGGATGGTCGTTCCGTTGACCAGTTGGCGGGCACAGATCAGCTTGCCATCGACGAACACTGCGTGATCCGGCGAGAGCAGCAGGTCGCGGTGCGGCATGGCCTCGGCGAACGCGCCGCGCCTGATGCGGATCGGCGCCACCGTCTCCGGGTGTGGATGCGCGGTCAGGTCGATCCGTCGCTGGCCGATCCACTTCACCGGCTGCGCGACCAGTTCCCCGCCCGCCAGCGTGAGGACGATGTCGCCCTGCATCAGGCATTCGACCGCTCGTTCGCCGGTCGTGGTCAGGATGCGTGTGCCAGCCGCGTAGCAAACCACGCTGCTGAGGAAGAGTTCGGTGCCACCGCCGACGCTCAGCGTGTCGACGAACCATGTCCCACTGCCGCTCGTGATCGCGGACAGGTTCAGGGTGGTGCCGTCAGACAGATGGAAGATACCACTCGTGCCGCTGCCGGCATTGGTGGGGTCCGTGATCGAGACGCCGCGATTCAAAAAGTCGATGAAGTTTGTCGGAACAGTCTTGCTGGTGCCGACGTTGAGACCGGCAACATTCTCGCTGGAGGCCGTCGAGCCGTTGAATTCAAGCTCGCCCGTGCTGCCGAGGAAGTCGAAGTTGCCCGTGGTGGTGGGATTGGGCCCGGGCGTAAGCTCCAGGATCGACCCCGAGATGTTGTCAATTTCATAGGTAAGGCCGCTGCCGGCAACCGCCCCGCTCACGGACAGGAGGCCGCCCGATGCTTCGACGACGTTGCCTGTGCCAAATTGCGAAAGAGCAGCAGTGACCGCACCGAAGCCAAACAGTGTGCCGGCCGTTGTGCCGTTGCCAAACCCAATGCCCTTGTTGTCGGTCAGCGAGCCGCCCGACATCTTGATTTCGCCGCCCGACACAATGTATCCGCTTGTGCCCGTGAGCGTTACTATACCCGAAGCACCAATTTCCAGAGTCTGGTTCGTGCTGGTGATATTCGCCAGCGTCGAGACAGTGGCGGTGTTATCGAATTTCAGGTCGGAGGCCCTGTTTGCATCGATCGCCGCGACGAGCCCGCTGCCGAACGTACCGGTCAGATCGAGCGTGCCGCCCGAAGCCTGGATGGTATCGCTGGCATCGCCTGCCAGAATTCGCAGCCAAGATACCGGAACCGGTCAGGCCGCCCTTGTTGCTGAACGTGATGCCGCTCTTATCGGTGAGCGTGCCGCCATCCATCTTGATCGCGCCGGCGTTGACGGCCTGTGCTGCGCCGATCGTCAGCGCGCCCGACACGCCAATCTCCAGCGTTTGGGCTGCGTTGCTGATGTTGATCTGCGCACCAGAGCTGGCCGAGCCATCGATCTTCAGATCCGAGCCGGCAATCGTGTCGATCACCAGCGTCGGGCCGCTCACGTTGCCCTTCAGATCCAGCGTGCCGCCGCTCGCCTTCAGGCTCCCGGAGCCCGAGATCGCGCCGTCGATCGTGCCGGAGCCAATGATGGTGCCGCCGTCTTTCAGCCCGCCCGTTGTCGCGTTGAGATCGGCGGGTGCGCTGATGGTGACGGTGCTTCCGGAGGCGATGTTCACGCCGCCCGCACCCGATGTAATGGTCCCGGCCTGGAAGGACAGGGCGGTGCCAACGGTCAGCGTGCCGGCGTTGAACTTGCCGCTGGAGATTGAGTCGCCGGTGCCGGTGGTCAAGGCCGCGAGCCCGGTGACGTTCACCGTGCCCCCCTTCTCGGTGAAGGTGCCGCCCTTTTGGGTAAATGTTCCAGTGGAAAGGGCGCTGGTTGCGCTATTGACGCTGATCGTCCCGGCGGTCAGCGTGGTGGCGCCAGTGACGGTGAGCGCGTCGGCGGCAGACTGGTCAAATGCAAGCGTCGCGTTGGCGTTGTTTACTGTCAGTGCGGCGATCGTGTTGTTCGCGACGTCATAGTGGACTGTGTAGGTGCCGGCTACGCCGATCGTTGCCGTATCGCTTGGATTATTGTCGCCAGAGCCCGGATAGACCGGAGAAGCGGCGTTGTTCGGCGTCCAGTCGGCCTTGGTGCTCCAGTTACCACCGGCCACCGCGCCCCAGGTGAACGAGCCAACCGGCGCTACCAGGATCTCATTGCCTCTGGCGATGAAGCTGTTGCTGGTCAGGCCTGCACCGGTCGCGACAGACAGGTTGTTCATCGTGAGAACGGTCGTGGTACCATTCGTCACGGTCAGCGTGGTGCCAGCGGCACCGGCAACAAGAATGTATACACGGTCGCGATCAGTCCTGCGAACTCGTTCGATCATCGCCACGTTGCTGAACGTCGGTAACGCCTGCCCTGACGTCAGCAGGCCGCCCGCATTGATCCGTCAGCGGCAGCCTGTTCATCGACACTCTTGCCGAGTCGGCAAGATTGTCGCCAACGGCGTGCCGCTCACGGACAATGCAGGCTGGCTGATGCGTGGCAGTGGCGTTACCGATGTTCAACGTGGCGATGTCGAACGAGTTCAGCAGGACTGATCGTGACCGTGTATACATTCTTGTTGCCGGTGCCGCTCTCCAGGAAGTTGACGGAGTCCTGTCGGCCGCGACCGTCCCTGGCGGCCTGACAGGCATCGGTGACCAATCGGCCAGTGTGCTCCAGTTCGCGGTGGTGCCGGCCAACCATGTAAAGGTTGTTGGAACAACGGCCATGATCTCGCTCCTTGCTTGCGCTTCGTCACACCCGCGGCGCCAGCCTATCCCTGCGGACACGGTCGGAACCTGGATCAACTTCCTGCAAAGCTACAATAGTGTGTCGGTGAAATCAATAGCAATCTTACAATTGATGTTATGCGTATGAGAGACTGACTATTATCAATTGATATGGCCAGCATGCGCGCGCAGACAATCGAGTTCGCGCCATGAAGACTGCGCTCCTCGGTGTGGCCTGGCTGACTTCTTACTCGGCCTGCTTGACACTCCCCCGATCAGCCCGGCGGCGAGCGTCCTACGCGCCTTCCCCGGGCTGAAGCTGGCCGGCCACGCGCGACCAAAGCAGGACCAGGCCGAGTGGCCCTCAGGACAGCGCCGGCCTCTCCGCGATCTGCGGCAGCCCGATCATGCGCGTATACAGCGCGTTGGTCAGCTCCACCCGCCGCGCCCACAGCGAGCGATACCAGGCAATCCGGGTCGCCACCTGGTAGGCCAGCATGCGCTCGCCGGCGACGTAGCTGCGCGCCGCGTTGCCGAGGCCGCGGGCCAGTTCGGGCATCGCCACCAGACGCAGGAGCCGCTCGCGCAGTTCGTCGGCGTCCTGGAACAGCAATCCGCTGCGACCCTCCTCGATGCTGTCGGCATAGACGACGTGGCTCGCCAGCGCTGCCACGCGGCAGGCACCGGCCTCGATGAACTTGAGGTCCGACTTGGCGCGATTGAACGGCGTGTCGCCGAGCGGCATGAACGAGATCTCGCACCGGCCGAGCAGCGCCATGTAGGCGTCGTAGTCGCAGGTCGGCGTGAACATCTTGTGCGGCGTCTTCAACGCATCGAAGAACGCACGATCGTGCACGACGCAGAAGCGCAGCCGCTCGCCGGCCTTCTCGGCCACCGCATTCAGCGCCGGCATCAGCGGCGCCCAGTCCGGCTCGCGGTTCAGCGCGCCGAAGAACACGGTCAGCACGTTCGGGTCCAGGAAGTTCCGCACGTCCGGCAGCGCGCGCATCGCGTTGGGGAACACCGCCACCTCGGGATTGAGGGTGCGCAGGATCGCGGCGAGCGCCGGCGTGCTGGTCTGCACCGCATGCACGCCACGGAACGCGAACTGGTCCTCGGCGTGCAGCATGCCGAAATGGTCCGGGTGGTCGTCGAATTCCGTCACGATCAGCCAGCCGTCCGACAGCAGGCCACGAATGACCGCGGCCCCCTGCTCGCCGCTCAGTCCCGGACGGTGCAGCACGAAGATGCGCGGCGCGTCGCCGGCGCCCGGCACGGCCTCCCGGTTCGTGACGATGCGCGTGACCACCGTGGGGTCGCTGTTCAGCGCCTGCAGCGGATAGACCACGCGGACATGCGAAACGCCGCCCACCGGCTCGAGCATGTTGGCGGCCACCGTCAGTAGCTCCCGCGGGTGCTTTCGCACGCGCCAGACATGCTGCAGCGGCGCCGCGCGCTGGGCATAGGCCTGCGGGTCGACGTCGAGCGCGGTCAGCGCGGGCGCGATCTTGGCCGTGAACGCCTCGGCAGCCTCGGCATCGAACACCCTTGCGTGCACATCGCAGAGAGTGAGCCCAAGCGACAGCAGTCCCTTGCGCATCGTCTCGAGGCTGAACCAGCGCAGATGCGTCTCGTCCAGCAGGCCGGACGGCTCGTAGTCCCAGGTGCCGCGCAGCAGCCGGTCGGCGAAGCTCCAGTGCTCCAGGTTCGGCACGCAGATCAGGATGGTGCCCTCGTCGCTCAGCGCCGCGATGTGGTGACGAAGCACCGACCAGGGGTCGCGCAGGTGCTCCAGCACGTCGCCGTAGACGATGCAGTCGATCGGGCGATCGAGTTCGAAGGGCAGCGGATCGTATTCGACGTCGACGACGGCCACTTCATCCAGCCGCTGCGCCGCGAGCTCGGCGGCTGCCGGATCCAGGTCGATGCCGAGCAGGCGGGCGCGCGGATTGAGCCGGCGATAGGCGGCGCCCAGCGACCCGGCACCGCAGCCGACATCCAGCACGATGGTGGCATCGAGCGGTATGCGCTCCAGCAGATCGGAGTTCGGCTGATCGGGATAGGACGGCATGGCGGGCGGGCGCTCCGGAAATGCGGGCATGGCGGGATTGCCGGGCCGCCGGAAGCGGCGATCGACCGGCCCATGCCGCGTGGTAGGCGGATTTGCGCTGGCGGTGCAAGGCGGAAACAGTCCCGCAGCAACGATCGACCGGATCATGCGTCCTGGTGCGAGCCGCCGCGGATCATGCCGCAGCGCGTCGCGCCGGTCCGGCATCGGCGTCCGGCAGCGACCCGGTGCCGCCGCGTTGGACTGTTGAAGCGTCGCCATCCCAGCCGAGCGCGGCGCGGATGAAGCCAAGCGCGTAGGCGAACCGCCAGCGACAGGACACAAGGTGCGTGCTGCGGCGCGGCATCAAGCCCGAGGGCGCCAGCAGCGCCGCAACCGCCAGGCGGCGCGGCAACTCCCGCCATACGTCGCCTGGCCGACCGAGCAGCCGGCGCGTCCGCACCGTCGAGACCCCCTGCCAGTAGAGCCGCGACAGCAGCCAGCCCGGCGTGAGCCGTGCCGCCTGGATCTGATGCCGCACCACGATGCGCGAATCGTAGCGCGCCGATTGCCCGGCGGCCTGCAGCTTCCAGGCGAGCTGCACCTCCTCGTCGGACAGCAGCGCCGCGCCAACGCGGCCACTCTGCGTGCCGAAGCCGCCGATGGCGCGCAGCGACGCGAGCTTTATCACCATGTTCGCGCCGTACGGTTCGAGCCCGCGCGGCAACGCCGCAGTGCGGTATTCGCCCTGCCCTTCCGCCTCGATGATGGACAGGGAGCCACGCAGGCATGGCGGCCACCAGAGGGGCAGGGGGGCCTCCCAGAGCGGCAGGATGCGTCCGCCGATCAATGCCGGCGGCGGATCGCTCGCGCCGATCGCCTCCAGGATGCGCTCGATCCAGTCGGGCGCCGGAATTGCGTCGTCGTCGATGTAGGCGATGTAGTCGCCGCCTGCGTCCTGTGCGCCGGCATTGCGCGCTGCACTGACACCCGGCTGCTCGACACGCAGCAATCGCGCGTTGCGGCATTCGCGGACCAGCCGCGCGAGCTGAGCCGGGGCATCGCCGGTCGAGGCGCTGTCGACCACCAGAATGTCGAACTGATCGCAGCCGGCCGTCTGGCGCTGCAATCCCTCCAGGCAATCGCGCAAATAGCCAGGCCGGTCATGCGTGCAGATGCAGACGGTGAGGACCATGCCCCCAGTGTAAGCGCCGCGCGTTGAGAAAGAATTAGAATCTAAATCGAAACAATTCAAAACGTCGGCGCGTGGCAGTCCCGTCGCGTCCGCCACCTAGCCCGGCGGCAGGTCGGGGCGTCCCACGCAGTGGTAGTCGAACCCGGCCTGGCGCATCGCCACCGGATCGTAAACGTTTCGCAGGTCCACCAGCACGCGCCCGCGCATCGTGGCGCGCAGTCGTGCCGGGTTCAGCGCACGGAACTCGTTCCATTCGGTGATCAGAACCAGCGCGTCGGCGCCCTCCGCCGCATCGAACGCATCGCGGCAGTATCGCACGCTCTCCGGCAGCAGCGGCTGCGCCTGCTGCATGCCCTCGGGATCGAAGGCGCGGATCACGGCGCCGTCGCCGGCCAGCCGCGCCACGATCGACAGCGACGGCGCGTCGCGCATGTCGTCGGTCTCCGGCTTGAAGGTCAGGCCCAGCAGGGCGATGGTCTTGCCCCGCACCGAGCCGCCGCAGGCGTGGATCACCCGCATCGCCATGTTGGACTTGCGGGCGTCGTTGACCGCGACGGTCGCCTCCACGAGGCGCGACGGTGCGCCGTAGTCCTGCGCGGTGCGCACCAGGGCCAGGGTATCCTTGGGGAAGCACGAGCCGCCGTAGCCAGGCCCGGGATGCAGGAACTTCCTGCCGATCCGGCCGTCGAGGCCGATGCCGCGCGCGATGTCGTGCACGTCGGCGCCGACCTTCTCGCAGAGATCGGCCATTTCGTTGATGAAGGTGACCTTCATCGCCAGGAACGCGTTGGCGGCGTACTTGGTGAGTTCCGCCGTCTCGATGCCGGTGAACACGATCGGCGCCTCGATCAGGTACAGCGGGCGATACAGCCGGCCCAGCACCTCGCGCGCGCGATCGCTCTCGGCGCCGATCACCACGCGGTCCGGGCGCATGAAGTCGCCGATCGCGTTGCCCTCGCGCAGGAATTCCGGATTGGACGCGACGTCGAAATCCAGGTCCGGGCGGGCGGTGCGGACGATGTCCGAGATGGCGCGGCTGGTGCCGACCGGGACGGTGGATTTCGTCACGATCACCGCGTAGCCGGTCAGCGCATGGGCGACCTGCTCGGCGGCGGCGTAGACATAGGTGAGGTCCGCGTGGCCGTCGCCGCGCCGGGTGGGCGTGCCGACGGCGATGAACACCGCCTCGGCGTCGCGCACCGCATCGGCGAGGTCACCGGTGAAGGCGAGCCGGCCGGCTTTGACGTTCTCCAGGACCAGCTTGTCGAGGCCTGGTTCGTAGATCGGCATGCGGCCCTCGTTGAGCGCCGTCAGCTTGTTGACATCCGTTTCCACCACCGTGACATCGGTGCCGAATTCGGCGAAGCAGGCGCCGGAGACCAGGCCGACATAGCCGCCGCCGATCATCGTGATATGCATGTATGCGGTTCCTTCCGCTCATCGGGCGGGGATAGAGCACGGGCAGGGGCCGCGCTGCCAGCTTTGTCACGGCCGGACCTAGAGCTGTGACGGCGCCGGCGCGGCGGTTCGGTCGCCACGCTGCACCTGGCAGGTTAGCAGTCTGTTAAGGCCCGCCGGGCCAGCGTCGCGCCATCCGGCCGGTCCTGACCCCGTGGCATGGTCGCGGCGCAGGCGTGGAGGCGGCATTGGAAATCGGACGGATCAGGCAGTGGTTCGAGACGGTCGGGGCACCATCGCTTCCCGACGACCTGGTGCTGGAGACGTGGCATTCGCTCGGCCAGCAATGCCGGTTCGTGAAGACATTGCCGGCGGGAGCCTCGGTGCTGGATGTCGGGGCCGGCGACGGAGCCCTGCAGGTCTATCGCCGATGGCCGGCGCCGGAGCGGCCCGACCTTTCGATGTACGCCTTCGCGATGGACCGCGGCGGCATGTTCGACCGCTACGACGGCTGCGAACTGGGCACATGGCCCGACGTCAAACCCAATTTCGGCGGCCGGCAGTTCGACGCGATATTCGCGGCGAATTTCATCGAGCACATCGAAGGGCCGATCGAATTCGTCCGGTGGTGCGGCGACCGTCTGTCAGCGCGCGGGCGCATCTTCCTGGAATGGCCGCGCCCTGAATCGATCGCCCTGCCGACCACCGCCGATCTGCATGCTATCGGCATCGACGTGATGACAGGCAGCTATTTCGACGACGCGACCCATGGCAGCGACCTGCCGGCGACGGCGGCAGTACATGCCTGGCTCGTCGCCGCCGGTCTGCAGATCGAGGCGGCCGGCGTGGCACGCGTGCCATACTTCGAGGATCACCTGATGGCCTATGGCAAGCGGACCGACGACATGGTGAGCCGCACGCTGTCCTATTGGTCGTTCACCGGATGGACGCAGTTCGTCGTTGCCCGGCGCTGATGGCGACCGCGCCGATTTCCATCGCGCGCTCACGGCCAGGAGGCGATCGGCAGCAGGCGCTGGTCGGGGCCGCGGACAAGAACCTCAGGCTTCGCCGCGCCGCTGTGCCGCTTCGTCGATGTCGCGCTGCGCCTTGTGCTCGGCCTCCTCGCGGATGGCCGCGGCGTGTTCCTCCAGCATCTCCTCCGCGGCCCGCACCCCGGCGCGAGCGGCGGCGAGAACGGCGCGTCCCTGCGCCGTCGCCACCTCGGCCTGGGCCTCCGCTGCGTGGGCTGCGTGCTGCTTCGGACGGATGCGCCGCAGCCAGGCGGCGAATGCCTCCACCTCGGCATCGTCCGACGCCAGATTGGCGGCTACCTCGGTCTCGTGCTCGATGGCGGCCTCGATCTCGGCCACGGCATGCGCCGCCTCGCTCTCGATGCGCAGGCAATCGGCCAGCCCGCGCCTTGCCTGGTCCACCGCGAGGTGGCGCAGCCGCAGCAGCGTTTCCAACGGATCGCGTGTCATGACGGCTCCAGCGCCGCGCGCAGCTGCGCGAAGCTGTCCTCGATGTTGGTCTGCTCGTGCCGCTCCTGACGCAGCATCGCCTCGATGCGGGGCGCCAGCGCCACGGCCTCGTCCACCGCCGGATCGCTGCCCGCGCGATAGGCGCCCAGGCGCACCATATCCGCCATGTCGGCGTGCAGCGCCAGGATGCTGCGGGCGCGCCGCGTCAAGGCGTTTTCCTCCGGCTCGTTGCACCCCGGCACGGCGCGCGACAGCGAACGCAGAACGTCGACCGCCGGATACCGCCCGCCCTCCGCGATCCTGCGATCCAGCACGACATGGCCGTCGAGGATCCCGCGCACCGCATCGGCCACCGGTTCGTTGTGGTCATCGCCCTCGACCAGGACGTTGAACAGCGCCGTGATGTGGCCGGCGGTGCCGTCCGGCCGCTCCAGCCCCGGCCCGGCACGCTCCAGCAGGCGCGGCAGTTCGGCGAACACGCTCGGCGGATAACCCCGGGTCGCCGGCGGCTCGCCGCTGGACAGGCCGATCTCGCGCAGCGCCAGGCAGAAGCGCGTGACGCTGTCCATCAGCAGGAGCACCGACTTGCCCTGATCGCGGAAATATTCTGCCACCGTCATGGCCGAAAACGCCGCCTGGCGACGCATCAACGGCGGCGAATCCGAGGTGGCGACAACCACCACCGAGCGCACAAGTCCCGCCTCGCCCAGATCGTCCTCCAGGAATTCGCGCACCTCGCGTCCGCGCTCGCCGACCAGGGCGAGCACCGCGACGTCGCACGCGGTGTGCCGCGCCAGCATCGCGAGCAGGCTCGACTTGCCGATGCCGGAGCCGGAGAACAGCCCAAGCCGCTGGCCTTGCCGGCATGTCGTAAAGCAGTTGAGCGCCCGCACGCTGAGATCGAGACGCGGGCCGAGCCGCGCGCGCTGCGTTGCGTCGGGTGGCGCGGCCCGCACGAGACAGGGGTTCGGCCCGGCAGGCAACGGGCCGTGGCCGTCCAGCGGCCGCCCGATCGGGTCGAGCACGCGGCCCAGCCAGCCATCCGCTACGGCCAGCGTCGCGCCGCCGCCGAAGGCAAATCCGGCATTGGCACCGGGCAGTCCGTTCGACGTGCCGTGGCACTGCGCGACACTCCCCGGCCCCAGTCCATCCAGCGCGGCAAATGGCATCGCCTGTGCCAGGCCGTTGCGGAATCCAACGATCTCTGCCGGTATGTCGTGCCCATCGCGCGCCACCAGAACCAGGCGATCACCAACGGAGACGTGCCCGCCCAGACCATCGATATCGACCATCAGACCCGAAAGACCGATCACGCGTCCTTCCAGGTGCATGGGAGCAAGATCGTGCAGCGTGGCCCGGCAGGTCGTGATGCGCTCAGGGAGCGATATGTATCTCATTAAGGGGAACCAGAATACTATTTATAGGATAAAGCGTTAGGCTGATCATTTTGTGCGCAAAATCAGTTGCGACTGCGATAGATTATACACGTATTTGGTGAAAAAATGATGGCTAACTGCACGTAATAGTGGTACACGAGTTGTTGCTGATTGCTCCCAGAGGTAGTACCATGCGCGTCCTGCTCGTTGAAGATGATCTCATCGCGGCCCGCGGCGTCATTCTGATGCTGAAAGCCGGCGGCGCTGTGGTCGATCACGTAGACACCGGCGAGGAAGGACTCGAACTGGTCCGCCATTACGACTACGATATCGTGTTGCTCGACCTGATGCTGCCCGACATCGAGGGTTTCGAGGTGGTGCGCCGGATGCGGATCGGCCGCAACGATACGCCGGTGCTGATCCTGTCCGGACTGTCGCGGCCGCAGGCGAAGGTAAAGGGGCTCGGCCTGGGTGCCGATGATTTCATCACCAAGCCATTCGACAAGGCCGAACTGCTCGCCCGCATGCAGGCCATCGTCCGGCGCAGCAAGGGGTTCAGCCAGCCGTCGCTGCGCATCGGCCCGCTGGAGCTCAGTCTGGACAGTCACGACGTGCTGGTGGACGGGCAACAGGTGCATCTGACCGGCAAGGAATACGCGATCCTTGAGTTGCTGGTGCTGCGCAAGGGGATGGTGCTGACGAAGGAGGCGTTCCTCAATCACCTATACGGCGGCATGGATGAACCCGAGATGAAGATCATCGACGTGTTCATCTGCAAGCTGCGCAAGAAGCTCGCGATGGCCGGTGCCGACAATCTGATCGGTACCGTGTGGGGACGCGGCTACATGATCCGCGAACCATCGTCCGCGCAGAACGCCGCCATCCCGCATGAGGCGCCGACGGAACTCACCGCCGCCTGACCGGCGACGACCGGCGAGGACCTCGCCAACGGCCCGGCGTGCCGTCGCTGCCGGGCGTGATCCGCGCCCGGCCGGAGCGGCACGTGCCCCGCCCGGGCTCGCATTGCCCTGCATCGTATCAAGTCCCGTCAGCCGAATCGCACGCAGCTGATCGGCGGCAGGTGGCCGGCCACCAGCGCCCAGCTGTCGCCGGCATTCTCCGACACCCACAGATGCCCCGTCGTCGAGCCCATGGCGAGGCAGGCGCCGGTCTCGTCCACGGCAAGCCCGTGGCGATGCACCAGATCGTAGGCGTGGCTCTGCGGCAGCCCGTCCGTCAGGACATCGAACGAACGCGCGCCGTCGCGCGTGCGTGCCACCACGAGCCTGGAATCGACCGGAATGCGGCACTCGTCCTTGACGCCCGGCACGAACCACGCCGTGTCGGGATCCCGCGGATGCACCGCCACCGCGAAGCCGAACTTCGCCGGGCGGATCGTCGTGACCTCCTGCCAGGATCGCGCGCCATCGGTCGAACGGAACACGCCGTTGTGGTGCTGCACCCACATCGCGTCCGGCGCGGCCGGGCATTGCACCAGCCGATGCACGTCCTGCACTTCCGGTGCGCGATTGCGCGGCGGCGGATAGTACTCCGCATACATGCCATCGGCCGATGCACGCCAGTTCGCCCCGCCGTCCTCGGTCACCCAGACGCCGCCGGTGGACACGCCGACGGTGACATGACCGGAGTTGCGCGGATCGACGCAGATCGAGGCGACACCGGCCTGATCGAAGCCGCCGCCCATCCAGTCCTTGCGCTCCGGCAGGTTCCACAGGGGCTCGTTCAGCGACCACGATTCCCCCTGGTCCCTCGACAGGAACAGCGCGCCGGGGATCGTTCCGCACCACAGCCATCCCGGCTGATCGGTCGCCGCCCGTCTCCAGGCAGAACAGGTAGGACACGCTCGACCCATCCGTTTCGCTCTTGGGAAAGGCGGGTGCAGGCATCTCCTGCCAGGTCCTGCCATCGTCCTGCGAGCGCTGCAGCTTCACGCCGAAATGGCCGAGCGCCTGTGCGGCATACAATCCGCCATCGCGCGGATCGGCCAGCAGCATGGAGATCGGGTCGCCGAGGAAGCTGGTTGCCGCGATCGACCAGCCGCCTCGCATGCGCCGCAGGTCGAACAGGCCCTTCCTGGTGCCGACCAGCAAGCGGTCGCTCATGGCTTTGATCCTTTCGTCTATCCGCCCGACAGTGCCTGGAACACGAAGACTTCGTCGTCGTCGGCGACCGGATCGCTGAGCCGATCGCGATCGGCGATGCGGTCGCCGTTGACGTAGATGGCCACATGCCGGCGCACGCGGTCCTGGTCATCCAGAACGTACGACCGCAGCCGCGGATGGCCGGCGAACACATGATCCAGCACGGCGCGCACGTTCGGCCCCGGGGCCGCCTGGACCGGACAGATCAGGTGCCGCTGCAGATTGGCCGTGAATGCGACGCGCGCCATGATGCTATGTCTGCTTCAAAGCCAGTTGTCATGGCACGCGCACGCCACACCAGCTCAGACGACCTTGACGTCCTCCCAGAACCCGAAGCGCCCGCCGACCTGCTGCATCGAAGGGCGCGGCGCCTCGTAGGACCAGGCGGCGCGGTCGTGGCGGACGCCGTCCACCACAACGTCGTAGAACTGCACGCCGTGCGGACACTCGAGGTCATGCGCGGTTCTGGGCGTCTTCTCCAGCCATTCCATGCGCACCGCGGAACTGGGGAAGTACTGGTAGCCGCCGGTCTCGACGATGTCGTCGCTGTCGGCGACCACGTGATCGTTCACGACTGCCTTCATTCGCAGAGTCCTCCAGGTAATGGATGACCGAAATGGTATGGCGACACGCCGATCGCCGCAACATGCCTCAGGCCGGAACGATGACCATCCAGGTCACGCCGAAGCGGTCGGTGATCATGCCGAAGCACTTGGCAAAGAACGTCTTGGCCAACGGCATCTGCACCTGTCCGCCGCTGCCCAGGGCCGCGAACAGCCGCCCGGCCTCGGCCTCGTTCGGCGCATCGAGCGACAGCGCAAATCCCTGGAACACCGTCTGCCCCGTGCAGCGTCCGTCGGACACCATCACCGTCGCATCGCCGATCCGAAGGCTCGCGTGCATGACCTTGTTCTCGGTGCCGGGCGCGATCGCGCAGCCTTCGCCTTGCTGGGCGGTCTCCGGGCAGTCCTTGAACCGCATCAGCATCGTCACCTCGGCGCCGAGCGCACCGCGGTAGAAGTCGATCGCCTCCTCGCAGCGGCCGTCGAAGAACAGGTAGGGCTGGACTTGCATGTTGACTCCTCCGTCAGGTTTGTTGCGTACTGCCGATGTTATGTATACACCGTCCACAAGACGATAACAAAGCATGATGGACAGTGTCCACATGTTCACGGAACTATGATGTCCGGCGCGGCGACCCGCCCATCCGCACGCAGCACGTATCGTCACGGCGATCTGCGGCGCGCGCTGCTCGACGCGGGCATCGATCTGGCGCGCGCAGGCGGGCCCGACGCGGTGGTGCTGCGCGAGGCCACGCGGCGCGCGGGCGTGGTCCCCAATGCGGCGTACCGGCATTTCGCCAGCCGCCACGATCTGCTGCAGGCGGTCCGCGCGGCGGCGCTGTCGGCGCTGGCCGTCGCCATGGAGGCCGAGCTGACCAGGCTGCGCCGCCGCGGGACGACCGCCGACTTCGCGCGTGCCGGGCCTGCGGGCGATCGGCACCGCCTACCTGCGATTTGCCCAGACCGAGCCCGGGCTGTTCCACACGGCGTTCTCGGTTCCCGGCGATCCGGAGACCGCTGCCGATCCCGCCAAGGCCGGCAGGAGCGGCCTCGATCCGTTCCAGTTGCTGGCCGCCGCGCTGGACCGGCTGGTCGAGGCGGGCGTGCTGCCGCCCGAACGCCGGCCCGGCGCGGAGTACCTGGCCTGGTCCGCGGTTCATGGCCTTGCCATGCTCGTCCTCGACGGCGGCCCGCTGCACCGCCTCAAGCCTGCGCAGCGGCGGGCCGTCGGGCAACGCCTGCTGGATATGGTCGAGAAAGGGCTGTAGCTCACCGCTTTGTCGCGACCTGGTCGCGCAGGCGCTGTTCCTGTTCCCTCAGTTCGGGCGTCAATTCGGCGCCGAAGTCCTCCGCCTCGAAGAGCTGACGAATTTCGATTTCGCAATCTTCGGGGTGGGGGTTGGGACAGCGCCTGGCCCACGCGATGGCCTCGTCCTTTGACTTCACCTGCCACAGCCAGAATCCGGCGATCAGATCCGTTGAGTAATCGAAGGGACCGTCGATCACCGTCCGTTGCTTCCCGGAAAACCTGACGCGCGCGCCCTTCGACGTCGGATGCAGCCCCTCGCCCGCGAGCATGACGCCGGCCTTCACCAGTTCCTCGTTGAATTTGCCCATTTCGGTCATCAGCTCCGTGCTCGGCAGCACGCCCGCTTCACTGCTCTTGCTGGCCTTGACGATCACCATGAATCGCATCTTCGCGTCTCCTTGCTGTTTCGCGGCTGTTTCTGGTCCCTCGATCGGCCGAACCCGGCCTGCATCCCAAGGACGAACGGACCCCACATCAGTCCGACAGGCTCGACGATTATGTGAACGGGATTTGCCGTCGCGCGTTGCAGTTCACGCGGGGCCGCTGTCCCTGATGAGCCGATCCAGATGCAGCCGGATGTGCGCGGCTTCCGCCGGCGTATGGGCGAGCGCGATGGCCCGGTCGAATGCGGCGCGCGCCTCGTCGGTGCGGCCCGACTGCATGAGCAGCGCCCCCCGCACGCCGAAGTAATGAAAATAGCCGGCGAGCGGCGCGGCAAGCGGCTCGATCATCGCAAGCGCCGCTGCCGGACCTTGCAGCCTGGCAACCGCAACGGCCCGATTGAGCGTCACCACCGGCGACGGCTGCAATACCTCGAGCACGGCATACAGCTGGTCGATCTCGCCCCAGTCGGTCGCCTCGAAGCGGTCCGCGCGCGCATGGATCGCGGCGATGGCGGCCTGCACCTGGTACGGACCCGGGCGTCGGTGGCGCAGCGCCTTTTCCACCAGAGCCAGCCCCTCGGCGATCAGTTCGCGATGCCAGAGACCGCGATCCTGGTCCTCGAGCAGCACGATCTCGCCGTCCACGTCGAGCCGCGCCGGCGCCCGCGCATGCTGCAGGAGAAACAGCGCCGTCAGGCCCATGATCTCGGGTTCGGCGGGAAACAGCCGCAGCAGCAGCCGGGCGAGCCGGATCGCCTCCTCGCACAGCGGGATGCGGATGTGCGCGGTGCCGCCGCTCGCCGAATAGCCCTCGTTGAACACCAGATAGATCATCGCCGCGACGGCGGCGAGCCGCTCCGCCCGTTCGATCGCGCCCGGCGTCTCATACGGAACCCGCGCCTCTGCGATGCGGCGCTTTGCCCGCGTGATGCGCTGCTCCATGGCGCTGTCGCCGACCAGGAAGGCGCGCGCGATCTCCTTGACCGAAAGTCCCGACACGATGCGCAGCGCCAGCGCGATCTGCTGGGTCGCCGGCAGGTCGGGATGGCAGCAGATGAACAGCAGCCGCAGCACGTCGTCGCGGTAGTGCGAGCTGTCCAGCCGCTCGGCCAGATCCGCCTCGGCGTCATCAAGGTCGGAAATGAGCTCTTCCGGCGGCAGCGGTTCGCTGTGCCTGCGGCGCCGGACATCGTCGAGCGCGGCGTTGCGTCCGACCAGGATGAGCCACGCGGCCGGGTCGCGCGGCGGCCCGTTGACCGGCCAGTGCCGCAGCGCCCGCAGGCACGCCTCCTGGAACGCCTCTTCGGCCTGATCGAGGTCGCGGAAATAGCGCAGCAGCGCACCGATCGCCTGCGGCCGTGCGGCCCTCAGCGCGGCGTCGATCCAGCCGATAGCGGTCACGCCTGGGCGGCTCCCGGCTCGAACAGGCGGACCGGGCGGATCTCCAAGGCGCCCGATTCGCCGTGGCCCAACCGGCGCGCCGCCTCGATGGCGGCCTCCAGCGTCGCGCAATCGACGAGATAGAACCCGAGCAGCTGCTCCTTGGTCTCGGCGAACGGGCCGTCGATGACGAATGGCTCGCTGCCGGACCTGACGGTGACCGCCGCGGTCGTCGGCATGAGGCGGGCGACGGGGCCAAGCCTGCCTTCGGCGGCCAGCCCGCGCGTTACGACGGCGCGTTTGGCGAGGACCGCATCGTCTTCCTCCTTCGTCCAGGCGCTGACCACGTCCTCGTCGTGGTAGCAGAGGATCGCATAGAGCATGTCGCCTCCTTCGGCATCACCGTCCCTCAGGACGCATGAGTATGCCGCATGCCGACATGGAGGCTAAGAAATGCTCGCGCGCGTGCTGTCGATTGGAGATTGCCGCGCCTGCAAGGCGGCCCAGCGAGCAGCCAGCGGACGCTGACGTGCCCTCAATGGACCGAAACGAAACCCAGGCCGTGTTCAGCGACCATTTCCACGGCGGCCTCGACACTGTCGACCATCACGAGGGGGGTCCCGTCAGCGCTGTAGAGCATGAAGGCCAGCTCACCATCGTTCGTACCGGTCTTCAGGTACACCACCTGGCGTTTGCCGAGATGCAGCAACTGCTCCTCTGTCATCTGGCGCAGCGCGGCGATCGTTCGATCCCCGGCGTCGATCATGCTCGTGCCGGTTTCGCCCTTCGGATGGAAGTTCATAGCGGACGGCTCCTGTTTCATCGGTCGGTGTCGATTGATGCTCGTCCTGCTCCTGCCGGCCCGGTGTGGGCCGTGCGCCAAAGCCTTCGCACCCTCTCAGCTTGCAAACGGTACCAGTGCCGCCCAGACGGCCATCATGCCGAGCGCCATCCCGGTCACGGCGACGTAGATGCGCATGGTCAGTATCCTCTTCCTACGAGCAGCGGCCGCTGTTCCACCGGTGCCGCGTAACGCACGGGGCAGGCGGTGACGGTTTTGGTTGCGAGGAAGGCTGCAACGAGGCGCTCGGCTTCGCCGGCCTGCATCGGCGGCAGGTGCTTGCAGCGCAGCCGATGCGCATGGGCCTTGGTAGCCAGGCCACCGAAGGAACTCGATTTCGCCTGCATAGTCCGTGTCCTTTGCTGGCCCGCCAGCCAGAGGCCTGGCGGCGGGCTGTGACCAGGGAGGAATTAGCGGACAGCATAGTTCACGGTTTCGTGATAATCAATTAATTTTCACGATCCCGTGAACGAATTTTGTGCTGTAGACGCCGAAATGCGGGATCGCCCCGCGAAGCGCGTGCGCGCCATCCGCGTCAGGACAGGTGGTCCGCACCCAGCTCGTCGCGATATCGGTCTGTTGAGCATCGCCACGGCCGCGACACGATGCCTGGATCGCCATCAGCGACGACAAAGCCGCCACACCGCTGCTACGCCCCGGCGAACTCCACCGTCACCGTGGTGCCGCTGCCGCTGTCCAGGGTCAGGCTGCCCTCCAGCTCGGCGGCCAGATCCTGCATGATCGACAGGCCAAGGCCGTGGGCGTTCGCCACCGCTCTGCCCGCATCGAATCCCGGCCCGTCGTCCCATATCGTCAGCACCAGCCGAGCATCCGTGATCTTGCGCAGTTCAACGGCGAACATGCATCCGCGCCGGCGCCGGAAGATGTGCTTCGACGCATTCGTCGCCGCCTCGATCACGATCATGCAGACGATCGCCACATGCTGATCGGTCAATGCCACCGGCGCCGCCCGCACCTGAACGGCGACATCCACGTCATGGAAGATGTGGTCGAGGATATCGCGCAGCAGGGGCGCCAGCCCTCTCCCGTAGCTCGCCTTGTCATCGACAATGCGCTGCAGGGAATTCAACGATGCCAGCCTCCGGATCGCCTGGTCGAGCACCGGCGCGACCTTGACGCCGGCATCGATCCTGAAGCGCGCGCCCTCGAGCATGGCCGTGGTCAGGTGCAACTGGTTGGCGATGCGGTGGCGCAGCTCGCGGAGCATGACTTCGCGCAACCGCAACGTGTTCTCCAGCCGTCCGCGCTGCTCGGCGTTGCCGCACGATGCGAGATAGAGCAGATCGACCAGTGCCAGTTCGAACAGGCCGATTGCGACGAAGAACGCCAGCGAGATCGGCGTGGTCGGCCATTCCATCGAAAAACTGGCCGGAGGCAGCCAGAGCCAGGCGCATGCGGCAGCGGCCAGCGCGATCACCGCCGCGGCCGGGAGGCGTCCGCAGAACACGGTGGTCAGGGCGATCGCCGGAAGAAACGTCAGGAACGGCCCGCCGACGACGTATCCGTCGATCAGCCACCCTGCCGTCGTGGCCGCAAGCCAGATCGCCAGGGCCAGCAGCCAGCGCACCCACCCGGCCCGGCATCGCGTGAAGCGAAGGGGCGGATAGGCGGGCGCCGGGAGCGGGGCCGCCTTGGCTGGCCAGGATACCGTGTGGAGCATGCGATCCGTTGCGCTGATGAAGCGACATTTGTTTCTATCAGACAACGCATCCGCATGCTATCGGAATCCCGCAGCAGAATCCGCAGTCGGATTCCACAGTGGCAGCCGGACTACTCGGCCGGCACGCTGACACTCGGTCGGGCGGGCACCAGGCGAGGGATATGCAGCGCGAACGCCGCGATCAGCGCCGACACCGCGGTGAAGGCCGCCAGGCCGTACAGGCCGCCCGAATAGCTGCCGGTGAAATCCTTGATCCAGCCCACCAGCGCAGGCCCGACCGCGCCGCCGACATTGCCGATCGAGTTGATCCAGGCGATCCCGGCCGCCGCGGCAGCGCCGGTCAGCATCATCGACGGCATCGACCAGAACGGGCCTTTGGTGCCGTAGAACCCCGCCGTCGCGATGCACATTCCGGCCAGCGCCCACCAGGTGCCCATCGTCATGCCGGCCATCACCAGGCCGATCGAGGAGACGGTGCAGGCCCAGAACAGGTTCCAGCGCCGCTCGCCCATCCGGTCGGAGATCCAGCCCCAGGTGATCATGCTGATCGCGCCGCAGACATAGGCCAGCGTGGTCGCATAGCCCGTGCCCATGTTGGTCGTGCCGAGCGATTTGATGATCTGCGGAATGAACAGCAGCAGGCCGAGGCTCGCCGTGACGATGCCGAGATAGTTGAGCGAGAGCAGCAGGACCTTGGGATTCATCATCGCCTGCCAGATGCTGTAGCTGGCCGGCCGATTCCACCGCGCGCCGCTCCTGCGCCAGCGTGTCGACCAGCCAGGTCTTCTCCTCCGCGGTCAGCCAGCCGGCTTTCGCCGGATTGTCGGTCAGCGCGAACAGCACGAAGACGCCGATCAGCACGGTCGGTATCGCCTCGATGATGAAAATCCACTGCCACCCGGCATAGCCGAGCATCCCGTCCAGCCCGAGGATCCCGGTCGAGACCGGCGCACCAAGGGCCACCGAGACCGGCAACGCCAGCGTGAAGCTGGAGATGATGCGGGCACGGTGGTGGTCGGGGAACCAGTAGGTGAACAGCAGCACGATGCCGGGGAACAAGCCGGCCTCGGCGAGACCGAGCAGGAAACGGACCGTCAGAAAGCTGTTCGGTCCGACGACGAACGCGGTGGCAGCCCGAGGCGATCCCCCAGGTGATCATGATGCGTGCGATCCAGATCCGCGCGCCGACCTTTTCAAGGATGACGTTGCTCGGCACCTCGAACAGGCAGTAGCCGAGGTAGAATGCCGTCGAACTCAGCCCGTAGGCCCACTGCGACAGGCCGATATCCTTGTTCATCGTGAGCGCGGCAAAGCTCACGTTGATGCGGTCCAGGTAGCAGAAGAAGTACACCAGCATCGCGAGCGGCAGGAGCCGCAGATAGACCTTGCGCATGGTTGCCTGTTCGACGGAGCGAACCATTCTCTTCCTCCCGCGATTGCGATGTTGCGTGAGCCTATCAAGCGCCGTTGAGCAAACGCAAACCGGCGGTCATGCGTTCCGCGGGGCTCCGGTCCACACTTCGCGATACAGCGCCATGATCTCCGCCTTGTCGGGCACGCGCGGATTGTTGGCCGGACTGCCGGAAGCCAGCGCCTGTTCGGCCATCAGCGCCATCTTGCCGTTCCACGCGGCCTCATCGATCCCGTAGGCGGCGGGGCTGGGAACCGACAGTTCCCGGTTCAGCGTTTCGAGGCCGGCGACCAGCTTGGCGCCCGCCGCTCGCATCGGCATCGCGATCGTCGGCGAACCCGATGCGCCGCGCGGCCTCGGCGTAGCGCGCCTCCGCGGCGCTCGACCGAAAACCGCGTGATCGCCGGCAGCAGCATGGCGTTCGACAGGCCGTGCGGCACATGGAAATGCGCGCCGATCGGCCGCGACATGCCGTGCACCAGCGCGACCGAACTGTTGGAAAACGCGAGGCCGGCCTGCGTGGCGCCCAGCATCATGCCCTCGCGCGCCGCGGCGTTGCGCGGTTCGGCGTAGGCGGTGCGGATGTGCCGGCCGATCAGCGCCATCGCGGAGACGGCCAGCGCGTCGGAGAACGGATTGGCCCGTTTGGACACGAAGGCTTCCAGCGCGTGCGTGAGGCTGTCCACGCCGGTATCGGCGGTGGTGCGCGCGGGCACGCTGAAGGTCAGTTCGTAATCGACGATCGCCGCGAGCGGCAGCGCGCCGAGGCCGGAGATCAGCATCTTCTCGTCGCGTTCGGTGTCGGTGATGACGGTGAAGCGCGTGCACTCGCTGCCGGTGCCGGCGGTGGTGGGGATGGCGATCACCGGCAGCGCGCCGCGATCGGCCTGCACCGGCACCTTGTAGTCGCGCATCTTGCTGCCAGGCCCCTTGGCACCGGCGGCGAGGATCGCCATCGCCTTCGCGGTGTCGATCGGCGAGCCGCCGCCGAAGCCGATCAGGCAGTCGAAGTCGCCGCGGTTGAGTTCCGCGACGCCCGCCTCGATCACCGTGTCGGTCGGGTCGGGCACGGTGTCGCTGAACACGGTGACGGCGATACCGGCGGCGGCGAGCGGTTCCAGGCAGTGCTGCACGTGTCCCGAGGACACCATGAACGGGTCGGTCACCACCAGCGGCCGCGACAGGCCGAATTTGCCCAGCACCTCGGCGATCTGACGCACCGCGCCGCCGCCGACCTGCAGCATGCGTGGTGCGGCGATGTTGGCGTTCACTGCTGGCATGGCGCTGTCCCTCTCGCTGGCAGTTGTGTAAAGCTATTCACCATAAAGTCGCGAAGAACCCAAGGTTCGGGGTCTGGCTCACGGTCGGGTTGGGTGAAAGTGTCACTCATGGAACCTTGGGAAGGCGCGCGCATCAGTCGGACCAGGCAGCATCTGGGCGATCGGCTGCACTCGGTCCTGCTTCGCGGCTACGGACTGACAGAGCGGGATTTTTCCCACGCTTGCGTCGATCGGATCATGTCGGCACTGAATGCAGCACGGGCTCCCGCCGATCCGATGCAAGCTGAGGTGCTGTGGCTGGCGGGTCCGACTGCGTTCACGTTGCCCGGTCGCTATTGCTACATTGCCCGGCAATTCATCGAACGCTGCCGTTGCGACGCACCGGCCGCCTTCGTCCTGGCCCACGAGATCGGGCACCACGATCTCGGTCATCTACGATACGCGGAGGTGTGGGCCTCTGCCACCGCCACGCACGCTCCTCTGCGTTTTGCCGCGTTGATGCTGCACAGCCTGGCGCAGCGCATGTACTCGCGCGATGCCGAACTGGCGGCTGATGCCTACGCGATCGAACTATGCCGCAAGGCTGGTTACGAGTTGAAGCGCTGTCTCGAAGCGTTCGATATCTTGTCATGGTGGTTGCTGAATAATCGCGACCTGGATGGTGTGTACGGCACCGATGAAGAGCTCGAGCTCGACCCTAGGTTGGCGGCAAATCCGATAGACTGGGCCTTCATTGAAGCGCGTCTGTGGTTGGCGCGGCACCGGCGGCAATACCCGGCGATAGTCGAGCGTCGCCGACTACTGGAGTCCTATATAGCGAACCTGAATGCATCCGCGGGGGCGCATTCGACGATTTGATGGGCCGATGCCGATCAGCCGCGACGCCGCACCCACCTCCGCCCGCCGCTTGGCGTACAGCGCCAGCCGCTTCGCCGCCATCGGCGCGACGTGGCCAGGCTCGATCACCTCGCCTGCCGGCGGCAGTTCCTCGGCGCGATGGCAGGCGGTGAAGTGGCCCTCGCTCCACTTGCGCAGGATCGGCATTTCCACCCGGCAGCGGTCGATCACGAACGGACAGCGCGTATGAAACCGGCAGCCCGAGGGCGGGTTCATCGGGCTCGGCACATCGCCGCCCGGTAATTGCCGCGCGCTGTGCCGATGCGGGTCCGGCCGCGGGATCGCCGTCAGCAGCGTGCGCGTATAGGGATGCCGCGGCTCGGAGAACAGCACGTCCTTCGGTGCGATCTCGACGATCTGGCCGAGATACATCACCGCCACGCGGTCGGCCATGTGCTTCACCACCGCGAGATCGTGCGCGATGAACAGATAGGACAGCCCAAGCCGCGCCTGCAGATCCTTCAGCAGGTTCACCACCTGCGCCTGGATCGACACATCCAGCGCGGAGACCGGTTCGTCGCACACCACCAGCGCCGGCTCCACCGCGAGCGCGCGCGCAATGCCGATGCGCTGCCGCTGGCCGCCGGAGAACTCGTGCGGATAGCGCTGCGCGTGGTACGAGGCGAGGCCGACCAGACCGAGCAACTCGGTCACCTTTGTGCGGCGTGCCGTACGGTCGCCGATGTCGTGCACGATCAGCGGTTCCTCGACGATCTCGCCCACCGTCATGCGCGGATTGAGCGAGGCGAACGGATCCTGAAACACGATCTGCATCCGCCGGCGCAGTTTGCGCAGCGGATCGCCGTGCATCCCGGTGATGTCCATGCCCTCGAAGCGGACCGTGCCGGCGGTCGGATCGATCAGCCGCAGCACGAGCCGCGCCGTGGTGGACTTGCCGCAGCCGGATTCGCCCACCAGCGCCAGCGTCTCGCCGTGATCGAGGCTGAACGAGATGCCGTCCACCGCGCGCACCACGCCCACCGTCCTGCCGAATACCAGTCCGCGCCTGACGTCGAAGTGCCTGGTCAGGCCTTCGACCTCCAGCAGCGCGGTCATGCCACCAGCGCCTCGACGGGCGCGCGGATGCAGGCGACGTGATGGTCCTCGCCGAGCAGCCGCAGCGCCGGGTCCTGCACGGTGCAGGCCGTGTCGGCGAACACGCAGCGCGGATGGAACCGGCAGCCTTGCGGCAGATCGAACGGCGCGGGCACGGTGCCTTCGATCGCCAGCAGGCGATCGCGGTTCTCCTCGATCTTCGGGATGCTGCCGAGCAGGCCGAGCGTGTAGGGATGCTGCGGATCGTCGAAGATCGCCGCACCGGTTGCGCGCTCGACGACGCGGCCGGCGTACATCACGGCGACCTCGTTGGCCATTTCGGCGACGATGCCGAGGTCGTGGGTGATCAGGATGATCGCCATGCCGGTCTGCTGCTGCAGTTCGCGCAGCAGGTCGAGGATCTGCGCCTGCACCGTGACGTCGAGCGCGGTGGTGGGTTCGTCGGCGATCAGCAGGTCGGGCTCGCAGGCCAGCGCCATGGCGATCATGACGCGCTGGCGCATGCCGCCGGACATCTGGTGCGGGTATTCGTCGAAGCGGCGCTCCGGCGCCGGGATGCGCACGCGCTGGAGGGCGGCGATGGCACGGCTGCGCAGCGCGCCGGCCGATGCGGAGCGGTCGTGCGCGCGCATCGCCTCGGTGATCTGGTCGCCGACGGTGAACACCGGGTTCAGGCTGGTCATCGGCTCCTGGAAGATCATCGCGATGCGGTTGCCGCGGATGTCGCGCATCTGTGCCGGGCGAAAGGTCCAGCAGATTCCGGCCGTCGAATTCGATGTGGCCGGCGGCGATGCGACCCGGCGGCGGGACGAGGCGCATCACCGACAGCGAGAGCACCGACTTGCCGCAGCCGCTTTCGCCGACGATGCCGAGCGTGCGCCCGCGATCGACCGCGATGTCGACGCCGTCCACAGCGGCCACGTCGTCACCGGACGTGCGGAACACGGTGCGCAGGCCGGTGACGGATAGAAGAGGTCGCCGAAGTGCTCCCTCCCCCCTTGCGGGGGAGGGTTGGGGAGGGGGGGCCGTGGGTTGGTCGGGATCAGGTGGGACAGCCCCCTCCCCCCAACCCCCTCCCGCGAGGGGAGGGGGAGAGTCGCTGCGTCCCTTGTTCAATGAATCTCGCCGGAGCGCTTCAGCGCATCGCGCAGCTTCGCCGGCGTGAAATCGGCTGCCCGGCAGACATCGAGAATGACCTTCTCGCGCCGCGAAATCAGATCGATCGCCGCCGGCAGCTTCTTCACCGCATCCGCCGGAATCACCACCGCGCCATGGAAATCCGCGTGGATCACATCGTCATGGCCCGCCTGCATGCCGAAGATGTTCACCGGCTGGCCGAACGTGACCATGTGCACGTGCGCATGGCTCGGCCCGATGCGCCCGCCGATCATCTGATAGCCCGGCGCCCACATGTCGAGGTCGCGGAACGAACCGTTGGTGACGCAGCCGATCGACCCCAGTGCCTTGTGCACGGTGGACTGCACCTCGCCCCAATAGGCGCCGTAGCCGGGCCGGTCGTCGATGTCCTGGATCACCGCGATGGTCGGGAAATCGGTGGCATGGACGTAGTCGTACCAATCCGCCCGGTCGGTCACCTTGCCGCGCGGCGGTTCGGTGGAGCGGATCATGCCCACCCGCGCCAGTCCGACGATCGGCTTGGCCTTCGGGTCGATGCACACCATCGGCTCGACGGTGTAGCCGAAGCGGCGACGCTCCGGAGAGGTTATCTCCAGGCCATTGCAGATCGTCGGCGTATCCCACTGCGCCAGCACATCCAGGTCAGCCTGCGTGAACGGCCGCTCAGCCATTGCTTCCTCCTGTCGAACGTTTGAGGCATGGTGTCACCATGCAGGTCATCGCGACGGGCGGCAAGGCGATCGACGGCGCTCCGCTCGGAATACTGATGCTGGAGGCGAAGTTCCCCCGCATCCCGGGCGACATGGGCAACGCCGGCACCTGGCCGTTCCCGGTGCTGTACCGTGTGGTGCGCGGCGCCACGCCCGAGCGCGTGGTGCTGAACGCCGCCGCCGGGCTGCTGGACGATTTCCTGGCGGCTGCTGCCGAACTGGTGCACGACGGCGCAGAGGCGATCACCACCAACTGCGGTTTTCTGTCCGCTGTTCCAGGCCGAGACTGGCGGCGCACGTGCGCGTCCCGGTCGCCACCAGCGCGCTGATCCAGGTGCCGTGGGTGCAGGCGATGCTGCCGCCCGGACGCCGCGTCGGCATCATCACGGTGTCCGCCGGTTCGCTGACCCCGCGGCACCTGGCGGCCGCCGGCGTGCCGCCCGACACGCCGTTCGTCGGCACCGAGGACGGACAGGAGTTCTTCCGCGTGCTGGTCCGCGGCGAGAAGCAGGACATGGACATAGCACTGGCCGCGGCCGACATCCTGGATGCGGGACGCACGCTGGTGTCCCGCCATCGCGACATCGGCGCCATCGTTCTGGAATGCACCAACATGCCGCCCTACGCGTTCGCGCTGCGCGAGGCGCTGGGTCTGCCGGTCTATGACATCTACTCGCTGATCACCTGGCTGCACGCCGGACTGCGTCCCCGAGAATTCGGGCCGCCCGCCGATCGCGCGACCTGCCTCCCATCCGGAGAAACAAGCTGATGGCCCTGACCCGCAAGCGCGTGATGGTGACCGGCGGTGCCGGTTTCCTGGGCTCGCATCTCTGCGAACGCCTGATCCGTGACGGCGACGACGTGCTGTGCGTCGACAACTACTTCACCGGCCGCAAGGACAACATCGCGCACCTGATCGGCAACCCGCATTTCGAGGCGATGCGCCACGACATCACCTTTCCGCTCTATGTCGAGGTCGACGAGATCTACAACCTGGCGTGCCCGGCGTCGCCGGTGCACTACCAGTACGATCCGGTGCAGACCACCAAGACCAGCGTGATCGGCGCGATCAACATGCTGGGCCTGGCCAAGCGGGTCGGCGCCAAGATCATGCAGGCCTCGACCAGCGAGGTGTACGGCGATCCCACCGTGCATCCGCAGACCGAGGACTACCGCGGCAACGTCAATCCGCTCGGCCCGCGCGCGTGCTACGACGAGGGCAAGCGCTGCGCCGAGACGCTGTTCTTCGACTATTTCCGCCAGCACAAGACGCGCATCAAGGTGGCGCGCATCTTCAACACCTATGGGCCGCGCATGCACCCCAACGATGGCCGTGTGGTGTCGAACTTCATCGTCCAGGCGCTGCGCGGCGAGGACATCACGCTGTACGGCGACGGCAGCCAGACCAGGGCATTCTGCTACGTCGACGACCTGATCGACGGGTTCGTGCGCCTGATGGCCACCGGCGAGGATTTCACCGGCCCGATCAATCTGGGCAACCCGCACGAAATTCCGGTGAGCGGACTGGCCGAACGGGTGATCCGGCTGACCAGGTCGTCGTCGCGCATCGTGTACCGCGATTTGCCGCAGGACGATCCGCTGCAGCGCTGCCCCGACATTGCGCTCGCTCGCCGCGTTCTGGACTGGGGTCCGAGCGTGGCGCTGGATGACGGTCTGACACGCACGATCGCCTATTTCGACCGCATGCTGTCCGAACGGGGCGAGGATCAGGCGGCGGTGGCGTAGTCGTCAGAAACGCCGCGCCGAGTAGGGTGCCGGATCGATCGCCGGCTGGCGTCCGCTGATCAGGTCCGCCACCAGTCGTGCAGTCGCCGCCCCGGCCGTCAGCCCGACATGGCCGTGCCCGAACGCATGCACGACATCCGGACAGCCCGACGCCGGGCCGATGCAGGGCAACCCATCCGGCGTCGAGGGCCGATGGCCCATCCAGACCTTCACCTGCTCCACCGGCAGATCACGCGGCAGATCGGGAAACACACGTACGGGCGAAGTCACGCAGCACCGCGGCACGCTGCCAGTTCGGCGCGGCATCGAGCCCCGCCAGTTCCACCTGCCCGGCCAGCCGCAGACCCTGCGGCGTCATCACACAGGCCATCTTCCCGTCGCTCGGCATCACCGGATAGCGCGGCGCAATGCCAGGGTTCGTCAGCACGGCGTGGTAGCCGCGCTCGGTCTCCAGCGGAACGCGATCCCCGGCGGCCGCGGCCAGCGTCTTCGACCAGGCCCCCGCGGCGATCACCGCTTTGTCGGCTGCGATCTCGCCCGCCTCCGTGCGCACCGCGCGCAGCCGCCGATCTTCGATGCGGAAGCCGAGCGCCTTGCCGCGCCGCAACTCGGCGCCGAGTGCCTGCGCGTGCCGGACCAGCGCGGCCACATAGGCGCCGGGGTCGCGACACTGGCCATTCTCCTCCACCAGCACTCCAAACGTGTAGCGGCGATGCAGGGTCGGCTCGCGCTGGCGCAGTTCATCGGCTGACAATTCGAGCCAGCGCACGCCGTTCTCGCGCCGCAGCCGCCATGAAAATTCCTCAGCCACGAAATCGGCGCGCGTCGGGAACACGAAAAGCACGCCCTGGCGCGTGATCAGTTCGCCCACGCCAGCCTCCTCGGCCAGGCACCGATGCCGCTCCGGCGCGTCGAGCACCAGCGGTCGCAGGGCGCGTGCGGTCGCGGCCAGCTTCGCCTCGGTGGCGCCGGCGCGCAGGAAGCGCGTCAGCCAGGGCAGCAGCCGAGGCAGATAGCGCCAGCGGATCGCGAGCGGACCGAGCGGATCGGCGAGCCAGGCTGGCACCTTGCGCCAGATGCCCGGACTGGACATCGGGATGACCGAACTCGGATTGAGCAGCGTGCCGTTGCCGTAGCTGGCGGCCTGCTCGCCGCCCGGCTCGCCCGGCTCCAGGATGGTCACGCGATGGCCGTCGCGCAGCAGTTCGATCGCGCAGGCCGCGCCGACGATGCCGGCGCCGATGACGACGACGCGATGCGTCATGCTATAGGTTTTTCTTCACCCCGTAGAACTGCGGCCAGCCGTCACGAATGTCCTGCAGGTAGTTGTGAAACGCCGTCGGCTGGTCGTACATGCCGAGCGGCGCGTAGGGCGGGCTTTGCCAGAACTCGACCTGCATCTGCTCACAGATCTTCTTCTGCATCGCGACGTTCGGGCGCATCGAACCACGCCTGCCGCAGCTCCTCCATCTTCGGATCGGTCGGCCAGCCGAACCAGGTTCCCTTGGTGCCACTGCTTTGAATCGGGTTGGCCGGTGCCGGCGTGATGTTCCCGAAGCCGCCGAGGTAGGTGTAGAAAATGTTCCAGCCGCCCTTGTCGATCGGCTCCTGGCTCGCGCGGCGCGCCACCACGGTGCCCCATTCCAGCGCCTGGAAATCGGTGTTCATGCCGATCCGTTTGAGCACGTCGGAGGCAACCTGCGCCTCTGCCCAAATGGTCGGGATTGTCGAGGCCGCCAGGATCACCACCTTCTCGCCCTTGTATCCGGCGGCGATCAGGTCCTGCTTCAGCTTGTCGTAGTTCTTCGGACCGCGGGTGATTTCAACGCCCACGGTGCTCGCCATCGGCGTGCCGGGAACGAAGATGCCGACATCGGTCTTGATCAGGCTCGGTTCGGCGCCGGCGACCGCTTCCATGATCTCCTTCTGGTCCATCGCCGCCACCACGACACGACGGATCGCGGCGTTGTCGAATGGCGGGTGCAGATGGTTGAAGCGCAGACAGCCGATCTCGCCGGTGCGGTCCTTCACCGCCAACGTCAGATCGTTGTTGGTCTTCAACTGCGGCACCAGATCGATCGTCGGATTCTCCCACCAGTCGATCTCGCCCTGCATCAGTGCAGCCGATGCGGTGGCGGGGTCCGGGATGAAGTTCCACACCACGCGGTCGATATAGACGATCTTCGGACCGGCATTGAAGCTCGGCTTGCCGTCCTTGCGCGGGAATGTATTTGGCGTTCTTTTCATAGACCACGCGCTGCCCGGAAACGCGCTCGGCCGCGAGGAATTTGAACGGTCCGCTGCCCATGGCCTCGGACACCTGCTGCATCGCATCGGTCTTCGCCAGCCGCTCCGGCATGATCGCGCAATAGACCTGCCCGAGCGCGTTGGGCAGCAACGCGAACGGCTTCTTCAGCCGAAAGCGGATCACCTTGTCGGACGGCGCGGAGATCTCATCCGTCCGTGCCATCAATGCGCGCGCCGAACGGGTCACGCCTGGCGAAGCGCTGAATGGTCGCCACGCAGTCACGCGCCAGTACCGGCGTGCCGTCATGGAAGGCAAGTCCGTCGCGCAGCGTCAGATCCCACTGTTTGCCGTCGTTCTCCACCACCGCGCCGTCGACCATCTGCGGCTGGACATTGAACTCGGCGTCGTAGCCGTACAGCGTGTCGTAAACTGCGAGCGAGAAGTTTCGCGTGATGTCGGCGGTCGTCCACACCGGATCGAGCGAGGCCAGGTCGGCGTGCGGCGTGAAGCTGATGGTCGTCGTCGGCTCGGCCCGCACGATGCGCGGCGCGGCCAGCGCGGTCGCGCCGGCGAGCGCGGACTTCAGGACATCACGGCGTTTCATGAATTGCAGCCCCCAGCGGAATTGGCCGAATGCTAATGCAGCCACCTGCGGGCAGCAATTGGGCGCGTTCCGAGCAGACGACGGCGATCGGCTTCAAACGGGCTCCGAAGCGTGCAGTGCCGCAGCCACGACCGGCGCTGCTGCATCCGACATGCGCTCGCCGTCATGGCCGACATCGGGCACGTTGATCACGGTCCACGCACAGCGTGTCTGCAACGTCGCGGCCGCCGCGTGACCCGCGCGGACATAGTTGTGCGCACGCTCGTGCCGCGTGCCGCCCTGACGCATCGAGCGCGGTCCGCTCGGAAAGAATTTCCCCGTGGTCTTCGTGTCGAGCGTGCCGGTCATCACGGTGATGGGGAACTCGAGCAGGTCACGCAGCGCGTCTGCATCGAGATTGGTTTCGCCGAGGCCGAACGGCCACGGCGTCGCCAGGTCGGGCATGGCGTATGTGCCGGCGTTGGCACTGACCGCAACCGCGACATGGTCGCGGAAGCCGAACGAGAGCATCCGATGCACGAACTGCCCGCCGGCGGAATGGCCGAACAGCCCGTAGCGCCGACGATGCGTCAGCCCCTGATCCTGCAACGCCGCGAACAGCCGCTCGTCGATGCCATAGGTCCATTGTTCGCGCGGGTTCGGTGTGCCGCATTCGTCGTGCAGGTTGCCGAAATGGTACCAAAGGTATTCAGGAAACGACTGTTCCGGAAATTCGATCGAAATCGCAAGGATCCCGGCCTCGTCGACAAGCTTCATCCAGTAGTCGCGATACGCCGCACCGTTGCGTCCGACACCATGATGCACGAACAGCACCGGTGTCGTCAGGTCATGACGGCGTGGGCGGGCGCTGTGCAGCAGCAAGGTTCGGTCGGGAAACGCCGTATCGAAATATGGCATCGAATGCGCGCCCGGCGCGCGCACAAGGCTCGACAGGTCGCTCACAGATGCACGCCTCGCTCCAAAATCTCGAGCGCATAGGTGCGATAGCTGATGCCAAGCGCATCGGCGCGCGCCAGGCGGCGCAGCGCGATCTCCCGCGGCGGCGTCTTCCAGGCGCGCTTGTGGGCGCGCTTCCAGCACCAGTGCCGCCACGATTCGTTGGGATCGATCTCGGGGTCGAGCGGGGGACCGCCGTTGTCGCCGATCCCCCGCATCGTCGGATCAGAACGCCCGGGCAATCGCGCGCTTCGCCATCACGCCCACCAGATGGGCGCGATACTCGGCGCTGGCGTGGATGTCGCTGTTCATCCCGTCGGGCGCCGTAGTGATCCCTGCGATCGCATCGGGCGAGAAGTTCGCAGTCAGCGCCTGCTCCATCGCCGTGTTGCGGTACACGCCATTCTGCCCCGCGCCGGTTACCGCGACGCGCACGCCGGCCGCCGTCTTCGCCACGAACACACCGACGATGGCATAGCGCGATGCGGGATTGCGGAATTTCTCATACGCTGCCTTCTCGGGTGCCGGGAACTCGACCGCGGTGATGATCTCGCCCTGCTCCAGCGCCGTTGCGAACATGCCCTGGAAGAAATCGTCCGCCTTGATCGAGCGGCGGTCGGTCTTGATCGTCGCACCAAGTGCCAGCGCGGCGGCCGGATAGTCGGCGGCCGGATCGTTGTTCGCCAGGCTGCCGCCGATCGTGCCGCGATGGCGCACCGCATCGTCGCCGATATGCGACGCAAGTTCCGCCAGCGCGGGGATCTTCGCCTTCACATCGGCATTGCCCGCGACCGCGCCATGCGTCGTCATCCCGCCGACGATGATGATGCCGTTGGCGAACGACACGCCGGTCAGCCCGAGCTTTGCCAGATCGACCACGACGGAGGGCTTGTTCAGCCGCTGCTTCAGCACCGGGATCAGTGTCATGCCGCCGGCGAGCGCCTTCGCCTCGGGATCGGCGCCCAGCACCTTCACCGCATCGGCGAGGCTCGATGGCTTCTGATATGCGAAATCGTACATCGTGCTGTCCCCTCGCTCCCGATTATTTCGTCGCCATGATGGACCAGAGCTTCTGCGGCGACGCCGGCATATCGAGATGCCGCACGCCGTAATCCTTCAGCGCATCGATGACGGCATTGATGATCGCCGGCGGCGAACCGATCGCCCCCACCTCGCCGCAGCCCTTCACGCCGAGCGGATTGTGCGTGCAGAGCGTGATCTCGGTTGCCACCTTGATGTTCGGCAGGTTGTCCGCGCGCGGCATGGTGTAGTCCATCATCGAGCCCGACAGCAGCTGGCCGCCCTTGTCGTAGACCGCGTTCTCCAGCAGCGCCTGGCCGATGCCCTGCGCCACGCCGCCCTGCACCTGGCCTTCGACGATCATCGGGTTGATCACCCGCCCGACATCGTCCACCGCGACGAAGCTCACCACCTCGACGATGCCGGTCTCCTTGTCGATCTCGATTTCGGCGACGTGGCAGCCGCCCGGGAAGGTGAAGTTCTTCGGATCGTAGAACGCGGTCTCGTCCAGGCCGGGTTCCAGTTCCTCGATCGGATAGTTGTGCGGGATGTACGCGGCCAGCGAGATCTCGGCCAGCGCCTTGGATTTGTCCGTGCCGGTGACGGTGAACTTGCCGTCCTTGAACTCGATGTCGTCGACCGATGCCTCCATCAGATGGGCGGCGATCTTCTTGCCCTTGGCGACGACCTTGTCCATCGCCTTGACCATCGCGCTGCCGCCCACGGCGAGGCTGCGGCTGCCGTAGGTGCCCATGCCGAACGGGATCTTCGCGGTGTCGCCGTGCACCACATCGACCTGATCCATCGTCACGCCAAGCTGATCGCAGACAAGCTGCGCCAGCGTCGTCTCGTGCCCCTGCCCGTGGCTGTGCGTGCCGGTGAACACCGTGATGCTGCCGGTCGGATGCACCCGGATGTTCGCCACCTCATACAGTCCGGCGCGCGCGCCGAGCGAGCCCACCACGGCCGATGGCGCAATGCCGCAGGCCTCGATGTAGGTGGAGATGCCGATGCCGCGCAGTTTCCCACGCGCCGCGGCGGCGGTCCGGCGTGCTTCGAAGCCGGCATGATCGGCGGCCTTCAGGCAGGCATCCAAGGTGGCCTGGTAGTTGCCGCTGTCGTATTGCAGCGCGACCGGGGTTTGATACGGAAATGCATCCGCCGCGATGAAGTTCTTCCGCCGAAGCGCGATGCGATCCGCCCCCGTATCATGCGCACAGACATCGACCAGACGTTCGAGCAGGAACGTCGCCTCCGGCCGACCGGCGCCGCGATAGGCGTCCACCGGAACGGTGTTGGTGAACACCGCCTTCACCTCGCAGTAGATCACCGGCGTCTTGTAAACGCCGGCGAGCAGCGTCGCGTACAGATAGGTCGGGATGCTGGGCGCGAAGGTGGACAGATACGCGCCCATGTTCGCCAACGTGGAAATCCGCAGGGCGAGAAAATTGCCGTCCGCATCCAGCGCCATCTCGGCAGTGCTGTCGTGGTCGCGGCCGTGCGCATCCGACATGAAGCTCTCGGACCGCTCGGCGGTCCATTTCACCGGCCGCCGCACCTTGCCCGAGGCCCAGGTGACGATCGCCTCCTCGGCATAATGATAAATCTTGGAGCCGAAGCCGCCGCCCACATCGGGCGCCACGACACGCAGCTTGTTCTCCGGGATGTGCAGCACGAAGGCGCCCATCAGCAGCCGGATGACATGCGGGTTCTGGCTGGTGGTGTAGAGCGTGAAGTCGCCGCTGTTGGTATCGAACTCGCCCACCGCGGCGCGCGGTTCCATGGCGTTGGGGATCAGCCGGTTGTTGGTGAGATCGAGCTTTACGACCTTTGCGGCCTTGGCGAACGCCGCGTCCACCATCGCCTTGTCGCCGATATGCCAGTCGTAGCAGATGTTGCCCGGCACATCGTCGTGCACCAGGCTCGCCCCCGGCGCGATCGCATCGCGCAAGGAGGCCGCCCCGGGCAGGTCCTGGTAGTCGATGACGATCTGCTCTGCGGCATCCTTCGCCGCCTGTTTGGTCTCGGCGATCACCACCGCGACCGGATCGCCGACATGCCGCACCTTGCCGATCGCCAGCACGGGATGCGGCGGCTCGGCCATCGGCGAGCCGTCCTTGTTGTGGATCTGCCAGCCGCACGGCAGACCGCCCACGTTGTCGGCCGCCAGGTCGGCGCCGGTGAACACCGCGACCACGCCGGGCGCCTTCGCCGCCGCTGCCGTGTCGATGCCGTTGATCTTCGCATGCGGCCGGTCCGAGCGCCGGATGAACGCGTGAAGCTGGCCCGGCCGGTTGATGTCGTCGGTGTAGTTGCCGTGTCCGCTGAGGAAGCGCACGTCCTCCTTGCGGCGGACGGAAGCTCCAATTCCCTCGAAAGGCATCGCCGTCTCTCCCTGTGGCCCGTCTTATTCGGCGGCGGCGGCCTTGCCGTGCATCAGCGGCCACGCGGCCGCGATCGCCTTGACGATGTTATGATAGCCGGTGCAACGGCAGAGATTGCCTTCCAGGCCCTCGCGGATCTGCTTCTCGGTGATCCCGTCCGGATGCGAGTTCACCAGGTCGATGGCGCTCATGACCATGCCCGGCGTGCAGAAGCCGCATTGCAGCCCGTGGTGCTCGCGGAACATCTCCTGCATCGGATGCAGCGTGCCATCGGCCGCCGCGAGCCCCTCGATCGTGGCGACCGCGCAACCCTCCGCCTGCAGCGCCAGCATGGTGCAGGACTTCACCGATACGCCGTCCAGGTGCACGACGCAGGCGCCGCACTGGCTGGTGTCGCAGCCGACATGAGTGCCGGTCAGCGCCAGCTTCTCGCGCAGGAGTTCCACCAGCAGCGTGCGTCCCTCGACCTCGACCGTATGCTGTTTGCCGTTCACCGTCAGGGTCACCTGAGGCATCGCGCAATTCCTCCCTTGTCGCCGTGTCTCGATGGTTCCGGCCGCCGGAGCCTCGCGGCCAGACGCCTTCCGGCAGTGTGATCGCGCGGCTGGGACACGGTCAAGCGGGTGCGACGATTGCCGCTACAATATCGGTCTTGGCGAAGTCGCCACCCTTGAAGAGCAGCGGAACGTTGCGTGTCTTCGCCAGCGCATACGATGCGCAATCGCCACAGTTCAGCCGCGCGGGGTGGCGACCCTTACCAAATCGCAGGAACGCGTCGCGGGCGACCCGCGCGAGATCCGCGTCGTGAGCGACAATCTCCAGGTTCATGTCGCGGATCAACTCGTCAAGCGGCAGCCACAACGCCGCATCACCAGTTCTGCCCGCAAGGACCATCGACGATTCCTGGAAGCTTACGGAGGACATGCAAGCGGCATCGGCGTCGGTGATTGCGTCGGCAAATCGGCCTCCATCAGATTCTCCACGTAGGATCGATATGACCGCCGAACTGTCGATCGCAATCACAGCCCGTGCTCGTCGTAGAGATCGTCCTCAGTGAAGGCCGGGAGCTTGGCCTGGAGTGCTGCACTTCGGGTCGCTATTTCGAAGATGCGGCGACGTCGCTCTTCCCGTTCCTCGGGTGTCCAGGCCCGACGGCGAACGCCGCGATCCACGAATTCGGCGCCAGCTGCCTCCAGTGCACGCTGAACTTCATCGAATGTGCCCAACGTCACCTTGCTGAGGCCGTCCGGAGCTTCCAGGCGACGAACCGTGACGACGGATACGTTGGCGCGGCGAGCCAGTTCCTCCTGGTCCATGCGGAGCAAGGCTCGGGCAGCGCGGATCTGTGCAGGAGTGATTAGCATGATCAAATCATATCATCGGCAGCCTGCCGCATTCAAGCCGCCATCGGCACCACCTGCCCGCCCGGCACGTGATCCAGATGGCACGCCGATACATGCCCCTCGCCGACCGATCGCAGCATCGGCTCCTCCACCCGGCAGCGATCGAACGCGAACGGGCAGCGCGTATGGAAGCGGCAACCGCTCGGCGGGTTGATCGGGCTCGGCACGTCGCCGGTCAGGATGATGCGCTGCCGTTTCGCCGTCGGGTCCGGCACCGGCACCGCCGACAGCAGCGCGCGCGTGTAGGGATGGTGCGAGCTGGCGAACAGCGTGCGCCGATCCGCCACTTCGACGATCTTGCCGAGATACATCACCGCCACGCGGTGCGTCAGGTGTTCGACGATGGCCAGGTCGTGGCTGATGAACAGCAGCGCGAGACCAAGCTCGTCCTGCAGATCGACCAGCAGGTTGATGATCTGCGCCTTCACCGACACATCCAGCGCGGACACCGCCTCGTCGCAGATGATCAGATCGGCGCCGGGCGCCAGGGCGCGCGCGATGCCGATGCGCTGGCGCTGGCCGCCGGAGAACTCGTGCGGATAGCGGCCGATCGCGTCGCGCGGCAGTTGCACCTTGTCCATCAACTGCTCGACCCGCTCGGTCAGCGCGCGGCCGCCGTGGACGATGCCGAAATTGATCAGCGGCTCGGCCAGGATGTCGCGCACCTTCATGCGCGGATTGAGCGACGAGAACGGGTCCTGGAACACCACCTGCACGCGTTGCCGCAGCGGTCGCAGCCTGCCCGCGGGCAGGTTGTCGATGCGCTCGCCGTCCAGCCAGACCTCGCCGTCGGTGACCGCGTAGAGCCGCAGGATCGCCTTGCCGACGGTGGACTTGCCGCAGCCCGACTCGCCGACCAGCGACAGCGTCTCGCCGCGGTTGATGGCGAACGACACGCCGTCGACCGCGTAGACCTTCGCGGTCTCCATGCCCAGGATACCGCCATGGATCGGGAAGTGCTTTTTCAGGCCTTTGACTTCGAGCAGCGGACGATCGCTCATGCGGCCATCCGACGTTCGGCGTAGTGGCAGGCGACCAGATGATCGGGCGCCTTGGTCTCGATCGCCGGCGTGACGCGACTGCACAGATCGGTCGCCATCGGGCAGCGGCCGGCGAACGCGCATCCGACAATCCTCTGCCGCAGGCTCGGCACCAAACCGGCGATCTCCGCCAGCTTGCCGCGCCCGCCATCGCTCAGCGACGAACCGAGCTTCGGCACCGAGCCCAGCAACCCGCGCGTGTAAGGATGCAGCGGACGGGCGAAGATTTCCGCGACCGGCGCTTCCTCGACCTTGCGCCCGGCATACATCACCACGACGCGCTCGCACATCTCGGCCACCACGCCGAGATCGTGCGTGATCAGCATGATCGCCGACCCCAGCCGGTTCTTCAAATCGCGCATCAGATCGAGAATCTGCGCCTGGATCGTCACGTCGAGCGCTGTCGTCGGTTCGTCGGCGATCAGCAGCTTGGGATTGCACGCCAGCGCCATCGCGATCATCACCCGCTGCCGCATGCCGCCCGACAACTGGTGCGGATACTCGCGCACCCGCCGCTGCGGCGCGGGGATGCCGACCAGCACCAGCATGTCGACCGCCTTCTGCTCCGCATCGCGCGCCGACAGGCCCTGATGCAGCCGCAGCGTCTCGCCGATCTGCTTGCCCACCGTCAGCACCGGATTGAGGCTGGTCATCGGCTCCTGGAAGATCATCGAGATGTCGTTGCCGCGGATGTCGCGCATCTCGGGTTCCGACAATTCCAGCAGGTCGCGCCCCTGGAAGCGGATCGCGCCGGCGATCTTGCCTGGCGGCTCCTGGATCAGCCGCAGGATCGACATCGCGGTGACCGACTTGCCGCAGCCGGACTCGCCCACGATGCCGATCGTCTGACCGGCATCGACGTGGAACGAGACGCCTTCCACCGCGCGCACCACGCCGTCGATCGTCGCGAAATGGGTCTGTAGATTTTCGACCTCGAGCAGCGCCACCCGGTCAGATCCGCTTGGCGAGCCGCGGGTCGAGTGCGTCGCGCAATCCGTCGCCCAGCAGGTTCACCGACAGCACGGTGATGCACAGGAACACCGCCGGGAAGAACACGATGTAGGGCTTCACCTGCCAGAGCGCCCGGCCCTCGGCCATGATGTTGCCCCAGCTCGGAATGATCGGCGGCGTGCCGGCGCCGATGAACGACAGCGTCGCCTCGGTGATCATCGCCGATGCGCAGATGAAGGTCGCGTTCACCATCAGCGGCGCCAGCGTGTTCGGCAGGATGTGCTTGATGATGATCATCGGCAGGCGTGTTCCCGACGCGACCGCGGCCTCGACATACGGCTGTTCGCGCAGACTGCAGCACCACGCCGCGGATCAGTCGCGACACACGGGGAAAGTCGGTCACGCTGATGGCGATGATCACGTTCTCCACCGAGGCGCGGGTCAACGCCATCAGCGCGATCGCCAGCAGGATCGGCGGGATCGACATCAGCCCGTCCATCACGCGCATGATGATGGAATCGAGCGGGCGAAAGAACCCGGAGACAAGGCCGACGAAGGTGCCGACCACCGAGGCGACCGCCGCCACGGAGAAACCCACGATCAGCGAGATGCGTGCGCCGTACAGCACCCGCGAATACACATCGCGCCCCAGCATGTCGGTGCCGAACCAGTACAGCGCGGATGGCTCGCGGGTGCGCTTTGCCGGCGCGAGTGCAGTCGGATCGACCGTGCCGAGCCAGGGTGCGAGGATGGCGATCAGGATCATGACCAGCAGCAGCGCCCCGCCGACCACGATGGTGGGATGGCGGTGGACGAAGGTCATCACCCGGCCGCGCTGCTTCGGCGGCGGCAGTACATCGGCGAGCGCGGGCGCGGCAGTGTAGGCACGGGTTGTCGTGGTTGCTGAGCTCATGGAAAGGTTCTCATCCTCGCGTCACGGCATCACGACAATGGTGCTGCTGGTGTAAAGTTCTCCCCTCCCCTTGCGAGAGGGGGCTGGGGGGAGGGGGAACGCGGTGCCAAGTCAGACTTGGTTTTATCCGACAGCAGTGTCTTGCGATGGTGCGACCCCTCCCCCCGACCAACTCCCGCAAGGGGAGGGGGAGAATTGCGCTCCGGCCTGCGCTTATCCGGACGCCCGTGGGGCTTGTCCCGGTCATCAATAGCGGATCCTCGGATCGAACACGGTGTACAGCAGATCGACGCCCAGATTGACCAGCACGTAGACGAAGCTGAACAGCAGCACGACGCCCTGGATCACCGGGTAGTCCCGCCGCAGGATCGCATCCACGGTCAGCCGGCCGAGACCGGGAATGGCGAACACGCTCTCGGTGACCACCGCACCGCCGATCAGCAGCGCGACGCCGATGCCGATGACGGTGACGATCGGCACCGCCGCGTTCTTCAGCGCGTGCACGAACAGCACGGCGCGCTGATCGACGCCCTTCGCCTTGGCGGTGCGCACATAGTCCTGGCTCAGCACCTCCAGCATCGTCGCGCGCGTGATGCGCGCCAGCAGCGCGACGTAGATCAGGCCAAGCGCGATGGTCGGCAGGGCCAGGCTGCGCAGGAACGGCACCACCCCCTGGCTGATCGAGGTGAAGCCCTGCACCGGCAGCCAGTCGAGCTTCAGCGCGAACACGTAGGCCAGCAGGTAGCCCAGCACGAACACCGGCGTGGAGAAGCCGAACACCGCCAGCATCATCACCGACCGGTCGATCCAGGTGCCGTGCTTCCATGCCGCCAGCACGCCGAGCGGGATGGCGACGACGATGGAGAACACGATGGTCAGGATCATCAGCGACGTGGTCGGCTCGATGCGCTGCGCGATCATGTGGCTGACCGGCAGATTGGTGAAGATCGAGTTGCCGAGGTCGCCGTGCATGATCTGCCACAGCCACTCGCCGAAGCGCACCACGAACGGCCGGTCCAGCCCGAGCGAGGCGCGGATGCGGTCCACGTCGGCGGGCGTCGGCCTGGTCGCCGGCGATGATCGCGGCCGGATCGCCGGGCGCCAGATACAGCAGGCTGAACACGAAGAACGCGACGATGAGCATCACCGGGATGGTGGCCAGGATGCGCCGTGCGGCGTAGGCGAGCATGTCGGCGATATCCTCCGTTCAGCTCTTGGTCACGTCCCACAACACCGGGAACGGCGCCTTCACCACGCCGGCGACATTCCTGCGCCAGGACTGGTAGCCCTTGAAGAAGCCGGTGGGGACGAAGGTGACGAAATCCATCGACGCCTTGTTGATCTCCTTCACCGCCGCCTTCTCGGCCGCCTGGTCGGTCGCCGCGAACCACGCGTCGATCTTGCCCTGCACCTCGTCGGATTTCGGCCAGCCGAACCACGCCTTATCACCGGTGGTGTAGAACGCCGGCTGCGCGCCGGGATTCACGCAATCGACGCCGGCGTGCCACGTATGGAAAACGTTCCAGCCGCCCTTGTCGATCGGCTCGCGGCTGGCGCGCCGCGCGCCGACGGTGCCCCAGTCGGTCGCGACATAGTCGACCGCCAGGCCGATCTTGCCGAGCATGTCGGCGGTCACGTCGCCCTGCGCCTTGACGATCGGCACGTCGGTGCCGATCACCATCACCACCTTGGTGCCCTTGTGCCCGGCATCGGCGACCAGCTTGCGCGCCGCCTCGATGTCGTGGCGCTTCAGGTTGTCGCCGCCGAACTCGGTGTAGAGCGGCGTGCCGGGCGTGAAGAAGCTGGCGCTCGCCTGCCAGAGATTGGGATCCTCGCCGACGATCGCCTGCATGTAGTCGGACTGGTTGGTGGCGATCAGCGCCGCCTGCCGCACCCGCAGGTCGTTGAACGGCGGATACAGATGGTTCATCCGCAGATCGCCGATGTTGCCGAGCGGATCGGCGATATCGACCGGCGAGGTTGCGGTTCTGCTTCAGCAGCGGCACCACGTCGGGGATCGGCGTCTCCCACCAGTCGACCTCGCCCGATTGCAGCGCGGCGGAGGCGGTGGCGGAATCCGGAATGATCTTCCACTCGACGCGATCGAAATTCACCCGCTTGCCGCCGGCCAGCCAGTCGGATTTTTCGCTCGCGCGGCACGTAGCCGGCGAATTTCTCAAACACGGCGGATGCGCCGGGCACCCACTCGTCCTTGCGGAAGGTGAACGGGCCGGAGCCGACATACTCGCCGATCTGCTTGAACGGATCGGTCGCGGCGATGCGCTCCGGCATGATGAAGGCGCAGGGCGTGCCGCACTTGCCGAGCGCATAGAGCAGCTTGGCGAAACGGCTGTTTCAGCCGCAGCCGGAACGTCCGGTCGTCGACCGTCTGCATCGCATCGAGCCGGGCCTTGATCATCTGGCCCATGTTGTCGCGCACCATCCAGCGCGCGAGGCTGGCGATGCAGTCGGCGGAGCGGACCGGCTCGTTGTCGTGGAATTTCAGGCCGGCGCGCAGCTTGAAGGTCCAGATGAGGCCGTCGGACGACACGTCCGAGCCCTCGCACATCTGCGGCTGCGGCACGAGGTTGCTGTCCACCCCGTAGAGCGTGTCGTAGAACAGCACCGAGGCGTTGCGCACCACGTAGAGCGTGGTCCAGATCGGGTCCAGGTTGGCCAGATTGGCCTGCGGCACGAACCGCAGCACCTTGGAATCGGCGGCCAGCGACAGCCGCGGCGCGGCCAGCGTGCCCGATGCCGCGAGCGCGCCCGCGGCAGTCCGCAGGAATCCCCGACGATCCATCGGCCGCTCCAGCCTCCGTCCGCACGTTTATGTTTGCCGGTCCCAGTGCCGGTGGCGGCTAGCCTGCCCCACTCTGGCGGGAAAGACCAGCCGTGGTGCAGTGCAGTGCAATCGGGTGAAGCAGCAGTGCGCGGGGTTTCACCCGGTGAAGCCACCGGGCGGGTTTCAGGGCCGGGCCCGGAGCACTTCCGCTGCACCTGAACCCCTTGCCTCGCGCGCCGGCCCAGTGGCACGGTGCGCGCGCAGGAGGGCGGGCGCGATGGCGGTCAACAAGGTCTATCCGAACGCGCAGGAGGCGCTGGCCGGTCTGTTGCGCGACGACATGGTGATCATGTCGGGCGGCTTCGGCCTGTGCGGCATTCCCAGCGCGTTGATCGAGGCGATCCGCGACAGCGGCGTGAAGGGCCTCACCGTCATCTCCAACAACGCCGGGATCGACGATGCGGGCCTCGGCATCCTGCTGCACACGCGGCAGATCCGGAAAATGATCAGCTCCTATGTCGGCGAGAACTCGACCTTCGCGGAGCAGTACCTGGCGGGCGAACTGGAGATCGAATTCAACCCGCAGGGCACGCTGGCGGAGCGCATCCGTGCCGGCGGCGCCGGCATTCCCGGCTTCTACACGGCGACCGGCGTCGGCACGCAGATCGCCGAGGGCAAGGAGACCAAGGAGTTCGACGGCCGCACCTATGTGCTGGAGCGCGGGCTGCGCGCCGATCTGGCGCTGATCCATGCCTGGAAGGCGGACCGCGAGGGCAACCTGATCTATCGGAAGACGGCGCGGAACTTCAATCCGATCATGGCGACCGCGGCCGATGAGGTGGTCGCCGAGGTGGAGGACCTGGTCGATTACCGGCAGATCGACCCCGACCACATCATCACGCCGGGGATTTTCGTCAACCGGATCGTGCCGCTCGAGACCGTGGACAAGCGGATCGAGCAGCGCACCGTGCGCAAGCGCTACTGAGGAGGCAAGGCGATGCCCTGGACGCGCGATCAGATGGCTGCCCGTGCCGCGCACGAACTGCGCGACGGGTTCTACGTCAATCTCGGCATCGGCATTCCGACCCTGGTGGCGAACCACATCCCCGAGGGCATGTCGATCCAGCTGCACTCCGAGAACGGCATGCTCGGCATGGGGCCGTTCCCGTTCGAGGGCGAGGAGGACGCCGACCTGATCAACGCCGGCAAGCAGACGGTGACCGAGCTGCCGACCACCAGCTTCTTCGACAGCGCCGCGAGCTTCGCCATGGTGCGCGGCGGGCACATCGACATTTCCATCCTCGGCGCGCTGCAGGTGGCGGAGAACGGCGACCTCGCCAACTGGATGATCCCCGGCAAGATGGTGAAGGGGATGGGCGGCGCGATGGACCTCGTCGCCGGCGTGAAGCGGGTGGTGGTGCTGATGGAGCACACCGCGGGCGGCAAGCCCAAGCTGCTGAAGCGCTGCAACCTGCCGCTGACCGGGGCCGGCGTGGTGGACCTGGTGATCACCGACCTCGGCGTGTTCGAGGTCGGCGAGGGCGGCCTGCGGCTGGTGGACATCGCGCCGGAGGTGACGCTGGAGGAGATCCGCTCCAAGACCGAGGCCGAGTTCACGGTGTCGCCGGACCTGAAGCTGGCGGCGTGAAGAAGCCGGGGCTGGCGGCGGGGCGGGCGTAGACCGGTTCCAGCGGATTGCCCCAGAACGTGTCGCCGGTGCGGGCGAGCAGCATCAGGTCCGACTTGATCCAGGTGTAGATGCGCGTGCGGCCCTCCGGCGAGAGCGGCCCGCCGGTGGCGATGATCGTGCGCAGGTGGGCGAGGTTCGGGCGGCGGCGGGCGCGCTGGAAGGCGGCCTCGGCGAGGGTCTGCGCGGGGGCGACGAGGACGGTGGCGGCCTCCTCGGCGGCGGTGGCGAGCAGCGTCGGCGGCGGTGGCGGCCGCGAGGATGACGGTGGTGCCTTCCAGCAGCGCGGCGAGCCAGGGCCAGGCCGCGCTGCCGACGACCAGCAGCCGGTCGTCCGGCCGGAGGTCGGCGTGCAGCAGCAGGTCGGCCAGCGGGCGGATCAGCAGGGCGGGCGGCCAGAGGCGGGTGAGCGGCGCCAGTTCGTCGGCAGCGGGTTTGTCCCGGCCGCCCCGCCCCCCAACCCCCTCCCGCAAGGGGAGGGGGAGCGGGTTCAGCGCTCCCCCTCCCCTTGCGGGAGGGGGCTGGGGGCGGGGCCCCGATCCATCCGCTGCAACTGATCACGATCGAACACCAGCCGCGAGCCATCCGGCCCCCGCAGCACAAATGCCTCCTGCTCGCCCCGTGTGACGCGCCAGACGCAGCGGCGCGTCCGGCAACCGGGCGAACCTCGCGATCGCCGCCCCGAACGCGACCGGGTCCCCGACGGACCACCGCTGCAGCGCCGCCCAGTCCGGCAGATCGACCCCACGCGTGGTGCGCAGCCAGTGCAGGAACGCCCAGGCATTGGTGGTGACGACCTGTTCCCGGTTCGGCGCATACAGGATATCGGCCATCGGCGCCCCTTGATCGGCCTGGGAGGCCGGCGCTATATGCCGCCCTCCGCACGGTCGGGGCCATAGCTCAGCTGGGAGAGCGCCTGAATGGCATTCAGGAGGTCAGCGGTTCGATCCCGCTTGGCTCCACCACGAGATACTCCACACAGACCCCCGCCCCCGGAGGTAACCGCATGGACGCCGAGCAACTCCGCACCCTCCAGGCGCCGCTGAAGCAGCGCTACCGCGACACGCCCGATGCGGCACGCGTCCCGGCACGTGCCGAAGCGCGGCTCGAGCCCGACACCATCGCCGCCACCGTGCCGTCCTGGCGCGGCGAGACGCAAGCCGGCCTCCACCCGGCGACCGGCGGCTCCGGCGATCTCGCCTGCTCGGCCGACATGCTGCTGGAAGCGGTGGTCGCCTGCGCCGGCGTCACGCTGCGGGCGGTCGCGACCGCGATGGGCGTGAGCCGTCCGCAGCGGCCGGGTGATCGCCGAGGGAACCTGGGACGCCCGCGGAACGCTGGGCATCGACCGCAGCGTGCCGGTCGGCCTCGTCCGACATCAGCCTGCGCTTCGAGATCGACAGCGACGCCGACCCGGCGAAGCTCGCGCGCATGATCCAGACCACCGAGCGCTACTGCGTCATCCTGCAGACCTTGCGCAATCCGCCCCGCATCACGGTGGGCTGACCCCGCGCTACTGCGTCCGGCTCCTGCCGTTCTGCCAGACCAGGAATTCGCGGAACAGCCGTTCCTTCTGCGCCGTCGTCAGGTTCGCGACCGGATTGCCGCCGCGCGCCAGATAGCCATCGAAGTCGCCTTGCAGGGCGCCTCCCGCGGTGCCGGCCACGGATTGGCGCAGCAGCCACTCCTGCGCCGGAGCGAACCGCGTCCAGCCCGGCACCTGTGCGGCGAGATTGACATCCTTCCATTTCGGATGCCGCGGCGGCTGCATGAACAGCTGGAACTTCCCGAAGAACGCATCGACGAACCGCGCGACCTTCTTGTAGCGCTCATGACCGGGCGGCCACGCGAACGCCGCCATCACGGATCCGACGGCGATCGTATCGACGGGCGCGCCGTCCGGCACCAGCTGCGGATAGTCCGCATGATTGAACTGCGCCGGCAGATAGGTCTCGAGCAAGCGGTTTGGTAATCGGCACCGGGATCAGGTGCAGGCCGGCCTCGCTGCCGATCGCCGCTGAACAGCCGAGCCGGCTTTCCGGCGACATAGACGAGCGCGGCGATCTCGCCCTGCTTCAGCTTCTCCAGCGCCGTGTTCTGGTCGTCATTGGTGGATTGCACCGGGATCCCGAGGCTCTCGAACAGCACCGAGGCGGTCATCGACGGTGCCGCTGCCGCGCACGTCCACATTCACCTTCTTGTCGGCCAGATCTTCGAGCTTCGCGATCTCCGGCCTCGCCAGGATGTGGACCTCCTCGTCGTACAGCTTGGTGATGTACTGGATGGATTTGTCGATGCCGGGATTGAGCTGCTTGCGCCTGGCATAGGCGAGCACGTCGGACTGCACGATGCCGATGTCGATGCCGCGCAGCAGCAGGATGTCGGTGATGTTCTGCAGCGAGCCCTTGCCCACGACCGGAAGCACCCGCAGCCGGTCGCCATCGTCGAGCACCGCGGCAAGGTCGTTGGCGATGCGAATATAGGTGCCGTCCACGCCGCCCGAGATCACGCCGACGGTGCCGGCATTCGCCTGGCGATGGCCGGGTTGACCGGCGGCGCTGCAATGCGCTTCGGCGGCGGCGCTGCCGGCGGGTCGGTCGGTGCTGCTGCCGTAGGATCCTGCCTGTGCGGGTGCGACGACCGGGTCCTGACCGTAAGCCGGCGCCAGTGGCTGCAATCCGGCAACGACGGCAACGGCGCCCACCCACAGCAGTGCTGCGAAGCCTCTGAAAATCATCCGCGTTCCCCTCCGGTTCACCCGCCGTCGTCCTGACCGCCAACGCAGCGGCCGGCGCGCAGGTATTATCGGGCGCTCCGTTGGCGTCATCAGCGTCAAACGCTCGGCAGCGGACCTGTCGCCGAGTTCGATCGCCTTTCGATACCAGGTTCGCGGCCGCAACCGGATCGGCCTGGATGCCGCGTGCGCCGATCGCAAGCAGAAACACCGGATCGTACGTTTTGCCGGCACCGGTCGCGCCTCGGCCGTCGCCCCCGGCTGCGGCACGCTCGTAGAGCAGGCGCGCTGCCGATACATCGCCCAAGGCGAGCAATGCGTCGCCGCGGCGGAGCAGCAGCGCGAGCATGTCGGCGGAGATGCCGGTGCCCGCGGAAGGCGATCCGGCCGGCTGCTCCGGCAAGCCATGGGGCGCCGCGGTTGTCGCCGCGGCCAACTGGTTCGCCGCCGTGCGTGCTCGATCCGGCCGCGGCGGGATTCTGTTGTCGTGGCGCGTCCGGATGATCCGGATCGATTTGAGGAACCGGCGGCGCCGATCCCGCCTGTCCCGACCCAGCGTCGGGCTGCGGAAGCGGCGGCTTTGTTTCGGCGGTCGACGGCGCATCGGTCGATTGTGCTGGGGCCGTATCCGCCGCCGTCGGGCCGACCGACCTGCCTGGCCGAGGTCCAGCCGGCTCCGGTTCTTCATGCGACAGCAGCGCAAGCCTCTGCTGTGCCGCCTGAAAATAGCCGGTCGCCTCGCCGTAGCGCAGCTTCATCAGGGCGATCTCGCCGAGCACCGTTCCCGCCTGAGCGGCACTGATCAGATGCTGAGCGGCAGAGGAGGCGGGTCCTGCGGCCCCATTCGGCGATCGGTTTGAAAACGCGACCTCGCGATCTTCGAGACGCCGAAGCAGCGCCTCGGTATCGTTGAAATGTCCCGCCGTCATTGCAGCCTGCGCCTGCGCCACCAGACGCCGGCCTTCCGGATCGTCCGAGGTGATCTCGGTCAAACGGTCCGTGACCGCGTGATATTGTATGGCCGATTGAGCGAGTGCCTGGGCCGATTCCGCGGGTTGGATATCGGGCCGGTCGAGAATGCGCAGCAGCGCCAGCAACCACGTCGTCGCTGACATCGAGCAACTGTCGCAGATGGTCCGAGCGATTGCGCGTCCTGATCGGTGCGTGAACCGACGTCGCCCGCGGCCGATGCAGACCAGTTGCGAAATCTGCACCGGCGTGAACGCGCCGGCCACGGCATTCACCAGCGCCTCGTTCGGATCCGCCAGCGCCGGCCCGCGACTGCCGGCGGTGACGACGGTGAGCACAAGCAGCACGGGCCCGCAGGCCCGGCATCAGCGTCCGGCGGCGATGATTCTGCGCAGAAATGGTCAGCTGTTCCTAACGTTTCGCTTCGACACCGACTGGCGCAGCATGCACGCGCGCGAAGATAACGCCGGGGAACCGACCACAGACCACGAAAGTGTCACAATGCACACGGATACGTGATCAGGGCGACACGTGTCGCTGAGCGCGCTCGATCGACGACCGCGACCGGCCTGTCGTCGCTCGTCCCCGGCTGGTTGCGCTGCGCCCGGGATGGTTGCCGTGATGCTCGCCGATATGGCTGTAGGCCGCCATGCCGGCCTGCATCCTGGCGAGGGATGCCATAGTCCGTGCCGTGGATCAGCGGCACCGCGCCCGTTGATGGCTGGATCATTCCCGCAGCGGTGCCGCTGCCGCTTCCCGGCACGGTCTGCCCGGCAGCTTGTGCCGCCAGCGCCGCCTCGAACGCGGACGACCTGGCGTCCGTCTGGGCCTTTGCCCCAGGCTTGGCGCCAGCCGACGGCGCCGCCTGAGAGGATCCGACCTTGTCGGACAGCCAGGACGCTCCCTTGATGATGGATGCCACCGCGCTGATGGCGCCGCCGATGGCGATGAGTGGAAACATGAGGTGCCTCCCGCAGCTCGGGGTTGATGCTGCGGGAGGTAACGCACGAAACGTGCCAGATGGAGAAGGCTGCTGGGCGGCTACTTCAGCGGCGAGAACGCCGCCGGCACGACCAGCATATTCTCCTGCTTCAGCAGCGCGCCCGGCGGGCCGCCCGGCGGCCAGACGCCCTTGGCCACCGCCTCGGCGCGGATGCGGCTGCGTTCGCCGGCGTCCTTGTAGGCCCAGATGTGGCACCACTTGTTCAGCCCGCCGAGCTCCGAGTACCAGGCGCCGACCAGCGGCGACAGCGCGATGCGCCCGGGCACCTTCTCGGCCCAGCGCTCCATCACCGCGGGCAGCGTGCCGGGCGCGTAGGTGTACATGCGGATCTCGTAGATGCCGCCGAGCTGGCGCGGCTCGAGCGGCGGCGAGAACGGCGCCGGCAGGAAGATCTCGCTGCGCTGCTCCAGCGTGAGTTCGCGCGTGTTCGGCGGCCAGCCTTCCGCCTTCGACGCCTCGGCGCGCACCTTGGCGCGCTCGTCGAGGCTGTCATACGGCCAGACATGGATCACCTGATTGAGCGGCCCGACCTCGGTGTGCCAGAACGCCGCGAGCTTCGAGAACTTCTGGCGGATGGCGAGCGCGCTGCCGAAGCGTTCCTCGAAGGTCGGGATGTTGCCCGGCTTCAACGTGTAGGTGCGCATTTCGATGATCATCGGTCGCCTCCCCTGTCGATGGATGCGCCGACGTTAGTGCCCGCGCCCTCGACTCGGCAAGCGAGGCGCGGTAGCGAGGCGCATGGACGACCGGCAGATGATCAACGACCTGTTCGTGCGCTACACCACGGCACTCGATGCCGGCGATGTCGAGACGATCGTCGGCTGCTTCACCGAGGATGGTGCGCTGGAAAGCCCCGCGGTCGGTGTCTATCCGGGGCGCCAGGGCATCCGCGAATTCGCCGAACGTTTTTCGCGGTTTCACGAACGTGGTTCGCAGTTGCGGCACTTCATTTCGAACCTGGCGGTGCAGGTCGAGGGCGATGAGGCGCACGCGACCTGCTATCTGCTGACCGTCATCACGCGGAACGGCAAGACCGAGCTGATGCCGCCGGGACGCTATGATTGCCGATTGGCCAAGGTCGGATGGCGAGTGGCTGTTCCGGCATCGGCTGGTGGTGCTGGACGGCGAGGCGAAGCTGGACGGCATCTGACGCACGGCTACCGAAAGCTGGCGAAACACAGTCCCGTGCCGCTGAGCGCCGGCGTGCGATAGCCCGGCACGTAGCTGACCCACTGCATCTCCATCGACCCGAGCGTACCCGCCAGGCAGATCCAGTTGCGCATCTCCGAACTGCCCGACATCAGCTTGGTCAGCGGCGCGTTGCGGAAGAACTCTGCATCCTTGCGGCGCAGCGCATCGATCAGCGCATGGTCGAACGCCTCGTCCACGATGAAGTGGCTGAGCCCGCCGGACGCCATCACGCCGATCCGCGCATCACCGGGGAACGCTTCGACGGCGCGCCGCAACGCCTCGCCCAGTGCCACGCAGCGTGCCGGCGACGGCTGGTTCGGCGGATAGTAGGCGTTGAGGAACACCGGCACGATCGGCACGCCGTCCGGCAGATAGAAGCGGTGCACGAACGAATACGCATGCCCCTCGCGCTGTCCCTCGGCCAGCGAGCGCATGACCGAGAGATCGAACCCATCCTGCTGCAACGCCGCGATCAGATGACGCGCCAGCGCGGCATCGCAGGGATAGTGCTGCTCGACGATCTCCTTTTGGTACGGCAGCCGTCCGAAGATCGTCTCGCCATAATAGATGCCGATCGCCGGCATGTTGTCGTGCTGGAACAGCTCCTCCTGGTCGTCGCCGACGATGATCAGCGCATCCAGCCGCGCCGCCGCCACGTCGTCGCGCAGCCGCGCCATGGCGGCCATCGCCTCGCCGTGCCGTCGCGCCAGGTGCTCGGGCGCAATCCGCGCCAGTGCATCCGCCGGCGCGCGCGCGAGCAAATCGGTGTAGTTGCACGCGTTGCCGTCGAAATCGACAAACTGCCGCGCCTGGTCGCGCGCCAGGAAACCGCCCTGCCAGTCGTCGATGCGAGATGCCAGCATCGGGCTGTGCGACGAACCGAAAGCAGCTACCAGTTGTGCCATGACGCGGCCCTCCTGCTGTGATCCTGCTGGGGCAATGGCGGTGCGGTCAACATCTCACGCGTAGACGAACGTGCCGTCATCGAGATCGATGGCGGGGAACTCGTCCTTCTCGGTCCAGTAATCCTGCGTGTGCTGCCATTCCGGCTTGTCGCCGCGTTTCGGCAGCAGGTGCATGCCGCGCATGATGTAGCCGGGATTGAAGTTCTCCGGATCGATCCAGGGCAGCAAGGGCATGTCCCGGTCCTCGGGGCGCAGCGTCGGCGTGACCGTCCGCGCGCCCTTGTGCTTCATGTGATTGAGCAGCCGGCACACGAAGTCGGCGACCAGGTCTGCCCGCAGTGTCCAGCTGGCGCGGAAGTATCCGAACACCCACGCCATGTTGGGCACGCCGGTGAACATCATGCCGCGATAGGTGACCGTGTCGGAGAACACGAGCGGCTTGCCGTCGATGGTGAATGCGATGTCGCCGAGCACGTTGAGATTGAAGCCCGTGGCGGTGATGATGATGTCGGCATCGAGCTGCTTGCCGGACTTCAGCAGAATGCCGGTCGCGACGAACCGTTCGATCTCGTCGGTGACGATCGATGCCTTGCCGGTGCTGATCGCCGCGAAGAGATCGCCGTCCGGAATGTAGGCGATGCGCTGCCGCCAGGGCCGGTAGCTCGGCGTAAAGTGCGTCGCCACGTCGTAGTCCGGGCCGAGATACGCACGAACCGCTCCCAGCAGCTCCCGCTTCACGACCTCCGGTTCGCTGAACGAACGGCTGGTGAACACGGACTGCTCGTGCAGGATCTTCCGGCGCACGATCTCGTGGATCCACGTCTCGTCGATGCCCAGTTCGCGCAACTCGTCGGCGATCTCGATGGCATTGCGGCCGGTGCGGAAATACGTCGGCGAGCGTTGCAGCATCGTGACGTGGCCGCAGTCGGCCGCGATCGCCGGAATGAGCGTCGCCGCAGTTGCGCCCGAACCGATGACGACGACGTTCTTGCCAGCGTAGTCGAGATCCTTCGGCCAGGTCTGCGGGTGAACGATCTGGCCCTTGAAGGTCGCCATCCCGTCCCACTCGGGCGTGTAGCCTTGCGCAGTGCCGGTAATATCCCTGGCACATCCAAAGGAAATTCGCGGTGAAACGCACCGTCTCGCCGGTGTCCGTGCGGGTGGCCTCGAGTGTCCAGACACTTTCGCTCGCTCGACCAGGTGGCCGATGAGATCCTGTGCCGGTAACGGATGTGCGGGCCGAGCCCGTTCTCGTCGATGACTTCGCCCATGTAGTGCAGGATCTCGTGCGGCGGTCGCGATCGGCGCACTGGTCCATGGCTTGAAGCGATAACCAAACGTGTAGAGATCGCTGTCGGACCGGATGCCCGGATAGCGGTGGGTGAGCCACGTGCCGCCGAAGCTGTCCTGCGTTTCGAGCACGACGAAGCGTCGTTCCCGGGCACTGCTTGGTAAGGTGGTACGCACCACCGACCCCGGAGATCCCCGCCCCGACGATAACGACGTCGAAGTGCTCGGTCTTCTGCGATGCGGTTCGCGGCAGCGTTGCTGTCTCGGTCATTGGTTCCGCTCTTCTCTGTCCGTTGGGCACGTGGTGGCCTGAATGTCGATCGTCGCCGAGTGCAAGTCCTTGCGTTGTATAGACCAATTCCGCAATGTGCACACTCCTGCGGAATGAGTGGTCTGGAAGGCGCACAGGCGCCACCTTCGATCTGCGTCTTGGGTAGAAAGCGTCCGATCCGCTAGCATCCGGCCGTCGAACTGGGGGAACGATCATGGCAAAGACGCGCGGCACCGGATTGCTGATGGCCTGGATGGACGTCGATCCGGCCCACGAGGACGAATTCAACCGCTGGTACAACGAGGAGCATATCGGCCACCTCCTGGCGATACCGGGCTTCCTCAGCGCCGGCCGCTATGTCGCGTTGCGCGGCGGACCGAAATACCTGGCGATGTATGAGCTCGAGGACCACAACGTGCTGCGCAGCGCAGCGTTCCTCGACGCGGTGCGCTACCAGCCGTCGCCGGGGCGGACCACGGCATCCGGCGGTTATGTCGGCCGCAACTATCTGCTGAACGGCTACCGCCAGATCTTCCCGGTGAAGACCAACCCCATTGAAAACACGATGGGCCCGGCGCCATTCCTGCAAATGGGACGCATCGACATCGCCGCCGCAATGGAGGAGGAATTCAACGACTGGTACAACACCAACTACATCCCGGGCTACCTCACCGTGCCCGGCTGCATCCGCGCGCGCCGCTATCTCGCCGTCGAAGGCCAGCCGAAATACCTGACGGTCTACGAATTTGAAAACCCGGGCGTACCCGACACCCCGGAATGGGCCCGCGCCCGCTCCGGCAATCCATGGAACGCGCGCATGCGACCCCACGTGCGCCTGGACGAAGGTTCGCCCGCGGTGTTCCGCCGCATCTACCCGGCATGACGCGCAGGCCCGCCATGAACATCGACCGACGCACACTGTTCAACGCCGCCGCCGCACTCGCCATCGGCGCGCCGGCGCGTGCCGCCGAGAAGACGCGGGTCACCGTATGGCATGCGATGAGCGCGGCACTCGGCGAGGAGCTGAACAAGCTCGTCACTGCGTTCAATGCAAGTCATGACACCATCGAGGTCACCCCGCTGTTCAAGGGCGCCTACAAGGACCTGCTCACCTCGGTCGTTGCGGCCTGGCGCGCCGGCCAGGCGCCGCACATCGCGCAGGTGTTCGAGATCGGCACGGAGACGATGCTGACCTCCGGTCCGGTGATCAAGCCGATCTGGCAGCTCGCGCAGGAAACCGGCGTGACCATCGAGGCGAACGCCTACATTCCCGCGGTGCGCGGCTATTACAGCACGTCGGACGGCAAGCTCGCGTCGATGCCGTTCAATTCCTCCACCGCGATCGCCTGGTACAATCTGGACGTGCTGGAGAAGGCCGGGCTCGATCCGCAGAAACTGCCGGCGACCTGGCCGGAGGTGGAAGCGGCGATGCGCACCGTGCGTCAAAAGGACGCCGCACCGTTCGGCGTGACGATCGCTTCCGTTGTCTGGTCGCAGTTCGAGCAGTACGGCGCGATCCACAACCTGCCTTTCGCCACCGAGGCGAACGGTTTCAACGGTCTGAACGCGGTGCTGAAGATCAACAGCCCGCCGTTCGAAAAACATCTGCAGCGCCTGATCGACATGGCGAAGGACAATTCGTTCCACTACACCGGCCGCGACGGCGTCGGCGACGGCGCGTTCATCAACGGCCAATCCGCCATGGCGTGCAGCACATCGGCGCTGCGCGGCGATCTGCAGCGCAGCGCAAAGTTCCGCTGGGCGCCGGGTTTTCTGCCATACGATCCGGATGTGATCGGGCAGCCGATCAACTCGGCGATCGGCGGCGCGAGCTTCTGGGTGCTGACCGCGCCGAAACGTGACCTCGCCGAATATCGCGCGGTGGCGGAGTTCCTGCACTTCCTTGGCCAGCCGCAGCAGGATGCGCAATGGAGCATGGGCACCGGCTACGTGCCGATCACCCATGCCGGCTACGTGCTGCTGCAAAAGCAGGACTGGTTCGAACACAACCCGGGCACCGACCTGCCGGTGAAGCAGCTCACGCGCGGCGAAGTCACCGACAATTCGCGCGGCTTCCACCTCGGCCGGATGCCGGAGATCCGCACGATCATCGAGGAGGAATGCGAGCGCGCACTCGCCGGACAGCAGGGCGCGCAGCAGGCGCTGGACAGCGCGGTGGAACGCGGCAACAAGGTGCTGCGCGACTTTCAGAAATCGGTGCACACCTGAACCATGGAAGCGGCTGTCGGCGTGTGGCGTGAGGTTGTCGATCGGCTGACGCCGGTGCCGCAGTCGATGCGCGACGGTTTCCTCGCGTTGCCGCCCACGCGCGAGGCCCACGCCGGCGCGCATGCCGACATCGCGGCGCTGCGCCAGATCGAGGTGCAGCGCGCGGCAGCGTCGCCGCCATCGCACACGATCCGGATCGCGGCGTGGAACCTCGAGCGCTGTCTCTACCCGGAAGCAGCGGCCCGCATCCTGCAACGCAATGGCGTCGATCTGGCCCTGCTGACGGAGATGGATGTCGGCGTGCTGCGCACCGGGCAGGTACACACGATCGCTCGTCTCGCTGCAGCGTCGGGACAATCCTATTGCTATGCCCTGGAGTTCCTGGAGCTGGTACCGATGCCGCCGCCATCAGGGTTCCCGTCGAACGGCAGCGTCAACACCGAAGGCTTCCACGGCAACGGCATCGTCGCGTCGTTGCCGCTCGACAATCCCGTCGTCATCCGGCTGGACGAGATGGCGGACTGGTTTGCGGCGCCGATGGGCAGCCAGCGGCGGATCGGCAACCGGATGGCCGTTGCCGCCACCGTCAGCGCCGGCATACACCGGTTCGTCGCGTGCTCGGTGCACCTGGAGAACCGCTCCGACGGTGCCGGCCGCGCCAGGCAGATGCATAGCCTGCTCGATGCGCTCGACGCCTATGCCGGAGCATTGCCCGTGGTGATCGGCGGCGACCTCAACACCCATGTCGGCCCTGGCGGTCACGACGATGCACGCGAGCCGTTGTTCGCGATGGCCGCGGCGCGTGGCTACGACTGGGCCGCATGCAACCTGGCGCAACCGACGACGCGAACCAGCACCTGGAGTCAAAGCGAGGGCACGCGTCAGCTCGACTGGTTCTGCACGCGCGGCGTCAAAGTGCGCGACCCGGCCGTGGTGCCGGCGCTCGGCGAGGATGCCACCGTGCTGAGCGACCATGAACTGATCCTGGTCACGCTCGAACTGGGCTGAACGCCTGTGAAGGGGATAACGATAATGCGCCAACCACGACGGACCGAGCCGGCGGCCTGTGTGCTCGCCGCGTCATTGCTGGCGGCGATGCCGTTCGGTGCGGCGCGCGCCGATATCGTGCTGTCGTCCAACGACGGGCACTCGGTGCAGGATGCGGAGAAAAACCTGGTGGCGCCTAAGGACGTGCATCCCGACACGGTCAGTCTGATCGATGTCAAACTTTATCCGCCGATCATCAAGGCGACCATCGAGGTGCCGGGCAGCGTGGTCGGTCCGCCGACCGCGGCGTGGATCGCGAAGAATGAAAGCTGGGCCATCGTCACATCGGCCACCAAGCCCGATCCACAGGGCAAAGGCGGCAACGGGCCGGATGACCGGGTGAGCGTGATCGACCTCAAGAGCAAACCCCCGAAGATCGTCCAGAGTCTGAACGCCGGCCTTGGCGCCACCACGGTGCGGCTCTCGCCGGACGGCAGGCTTGCGCTGATCGCCAACCGAACCGAGGGCACGGTCTCGGTGTTCAGCGTCGCGGACAAGCGACTGACGCCAGCGGGCAAGGTCGATCTCGGCAACACCGCGTCGCTGCCGAGCGGCATCGTGTTCGCGCATGACGGCAAGACGGCGTTGCTGACGCGCGGCGGCGACAACATGGTGAGCGTGCTGCACATCAACGGCACCAACGTCACGGTCGATCCGCGGCCGATCACGACCGGCATGGCGCCCTACACGATGGACATCAACGCCGCCGGCACGCTCGCCGCGGTGTCGAACATGGGCCGCGGCGACGGCGACCAGGATTCGGTGAGCCTGATCGATCTGACGTCCAAGCCGTTCCGCGTGGTCGAGACGGTCGGCGTGCCGAGCAGCCCGGAACCGCTGAAGTTCTCGCCGGACGGCAAGTTCCTGGCGGTCGGTGCCGAGAACGGCACGACCAAGCCGCCGCACCATCCGTTCCACCACGACAAGGGCGTGCTGACGATGTTCGCGGTGCAGGACAAGACCCTGCAGCGGCTCGATTCGGCGCCGATCGGGCCGTGGAACGAGGCCATCGCATTCTCGCGCGACGGTCACACCATTCTGGTGCAGAGCATGGCCGATCGCGAGATCAACGTGTTCCGCTGGGACGGTCAGAAGCTGCGCGCCGGCAAATCGCTCGTCATCAAGGACGCCGGCCCGGAATCGTTCGCGACCGCGTGGCCGTAGACCGTTGGTTACGCCGTGCGGCGCAGCGTGAGACCGAACTGCAGCCACGAGACGCCGTGCACGACCAGTTCCACGGCGATCAGCGTGCCGACGACCCACAAGCCGGACCACGGCAGCGTCAGATACAGCATCAGACCGACCAGCAGGCTGATCACGCCGCTGGCCAGCATCATGCCCCAGCCCGCCATGTGACGGTGCTGGATGGCCATCACGATGCGCAGGATGCCGCCGATGACCAGGGCGGCCGCGACCAAAAGCGTGATGACGACTGATCCCTGCACCGGTTCGGCCATCAGCAGGAAGCCGCCGATGACGTAGAGCACGCCAACCAGCAGATCCAGGATGAATGCGCCCCATGCGCGGTCCATGAAGGCATGGATGACCTGGAACACGCCGGCCACCACCAGCATCGCGCCGATGAAAACGACGCCGGCGATGGTGAAGGTGATCACGTCGAACCACGCGATGACGCCGAGCACGATCTGGCCGATGCCGAGGGCGACGAACCAGCCCCAGCCGGTGCGAGGGCGGGGATGGACATTGGCGGCGGTGAGGTCACTCATGCCGCGGACGGTAACGAATGCGGCACCGCTCTGGCAACCCGCCCCGCAACCCACGTCCCCCGGGCGCTTGTTTCCGGCAGTCCGGGAGCGTATGCGTCCGCGGTCCGGGCCAACGGGCGACAGGGTCGTGCAGGGGCAACCCATGATCGGAACGATGTACGGGCCGGCTTGCGCCGGTGATCCTCGCGGTGACCGTAGCCGCGGCCGCCGGCGGTCTGCGCAAGCCGGCGCCGTCGGTCGGCATGCTGCTCGCCGTGCTGGGCGTCGTCTACGGCGACATCGGCACCAGCCCGCTCTACGCGTTCAAGGCCAGCCTGCAGCACTTTCCGGCGCGATGCCGTGATCGCAACGGCCGAGATCATGGGCATTCTGTCGCTGATCTTCTGGTCGCTCGTGCTGATCGTCACGGTGAAATACGTCATGCTCGATCATGCACGCGGACAACCGCGGCGAGGGCGGCATCCTGGCGCTGATGGCGCTGGCACAGCGCGTCTCGGTCGGCATCGGCATCCGCCACATCCTGACCCTGGTCGGCATCGTCGGCGCCTGCCTGTTCTTCGGTGACGGCGTCATCACGCCGGCGATCTCGGTGCTGTCGGCCGTCGAGGGCCTCGAGGTCTCCGCGCCGGAATTGCAGCAATACGTGCTGCCGATCAGCGTCGTCGTGATCGTCGTGCTGTTCGCGATGCAATGGCGTGGCACCGGCAGTGTCGGGCGCATCTTCGGCCCGGTGATGGCGCTATGGTTCCTGGTCGATCGGCCTCCTCGGCGTCGTGGGAGATCGTGCAGCATCCGTTCGTGCTGCTGGCGCTGTCGCCGAGCTACGCGGTGACCCTCTGTGTCCAGTCACGGCTGGCTGGCCTTCATCGTGCTGGGTGCGGTCGTGCTGTGCGTCACCGGCGCCGAGGCGCTGTATGCCGACATGGGTCATTTCGGTCGCGGACTCGATCCGTGTTGCGTGGCTTTATTTCGTGCTGCCTTGCCTGGTGCTGAACTATTTCGGCCAGGGCGCGTTGACTCATTTGCCGAACCGAGCGCGGCGGCCAATCCGTTCTTTCTGCTGGGGCCGAGCTGGGCCGGCCTGCCCATGGTGATTCTCGCGACGGCCGCGACGGTGATCGCCAGTCAGGCGATGATCTCCGGCGCCTACTCCATGGCGCGGCAATGCGTTCAGCTTGGCTTCCTGCCGCGCATGACCGTGCGCCACACCAGTCACCATGGAGGAAGGCCAGATCTACCTCCCGCAGGTCAACGTGATGATGCTCGATCGGCGTGACGATCCTGGTGCTGGCGTTCAAGACGTCCGACAACCTGGCCGCAGCCTACGGCATCGCCGTCACCGGCACGTTCCTCTGCACCAGCGTTCTGGCGACGGTGGTGTTCCGCCGCGCAGTTCCATTGGTCGCGGCTGGCCGCCATATCCGTGTTCGGGTTCTTTTTCGTGAGTCGATTTCCTGTTCTTTTACCTCGAACACTGCTGAAGGTGCCCGAAGGCGGCTGGGTGCCGCTGGTGCTCGGCATTGCGCTGACCGCGATCATGACGTCGTGGAATCGCGGCCGCGACCTGCTGCTGGCGCGCTGGAAACACGACAGCCTGCCGCTTGGCCCCTTCCTCGCGCGGCTGCCGCAGTCGCGCACCGTTCGCGTGCCGGGTATGGCGGTGTTCCTCACCGGCAATCCCGGCTACGTGCCGACGTCGCTGCTGCACAACCTCAAGCACAACAAGGTGCTGCATGAGCGTGTGCTGTTCGTCACGGTGGAGAACGTCGACGAACCGGAGGTCGGGCCGGAGCGGCGCACCGAGGTATCCGAACTGGCGCCCGGCATCCACCGTGTGGTGCTCCGGTACGGCTTCATGGAGAGCCCTAACATCCCGCGCGAACTGGAGGGCCTGAGCACGCGCCGGCGTCGCCTTCGATCCGATGCAGGTCAGCTACTTCCTCGGCCGCGATGTGCTGGTGCCGGCGATGGTGCCGAAGATGCCGTGGTGGCGGCTCTGGCTGTTCCTGGTGCTCGCGCGCAATGCGGTGCCCGCGACGGAGTTCTTCCGCATCCCGTCCGACCGCGTGGTGGAACTCGGCGTGCGGGTGGCGATCTGAGTGTAGTCGGGTGATGCAGAAGCGCTCGGGGTTTCACCCCGAACCCCACCAGAGGCTCTGCCTCTGGACTCCGCCAAGGGCCGAGCCCTTGGAACCCCTCACTTCAGTATCGGATCCCAAAGGCTCCGCCTTTGGTGGGGGTCCCGGGGGCAACGCCACCGGGCGGGTTTCAGGGCAGAGCCCTGAGCTTTGACGCTTGATCCGGAACACGTGGCAGACTAAATCCCACCCTCGCGTGATCGCGCGCGGCTGCCTGCATTTGGAGACCAGTAATGGCCGACGGCCCTAGTCGCGGCCGGACCGGAAGGTCCGGCTTTGTGAGACTGGCCCGGACTTAGAGCAAGGCGCGCCGCCTTTCTCTCCGTCCGGACCGATGGACGGAGAGGGAGACGCGATTGTCATTCGCAACACCCGAGCGGAGCGTCGCGACGGCCCGACCGGGCTGGCGTCGCCGCGTGATGCATTTCCTGGTGGTGGCCGGCCCCGGCCTGATCGTGATGGTCGCGGACAACGATGCCGGGGCGGTTTCCACCTACACCCAGGCCGGAGCACAGTACGGCACGTCGCTGCTCTGGGTCTTGCTGCTGCTGCTGCCGGTGACCTATTTCGTGCAGGAGATGGTGGCGCGGCTTGGCATCGCGACCGGCCAGGGCCACGCCGCAATGATCTATCAGCGCTTCGGCAAATGGTGGGGCCGCTTTTCGCTGGTCGACCTGCTGCTGCTGAATTTCCTCACGCTGGTCACCGAGTTCGCGGCCATCGCGCTGGCGGCGCGACATCTGGGCCTGGCGCCCTCGGTCATTGTGCCGCTGTCCGCGGTTGGGCTGATCCTGCTGGTCGGCACCGGCAGCTATCGCCGCTGGGAACGCATGACCCTGATGTTGTGCGGGCTCAACCTCGCATGGTTCGCGCTGGCGGTGCTGGTTCGTCCCGTTTGGGGCTCCGTATTTGCAGACACGGTGCGGCCCGCGGTGCCGGCCGGCGGCGTGACCGGCGACTTCGTGTTTCTGGTGATGGCCATCGTCGGCACCACGATCGCGCCCTGGCAGTTGTTCTTCCAGCAGTCCTGTGTGGCCGACAAGCGGCTCCGCTTCGCCGATCTGAAACTGGCCCGGCTGGATACGCTGATCGGCGCCATTGCCGTGGTGGCTTTCGCTGCCTGCATGCTGCTGGTCGGTGACTCGCTGCATCGCAGCGGCGCCGCGTATGAGGACCCGGCGCAGATGGCCGATGCGCTGGTTCCGGTCGTTGGCACCGCGGGACGAACGCTGATCCTGCTGCTGATGTGCAATGCGGCCCTGCTGGGCGCCACCGCGATCTCGCTGTCATCGGCCTGGGCGTGGGGCGAGGTGATGGGCTGGCGCAACACGCTCGAGGCCCGCATCAGCCAGGCGCCGCACTTTTACGCTGCCTATGCGCTGTGCGTGGCCGCTGCCGCGGGCATCGTGCTGATCCCCGGCGCACCATTACAGGTCATCATCCTGAGCGTGCAGGTGCTGGCCGGCGTGATGCTCCCATCGGCTATCGTGTTCCTGCAGCTGCTGCTGAACGATCGCGAGATGTTAGGGGCACGTTTCGTCAACCGGCCATGGAACAATTGGGTCAACTGGACAGTGATCGCCGTCCTGTTCGCGCTGTCGTTCGTGCTGGCCGCACAGGTTATCGCGCCTTCGCTGTTTTCCGCCGCAGCCTGATCACCGGAGAAGCCATATGTCGGATACCACATTCGCTCCTGATCTGCTCCGCGTGATCCATCCGCTCGACGATGTGGCGGAGCAAAAGCTGTACCGCGAAGATCTGGGCAGCATGCGCATGTCGCGCACAGTGCAGATTTCGCTGATGCTGCTGCGAGGCTACCTGGCTGCAATGACCGTGCTGGTGGCGCTGGCGGGTCCTGTCGGGAGTGTGACGACCCGCGATGTGACCTTTGTCAAACCAGGCTCGTCCTGACGGCGTCGTAATGCAGCGGCATAGCTGACGACACGCGACCCGGCACAGTGTGCAGGTCCTGCCACTGGGAGGCGCAGGATGGCGGCCGGCCCGATCGGGACGTGTAACTGCTCCCCTGGCGGTGGCACAACCGATCGGGTCGACCCTCATTGATTGCAATCACGGCGCAATGCCCGGCGGACACCGGCCGGCTCCGCAACGGGTCACCCACTCGTTACGCGACAAGAATTCGAAGACTGTGACAGGGTCTGGCGGATGGCTGTCGCGCTGTTGGGCGACGGTCATCACAGCCCGTTTCAGGAAAGGTTATGGGATGATCACAAATGAAGTCAGCGATGGTCTGGCTGGCATCCTGCGCACAGCGATTGTTGAACTCGTCCGACGCGACGGACCGGATCTTTCGGCTCGGCAACTAGGGGTTTTCCTCACCTGCTATCTCGAGACCGAGGCGCAGACGGTGCGCGGCCTGGCCGCGAAACTTGGCGTCTCCAAGCCGGCAATCACGCGCGCGCTCGATCGCCTGTCCGAATTCGACCTGGTCCGCCGCAAGACCGATCCGCTGGATCGCCGCAGCGTGCTGGTGCAACGGACCGCCACGGGCATGGCATTCCTCCGTGAGTTGCGAACAATTCTTCGTGATGCAGCCGCCGCGATGCGGATTACAACCGAGCCGACCGCGGCGGGACGCCAACGCACCGGCAGCGAAGCGAGGGCGACCCACTGACCCCTTCGCCGATGCCTGCCCGGCGCTGATTGCCGGGATCCCGATGGCGGGTCTATCAGGGAGGAGCGCCATCCTGGGACCAATCGATGCACGACCCTGAACGCCCCACGCCATGGACCTCGGTCCGGCGGGAGCGCGATAAAGCCGCGCTGTATGCAGAACTGGCAGGCGAACTCGATGCCCTGCTGGCGGGTGAGCACGACCGCGTCGCAAATGCTGCGAACGCCGCGGCGGCGATCTATCACGCATTGGGTGATTTGAATTGGGCAGGATTTTATTTCCTGCGCGGCAGCGAATTGATCCTCGGTCCCTTTCAGGGCCGTCCTGCCTGTGTGCGCATCCCGCTCGGCAAAGGTGTCTGCGGCACGGCTGCCTTGCAACGTCGGTCCGTGCTTGTTCCCGACGTGAACGCGTTCCCCGGGCACATCGCCTGCGACGCGGGGTCACGCTCCGAATTGGTGGTGCCGCTGCTGGCATCGAACGAACTGCTGGGCGTGCTCGACCTGGATAGTCCATTGCTCGCCCGGTTCGACGAAGCGGATCAGGCCGGCTGCGAGTCGCTCGCTGCCATCGTGGCGCGTCATTTGGCGTAGCGCCGAACGCCGCTGCCGTCGCCTCCGCCCATCGCGCTCATGCCCGGCCATGACGGCAGTAGCCGGGCTTCGCGTGAGCCTTATCGGTGGCCGAAGATGGCGCTGCCGACCCTGACCCAGGTCGCGCCGCAGGCGATGGCGATCTCGAAGTCGGCCGACATGCCCATCGACAGCACGCCAAGTCCGTGCCGTGCGGCGCGGTCCGCGAGCCATTCAAAATGCGGCCGCGGATCCTGGTCCAGCGGTGGCACGCACATCAGGCCCACCAATGCCGTGCCGAAACGGGATTTGGATTCGTCGATGAACACATCGGCATCGTCCCGCGCGACGCCGGATTTTTGCGCCTCGTCGCCGGTGTTCACCTCGATCAGCAGCGTCGGCGTTCGGCCCTCCTTGTCCGCAGCCGCCGCGATGGCGTCCGCGAGGCGAGGCCGGTCCAGCGTCTCGATCACGTCCGCCAGGCGAACCGCGTCGCGCGCCTTGTTGGTCTGCAGGCCGCCGATGATGTGCAGCCTGAAGCGGTGCTCGGACCGCAGCAGCGGGAACTTGGTCGCCGCTTCCTGCACGCGGTTCTCGCCGAAGACCGTCTGGCCGGCCTCCAGCGCGGCGCGCACCGCCTCGACCGGCTTGGTCTTGCTCACCGCGACCAGCGTGACATCCTCGGGCCGCCGACCGGACCTGACTGCCGCCTCGGCGATCCGCTCGCGCACCCGGCGCAGATTGTCGGCAATCGTCACGGCGTCAGGCGGGGAAATGACATCAGCCATGCCGCGGAGGCTCGTCCCGCATCGCCGCGTCGTCAAGCGCGGCCAGTGCCGCAAGCTCCTGCGCCACCGTGGCAAGGACGTCGTCCCAGTCCCCGGGGGTCTTCTGACGAAATTGCCGCAACGTGGGATACCAGGGGCTGTCGTCGCGGCCCCGCTGCCAGCGCCAGCAGGTGTCGTAGCGGTTCAGCAGCCAGACCGGTTTTCCCAACGCGCCGGCGAGGTGCACGACGGCCGTATCGACGCCGATGACCAGATCGAGCGTATCGATCAGCGCCGCCGTGTCGGCAAAATCGGACAATTCCTCCGTCCAGTCGTGCGCAGGGCGCCATCCGCCGTCCGGTCCGCCTTTCTGCAGTGAGATCAGCTCGACCCCGGGCACGTCCGCCAGCCGCGCGATACGGTCGGGGCGGATCGATCGGCGGTTGTCCATGCGAACGCGCTCGGGGTTACCGGCCCAGACCAGACCGACCTTCAACCCCGGCAGATTTGCGGTCCGTCGCCGCCACTGCTCGACGAGCGCCGTGTCGGCACGCAGGTAAGGCACGGAATTGGGTACATGTGCCTCGCCGCGCCGGTGGAAGGCGCTCGGCAGGCTCATCATCGGACATTGCAGGTCGAATGGCGGCGCGGCTTCCCCGATCGCGATGACCTGGGCGACACCGGGCAAGCTGGCCATCAGGCGCACCAGCGGCTGGTGGACCTCCAGGACGACGTGCCCATCACCGGCGGCGACCAGCGGCGCGTATCGGCAGAACTGGATCATGTCGCCCATGCCCTGCTCGGCCTGCAGCAGGATGGTGCGGCCGGCCAGGCTCTCGCCCTGCCAGAGCGGCTTCGTGAGCGGCCGGGTTGGCAGCCGTTCGGCACGGAACCGCCACTCCCAATGGTCCCAGCCCTCCGCATACCGCCCGGCAACCAGCAGCAGAATACCCAGATTGTTGTGCGCGGCCGCATTGTCCGGCTGCTCCGCCAGGATCTGGCGATACACCGCCTCCGCCGCATCGATCTGGCCCAAATCCTTCAGCACCCCGGCCAGGTTGCAGCGCAGATCGACGCTCCCGGGCTCGTGATCGACGGCGATCCGCAGCATCGCGGCCGCCGCGTCGAGCTGGTTCGCCTCACGCAGCGCCAGGCCGAGATTGTTGTGGAGGTCGAGCAGCCGCGGGTTGTGCCGCATCGCGTCCTGGTAGGCGACGACCGCCGCCTCGGGCTGGCCGCGATCCGAGAGCACGTGGCCCAGCACCTGATACGCCTCGGCACAGTTCCGTTTGAACCGGAGCGCTTCGCGGCAGCCCGCCTCCGCGGCGTCCAGCCGGCCAAGCGTCAGCAGCGCCGCGGCACGGTTCACTTGGTAGATCGCCGCCGAGGGCTTCAGGGCGACCGCGCGATCGAGGCAGGCCACGGCCGCCTCGGGCTGACCGCATTGCGCGGCGATCACCCCCAGCATGTGATAGCTGTCCGCGTGGCCGGGACTGGCGGCGATGATCTGCCGGTAGACCTGCTCGGCCTCCTGCAGCCTGCCGGCGCCGTGCAGCCGGAGGCCGCTCTGGAAATGCGCGTCGATTGCGTGCTTTCGTTTGCTCATGACCGGCCCCCAGCTACCAGCTATTCGCCCCGGCGTCATGGCCAGGCGTGACAGCCATGCGCGCCTGCTCGCATGGGCGCGTGCGGTTGCCGCACGGCCCGGCTCCGCTCGCCGCCTGCCGAAGCTCTGGCTGTTCACCGACGCGCGCCGGCTGCCGGATCCGCGCCCGGCGGCGGCCCGCCTGCCACGCGGCCTGGCCGGCGTCGTGCTGCGGCACGATGGCGAGCCGGGACGCGAGGCGCTGGGGCGGGACCTGGCCCGCATCTGCCGGGCGCGCCGCCTTGCCCTTGTGGTGGCCGGCGATGCCAGGCTGGCGGCTTCGCTCGGCGCGGGCGTGCATCTCCGCGCGGGGCGCTGGCCGTGTCCGGTGCGGCCCGGGCGCCTGCAGCGTGGCCATCGTGTTATTACCAGTTCGGCCCACGGGCCGGCGGACCTTCGACGTGCCGCTCGGGCGGGCGCCGTCCTCGCCTTCCTGTCGCCGGTGTTTGCCACCGCAAGCCATCCGGGAGCGCCGGTTCTCGGCCCGATCCGCTGGGCGCGCATGGCTCGGTCTGCGCAGTTGCCGGTGGCGGCGCTGGGTGGCATCGACGCTCGGGCGATCCGCCGGCTGCCGGCACGGGTCTGCCAGGCGATCGGTGCGATCGGCGCGCTGGCCTGACGCCGTCGGTAGCATTTGCCCCGGGAGGGCAATCGGGTGACGGTGAAGTGCTCAGGGCTCTGCCCTGAAACCCGCCCGAGGGCTTTGCCCCCGGGACCCCCACCAAAGGCGAAGCCTTTGGGATCCATTACTTAAGTAATATAACGGGTTCCAAGGGCTCGGCCCTTGGCGGAGTCCAGATGCGGAGCCTCTGGTGGGGTTCGGGGTGAAACCCCGGATTTCCGCGCGGTTTTTGCGCTTTGCCGTGAATTGGCGCGCCGGGTATTGGCGACACCGACGGGAACCGCTATGGAATCGATCATCGCCGCGTAATGCTTCAGACAGGCATACAATGCCAACCAGATTGAATATTCTCGCCGTGGCTTTGCTGACCGCTCTCGCCCTCGCCGGGTGCTCCGGGGCAAAGCCGAACCCGACCGATCCCGGCTATATCGGCCAGCAGGGGCCTGCGAGCAACGGCACCATGCCCGGGGGAAGCATCCTCGGAGATAGCTCGCTCGTGTTCGGCACAGCGAAGAACAAGCCGAGCGACAATGCGGCAGGCGGCGGCGCGCTTGGCGTGAACGCCTACCTGTGGCGCGGCGCTCTCGATACGTTGAGCTTCATGCCGCTCGCCTCGGCTGATCCGTTTGGCGGCGTGATCATCACGGACTGGTACACGCCCGCGTCTACCTCTGGGGAGCGCTTCAAGGCCACCGCCTATATTCTCGGCCGCGAACTGCGCAGCGACGGGGTGCGGGTGACCATTTTCCGCCAGGTGCTGGAGAACGGCCAATGGGTCGACTCGGGCGTGAGCCCGGTCACCATCGGCGAGATCGAGAACAAGGTGCTGTCCCGCGCCCGCGAACTGCGTGAGCAATCGCTGGCCAACAGCTGACGGCGGTCCTGCCGCGAGGCGGCTGCCAAAGCCGGCGACCTCTTGCGTGGCAGCCACTTGCGACGGATACAGGCGGACACTGCAACCGACAGATTGCCGATGGCTGAGAGCCTGACCCAAACCGCCTCCGTTGCCTCCCCTGGCGCCCCCCTGGAAGCCACGGACGCGCCTCGCTATGACTTCCGCGAGGCCGAACCGCGCTGGCAGCGCGCCTGGGCGGACCGCGCCTGCTTCCGCGTCGCGGACGTGCCGACTGACGGGCGGCCCAAATACTACGTGCTGGAGATGTTCCCCTATCCCAGCGGGAACATCCACATGGGCCATGTTCGCAACTACACGCTGGGCGACGTGGTGGCGCGCTACAAGCGGGCGCGCGGCTTTGCTGTGATGCATCCGATGGGCTGGGACGCGTTCGGCCTGCCGGCCGAGAACGCGGCGCGCGAGCGCGGCATCCATCCGGCGGCGTGGACCCGCCAGAACATCGCCGCCATGCGTGCCCAGTTGCTGCGCATGGGCCTGTCGCTGGAGTGGGAGCGCGAGTTCGCCACCTGCGATCCGGAGTACTATGGCCACCAGCAGAAGCTGTTCCTGGATTTCCTGCGCGCCGGCCTGGTCGAGCGCAAGGAGAGCTGGGTCAACTGGGATCCGGTCGACGGCACCGTGCTGGCGAACGAGCAGGTAATCGATGGCCGCGGCTGGCGGTCGGGTGCGCTGGTGGAGAAGAAGCAGCTCAGCCAGTGGTTCCTGAAGATCACCGACTACGCCGAGGAATTGCTGGCCGCGCTGGACACGCTCGACCGCTGGCCGGAGCGCGTGCGGCTGATGCAGGCGCGCTGGATCGGCCGCAGCGAGGGCGCGCGGGTGAATTTTGCGCTGGCGCAGCCCGAGGGCGGTATCGCCGATGTCGAAGTCTACACGACGCGGCCCGATACGCTGTTCGGCATGTCGTTCCTCGCGCTGGCGCCGGAGCATCCGCTCTCGGCCGCGGTGTCGGCGCGTGATCCAAAGGCTGCGGCGTTCGTTGCCGAATGCCGGCGTCTCGGCACCAGCGAGGCGGTGATCGAGACCGCCGAGAAGCAGGGCTACGACACCGGGCTGCGGGTCGCTCATCCGTTCCTGAAGGATGCGGCTGGACAGCCCGTCTCGTTCCCGGTGTGGATCGCCAATTTCGTGCTGATGGAATACGGCACCGGCGCGATCTTCGGCTGCCCCGGGCACGACCAGCGCGACCTCGACTTCGCGCGCAAATACCGCCTTGGCGTGGTGCCGGTGGTGCTGCCGCCCGGCGCGGACCCGGCGGCGTTCAGCATCGCCGGCGAGGCGTATGTCGGTCCGGGCACCATAGTCAATTCGGGCTTCATGGACGGGCTGGACGTCGAGGCGGCGAAGCGGGCGGTGATCGCCGAACTGGAACGCCTGGGCGTGGGGCACGGCGAGGTGAACTGGCGGCTGCGCGACTGGGGCGTGAGCCGGCAGCGCTACTGGGGCTGTCCGATCCCGGTGATCCATTGCGATGCCTGCGGCGTGGTGCCGGTGCCGGACGACCAGTTGCCCGTGGAACTGCCCGGCGACGTGACGTTCGACCGCCCGGGCAATCCGCTGGACCACCATCCGACCTGGAAGCACGTCGCCTGCCCACGCTGCGGCAAGCCGGCGCGCCGGGAGACGGACACTTTTGATACGTTCGTCGACAGTGCCTGGTATTTCGCCCGGTTCTGCAGCCCACAGGCGGACACGCCGGTCGTGCGGGAAGCCGTCGACCACTGGATGCCCGTCGATCAGTACATCGGCGGCATCGAGCATGCGATCCTGCATCTGCTCTACTCGCGGTTCTTTACCCGCGCGATGAAGCGCACCGGCCATCTGGACATCGACGAACCGTTCGCCGGCCTGTTCACCCAGGGCATGGTGACGCACGAGAGCTATCGCGATGCGCCGGGGCCGAACGGCATGTGGCTCTATCCGGACGAGGTGGTCAGGCAGCCGGACGGCAGCGCGACGCATCGCAAGTCCGGCGAGCCCGTCGTGGTCGGCCGCGTCGAGGCGATGAGCAAGTCGAAGCGCAACACGGTCGATCCGGAGGCAATTATTTCCCGTTATGGCGCCGACACCGCGCGCTGGTTCATCCTGTCGGACAATCCGCCCGAACGCGACATGGAGTGGACCGAGGGCGGCGTTGCCGGCGCCTATCGCTTCACCCAGCGGGTGTTTCGCTTGGTGGAGGGCTTGAGCCCGGCCGCGCCGGCGGCGCCGGACGTCGTTCGGCGAGGCTGCGCGGACACTCCGGCGGGTGACCCATCGCACGATCGCCGCGGTGAGCGAGGCGCTCGACAGCTTTGCATTCAATGTCGCCGTGGCGCGGCTGTACGAGCTGGCCAATGCGGCCGCGGACGCCGAACGCGCGAACGACGCGGCGGAAACCGGCCTTGCATGGGCGCGGCGCGAGGCCGTGGAAACGCTGGCGCGACTGATCTCGCCGATGATGCCGCATCTTGCGGAAGAGATGCATGCCCGGCTGGCCCTTGGGACGACACATCTGGTCGCCGAGCAGCCGTGGCCTGAGGCAGATCCGGATCTCGTGGCGGCGGACACGGTGACGATTGCCGTGCAGGTGATGGGCAGGCTGCGCGGCACGATCGCGGTGGCGCCGGATGCGCCGGCGGACGCGGTGATCGCATCCGCCGAGGCGGAGCCCAACGTCGCGCGTGCGCTGGCCGGCAAGCGCGTGGTCAAGCGGATCCACGTGCCGAACCGCATCGTCAACTTCGTGGTCGCAGGATGAGCCTGAACCTCGAGCGGCGTCGGTTGCTGGCGCTTGCTGCCGGTGCCAGCCTGTCCGGCTGCGGGTTCCAGCCGGTCTACATGCCGACGGCCTCGGGCACCGCCGGCGCGGCGCAACGCGAGCTGGCGGCGATCCATGTCGCGCTGATACCGGATCGGCCTGGCCAGCTGCTGCGCCAGGCATTGCAGGACCGGCTGGAAATGGGCTCCAGCGGCGTGGCCCAACGCTACGATCTGACGGTATCATTCTGGATTGCCGGCGAGGGGATCGCGGTGCAGCAGGACAGCACGGCGACCCGCCTCCGCGAGACGGGCAACGCCAACTGGACGCTGATCGCCCAGGACCCCGGCCGAACCAGGCTGACCAGCGGCTATGCCAGGGCGCTCGACGCCGTGAACATCACCGACACGCAGTATTTCGGCGCCGACCTCGAAAACGAGGCGTTGCAGAAGCGGATGGCCGGAGCAATCGCCGACCAGATTGCCATGCAGCTCGCCATCTACTTCCGCAAGCGTGCGACGGCGACCGGCTGAGCCACGGTGAAGCTGTCGCCGCAGCGCGTGGGCGCGTTCCTGCGCGATCCGGGCGCGTGCCGGGTCGTACTGCTGCACGGCGATGACGTCGGGATGATGCGCGACCGTGCGTCCGCGCTGGTGCGTGCCGTTGCGGGGTCGGTGGACGATCCGTTTCGCGTGGCGGAGCTGAACCGTGACGAGGTGGGGCGTCTCGCGGACGAGGCGGCGTCGCAGTCGTTGACCGGCGGGCGGCGCGTGGTGCGGCTGCGCGATGCCGGCGACTTCGGCAACCGCCGCGGTGACGGCGATCCTGAAGGGGGCGGCACCCGCCCTGGTCGTGCTGGAGGCCTCATCCCCATTGCCGCCGCGGTCACGGCTGCGCGCCTTGGCCGAGACCGCGCCCGACGCGGCGGCGATCGCCTGCTATCCGGAGGAAGGACGCGCGCTGGAGGATACGATCCGGAGCGTGCTGACCGAGGCAGGTGTGGCCGTGGACCGTGAGGCGGTGGCCTGGCTGTCGGCGCAGTTGGGCGCCGATCGGGCATCGACCCGTCAGGAACTGGAGAAGCTGGCCCTGTATGTCGGGCCTGGCGGGAGCGTGGACCTCGATGCGGCGCAGACTTGCGTGGGGGACCTTGCCGGGCTGTCGATGGACGATGCGCTGTTCGCCGCGACCGAGGGAAATGTGTCGATGGCCGACCGGGCGCTGGAACTGGCAGTCGCCGAGGGGGTGGCGCCGGTCGGCGTGCTGCGGGCGGCGCTGATGCATCTCCAGCGCCTGCACCGGGCGCGGTTGTCGGTCGATGCCGGCCTGCCGGCTGCGGAGGCGACGAAATCGGCTCGGCCTCCGGTGTTCTTCCGCCGAACGGGCGCCTTTGCGGCGGCACTGGGTCTGTGGTCGTCGGGCGGACTGATGGCGGCCATGGCGGGACTTGCCGAGGCCGAACGTTCCTGCAAGCGCACCGGCGCCCCCGACGTCGTGCTGTCGCGCAATGCGATTCTGGCGTTGGCGCGGCGCGCGGCGGCAGCGAAGGCGGCGAGAGGAAGGGGCTGACGCGACGAACGATAACAACGGCCCGGCCAGGGCGGTGACAGTAGGTGTATAAACCTGATGTTTATTTACACTTTACTGATCTCGTAGAACACTATTCAGTAAACTGTCCAACTGGTCTAGATCAGTATAGCGGATGTGCACTGTTCCTCCGCTGCCATCGAAGGCGATCTTCACATGGAGCCCGAGTTGCTCCGACAGCCGGCGCTCGAGCGCGGTGATATCGGGATTGTGCTCGGATGAAGGCAAGGTAGCCGGTGACGGAATCGGTTTGCGGGTCGCCAGCGCCTCGGTCTGACGGACGGACAGATGCCGGTTGACCACGTCCCGCAAAGCCGTCTCGGGTTCCGAGTGGGCCAGAAGCGCGCGGGCATGGCCGGCCGAGATGACGCCGCTCCGCAGCGCCTCCTTCACCGGCGGCGGCAGGTTCAGCAACCGCAGCGTGTTGCTGACGTGACTGCGGGACTTGCCGATCGCGTGGCCGACAGCGTCCTGGGTCAGGCCGAACTGGTTGATCAGACGCTCATAGCCCTCTGCTTCGTCGATGGCGTTGAGATCCTGGCGCTGCAGGTTCTCGACCAGCGCGACCGCGGCGGCGTCCGCATCCGCCAGTTCACGGACAAGCGTCGGCACCTCGTGCAGGCCAGCGGCGCCGGCGGCCCGCCAGCGGCGCTCGCCGGCGATGATCTGGAAGCGGTCGGGCTCGGTCGGGTGCGGGCGCACAAGCAGCGGTTGCAGAATGCCGCGAGCCCGGATCGACTGGGCGAGTTCGTCGAGCGCTCCCTGGTCCATGGTGGAGCGAGGCTGGAACGGATTGGGCTCAAGCTGATCGAGTGCCAGTTGGCGAACGGAACCGGCCGACACCGGGGCCTGGACCGCGACATCGCCGAGCAAGGCAGCGAGGCCACGTCCCAGCCGCGGGCCGATCTCCTTGGCAGTCATGCAACGGCTCCCGGTTGGGGCTCGGTCGCGCGCTCCCGTCGCAGCACTTCGCCGGCAAGCCTGACGTATGCCTGGGCTCCGGCGGAGCGGAAGTCGTACAGCAGAACCGGTTTGCCATGACTTGGGGACTCCGAGACGCGGATATTGCGCGGGATCACCGTCTCGTAGACGGCCGGGCCGAAGAACCCTCTGGCGTCAGCAGCCACAAGTTCCGACAGGTTGTTACGCCGGTCGAACATGGTCAGCACAATGCCTTGCAGCCGCAGCCCGGGATTGAGACCGCGTTTGACCATATCGATCGTCCGGATCAGGCCGCTGATGCCTTCCAGGGCGAAGAACTCGCACTGCAGTGGCACGAGCACGGCATCGGCTGCGACGAGGCCGTTCAGCGTGAGCAGGCCGAGGCTCGGGGGGCAGTCGATCACGACGAAGCTGTAGGCGCTTGGGGTGGTGCGCAGGTCGGCGAGCGCATCCCGCAGGCGGTATTCGCGGCGTTCCAGTCCGACCAGTTCGATTTCCGCGCCGGCGAGATCCGCCTCGGCCGTGATCAGCGAGAGATTGGCAATGGAAGTGGTGCGGATCGCCTGGGTGAGGGGCAGTTGGTCGGTGATCAGGCCGTAGCTCCCGGCCGTGCGGTCGGCGCGCGACACGCCCAGGCCGGTGGAGGCATTACCCTGGGGGTCGAGATCGATCAGCAGGACGCTCTCGCCCACCGCTGCCAGCGCGGTCGCGAGGTTGATCGCCGTTGTCGTCTTGCCGACGCCGCCTTTCTGGTTGGCGACGGCGAGTATGCTCGTCTTGCGCTCCATTGGCCGGTCTGTGTGGCCGGGATCAGGTTCGGCGAGGGGCGCGGCTGAGCGCGGTGATTCGAAGGATGCGGGCGCCCGGGGCGGTGCGGCTGGGGATTCCATCCACCTGCATCTGCCACTGTGTCACCGCGTGCGTCAATTCGATATCTGCGTTGGCACCCTTCAGGAACAGACACGTGCCCCCGGGCACCAGCAAGGCGGCGGCCAGCGCCAGCAGTCGGGGCAGCCCGGCAACCGCGCGCGCCGTGATGAGTGGAGCCGGCGGCAGGTCGGCGGCCTCGATTCGGACGGGGTGAATTCGGACAGGGGCACCGGTCACCCGTGCCGCTTCCCGCAGGAACGCGGCCTTGCGTTGATCTGCCTCGATCAAATCGAACGGCACGCCGGTGGCAAGGGCCAGGATCAGCCCGGGGAAACCCGCGCCGGAGCCCAGATCGATGGCCCGGTCGGGCGTTGGTGTCATCAGGGGGATCAATTGCAGGGAATCGGCGATGTGCCTGTCCCAAAGATGTGGCTCGTCGGCACGCGCGATAAGATTGACGGTGGAATTCCAGCGCAAAAGCAGTGTTACGAACTGATCGAGCCGTAGCGACGTTTCACGTGAAACGTCGTCCGACCCCGTTCCACGTTTCACGTGAAACGCTGCCTCAGGTCGCGGGCACGAACGATGCGCCACGGCGCTTGCGGACGTGCGCAGCAACGGCGGCCAGCGCGGCGGGTGTCATGCCTTGGATGCGGGACGCTGCCCCTAGCGACGCCGGTTGCGTCACAGTCAGCTTGTCGCAAAGCTCCCTCGTCAATCCGCCGATGTCGATGAATGACACGCCGGTCAGTGCGACCGCCTCCTCCCGCTGGAAGGACCGAATGTCCGCCTGCTGCCGAGGCAAATATCCCGCATAGCGACCCTCCGTTTGCAATTGTTCCAGTGCACGGGGCGGTAGCGCCTGCATCCAAGGAAATACCGCCAAAAGCGCTGCGGGATCGACACCTGCATGGCCCAGCAGATCGAGCAACGATCGCCAGCGGCCATCCGGGCGCACGGCAATGCCGATTAAAGCCAGGTCTGCGGGGTAGCCACCCTCGTTGCTGGCACGCTGGCGCGCTTCTACCAGGGCGACCCTGTGCGCGGCGAACGCCGCCGCCCGGAACGCGCCGATGCACCCCCAGGCTGCGCCTTTGTCCGTCAGCCGAAGGTCCGCGTTGTCGGCGCGCAGCGTCAGCCGGTACTCGGCGCGCGATGTGAACATACGATAGGGTTCGCTGACGCCGTGGGTCGTCAGGTCATCAATCAGCACGCCGATATATGCCTCAGAGCGATCGAACGTCACCGGGGTGCTCCCGCCGATTTGGCGGGCGGCGTTGATCCCAGCCATGACGCCCTGTGCTGCCGCCTCCTCGTAACCGGTCGTTCCATTGATCTGCCCGGCCAGGAACAGCCCGGGAAATTTCCGGACTTCCAGCCACGGAGTCAGGGCGCGCGGATCGACGTAGTCGTACTCCACCGCATAGCCTGGCCGCGTCATGACGGCGTGTTCCAGGCCGGGGATGGTTGCCAGAATCTGCCGCTGCACCTCCTCGGGCAGGCTGGTCGAGATGCCGTTGGGGTAGACGGTCGGATCGTCCAGCCCTTCCGGCTCAAGGAATATGTTGTGGTGCTCGCGCCCCGCAAACCGCACGATCTTGTCTTCGATCGAGGGACAATATCGCGGACCGACGCCGGTGATCTGCCCGCCGTAGACCGCCGAACGATGCAGGTTGGCCCGGATCACCGCGTGCGTCGCGGGCGTGGTCGCGGTGATCCGGCATTCCACCTGCCGATTGGTGATCCGCTCCGTCAGCGTGCTGAACGGCTCGGGCACGGCATCGCCCATATCCGCGGCCAGGCCGTCCCAGTCGATGGTGCGCCGATCCAGGCGCGGCGGTGTCCCCGTCTTCAGCCGTCCGAGCGGCAAGGCCAGGCGCTCCAGCGTGCGCGCCAGCCCTACCGAGGGTCCTTCGCCCACCCTGCCGGCAGGATAGTGGCGTTCGCCGATGTGGATCATGCCCCGCAGGAACGTGCCTGTCGTCAGGACCGCCGCGCCACACCGGATCCGCGCGCCGTCGTCACACAGAACCGCCGCCAGCCGCCCATCCGGCCCGATCTCGAGGTCCTCGACGGCGGCGGCCCGAACCGTCAGCCCGGCGGTCTCCGCCAACAGTCGTTGAATCGCCGCGCGGTAAAGCTGCCGATCCGCTTGCGCCCTCGGGCCGCGGACCGCCGGCCCCTTGCTCCGGTTCAGCAGCTTGAAATGGATGCCGGCTGCATCCGCCGCCCGGCCCATCAGGCCGTCCAACGCGTCCACCTCGCGCACCAGGTGCCCCTTGCCGATCCCGCCGATCGAGGGATTGCACGACATCTCGCCGATCGTCTCCAGCCGATGGGTCAGCAGCAACGCGCGTGCACCGATGCGCGCCGCCGCCGCCGCCGCCTCGCAGCCTGCATGGCCGCCCCCCACCACCACCACGTCAAACAGTTCGGCCATCGCCTGGTAACCTTGTTGCACAGCGCCTGCAGGCCTTATAGCAGTCATGCGCAGCGACTGCATGGCCCGAGCCTGATCCCGCCGCTCGATGATACTGGACCGCGCATGGAATACTTCTCGTCGGACCATCTCGTACAACTGCTGCACACGTACGGCTATGCAGTGCTTGCCGTTGTCATCGGACTTGAATGTGTCGGTCTGCCGCTGCCCGGTGAAACCGTTCTTATTACCGCCGCTGTGCTGGCCGGCACGACGCAGCAGTTGAATATCGCCCTTGTTGTCCTGTCCGCCTCAGCGGGTGCGGTCATCGGTCAGGCTGCCGGCTATTGGATCGGCTGGGGTGTCGGCTTTCGGCTGCTGCGCCGCTACGGCCACTACATCGGCTTGACCAACCGGAGGCTCGCCTTTGGCCGCGCCCTGTTCCGCCGTCACGGCGTGAAGGTCATCATTGCCTCCCGCTTCGTCGTCCTGCTGCGCACCCTCGCCGGGTTGCTGGCCGGTGCCAATCATATGCCGTGGGTCCGGTTCATGGCAGCGAACGTCGCCGGCAGCGTTGTCTGGTCCGGGCTGTACGGGATTGGCGCCTATGCACTCGGACATGAGGCGACGCACGTTGCAGGACCGGTGGGGATCGCGATCGGCATCATCGCCGTGGCAGCGTTGCTGGCGGCCTTGCTGTACGTTCGACGGCAGGAGCATGCGCTGCTGCGCGGATCAGCGAAGGCCCCGCGCAGCACCGGCAAAGATAGTGCAGCTTTGATGTAGCAATGCGTAAGACGGATCGGTTACAGCCCGAGTATAAACCAAGTACAGGCCATCATCTCTATTCGCGCGGATAGCGCCACGGCTTGGCCGGTTGTTGTGCCCCCTCATCGATTGTCCATTGCGGCAGCGAAATACCGGGCCCGACGTCGCTGAACACCATGCGCATGCGCGAGCCGATGCCGATTCGCTTCACCATGTCGGGCGGCGCCAGTGTGCCATCAGGCGTTGTCAGGTTGCCCACCACACGCAACGCCTCGTACTCGGTCGGTTTGGCCTTCTGCGTGTCGAGTTCCACCAACAGCACCATGTAGGGCGTGCGCGCCTGGAACGCCGGCTGGATGCCGTGATGCACCTCCTCGTAGGAGTGCACCTCGCCCTTTCCTTCGACCCGGGTCCAGGTGGATGTCAGACAGGTGCACCACGGGCACGCGGTGGTCGGCGGATAGCGCAGCAGCTTGCAGTCGTCGCACTGCTGCAGATGAAAATCGTGCTCCGCGCAGTGGCGGAAATACTCCAGGTTCTCGCCGTCGAGATCGTCGATCGACAGCGGCATGTCGAGATAGGTGGCTCGGACTGGCATGTTCGGTTCCTCCCTCAGCCGCGCCGCATGACCATGGCCGATCCGGTCATCGGATTGGCCCAGCCCAGATTGGCGGTCACCTCGATGTTGCGCACCTGGCGGCAGCCGCCCTCGCGATGGTCGAACGTATGCTGCCGTTTGCCGTCCGGCCCGACCGGACACGAATCATCGGCGTCGTGGCGCAACTGCCGGACGTTCTCGATCACCATGTTCATGCCGTGAGTGTAGCCCTCGCACAGATGGCCGCCCGAGGTGTTCTGCGGCCGTTTCCCCCCAGCCGCGTGATGCCGGACGAGACATACTGGCCACCCTCGCCTTTCTTGCAGAAGCCGTAATCCTCGAGCTGCAGCATCGAGGTGAAGGTGAACGCGTCGTACGCCCCGACGGCGTCGATATCCTCCGGCCCCACGCCCGCGTTCGGCCACAGGATATCCTTCGCGTAGTAGCCCGCGACGCGCGAGATCGGCCCGTGCTGGTAGTGCATGTCGGTGCGCGGCTTGCTGCACCGGCCAACCACGCTCCGGATCAGCGCCGGCGTGTGGCGCAGGTCGCGCGCATGTTCCGCACGTGTGACGATGATACAGGTCGCGTTGTCGGTCTCCACGCAGCAGTCGAGCAGGTGCAGCGGCTTGCAGATCATGCGGCTGTTGATCACGTCATCGACCGTGTAGCGCTTCTTGTAGAATGCCTTCGGGTTGTTCGAGGCGTGCTCGGAGTGCACCACCTTCACCATCGCCACCTGCTCCGGCGTGGTGCCGTAGTCGTACATGTGGCGCATGAACGTCGGCGCGAACATCTGCCCTGCGCTCTGCCAGCCATAGGCGCGGCTGTGCAGCGCGTCGCCGTTGACCGGTGCGGCCGAGCGCGCGCCGGTGCCGCCGATGCGCACCTGCGAGTAGCCGTTCATCGAGCGGAAGATCGCGACGCACTTGCACATTCCGGCTTCCATGATGCCGATCGCGATGCCGATCAGAGCCTCGGTCGACGAGCCGCCGCCGTTCACGTCCATGAAGAAGTTGAGCCGGATGCCGAGGTCGCCGGCGATGAACGGCGACGGTGTGGAATCGTTGCCCGAATAGGACAGCATGCCGTCGACGTCGCCCGGTTTCAGCCCTGCGTCGAGCATGGCCGCGCGCACGGCAAAGGTGCCCATCGCGCGCGTGGTCTTGCCGGAGCCGCGCGTGTAGGTGGTCTCGCCGACGCCGACGATGGCGTATTTGTCGCGCAGGTATTTCGGCGTCGTGGCATCGGTGTCTGCCGGTAGCGGCATTTGCGTTTCCCCCTCGGATGTCCGTCTGCTGTTGGCGGGAAAAGGCTGAACGCAATGGCGGGTGGCGTCAACGCGCCGACCGAAGCCGACGGTCAGACCGCGATCATGGTGCCGCTGTGGCGCGCCGCTTTGGGATCATGCGGTCACCCAGGTGGCATCGGCGTCGATGGCATCGGACACAGTGAATTTGCATTTGGCGACGCTGATAGGCTTGCCTACTCATGCGGCTCTGATTGCCACCAGCCAGGCAGGGTTTCGCGTCGAACATGTTGTCGGTATGCATTGTAGCGAGTCTGATGCTTGGAGCCATCCAGGGCAATCGGGTGAAGCAGAAGCGCTCGGGGTTTTACCCCGAACCCCACCAGAGGCTCCGCCTCTGGACTCCGCCAAGGGCGGAGCCCTTGGAACCCTTCACTTTAGTAGTGGATTCCAAAGGCTCTGCCTTTGGTGGGGGTCCCGGGGGCAACGCCACCGGGCGGGTTTCAGGGCAGAGCCCTGAGCGCTTCAGCTCCCCGACCGCCCTGGGAGCCACTGCCGTCAATCTCGACGGCCACCAGGACACCCCGCTACCTTGCCCGCAACCAGACCGAAGGAGCCCATCACATGCAACTTGGAGCATCACTGCCCGTAGGTGATATCGGCACCGGCCCCACGGTGCTGCGCGACTACGCCCAAGCCGCGGAGGGGCTCGGCTACGCCCATCTGGTCGCGCCCGACCATGTGCTCGGCGTCAACCCGGCGGCGGACCATGGCGGGCGCCGCGTCGGCACCACCGCCAACCCATACCACGACCCGTTCGTGCTGTTCGGTTTCCTCGCCGGCTGCACCCAGCGCATCGGCTTCGCCGTCGGCGTGCTGATCCTGGCACAGCGCCAGGCCGTGCTGGTGGCAAAGCAGGCGGCCAGCCTCGACGTGCTGTGCGGCGGGCGGTTCCGGCTCGGCATCGGCGTCGGCTGGAACGAGGTCGAGTTCATCGGCCTGAACGAGAATTTCCACAACCGCGGCAGGCGCTCCGAGGAGCAGGTCCGGGTGATGCAGGCGCTGTGGGCCGAGCCGCATGTCAGCTTCGCCGGCGACTTCCACCGCATCGACGATGCCGGCATCAACCCGCGCCCGGCGTCGGGCCGCGTGCCGATCTGGTACGGCGGGCATGCCGATGCGACGTTCCGCCGTGCGGCGAAATACGGTGATGGCTTCATGCCGCTGGCCTACCCGCCGAACGACACCGCGCTGGCCGCGTTCGACAAGCTGCGACGGATGACCCGCGAGGCGGGGCGGGACCCGTCGCGGATGGGGATCGAGGTGTGGACATCGCTTGGCGACGGCAACGAGGACGATTGGCGGCGCGAGTTCGCGTTCTGGAAGCAGGCCGGCGTCACCCATGTGACGGCACACACCACCTATGTGAGCGGTCACCACAAACGTATCGACGGGCGTAGTGCGTCCGAGCACCTGGCGGCGATCACGCGCTACCGGGCCGCGGTGGCGGATCTGCTGTAGCTATCGCACCCGATTAGGCCGATAGGCATGGGCAACGGACGAAAAGCCGGATTGGTTCACGCTCGGTGACGAGCTCCAATGGGCGCTGATCGGGATGGACATCGCGACGGTGCGCAGCCATCGGCTATCGACGCTCGACCTACAATCTCTCGCCGAGCTCGCTCTTTGCCATCATGCTGGGTGCTTAGAGTCGAGTAGCTACGCCAATCGCCGGGGAAAACACTCAGCGGCGATATGCCTCGTGCAGGCAATCCGTCGAAGCACTTACGATTGTTGAGGTTGGATTACAACAGCCGCACTTTGCGGAGCCGCTTCTATTGGCCTGGAAGGCAGGCAAGAAGACACAAGGTGACATGCGTAAGGCGCTCGAACGGGACATTTGGCCCGGCTACGGCAAGGGGCTCTGGGACGAAAGCTGGGCCGGGTTCTATGGAAACCTTGCGCGCGCCGTCCAACCTTACGCGCACTACACGCAGCGATCTGCAAGGCTGGCAATTTGCTACCGTCGATTACGACGGCGGCCATGAATTCACTGCGACATTCGGGCTCGAAACCTACGACGCGTTACAGGCGACCCGGATCACTTTGTTTCATATGCTGCTCACGTGGATGCTAGGTCGCGTCCTGCTTACACACGGTCAGAACCCCGACGTTTTGCAACGGCGCGAAAGCATTCTAGCTCTTGGTCGCGCGCTCGGTGCATCGAAGCTGCTATTCGAGCGCGGCGAGTGGCGGTCTCAGCTGGCACCGCACATGCTCTTCAAACCCGGCCATGACCGGCGAGACGACGCTTAAATTACATAAAGCACGGCATCCCGGCCTTCGACACGACGAGAGCCAGTCAGTCGTTGCGATCTGTCCTCCCAACATGCCGTACTACACTCCGCCCATGACTGCAGGGAGCCGCACGGAGAACGACGGAAGTCGATTAGTCCGGCGTGGCAGCGCTTCCAATCGGTTCTCCGTGTCCTCCGCGGGCCTCGCACGTCCTCCGTGTTAGAAACCTTCCTTGCGGACCTGCCGACCGCTCGGACGCGTGGACGCAGACCCGATTTCCCTCGCCCACCAGACACTCGCCAGCAGACCCGCGAACAGCAGCACGAACAGCCACAGCAGCCCTTGCGGGTTGCGGATGTCCATGGCCGCTCCGCCCATCGCCGGTCCCACCAGGCCGCCCAGCCCATACGCGACGATCATCGCGGCATTGACGCTCACGAGATCGCCGCCACGGAAGCGGTCCCCGGCCATGCTGAGCGTCACCGGATAGATCCCCGACGCCACGCCGCCCCACACGAACAGCAGACCGAACAGCACCCACGGCGAGGCCGGCACGCTCAGCAGCACGACCGCCCCCACGAGCCCCGCCACGCTGCACATTCGCAGCGCCGCAATCCGGGAAAACCTGTCGGACAGCCAGCCGATCAGCACCTGCAGCACGATCGAGCCGAAATACACCGCCGTCAGGGTCGCCGCGGCCATCCGCACGCTCAATCCGATCCGCACCCCCCAGATCGGCAGCAGTGCCATCAGTGCCGACTCGAACAGGCCGAACGCCGCCACGACGCCGACGATCAGCGGTGCCCGCGCAAACATGGTCAGCGGACCCGCGCCGCGCTCCTGGCCGAAACTGTCCATGCCATTGCCGGCTCCGAGCAGCGGCAGCGCGGCCACCGCGGTGATCGCGGCGTTGGCGATGAACGGCGACCAGCCCTGGATGCCGGTGAGCGACAGCACCAGCGGCCCGGTGCCGAACCCGGCCGACAACGCCGCGGCATACAGCCCGATGATGCGGCCTCGGCCCTTGTCGCCGGCCAGCAGATTGATCCATGCCTCGCCTGTGGTGAAGACGCTGGACCCGACCAGGCCCAGCAGGGCGCGCAGCACGAACCACGCCGCGATGCTGTCGAACGCCTTCAGTGCGAGCGTGAGCACAATGTCGATGCCGAAGCACACCAGCATGAAGTTGCGGATCCCCAGCCGACGCACGCAGCGCGGCGCCAGCAGCGGTCCCACGATGACGCCGACGAACGCGGCGCCGGCATTCAGCCCGTTCAGCGTCACGTTGGTGCCGCGCGCTTCCAGCAGCAGAGGCAGCAGCGGTGCGCCCTGGCCGATGCTGAGGCCGAACACGGTGACCGAGGCGATGGCCGCCGCCAGGCCCCAGCGCCGCTCGCCCGGCGAGGTTGGCAGCGCTCTTGCATCCGTGCCTGGTAGCGACATCGAACGGCCTCGAAGGAAACAGGCGGCATGGAGTGGCACAGAACGCCGCCGTACGGCAGACGGGATCGCGCTCCGTTCGCGCTGATCGTGGCGATCACCGCCTGCGGCACGCTGGGCATGCACCTGATCATCCCGGCCCTGCCCGACACCGCCCGCGGGCTCGGCGTCTCGGCGGGGGCGATCCAGCTCACGATCACGCTGTATCTGATCGGGTTGGCGATCGGCCAGCTGCTGTATGGGCCGATCTCCGACCGGTTCGGTCGCCGGCCCGTGCTGCTCGGCGGCCTGGCGCTGTTCACGTTCGCCGGCATCGCCACCGCAGCCGCGCCGACCGCATGGGCGCTGGTGATCGCGCGCATCCTGCAATCGATCGGCGCGTGTGCCGGCCTGGTGCTGGGGCGGGCGATCGTGCGCGATTCGGCGGCGCCCGACCGCGCGGCGGCGCAACTCGCGATGCTGACCATGGTGATGTCGATGGCGCCCGCGATCGCACCGGTGCTCGGCGGGTATGCCACCGCCTGGTTCGGCTGGCGCGCGGCCTTCGCGCTGCTCGCCATCGTCGGTGCGGTGACGCTGGTGCTGGCCGTGCTGCTGCTGCCGGAGACCAACCGCGCGCAGTCGGGCACCCGCGCATCGATGCTGATCGGCTCGATCCGCCTGTTCCGTTCGCGCGCGTTCTGCGGCTTCGTGCTGGGCGGAGCCTTCACCACGACGTCGTTCTACGCGTTCATGGCGGCCTCGCCGTTCATCCTGATCGACCTGCTGCACCAGCCGACCGAGCGCGTCGGGCTTTTCTATCTGCTGCTGATGGCCGGCGTGGCGGCCGGCAGTTTCATGGCCAACCGGATCGCCGGGCGGATCAGGGTGCAGGTGGCGCTGCGGCTGGCGAATTCGTTCGCCATCGCCGGGGCGGCGCTGTTCATGCTCGCCGACCTTTCCGGCATGCTCAGCGTGACGACGGTCATCGCGCCTGTCGTGCTGTTCATGGTCGGCGCCGGGATGGCGAGCCCATTCGCGCTGGCCGGCGCGGTCAGCGTCAACACGCATGCGATCGGCGCGGCGTCCGGGCTGTACGGGTTCACGCAGATGGCGTACGGGGCGTTCTGCACGGTGATCGTCGAGACCTGGCGTCCGGGTTCGGTGTTCACCGTCGCCGTGGTGCTGCTGGGCTCGGCGGTGGCGGGCCAGGCGGCGCTGGCGCTTGCGGTGCGCCGGCCGGCGACGTGATGCTCAGCCGGTCGCTTACCCTGGGGCGAGCGGTGCGTGCAGCCGGGTGTCCTTGCAGATGATGCCGCCGCGGTCGCCGACCGTGATGTCGCCGTAGCATTCCGCAAACACCGGCGGCAGTGGCCTTGCGTTCGGCGGGGCGAGCCACAGCCGCAGCAGGTGGCGCTTGCGCTCGACCTCGGGCCAGTCCTCGTAGGCCGTGCGGGCGTGCAGGATCGTGTGGTTGTGCAGGAACTGGATGTCGCCCGGCATGAAATTCATGTCGAGCCGGAGTTCGGGATCGCCCGCCAACTCGCCCAGCATGTCGAGCGCCTCGATGTCCTCGGTCGTGAGCCGCCGCGCGTCGGGGAAGCGTTGCGACGAACCGATATGCAGCCGCGAATACAGCACGGACAGCGTGCCGGCGTGCGCATTGAACACCGGCGCTTCGTAGAACGGCGCCTTGCCTTCCGGCACCTCGCCGCGCCGGTCGATCGGGAACGGCCGGTACAGCCGATCGAGCAGATCAGGCCGGCGTGCCGCCATGACATTGTGCACGGCCATCGAACTGGCGATCGCCGACAGCCCGCCCGACTTCGCGCGCCGCAGGCACAGCAGTGCCACGACATCGCAGCGATCGATATGGAAGTTCTGGCGCTCTGCCGTCGCATAGCTGCGCAGATTGGGGTTGGTCGCGCTCTGCCCGCCGAGGTCGTAGATGTGTCCGAGCAGGTGGCCCTTCGCGTTCTGCGAGCGGGCGCTGCCGAAATGGCTGCCGATGCCCCAATAGAGTGTCGCGCTCTCGGCGATCGGCCGATCCTCGACCGGCACGCCGCGGAGCAGCACGAACCCGCGCCCCTCGAGAACGTCTGCCCGCAGCCGGTCCAGCACCGGGCCGAGTGTCGGCAGCGGGAAATCCTCCCGCCGGATGTCGGCGATGTCGAGGCCGCGCGCCTGCACCGATGCGAGCGCCGTTTCGATCTCGGCAATTTCCGATGGCGACAGGCGGTAGCTCCACTCCGCCTCGCGCCCGCGCATATCCGCGCCGGTCCAGGCGGAGGGGCCTTCGATGAGCGCGATGCGCAGGCATCTCGGGGTCACCTCCGTATTCGGTTCGCGCGACGGTAGGGGCAATTTGACGCCGCAGCCAACTGGTGCACACGTTGACGCTTCAGGCAACGGTGTGAGTGGATCATGCGGCACGGCGTGGGTCTTCTGCTGTCGGCGATACTTGCCTCGGCGATTGTCGTTGCGCCACGGCCTGCATCCGCCGACGCCAACGCACTGTGGCACATCGTGAGCGAACAATGCGTGCCGGACGAGAAACAGAACCACTCGCCGATACCCTGTGCCGAGGTGGACCTTGGCGGCGGCTATGCGGTGTTGAAGGATCTCGTCGGCAACACGCAATATCCTGCTCATCCCGACCGCCCGCGTGAGCGGCATCGAAAGCGCCGAGATCCTGTCGCCGAACGCGCCGAACTACTGGGCCGATGCCTGGAAGGCGCGCAGCTTCGTCGAGGACCGCGTGCGCCGGCATCTGCCGCGCGACGCGATCGGGCTGGCGATCAATTCGCTCAGCGGACGCACGCAGAACCAGCTGCATATCCATATCGACTGCGTGCGTCTCGACGTTCGCACCGCGTTGCGCGAGCACGCGGCAGCCATCGGACCGCATTGGTCGCGCTTCCCGGTGCCGCTGGTCGGTCACGACTACATGGCGATGCGGCTCGAACAGCCCGAATTCGGCGCGACCAATCCGTTCGTCCTGCTGGCGGACGGCGTGGCCGGCGCGCGGGCCGACATGGCGCATCAGACGCTGGTGGTGATCGGCGACAGCTTCCAGGGCAAGGACGGTTTCGTGCTGCTTGCCGGCCACGCCACGCCGGCGACCGGCAACTGGGGATCCGGCGAGCAGCTCCTCGACCATGCCTGCGCCGCGGCGACCGTCGCCACCCGCTGAAACCGGAGAACATCATGCAGCTTGGCTTCAACCTGCCGATCAGCGGCCCCGCCTCCGCCCCGCGCAGCCTCACCCGCATCGCCCAGGAAGGCGAGGCCATGGGCTACGACTATCTCACCCTGACGGACCACGTCGTGCTGCCGGACATGAGCGTCCCCGGCTATCCGTATTCCGAGTCCGGCGAATTCATGTCCAACGCGCCCGCGGAACGCCACGAGCAACTGACCGCCACGGCGTTCATCGCCGCGAAGACCTCGCACATCCGGCTGGTGCTCGCGGTCATGGTGGTGCCGCATCGTCCGGCGGTGCTCGCGGCCAAGATGCTGTCGACGATCGACGTGCTGTCCGAGGGGCGGCTGGTCGTCGGCATCGGCGCGGGCTGGCTGAAGGCGGAGTTCGATGCCGTCGTGACCACGCCGTTCGCCGAACGCGGCGCCGTCACCGACGAATACCTGGAGGCGTTCCGCGCGCTGTGGACGCAGGACCACGCGCAATTCGCCGGCCGCTACAGCAGGTTTGCCGATCTGGTCTTCCTGCCGCGCCCGGTGCAGCGTCCGTATCCGCCGATCTGGGTCGGCGGCGAAAGCGGCCCGTCGCTGCGCCGTGCCGCCCGCTTCGGCGATGCCTGGTATCCCATCGGCTCCAACAACCGCCACCTGCTCGACACGCTGCCGCGGCTGGCGGCGGGCATTTCCCGCTTCCGCCGGCTGACCGCGGAGGCCGGCCGCGATCCTGCCGGCGTTGCGGTGGTCTATCGGGTCAAGCGGTACGGCGAGGCGGTCCCGCCGGTCGCCTCGGACGGCGAGCGCCGGCTGTTCTCCGGCAGCGTTGCCGACATCGTGGCCGACCTGCGCGGTTTGCGCGATCTGGGCGTGACGGCGATCGACGTCGAGGTGGAGGGCCACGACGCGGATGCCACCATCGCGAACATGCGCGGCTTCAAGGAAGCAATATTCGAGCGCGTGTGACAGCAGCAAGGAAGGGTCCACACGGAGAACACCGAGGACCACAGAGAGCCACGGAGGCAGCACGAATGCGCTGCGCGCGAAGCGCTCTTCTGCCGCTCCTCTGTGGCTCTCTGTGGTCCTCGGCGTTCTCTGTGTGAAACCTTAAGAACTCCGCACGTCGGCAACCATGGCGCCGGTGATGCGCAGCAGTTCGGCGGCGCTGGTGCGGAACACGTGGCTCGGCGAGCCGGCCGCGGCCCAGATGGGGTCGAGCGCCAGCAGGTCCTGGTCCAGCAGCAGCAATGGCGGCGCCAGGTGGCCCAGCGGGGCGACGCCGCCGATGGCGAAGCCGGTCGCCTGGCGCACCCAGTCGGCGTCCGCGCGGCCAAGCTGCACCCCGAGCGCGGCGGCGGCCTTCGCCTGATCGACCCGGTTGGCGCCCGAGGTGATCACCACCACGGCCCGCATCCCGCAGCGGAACACGATCGACTTGGCGATCTGCGCCACGTCGCAGCCCACCGCGGCCGCCGCATCGGCCGCGGTGCGCGTGCCGGCGGGGAACTGCGTGATGGTGTCGGCATGGCCGGCCTGGAGCAGTGCGGCGCGCACACGCTCCACCGAGCCGCCGATTTCCGAGGCGGACATCCTATATCTCCCGGCAATGGATTCCCTCGCGCTCTATATCCACTGGCCGTTCTGCCTGGCCAAGTGCCCGTACTGCGACTTCAACTCGCATGTGCGCGAACGCATCCCGCAGGCCCGCTTCCGTGCCGCCCTGCGCCGCGAGCTGGAATGGGAGGCGGCACGGCTCGGCCGGCGGCGGCTGACCTCGATCTTCTTCGGCGGCGGCACGCCGAGCCTGATGGAGCCGGAGACGGTCGCCGTGCTGATCGCGGATGCGCAGCGCCTGTTCGAGCCGGCGGACGCGGATGGAAATCACCCTGGAGGCCAACCCGACCAGCGTCGAGGCGGGGCGCTTCGCCGCGTTCCGCGATGCCGGGGTGAACCGCGTCTCGATCGGCGTGCAGAGCCTCGATGGGACGGCGCTGCGGATGCTCGGACGGCAGCATTCCGCGGCACAGGCGATCGCCGCGCTGGAGACGGCGCGGGCGATCTTTCCGCGGATTTCGTTCGACCTGATCTATGCCCGCCCGGGCCAGACCCTGCTCGAATGGCGGGCGGAACTGCGCCAGGCGCTCGATCTGGCGGCCGACCATCTGTCGCTCTACCAGCTCACGATCGAACCCGGCACGAAGTTCGAGGCGATGCACCGGCGCGGCGAGATCGTGCTGCCGGACGATGACACCGCCGTCGCGCTGTACGAGGCGACCGCGGAAGAGGCGGCGCGCTTCGGCCTGCTGGGCTACGAGGTGTCGAACTATGCGGTGCCGGGCAGTGAGAGCCGGCACAACCTGACCTACTGGCGCTATGGCGACTATGCCGGCATCGGTCCCGGCGCGCATGGGCGGATCACGCTGTCGCCGCCCGACATTCTCGCCACGCGGCGCCATCGTGCGCCCGAGCCCTGGGCCGAACGGGTCGAACGCGACGGGCACGGCACGGTGGAGGAGATGGCGTTGCAGCAGACCGAACGCGCCAGGGAGATGCTGCTGATGGGGATGCGCCTCACCGAGGGGATCGATCCGGCGCGGTTCGCCGCACGCACCGGCGTGGCGCTCGAGGCCGCGCTGGACCCGTCGGTGCTGCGGCAGGCGCTGGACGAGGGGTATCTGCTCTGGCGCGACGGATGTCTTGTGGCAACGCCGGCCGGGCGGCTGCGGCTGGATGCGCTGCTGGCCGCGGTCGTCCGCTGATCAGATCACACCGACCGCCAGGACCAATGACCTTTTCGGCCAGCGCTCGGTTCCTTGCGTTGTGGCCGGGCCTATCCCCACACGCATCAGGATAGGCGGCGGACAGCTGTGGAATTCTCCCCCTCCCCTTGCGGGAGGGGGTTAGGGGGAGGGGTCGCGCCCGTCGCAGAACCATGCGGTCGGATCAATGCCAGGTCTGACTTCGTGCCGCGTTCCCCCTCCCCCAACCCCCTCCCGCAAGGGGAGGGGAGGACTTTTGTCCAGCCACACCATTATCCTGACGCGCATGATTATCCTGACGCGCAGAGGCACACGCCCTGTCACCCTATGGCGGCTGGCCCGCGCTCAGCGCCAGCGCGCGCGCATAGACCAGCTTGCGCGGCAGCCCGGTGGCGGTGGCGACCAGGGCGGCGGCGTCCTTCAGGCTGTTGGTGGCGAGCGCGGCGCGCAGCCGTCCGTCGAGGTCCTCCGGATCGTCCTGCTCGGGCGGCCCCACCACGATCGTGACCTCCCCGCGCGCCGCGTTGGCCGCGTAGTGCGCCGCAAGCTCGGACAGCGAACCGCGGCGCACCTCCTCGAAGCGCTTGGTCAGTTCGCGCGCCACGGCTGCCGCCCGGCCGCCGAAGGCATCCGCCATGTCGGCCAGCGTTTCCGCCAGCCGATGCGGCGCCTCGTACCAGATCAGCGTGGCCGACAGTCCGGCGCGCTCGGCCGCGCGGATGCTGCCGAACCCGGCGCGGCGGGCCGCCTGGCGCGGCGGGGCAAAACCGAGCAGCAGGAACGGCAACGGCGGCAGGCCCGACAGCACCAGGGCGGTGATGGCGGCGTTCGGCCCGGGCACCGCGCCGACCGCCACGCCCTCGGCGATCGCGGCGCGCACCAGGCGGTACCCGGGATCCGACACCAGCGGCACGCCGGCGTCCGACACCAGGGCGACGCGCCGCCCTCGGCGCAGCATATCGAGCACCGCCGGGATGCTGGCATCCTCGTTGTGCTCGTGCAGCGGCTGCAGCCTGGCCTTCACGCCGATGGCCGCGAGCAGCCTGGCGGTATGCCGGGTGTCCTCGCACAGGATCAGATCGGCCGCCCGCAATGCCTCGCGCGCCCGCGGCGTCAGGTCGCCGAGGTTGCCGATCGGGGTGGAAACCAGCACAAGACCCTGCGGCGGGGCGGGCTGGCCGTCCCCCTCGGGCTCAGGAGATGTGGCGCATGCTTCGTCGGGCATTCGTGCTCCTTCTCGGCACACTAGCACTCGTGGCCTGCGATAACGGCGGATACCGCATGGGACCGCGCGCCCCGGGCTTCTCGCCTGGCCCGCTGGGTCTCGGCCAGCCTGGCGTGGCCGGCGGCGCCGGTCAGCGGGTCGCGATCCTGCTGCCGCTGTCGGGCCCGCGCGCGGATCTCGGCCAGGCGATGCTGCATGGCGCGCAGCTTGCGTTCGAAGGGCCGGGCGCATCGTCGCTCGACGTCAAGGACACCGGCGGGACGCCGGAGGGCGCGGCGGCTGCCGCACGCAGTGCGATCGGCGACGGCGCCGGACTGATCCTGGGGCCGCTGACATCAGCCGAGACCGCCGCCGTCGCGCCGATTGCCCGCACGTCCGGGGTGGCGGTGCTCGCCTTCACCAACGACCCGGCCCAGGCGCAGCCCGGCGTCTGGACGCTCGGCATCACGCCCGGCCAGCAGGTGCGGCGCCTGGTGGCCGCATCGGCCGGGCAGGGCAAGTCGCAGATCGCCGGCCTGCTGCCCGATACCGATTTCGGCCACGCCATGGGGCAGGCGCTGATCCAGGCCACCGGCAGCGACGGCCTCCCGCCGCCGAATGTGCGCTTCTATGGCCGCGGCATGGCGGCGATCAACGCGGCGGCGCGCGACGTGTCGGGGTATGCCACGCGACGCGGGCCGATCGACGCGCAGATCAAGGCGGCGCGCGCGGAAGAGACGCCCGAGGGCCGGCGGCAAGGCGCAGGACCTGGCGAAGTCCGGGATCGCGCCGCCGAGCTTCAGCGCGCTGCTGCTGGCCGATACCGGCAGCGAGCCGCTGTCCGAGATCGCTGCGGTGCTGCCGTATTACGACGTCGACCGTTCGGCGGTGAAGATCATGGGGCCGGCGCTCTGGGCGTCGCCGTCGAGCGGGTCCGGCCAGTTCCCCGGCGCCTGGTATGCCGCGCCCGATCCCGCCGCGCGCGGCAATTTCGAGCAGTCCTACACGGCGAAATTCGGCAGCGCCCCGTCGCCGCTGGCGGACCTGGCGTTCGACGCCGCCTCGATCGCCCGCGTGCTGGGCGGTCGCGGCGGGTACTCCGTGGGCGCGCTGACCCAGCCGGCTGGCTTCGTCGGGGTGGATGGCTGGTTCGCCCTGTTGTCGGACGGGCAGGTGCGCCGGGCGCTGGCGGTGTTCGCCATCGAGCGCGGCGGCCCGCAGATGGTGGAGCCCGCCCCGCAGTCGGGGTCGGTGCCGGGGGCATAGCGTAGCGGCCGGCTACTCGCGCTTCGACAGGTCGATGATCGCCGCGAATCCCTTTTCCGTCCCGAACGCGAGATGCGTGCCGTCCGGGCTCCAGGCCATCGCCGACACGGGACTTTGCTCGGGTGGCGCCACCGGCAGGATGCGCGACGTGTTGATGTCGGCCAGAACCACCAGCCCATCGGCGAAACCGCCGGCGACCATCTCCTGCATGCGGATGACTGGCGACCTGGGTGCAAAGAATGCCGTCGCCGCCGGCGAGTTCGATCGGCGGCTTGCCCATCGGGCCGCCGCCGAAGAACGGCCACAGCACCATCGCATCCGCGCCGCTGCTCGCCAGCCACTTGCCGTTGCGGGTGAACGTCAGCGTCTGCGTCTTCGACGGGTAGCCGGTCATGCGCAAGTGCTGGCCGTCCGACAGCCGCCAGCCATGCAGCGCATTCTCCTGCATCGCCGTCACCACGGCGTCGCCGTCCGGATGGATCGCCAGCGCGGTGTGGCTGCCCTTCCATTCCAGCCTGCGCGGGCTGTCGGTCTTCGCCGCGACAAACCACAGGGTTGCGCCGTTGTAGTGCGAGGCGCCGATGCGCTTGCCCTTGGCGTCGAAGGCGAGACCGGTGACCGCGGAGGGATGCGGGAACTCCTTCAGCTTCTGTCCGGACTGGTCGAACAGGTGGATCGCCTTGCCGACGCTGCAGGCGAGCAGCCCCTTGCCCTTGTCGCCCGGATGACTGGCGACGTGCTCCACCCATTTCATGCGGAAGTCGGCGATATCGCTGACTGCGCCATCGGCGCCGATGCGACGGAATGTTCCGTCATCGCCGCCGGACAAGAAGCCTGTCGGGCTGGCGTCGGGAGCGAGCGCGAGCGCCGCTCCGTCGTGCACGTCCGACTTCCGCCAGTTCTGCTTGTCCGTGATGGAGACGAGGTGCAGCGATCCGTCGCCGAGGGCGAATGCCGCCGTCCGGCCGGCGCGATCGAAGCATGCGGCGACGACGAATGCGTCGAGGTCGCGATGGAGGCCGCGAGTCTCCAGCAGGAACTGGGCGACCGTGTCGCTCATGACGTGGCGCCCCCTCCCCCAGCCCCCTCCCGCAAGGGGAGGGGGAGCCTGGTTTGGCGTGCATTGCTCCCCCTCCCCTTGCGGGAGGGGGCCGGGGGAGGGGGCGGCGTACCTGGCCACCCGCCTAATCCGCCACGCAGCCCTCGAACCCGCGGCGCAATCGCGGCCGGTTGAGCTTGCGGCCGATGAACACGATCCGGCTGACGCGCGGCTCGCCGTCCTTCCAGGGACCGATGAAATCGCCGTCGGCGATCATGTGCACCGCCTGGAAGGCAAACCGACGATTTTCGTTGGCGTACGACAGGATGCCCTTCGTGCGCAGCAGATCCTGCCCCTCCAGTTGCAGCAACGCCCCGATCCAGGCGTTGAACTTCTCCGGGTCGATCGGCTTTTCCAGCTCGAAGCTGACCGACGTCACGTCGTCGTTGTGCTCGTGCGCATCATCGGTCAGGAAGTCGGGCGCCATCTGGAGCACGCGCTGCAGGTCGAAGGCGCCGCGATTGAGCACCTGATCGATCGGCAGCGCGGCGCGCTCGGTGCGGTGGATGGTGGCGAAGCGGTTGATCGCGCGGATCCTGTTCTCGACCTCCGCCAGTTCCTCCGGCGACACCAGGTCCGTCTTGTTCAGCACGATGACGTCGGCGAACGCGATCTGATCCGCGGCCTCGTGGCTGTCCTCCAGCCGCTGCGGCAGGTGCTTGGCGTCGACCACCGTGACGATCGCATCCAGTCGCGTTTTGGACCGCACGCCCTCGTCCACGAAGAAGGTCTGCGCGACCGGGGCGGGGTTCGCCAGGCCCGTGGTCTCGATGATGATGCCGTCGAACCGGCCGCGCCGCTTCATCAGGCCGCCGACGATGCGGATCAGGTCGCCGCGCACCGTGCAGCAGATGCAGCCGTTGTTCATCTCGAACACTTCCTCGTCGGTATCCACGACGAGGTCGTTGTCCACGCCGAGCTCGCCGAACTCGTTGATCACGACCGCGTATTTCTGGCCGTGCTGCTCGGTCAGGATACGGTTCAGCAGCGTGGTCTTGCCGGCGCCGAGATAGCCGGTCAGCACCGTCACCGGCACCAGCGCTTCGGTCTCCGCATCAGCCATCAGGTCAACTCCGATTTCGGTCTCTGCCAGCATGAGTTGCTACGACAGGGGGCCAGGTCAAGCCCCAGAGCTATCAGGACAAGGCACGGGGCGGAGGCGAACATCATTCCCTCCGCCATGTCCGGCCTTGTCGCGGCCATGATGCCGAAAGCGCGCCGGCGCACGACTCTACTCGGCCACCTGCATCTTTCGTGGCGGCGTCTGCACCACAGGGGCGAGCTCTGCCGCATTGAATGAAACGTCGCGCCGCTCATCCGGCGCCGGCCGATACAACGTGTCGCGCTGCACGGGCACGCGGCCGATCGATCGGATCAATCCCTCCATCGCCTCGGGCGGAAACTCCTGCCCGTGCTGCGTGCCGGCGGCGCGGGAAATGCTCTCGTTCATCAAGGTGCCACCGAGGTCGTTGGCGCCGGCGTTCAGGCACAGCGCCGCGCCCTCCGGCCCCATCTTTACCCACGATGTCTGAATGTTGGTGATCAGCGGATGCAGCACGAGCCGCGCCACGGCATGCATCAGCACGGCCTCGCGCAGCGTCGGCCCCTTGCGCGCCTGGCCGCGCAGATACATCGGCGCTTCCATATGCACGAACGGCAGCGGCACGAATTCGGTGATGCCGCCGGTCTGCTCCTGAAGGTCGCGCAGCACCAGCAGATGCCGCGCCCAGGACACCGGGCGCTCGACATGGCCGTACATGATCGTCGATGTGGTGCGCAGGCCGAGCCGGTGGGCGGTGCTCACCACGTCGAGCCACTGTGCCGTGTTGACCTTGTCCGGGCAGATGATTTTTCGAACGTCGTCGTCGAGGATTTCCGCGGCGGTGCCCGGCAGCGTGCCAAGTCCCGCCTGTTTGAGCTGCGCCAGGAAATCGTGCAGCGACAGACCGAGCGTCGCGGCACCCTGCGTCACCTCCAGCGGCGAGAACGCGTGCACGTGCATATCCGGCAGCGCTGCCTTGATCGCGCGGCAGATGCCGAGATAGGTCGCGCCGGTGTAGTCGGGATGGATGCCGCCCTGCAGGCACACTTCCGTCGCACCGCGATCCCATGCCTCGCGCGACCGGCGCACCACTTCGTCCAGGTCCAGGTCGTATGGCGTGCCGCGCAGCGCCTCGTGCGTCTTGCCCTTGGAGAAGGCGCAGAAGCGGCAGCGGTAGTAGCAGATGTTCGTGTAGTTGATGTTGCGGTTGACCACGTAGCGCACGGTCTCGCCGCTCACTGCCTGGCGCAGTGCATCGGCCGAGGTGATGACATGATCGTAGTCGGCGTCGCGCGCGCCGAACAGGCGGACGATTTCCCCCGCGTCAAGTCGTGCCCCGGAGGCCGCCTTGTTGACCGCGCCCGCCACCAGGGGATCGACTGACGCGACCAGCGACGCGCGCCGTTGCGGCAACACGGTGAGGCCAGGTGCCCAGTTGTCCTCGCGCGCCCAGCCCTCCGCATCGATCGCACGCCGCACGCGTTTTGCAATATCGGGAGCGCACCAGCGGTCCGCTTCGAACGCATAGGACGGATACACCGGCAGCCGCTGCACGAGCACCTTGCCCATCGCGGCGGTGCGCTGTGCCAGGGCCTCGATCTGCGGCCAGGGCGCCTCGGGGTTGACGTGATCGGGCGTCACCGGCGACACGCCGCCCCAGTCGTCGATCCCCGCGCGGATGAGTTTCTCGTAGACGCCAGGCGAAAGGTTGGGCGGCGCCTGCACGTGCACGTCGCCCGGCAGGATCAGCCGCGCCGCGGCGATGCTCCACAGCAGATCATCCAGATCCGGCTCCGGCGCCGTTGCCCGCTTGGTGTTGGGCTTGGCGCGGAAGTTCTGCACGATCACTTCCTGGATGTGACCGTGGCGCGCATGCAGGTCGCGGATCGCGAGCAGCGAGTCCAGGCGTTCCGCGCGCGTCTCGCCGATGCCGATCAGGATGCCGGTGGTGAACGGCACGGCCAACTCGCCGGCCTGGCGCATCATCTCCAGCCGCACCGAGGGCGCCTTGTCGGGCGAGCCGTAATGCACGCCGCCCGGTTCGCACAACCGGTCGCTGCTCGATTCCAGCATGATGCCCATGCTGGCCGACACCTCGCGCAGCGACGCGATCTCGTCGCGCGTCATCACACCAGGATTGACGTGCGGCAGCAGCCCGGTCTCCTTCAGCACCAGCGCGCACATCTCGCGCAGGTAGGAGACGGTCGTGTCGTGTCCGAGCGCAGCCAAAGCCTCGCGCGCGGCGCGGTAGCGCAATTCCGGCTTGTCGCCGAGGGTGAACAGCGCCTCGGTGCAGCCTGCCGCGGCGCCGGCGCGGGCGATCGTCAGCACGGCTTCCGGCGACAGATACGCCGGCCGCCCGGCACGCGGGCGCTCGGCGAACGTGCAGTAATGGCACACGTCGCGGCACAGCTTGGTCAGCGGGATGAACACTTTCCGCGAGTACGAGGTCAGGCGGCCATGCGCCGCGTCGCGCTTCGCCGCTGCCTGCGCCATCAGCGCATCGAGCGGCGCGCCCTCGATCCAGCCGATCAGGTCCCGATCTGTCATCATCGCTTGCGTACCACTTCTTCCCCGAAGCGCCGGATCACCGCCAGCGTCTTCTCGATCGTCGGGCGTTGCAGATAGAGGATCACGTGCCGCGCGCCAACCTTCTCCCGTGCTGCGGCGTCCGCCAGCTCCGCCTGGCTCCCGCTCCGATCATCGTGTGCTATCGTCGCGGACGACGCAACGCAGTGGCCGGGTCCGACCCGGCCGTCCACGCTTGAAGGGATGGAACAAATGCAGATCGGGTGCAGCGCGCCGACCAGTGGACCTCTGATCGCTCCGGACAGCCTGGTCCGCATCGCCACCGAGGCCGAGCAACTCGGCTTCGACTACATCACGGTCAGCGACCATGTGATGATGCCGAAGAGTGTGGTCTCGAAGTACCCCTACAGCGAGTTCGGGCGAGTTCCCCTCCGGTGCCGGCGCCGCACGATTGGAGCAACTCACCACCGCGGCCTTCATCGCCGCGGCCACGTCGCAGGCTGCGCATCGTCACCTCGGTGATGGTCGTGCCGCATCGTCCGGCGGTGCTGACCGCGAAGATCCTGGCGACGATCGACTACCTGTCGAAGGGCCGACTGACGCTCGGCATCGGCGCCGGGTGGTGCAAGGAGGAGTTCGAGGTGATCGGCGCGCCGCCGTTCGAGGATCGCGGCCATGTGACCGACGAGTGGATGATGGCCTGCAAGGAGCTGTGGGCGAAGGACGATCCGAGTTTCGACGGCAAGTATGTGAAATTCTCCGATGTGGTGTTCACGCCGAAGCCGGCGCAGAAATCGATCCCGATCTGGGTCGGCGGCGAGAGCGGCCCGGCGCTGCGGCGGACGGCGAAGATACGGCGATGCGTGGTATCCGATCGGCACCAACCCGCAATTCCCGATGGACACGCTGACGCGCTTCAAGGCGGGTGTGGCCAAGCTGCGCGACCTGACCGCGAAGGCCGGGCGCGATCCGTCCGCGGTGACGGCGGCCTATCGGATTTCCTCCAATGCGGAGGCGCAGCCGAAGGGCACCGTCGACGGCGAGCGCAAGCTGTTCACCGGCGGTGCGGCGGATTTCGTCGGCGACATCAAGGCATTGGCCGATGCGGGCGTGACGTCGTTCGATTCCGGCATGTTCGCGCCGACGTTGGCCGGGACCATCGACAACATGCGCCGCTTCCGCGATGAGGTGATGTCGAAGGTGAAATAGCGGGGGTGAAGTAGCGGGAGATCCGTCATGCAGATCGGCTGCAATGCGCCCACCAGCGGGCCGCTCATCGAACCGGACAGCCTGGTGCGGATCGTCACCGAAGCCGAGGCGCTGGGCTTCGACTATTTGACGATCAGCGACCACATCATGGTGCCGCGCAGTCTCGGCTCGAAATATCCCTATACCGATACAGGCGAATTTCCTGCCGGCACCGCGGCCGCGTGGCTCGAGCAGCTCACGACGACGGCCTACATCGCGGCGCTGACGAAGAAGCTGCGCTTCGTGCTGTCGGTGATGGTGGTGCCGCATCGCCCGGCGGTGCTGACGGCGAAGATCCTGGCGACGATCGACTATCTGTCGAAGGGACGGCTGACCCTGGGCATCGGCGTCGGCTGGTGCCGCGAGGAATTCGAGGCGATCAACGCGGCGCCGTTCGACGATCGCGGCCATGTCACCGACGAATGGATGATGGCCTGCAAGGAGCTGTGGTCGAAGGACGATCCGCGCTTCGACGGCAAGTACGTAAAGTTCTCCGATGTGGTGTTCACGCCGAAGCCGGTGCAGCAGCCGATCCCGATCTGGGTCGGCGGCGAGAGCGGCCCGGCACTGCGGCGGACCGCGCGCTATGCGGACGGTTGGTATCCGGTCTCCACCAATCCGCAGTTCCCGATGCACACGCTGAGCAAGTTCAAGGCCGGCATCGCGCGGTTCCGCGGCGTGGTGGAGAAGGCCGGACGCGATCCGTCGGAGATCACGCTGGCGCTGCGCGTGCTGGCCGGTCCGCGCGCGCAGCCTCGCGTGATGATGGACGGCGAGCCGCGCCTGTTCACCGGCGGTTCGGCCGACTACGCAGGCGACATCAAGGCGCTGGAGGAACTGGGCGTCGGCGCGGTCGATGTCCGCCTGTTCGGCGCGACGGCGCAGGAGACGGTGGACAACATGCGCCGCTTCCGCGACGAAGTGATGGCGAAGGTTCGATAGGGGACGTCGGAACAATGCAACTTGGCATCACGATGCGGATCAACGGCCAGACGCCGAAGCTCGGCATGGACGAGGTGCTGGAGGCGGAACGGCTCGGCTACGTCTCGGTGTGGTCGGGCGAGGCGTGGGGCACCGATGCGGTGTCGCCGGTCGCCTGGGTGCTGGCGCGAACGACAAAGATCAAGGCGGGCACTGCAATCATGCAGATGCAGGCGCGCACGCCGTCCTGCGCGGCGATGACGGCGATGACGCTTGAACGCGCTGTCCGGCGGGCGGTTCCTGCTCGGCGTCGGACCGTCGGGGCCGCAGGTGATCGAGGGCTGGCACGGCGTGGCGTACGGCAAGCCGCTCGGTCGCACCAAGGAATACATCGAGATCATCCGCAAGGCCCTGGCACGCGAGGCGCCGCTGACCTATCAGGGCGAGCACTATCAAATTCCCTATACCGGGCCGGGTGCGACCGGGCTGGGCAAGCCGCTGCGCAGCATCGTGCACGGCGATCCCGGCATGAAGATCTACACCGCCTCGATCACGCCGGCCGGTCTGCGCACCGCGGGCGAGGTGTCGGACGGCACGCTGCCGATCTGGTTCTCGCCGGAGCAGGCGGATCAGGTGGTGCAGCCGATCCTCGACGGCCGCGCCAAGGCGGGGAAGCCGCGCGACCTGGAGGGCTTCGATCTCGCGCCGTACGTGAAGATCAGCATGGGCAACGATCTGGCCGCGTGCCGCGATGCGCTGCGGCCCAATCTGGCGCTGTATATCGGCGGGATGGGCGCGCGCTCGAAGAATTTCTACAACGATTTCGCGGTGCGGCTTGGCTACGAGGAAGCCGCGGCGAAGATCCAGGACCTGTATCTGGACGGCCACAAGAAGGATGCCGAGGCGCTGGTGCCGGACAGGCTGATCGACGAGATCGCGCTGGTCGGATCGGCGGACCGCATCAAGGATCGCCTGCAGGCGTGGAAGCAGGTGGCGCGGAGCGGCAAGCTGACGACGATGGTGCTGACCGGCGCCACGGTCGAGGCGCTGCGCGTGGTGGCGGAGGCGGTGCTGTAGCAAAGCCGTGCGCCGCATCGGGCTGTCCGCACTGCTGCTTCCACGTTGGGGCGGCTTCCGCGTTCATGCAATTGCGGCCGCATGCCGATGCACCAGGTTCGGTGACTGGGCGCATATTGTCCTGCATGGACGCGGACTGCACGCGCTCCTAGCATCTGCGGCGATATTCGAGGGAAGCGTCGAATGAGCGGAGCATCACCTGTCAGCCTGGAACGCGAGGGCGACATCGGCGTCATCACCGTGAACTATCCGCCGGTGAATGCGCTCGGGCCGGGCGTGGCCGAAGGCATCAAGGACTGCATCGCGCGCGGCAACACCAATCCGGCGATCAAGGCGATGGTGCTGATGGGCGCCGGGCGCAGCTTCATCGCCGGCGCCGACATCCGCGCCTTCGGCACGAACCGTCCCCGGCTGCCGCTGGGCCAGCGCGTTTACGACGTGCTCGACGCCAGCGAAAAGCCGGTGGTCGCCGCGATCCATGGCTATGCGCTCGGCGGCGGACTGGAAATCGCGATGGCGTGCCACTACCGGATCGCGCTGCCCAGTGCGAAGGTCGGCCTGCCGGAAGTGCTGATCGGCATCCTGCCCGGCGGCGGCGGCACGCAGCGTCTGCCGCGCCTGATCGGCCCGCAGGCCGCGCTCGACATGATCGTCACCGGCCGGCATGTGCCGGCGCCCGAAGCAAGGAAGCTCGGCATCATCGACGAGGTGCTGCCGGAGAACTCCGATCTGCGGGACAGCGCCATTGCCTGGACGATGCGCATCATGGACGCGCGTCCGCTGCGCCGCGTGCGCGATCGCGCGGTGAAGCTCGATGATCCCGGCATCTTCGATGCGATGCGCAGCGTCGATCGCCCGCCGCGCGCGCAACCAGACCGCGCCGTATCACTGCATCGCCGCGGTGGAGGCCGCGTGTTCGCTCGCGTTCGACGACGGCTGTCGGCGCGAGGCCGATCTGTTCACGGAACTGGAGAACTCCGCCGAGGCGCGCGCGCTGCGCTACGCGTTCTTCATCGAGCGGGGGGTGGCCAGGCTGCCGGATCTTCCGGCCGGCACGCAGCCCCGCACGTTTGCATCGGCCGCGGTGGTCGGCGCCGGCACGATGGGCGGCGGCATCGCCATGAGCTTCGCCGACTACGGATATCCCGGTGAAGATCATGGACGTCACGCAGGAGGCGCTGGATCGCGGCATGCAGCGCATCCGCGACAACTATGCGACCTCGGTCCGCCGCGGCTCGCTGGCCGAGTTCGCGATGCAGCGCCGGCTCGCGCGCATCGAACCGGTCGCGGACTACGACGACATCAAGGACTGCGACATCGTCATCGAAGCGGTGTTCGAGGAGATGGACGTCAAGAAGCCCATATTCGAGAAGCTGGACGAGGTGATGAAGCCGGGCGCGCTGCTGTTCTCCAACACGTCGGCGCTGAACGTCGACGCGCTTGCGGAGATGACGAAGCGGCCGCAGGACGTGGCGGGGACGCATTTCTTCAGTCCGGCGAACGTGATGAAGCTGCTGGAGGTGGTGCGGGGGCAAGCAATCGTCGCCGCAGACGCTGCTGTCGGCGATGCAGATGGGCCGCAGGATCGGCAAGCTCTCCGCGATGGCCGGCAACACCGACGGTTTCGTCGCCAACCGCTCGCGTGCGCCGTTCAACACCGAGATGGTGATCCTGCTGGAGGAAGGCTGCCTGCCCGAGCAGGTGGACAAGGTGATGGTGGATTTCGGCTACCCGATGGGGCCGTTCGCGGTGGGCGATCTTGCCGGCCTCGATGTCGGTGCCGCCGGGCGCCGGCGCCGCGCCGCGGCCGATCCAAATTATCGCAAGCTGCCGATCGCCGATCGCCTGGTGGAGCTTGGGCGGTACGGCCAGAAGACCGGCGCCGGTTGGTACCGCTACGAGAGCGGCGACCGCACGCCGCATCCCGACCCCGAGGTGGCCGCCATCATCAAACAGGTCGCCGCCGAGATCGGCGCGCCGCAGCAGGCGTTCACCGATCAGGAGATCCTGCACCGGCTGCTGTTCGCCTCGGTGAACGAGGCGTGCCGCATCCTGGAGGAAGGCAAGGCGTATCGCGCCGGCGACATCGACGTGATGTGGCTGCACGGTTTCGGTTTCCCGCGGTATCGCGGCGGCCTGTTCTACTGGGCCGACGGCATCGGCGTGCGCAACGTCTACGACCAGATCGAGCGCTGGCATCAGCAGTATGGCGAACGCTGGTCGCCGTCGCGCCTGTTGCGCGAACTGGCCGAGGCGAACACGCCGTTCCGCGAAGCCAAGGCGGCCGCGTTCGTCCCATGAGAGGCAACCTGCCATGACAGCAGTCACCGAGCCTGACTACGAAGATCTCGATCAGCTTTCGGATGACGACTTCCGCATGCTGGTGCGACGCTGGATCGAGGCGAACTACCCGCCGGAGATTCGTAATCCGCCGTCGCGGCTGCATTTCAAGGATACCAAGGGCTGGTATCACAAGCTGGCACGCAAAGGCTGGCTCTGCCCGAACTGGCCGCGCGAATTCGGCGGCATGGGCATATCGGCGGGCAAGCAGCTCATCATGCTGGAGGAAAAGGAGCGCCACGGCTGTGCCCGGCTCAATGAAATGGGCATGACGATGCTGGGTCCGTTGCTGATCCGCCACGGCACGAAGGAACAGCAGGACTACTACCTGCCGAAGATCCTCACCGGCGAGCACATCTGGTGCCAGGGCTATTCCGAGCCGAACGCCGGTTCCGACCTCGCGTCCCTGCGCACCGAGGCCGTGCTGGACGGCGACCATTGGGTGGTGAACGGCCAGAAGATCTGGACCTCGATGGCGATGGATGCGAGCTGGATCTTTCTCCTGGTGCGCACCGACAAACAGGCGAAGAAGCAGGAGGGGATCAGCTTCCTGCTGGTGCCGATGGACAGCCCGGGGATCACGGTCCGGCCGATCACCAACCTCGATATGGAGGACGAGTTCTGCGAGACGTTCTTCGACAACGTGCGCGTGCCGAAGGGCAACTCTGGTCGGGCAGATCAACAAGGGCTGGACGATGGCGAAGAACCTGCTGGGGTTCGAGCGCATCGGCAGCGGCTCGCCGCGCCAGTCGTCCCATGCGTTGTCGCGGCTGCGTCTGCTGGCGGATCGTATGGGCGTCCGGGAGGATGAATGGTTCCAGGACCGCTACACGCGGCTGCGCCTCGATCTGGAGGACCACAAGGCGCTGTACAACGAGTTTGTCGCAAAGGTGTATCGCGGCGAGGCGCTCGGTCCGGACGTGTCGATGCTGAAGGTGCATCAGACGGAGCTGTACCAGCGCATCACCGAGACCATGCTGGAGATCGCCGCCGAGCATGGCGGGCAGTTCGGCCCGATGGACGGCAACCGCGAGTTGAACCCCGCGGGTCTGTTCATCCAGTCGCGTCCGTCGACAATTTATGCCGGTTCGAACGAGATCCAGCGCAACATCCTGGCCAAGAACGTGCTGGAGTTGCCGGGGTAAGGGGGTGAAGCTCGGGGTTTCACCCCGAACCCCGACCAGAGGCGCTGCCTCTGGACTCCGCCAAGGGCGGAGCCCTTGGAACCCGTCACTTTAGTATCGGATCCCAAAGGCTACGCCTTTGGTGGGGGTCCCGGGGGCAAAGCCCTCGGGCGGGTTTCAGGGCAGAGCCCTGAGCGCTTCACCTCCACCTGATTGCCCTGGGCATCCGGGCGCTGCATTGACGCCGTCAGAACCCCCGGCATATCGTCGCAGCCGAAATCAAGTGCCGGGGCGCCACGAAGTCGGCCCCGATTAAGGGAGGCCGCCGAACGTGGAAGGCGCTGCACGCCTGTTGCAGCTTGTCGTCAATGGTGCCGCCGCCGGCTGCATCTATGGGCTGATCGCGCTCGGCTTCGTGCTGATCTACAAAGCGACCGAGATGGTCAACTTCGCCCAGGGCGACATCATGATGCTGGGCGGCTTCGTGGCATTCAGCCTGATCGCGCATTTCGGCCTGAATTACTGGATCGGCGCGCTGCTCGCCATCCTGATCATCGCCGCGTTCGGTTTCGCGCTCGATGCCGTCCTGTTGCGCCGAGTGATCGGCCAGCCACAGTTCGCCGTGGTGATGCTCACGCTCGGCCTGGGCTTCATCTTCCGGGCGTACGCCGGCATCACCTGGGGCTACGATTCGGTCGGCTTCGAGACGCCGTTCACCAACAAGACGATCAACCTGGGCGGCCTCGTGCTGGGCCAGGACAACGTATCGATCATCGTCGGCACGGTGCTGCTGTGCGGCGTGCTGTATGTCTTCTTCAGCCGCACGCGGCTCGGCATCGCCATGCAGGCCTCGTCGCAGAACCAGTTGGCCGCCTACTACATGGGCATCCCGGTCCGCACGGTGTTCTCGCTGATCTGGGCGATCAGCGCGGGCGTCGCGGCAGTGGCCGGCATCCTGCTGTCGCCGGTCTCGATGATCGACGTGAACATGGGCTTCCTCGGCATCAAGGCGTTCGCCGCGGCGGTGCTCGGCGGCTTCGGCAGCATCCCCGGCGCGCTGATCGGCGGCGTGGTCATCGGCATCGTCGAGCAGCTCGCCGGCTACTTCCTGCCGGCCGGCTTCCAGGAGGTCACCTCGAACGTCGTGCTGCTCGCCACCTTGATCCTGCGGCCGCAGGGCCTGTTCGCCGAGGGCATGGGAAAGCGGGTCTGACGGATGCGCTATTTGTTCAAGACCGACTATCGGCAGGACATGACGCTGTGGCGCCATCGCGGCGACCTGTTCTGGTACGGCCTGCTCGTCGTCGTGCTGCTGCTGATGCCGCGCATGTTGGGCGAGTTCTACATCGGCGAACTCGGCGGCGTGTTCATCTTCGCCATCGCCGGCGTCGGGCTGATGCTGCTGGCCGGCTACACCGGTCTGATCAGCCTGGGCAATGCGGCGTTCCTCGGCATCGGCGCCTACACGAATTCGGTGCTGCTGGCGCAGGGCGTGCCGTTCGTGATCACGCTGCCGGTCTCCGGCCTGTTCACCGCGGTGTTCGGCGCGGCGATCGGCCTGCCGACCTTGCGCATGAGCGGGCTGTATCTGGCGATCGCGACGCTGGCGTTCGGCAGCATCGTCGGCACGGTGTTTCAGAAGTGGGATGCGGTCACCGGCGGCTTCGACGGCTTCGCCGTGCCGACACCGTATATCTTTGGCGTCCCGATCGAGGGCGCCAACGGCATCTACTACCTGTCGCTGGCCGTCCTGGTATTTGTGCTGTGGCTGTCAGCCAACATCCTGCGCACGCCGCTTGGCCGTGCCATGGTGGCGATCCGCGACAGCGAGATCTCCGCCCAGAGCATGGGCATCCATCTCGCGCGGTACAAGACGTTGGCGTTTGCCATCAGCGCCGGCATGACCGGCCTCGCCGGCGCGCTGTTCGCGCATTACGTGCGCTTCCTCGCGCCCGATGCGTTCGACGTGCTGCTGTCGGTGCAGTTCGTCACCATCGTGTTCGTCGGCGGCCTGGGCTCGCTGCACGGCGCGGTGCTTGGCGCGATCTTCGTCCGGCTGCTGCCGCAGGTGATCGCCATCATGCGCGACGAACTGCCGTTCGGCATCGGCCGCATGCCGGGGCTGGAGCCGTCGCTGTTCGGTCTCGTGCTGGTGGTCGTGATCCTGTTCGAGCCTGGCGGCATGTACGGCCGCTGGATCAAGCTGAAGCACTGGTTCCAGGCGTATCCGCTGAAGCGCCGCACCGGGTTCCGCCGGCAGAAGTCCTACGCGCGCTCGGAGCGGCTGCGGTGAGCCTGTTCCAGGCCGACGATATCGCCATCCGCTTCGGCGGCATCCGCGCCGTCGATGCGGTCAGCTTCGACGTCCGGCAGGGCGAGGTGTTCTCCATCATCGGACCGAACGGCGCCGGCAAGACGACGATCTTCAACCTGATCAGCCGCATCTATCAGCCCAGCGCCGGGCGGCTGATCTTTCAGGACCAGGACATCACCGATCTGCCGGCCTACCGCATCGCCGGCCTGGGCATCGCGCGCACCTTCCAGAACATCGAGCTGTTCGCCAACGCGACGCTGCTGCAGAACCTGCTGATCGGCCGCCACTGCCATTCGACCGTCGGCGTCCTGTCGCAGCTGGCCTTCCTGCCGGCGGTGCGGCGCGCAGAACTGCGGCATCGCGAGAAGGTGGAGGAGGTGATCGCCTTCCTCGGCCTGGAACGCTACCGCGACACGCTGATCGCCAACCTGCCGTACGGCGTGCGCAAGGTCGTCGAACTGGGCCGCGCGCTGTGCATCGAACCGAAGCTGCTGCTGCTGGATGAACCGTCCTCCGGGCTGAACGTGGAAGAAACCGAGGGCATGGGCTTCTGGATCGAGGACATCAAGAAGGACCTCGGCATCACCGTGATCATGGTCGAGCACGACATGAACCTGGTGCGCATGGTGTCCGATCGGGTGATGGCGCTGAACTACGGCAAGGTCATCGCGCTCGGCACGCCCGACGAGGTGCAGAACCATCCGGAAGTGGTGCGTGCCTATATCGGGGGCGAGGCATGAGCGAGTCGGCGTCCCTGCTCGACGTCACCGCCATCGAGACCTTCTATGGTCCGATCCAGGCGATCCGTGGCGTCAGCCTGCAGGTGGGGCAGGGTCAGATCGTCACCGTGCTGGGCGCGAACGGCGCGGGCAAGACCACGGTTCTGCGCACGATCTCCGGCGTGCTGGATCCGGAACGCGGGCAGGTGCGCTTCGAGGGCCGCGAAATCGCCCACCTGCCGCCCGATCGCGTGATGCGGCTCGGCATCTGCCATGTGCCGGAAGGCCGCGAGGTGTTCCCGTTCCTGACGGTGTACGAGAACCTGCTGATGGGCGCCTACTCGCGCCACGACAAGGACGCGGTGCAGCGCGACCTCGAGCTTTGCTACACCTACTTTCCGGTGCTGAAGGAACGCTGGCACCAGCGCGCCGGCCTGCTGTCGGGCGGCGAGCAGCAGATGCTGTCGATCAGCCGCGCGCTGATGGGACGGCCGAAGCTGCTGTTGCTCGACGAACCATCGCTCGGTCTGTCGCCGATCCTGGTGACGCAGATCTTTCGCATCATCCGTCGCATCAACGACGAGCAGGGCGTCGCGATCCTGCTGGTGGAGCAGAACGCCCACATGGCGCTGCAGACCGCCGAGTTCGGCTACGTCCTGGAGGTCGGGCGCATCGTGCTGGCGGATGCGTGCACGAAGCTGATGCAGACCGACGCGATCAAGGAATTCTACCTCGGCCAGAAGGAAACCGGCATCCGCGGACAGCGGCGCTGGAAGAGGAAGCGGCTGTGGCACTGAACCCGGGCGCGCGCGCCGACAGCATTCCCGCGCTGGTCGCCGCACGGATTGCCGCGCACGGCGCCGAAACCGTTCTGCGCAAGAAGGACCGCGGCATCTGGAAGGCGGTGACCTGGTCGGAACTGGGCGCGCGCATGCGGGAAGTCGGCATGGCGCTGAAGGCGATCGGCTTCCGGCCTGGCGACATCGCATGCGTGCTGGCCGAGACGCGCCCGGAATGGGTGTATGTCGATCTCGGAATTCTCGCTGCCGGCGGCGTCAGCGGCGGCATCCATCCCGCGGAAGAACCGGAGCCGCTTGGCCAGGCGCTGCATCTGGCGGGCTGCCGCGTGCTGTTCGTCGAGAACGACGAGCAGCTCGACAAGGTGCTGCTGGTGCGCGATCGCTGCCCATCGCTGCAGCGCATCGTCATTCTCGACATGAAGGGTCTGCGCGACTTCGCCGATCCGATCTGCGAAAGTTTCGACGCCTTCGTGGCTCGGGGCGTGCAGCATGATCGCGCGCATGCCGGCGACTGGGACGCGGGCATCGCCGCCATCGCCGCCGATCAGCCGGCGGTCCTGCTGTTCCCGCACGGCGGCGTGGCTGGCAAGGGACGGATGCTGACGCACGGCGATGCGCTGCACCTGGTCGCCAACGCGCGCGCTTTGCTGGGCGTGCAGCCAGGGGTCGAGCGCCTGGCGCTGCTGCCGATGTGCCATGTGATGGAGCGCGTGCTCGGGCTCTATCTCGCGTTCGACGCGCGCGCGGTCAGCAATTACCTGGAGAACCCGGATACGGTGATGGAGAACCTGCAGGAGGTGCAGCCCTCGATGCTGGGTACCGATCCGCAGATCTGGGAACGCCTGCACGCGCGGGCGAGCAGTGAAGCTGCCGGTGCCACGCGTCTGCAGCGGCTGCTGTATCGCGGGGCGATCGCGGCGGGACAGCGCGGCGGGCTGCAGGCGGTTCTGGCGCGTGTCTGCGTGCTGCGCGCGGTCCGGCGGGAACTCGGTCTGAGCCGGCTGCGGCACGCCTATATCGGCGCCGCGTCCCCCTCACCGGACATCGCGCGATGGGCCGCGGCGCTCGGCATCGTCCATCCAGCAGATCGACGGCCAGGCGACGCGGGGCGCCGCCGTGGATGCTCGCTATCGCGCCCTGATGGAAGTAGCCTACGGCACCTGAGTGAAGGAACGACATATGCGTAGCAGGCTTCTGGCAGCGGCACTCGTCACCGCGCTGATCGCACCCGCCATGGCGGCGGACAGCGTGCGCGGCGTGACCGACAACGAGATCGTCATCGGCACCTACACCGACCTGTCCGGCGTGACGGCGATGTGGGGCGTCAACAACACCAACGCCTGGCGCATGGTGTTCGATGAGACGAATGCGGAAGGCGGCATCAACGGCCGCAAGATCAAGTACATCGTCGAGGACAACCAGTACCAGATCCCGCGCTCGGTGCAGGCCGCCAACAAGCTGATCAACCGCGACGGCGTGTTCATGATGGTGGCCAACGGCGGCACGCCGATGAACAACGCGACGATGCCGGATCAGCTTGCCAAGGGCGTGCCGAACATCTTCCCGCTGACATCGGCGCGCTCGATGTACGAGCCGCTGCATCACCTGAAGTTCGGCCTGGCGGCGTCGTACTACGACCAGATGCGGTCCGGCGTGAAGCTGTTCATCGAGCAGCACCACAACAAGGCGGTCTGCGCGATGTCGCAGGACACCGACTTCGGCCGTGACGTGATGGCCGGTGCCAGGGACCAGCTTGCGGCGATGAACCTGAAGCTGGTGGCCGAGACGCTGCACAAGCCGACGGACACCGACTTCAGCGCCTCGGTCGCACGGCTGCAGGAAGCCAACTGCGACCTGATCCTGCTCGGCACGATCACGCGCGACACCATCCAGATCGTCTCCGCGGTGCGCAAGATCGGCTGGCAGGTCGAAATGCTCGGCCAGGCGGCGAGCTACGACGAGGCGGTGGCCGAGGTGCCGGGCGGGGTGACGGAGGGGTTCTATTCGATGACGCCGGTGTTGTTCGTCGCCGCCAGCGACTCCAGCCCGGCGGTGACGAAGTTCGCCGAGAAGTACAAGAAGCAGTTCGGCAAGGAGCCGAATTTCGCCGCACAGATCGGCTACACGGCCGCGCAGCTTGTGGTGCTGGCGCTGCAGAACGGCGGCAAGGACCTGACGACGGACAGTTTCGTCGCCGGCATGGAGAGCATCAAGGACTGGCACGACATCTTCGGCTCGCCTGCCATGAGCTTCAGCGCGACCAGGCACCAGGGTTCGAACGAGTCGTTCCTGTGCGTCGTGAAGAACGGTCGCTGGGTGCCGGTCAGCCCGACGCCGGTCGGGTATTGACGCCGCAAGCCATGCCGGCCTGATCTCGGGATGATGGGTATCCGCCGGGGGGATACCCATCGCGACCGTCTGCCCCTCGCCTTGGCGGCCATCCGCATACCGCAATAGCGCAGCGGGGCCGCCGACCCCGGAGCACATCCGTCTCGCTCGGATTTCCGCCGCGACCGTGCGGCGGCTGTCGCCCGATGACCGGCGACAGCCTCAGTCTGTTCCGATGCCGTGACGTCGATCGAGCCGCCGACGGCGGAATTTCATTCTGATGTCATTCTGTGCTTGACCGTTCATTTGATAAACAGTAATATTCCCTTACCGACATAAAAAATATCACCGGAGCAGAACTGACGCATCGTGGAGTGAACAGGCCTGGCTGAGTCCGGCTGCCGCAAGCATAGCGCGGCGCTGATCGGCTGTCGTCTGTAATCGACCAATACCGCCCGCAACTGATCCTGACTCCTGCAAAACCAGGGCGGATGAGTGCTGCCTAATTCTGGGGACAAACAAGAGAGAGGCTGCCATGAAACGGAATCGCATCGGTCGCAACATGACGGCAGTGGTCGCCGTCCTTGGTCTGGGTTTCAACCTTGCCCCGGTCCTGTCGAGCCCGGCGGACGCAAAGGGCGGCGGCAGCGTCAGCCAGAGCGGCGGCGGGGGCGGAAGCGGCAGTGGCGGCGGATCCGATAGCGGCGGCGGCGGTTCCAACGTTACCCAGAGCGGCGGCGGCGGAAGTGGCAGCGGTGGTGGAACGGCGGCGGTGGTGGAACCAGCGGCGGAAGCGGCGGCAGTGGCGGCAGCGGAAGCGGCAGCGGCGGAAGCGGCAGCAGCGGCGGTGGCGGAACTGGCGGCGGTGGCGGTGGTGGCAATAATGCCAGACCGATCATGCCGCTGACGGGGCTGCTGCCTCCTGGCCCTCCGCCGGCGGCCTACAACGCCATCGTCCGGGATTCCGTCTCCCTCGTGGCGCTCGGCAAGGCGCTGTTCTGGGACGTGCAGACCGGCAACGGCAACCATCAGGCCTGTGCGAGCTGCCACTTCCACTCCGGCGCCGACACCCGCACGGTCAACGCGCTCAGCCCTGGCGTGAACGTCCAGCCGGTCGGGGACAACACCTTCGGCAACGCGTTCGGCCAGACAGGCAGCGGCGCTGTCGCCGGACCGAACATCGCGCTCGCGCCAGGCGACTATCCGTTCCACCGGCTGGCGGACGTGAACAACCGCAATTCGGCCGTCCTGTTCGACACCAACGACGTCACGGGCTCGCAGGGTGCCTTCCAGACCACGCTGACGGCGCCGGCCAACAACAACGCTGCCGGCAAGGGCATGACATGCACGGCCTTGCCCGGGGCTCCCTTCGCGATCAACGTCAGCGGCAAGGAGCTCAACACCCGCAACGTCGAGCCACGCAACACGCCGTCCAACATCAACGCGGTCTTCAACTTCCGCAACTTCTGGGACGGCCGCGCCAACAACACCTTCAACGGCGTCAACCCGTTCGGCCGGCGCGCGATCGTCGCCGATCCCACGGCACGCGTGTTCACCACCGACGGCACCACCGTCACGGCGCAGACGCTGCATGCTCAACAACATGAGCGCGGCCTCGCAGGCAACCGGGCCGGTGCTCAGCACCTTCGAGATGGCGTGCGCGAACGAGACGTTCTCGACGCTCGGGCGGAGCCTGATGGGACAGCGCGTGCTGCAGACGCAGACCGTGTCCGCCACCGACAGCGTGTTCGCGAAGATGCCGGTCGGTTCGATCGCCAGCGGCGGCGTGGGGCTCTCGGTGACCTACCGCCAGCTCGTCCATGCGGCATTCCAGCCGGCCTACTGGCAGGACGCGCACTATTATGCGGTCAATCCCACAACCGGTGCGATCAGCCGGGTCGCCGACGCCACCAAGGGCTATCAGATCGACGAGCTGGACTTCTCCATGTTCTTCGGCATGGCGATCGATGCCTACGAGCGGACCCTGATCTCCGATCAGTCGCCGTTCGATACCGGCACCATGTCGGCCGATGCCGTGGCGGGCGAGGGCGTCTTCACGGGCAAGGCCAACTGCGTTGCCTGCCACGACGGCCCGCTGTTCTCGAAGGCCACGACGTTCCAGGGCGATACCACCTTCCAGGCCATCCTGGACATGCAGATGGCGGAAGGGAACAACGCGCTCTACGACGCCGGCTTCTACAACATCGGCGTCCGGCCCACGTTCGAGGATCGCGGCGTCGGCAACGTCGATGGCTACAACAACCCGCTGTCGTTCACCCGGCAGTACGTGCTGTCGCCGGGCACCACCGGCGTCGGGGTCGATCGCTTTGCGGCCGGATGCACGACCAGTTCCGGCGGCTGCACCCCGCTTCCCACCACCGGCCTGGCCCAGCAGCGCGTCGCGGTGGACGGGTCGTTCAAGGTCCCCAGCCTGCGCAACGTCGCGCTGACGCCGCCCTATTTCCACAACGGTGGGCAGAAGTCGCTGGCCGACGTCATCGCCTTCTACAACCGCGGTGGCGACCGGCAAACGCTCGCCAATGGCGACACGTCGGGCACCGGCGCGCTCGGTCGGCCCGTCGCGACGTCCGTCCCCATCACCAGCGGCATGGGCGGCAGCAACGCCGATCCCAATGTCAAACCGCTGAGCCTGAACCCCCAGCAGTCGGCGCAGCTCGTGGCGTTCCTCCAGGCGCTGACCGACCCCAGGGTGGCCTGCCACATGGCGCCGTTCGATCACCCGGGCCTCACCGTCGCCAACGGCCAGCTGGCGAAGGATACCGACAAGAACGGCAACGCAGACGATGTGTCCTCGGTCATCCGCGAGGTCGGGGCCGGCGGCTACGACCACTGCAGCGTCCTGTTCACTCGCCTGAACTCCGGCGATCTGTTCACCTCCTCGCCGGCCTTCGATGCGATGAAGTCGTGGGCGACCGTGCCGTGATTGCCTAAGTTGCGCTACTGACCTCAACCGGGACGAACGCGACCGCCGAGGATAACGCCTCGGCGGTCGTTGTCCGAGTGCCGTTCAACAATGGCGCACGGGCCGCCGATGCGTTCGTTCCTTACCGATCGGTAAGCTCACGCATCGAATTTGCTTGACCGTTCATTTGACAATCAGTAATATTCCAATACAGACACAAAAAAGTTCACCACGGGAAACCGTCATGTAGCCGAAGAAACAGATGCGCCTGAATCGGACCGCCCAGGCATTCCCGGTTCGCCGTCTGTAATCACCTAGACCTGGCACACAAACGATCCTGGCAAGCTCAAGACCAGGCGGGAACGTGCGACCAACCAATACTGGGAGCAACCTTGAGGGAGAGGCTGGCCGTGGAACGGAAACGCATCAGGCGCACACTAACAGCAGCGACCGCAATCGTCGGATTGGGTTTCAGCCTTTCGCCGGTTCTGCCGACCGCGGCGGACGCAGCGGGAGCCACCAATGTACCCCTGCAAGGGGCGGCGGCCTTCGCACCCAGGCCGATCGGACCGCTGGCCGGGCTGCTCCCGCCCGCTCCTCCGCCGGCCGCCTACAACGCGATCGTGCTGAACCCCGCCGTGCTGCTGACGCTCGGCAAGGCGCTGTTCTGGGACACGCAGGTGGGCAACGGCAACCATCAGGCCTGCGCGAGCTGTCACTTCCACGCCGGCGCCGACAGCCGCACGGTCAATCAGCTCAGCCCCGGCCTGAATATGCAGCCGACCGGCGACAACACCTTCGGCAATGCCGCCGGCAAGACCGGCAGCGGCGCGGTGGCCGGTCCGAACTACGCCCTGTCGGCAGCCGACTACCCGTTTCACCGGCTGGCCAACGTCAGCGACCGCGAATCAGCCGTCCTGTTCGACACCAACGACGTCACGTCCTCGCAGGGCGCCTTCCAGGGCAATCTGGTGACGTCGAGCACCAACAATGCCGACGGGCAGCCGCTGACGTGCGCCGCCTCGCCTGGCGCGCCGTTCGCGATCACCGTCAACGGCGCGCAGATCAACACGCGCAAGGTCGAGCCGCGCAACACGCCGACCAACATCAATGCCGTCTTACAACTTCCGTAATTTCTGGGACGGCCGCGCCAACAACACCTTCAACGGCGTCAACCCGTTCGGCCGGCGCGCGATCCTCGCCGACCCCACGGCGCGGGTGTTCACGACCGATGGCACCACGCCCACCCCGCAGATGCTGCAGCTCAGCAACATGAGCGCCGCATCGCAGGCCGTCGGTCCGGCAACCAGCCCCTTCGAGATGACCTGCGCGAACGAGACGTTCACGGTGCTCGGGCGGAGCCTGATCGGACAGCGCGCACTGCAGACGCAGCCTGTGTCGGCCACCGACAGCGTGTTCTCCAAAATGCCGCTCGGCTCGATCGCCAGCGGCGGCGTGGGGCTCTCGGTGACCTATCGCCAGCTCATCCATGCGGCATTCCAGCCGGCCTACTGGCAGGACGCGCATTACTATGCGGTCGATCCCACCACCGGTGCGATCAGCCGCGTCGCCGACGCCACCAAGGGCTATCTGATCGACGAGCTGAACTTTTCCATGTTCTTCGGCCTGGCGATCGACGCGTATGAGCGGACACTGATCTCCGACAAGTCGCCGTTCGATACCAACACCATGTCGGGGGCCGCCCAGGTGGGCAAGAACCTGTTCATCAACAACGCCAACTGCATTGCCTGTCATGACGGCCCGCTGTTCTCGAAGGCCACGACCTACCAGGGGGACAGCCCGTTCGAGACCATCGAGCGCATGCCGCTGGCCGAATCGACCACGTCGCTCTACGACAACGGCTTCTACAATATCGGCGTGCGGCCCGCCTTCGAGGATCGCGGCGTCGGCGGGGTCGATGCCTACAACAACCCGCTCTCGTTCACCCGGCAGTTCGTGCTGGCGCCGGGCACGACCAACGTGGGCATCGATCTCTTCTCGGTGTTTCCCTGCAGGTTCATCATTCTCTACAACCCGCAGAGCTGCAACAGCGTGCCGCCGGCCTCGCAGACGCAGGTGCAGCGGATCGCGGTGGACGGGTCGTTCAAGGCACCCAGCCTGCGCAACGTTGCGCTGACGCCGCCGTATTTCCACAACGGCGGCCAGAAGTCGCTGGCCGATGTCGTCGCCTTCTACAACCGCGGCGGCGACCGGCGCTCGCTCCCCAATGGCGACACGACAGGCACCGGCCCGCTCGGTCGCCCCGTGCCGACGTCAGCGCCCATCACCCCCAATATGGGCGGCAGCAACGCCGACCTGGACTTTGTGCCGCTCGGCCTGTCGACCCTGCAGCAGTCATATATCGTCGAGTTCCTGAAGTCGCTCACCGACCCCAGGGTGGCCTGCCATCAGGCGCCGTTCGACCACCCGGGCCTCACCGTTGCCAATGGCCAGCTGCCGCAGGATGCGGACAGCAACGGCAATGCAGACGACGTGCTTTCCACTATCCGGGAAGTCGGCGCCGGAGGCTACGATCACTGCAGCGTGCTGTTCGATCGCCTGAACTCGGGCGACCTGTTCACCGTTTCGCCAGCCTTCGATGCACTGAAGTCGTGGGGCACGGTGCCATGAGGCCGAACACCGTCATGGCGAGTACATAGGTTCTGATAGCGGGGCTCGAAAAGACTCGCCGAGCTGGATCTTTCGGAGCGAATGCGCGGCAAAGAAAGCGAGAAAGGATTTCAACACGGAGGAAACAGGGAGGACCACGGAGTGCACGGAGAAAGAAGTTCATGCGCTGCGCGCAAGCATCGCGCGATACGCAGCACGTGGTGAGCAAAGGTCCGCCGGCGCGAGGAACCAAATCCGCTTCTGCTCCGTGACCTCCGTGGTCCTCCCTGTTTCCTCCGTGTTAAAACCTTTTGGCTCGCGCTACAGTCACTGACCGCTGCAATGGGCGAGAAAGCAGTGAGCGGGTCGACGAACGCCCACTCCTGGTATGCCAGCTAACCGCTCAGTATCGTCGAGCCGATCGTATCCATCACCACCGGGATCACCGCAGCGCCCCGCATTCGCTCCAGGAATCCCGCCTGACGGTCGGGCGGGACGAGCATCAGCAGGAAGCCGCCGCTGCCCGCACCGCACAGCTTGCCGCCGCTCGCGCCGGCGGCCCGCGCCGCGTCGTACAGTGCATCGATCTGCGGGCTGCTCACCTTGGAGGACAGCCGCTTCTTCGTCTGCCAGCCATCGTTCAGCATGGCGCCGAATTCAACCAGCAGCCGTTCGGGGTCGTCGCCCTCCAGCACCGCGACGGCCTGGTCGACCAACGTCAGCAGATGCGACAATTCGTCGTCCACCGCGCGACTTGTCGTACGCTGCATCTGCTCCGCCAGTGTTGCGGAGGCGAACCGGGTCACGCCGGTATAGACCAGGAACAGCGAACTGTTCAGCGCCGCCTGGCACGCCGCGGTCATCTGCACCGGCTCGATCCTCGTCCGGCCCAAGGTGAACTCGAACCGGTTCAGGCCGCCGAACGCAGCGTGATACTGGTCCTGCACTCCGACGTTCTCCGCCAGCAGTTCCCGCTCCACGTAGACCGCGGTACGCGCCAGGTCCAATTTGGTGATCGGCCGCTTCTGCAGCGCATGCACCAGGTTGATCAGTCCCACGGTGAACGAGGAGGAACTGCCGAGCCCGCTGCGCGCCGGCAGATCGGCCATGATCGACAAATCCAGCGGATCGCACAGCGCGAAGTGCTGCAGCACGCTGCGCACCACCGGATGCTGCAGGTCGCGCGCATCGGACACGGTCTCGACCCGCGAGTAGCTGACCCGGTAGTGGTAGTCGATGACCGACGACAGGCGCAGCGCCGAGATATACACGTATTTGTCGATCGCCATGCCCAGCACCGCACCGCGCGCGCGCTCATAGTATTCCGGATAGTCCGTCCCGCCGCCGAAGAAGCTGACCCGCAGCGGCGTGCGCGACACGATCATCATGCCGCGCCGTCCTCACCGGAATTCGCTGCCAGCACGCGGCGCACGCCGTCGGTCAGCGTTGTGCGCGGGCGCCAGTTCGTCGCCGCCAGGAAGCGTCCCGAATCGAGGCTTTTGTAACCGGCGCCCTGGAAACTGTCGGGCGGCTGCACGATCCGCGCGTCCCAGGCCAGTGCCTGCATGATCGCCTCGGCGCATTGACCGATGGTGACCGGTGCGTTCGGCGTGCAGTTCACGATGGTATCCTGAAATGTGGCGTCGGCGGCGATGACGGCGTCGATCTGGTCGGTCACGTAAAGCAGGTCGCGCACCGTGTCGAGGCTGCCCCAGACCTCGAACGCGTGCGCATCGGCGCGCCGTGAAGCGGCCGCACGGGCAATCAGGGCCGCCATGAAATGGCTGCGATGCGTCTCGGTATGCGCGCCCGGCCCATACAGCGTTGCCAGCACGCAATGCAGCCAGTGCAGCCCGTATTGCGCGCCGTAGGTCTCGCATCCGCTCACCAGCACCTCCTTGGCGAGCGCATAGCCGCGCACCGAGGGATGCGGCAGGCCGGAGCGGAACGCGCTTTCCGGAATCGGCCGATCCGACTCGGGATAGATGCAGGAGCTGCCGAGGGAGATCAGCTTCGCCTGTGGCTGGTGCCGGCGCCACGCCTCGAGCACGTTGAGGTGGATGCGTGCATTGTCGCGCAGCAGTTCCCCCTGCATTTGGTACTGGATGGCGCCGGTGCGCTGCCTGGTCACGGCGTGCAGGATGCGCCCGGCCTGCGGTGCGCCGCGCAACGCCGCGTCAACGACGGCCGGGTCGGTGAAATCGCCGGCGTCGCGTCCGACCGGATGCACCGGCCAGCCGCGTGCGCGCCAGACCGCGACGAGATGGCGGCCGACAAATCCATCGGCGCCCAGCACGATGGTGATCGTGTCAGCGTAGCGCATTGCGATACCATGCCACGGTCTCGCGGAGTCCGTCTTCCAGCGAGCGGAACGCCGGCAGTCCGGGCAGCAACGCGCGCAGCCGTGCCGCCGTCGCGCGGCGCACGCGCACACCGGGATTGGCGCCGGCCGGTGGCGGGTTGGTGCGCAGCGGACGCTCCCGCCCGGCGGCGCGCATCGCGATCCGTGCCAGCTCGTCGATTCGTGTGGTCTGGCCGGCAGCGCAGTTCACTGCCTCAGTCGCGCCCTGGAGCGTCAGCGAGGCGACGAACGCCGCCGCCACATCACCGGAAAAAACGAAATCCCGCTCGGCCGCGGGATCGCCACGGATCTCGAAGTCGGGCGTGTCCCTCAGAGCGCGGATCACGAACGCGGTGGCGACATGCGCTTCGCTCTCATCGAGCGTGTCGAAGGCGCCATAGGGATTGGTCAGGCGGAAACTGACGGTGTTGATGCCGGCGCGGCGCCGCCAAAGTTCGGCGGCGATCTCGCCCCATCGCTTCGACCAGGCGTAGGCCGCTTCGCCCTCATGCGGCCAGAGGTTGAGGTCGATCGGCACCGCATCATCCAGCACCGGGCAGACAGCGGGATAGACCGCCGAACTGCTCGCCGCCCGAACCTCGGAAATGCCACGCTGGAGGGCGAAGCGATACACGAGGTCGGTGAGCGACAGGTTGGCCGCGACGATCTCTGCCTGCTGCTGTGCGAAGCGCGAGGCGAAATAGCGGTACGCCGCGACATGCACGATCGTCGAACGCGGCGGCAGCGGCGGAATTTCGTCCATCGCGCCGGCGGCGACGGTCAGCGTGCAGCCTGGAACGGGCCGGCCCGAACTATTGACCCCGATCAGAATTTCCACGCGGTCCGCCAGCGCCTGGGCGATGTTGCGGCCGATGAAGCCGCTGGCGCCGAACAGGACCACCGCATCGGGCAGGCTCATGTGCCGGTGTTTGCCCCGATGACCTTCACCTCGGGGATCGGCACGATGAACTCGCCGCCCGCTGCCAGCCAGTCCTGTTCCTTGCGGACAAATTCGTCGATGAAATTCCAGGCGAGCACGAGGTAGGCGTCGGGCCGCTGTCCCGCCTCGTCCTCGATCGGGATTCGCACGCCGGGGATTGCCAGGCCGATCTTGAGGGGATTCTTTTCCACGGCCTTCTGCACGAGATCGGGGCCGATGCCGAAACTGTTCAGCAGCGTGGCGCCCTTCGCCGGCGCGCCATAGGCCCAGACCGAACGGCCGGCCACGCGATACGCCATGAGCAGCGCGCGAAGCCGATCACGCACAGTCAGCACATTCGTCGCGAAGCGCCGGTAAGTGTCGATGTCGCCGAGGCCGTTTGCTGCCTCGGTCGCCTGCAGGCGTTGAACCGAGCAGCCGATGTTGCGGGTTCCTTTGCGCGCGACGTATGCCTCGATCGTGCCGCCATGGATCGGCACCAGGTTCGCCTCGAACACTTCGAGGCCGTGACGTTCGAGCAGCGCCGACAGCGAGCGCAACGTGTAATAGCACAGGTGCTCGTGGTAGATCTGATCGAACGCGGTGTTCTCCACCATGCCGCCGAGGTAGATCGCCTGGACGACGAACAGGCCGTCGGGGGCGAGCAGGGCGGCGATGCCGCGCACCACGCTGTGCAGTTCCTCGAGATGGAAGAACACGCCGGCAGCGGTGACAACCTTCGCGGGTCCGCAGGCAGCCAGGATGTCGCGCGCGCAATCCTCGTTGAAGAAACAGTTCCACGTCGGCACGCCGGCGTCCTGTGCCATGCGGGCGACATTGGCCGCCGCCTCGACGCCAAGAACGCGGCAGCCGTACGGGGCATACTGCTTGAGCCAGGTGCCGTCGTTGCTGCCGATATCGACGACGAGGTCCTGCGCGCCGAGACCGCAGGCCGCGTCGATACGTGCGGAGGTTTGCCGGAAATGCTCGGGCAGCGTCTTGGTCGTCCCCGAAACGTACGGATAATCCGAGAACATCGACTCTTTTGGAATCGTGTGGTCGATCTGCACCATGGTGCAGTCGCGGCAGAAGCCGACGCGCAGCGGATAGGCGGGCTCGGCGCCGGGCGGCAGATCGTTCCGGACCAACCGGTTGCAATGCGGCTGATCGCCCAGATCGATCACCAGTTCGACCTGCCGCGCCGCCACAGCAGCGGCACGCCATGTCGAGCATGCGGCCGGGCGCGGGCACCACCAGCCGATCAGACATTGGCGAACCGCCCATTTCGCAGCATGCGAAAGCCTTTCACGAGTTCGACGATGCCGGCGTCCAGCGAGACGTCGGGCCGCCAGCCGGTGTTTTCGATTTTCTCGTTCGATACGACATAGTCGCGCTTGTCGGGATCCTCGCCGACCGGTGCTTCCAGCCAGACGAATCCGGGCACGTGCCGCGCGATGCGCTCGCAGAGCTGCGCCTTGCTCAGGTTCGCCTCCGACAGGCCGACATTGAACGCCTCGCCGCGCATGGTGGGGAAATTCTCGACAGCATGCAGGAAGGCCTTCACCACGTCGCGGACGTGGATGTAGTTGCGGCGGAAATGCGGCTCGAACAGCACCACGGCGCGATCGGTCACGGCACGCCAGGTGAAGTCGTTGACCAGCAGATCGAGCCGCATGCGGGGTGACATGCCGAACACCGTGGCCAGGCGGAGCGATACGCCATTGCCGGTTTCCAGCACGGCCTGTTCGGCCTCGACCTTGGTGCGGCCGTACAGCGAAACCGGGCGCAGCGGCGATTCCTCGGTGCAGAAGGCATTGCCTTCGCCGATGCCATAGCCGCTGTTGGTGGTCGGATAGACCACCAACTGGTCGCGCGACACGCGTTTGGCCAGGTCGACCACGGCGTCGCGGTTCAGCGTCACGGCGCCGATTTCGTCGCGAGCGCAGAGCGGCGCGCCGACCAGTGCCGCCAGCGGGACGACGACATCGGCCTGCTTCAGCAGCGGTTCGACCGTGCGCATGTCACGCGCGTCGCCGCGCACCGCGCTCGAACGCATCATTGATGCAGCAGGTCGCCAAGGTGGCGTCGCCCGCGGCAAACGTGTCCAGGACCGTGACCCGATGGCCGCCGTGCAGGAGCGCTGGAACGAGCATGGAGCCGATGTACCCGGCGCCTCCGGTGACAAGAAAGTGCATGCGATCCCTTCAGTTGGCGGACAATTGTTGCACGGGGGTTTCATGACTGAAAGCGGCCGTCGGTCGCAATTTCGGTGTCGTTTTCCAAAAGCACGTCCAGCAAAGTCCGTGCGTTGTGCACCTGACGCCATGCGGGTGCGGCCTCGCGCATGGCCGCGGACAACGGTCCGAGATGCGCCAAGGCCTGTTGGACACTCGCGCCAAAGCCGGAGGGATAGTCGAACGCGTAGGGCCGCGCCGGCCCGGCCGCCTGCTCCATCCAGCAGCCTCGCGGAACGATCGCCGGTATCGCCAGCGCACGCGCCTCGGCGAGGATACCGCTGCTGCGTGGACCGTAAGCCGCCGGGTCATAGGGCAACAGCAGGAGATCGGCGTCGCGGACAAGGGCAACATATTCGTTCGGAGCGAGCGCACGTTCGACCAGTTGCAGATGTGGTCCCACCTGTTCCTTGAGCGCGCGATGCGCCCGCTGCACCACCGGGTCGGCCGCTCCATCCACCAGTCCGCTTTGGATCGTGAACCGGGCGGTCGCGTTCAGGGTGGCGGCAAGTTCCGGCAGCAACGCGTAGCCCTTTTCGATGCGCGCACCGCCGGCAAAGACGAGATGCGGTCGCTCGCCGGGCTGACGCGCCTCGAACGCGGGCACGTCCGTCGGGACAGGCACCCAGAACACGGGCACGCCCAGCAGGCGGCGCCAGAGATCGGCCAGCGGCTCGGTGTCCGCATACAGCCGCAGCCGTGATCCGAAATGACTGTGCAGGCGCAGCAGGATGGCACCGATCGGTGTCGGACCGGGATCGCTTTGGTCCATCTCCTCGGGCAGGCGTCGGAGAACGATGGCGATCCTGCCGACAATGGTCGGTGCGAGTGCGTCCCGCAGCCCGGCCAAATTGGCGGAGGAGACACTGGGAAGCACCAGAACGTCGCTGTCCGTCGAGTGCAGATCGGCCAGTGCTGCCGCCAGCTCGCGGCCGAACGCATCGGGGCGGCCGGGGCGGATTGCGCGATGCGTGCGCCGGACGAGGTCGGCGGCGGTGCCGGACATCGGCGGCGGCAGCAGGCAGCAGGCCCTGAAGAGAACGCCACGCAGACGGCCGCTCCCTGCGCTCGCCCGGTAAAGTGCGCTGAAGACCGGCACGACCGGCAGGTGGCCAGCCTGGCGTGAACTCTCGATGCACGAGTATGACCGCAGGCAGGCCGCGCCGCCGAGCCTCGCCGGCGAGGGCGGCCGCATAGTTCAAGTGATGGCCAGCGGCCCCCTTGAGCCCCGCGTCAGCAAGAATTAGTCGCACTAGGAATAAGTTGCAGAAGGGTCAAAGCACCCATGAACGGATTGTGGAGTCGCAATTCGCATAATCTTCGACTGTATACGACCACTGAACCAGCATTGGAAACCCGGACTTCGAACGTGTCCAGGGACCACATGAAGCGGCCGGGACCGATTGGCCAGAGCCACGGCAGCGACGACTTTGCACCAAAGCCCACGGTCGGGCAACGGCTGACCGCTGAGCCATCCAGCTTCGCCAGCCTTAGACGGAGGTCGTCTCGATGCGATGCGAGCCCCCGGCTCGACCATCGCAATCGTATCAAGCCGCCGTTACACCGGCCTGCCACCTCCAGGAAACGACTTCGGGCATGTCCTCGCCGTACTGGTGCGCGTAGGCGCGGCAGGCAATCTGCTGGTCGCGCAGCACGTCCCTTGCATGTGCGCCGCGGTTGCGCAGGCACGGAACCCGGTCGATCGCGTCGATCGCCAGCGTGTAGCGATCGATCTGATTCAGAATCGCAAGCTCCATCGGCGTGTCGATGCTGCCCTTCTCCTTATAGCCGCGCACGTGCAGGTTATCATGGTTGGTCCGTCGGTAGGTGAGCCGATGGATCAGCCACGGATAGGCGTGGAAATTGAAGATCACCGGCTTGTCGGTGGTGAACAGCGCGTCGAACTCGAAATCCGTCATGCCGTGCGGGTGCTCGGTGGCGGGCAGCAGGCGGAACAGATCGACCACATTGACGAAACGGATCTTCAAATCGGGGAAATGTTGCCGCAACAGGTCGGTTGCCGCCAACGCCTCCATCGTCACCACGTCGCCGCAGCTCGCCATGACCAGATCGGGTTCGCTGTCGATGTCGGTGCTGGCCCAGCGCCACACGCCGGCGCCCTTGGTGCAGTGGTTGATCGCGGCATCCATGTCCAGGAACTGCAGATGCGGCTGCTTGTCGGCGACGATCACGTTCACGTAGTTGACGCTGCGCAGGCAGTGGTCGGCGACCGACAGCAGGCAGTTGGCATCCGGCGGCAGATAGATGCGCGTCACGCCCGGGCTCTTGTTGGCCACGATGTCCAGGAAGCCCGGGTCCTGGTGGGTGAACCCGTTGTGGTCCTGCCGCCAGACGGTGGACGTGATCAGCAGGTTCAGCGAGCTGATATCGGCCCGCCAGGGCAGCGAGTTGCATTTCTCCAGCCACTTGGCGTGCTGGTTCACCATCGAATCGATGACGTGAACGAACGCCTCGTAGGTGGAGAAGAAGCCGTGCCGGCCGGTCAGCAGGTAGCCTTCCAGCCAGCCCTCCAGCGTGTGCTCGCTCAGCATCTCCATCACGCGGCCGTCGGCTGCCAGGTGCGTGCCGTCCGCATCCTCCGGGAAGCTGGCGCCGAGCCACGTCTTGCCGGTCGCTTCGTACAGCGCATCGAGCCGGTTGGAGCTGTTCTCGTCGGGGCTGAACGCGCGGAACGTCGACGGATTGCGGCGCACGATGTCGCGCAGGAATTTGCCGAGCTCGCTGGTGGAGCTGACCTGGTCGCTGCCGTGTTCGCCGACCTTCACCGCATAGTCACGGAAGTCGGGCATCGTGAGCGGGCGGCGCATGACCCCGCCATTGCCATGCGGATTGGCGCCCATGCGCCGAGCGCCCGTCGGCGCCAGCGCGCGCAGCGACGCGTGCACCCGGCCCGCGGCGTCGAAGAAATCCTCCGGCCGGTAGCTGCGCAGCCAGTGCTCCAGCAGCGCCAGGTGTCCCGGGTTGTTGCGGATATCGGCAATCGGAATCTGATGCGCGCGCCAGAAGCCTTCCACGCGGTGGCCATCGACCTCCTGCGGGCAGGTCCAGCCCTTCGGGCTGCGCAGGATCACCATCGGCCAGCGCGGGCGCTCGGCACGGCCGGTTGCGCGCGCGGCCGCCTGGATGCGGCGGATCTCCGTAACGCAGTGCTCCAGCGTCGCCGCCATCGCCTGGTGCATGCTGTCGATGTCGGAGCCTTCGACGAAGCACGGCGCGTAGCCGTAGCCGCGGAACAGCGCCTCCAGTTCGTCGCGCGGGATGCGGGCCAGAATGGTCGGGTTGTTGATCTTGTAGCCGTTCAGGTGCAGCACGGGCAGCACCGCGCCGTCGCGCACCGGGTCGAGGAACTTGTTGGAATGCCACGCGGTCGCGAGCGGCCCGGTCTCCGCCTCGCCGTCGCCCACCACGACGGCGGCGATCATGTCCGGGTTGTCGAATGCCGCGCCGTAGGCGTGCGAGATGGAATAGCCGAGTTCGCCGCCTTCATGGATCGAGCCGGGCGTCTCCGGCGTGCAATGACTGCCGATGCCGCCGGGGAAGGAGAACCGGCCGAAGAAGCGGCGCAGGCCGTCCTCGTCGTCGGTGATCTCCGGATAGACCTCGCTGTAGCTGCCTTCCAGATACAGATTCGACAGCACGCCCGGCGCACCGTGCCCGGGGCCGGCGAGATAGATCATGTCGAGATCGTATTTGCGGATCAGGCGGTTGAGGTGCACGTAGACCAGGCTGAGCCCGGGGTCCGATCCCCAGTGACCGAGCAGTCGGCGCTTCACATGATCGGGCGTCAGTTTCTCCCGCAGCAGCGGGTTGTCGCGCAGGTAGATCATCGCCGCCGACATGTAGAGCGAGGCGCGCCAGTACGTGACGGTTGCGTGCAGTTCCTCGGCCGAGAGCGGTGCACCCTCGATCGTGGAGCGCGCCGGGCCGTAGGCGCTGATCGTGGCCAGGTCAACGGGAATGGTGTCCATCGCTGGTCTCCCTTAACGGACCGACGGATATCTGCAGGCGATCCAGCGTGCAAGTGTCATTTCTGTTGCACGGCAGCCCGCTCTCGTACCACGGGCCAGGCGCATCCGGCGCGCCCGAACCCAAAGCTCCGAGTGGCCTATACGCGGGTCGCCTGCCTGACAAGACCGGCGCGCCGCAACGGCCGGTGCGACCGCACAGAATCGCGAAGTGCGGCGCCGGTGCGGCGGATGCTACAATCTGCCGCATCATGTCGGAACACGGATTCACGCTCTTCGATACGGCGGTCGGTCAATGCGGCATCGCATGGGGCGCGCGCGGCATCGTCGGCGTCCAGTTGCCGGAACGGAGCGCCAGCGCCACGCGGGCGCGCATGCTGCGACGACACCCGTCGGCACAGGAAATGCCGCCGCCGCCGGCCATCCGGCAGGCGATCGACGACATTGCGGCCTTGCTGCGCGGCGAGGCGCGCGATCTCTCGGCGATCGCGCTCGACATGGAATCTGTGCCGCCGTTCCATCAGCGTGTCTATGCGGTCGCGCGCACCATTCCGCCGGGCGCCACGCTCTCATACGGCGAGATCGCCGCGCGGCTCGGCGACCGCGGTGCGGCGCGCGACGTGGGCGAGGCGATGGGACAGAATCCGTTCCCGCCCATCGTGCCGTGCCACCGCGTGGTGGCGGCGGGCGGGCGCGTCGGCGGCTTCTCCGCGGCCGGCGGCATCACGACCAAGCTGCGTCTGCTCAACATCGAAGGCGCACAGGTGGGCGAGACGCCGACGCTGTTCGAAAACCTCCCGCTGGCGGCGCGGCCGCGGCGCGGCTAGCGTCCGCTACGGGCCGGCAATGCCCGGCCAGCCCTGCGTCAACCGGTTTGGGCCGGCAGATCTTCGTCCAGGATCGTGATGTGCAGCGAGAACGACACCTCGCCGTCCTCGTCGTCGCGGTGCAGCGTCCCGAGGAACTCGTTGCCGCAACGAACCTCGACCGATGCGCCGCGGCTTTTGGGCGCAACAATCTGGATCCGGTCGCTACCCAAGGTTGTGCGCAGATAGGCTTGAACCCGCGCAATGTCTGATGGCTTCATAGCTGCCTCTCGTCTTATCGGGCAACCACGTGGCGTGGATCATCCAACGCCGCGTGCCTCGATGCCCGCCGATCACCCCCGCCGGTTACCCGCCGGTTACATTGTACGGGATTTATGTGATCCAGGTCACACCTTTCTGAGCGGGCCAGGTGCATAGTCCTGGACCGATGCAAAACCGCAAGAGGGGAGACAGCAGCCATGGGGGAAACAACCGTGTCGGATCGCGTGCGGGCGGCATGCGAGAATTGCTTCGAGGCGCATAAGTCCGATTGCAGCGGGTTTGCGCGCGCAGTCGCCGATGAACTGGGCGTCACGCTGCAGGGACTGGCCGACCAGATCGTTGAAACTCTCCGCGGCGGTGCCGGCTGGACCCCGCTGAAGGACGGCGTGGCAGCGGCGCAGAGCGCAGAAGCCGGCAAACTCGTCATCGCAGGGCTGAAAGGGCACGAACAGGCGCATCCCGATCCACACGGGCATGTCGTCGTGGTCGTCGGCGGACCCTTGGCGCACGGCGCCTATCCGAGCGCGTACTGGGGAAGGCTCGGCGGGGTCGGCGCCAAGGACCAGACGATCAACTGGGCCTGGACGACGGATGACCGCGATCACGTGTCCTACGCCGCGCACGACATCTGACCTGGTGTCCTGCAACGGCCAGGACGTTGCCGGTCAAGCGGCCACGCGAGAAATAACCCATAGGCAACAGGGCAAAACCAATGCCAGGCTTCCCAGGTTTTGACAGTTCCGTGTTCCCGGGAGCTGCCCAGATGGCGTGGCTCAGGGCCAATACCAATCTGGTCTGGTGCGGTTACTATCTGGGCCCGGCGCCGAGCCACGCCAGCACGGCGTGCGATGAACCATAGGGAAGTGCTTCAGGCTGCCGGCTGGGGACTTCGCTCCGGTCTATGTCGGGCAGCAGATAAACGGGCCGGGCCGACACAGCGTGTCCGGGTCCCAAGGCGCGATCGATGGCGAGGATGCTGTCGGACTGCTGACGACCGACGGCTTTGCCCCTGGCACCGCGGTGTATTTGGATCTGGAGGACGGACCGCCGTTCGTCGCGCCGAGGACGGACTATGTCGCCGCCTGGGTGCGGGCGGTCGAGGCCGGTGGATGCCAGCCCGGCGTTTACTGCTCACACGGCGTTCGCCGTGGATGTGCATTCAGCGTGCCCTACGGCGCGGGTATGGGCGTTCAAGGTGGATACAGCGCAGGAACATCCGTTTCCGGGCATCGACTTTCCCGATCTGCATCCGGCCGGGTCGGGCTATCCTGGGGCCTTCATCTGGCAGCTTGGCCAGAACTGTCGGTTGGCAATGCCAGCTGCGCCGGTCAAGTCGCTTTTGGTCGATATCGACAGCGCGCTCATGCCCGACCCCGGAGCCCCCTGACCGACTGCGTCAAGGACTGCGGCGGAAATCCCTTCGGTCGCGGCGCATGCCGCCAGTTTGACACCACCCGTCAACCATCCCATCCTGCCCCACAACCGAGGGGAGCCCCGCCGTGGGGGCTGAGATACCGACAGAGCCGCAATCCAATGCGGCGGCGCGGTGACCCTTGAACCTGAACCGGGTCATGCCGGCGTAGGGACGGGAGCACGCGCGAAAGCACCACGTCCCTCCGCCCACGGCCCGTGGTGCAACAAGGAGGGGTCCATGACGGTCCAGTCGAAAACCGCCGCCCGGCCAGATACGGTCACCACCGGACCGATCGCCGGCTCGCGCAAGATCTACACATCGCCAGAAGGTCGCGCCGATGTCCGCGTGCCGTTCCGCGAGATCGCACTGGACCCGACGGCGCGCGAGGAACCGTACCGCGCCTACGACACGTCCGGCGTCTACACCGATCCCTCCGTCACCATCGACCTCGCCGCCGGCCTGCCGCCGATCCGCGCGGAGTGGCTGGCCAAGCGCGGCTTCGCGCGCATCGACGCGCGCGCGGTGAAGCCCGAGGACAACGGTGGCGCCAGCGGCGACACGGCTGGTGCCGCTCTGCCCGGCCGACCATCCGGTGTACGGCGGCAAGCCGGGCCAGCTCGTCACCCAGTTCGAATTCGCCCGCGCCGGCATCATCACCGAGGAGATGCTCTACGTCGCGCACCGCGAGAACCTCGGCCGCCAGAAGGCGCTGGAAGGCGCCGCCGAACGTCGCGCCGACGGCGAGGATTTCGGCGCCGAAATCCCCGAATTCATCACGCCCGAATTCGTCCGCTCCGAGATCGCGCGCGGCCGTGCCATCATCCCCGCCAACATCAACCATCCGGAACTCGAGCCGGTCATCATCGGCCGCAACTTCCTGGTGAAGATCAACGCCAATATCGGCAACTCCGCCGTCACGTCCGGCGCGGCGGAAGAAGTGGAAAAACTGGTGTGGGCGATCCGCTGGGGTTCCGACACGGTGATGGACCTGTCGACCGGCCGCAACATCCACAACATCCGCGATTGGATTCTCCGCAACGCGCCGGTGCCGATCGGCACCGTGCCGATCTACCAGGCGTTGGAGAAGGTCGACGGCGAACCCGACAAGCTCGACTGGGAGGTGTTCAAGGACACGCTGATCGAGCAGGCCGAGCAGGGCGTGGACTACTTCACCATCCATGCCGGCGTGCGCCTCGGCTACGTGCCGCTGACCGCGAAGCGCGTCACCGGCATCGTCTCGCGCGGCGGATCGATCATGGCGCGCTGGTGCCTGTCGCATCACAAGGAAAGCTTCCTCTACGAGCATTTCGACGAGATCTGCGACATCATGCGCAAATACGACGTGTCGTTCTCGCTCGGCGACGGGCTGCGTCCCGGGCTCGAACGCGGACGCCAACGACGCGGCGCAGTTCGCCGAACTGGAAACGCTGGGCGAGCTGACGAAGATCGCCTGGGACAAGGGCTGCCAGGTGATGATCGAGGGCCCCGGCCACGTGCCGATGCACAAGATCAAGGTCAACATGGACAAGCAGCTTCGCGAATGCGGCGAGGCGCCGTTCTATACGCTCGGACCGCTGACCACCGACGTGGCACCCGGCTACGACCACATCACCTCGGCCATCGGTGCGGCGATGATCGGCTGGTTCGGCACCGCGATGCTCTGCTACGTCACGCCGAAGGAACATCTCGGCCTGCCGAACCGCGACGACGTGAAGGTTGGCGTGATCACCTATCGCATCGCGGCGCACGCAGCGGACCTTGCCAAAGGCCATCCGAGCGCCAGGCTGCGCGACGATGCGGTCAGCCGCGCGCGATTCGAATTCCGCTGGCAGGATCAGTTCAACCTCTCGCTCGATCCCGACACCGCACGCAACTTCCACGACGAGACGCTGCCGAAGGAGGCGCACAAGGTCGCGCATTTCTGCTCGATGTGCGGCCCGAAGTTCTGCTCCATGCGAATAACGCAGGACCTGCGCGTCGAAGCGGAACGCATGGCGGGGATGGAGCAGAAGAGCAAGGAGTTCGCCGAGAAGGGCAAGGAACTCTACCTGCCCGCGGCCGAATAGGACAGGAACGCTCGGGGCTTCGCCCCGAACCCCGACCAGAGGCTCTGCCTCTGGACTCCGCCAAGGGCGGAGCCCTTGGAACCCGTCATTTTAGAATTGGATTCCAAAGGCTCTGCCTTTGGTGGGGGTCCCGGGGGCAAAGCCCCCGGGCGGGTTTCAGGGCAGAGCCCTGAGCGCTTAAATCTCATTCGTTCTTGCGCAGGAGCGCCACCACCCCCACACTGCCGGCAATGACCGACCCCCGAGCCGCCCTGGAAGCGATCGGCGTGTTGCCGGACACCGAGATCGACATCGGTGATGCGGCGCTGCAGCTTGCGCGCGTCGATGCCCCGGATGCCGACTGGTCGGCCGCGCGCGCGCATCTTTCCGATCTCGCGCGCGACGCCGTGGTGCTCGCCGACACGATCGGGACCGTCGATCTCAGCATGCGCGCCGAAGCGCTGGCGGGACTGATTGCCGGCCGCTACGCCTATGCCGGCGATGCCGAGACCTACGATGATCTCGGCCAATGCCAATTTGATCCGCGTGATCGAGCGGCGCCGCGGCCTGCCGGTCGCGCTCGGCATCATCTGGCTGCATGCCGCGCGCGCTGCGGGATGGGGCGCACATGGCGTGGATTTCCCGGCGCATTTCCTGGTCGCGCTGGAAGGCAAGAGCATTCAGGCGGTGATCGACGTGTTTGCCGGCGGCGTGGCGCTGGATGCGCGCGATCTGCGTGCGCTGCTCAAACGCGTGGAAGGCGAGAACGCCGAACTGCGCCCGGGGCTGTTGCGGCCGATGAATGCGCGGCGCGTGCTGTTGCGCCTGCAGAGCAACATCATGAGCCGCCGTCTGCAGGGCGGCGACATGTCCGGCGCGCTGACCTGCACCGAGGACATGCTGCGGATCGCGCCCGATCACGCCGATCTCTGGCGCCAGGCCGCGGTGATGAACCAGCGGCTCGATCGGGTTTCCGCGGCGCTGCGCTGCTACGAGCGCTTCCTCATGCTGGTGCCGGAAGGCGACGCAGCCAGCCGCATCCGCGGCGCGATCGACGAGTTGCGCACGCGGCTGAACTAGGTGCGCTGATGGGCGAGATCTTTCGCCGCGAAACGGCGGAGCATCCCGAGCCATTCACCGGCGAGCGCCTGACCACCGCCATCGGCGGACAGGTGCAGATCGAGCATTATCATCGCTACCTGTTCGCCCGCTCGTTCGTGTCGGGGCTTGACGTGCTCGATGTCGCGAGCGGCGAAGGCTACGGCTCGGCGCTGCTGGCGCAGGTCGCGCGGTCCGTGGTCGGCGTCGAGTACTCCGAGCCCACCGTGCACGGCGCCGTCGGCAATTTTCCGCGCTCCAACCTGCGGTTCGTGCGGGCCGATGCGCGCGTGCTGCCGCTCGCCGATGCCTGCGTGGATGCGGTCGTATCGTTTGAAACGATCGAGCACTTCGACCGGCAGGACGAATTCCTGCGCGAGGTTCGCCGCGTGCTGCGGCCGGACGGCATGTTCATCGTCAGCACGCCGGATCGCGATGTGTATTCCCCGGCCGGGTCGGCGGTGAACCCGTTTCATGTGCACGAGCTGACCCGGCTCGAGTTCGCCTCGCTGCTGCGCGGTGCCTTCCGCCATGTGCAGATGACGCAGCAACGCGTGCTGATCGGTTCGGCGCTGCTCGGCGAGATCGGATCGACCGCGCCGCCGCTGGTATTCGATCGGCGCGGCGACACGCATTTCGAAGCCTGCGTCGGTCTGCCGCGCGCGCCTTATGTAATCGCCGTGGCATCCGACCGCGAACTGCCGCCGCTGCCGCCGAGCCTGTACATCGATCGTAGCGACGTTGATACCGACGCAATGAGGATCGGCGAGCTTGCCGGCCAGCTGCACGCGACGCAGGCCGAGCTCCGCCAGACACAGACCGAGCTGTCCCAGGTTCGCGCCGAGCTCTCGCAAACGCGCGAACTCGCCAGACGCAAAGCGAACTCGCCCGCACGCAAGGCGAACTTTCGCAGGCGTCGCGACGAGCGCTCGCGGGTGCAGGACGAATTCGCCGAGGCCATGGAAAACCTGCGGTCAACAACGCAGCGTGCGGATCGCGCGGAACTGGCGTGTCGCCAATCCGAGGATCGCAACGAAGCGCTCCGGCGCGAGCACGAACTTGTGCAGCGGCAGCTCGGTCTGGTGCAGGGCTCGCTGCGCACCTTCATGCGCGGCTACCTGCCGCGGCTCCGCCGGCACCTGCGCCGTCAGCGGCCGTAGCGGCGCCGGCGCTGCTGGAACGCGCGGACCGCGCGCAGGAAGTCGATCTTCCGGAACGCCGGCCACAGCACGTCGGAGAAATAGAACTCGCTGTAGGCGCTCTGCCAGAGCAGGAAGCCCGACAGCCGCAACTCGCCGCTTGTCCGGATGATCAGGTCGGGCTCCGGTGCATCCGCGAGATAGAGATGCCGGCCGATCCGTTCGGGACACACATCGGCGATGATCTCCGGCAACGTGGCGCCGCCGCGCATCGCCTCGGCCAGCATCTCGCGGACGGCATCGGCGATCTCCTCGCGGCCGCCATAGGCAACGGCGATCGAGAGCAGCATCGTGTCGTAGCCGGCGGTGGCTGCCTCCGCGGCGCGGATCGCTGCGAGCGTGCTCTCCGGCAGCACATCGAGCCGGCCGATCGCCTGCACGCGGACGCGCCGGCTATGGATCCGCGGATCGCCGACCAGCGCGCGGAGCTTCACCTCGAGCGCGCCCAGGATGCCGGCGACCTCATCGGGCCGGCGTTCCAGATTGTCGGTCGAGCAGACCCACAGGGTGACCGCCGGGATCGACAGCTCGCCGCACCAGTTCAGCAGGTCATCCAGCTTCTGCGCGCCCTGCGCATACACCTGCATGGGATCGACCAGGCCGGACAGTCGTCCGAACCGGCGGTTGCCATCCAGGATGATGCCGACATGGCGCGGCGGCGGACGCTGCATCACCTGTCCCAGCAGGCGATGGCCATACAGCGCGTAGATCGGCTGCGTGACCGCGGTCAGCATCAGCCTCCGCCACCGGTGGAGCCTGAGGCGCCAGGTGCGAAGCCGATGCGTCGGTGCGCGCGACAGCCGACAGATTGGTCAGCAACGCCGGCGTCCGATCAGGCGTTGCAGCAGGCCGCCCGCCGCCGGCCGGCCGCCGTGCATGCCGGTCGCGATCCCGAGGCGGGTCTCCAGTTCGTCGTAGGCGCGGTCCAGTTCCTGGCAGCGTGTCCGGAACGCGCCCGCCCCATCGAGGCCCTGCCGCGCCTCCCACGCCTTCACCCGGTCCACCATGTCATAGATCGCGCGCAGCAAGGCGACGGCGGCCGGATAGTCGTTGCGGTTGCTGTGACTGCTGAGCGCCTGCCAGTGGTCGATGCGTTGGTGGGCAAAGTCGATCATGTCCGCCATTTCGGGTTCGATACTAACACGTCTGGGCCGTGATGTATAACGGTTCGTGCGCTCGATCCACTGCTCCGTGTCGGCATGCGACAGGTGCTCGATGAAGATCGGCGAGTCCGCCGGAATCTGTTCGACGCGATCGGTGAGCATCTCGATGCCGCCGTGCACGACGGGGCGGAAGGCAAGCGCGCCCTTGCGAAAGAACCTGACGTGGGATTGCGGCCAATAATAGGCGTCGGCATCGAATGCGCCGAGGATCCAGTGGCGCAGCGGCAATGCGACCGCTTCCGGGCCGTCGGACGCGCGCGGTGCACGCAGATACGTGATGGCCTCCGGGCTCAGCATCTCGTCGTCGTCGAGGAACGCGATCCAGTCATGCCGGCACTGCTCCAGGGCGAAGCTTCGCGTCTCCTCGACGGTCGGCGACCAGGGCACCGTGATCACCCGGTCGGCGTAGCGCCGGGCGATGCGCGGCGTTGCGTCGGTCGAGGATTTGTCGATGACGATCAGTTCGTCCACGAAACGGATGGAGCGCAGGCAGGTCGCGAGCAGGTGCGCCCGGTTGTAGGCAATGACGAAGCCGCTGATCGGCACGCTGCTACGGCCGCTGCGGCAGTTGAAGACCGGCGGCATCTGGCGCGACCGTCGGCTGCCGTCAGCGGAGCGACCGGCGACCGGTGGGGTCAGAAGAGGCTTGTGAGGAAGCAGTCTGTCACTGGCACCAGATTGCGTCTTCGCGTCGCTGCTCGCAATGAGGTTTCGGCGCATCGAGACGGACCGGAAGTGAACAGGCGTCAGCCCGTCCATATCTGGGCAACGTTCGGGTAGGTGCGGATCGCCGCATCGGCGGTTGCCAGGGTGAAGCGTCAGGCGCCGTCGCCTGTGCAACCAGCATACGGTCGAACGGATCGTTGTGCTGCCAGGCCAGTGCGCCGGCATTCTCCGCATCGATCGGCAGGATCGGCAGTTCGTGGAAGCCGTTGGCGCCGATCGCGGCGACAGCGGAGCCGCGGAAATCGAGCTTTTTCAGCCGGCGCTTGATGGCGATCTCCCAGATCGACGCGGCACTGATGAAGACCTGGTTGGAGGGGTCAGCGATGAGGGCGCCGGTGTCGGCGTTCAACGCCTTGTTCTGGCTGTCCCACCAGAGGAATACATGGGTGTCGAGCAGCAGGTTCACGTTTCCTCGCCGCCGAACAGGGCCTCGACGGCGGGGTCCGGGGCGTCGAAATCGGCGGCGATGCGGCGGATGCGCATGGCGTTGGCCGGCTTGCGACGCTCGCCGCGGGAGGCAAGCGGCACCAGCCGGGCCTGCGGGACGCCGTTCTTGGCGATGACGATTTCTTCGCCTGCCGCGGCGCGATCGACCAGTCCGGAGAGGTGGGTCTTGGCTTCGTAGAGCGTGACGAAGTGGGCCATGGGCCTGCTCGTTGGTCAGGTTGACCAGATAGCGGATGGAGGAGCATTGTTGGTCAAGCTGGTCAAGCCGATGTGGGGCGCGCTGACTGGATGTGGCAACGGCAGGCTACCGAAAGCGCGCTTGCCCGATCTCGAGTCTGGACCTTCGCAGCCGAACTTCGGTCGCTCGTCGCGGTCTGCTGCCGATCGATCGAGGCGCATATGCGACCCTAAGACGTGGGTCCCGGCATGCGCCGGGACAGCAGAGTTTCTAAGCTCGCTGCGCTCGCCAAGAAACTCTGGCTGGTCGGAGTGAGAGGATTTGAACCTCCGGCCCCTGCGTCCCGAACACAGTGCTCTACCAGGCTGAGCTACACTCCGGCCAAGGCGGCGCATATAGCCCCGCGCGCCGGTCCGGGCAAGGCATCGTTACAGGCGCGCAGCCTCGACGCTTGCGGCGCGGTGCAGGCGGGACAGGCGCTGCAGCACGGCCGGGACGCTTTCCAGCACCTCGTAGAGTTGCCGCGCTTCCGGCAGCGCGAAATCGGCGTCGATCGCCGCCTCGATCGTTGCCAGGAAGGGCGCGGCCGACCCGGCCACGTCGCAGATCAGGATCGGCTTGGCATGCAGGCGAAGCTGCCGCCAGGTGATGATCTCGATCGTCTCGTCCAGCGTGCCGAGGCCGCCCGGCAGCGAGACGAAGGCATCGGCCGCCTCGAACATGCGCTGCTTGCGGCTGTGCATGGAATCGGTGACGACCAGTTCGGTGATGCTCTCGTGCGCCACCTCGCGCCGGGTGAGGAATTCCGGAATGACGCCCAGCACCGCGCCGCCGGCAGCCAGTGCGGCATCCGCCATGATGCCCATCAGCCCGATGCGGCCGCCGCCATAGACCAGACGGATCCCGGCCTCCGCCAGCCCTTGCCCGAGCGCTTGCGCGGCGGCGCGGTATGCGGGATCGTTGCCGGCACGGGAGCCACAGAACACGGCAACGGAATGAATGTGAGGCATGCGCGTGCATGTGGCGTCGCGAGTGCGCGATTTTGCCACTGATTTCCTGCACGCAGCCGGGAATTTTGATGGCGCCGGCGCGTCCGACATGTCGAGACACTGGGCTGCAATGACAACGGGGGATGAATCGGGATGACGAGGAAGCTTGGCGGTTCTGGCGGTTTTGGCGATGGCGACGGCGGGCACCGCCGGGGCCGCGGTGTATGATCCGATCGAAACCCGCCAGGCGGGGCAGGATCTGCTGGCCGGCACATTCGGCGGGATTCGCGCCGTCGTCGCGGCCAAGGGCGACGTGAAGACGCTGGAGATTCCCGCGAAGGCGATCGCGCGCTGGATCACGCAGTTTCCGACGCAGTTCCCCAAGGGCAGCGAGCAGGGTCACAACACGAAGGCGCTGCCGGCCGTCTGGACCGAGCCGGCGGAGTTCCAGATGGACGCCGACAACCTCGCGACGGCAGCGACCAAGCTGGCGGAACTCGCCAAGGCCGGCGATACCGACGCCGTCGCGGCGCAGGTCAAGGTCGTGGGCGACGCCTGCGCGACCTGCCACAAGACGTTCGGGCGAAGTAAGCATCGACCCCTCCCCCTGACCCCCTCCCGCAAGGGGAGGGGGAACGCTGCACTCCCCCTCCCCTTGCGGGAGGGGGCGTCTACCCCGCGCGCACCAGCCGGCCGGGCGTCGCGCCGGTGTAGTCGCCGTGCTCGAAGACCGGCGTGCCCGACACCAACGTCGCGATGTAGCCATCGACGCGCTGCACCAGCCGCCGCCCGCCCGCGGGCAGGTCGTAGCGGATCTCCGGCACGTGCAGCCGCAGCCGCTCGAAATCGATCACGTTGACATCGGCCTTCAGCCCCGGCGCCAGCCGCCCGCGGTCGGCGAAACCGAAGAAGTCCGCCGTCTCGCTGGTCTGCCGCTTGACGATCAGCTCCAGCGGCAGCCCCGGCCCGCGCTTCCGGTCGCGGCCCCAGTGGGTCAGCATCCAGCTCGGCAGGCTGGCATCGCTGATCGAGGAGCAATGCGCGCCGCCGTCCGACAGTCCCAGCATCGTCTCGGGCGAGGTCAGCATGGTGCGGATGATGTCGTGGTTGTCCTCGTTGTAGCCGACGATCGGGAAGAACAGGAACCGGTCCGGCCCGCCGGCCAGGTAGTCATACGCGACCTCGGCCGGCGAGTGGTTCGAGCGCTGCGCCATCGCGGCGATGCTGCTGGTGGCCTCCGGCTCGTAGTCCGGCGGATCGCCCATGACGAACATGCGATCCCAGCGCGTGGTGATCTGCTGGCGGAACTGCGACAGCCGCCGCACCAGTTCAGCCGATGGCTCGTCGTTGAGGATCGCGGCGCGCACCGCCGGATCCTGCAGCCGCGCGAGCCGCTCCGCCGCCGGCAGCTTCAGCAGCGCCTGGTAGCTCGGCCGGATCGAGAACGGGTTCAGCGCGGTATCGACGCCCAGCATCACGCCGACCGGCCGGCCGGCGACCTGCGCGGTGACGAACGCGCCCTGTGCGCGGGCGGTGCGCACGCCCTCCATCAGGCGCTGCCAGCGCACCGGATCGGTCGGACGGTCGGTCAGCAGGAACCAGACCGGCCGGCCGGTGTCCTGGCCGAGCTTCGTCATCCAGGCCAGTTCCTCGGTCTCGACCTCGAAGTCGCTGTTCACGCCGAACGCGCCGTGCTTCAGGCCCTTCAGCGCCGAGCCGATGCCGAGCAGTTCCTGCACCTCCGAGTAGCGGCCGGGCACCATCTCGCCGGTCGGCGTCTTGTGCGAATTGGTGCGCGAGGTGGTGAAGCCGAACGCACCGGCCTCCAGCGCCTCGCGCGTCATGCGGCGCATCGCCTCGATGTCGTCGGCCGTGGCCGTCTCGCGGTTGATCGCGCGCTCGCCCATCACGTAGACGCGCAGCGGATGGTGCGGCACCTGCGCCGCCACGTCGATCGCGCGCGGCATCCGCTCCAGCGCATCGAGATACTGCGGGAAGGTCTCCCAGTCCCACTTCAACCCTTCCGCCAGCGTGATGCCGGGAATTTCCTCCACCGCCTCCATCAGCCCGATCAGCGAGTCATGGTGCTCGCGGCGCACCGGCGCGAAGCCGACGCCGCAATTGCCGAACAGGATGGTGGTGACGCCATGCCACGACGACGGCGCGAGTTCCTGGTCCCAGGTCGCCTGGCCGTCGTAGTGCGTGTGCACATCGACCCAGCCGGGCGTCACCAGCATGCCGTCGGCCTTGATCTCGCGCCTGCCCGGGCCGGCCTTGCCGCCGACCTCGGCAATGCGGTCGCCGTCGATCGCGACGTCGCCGGTAAAGGCTCTTTCTCCGGTGCCGTCGACGATGGTTCCGCCGCGAATGACCGTATCGTGCATGGGCGCTGTCTCCTCGGTTTCATTTGACGCGAAGCAGAGACCCCGCGGATCGGCCGGTCAAGCGTGCCCGCAAACGCGCCGGGCAGCGCTCGCTCGAGGCACCTGACATCGGCGGCGTCCAAAGGTTCGCCGGCACGGCAATTATTCGGTAATCTATCGTTATAAATTCGTTATTTCTGAGCTAATCTTGCTCAATTCTCAAAGACGCGTGGGCAAAATCATCAAATGACATAAATGTTGACCCGGCAATCCATGGCAGCGCATTATCAAAGAGTCGTCGAAATAAGACAAAAATTTGTCTTGCTCTGCCTGGCTGGTTTGAAGGGCCGATCCCATGCGGTCGCATCGTGAGGTGGTAGGCGCCGAGCAGGTCCGATGGAGTTACGCGCACCTGCCACTCACGTTGTCGGTCAGTGTGCTGAACAGCGTCCTGATCGGGTTCGTGCTGGCCCCGGTTGTCCCCAGATCGAAACTCGTCGCCTGGGTCTCTCTGGTCATCGGACTGTCGGCCATCCGTTTCATCCTTCTGCTGGTCTATCGGCGACTCGACGCCGAGCAGGCGCAGAACGCCTGGTGGACCAATCTGGCGACCGTGGGCTCCTTGGTCTCGGGGATTTTATGGGGTTGCGGAGCGTTTGTATTCGCGCCGATCGACGACCCGCATCAGATCATTTTCGCCCTGGTGATCGGCGGCATGTGTGCCGGCGCAGCGACTGTGCATGCCGCCCATTTTCCGTCGGTGCTGGCCTTCATTCTGCCGGCGGTCGCGCCGCTCGCGACGAATTTCCTCATCCAGGGCAATCGGCTGCACATCGTCTCGGGCGTCATGATCTGCGTCTTCGGGGCTTCGCTGTGCATTGCCAGCCTGCGGTTCAGACAATGGTTCCGCGAGACCACCTCGGCCAGGCTGGCACTCGCGCGCCGGGCGATCGAAATCGATGAAACCAATGCGCGCCTCAAGGCCGAGATCATCAGTCATCGCGCCACCGAGACAAGGCTCAGGCACGCGCAAAGACAGGTCGAACATCAGCTGGCCGAGGCCGGCAAAACGCAGGTCATCGGCCAACTCGCAGGCGGCATTGCGCACGACTTCAACAATATCCTGGCGAATCGTCCAGGCCAATCTCGAGCTGATGCAGCCTTACACGAGCGATTGTGCCGCGACCGAGGAACTGCGCAGCGACGCCATGTCGGGCGTGCTGCACGGCGCCGAACTGACGCGCCAGTTGCTCGCCTTTGCCCGCCGTCAGCCGCTGCATCCGCAGATCATCGACGTGAACGAGCTGGTCCGGTCCACGTCGCGAATGTTCGAGCGGCTGGTGACGGAGCGGATCGCTCTGCGCGTCGCCCTGGATCCGACGGCCGGCCAGGCGCTGATCGACCCGACGCAGTTGGAGGCGGCGCTCATCAACCTGCTGTCGAATGCGCGCGATGCCATGGACTGCGGAGGAATACTGACAATTGCCACCAAAGGGCTGTGCGTGGGCCCCGATGGGACGGATCTGCAGCCCGCCCTGGAACCGGGCGACTACCTGCTTGTCGAGGTTGCGGATAGCGGGGCCGGCATACCCGCTTCCGTCATCGACAAGATCTTCGATCCGTTCTTCACGACCAAGGCGAACGGCAAGGGTTCCGGTCTCGGTCTCTCGATGGTGTTCGGCTTCATCAAGCAATCGGGCGGCCATGTCTCCGTGCGAAGCGAACTCGGGGCCGGAACAGTGTTCAGTCTCTATTTGCCGCGCGCACAGCAACGCGGCCAACGAAGGCCGGACGCGAATACTGCTGCCGGTCCTGACCCGGCCGGACGGCTGGAAACGATCCTGGTGGTCGACGACAATGCTCAATTGCGGCGCGCCACGGCGCGGCAGCTCGTCCGCCTGGGCTACAGTGTGCTCGAGGCGCTGGATGCGAACACGGCGATCGCAATACTGGAGACCAACAGCGCCGTGTCCCTGCTGTTCAGCGACGTTGCGATGCCCGGCGACATGGACGGGATCGGATTGGTCGAGTGGGCCGCCGCGAACCGGCCCGCGCTGCGAACCCTTCTGGCGTCAGGCTTTCCGGACGCAGGCGATCGCGAGCAGCATTTGGCTGCCTTGGGATGCAGGTTCCTGCAAAAGCCGGTTCGCCATCATGAACTGGCCCATGCAGTTCGCGAGGCATTGGACAAGGTCGGTGTCGGCACGGCATGACCCTGGCCGGCGGGCCGCCGCAGGCGCGGCTCAGCCGCGGAGTCGCATGCAGTCCGCTTGAGGACCGCACACGGCACGCGCACAATGCCGGCAAGCAGTTGCAGAGGCTTGCCATGACCCAGATCCACCTTCGCCACGGCGTCTTCCTGCCGCCCTTCCACCCGATGGACGAAAATCCCGCGGCCTGCATGGACCGCGATCTCGAGTTGATGCAGTGGCTGGACCGGCTCGGCTTCCACGAGGCGTGGATCGGCGAGCATCATTCCGCCGGCTGGGAGCTGATCAGTTCGCCGGAGCTGTTCATCGCGGTTGCCGCGGAGCGCACGCGTTCGATCCGCTTCGGCACCGGCGTGATCTCGCTGCCGTACCACAACCCGCTGATGACCGCGAACCGCATCATCCAGCTCGACCACCACACGCGCGGGCGGGTCATGTTCGGCGCCGGCCCCGGACTGCTGGCGTCGGATGCGCTGATGCTCGGGATCGATCCGAACACCCAGCGCGACCGGATGGCCGAGGCGCTGGATGTCATTCTGCGGTTCTTCCGCGGCGAGATCGTCACCGAGAAGACCGACTGGTACACCTTCGTCAATGCGCGCGCGCATCTACGCCCGTATACACGCCCGCATCCCGAGGTCGCGGTGGTCAGCGCCGTCACGCCGTCCGGCGGCAGGCTGGCGGGCAAGTACGATCTCAGCATGATCTGCGTCGCGGCGACCAATCCGTTCGGCTACGACGCGCTGGCGGCCAACTGGCAGATCGCCAACGACATCGCCGCCGAGCAGGGCCGCACGCATGGACCCCGCGCGGCTGCGTCTGGTGGGGCCGATGCACATCGCCGAAACGCGGGCAAAGGCGTACGAGAACTGCCGCTTCGGCTTCGAGCGCTATCTTGGCTACCTCAACAACAACCAGCCGCGCTTCATCGTGCCCGACGGCAAGATCCCGCCGAGTGGTTCGTCGAGAACAAGTTCGGTGTGATCGGCACGCCGGACGATGCGATCGCGCTGATCCAGCGCCTGCGCGACAAACAGGGCCAGTTCGGCGTGTTCCTGCACCAGGCGCACAACTGGGCCGACTGGGAGGCCACGAAGCGGTCGTATGAACTCTACGCCCGCTACGTGATGCCGCATTTCTCCGACGAGAACGTACCGCGCGTCGAGTTTTTCGACTGGTGCACCGAACATCGCGACGAACTGACCGAGAAGCGCTCCACCGCCGCGCGCGCCATGTTCGACAAGCACGAGGCAGAGCAGCGGACCGCGCGGGAGGCACGCGAAGCAGCGCCGATGCTGCGGCCGAAGACAGGACGCGAGGCGTGGTGACGCACCCGGGATCCGCCGCGATATCCGGCGTGATCCTGACCGTGCTGGATCATGCGACGTCGGCGCGTGCACTGCTCGCCGCGTCGCTGCGCCTCGCCGAACTGACCGGCGCCCGACATATCGAGGCGCTCCTCGTGCGCGCGCCGCCCGAAGCCGGTGTCGTGCCAAGCGAGGAGATTCTCACCGAGCGGCGCGAGGCGGAACTACGGGCAGCAGAGGCTACCCGCGCGGACGCCGTACGGACGGTGTTCGATGCCTGGCTGCCGGACACGGAGCCGGCCGGTGTCAAAGCCGTGTGGATCGATGTGGACGGCATCGCGGAACTGGTTGTCGAAGACCGCGGCGGCCGCTCGGATTTCCTCGTGGTCGAGCAACCGGCACGGCACGACTACGGCGCAGGCTGGCATGCGTTTCGCGCCGCGCTGCTGGCGACCGACCGGCCGGTGCTTGTGGTGCCGGCTCGGTCACGCGCCACGTTCGGCCGACGTGTTGCGATCGCCTGGCGCGACGACGGCCGTGCGACCAAGGCGGTGCTCGCCGGGCTGCGCTGTCTCGCGCAGGCCGAGCGTGTTTTCGTGCTGGCGGGCGCACCGGACGACGCGGCGCCTGCGATGCCGGCGATCCTCACGGAACATGGCGTGGACGCGGAGATGCATGTTCTGCCGATCGGGTCCGGCGCGTTCGGCGCGGCGCTGCTGGGCAAGGCGCATGAACTCGGCGCGGACATGCTGATGATGGGCGCCTATGTGCACCATCCGCTGCGCCAGCTTCTATTCGGCGGCGTGACGCGCCACATGCTGGCCAATGCCGACATTCCGGTGCTGATGCGGCACTGACGTCAGGCGTTCACCAGCGGCGCGTGGTCGGCGTGGAATTCGTCCTCGGTCACGCCGTAAATGTCGAACACCTTGGCCGGGCTGAGCTGCGCCGGCGTGCCATCGAACACGATGCGACCCGACTGCAATGCGATGACGCGGTCGCACCAGGCGCGCGCCGCATCGAGATGGTGAAGGCACGCAAGCACCGTCAGCCCGTCCTGGCGGTTCACCGTGCGCAATGCGTCCATCACCAGGCGCGCATTGTGCGGATCCAGACTGGCGATCGGTTCGTCCGCCAGGACCATCAGCGGCTCCTGCAGCAGCGCCCGGCAGATCGCCACACGCTGCTGCTGTCCGCCCGACAGCGTGCCGGCGCGTTGCAGTGCCACCTCGGCAAGACCGAACCGCTCCAGCAAGGTCACCGCCGCAGCGCGCTCCTCCGCCGAGAACAGACCGAGCAGGCTCGGCAGCACGGCGCGGTGCGACAGGCGGCCGATCAGCACGTTGGTCAGCACGTCCAGCCGCGGCACCAGGTTGAACTGCTGGAAGATCATCGCCGCGCGCGCACGCCATTCGCGGAGCGGCTTGCCCGTGAGCGATGTCACGTCGCTGTCGCCGAAGCGGATCGTGCCGGCGGAGGGTTCGGTGAGCCGGTTGATCATCCGCAGCAAGGTGGATTTGCCCGCGCCGGAGCGGCCGATGACGCCGAGCATCTGGCCGGCCGGCACATCCAGATCGACGCCGTCAACCGCGACGACAGTGCCGAAGCGGCGGGTCAGGCCGCGAAGATGCAGCGTCTCCGGATGCCGCGGCATCACGGACCGGAGCCCATCAATTTGCCCAGTGCCGCCCGGTCTTCGATCGCGGGGTCGTCAATCGCTGGGTGTTCGATCACATGGTCTTCCAGCGTGAACGCCGCCGCCATCAGCGCCCGCGTGTAGTCTTCGCGCGGATTGGCGAAGACTTCATCGGCGCTGCCCTGTTCCACCACGCGCCCGTGGCGCAGCACCACCACGCGATGGGCGAGCGCGCGCACCACCTTCAGATCGTGGCTGATGAACAGGTAGGCCAGGCCGTGCACCTGCTGCAGCCGCCGCAGCAGATCGACGATCTGCGCCTGCACCGACATGTCGAGCGCGCTGGTGGGTTCGTCGAGCACCACGAAACGGGGTTTCAAAACCATGGCGCGCGCGATTGCGATGCGCTGGCGCTGCCCGCCGCTGAATTCATGCGGATAGCGGTCGGCCGAGTCGGCGGGCAGTCCGACCTCCTCCAGCTCGGCGGCGACCCGGCCGTCACGTTCGGCGCGACTGAGCGCGGGCTCGTGCACGCGCAGCCCCTCGGCGACGATGTCGCCCACCGGCATGCGAGGGGAAAGACTGCCGAACGGGTCCTGAAACACGATCTGCATGCGCGCACGCAGCCGTCGCAGCGCGCGGCGGTCGAGCGCGGCGATGTGCTCGCCGTCGAAGTCGATCCGGCCGGTGGCATGTTCCAGCCGCAGCGCCGCGAGCGCCATCGTCGTCTTGCCGGAGCCCGATTCGCCGACCAGCCCCACCGTCTCGCCTTCGCGCACGGTGACCGACACGCCGTCCACGGCGCGCACATAGCCGATGGCACGTCGCAGCACGCCGCGGCGGATGGCGAAGTGCACCTTCACATCGTCGGCTTGCAGCAGAGGCCGGGCACCATCGGGCAACGGCGCGGGCTCGCCCTTCGGGACCGCGGCGAGCAGCATCCGCGTGTAGGGATGCGCGGGTGCGGCGAACACATCGGCGACGCGCCCCGCCTCGACCACGACGCCGTCCTTCATCACGCACATGCGGTCGGCGTAGCGGCGGACGATCTGCAGGTCGTGGGTGATCAGCAGCAGCGCCAGCTGCCGCTCGGTTCGCAGACGCGCCAGCAACTGCAGGATCTGCGCCTGGATGGTGACGTCGAGCGCGGTGGTGGGTTCGTCGGCGATCAGCAATGCGGGATCGTTGGCCAGTGCCATGGCGATCATCACCCGCTGCCGCTGCCCGCCGGAAAGCTGGTGGGGAAACGCCTCCAGCCGGTGTTCGGCGTCGGCGAAGCCCGCCTGATGCAGCACCTCGATCACCCGGGCGCGCAGCCGATCGGCAGGCATGCGCCGGTGCAGCGTGATCGCTTCGCCGATCTGCCGGCCGATGCGGTGCAGCGGGTTGAGGCTGGTCATCGGCTCCTGGAACACGATGCCCGCCACGTCGCCGCGCGCACGGTGCAACGCGTCGGGCTCGGCGCCGATCATCTGCCGCTCGTCCAGCAGGATGCTTCCCGTGGGGTTGGTGCCGCCCGACGGAAGAAGCTGGAGCAGCGACAGCGCGGTGACCGATTTGCCGGAGCCCGATTCGCCGACCAGCGCCAGCGTCTCGCCGCGATCGAGGGTGAATGACACGTCGTCCACCACGCGCCTGGCGCCGAACGCGACGGACAGGTTCTCGACTTCGACCAGGCTCATGTCCGGAAGCCAGAAGAAAATTCACCACAAAGACACGAAGGCACGAAGGTGAAATTTATGCGCTTCGCGCGGAGCGCATGTTCGTTGCCTTCGTGCCTTCGTGTCTTTGTGGTGAAACCTGCTTGCTTTCATACCGGCAACCGCCGCGGATCGAACGCGTCGCGCACCGCCTCGCCGACGAAGATCAGCAAGGTCAGCACACCGCCCAGCACGAAGAACGCCGTGAACCCCAACCACGGCGCCTGCAGGTTGTTCTTGCCCTGCGCCACCAGTTCGCCAAGCGACGGCGACCCCGGCGGCAGACCGAACCCGAGAAAATCCAAACTCGCCAGGATGGTCACCGAGCCCGACAGCGTGAACGGCAGGAAGGTCAGCGTCGCGACCATGGCGTTGGGCAGGATGTGCCGCCACATCACCGCAACGTCGGCGACGCCGAGCGCCCTCGCCGCGCGCACATAGTCCAGATTGCGGCCGCGCAGGAATTCGGCGCGCACCACGCCCGTCAGGTTCATCCAGGAGAACAGCAGCAGGAATATCAGCAGCACCCAGAAGCCCGGCGTGATGATGCTGCCGAGAATGATCAGCAGATAGAGCTGCGGCATGCCGTTCCAGATCTCGATGAAGCGCTGGAACAAAAGATCGGTCGCGCCGCCGTAATAGCCCTGCACCGCGCCGGCGGCGATGCCCACGGCGGACGAGACGATCGTCAGCACGAAGCCGAACAGCACCGACAGACGAAAGCCGTAGATCACCCGTGCCAGCACGTCGCGCGCCTGATCGTCCGTGCCCAGCGGATTGCTCGCCGATGGCGGCGAGGGCGCCGGGCTCGGCAGGTTCTTCACGATGGTGCCGAAGCTGTACGGCACCGCCGGCCAGATCATCCAGCCACGCGCGTTGATCGCCTGCTGCAAGTCGGGGTCGGTGTAGTCGGCCTCGGTCGGCAGGAAATCGGCGCCGAACGTGTCCTCGCTGTAGTCCTGCAGCACCGGCACATACCAGTGCCCATCGAAGCGGATCAGCAGCGGCCGGTCGTTGGCGATGAACTCGGCGAACAGGCTGGTGCCGAACAGGATCGCGAACAGCCAGAAGGACCAGTAGCCGCGCCGGTTTTGCCGGAAGATCGCCAGCCGGCGGCGCGTGATGGGAGTGAGCTTCAACCCCGCGCCTCGAAGTCGATGCGCGGATCGACCACCGTGTAGAGCGTGTCGCCGATGATCTGCATCAGCAGGCCGAGCAAGGTGAACATGTAGAGCGTGCCGAACATCACCGGATAGTCGCGCTGGATCGCCGACTGGAACCCCAGCAGGCCGATGCCGTCGAGCGAGAAGACGATCTCCACCAGCAGCGCGGAGGTGAACAGGATGCCGATGAACGCCTGCGGAAAGCCGGCGACGATCAGCAGCATGGCATTGCGGAACACATGGCCATACAGCACGCGCCTCTCGCCGGCGCCTTTGGCGCGCGCCGTCACCGTGTACTGCTTGCGGATCTCCTCGAGGAAGCAGTTCTTGGTCAGCATCGTCAGGCTGGCGAAGCCGCTCGCCACCACGGCGATGGTCGGCAGCACCATGTGCCAGGCGTAGTCGGCGATGCGCGCGGGAATGCTCCAGTTGGCGGCGCCTTCGCTGGTGAGGCCGCGCAGCGGGAACCACTGGAAGAAGCTGCCGCCGGCGAACAGCACGACCAGCAGGATGGCGAACAGAAAGCTCGGCACGGCGTAGCCGACCAGCACCACGGCGCTGCTTGCCACGTCGAAGCGGCTGCCGTCGCGCACCGCCTTGGCGATGCCGAGCGGGATGGACACGACGTAGACCAGCAGCGTGGACCACAGGCCGAGCGAGATCGACACCGGCATTTTCTGCAGCACGAGCTGCAGCACCGTCTGATCGCGGAAGAAGCTGCGGCCGAAGTCGAAGCGCAGATAGCCGCCGAGCATGTCGGCGAAGCGCGTCAGCGGCGGCTTGTCGAAGCCGAACATCCGTTTGATGTCATCGACGATGTGCGGATCGAGGCCGCGCGCGCCACGATACGAGCCGGCGCCGCCGAACTCCGACGTGGCCGCGCCCAGCCGGGACGAAAGGTCCCCCTTGCCGCGCAGTTCCGCGATCATCTGCTCGACCGGTCCGCCAGGCGCGAACTGGATGACCGCGAAGTTGATGGCAATGATGCCGAACAGCGTGGGGATGACCAGCAGCAGACGGCGGAGGAGGTAGGCGGTCATTCAGGCCGGGCGCCTGTGGTCACCTCCCCCCAACCCCCTCCCGCAAGGGGAGGGGGAGTGCTGTCGTTGCTACTCCCCCTCCCCTTGCGGGAGGGGGTTGGGGGAGGGGACCCCGCCCCATCATCACTGCCGCTTCGCCGCGTCGATCGCATCGGCCTTGGCCGCATCGACCCACCATGTGTCGAAGTTGAAGCCGTCGCGGATCGGCACGTCGGGGTGACCGAAGCGGTCCCAGTAGGCGATGTGGAACGTCCGGCTGTGCCAGTTGGGCACCATGTACCAGCGCCACAGCAGCACCCGGTCCAGCGCGTGCGCCGCGGTCGTCAGCGTGTCGCGGTCCTGCGCCGTGACCATCCGCTCGACCATTGCGTCCACCGCGGGATCGCACACGCCCGGCACATTGAAGCTGCCCTGCGCCTTGCTCGCCGCGCAGGTGAAGTAGTCGCGCAGTTCGTTGCCGGGCACGTCGCCTTGCGGATAGATCATCATGATCATGTCGAAATCGAAGTCATCGGTCAGGTGCTGGTACTGCGCCGGATCGACCGTGCGCACCCGCGCATCGATGCCGATCTTCTGCAGCAGCTGCACATACGGCAGCGCCACGCGCTCCAGCGAAGGTTCGTCGAGCAGGATGGTGAAATTCATCGGCTCGCCGTTGGCATCCACCAGCTTGCGCTCCTTCACCGACCACCCGGCCTGCTGCAGCAGGTCCAACGCGTGGCGCAGCTGCTCGCGGTTGTTGCCCGAGCCGTCCGTCACCGGCAGCCGGTACGGCTCGGTGAACAGCGCAGGCGGCAACTCCTTGCGGTACGGCTCCAGCAGCTTGAGTTCATCGCCCTGCGGAATTCCCGACGACGCCAGATCGCTGTTGCTGAAATAGCTGAGGGTGCGCGTATAGGTGCCATAGAACAGGTTCTTGTTGGCCCACTCGAAATCGAACACCTCGGCCATCGCCTGGCGCACCAGCGGATTGGCGAACACCGCGCGCCGCGTGTTCATCGCATAGCCCTGCATTCCGGTCGGCAGGTGATGGTCAAAATCCTGCTTCTTCACCAGCCCGCGCGCGACCGCCGGGAATTCGTAGGCGGTCGCCCAGTTCTTCGAGATGTTCTCGCTGCGCAGATCGATCTGCCCCGCCTTGAACGCCTCCATCGCCACGGTCGAATCGCGGAAATACTCGATGCGCACGCGGTCGAAGTTGTTGGTCCCCTTGCCGGTCGGCATGTCCGCTGCCCACCAGTCGGGTCGCCGCTCGTACGTCACGCTGCGGCCCAGCTCGAAGCTGCCGATGCGATAGGGTCCGGAGCCGATCGGCGGATCGGTCAGCGGCTTGGTGAAGTCGCGGCCGTCGAAGAAGTGCTTCGGCAGCACCGGCAGCCCACCGAGGATCAGCGGCAGGTCGCGGTTCTCGTTCGAGGCGAAGTGGAACACGACGCGGCGCGGGCTTTCCACCACGACGTCCTTTACGTCCGCCATCTGGATGCGGAAACTCGGCCGTCCCTGTTCCAGGAGCGTGCGGTAGGTCCACGCCACGTCCTCGGCCGTGACCGGTGTGCCGTCGGAAAACTTTGCCTCGGGGCGCAGTTCGAACGCGACCCACATCTTGTCGGCCGGCAGTTCGATGATCCCGGCGAGATGGCCGTAGCCCGACGCCATCTCGTCGGCCGATGATGTGAGCAGGCTTTCCCAGACATGCCCCACGCTGGCGCCGGAGCCCGATCCGCCGGGCAGCACCACCCAGGGGCTCGTCATGCCGTTGGTCGCGGTGCCGCGCAGGATGAACGGATTGAAGCTGTCGTACGTGCCGATCGAGGCGAGCGTGACCTCGCCGCCCTTCGGCGCGTTCGGGTTTACGTAGGGAAAGTACGGAAAATCGGGCGGCAGGGCAGGTTTCGCCAGCACGGCGATGGCGTTGCTCCGGGTGACCGGATCATCGGCCAGGGCGGGTGTCGCGGCGAGACCGAGCAGCAGCAGAAGAGCTATGGCGCGCATAGGGACCACGGTGTGCCGTCAATCGGACGGCATGACAACTGAAGACGCGGTAAGCTGCGTCTGGGGCAATCGGGTGAAGGTGAAGGGCTCAGGGCTCTGCCCTGAAACCCGCCCGGTGGCTTCGCCCCCGGGACCCCCACCAAAGGCGAGCCCTTGGCGGAGTCCAGAGGCGGAGCCTCTGGTGGGGTTCGGGGTGAAACCCCGGCGACGGTTTCACGCGCGTCATGGATTAACGGCACGCTGACCCGCCAGTACCTCGACGCTCGCGGTGCGGCCCACCAGCAGGTGCACACCCGGCGGGACGTGGTCCACAGCGATCCGCACCGGCACGCGCTGCGCAAGGCGGACCCAGTTGAAGGTCGGCGCGATGTTCGCCAGCAGATCGCTGCTGGCCTGGCGCTCGCGATCGGCGACGCCGCCGGCGATGCTCTGAACATGGCCCTCGATGAGCTGGCTCTCGCCCATCAGGCGCACCCGCGCGCGATCGCCCGCGCGGATCTGCGGCAGCTTGGTCTCCTCGAAGTAGCCCGCCACGTAGATGCTGTCGCTGTCGATCAGCGCGAAGATCGGCGCGCCCGCCGTCACATAATCGCCGGGCCGCATGCTGAAATTGGTGACCGTGCCGTCGACCGACGCCCGCACCTGTGAGCGGTCCAGGTTCAGCTGCGCCACGTTGCGATCGGCCACCGCCTGCTGATACGCCGCCGCCGCCTCGATCGCCTTGGCGCTGCTCTGCTGCTGCTCTTCGGTGGAGACCTCGAGGTTGGTGAGCTGGCGATACCGGTTCATCTCGCGCGCCGCCTCCTGGGCCGCGGATTCCTTGGCGGTCACGTTCGCCGTCGCCTGGTCCAGCGCATACTGGAACCGCACCGGGTCGATGCGGAACAGCACCTGGCCCTTGCGGACATCCTGGTTGTCGCGCACCAGCACCTCGCTGACCAGGCCGGACACATCGGGGGCGATCTTCACCACGTCGGCGCGCACCGTCCCGTCGCGCGTCCAGGGCGCCTCCATGTAGTACACCCAGAGCTGCCAGCCGACGACGACCGCGATGGCCGCGGTCAGCAGCGTGACGGCCAGCCGCCCGGCGAGGGACGTCAGGGTCATCGCACCGGCCACCGCGCCTGGATGGCGACGACGCCACCCAGCACAATGACCAGCAGTGCCAGGTCGAACAGCGGCCGGTGCCAGACGAAGCGATAGACGCCGAGCCGGGCGAGCCCGCGACGGACCACGGCCGATATCAGCAGCGCCGCGCCGACCCACAGCAGCATCGGCGAGACGAACATGCCGTAGACGTTGACCTCGCTGATCATGCCGCGCGTGCCGGCTGCGGGACCGGTTGGTACGGCGGCGCATCGGGAAACAGGTTGTGGCGGATGCCGACCAGTTCGAGCAGCAGGTCGCCGGTTCGCGGGCCGGACGCCTCCGTGACCGCCACGATGGCGCGGTCGATGTCGCCGCGCAGTGCGCCCTCCGGTGGCTGCGGCGCACGGGCACGAAAATATCCGGCGATGCCGTCCAGCGTCCGGTCGATGGCGACGTGCGCCTCGGCGGGCAGTTCGGCACTGTCGCGCCGGAGATGCACCACGTTCAGTCCGGTGCGCAGATCGACCAGCGCGGCGGCGGCGGCCCGGTCGGCGTGCGGCACCGATGCGGCCAGGCGCGGCACCAGCTCGCACAGCCGGTCGAGCATCAGCGCGGTCAGCGTCGATTGGTCGAGCGTGCCCTGGTGGGACGCGACGCGGGCAATCTCGCGGCGGTTGGCACGCATCAGGCGCCGTGCGCTCCACTCGGCGCCGACCGAGCGGACGATGCGGGTGAAGGTCGCGGCCGCGGCCATGCCCACCACGGTGGCGAGCGCGTTGTTCGCGTAGGCGGTGAAATCGGCATTGTAGACATCGGAGATGCTGAGCAGGCTGGCGGTGTTCACGGCAATGATCAAGCCGGTAAAATTCGTCGCCGGCATCCCGATCAGCGCTCCCAGCACCAGGAAGGTCGGCGCGAACACCAGGGTCAGCATGTCGAAGCCGGTCACCACGGGCAGCACGACGAACAGGTAGACCGCGGCGATCGCCACCGAGACCAGGGTGAGCCAGAGGAACTGCAGGATCGCCGGCGCCGGATCGTCCTGCGCGGCGAAGAAGCTGCAGCCAACCGCCGCCTGCAACGCCGCGATGCTGCCGTTCGGCCAGGCCGCACCGATCCAGAACGCGCACACCACGCCGATGGTCAGCATGGCGGCGAACCCCGAGAGCAGCGCCATCCCATGGTCGCGGAAGCGCGTGGCGTCCGGGGCGATGCCGCGCGGCAGCGCGAGCGGCGGAAGGTTCGGATTGCCGGCGGCGACCTGGTCGCGCAGCGCGCGCGCATCGTGCACGATATCGGTCAGGTCGCGCAGCCGCATCAGCAGGGCGGTCAGCAGGATCGCGTCCCAGCCGGACGCGGCGTCGATGGCGGGCTCGGCACGCTGGATCTCGGCGTGGAGCCGCGCGGCCTCCTCCTGCGGCGCCGCATCGCGCCCGGCGATCCAGGCGGCGAGCCGGTCGATCAGCGCCTGCACGGCGGGGGAACCGCCGCCCGCGGCACGCAGCGCGGCCAGGCGATCGCCGATGGCGCTGAGGACCGGCAGCAGCAGCAGGACGCGGCGTTCGAGCACCTCGATCGGCCGCGTCGCCGCCTGCAGGTTCGAGGTATCGAACGCGAGATGGCTGGTCAGCATGCGGATCTCGACGGCGTCCGCCGCCAGCGACCGGCGCGCGCGGCGCAACGCATCGTCCTCCGGCTGTCCGGCGAGCGCGGCAAGGCACAGGCTGCGCGCGCTGGCGAACCACGCGTCGATTCGGGCAAGCAGCGCCGGGCCGAGCGGGCGGGGCAGGATGACGGCGCCGATGAGCGTCGTGCAGGCGATCGCCAGCGTGGTTTCCTCGAGGCGCGCGAGCGCGGTCGCAAAGATCGTCTCGGGCGCATCGACGCAGGGAAAGCCGATGATGGCCGCAGTGAAGCCGGCGAGCAGAAAGACGTAGCTGCGCGGCGTGCGGTCGAGCAGCGCGAAGTAGATGCAAAGCCCCACCCAGAGCGCGAGCGCGGCGGTCAGCAGAGGGGGTGACGACACGAGATTGGGCACCAGCGCGATGGCGGCGACCGCGCCGAGCGTGGTGCCGGCGAAGCGATAGGCCGACTTGGAGCGCATCGCCCCGGTGAGCGGTTGGGCGACGACGTAGGCCGTCATCATCGCCCAGTACGGGCGGTCGAGGCCGATCAGCAGCGCGATGTAGAGTGCGGCCATGGCGCTTGCGAAGGTCTTCGCCGAGAACACCCACGCGCGCAGGTCAGGCAGCATCACGGCACGACGCTAATTCTCCCCCTCCCGGTGCGGGAGGGGGCGGGGGGAGGGGACAGCAGCACACGCTTCGGCCCGGTATTGATGCCACCGCCCTGCATGGTGCTTGTGGACCCCTCCCCCCAGCCCCCTCCCGCAAGGGGAGGGGGAGCATTGGGCGCGGCTACGACGCTATCCGTTCAGCAGGGCGAGGATCTGCGGCAACAGTGCCGGATCGCCGACCGACAGGACCCGCCCGTCGCCGCCTGGCCGCAGCGCGTGACCGGACCAGTCGGTGACCCGGCCGCCGGCGCCCTCGACGACCGGCACCAGCGCGGCCCAGTCCCACAGCTTCATGGTCGTCTCGGCGATCACGTCGATCTGGCCGAGCGCGAGCAGGCCGTGGGCGTAGCAGTCGCCGCCCCAGTAGTTGCGCTTCACCGCGCCGGCGAGACGCTGCCAGCGCGGTTCGTCGGGACCCAGCATTTCCGGGCTGGTGCACGACAGTTCGGCATCGGCAAGCGCTGGGCACCGCCGGCAGCCGGGCCGCCCGCCAAGCGTGCCGCGGAACATCGTCGGCCGTCCGGCCGCGCCGATCCAGCGCTCGCCGGTGACCGGCTGGTCGATCACGCCGAGGACCGGCGTGTCGCCGTCCAGCAGCGCGATCAGAGTGCCGAAGGTCGGACGCCCGGTGATGAAGGCGCGCGTGCCGTCGATCGGGTCCAGCACCCAGCGGTGGCGCGCGTCGGGCCGGTCCAGCCCGAACTCCTCGCCGAGAATGCCGTGGTCGGGGAAGCGCTCCGACAGCACGGCGCGCATTGCCTGTTCCGCCGAACGATCGGCGATCGTCACCGGGGAGCGGTCGGACTTCAGTTCGGCCGCGACGCCGGCCCGGAAGAATGGCCGCACCACGGCGCCCGCAACATCGGCTGCCGCCTCGGCCGCGGCGATCAGCCGATCGGTGTCAGCGTCGGTGTCAGGCAAGCAGCGCCATCACGGCTTGGCAGGCGCGGCGGGCGCCGCAGCCGGTGTCGCCTCCTTCGGTGCCGCGTCGGCCGACGGCAGCGGCTCCGGCTTGTCCGACAATGTATGCAGCCAGTCGATGACGTCTGCCCGCTGCTTGGCACTGGGTATGCCGGCAAACGCCATGCGCGTCCCGGGCGAATAGGCGCTCGGCTTGTACAGCCACTCGTTCAGTTCGTCGTAGGTCCAGGGACCCTGCTTGCTCTTCAGTCCCTCGGTGTAGTTGAAGCCCTCCATGTGGCCGTGCGGCGCGCCGAGCACGCCGTACAGGTTTGGCCCGACCCCCGCCTTGCCGCCCTTGTCGAAGGTATGGCAGGCGACGCAGACCTTTTTGGCGAACGCCTCGCCGGCCGCCGGATCGGCCGATGCCAGCAGTGGCGCGATCGGCGGCAATGCCTCCTGCTTCGGTGCACCGCCTCCGGCCGTCGCGGTCGGTGCCGTGGCGATGTTCAGCACCGGCTTTTCCGGCAGCCTCTCGCGCACGAGGTTGTCGCCGATCAGACCCGTCAGAAAGAAGGCGATGCCAGCCACCAGGACGGCGGCAATGCCCTTGTTGACCTCCAAGCTGTCCATGCGGCGTGAGTTCCCCGTCCGACCAACCAAACGCACGAAAAGGACTGCCGGCTCGCCGTTGCGCGCGGCCGTGCGCCTCCATAAGGTGCGCGCACCATAGGGAAACGACCTTTACCCATCAACCCACCCAGACTGCTCAAACCACCGGTCACCCACCCGCCGTGAACCCGATTGTCGTCATACCGTCCCGCATGGCCTCCACCCGGCTGCCCGGCAAGCCGCTCGCGGACATCCATGGCCGGCCGATGATCGTGCATGTGCTGGACCGGGCGCGCGAGGCGGAGATCGGGCCGGTTGCGGTGGCCTGCGGCGATCCGGAGATCGCCGATGCGGTGCGTGCCAACGGTGGTGTGGCGGTGCTGACCGATCCCACGCTGCCGCGCGGTTCGGACCGGGTGCACGCGGCACTGGCGGAGTTGGATCCGCAGGGCCGGCACGACGTGGTGGTGAACCTGCAGGGCGACCTGCCGAGCATCCCGCCGGTCTATCTGCGCACCGTGCTGACGCCGCTGGCCGATCCGGGGTTCGATATCGCCACGCTGGTGGCGCCGATCGATACGGACGAGGAGGCGGCGCTGCCGTCGGTAGTGAAGGCGGCGTGTGCGTTCGACCGCGGCCGTGCCGTGTCGCCGGCGCTGTATTTCTCGCGGGTGCCGATCCCGTGGGGCGACGGGCCGCGCTGGCACCATATCGGCATCTATGCCTTCCGGCGTGCGGCGCTGGCGCGGTTCGTCTCGCTGCCGGAGGCGCCGCTGGAACGACGAGAAAGCCTGGAACAGCTTCGCGCCCTGGAGGCCGGCATGCGCATCGCCTGCGCCCGCGTCGAACATGCACCGTACGGGGTGGACACGCCCGCCGACCTGGAGCGCGCGCGCCATGACCTGGCGCCGCAGGGACGGACGGCATGACCGGCACCATCGCCTTTCAGGGCATCCTGGGCGCGTACTCCGACCTCGCCTGCCGGGTTGCCTATCCGGATATGACCACACTGCCGTGCGAATCGTTCGAGACCGCGATGGATACGGTGCGGGACGGTCGTGCCGACCTCGCGATGCTGCCGTGTGAGAACAGCCTCGCGGGCCGGGTGCCGGATATTCACCACCTGCTGCCGGACTCCGGATTGTTCGTGATCGGTGAGCATTTTCATCGTGTCGAGCATTGCCTGCTCGGGATCAGGGGCGCGACGGTGGGCGATCTGCAGCGGGCGCATTCGCATACCGTGGCGCTGGGACAGGTGCGTCACAGCCTGCGCCGGCTGGGGCTGACGCCGGTGGTGCAGGCCGACACGGCGGGCGCCGCCCAGCTTGTCGCGCAATGGAACCGCAAGGAGGAGGCCGCGATCGCGTCGGGCCTGGCCGCCGAGATCTACGGGCTGGACGTGCTTCAGGCCAATGTCGAGGACGCGGCACACAACACGACGCGCTTCTACGTCATGGCCCGGCGTCCGGTGACGTTCGATGCGGCGCGCGCGGACCTGATGACCACGTTCGTGTTCCGCGTGCGGAACGTGCCGGCGGCGCTGTACAAGGCGCTGGGCGGGTTCGCCACCAACGGCGTGAACATGACGAAGCTGGAGAGCTACATGCTCGGCGGTCACTTCGCCGCCACGCAGTTCCTGTGCGACGTGGACGGGCATCCGGAACAGCCAGGCCTGCGGCGGGCGCTGGAGGAGCTGTCGTTCTTTTCGTCCGAAGTGCGCGTGCTGGGGGTTTATCAGGCCGCGGCGTTCCGTCTGACGCAGGGGGCGTGAGCAGCGGCGGCGGCGTGCACGTCGTGCTGGTCTTCGCCAGAGAATTCCGAATATGCCAACCTATCCGTGCAGAGCAGCTGAGGATGGGTGATGACGGTCAACGAAATGCCCGGCGCGGTTTCGGTTCCGCTGGCTGCGGCGCGACGGGCATGATGTCGAAAGCGGCGAGAGCGGCACGGCCAGAGTTCATCGAAGACCGCCGGGCAAGTGGCTGCCGAACTCGCACGCCGTGGCGTTCCGCCGGAACAGCGCGTGACGATCACGATTGAGCCTGACGCGCCCGACGACTGGATTCTTCAAAGCGCGGAAGTTCGCGCGGCCAAAGGTGATCGCCGAGGGTTGGTCGGACGCGGATATTGACCGCGTCATCGAGGAAGAGCGCAAGGCCGTGAAACCTCATCTCGGATGAGGCTTGTCGTTGACACCAATATCTTTGCGAGTGCTGCGCTCGAGTTCGTTCTGGCCTGCCCATGCCGTGCGCTGGATTCCTACACCGATGGCCTCCGTTCATAAGATCGAAGAATCCGCACGGACGGCATCGGCGTGTAAGCCGGAGATCGCAGCGTTCCTGGAAAAGGCCCGTGCATGTCTTGCGAAGGCGGATGGCATGCTCGCCAATTGGTCCGACGAAGCGGGTCGCGCAGCGGATCTGGTGGGTTTGCACGCCGCACAGGCGCTGATCGTCGAATGGACCGGCAAAACCGTCAAATCGCATAGGGGTGTGCAATACGAACTCGGGCAGCTAACGAAGGACGAATCGCGTTTTGACATCGAACTGCGGGCTTTCCTCGGCCGCGCGTATAACCTGAAAGCCATCGCCGATTACGAGATCGGCGCCGGTTCCGAGGTATCGCCCGAACGCGCCGCAGAAGCGATCGCAGGGGGTAAGCGCTTCGTGGCGCAGATGATTATGCTGATCGGTTGACCGGAGTGGACACTACGCCGCCGCCCGCAGCGCCGCCTCCAGCCGCCGCGCCGTATCGGCGGCCAGCGCCTCGGGCGTGCCGGCAAACCCCATGACCAGCCCCGACATCCGCGGCGTTCCGGCGTAGTAGGCGCCCAGCGGCGACACGGCGAGGCCACGGCTGCGGCACGCCTGCACGACAGCGGCTTCGTCCGCGCCCTCCGGCAGCCGGCAGACCATATGCAGCCCGCCGGGAGCCGGGATCGGCAGGGCCGACGGCGCGTGGCGGACGAGGGCGGCCAGCAGGGCGTCGCGCCGGCGGCCATACTCGGTGCGCATGCGGCGGATGTGCGGCGCGAGCAGGCCCTGGCGCATGAATTCCGCGAGGATCGCCTGGCCGAGCGTGTCGATGCCGCGATCCATCAGGGTCTGCACGCGGACGAACGCCGCGACCAGCGGGGCCGGAACCACCGCAAAGCCCAGGCGCAGCGCCGGCGCCAGCGTCTTGCTGAACGTGCCGCAATAGATCACGCGTCCCGCCCGATCGAGCGTGGCCAGCGGCGGCAGCGGGTGGCCGGCCCAGCGGAACTCCGAGTCGCAGTCGTCCTCCAGCACCCAGGCGTTGGCGCGCCCAGCCCAGTCGAGCAGCGCCAGCCGCCGGCCGATCGGCAGCGCGCCCCCAAGCGGCGTTGCGTGCGACGGTGCCACCAGCGCCAGACGCGCGGCGGGTGCGCACTGGATCCCGGCGGCGACATCGAGCCCTTCGGCGTCGCTCGGCACGGCAACCGGCGCAGCACCCGCGGCGAGCAGCGCGCCGCGGCCGGCGATGTAGCCGGGATCCTCGACCCACGCCGCATCGCCCGGATCGAGCAGAAGTTCCGCCGCGATGCGCAGCGCCTGTTGGGTTCCTGCAGTGACCACGATATTGGCGGGATCGGCCAGCAGGCCGCGCGTCGCCGCGAGATGGGCGGCGATCTGCGCGCGCAGTTCGGCAAGGCCCTGCGGCGGCGGGTAGCCGGTGAGATCGCTGGACAGGTGCTTCAGCACCCGTGCCGCACAACGCGCCCAGGCCTGGGTCGGGAACAGATCCGGCGCCGGGATGCCGCCGGCGAGCAGCGTGCCGAGGCCGGTGTCGCGCGATGCCGCGGAAGCCGGCACAGCGGCCAGGCGTCGGCCGCGCGCGGACAGTGGGTTCGCCGCAGCAGGTGGCGGCACAGCCGGGGCCGGCGCGGCATCCGGCAGGTCGGCAGCGACGTAGGTGCCGCTGCCGGTGCGGGCGCGGACATACCCCTCGGACGCCAGGCGCTCATAGGCCAGCACGACGGTCTGGCGCGCCACGCCAAGCTCTTCGGCGAGCGCCCGGGTCGGCGGCAGTCGGGCCCCCGTGGGAAGCGTGCCGGCCAGGATGCCCTGCCTCAGCCGGTCAAACACCGCCTGCTGGCGACTTTGGTCTGGTAGAAACATCGCCGACTACCCCGTGGCTGCGGTCCAATCACTAGGCCGCAACGTCGGGGTGGTGCAAGGGCGGGCCGCGCAGCCCGGATCAGAAGCCTTCGCGTTCCAGCCGCTTGCGCTCCAGCTTGCGGGCGCGGCGCACCGCCTCCGCCGCCTCGCGGGCGCGGCGCTCGGACGGCTTCTCGTAGTGCCGCCGCAGCTTCATCTCGCGGAAGATTCCTTCCCTCTGCATCTTCTTCTTGAGCGCCTTCAGCGCCTGATCGACATTGTTGTCACGTACGAGCACTTGCACTTGGCCGCCTTCTCCTTCTCTGCTGAGCCATCCCCGACGATCGGGAACCCGCCCTATATCATGGGGCAAAGACATTTCGCCAGCCCATCCCCGCCGGTCAACCCCGCGGGCAAGCCCTGGAGGTCGCATGGCCATACTGAAGATAGCGCGCATGGGCCACCCCGTGCTGCTGCAGATGTGCGATCCGGTGGCGGATCCCGGCGCGCCCGAGATCCGTCGCCTCGTCGCCGACATGTTCGAGACGATGGACGACGCGCCGGGCGTCGGCCTGGCCGCGCCGCAGGTGCACGTGCCGCTGCGGCTGTTCGTGTTCCGCGTGCCGGAGACGCGCGCGGACGGCGATCCCGACGACACGGTGCTTGGCCATTCGGTGCTGATCAATCCCGAGATCGAGTTGCTGACGGACGAGCGCGTTCTGCGCTGGGAAGGCTGCCTGTCCATACCCGGCCTGCGCGCCGCGGTGCCGCGCGCACCCCGCATCCGCTATCGCGGCGTCGACTGCGACGGGCGCGCGGTCGAACGCGAGGTGACGGGGTTCCATGCCGGCGTGGTGCAGCATGAGTACGATCACCTGGACGGCATCCTGTATCCGATGCGCATGAAGGATTTCTCGCTGTTCGGCTTCAACGAGGAACTTGCGCGTGTGGCCGCGGCGCGACAGGAAGGCCGCTGATGGTCCATGCACCCGAGCGCAGCCCCGAACGCGACGCGGCCACCGCGGCCATGCTGCCGCATGTACCGTTCGATGGCTGGACCTTCCGCGCGTTGCGCATGGGGCTGCGTGATATCGGCGTGCCGGCCGACGAGGCGGAACTGCTGTTTCCCGGTGGCACGGCCGACATGATCGAGGCGTTCTGCGACTGGGCCGACCGCGGCATGGAGGCCGAAGCCGCCACGCTCGATCTCGCGGCAAGGCGGCTGCATGAGCGGGTGCGTGCGGTCATCGCACTGCGGCTCGAGCGGAACCGCCCGCACAAGGAGGCGATCCGTCGCGCCCTCGCGTTGCTGGCGCTGCCGTCGCACATCCGGCTTGCGGCGGCATGCACGGCCCGCACAGTCGATGCGATCTGGCATGCCGCGGGCGACCGGTCGGCTGATTTCAGCTGGTACACCAAGCGCGCAATTTTGACCGCGGTGTACGGCGCGACGCTGCTGTACTGGCTGCGCGACAGCGGCGACGACGACGTGGCCACGCTTGCATTTCTCGATCGACGGCTGGCCGGCGTCGGCAGGATCGGCGGGCTGCGCCGTCGCGCGGAGCAGGCGCTCACGCGCGTGTGCCCGGCCTGAGCTGCGCTGTGATGGCGAGGCACAACGCGACTCGAGCTCAAAGAGGTGTGGAACCGCAGATGAACGCAGATAAGATCGCTGACGTTGGCGCGAATCGCATCGAGATCGGTCACACGCCCGCAGTTGAATCGTCAGATGCGCGCCGGCCTGATCTGCGTTCATCTGCGTTCATCTGCGGTTCAAATTCCTTGCTTGCAGGTTTGCCGGCGCCACGCTGCATCCTCACCATCGAGAAATTCGGACGATGACCGATCGCTACGCCAAGTACACGCGCCTGCACTTCGACCGGCCGCACCCGCGGGTGCTGCGGATCACCATGGGGCTGGGCCAGGAGCGGCCCAACCCGGTCGATGCGGTGATGCATCGCGAACTGGGCGAGATCTGGCGCGACGTGGATGCCGACCCGGAGGTGAATTCCGTCATCATCACCGGCGCCGGCCGCGCGTTCTCCGCCGGCGGCGACTTCGCGATGATCGAGGAGATGATGGCGGACTTCGAGATCCGCGCGCGGGTTTGGAAGGAGGCACGCGACCTTGTCTACAACATCATCAACTGCTCCAAGCCGGTGGTGAGCGCGATGCGCGGCCCGGCGGTGGGCGCCGGCCTGGTGTGCGGGCTGCTCGCCGATGTGTCGATCGCCACGAAGGACGCGCGCATCATCGACGGACACACGCGGCTGGGCGTGGCGGCGGGCGATCATTCGGTGATCGTCTGGCCGCTGCTGTGCGGGCTGGCCAAGGCGAAATACTTTCTTCTCCTTTGCGATGCGGTCTCCGGCGCCGAGGCCGAACGCATCGGGCTGATTTCGCTTGCGGTCGAAGATGCGGAGCTGGACGCGAAGGCCGTGGAGATTGCGGTGCGTCTCGCCGAGGGTGCGCAGAGTGCGATCCGCTGGACCAAGTACGCGCTGAACAACTGGCTGCGGATGGCCGGTCCGTCGTTCGACGCATCGCTGGCGCTGGAGTTCATGGGGTTCAGCGGACCCGAGGCGAAGGAAGGCCTTGCCTCGCACAAGGAAAAGCGGCGTCCGTCGTTTCCGCCGGGATCGGCCGTGTAATGCCGATGGCCCAAACCAGTGACGTTCGGGCACGACGGCCATGACGGTGAGAGCGATGCAGTCATTGCCGGGGAGGGATGCCACGATGGGTCCACGCCGTTTGTTGTGTGTGCTTATTGGCCTGCTCGTCTGGGCCACCGCGACCGCAGCGGCGGCCGAGGACCAGCAGCGCGTGGCTGCACCGGCCGGTGCCAGGCTGGTGCTGGAGACTGCGGCGCAGGGCGTGCAAATCTATACCTGCGAGCAGACGGCCGACGGCTATCGCTGGGCCTTCATCGCCCCGGACGCGGCCTTGTTCGATGAGACCGGCCGGCAGATCGGCACCCACTTCGCCGGTCCGTCCTGGCAGTTGCTGGACACCAGCAAGATCATCGGCGAGGTGGTGGCGCAGGCGCCTGCGCCGGAGCCGCATGCCATCGCCTGGCTGCTGCTGCGCGCCAAATCGCATCAGGGAACCGGCGTGCTGACCGGCGCCGAACTGGTGCGCCGCACCGATACGCTGGGCGGCGCACCGCCTGCCACGCCCTGCGACGCGCCGCAGGTGGGAACGCAGGCCCGGATGCGCTACACGGCGCATTACCTGTTCTACACAGCGCCGCAGTGAGACAGCCCGAACCGGGACGCTTGTGGGCCGACGCCACTTACCCCTCGGGCATCCCGGCGCGGCGCAGGCCGTCGAGCAATTTGGGATTGGCGAGGTAGTCGAACTTCTGGATCTCGGCCACGGTGCTCGTTCACCAGCAATCCCATGGCGAGACTCCAGTCAATCGGCGCGACGGAATCGGGGTCCGGTGACCGGGACAAGCCGCTTCGCTATCACGAAGCTCTCCAGCGCTCCTTGTAATGCCCGACCTCGTCCGTGCCCATGAGGCGGCTGTAGCCGACGACGTCGGCCGCCATGATCGCCGCCAGCCGGCGCTCGATTCGCGGCGATGTCATGGCACGGCTTTTGGCATGGATCGCCTGCCTGGATTCCCCCGACCAGCATTCGACATCCGTCGCGATCCGAACAGCAAATGGCGCGCCGGGCCGGCTGGCGTTACTCCGGCAGCACCTCGATCGAATCCCCGACCGCGAACCGCCCGCCCTCGACCACCTCGGCATGCACGCCAAGCTCGATATGGTCGTACAGGCGGCGCAGCTCCGCCACGGGATCCGCGTCGCGCACCGCCGTCTCGGGATTCACTTCAGTGGCGGGGCAGCGGGTGATCGGCTTGACCACGCGCAGCACGGCGCCGCCGATGTGGATGTCCCGGCCGACCCAGTCGCGCTCGCTCCAGGCCGGCGCGCCGCTGAACCACACGTTGGCGCGGAACCGCCGGCGGTGGCGCCGCGCGCCGACCTTGGCCTCGAAGTCGCGCAGGCTGGCGAGGTTGATCAGGCTGACCACCTTGCCCCGCTGGTCGCAGAAGCTGTGGCCGGGGATGTGGTGGAAGCGCGGGGTGCCGCGCGCCTCCTCGCCCAGATAGTCCGTCAGAAAGCTGCCGATACGCTCCCGACCCGCCTCGGTCAGTGCGTTCTCGACCACCGCCGACCCGTCGGGGGCGCGGATCGCCAGCATGCCGCTGCGGGGCTCGAAGAAGGAGAACAGGGCGGCGATGCGGGCGTTCTTCATCAGGCACATGAAGTTGGTCTTCTGCAGCCATTTGGGCTGCGCCGGATCGAAGCCGGCGTCGCCACCCGCGTCCCCTTGGGCCAGGGCGAAGGCGCGGTCCCACGGAATGCAGCCGCCGGGCTCGACCTCCGCTATCTCCAGCGCCTCGGCGGTCAGACCCTTCACCGGGTAGCGGTACAGGTATTCGATACGCATCTGGCACTCCCTCTTGAGTCGCAGTGTGCCTGGACCCAACTGGAAAGCCAAAGGTTTACGCCGCCGCTGCCTGATGAGGGGCGGGTGCTGACCAGTCGCCTACCGATAGGGACATCAACATGGAAATCGAGAAATTCACCGAACGGGCCCGGGGATTCCTTCAGGCCGCCCAGACCATCGCGATCCGCGAATTCCACCAGCGGATCACGCCCGAGCACCTGCTGAAGGCGCTGCTCGACGACGAGGAAGGCGCCGCCGCCGGCCTGATCAGGACCGCGGGGGGCGATCCCAAGGCGGCGCTGACCGCGGTCGAGACCGAACTGGCGCGGCAGCCCAAGGTGCAGGGCGGCGGCGCCGGCCAGCCGCAGTTCACCACCGAAATCGTCCGCCTGCTGGATGCGGCACAGCAGGCCGCCACCAAGGCCGGCGACGAGTATGTGGCGCAGGATCGCCTGCTGCTGGCGATCGCCGCCTCCGACACCCCGGCCGCCCGCGCGCTGCGCAATGCCGGCGTCACGCCGCAGGCGCTGGAGAAGGCGATCAACGACATCCGCAAGGGCCGCACGGTCGACAGCCCGAACGCCGAATCCAGCTTCGACGCGCTGAAGAAATACGCCCGCGACATCACCGCGCTCGCACGCGAGGGAAAACTCGATCCGGTGATCGGGCGCGACGAGGAGATCCGCCGCACCATCCAGGTGCTGGCGCGCCGCACCAAGAACAACCCCGTGCTGATCGGCGAGCCCGGCGTCGGCAAGACCGCCATCGTCGACGGCCTGGCGCTGCGCATCGTCAACGGCGACGTGCCCGAGGCGCTGAAGGGCAAGCAGCTTCTGTCGCTCGACCTCGGCGCGCTGGTCGCCGGATCGAAGTATCGCGGCGAGTTCGAGGAACGCCTGAAGGCCGTGCTGAAGGAGATGGAGTCAGCCGAGGGCCAGGTCATCCTGTTCATCGACGAGCTGCACAACCTGATGGGCGCGGGCCGCGCGGAAGGCTCGATGGATGCGGCGAACCTGATCAAGCCGGAACTCGCGCGCGGCACGCTGCACTGCATCGGCGCGACCACGCTCGACGAGTACCGCAAGCACATCGAGAAGGACGCGGCGCTGGCGCGGCGCTTCCAGCCGGTGTTCGTGGGCGAGCCGTCGGTCGAGGACACCATCTCGATCCTGCGCGGCATCAAGGAGAAGTACGAGCTGCATCACGGCGTGCGCATCACCGACAGCGCGCTGGTGGCGGCCGCGACGCTCTCCAACCGCTACATCACCGACCGCTTCCTGCCGGACAAGGCGATCGACCTGATCGACGAGGCGGCCAGCCGGCTGCGCATGCAGGTCGATTCCAAGCCCGAGGCGCTGGACGAACTCGACCGGCGCGTGATCCAGCTCAAGATCGAGCGCGAGGCGCTGCGCAAGGAAACCGATCCCGCGTCGCGCGAGCGGCTGGAGCGGCTGGAGAAGGAGCTGGCCGAACTCGAGGAGGAATCGAATGCGCTGACCGCCGCCTGGCAGTCGGAGAAGGAGCAGGTGCAGGAGACCCAGAAGCTGAAGGAGCGGCTGGACCAGGCGCGCAGCGAGGTGGAGATCGCGCAGCGTCGCGGCGATCTGGCCCGCGCGTCCGAGCTGCTCTACGGCGTGATCCCGGAGATCGAGAAGAAGCTGGCGACCTCGGCCGACGGCAAGCTGGTGAACGAGGCGGTGACCGAGGAACAGATCGCCGGCGTCGTCTCGCGCTGGACCGGCATTCCGGTGGACAAGATGCTGGAAGGCGAACGCGACAAGCTGCTGCACATGGAAGCAGCAGCTGCGCAAGCGCGTCGTCGGCCAGGAAGAGGCGCTGAAGGCCGTCGCCAACGCGGTGCGCCGCGCGCGCGCCGGCCTGCAGGATCCGAACCGGCCGATCGGCAGCTTCCTGTTCCTGGGGCCGACCGGCGTCGGCAAGACCGAGACGTGCAAGGCGCTGGCGGAATTCCTGTTCGACGACGAGCGGGCGATGGTGCGCATCGACATGAGCGAGTTCATGGAGCGCCACGCCGTCGCGCGGCTGATCGGCGCGCCGCCCGGCTATGTCGGCTACGACGAGGGCGGCGTGCTGACCGAGGCGGTGCGCCGGCGGCCGTACCAGGTGATCCTGTTCGACGAGGTCGAGAAGGCGCACGAGGACGTCTTCAACGTGCTGCTGCAGGTGCTGGACGATGGCCGCCTGACCGACGGCCAGGGCCGCACGGTGGACTTCAAGAACACGATCATCGTGCTGACCTCGAACCTGGGCAGCGACATCCTGGCCGCACAGCCGGATGGCGAGTCGACGGCGATGGTGCAGGGCCAGGTGATGAACGTGGTGCGTCATCATTTCCGGCCCGAATTCCTCAACCGGCTGGACGAGATCATCCTGTTCCGCCGGCTGCAGCGCAGCGACATGGCATCGATCGTGTCGATCCAGCTCGAGCACCTGCGCAAGCTGCTGGCCGATCGGAAGATCAACATCGAGCTCGATCGCCGCGCGCTCGATTGGCTGGCGAACGAGGGCTACGACAGCACCTACGGCGCGCGGCCGCTGAAGCGGGTGATCCAGCGCAGCCTGCAGAACCCGCTGGCCTCGCTGATCCTGGAAGGCTCGGTGAAGGACGGCGACACGGTGCGCGTCACCGCGAGCCGGGACGGTCTGCTGATCAACGGCCAGTTGGCCGAGGCGGCCTGAGCGGCTCTGTCCCCTCCTCATGGATAATGAGGAGGGGCATCGGCCTATCCAGCGGTCGCCCGACCGCTGGCGGGGCAATGGCGACCGACGGCGCCCTATTGCGGCGGCTGGGGCTCGACGAGCTGCCTGAACCTATGCCGCACCTGCGCGCCGGGGTCGTTCGAGCCGGACGGCCTGAGGCCCTGCAGAATCTGCGGGACCAGGGCGGCATTCGACAGTCCCTGGCGCAGCTCTTCCGTCGCCTGGCGCGCGTCCCTCTGGTCGCGGATCACCCGCGGGGTGAGCAGCAGCAGAAGCTCGGTCCGCGTCCGTGCGTTGTTCTGGGTGCCGGCGAAAAATCCCAGGATCGGAATGTCCTTCAGCCAGGGAATGCCCTGGTTCCCGGAGGAGGCGCTGTCCTGGATCAGGCCGGCGAGGCCCACGGTCTGCCCGTCGTGCACCACCACGCGTGACTGGATGGAGCGCTGGAAGAAGGTCGGCGAGGTGATGCCCTGCGTCGTGGGCGTCGTGGTATCGATGTTGCTGACCTGCTGCGAGATATCCAGGGTGACCTGACCGCCGCTGTTCACGCGCGGCGTGACGTCCGTGATAACGCCGGTCTGGAAGTAGTCGATCGAATTGATCGCCGGGGCGTTGGGGGTGATCGTGCTGGTCGAGGTCTGCGTCAGGTAGGGCACCAGGGAGCCGACCTGCAGCCGGGCCGGATGGTTGTCGGTGACGAGCAGTTGCGGCGAGGACAGTACGTTGACCTTCGTCACCGCCTGCAGCGTCTGGATGACGAACGGCGCACCGCCCGCGCCGTTGCCGCCGCCGACGAGACCGGGGAAGCTGGACTGCAGGGCAACCGCGCCCAGCGATGGAACGTTGGCCGCCGTGGCATTGTCGAGGATGATGTTGACGCCGCGCGACTTGAAGAACCACTGCGTGCCGTATTGCAGGCTGTCGTTGAGCGTCACTTCGGCGATGATCGCATCGATCTGCACCTGAAGCGGCAGGATGTCGATCTTGCGCAGCATCGCCTCGACCGTATTGGTCTCCTGCGGCGAGCCGTAGACGAGGATGGCGTTGTTCTGGTTGTTCGGGATGATGCGCATCGTGTTCGTCTGACCTTGATCGGAGGACTGCTCGGCTTGTCCTCCCAGCCCTCCCAGCAGTGGATTGCCGGCGCCCTGGTCCGGGGCTTCCGCGCTCGCGCCAGGCGTGCCCGGACTTCCGGGTCCGCCCGCTGCGCCGCCGCCCCCGAGCCCACCGCCGCCGCCCCGCCAATCCCGCCGCCGCCAATCCCGCCACCACCACCCAGGCCACCGCCGCCAAGCCCACCGCCACCGCCCAGGCCGCCGCCGCCACGGCCGCCGCCGCCGCCGATACCACCGCCGCCCAAGGTGCTGGTCTGGGCTCCGGGCGCGGTACTGCCGACACCGGTCTGCGACGGCTGGGCGGTGACATGGCCTGGCGTGAAGGCCTGCTGCAGCACATAGGCCACGTCGGTGCTGCGGCTGTTCTGCAGGTAAAAGACGCGCCAGCTACGCACGGTCTGCTGGCGCACCCGCTGCACCATGGCAAAGACCCGCCTTGCGTCGTCGATGTAGGAGGGTTGGTTGGCGATCACCAGCACCGAATTGACGGACTGCATCGGCACGACGCGCACCACCCCGGCCAGCGCGCCGTTGCTCTGGCTGCGGAGCGCCAACTGCAGCGCCGTCGCCGTGTCCTGCGCATCACCCGTGCCCACCGGCAACAGCGCGTACGATTGGCCGGCGAGGGCATCGACATCAAACGCGCGGATCAGGCCGATCAGCGCCTCCCGCGTGGCGGGGTCGCCGACGACGATCAGCGCGTTGCTGTTGGTATCGGCGGCGATCTTTCCGCCGGTCTGCACGAACGGCTGCAGGATCTTGGCCAGTTCGGTCGCCGAGGCGTAGCGCAGCGGCACCGCGGAATCGTTGCCGCCACCCAGCGAGCCGGCCTGTGCAGGAGCCGGCACCACCCGGAAGACACCGGCGGTCTCGACAACGGTGGCGCTGTTGGCGGCAAGCAGCGACTGCAGCAGCCCGACCAGCTGTCCCCGCGTCATGGTCGTGGCCGTGTGCAATGTGGCCGTTCCGTGCACCGCCGGATCGATCGTGTAGTTGACGTGCAGGATGTCGCCGAGGATCTGCGAGGCCACCTCGCGTATGTCGGAGTCGGCGAAGTCCAGGGTGATCTGCCCCAGACTTGTCGTGTCGCCGGTCAGGCGCTGCGGCAAGGCGGCCGGCTCCGCGGTGCTGGTCAGTACCGGCGTGGTCGCGTTCGGAGATCCCACCGAACCGTTCACCCGCGGCGGAGCGATGGCGCCTTCGCCCGTCACCGGCGGAAGCGGTTCCAGGACCGGCTCGGGCGGCGGCTTTATGCATCCCGTCACAGCGAGGACGGGCACGAGCGTCAGCGCCACACAACGTTTCATGACGGGTCTCCAGGCTTGCGTGGAGGCTGGTGCGAACTGCCGGCGGCCGCGAGGAAAACCAGCAGTGCTTCCTGCACGAGGCTGGAGGCGCTGACATTGCGGTCGATGGCCAGGATCTTGATCCGGCGTATCAGGCTGGCGTCGAGGTGGACGAGGAACTGGCGTTTACCCTGCACATGATTTGTCGCGGCATTTTTCGCGCTCACCTGGATTCCCTATCGCCATGTGATGCTATGACGATAGCTCGAATGCAAACAAGGTGTTTGTTAATAATTCGTTATAGGGCCGATCGTTGTACAATTCATGCCACGGGACGATAAGCCTGGCTGGCCGGTTCGACCGTTGCGTCATGACCTGTCGGGCCGATCATGACGATGTCGCGGCAATCGACCGGTCGGTCTAAAGGCGGCCGGCATCAATCACGTAATGGATCGCTGCGGGTGGTATCCGGCTCGAGCAACGCACGCCGCTCGAGATGGCGCAGGGTCTGTTCGAGGTATTGGTCGACGATGCCGGCAAGACGCTCCTGCGATGGGGGCGGCTGATCGGCCGGCAGCTCCGGTATCCGGACCGCGCCGCTCTGCAGGGCATCGGCCAAGCGTGCGCGCAGTGCGGCGCGGTCGTGGGTTCCGTCGAGATACGGCAGCAGCGCCCGGAGAATCGGATGCGCCGGCACGCCGGTGTGGGCCAGGCTGGTGATCCAGGGCTGGTTCGTTGCCGCCTCCGCGCGGGCAACGGGCCACGCGCTCGGGTGTTCATGATCCGCATGCCCCACCCGCAGCGGCACGACCGAGATGCTCGCCCGGCCGGCCATGACCAGCGTGAAGACGGCGCTGCGCACGCGTGCCTCGCATCCTCGGCCGAGGCCACATGGCCGGCCGCGCGGGGTGCGGTCAGTGCATCCAGCGTGAGGGTTGCCGGATATGCGCGTCGCCAGGCGTTCGAATGCCTCGCGGATCACCGGCTCCCCGGTGGTGACCGGGCGCTCGCGGTCATCCTTGAAGGCGGCAAGCTGATCCGTGCTCTCGGCGGGATCGAGGCGGATCGGGCTGGCGATGTGCAGCGCGCTCAGCCGATCCGGCTCGGGGATGCGCTGCGGCCCGGCTGTCTGTCGCCGCCGCACCAGGACCGAGCGGCGGAACAGGCGCCCGGTCAGGAAGTCGATATGCTGTTCCATCGCCGCGCGGCCGGGTCCGGCGAACGACGTGATCGCGGCTGCGCAGCGCGGGATCGAGGGTCTGCGGCACCACCGCGAAAAGATCCACCTCGCACAGGTAGTCGAGCCCGTGGACCTGCCGCCTGTGCCGATGAAATCCCGGACATGGCAAGGCCGGTTGTACGGCGCCAGGAACTCGCCCAGGATATAGGCGGACGGCACCTGTTTCAGCCGCCGGGCTTCGGTCCGCATGAGCTGGCCGTACGGCTCGGACTCCTCCGCAGCCGCCGCGATCTGTTCGAGGGCGGCGCGCGCCCTGGCAACGCGACGCTGCGGCGTGCCCGTCCGGCCTGCGTAGTGCAGGCAGATATCCCGGATCGCCATCCGCAGGTGCCAGCCGGGCAGCACGTTGTAGCTGATGGTCACCACCCCGTCGGGCGCCAGTATGTCGCGGCACAGGCGGAAGATGGCATCCTGCGTGAGTTTCGGTACCCAGCTGAACACACCGTGGCAGATCACGTAGTCGAACTGCTCCCCCGCGAAGTCGAGCGAGGTCAGGTCGCCCTGCTGCAACCGGATGTTGTCGATGGCCAATGCGGCAATCCGCTTGCGCGCCGTCGGCGATGTGACGGTGAGAAAGGTCGATGCCGGTGAAGCTGGCGTTGGGGAAACCGTGCGGCCAGCGGGATGATGTTGCCGCCCGCCGCGCAGCCCAGTTCGAGCACGCGCGCGCGCTCGACCGACGGCGCCTCCGCTCCGAACAGCCTGGCGAGCGCCGCGAGATGCGCAGGCTGCGTGTGGGTGATCGGCATCGACGGGTACGGCAGCAGGTCGTAGTCGTTGGCTGCTTCGGCATCGATATGACCGGCCGGGTGCGCGCCGTCGGCTGCGCCCGGCGCGAGATGCCCATCCGCCAGCAGGGCATCGGTGCCGATGTCGGTCACCGCCGCGGCGGCCATCCCGGCCGGCCGCATCGCAGCGCTGCACGACGTGATGCGCCAGGGCGCGGTGCGTCGAAGCTTGGTGCGTCGGGGCGATCCGTCATCGCCGGTTGCCCGATCCGGGCCCGGCGCGCCTAATTCGTGACCGGCGCAGGCTCGGCGGCGGCCTCGGTGGCAGGCTGCTCCTGCGCCTGCTTCGGCACCGGTCTCACGCCCAGCAGGTAGAGGCACTGCGCCAGCTGGTGCTGCAGGCCGGCGGCGCCGAGAATGGGAAGCACCATGGTGATGGGTGTCCGGTCCTCGCTGCCGAAGGTGAACGCGAGTTCCTTCTTGTCGGCCGACACGCTGACGCGGCAATGACGAGGGCGGATGATTTCGCCGAGATTGTTGTCGGACATGGGGTCCTTTCCGGGTCTAGGCTATTCCGTTGGCATGACATTTCCGACGGCAGAATGCAACCGCGAAGTCACGGCTGCCGGTCGAGGCCGGCGGACCGCGGGAGCGAAGATCATGCCGGTCGCGTCCGCCGCTGTCGGCATCTGCGCCCGGCTTACCGATACGTAATAATAACAAAAACGTTGAGATTTCTGCGCCGGCACGGCTATACCTTACGACGTTACGGATACGCACGAGAAGCTGCCTGTCGCGCGCTGGTCGGACTCATCGGCGCAACCGATCAGAGTCCGGCGCGGTGCCGGGAAATGGTCGCATTCACCCGTGTTGATCCGGGTCACATTCGGCGGCATCTCGATCGGTCCGGCGTGGGTCAAATGGCGGCGACGCGAACAGAACCCATATCACCCATTTCAGGCTCGCCACCTGAGGCTTGGCTGATCGCGGCGTGCAAGAACTTCCCGCAGGCGCCGATCGCGCCGGCGGGCGATAGGATGGACACGATGCTGACCGACTTTTTCAACTGGTGGAAGGAGCAGATGCGGGACCTGGTTCCCGCAGCTCTACGGCCATCCTCCGGCCGGACCTGGCGGCGAACATTGGTGATCGTGCCCAATTCCCCCGACCTGTCCGCGGTCGAGCTGTTCCTGCAGGGCCGCAGCGGCGAGACCTCGCTTGGCCGGCACGAACATGAACTCCGCGGGATTGCGGGCAGCGGTCGAGCGCCTGCCGCGTGCGCTGCGCACGACATCGGTGCTGCGGATCTCCCCCGATCTGCTGCTTGAGCGGGAGATCACGCTGCCCCTGGCCGCCGAACATGACCTGAAGCGCGTGGTGGCCTACGAGATGGACCGCCTGACGCCGTTCCGCGCCGACGAAGTCTTCTGGAGCTGCGCCGTCGGAAAGCGGGACCCGGCGCGCAACCGGCTTCAGGTGCGCGTCACCGTCGTTCCCTATCTGCGGATTGAAGCTATTCTGACGGCGCTGCTCCAGGCCGGCCTTGCCCCGGCGCGGCTTGCGGCCGGCGGCGCGGCGGAGCAGCAGCGCATCATCCCCCTGACCGAGGACCGTCCCGCACACCGCTGGTTCGGACCGCGTGCCGACGCCTATGCGCTTGGCGCCTGCGGCGTGCTCGCGGTGGTGGCGGTCGCCCTGCCTTTCGTCCTGCAATCCGTCGCCTCGGCAAGGCTCGACGCCCGCATCGAGGCCGTAAAGCCCCAGGTCACGGAAGCGGAGAAACTGCGCAAGAAGATCACCGATGGCGCGACCACCGCCGATGCCATCGCGGCGGCACGCAACCAGCTGGGCACGCCGCTGCAGTCCATCGCAATGCTGACCGACCTGCTGCCGGACGATACCTACCTGACAGCGCTGAACGTGCGCCAGCGGAAGCTGACCATCAGCGGCCGCTCTGCGGGGGCCGCCCGACTGATCGGGGCAATGGCGGCGCATCCGCTGATCCATAATCCGGCCTTCACCGCACCGGTGATCCGCGATGAGACCAACGGCGGCGAGATGTTCTCGATCCGCGCCGAACTGGGGTCGTGACATGAAGCACGTGAGGCATTCGTTGCCGACCGGACGCACCGGCCAGATGCTGGCGCTCGGGGTGACGGCGCTGGCGGTGATGGCGCTTTGGCTGGGTGTCGTCATGCCGCTGATCGAGTGGCATGCCGACCGGTCCGCGGCATTGAGCCATCAGGAGATGCTCACGCAGCGGATGGAGACGCTGGCGGCGGCGCTGCCGAGCCTTCAGGAACAGGCCAAGGCCGTGGCGGCCGGCGGGGCCGGCGAAGCGGCCTTGCTCGAAGGCGACAACAACTCGATGGCAAGCGCGTCGCTGCAGGAACGCCTGCAGGCGATGTTCATGAAGACGGGCGTCCAGTTGAACAGTGTCGAAACGCTGCCGGGCGACGACGCGGGTGCCTATCGGCGCATCGGCCTGCGCATCTCGTTCAACGCATCCTGGCCGATCCTGATGACCCTGCTGAAGGAGATGCATATCGCCTCGCCCTCGCTGCTGGTGGATGAGCTGCAATTGACGCCGGCGCTGCATCGGATCAGCACGGCCCCGGGATCGTTCGATGTGGCGTGCGCGATCTTCGCGTTCCGGTCCGCGTCGCCGGCCAAGGTGGCCGTCCGATGAGCCGGATCCTGGCCGGCGCCCTGGTCGCTGCGGCTGCCCTGGGGGGCACCATCCTTTGGGAGGTGCAGGATCCCGCGGCGCCGGATATTGCGGTGGCCGCAGGACGCACGCCCCTGATCAGCACCGTGCGTGCCGCTGCGGGGCCCGACACCAGTGATGTCATGCAGGGCTGGGCATCCACCGCGCTCGCGCGCCCGCTGTTCCGTGAGGATCGGCGTCCGGTCAAGACATCGGATGTGGCGGGTCCGAGAGGCGAGGGTCCGGTACGCCTGACTGGCGTGATCACCGGGGAGTCCGGCAATCGTGCGATCTTCATGTCAGGCGAGAACGCGAAGCCGATCGTCGCGAAGGTGGGAGCGCATGTCGCCGACTTCGTGGTTCGCTCGATCGAGCCGGGTCACGTGGAAGTGGAAGCGGACGGCATGGTTCGCACGATGAACCTGGCGTTCTCCGACGCCGCAAAGCAGCCGCGTCCCTGACACGGCGCGTGCGCCGGAATTGACGCCGGCTCATCTGCAACGCTACCGTTTTTGGCATGGCTCGCCCGTGTCGACTGCGTCCCGATCCCAATAGAAGCGCGCTACGCGGCGGGAACGCGCGCCCCGCGGGTCATTGCGCAGCCGACTGATCGGCACAGCAATCCCTCCGGCAGCGCAACGCCCCGCCCCACAGTCCGTGCGGCGGGGCGCAGCATTTGCGCCGCACGGCATCCGGCAGAAGGCCGCCAGCCCATGCACGTGACCCTGTATCTCGGCTTCGTCCTCGCCTCCACGATCCTGATCCTGATCCCCGGCCCGAACGTCTCGCTGATCGTGGCGAACGCGATCGCCTACGGCACGCGCTACGGGCTGCTCACCGTCGCCGGCACATCATCGGCGATCGTGGTGCAGCTGGCGCTTGCCACGCTCGGCCTGACCGCGACCCTGAACGTGCTCGCCGGCGCGTTCGAATGGATCCGCTGGATCGGCGTCGCCTACCTGCTCTGGCTCGGCGTCCGCCAATGGGTCGCCGCACCCATCGACCTGACGCGCACCAGGCCGCAGCCGCGCTCGATCCGGGCCATCGCGCTGCGCGGGTTCCTGATCTCGCTGACCAATCCGAAGACGCTGCTGTTCTACGGCGCCTTCTTCCCGCAGTTCCTGTCGTCGGACGCACCGATTGGCCCGCAGGTGCTGCTGCTGTCCGTCACGTTCCTCGCCATCGCGGCCACGCTCGACACCGGCTGGGCGCTGCTCGCCGGCCGCGTACGCGGCGTGCTGGCGATCCGCGGCCGGCTGCGCAACCGTCTCTCCGGGGGCTTCCTGATCGGCGCCGGCATCGGCCTCGCGCTGGCGCACAGGGAATAACCCGGCGCGCGCTGCGTCGAACGTTCACAACCAACCCTCGGGGAGACAACGTCATGCCGACCATTCGCCCGCCCGCGATCCGGCTCGCCTGTGCGACCTGTATCCTGCTGGGAGGCCTCGCCGCGGCCCAAGGGCAGGCACAGGCCCAGACGCACCGGCGACGCCGGCGCCGGTGCCCGAGGCAATGCCGTTCGACATCCCCTACGGCACGCCGATCGACCTCGAAATGGCGCAGAAGGCGATCGCCTCCGCCGCGGCGGAGGCGAAGAAGCACAATTGGAAGATGGCGATCGCGGTGGTCGGTCCTGCCGGGCAACTGATTGCCCACGCCACCATGGACGGCACCCAGTACGCCTCGATCGACATCGCCCAGGCCAAGGCGCGCTCCGCCGCCCTGTTCCGCCGCCCCAGCAAGGCCTTCGCCGACGTGATCAACGGCGGCGCGCCGGCCGCACTCAGCCTGCTGGCGTTCGAGCACGTTGTGGCGTCCGAGGGCGGCTTCCCGATCGTGGTCGACGGCAAGCTGGTCGGGGCCATCGGCGCCAGCGGCGGCATCGCGACGCAGGACGGCGTGACGGCGACCGCGGGCCTCGCCGCGGTGACAGCCCACTGAGCCGCGGTCGGCAAGGGACCTGCGCAGCGGGCGACGCTGCGCAGGCAATCCGGCGTCAGGCCCGTCCTGGATCGAACCGCCACCCGCGCGGCCAGGACTGCTAATTTCGGGCCGCGCTGACGCGTGCCGTTGCGTCCGCCGCCGTCGATGTCCTACCCACATTTATTTGACCGGCTTTCTCTGATTTGCGCACGTGGCAGGAATTGCCAGCAGTCAAATTGCCCGAAATAGTGTCGGCGCAAAACAATAAGTCTGCCCAAGCGGACTAATCGGACCGAACCAAGCGGATGTGTTGCAATATACGCAAGCATTCGCTGGCCGGAGGGGGGAGCTATTGGATATGGGTCAGCAGGTTTGTCGCGGCTGACGGAACCAAAAAGGCGTGCGCGGCCGCACGTTCGCCAGAACCCGCAGGAACGAAGTCGACACGACCAACCGCCGACACAGCGGCGGGGTGCAGCAATCACGGCAGGACCTGACAGTGACGGGCATGCCGATGCGCGAGGCGCAGGCGACCGATCGTCGTGAGCGGTCTGCCAAAACACATGCCCGCGCTGGACGGCTTGCGCGCGGTTGCAATCCTGATGGTTGTGCTGACCCATGTCACGCGCGGGCGGCAGGCGGCGCTGTCGATCGTCTACGACACGACGAACTGGCCCACGAGCTTTGCACTGCCGTGGTGGCTGGACAAGATCGGCAACGCCGGCGATCTCGGTGTTCAACTGTTTTTCGTCGTCAGTGCCTTCACCCTTACGGTGAGGGCCAGCCAGTCAAACGAAGATCTCAAAGGCTACGCGCTGCGTCGCATCTTTCGTGTCGGCCCCGGCTATTGGCTGGCCGGTATCGCCTATACGCTGTTGGCAGGTTTCGCACCGCGCCTGTGGGCGCCGGACGGCATTTCTCCGACCGACATCGCCATCGCGGCCGCATTCGGCAGCGCCTGGCAGGGAGGCGCCTCGTTTGCCGTTGTGCCCGGCGGCTGGTCCATTTCTGCCGAGGTCGCGTTCTACATCGCCCTCCCTGTCATCATTCGCATAATCGACGGCCGCATCTGGCGCGCCGTCGCATTGACCTGCCTTGCGATGGTGGGTGCCGAATTGTGGGCGTTCTATCTGGCGCTGCATCATGCCTGGGATTTCTTCGCCTACCGCAACCCCCTGGTCCAAGCCCCGGTTTTTCTCTGCGGTGTCACGGCTGCACTGGCAGCGATGCGATTCAAAATGCCGAATTGGCCAAATATGGCATTGCTGCTGCTGTCCGTCGCCATTCTGCTGCTTCCCGTCCTGCATGTCCAAGGCCTCCTGCAGCATCTTCCCTTTGCGCTTTTGGCTGCCGTCGCCGCCGCATTGTCCGCAACCCACCCGTCGCGCGTGTTGGCGAGCACCGCGCTCGGCCGCGTCGGCGAGGTGAGCTACAGCATGTATCTCGTCCAGTTCGCCTGTCTGTACGGCAGCCTGCGGATGGCAGAGTTCCTGTTCCCGTCTGCCAATTGGGTCACGATGGCGGTACACTACGCGTTCACTGCGTCGGCAAGTTTTGGCCTCGCCTGTCTGACGTTCAAATTTGTTGAGCAACCGCCGATCCGTTGGGCGGCCGAGCAATGCAGAAAACGCAGCCTTGTCCGGGTGACCCGGATGGCCACCTAGCCGTCCGAGCAGCCGCAGACGCGCGACGGTGCGGTTGCCGCACGGGTGCTTCACGGCGTCACTGCGATCGCCATGGAACGGGGCGTCACCCCGGACCCCACCAGAGGCTCCGCCTCTGGACTCCGCCAAGGGCGGAGCCCTTGGAACCCGTTACTTCAGTAATGGATCCCAAAGGCTATGCCTTTGGTGGGGGTCCCGGGGCAAGGCCCCGGGCGGGTTTCAGGGCAGAGCCCTGAGCCCTTCCGCTTCACCCGATTGCCCTGCTCAGTTGCGCATCCCACTTGTTCACCACACGGCCGGGCGCTAGGCAGTGGCCGGCCGGCAAAAGGAGCGGATCTCTCATGGCGCAGTCGATTCGGCCGGTGATGCTGGTGATCCTCGACGGATTCGGCTGGCGCGAGGAAACCGCCGACAACGCCGTTCGCCAGGCGAAGAAACCGAATTTCGACCGGCTGTGGCAGTCCTGTCCGCACGCCTTCCTGCTCACCTCCGGCCTCAATGTCGGGCTGCCGGACGGCCAGATGGGCAACTCCGAGGTCGGCCACCTGAATATCGGCGCCGGGCGCGTCGTGATGCAGGAGCTGCCGCGCATCAGCCAGGCCGCCAAGGATGGCAGCCTCGCCCGCGCGCCGGCGCTGACCGGGCTGATCGCGAAGCTGAAGGCGTCGGGCGGCACCTGCCATCTGATGGGCCTGGTCTCGCCCGGCGGCGTGCATTCGCACCAGGAGCATGCGGTCGCGCTGGCCAGGATCCTGCACGAGGCCGGCGTGAAGACCGTCTTCCACGCCTTCACCGACGGACGCGACACGCCGCCGCGCTCCGGCGCCGACGACATAAGCTGGCTGCGCGACGCGCTGCCGCCGGAGGTGCCGATCGCCACGGTGTCGGGGCGCTACTACGCGATGGACCGCGACAAGCGCTGGGACCGTGTCGCCAAGGCCTACGCCGCGTTGGCCGATGCGGAAGCGCCGCGCTTCGCAGACGCTGCCGCCGTGATGGACGATGCCTACGCCCACGACATAACCGACGAATTCGTCGTCCCCGCCTGCGTCGGCGACTACAAGGGCATGCAGGATGGCGACGGCATCCTGTGCTTCAACTTCCGGGCCGATCGTGTGCGGGAAATTCTCGCCGCCCTGCTGGAGCCGGCATTCGACGGCTTCCCGCGCAAGCGCGTGATCCGGTTCGCCGCCGCTTCCGGCATGACGCACTACTCGGACGAACTGGCGCCCTACCTCGATGCGCTGTTCCCGCCCGAGGCGCTGGACCACATCCTGGGCGAGATGGTGGCGGACGCCGGCCGAACCCAGCTTCGCACCGCCGAGACCGAGAAATACCCGCACGTCACCTACTTCCTGAACGGCGGCCAGGAGACGCCGTTCCCCGGCGAGGACCGCATCATGGTGCCCTCGCCGAAGGTCGCCACCTACGACCTGCAGCCCGAGATGTCCGCCGCGGAACTCACCGACAAGGTGGTGGCGGCGATCAGGTCCGAAAAATACGACCTGATCGTGCTGAACTTCGCCAACCCCGACATGGTCGGCCACACCGGCAGCCTGCCCGCCGCGATCAAGGCCGTCGAGACGGTGGATGCCGGGCTCGGCCGCATCGCCGCCGCGGTGGAGCAGCAGGGCGGCGCTCTGCTGGTCACCGCCGATCACGGCAACTGCGAACTGATGCGCGATCCCGCGACCGGCGGGCCGCACACCGCGCACACCACCAACCCGGTCCCGGTGCTGCTGATGGGCGGCGGCGCGACAGCGCTGCGGGACGGGCGGCTGGCCGATGTGGCGCCGACCCTGCTCGAGCTGATGGGCCTGAAGCAGCCGCGCGAAATGACCGGGACCTCGCTGACCCATGCCCATGCGGCGCGGGCGGCCGAGTAGCCTTCTGGCGCTGACGGCATTCGCGGTGGCCGTCGCCGCCCAGGCGGCGCGCCCGCCGAAGGCAGACGCCACGCGCCAGCAGATGGAGCAGGCCGAACGGGCGCGGGCCGCTGAACTGGCGGCACAGCAGCAGGCCGACGCCCGCGCCCTCGCCGCAGCGGCCGATGCGCAGCGCCTTGCGGCAGACCGTGTCGCCGCCGCGGCGCGGCTCCGTCATGCCGAGATGGCGACCGCCGACGCCGCCGCGCGCATGGACGACCTCGCGGCACAGCGTCGCCGGGCGCAGGCGAGCCTCGATGCCCATGCGGAAACCATGACCCCGCTGCTGCCGCTGATCGAACGGCTGTCCCTGTTCCCGGCCGAGACGCTGCTCGCGGTCCCGGCCCCGCCGGAGGAGACGCTGCGGGGCGTGCTGGTGCTGCGCGGCCTCGCCACCCAGCTTGGCCGGGAAGCGGAGACGCTGCGCCAGGAGCAGGCCCGGCTCGACGCGGCGACGCGCGCGGTGCAGGCCGAAGCGCCGAAGCTCGCCGCGGCCGCAGCGGAACAGCAGGCCCAGTCGGCCGCCCTGGATCAGCAGATCGGCGCGGCGCGGGCGCAGCAGAAGCTGGCCGAAGGCGAGGCCACCGAAGCGTCGCAGCGCGCCGCCACCGCCGCGTCGCGAGCGGAAACCCTGCGCGGCATGCTGGGCGAACTGGATGCACAGCGGCGCTCCGAGGCGACCCGCGCGCGCGATGCAGCGGTTCCGCGTCAGCGCCAGGCCGCGCTGGAGCGCCCGATCGGCGCCGGCACGGCCGCTGCCGCTGCCCCGTTGCGCGGCCAGCTGACCGCGCCGGTCGCCGGAAAGGTCTTCCGGTCCTGGGGCGATGCCACCGAGGCGGGACCTGCCACCGGCATCTCCTATCACGCCCCGCCATCGGCGCGCGTGGTGGCGCCCTGTGGCGGCCGCGTTGTGTTCGCCTCGCAGTTCCGCAGCTACGGGTTGCTGTTGATCGTGGATTGCGGAGGCGGCTACCATGCCGTGCTGGCCGGCTTCGACAGGCTCGATGCCAGGGTGGGACAGCAGGTTGCGGCCGGCGAGCCGGTCGGCGTCATGCCGGCATGGGAACCGGGCGCATCCGGCAGCCGCCCGGCGCTGTATGTCGAGCTGCGACGCGACGGCCAGCCGGTCAACCCGGCGCCGTGGCTGCGAGCAAGCGGCTGATGTATCGCAGACTTTAGAAATCAACACTGGACGGCAGAAGCCAGTGCGGGCGACAAGATGATCCTTCCGTTATACTGCTAGAAGACGCGCCTGCCCCACCGGCATGGCCGCTCAGAGGATGAAACGAATGGACTTTCGCTCCCGGCGCTTTCGCACAGGGCTTCTGCTCGGCACCGCCTTCGTCGCCGGCGTCGCCATCGGTCCCGCCGCCGGCCTGATCGGCCGCAACCTCGGCATTGATCTCGGCATCACGTCCGCCCTCGCGCAGGACGGCAGCCGCGCCGACACCTATCGCCTGCTGACGCTGTTCGGCGACGTGTTCGAGCGCGTGCGCGCCGAATACGTCGATCCGGTCACCGACAAGGACCTGGTCGAGAACGCCATCAACGGCATGCTCACCGGCCTCGACCCGCATTCGAGCTACATGAACGCCAAGGCGTTCCGCGACATGCAGGTGCAGACCAAGGGCGAGTTCGGCGGCCTCGGCATCGAGGTCACGCAGGACAACGGCTTCATCAAGGTGATCAGCCCGATCGACGACACGCCGGCGTCGCAAGGCGGGCGTCAAGGCGGGCGACATCATCACCGCGCTCGACGGCAAGACCGTGCAGGGGCTGTCGCTCAACGACGCGGTCGACAAGATGCGCGGCTCGCCCAACTCGAAGATCACGCTGACCATCAAGCGCGAGGGCGTCGAGAAGCCGCTGGAGATCTCCATGCTGCGCGAGGTCATCCACATCCAGGTGGTCAAGCAGCGCATGGAGCCGGGCGACATCGGCTACCTGCGCCTGTCACAGTTCACCGAGCAGGCCGATGCCGGGCTGAAGGCGGCGGTGAAGACGCTGAAGCAGCAATCGGGCGGCAAGATGAAGGCGCTGATCCTCGATCTGCGCAACAACCCGGGCGGGCTGCTCGACCAGGCGGTCGCGGTATCCGGCGACTTCGTCAACCAGGGCGAGATCGTCTCGACGCGCGCGCGCCATACCGAGGACGCGCAGCGCTGGGACGCCAAGGGCAGCGACATCACCGGCGGCCTGCCGATGGTGGTGCTGATCAACGGCGGCTCGGCGTCGTCCAGCGAGATCGTCGCCGGCGCGCTGCAGGACCATCACCGCGCGGTGCTGCTCGGCACCAGCAGCTTCGGCAAGGGCTCGGTGCAGACGGTGATCCCGCTGCCGGGCAACGGCGCGATGCGCCTGACCACGGCGCGCTACTACACGCCGTCCGGCCGCTCCATCCAGGGTCTCGGCATCACGCCCGACGTGCCGGTGGCCGAGACGCGCGAGGAAACCGCCGCGGTTCGGGCCGGAGCGCGAGGCCGACCTGAACCGCGTGCTGAAGAACCGCGGCGGCACGCCCGACGCGCCGACGGCGCCGCGCACCGACCTGCCGACGATCGCCAAGGACATCCCGAACAAGCCGCCGGAGGGTTTCCCGAAGTTCGATCCGGCCAAGCCGGACGACACCGACTTCCAGTTGCAGCAGGCGCTGGTGGTGGCGAAGGCGATGGCCGCGCAGAGCCGCGTCACCGCCAACTGATTGTTTCCGGTTGGCGGCGCGCTGGACCGGGACAGTGCCGCGTATTGGGACTGGCCTCGCTGGTCACTGGTTGGCGCGGCCTGGGGCTGTTCTGGGCGGCTGTGCTGGTGGTGCTGGCGGCCGGCGGCGCTGCGCTGCAGTTGCTGGGACCGCCGGCCACAGGCGCCGCCGCGTCCGGTCGCCGAGCACCGTGCCGGCGCCGCGCCCGCAGGCGGCCTCGCCGGCGGTGCCGGCGCAGCCTCCGGCAGCCCAGGCCAGGTCCGGGCCGCGCCCTGGGCGCGATGCTCCGGGGCCGATCGCCGATCCCGACCCGGCCCTGCTCGAGCCGCTGATCGATCAGCCGGACAATCCGCTGCCGCGGATCGCGACGGACGGGCGGATGCCGATGCAGGTCTATGCCGCCGGCTTCGACCAGCCGACGCGGCGCCCGCGGATCGGATTGATCCTGGCGGGCGTGGGCCTGAACCAGGCCGACAGCGACGCCGCCATCCGCGCGCTTCCCGGCGGGGTGACGCTGGCGTTCTCGCCCTATGCCGCCAACCCGGCGAAGCTGCTGTCCGCTCGCGCGGATCGAGGCGCACGAGTATCTTGCTGTCGCTGCCGATGGAGCCGCAGGGATTTCCGCTCAACGATCCGGGCTCGCACGCGATGATGGCCAATCTCCCGCCGGAACAGAACCATCAGCGACTGGAATGGGCGCTCTCGCGCATCGCCGGCTATGTCGGCGCAACCGGCGCGCTCGGCACCACCCGCGGGGAGCGGCTTGCCGCGTTGCCGGACCAGATGAACCCGATACTGACCGAACTGGCGCAGCGCGGGCTGTTCTATGTCGATGCCCGACCTGGCGCCGCACCGCTGCCGCTATGCGTGGGGCAGGAGCATCGACCTGGTGATCGACGAACCCGCGACGCCCGCCGATATCGACGACAAGCTGGCCCGGCTGTCCAAGCTGGCGCGCGAGAAGGGCAGTGCCGTCGGGCTCGCCACGACCGTGCGGCGCGTCACCGTCGATCGCATCGCGGCCTGGGCGAACGGGCTGACAGCCGACGGCCTGACGCTCGCGCCGCTCAGCGCGCTGGTGCAGGCCGCCGGCGGAGGCGGCGAAATGAGCGGCGACGCGTTGCCGTACCGGCCGAATGTCGGCGCCGTGCTGTTCAACCGGAACGGCCGCGTGTTCGTCGCCCGCCGCGCCGATCTGCCGAACGCGGAGGGCGCGGCGGGCGGCTGGCAGTTGCCGCAGGGCGGCATCGATGCGGACGAGGATCCGCGCGCGGCCGTGCTGCGCGAACTGGCCGAGGAGATCGGCACCGACCGCGCCGAGATCATCGGCGAGCATCCCGACTGGCTGATCTACGACCTGCCGCCGCATCTGGTCGGCGTGGCGCTCGCGCGGACGCTACCGCGGCCAGCGGCAGCGCTGGTTCGCGCTGCGCTTCACCGGCGAGGACAGCGACATCCGGCTGGATGCCGATCCGCGATCCGGAATTCGATGCCTGGCGCTGGGCCGACCTGGCGGAGCTGCCGGCGCTGGCGGTCGACTTCAAGCGGCCGATCTATCGGACGCTGGTCGCATCATTCGCGCGTTTCGCCGCGCCGTAGCGCATCGAGCAGCGCCTGCCGCAGCTCTTGCGCGCGCGTCGTTCGCGCGCTCGGCCTTGGTGCGGCCATGGCGAATGCGGTTCTGTTTCGCCGTCGCCGCGGCCTCGTCGCGCGCGCGCTGTTTCTTCACGCGATGGAGGTTGACGATCTCGCCCATGGCGGCATCCTGCGTGTTCTGATCCGCACACACAACCGGGAGGAAACCAATGGGCAGCACGATCGACCTCAAGGCCGCCGACGGCTTCACGCTTTCCGCCTACACCGCCGGGCCGACCGGCGGGACCAAGGGGATCGTGGTGATCCAGGAGATCTTCGGCGTCAACCACCACATGCGCGACATGTGCGACCGGTTCGCCGCCGAGGGCTATGCGGTCTGCGCACCGGCGCTGTTCGACCGCGTCGAGAAGGGCATCGAGCTTGGCTACGCGCAGGCCGACATCGACAAGGGCCGCGACTACCGCATGAAGCTGAATGACGCGCAGGTGATGGCCGACGTCGAGGCCGCGGCGAAGCACCTGGCCGGCAAGAAGCTCGGCATCGTCGGGTATTGCTTCGGCGGCACCGTCGCGTGGTGGGGCGCGACGCGCAGCCACAGCTTCGCGGCATCGTCCTGCTGGTACGGCGGCGGCATCGCCGGCACCAAGGACGAGCGGCCGAACTGCCCGGTGCAGATGCATTTCGGCGAAAAGGACGCCTCGATCCCGATGACCGACGTGGAGGCCGTCCGCGCCGCCCAGCCGAAGGCCGAGACCTACGTCTACATGGGCGCCGGCCACGGCTTCGGCTGCGACGAGCGCGGCAGCTTCAGCAAGCCCGACTACGAACTGGCGCAGAAGCGGACGCTGGATTTCTTCGCCAGGCTTCTGGGCTGATCGCGGCCGGGCGCGCGCCGTTCACAATCGGCGCGTGCTTGACGCGGACCGGGAATGCGCCGAACCGAACGGCTGGCGCCGGGTTTCTGCTCGGCTAGGAGCAGGAGCGCGAAATGTCGTCACGGAAAAGTGCAGCCGCGATCGGGCTGGCGCTGTTGTGTCGCTCACGCCGGTGCTGGCGGAGTCGCCACCGCCCGACAGCCCGGCGGCGCGGCAGGAAGCGGAGAAGCTCGCGAGCCTGCCGCCGGTGGTGCAGAAGGGCTCCCATCTCGATCCTTCCGGGCGCAAGCAGTCGGGGCGCGTTTCGTACTACGCGCAGCACTTCACCAATCGGAAGATGGCCAACGGCAACCGCTTCAACCCGAATGGCGACACCGCCGCCAGCAAGACCCTGCCGCTCGGCACGACTGCCAAGGTGACCAATGTGCAGAACGGCAAGTCCGCCACGGTGAAGATCGAGGATCGTGGACCGTTCGTCGACGGCCGCGTGGTGGACGTGACGCCGAAGGTCGCCGATCAACTCGACATCCGCAAGGAAGGCGTCAGCCAGGTCATCGTCGCGCCGATCGCCGTGCCGCAAGCGGATGGAGCGGTGAAGCTGGGCGCCGGAGCCGCCGCCGCCGAGGCCAGCCCTGAGGAGGTCGCGAAGGCGACCCGGGAGACGGCTGCGGCCGCCCGCTGATCGGCCTCCCCTCCCCTCGCGGGAGGGTCGGGGAGGGGGATCGGCCCAGTTCGCAGTGGTCGCATGCCGCACCGCCGACTTCGACGCGCGCAGCCCTCTCCCCCAAGCCCCTCCGGCGAGGGGAGGGGATGAAGCTCGGCCAAACGCTGCTTCTACAGCACCCGCCCGGCGACCGCGTCCAGTTTCGCGACCAGCTCGGGGTCGCGCATGTGGCTGGCGGTGATGATGGCGTTGTCGAGCGCCCGGTCGCACCCCGCCGGACACAGCTCGCGCGGCTGCCCGATCTCCGGCACGACGCGCTGCACCAGTGCCCGCGCCTTGTCGGCGTTGTCGAGCAGCACGCGCACCACGGCCTCGACCGTGACGTGGTCGTGGTCGGGATGCCAGCAGTCGAAGTCGGTCACCATCGCGACGGTGGCGTAGTTCAGTTCGGCCTCGCGGGCGAGCTTGGCCTCCGGCATGTTGGTCATGCCGATGACGCTGCAGCCCCAGGACCGGTACAGCTCGCTCTCCGCCTTGGTGGAGAATTGCGGGCCTTCCATCACCAGATACGTGCCGCCGCGCGTCACCGGCAGACCCAGGCCATGCGACGCGGCCTCCAGCGCATCGCCCAGCCGCGCGCACACCGGATGCGCCATCGACACATGCGCCACGACGCCCTCGCCGAAGAAGCTCTTCTCGCGCGCGAAGCTGCGGTCGATGAACTGGTCGACGATGACGAAATGCCCGGGCGCCAGTTCCGGCTTCAGGCTGCCCACCGCCGACAGCGACAGCACATCGGTGACGCCGGAGCGCTTCAGCGCGTCGATATTCGCCCGGTAGTTGAGGTGCGTCGGCGACAGCGGATGGCCGCGCCCGTGCCGCGGCAGGAACACGCACTGCACGCCCGCCAGCCGGCCGAACAGCAGCGCATCGGACGGCATGCCCCATGGCGTCTCGACCTGCCGCCAGGTCTTGTCCTCGAGCCCCTCGATGTCATACAGGCCCGACCCGCCGATGATGCCGATGACGGGCTGGATCACGGCGGTCAGTGCACGTCCGCCCAGACCTTGCGCTTCACGGCGTAGGTCAGGCCGGTCAGCAGCATCAGATACAGCACCACGCGCCAGCCGATCTGCTTGCGCTGCACCATCTCGGGGTTGGCGGTCCAGGCCAGGAACGTCACCACGTCATGCGCCATCTGCTCGACGGTGGCCTTGGTGCCATCGGCGTAGGTCACCCGGTCGTCCGACAGCGGCGGCGGCATGGCGATCTGGTTGCCGGCGAAGTACTTGTTGTAGTTCATCCCCGCCTGCATCTGCATGGCCGGCCGGCGGATCGCCGTAGCCGGTCAGGATGCCATAGATGTAGTCGGCGTGGCCCTCGCGGGCATTGACGATCAGCGACAGGTCCGGCGGCAAGGCGCCGTTGAGCGTCGCGCGCGCCGCCTTCTCGTTCGGGAACGGCGAGCGGAACTGGTTGGCCGGCGTTGCCGGGCCGTCCTCCGGGGCGCCCTGGTCGTCGGTCCCCTGCGGCACCGTGACCGCGGCGGCGATCGCCTTGATCTGCTCCGCGGTCAGACCGATGCCGGCGAGGTCGCGGTAATGCAGGTACTGCAGCGAGTGGCAGGTCGAGCAGACCTCGGAATAGACCTGGAAGCCGCGCTGGGCGGCGGCGAGGTCGAAGGCGCCGAACGGGCCGTCGAAGCTCCAGCGCTGTGCCGGCGGCGTCGGGGCCTCGGCCTGCGCCCAGGCGGCCGGTGCCGCGACGCCGGCGAGCAGGGCCGACGGCCAGCAGGTGACGCAGCGCGCGCATCATGCCTTCTCCATCGGCTTGGCGGTGGCGCCCGAGGGCATCGGCCCGCCGCCGCCGATCACCGGGCGGCTGATGCTTTCGGGCAGCGGCCGCGGGCGCTCGAGCTTGCCGAGGATCGGCAGGATCACCAGGAAATGCAGGAAGTAGTACAGCGTGCAGACGCGGCTGATCACCACCCAGACGCCCTCGGGCTTGTGCGCGCCGCAGACGCCGAGCAGCACCACGGCAACGACCCACACCCAGATCAGCTGGCGATAGATCGGCCGGAACCGTGCGCTGCGCACCGGCGAGGTGTCCAGCCACGGCAGCACGAACAGCACCAGGATCGAGCCGAACATCATGCACACGCCGCCCAGCTTGTTCGGCACCGAGCGCAGGATGGCGTAGTACGGCAGGAAGTACCATTCGGGCACGATGTCGGGCGGCGTCTGCAACGGATTGGCCGGGATGAAGTTGTTCGCATCGCCCAGCAGGTTGGGCATGAAGAACACCAGGATCGCGAACACGATCAGGCACACGCAGATGCCGACGCTGTCCTTCACCGTGTAGTACGGATGGAACGGCAGCGTGTCCTGCGGCGACTTCACGTCGATGCCGAGCGGGTTGTTGGAGCCCACGATGTGCAGCGCGGCGACGTGCAGGAACACCACGCCGATCAGCACGAACGGCAGCAGGTAGTGCAGCGAGAAGAACCGGTTCAGCGTCGGGTTGTCCACCGTGAAGCCGCCCCACAGCCAGGTGACGATCGGCTTGCCGACGATCGGGAAGGCGGAGAACAGGTTGGTGATGACGGTGGCGCCCCAGTACGACATCTGGCCCCACGGCAGCACGTAGCCCATGAAGGCGGTCGCCATCATGACCAGCAGGATCACCACGCCGATCATCCACAGCAGCTCGCGCGGCGTCTTGTAGGATCCGTAGTACAGGCCGCGGAAGATGTGGATGTAGGTGACGATGAAGAACATCGATGCACCGTTCTGGTGCACGTAGCGGAGCAGCCAGCCGAAGTTCACGTCGCGCATGATGTGCTGCACGGAGCCGAAGGCGAGTTCCGTGTTCGGCTGGTAGTTCATCGCGAGCATGATGCCGGTGGCCATCATGATCGCCAGGATCACCGTCGCGAGCGCGCCGAAATTCCAGAAGTAGTTGAAGTTCCGCGGCGTCGGGAAGTTGCCGTATTCCTTCTCCATCATCGTGAAGATGGGCAGGCGGGTATCGATCCAGTTGATCACCGGATTGCTGAAGTCGCTGTCGTGCTGGCCGGCCATGGCGGAATTCCTGTCGATTGCGGCGGCAGCCGCGTCAGCCGATCTTGACCTTGGTGTCGGATTCGAAGGCGTAGGGCGGCAAGCCCAGATTGGCCGGCGCCGGCCCGTGGCGCACGCGCCCGGACGTGTCGTACTGGCTGCCGTGGCAGGGGCAGAACCAGCCGCCCCAGTCGCCGCGCGGATCGGTCGGCTTGTTGCCGAGCGGCACGCAGCCGAGATGCGTGCAGATGCCGATCAGCACGATCCACTGGTCGTGGCCCGCCTTCACGCGCGCCGAATCGGCCTGCGGCTCGATGAGCTGGGACAGCGGCACGTCCTCGGCTTCCTTGATCTCGGCCGCCGTCCGGTGGCGGACGAAGATCGGCTTGCCCTGCCAGAGCACGGTGATGCCCTGGCCTTCGGCGATCGGCGTCAGGTCGACCTCGACCGACGACAGCGCCAGCACGTCCTGCGACGGATTCATGTAGTCGATGAAGGTCCAGGCGATCGCCGCCGTGCCGATGGTCGCCGCCGAGCCGGTGACCAGCTTCAGGAAATCTCGCTTGGTGACGTCAGGGTTGCCATGGTGCGCGACGGCGGCAGTGGACAGGTCAGCCATCTTCCCCTCAATAAGGTCGCAACGCCGGCCTGGTGCGGGACGCGCCAAACCGCGGGCGGACCCCACGGCCTGCCCGGAGTTCAGCCCACGTCGCCAGAGCCAGGCGCGCGGGCGAGGCGCATACTAGGGTCGTGCCTGCACCCCTGCAACACGCCGCCGGCAGGGGCTAACCTGCCAACGAGCCGGGAGCAAGCTCCGATGACACAATCCGCCATGAACCCGTTGCGCCGCCGCCACACCACGCGCTGAAACCGCCGGCGCAGGCGTGGTTCGAGTCGCTGCGCGATCGGCTCTGCGCCGAATTCGAGGCGATCGAGGACGCCCAGGCCGGTCCGCTGGCCCAACTCCCTCCCGGCCGTTTCGCCCGAACCGCTTGGCAGCGCCCCACCGCGGACGGATCGGATGGCGGCGGCGGGGTGACGAGCGTGATGCGCGGGCGCGTGTTCGAGAAGGTGGGGGTGAACGTCTCCACCGTCTGGGGCGAATTCAGCCCGGAGTTCCGCGCACAGATCCCCGGCGCCGAGCAGGACCCGCGCTTCTGGGCCAGCGGCATCAGCCTGGTGGCGCACATGCAGAGCCCGCGCGTGCCGGCGGCGCACTTCAACACGCGGATGCTGATCACCACCAAGGGCTGGTTCGGCGGCGGCGGCGACCTGACGCCGATGCGGCTCGATGCGCCGGAGGCGGTCGCGGACGCGGCCGACTTCCATGCCGCCTACAAGGCGGCCTGCGACCGGCACGACCCGGGCTACTATCCGGAATTCAAGGCCTGGTGCGACCGCTACTTCTTCCTGCCGCACCGCAACGAGCCGCGCGGCGCGGGCGGGATCTTCTTCGACCACCACTTCAGCGGCGACGCCGATGCCGATTTCGCGTTCACCCGCGATGTCGGGCTGGCGTTCCTGGATGCGTTCCCGCGCATCGTCCGCCGCCGCATGGCCGAGCCCTGGACCGAGGCCGAGCGCGAGCACCAGTTGATCCGGCGCGGGCGCTACGTGGAGTTCAACCTGATCCACGACCGCGGCACGCTGTTCGGCCTGAAGACCGGCGGCAACGTGGAGGCGATCCTGATGAGCCTGCCGCCCGAGGTGAAGTGGCCGTAGGAACGGTCGAAGAAAACTCACCACAAAGACACGAAGACACCAAGGGATAGTCCCGATCCGCGCTTGGTGCCTTGGTGTCTTTGTGGTGCAGCTTCCTGCGTCACCGCGCCCGCCCAGCGATGCCCGAGCGGAACAGCAGGGTCAGCGGCACGACGGCGAACGCAGCAACCGCCGAGTAAATGTACAGGTCGGCGTAGGACAGGATCGCCGCCTGCACATCGAGCGTCCGGTTGATCAGGCCCATCGCCGCGTCATGCGCGTCGCTCTGCGTATGGCCCATCGCCTGCAGCGCCTGCGTGTGACGCGCCAGCAACTCCTGGTACGGCTGGTCGAACGGGCTCAGATGGCCGGCAAGATAGGCCCGGTGCGTCTGCAGCCGGTCCGCACCCATCGCGGTGACGACGGCAATCCCGATCGAGCCCGAGATGTTGCGGAACATCGAATAGAGCGCCGTCGCATCGGCATTCAGCGTCCGCGGCAGCGACGAATAGGACAGCGTGCTGTTCGGCACGAACAGGAAGGCCAGCCCGAACGTCTGGAAGGCGCGGAACAGCGCCAGCGTCCAGAAGTCCATCTGCGGCGTCAGGTGCGCGGCGAACAGCGACGAGAAACCGAGGGCGAGGAAACCGAAGGCGATCACAAAGCGCGTCTGGACGTTCGGCAGCACCAGCCTGGCGACGATCGGAATGAGGACGATCATCACCGCGGCACCCGGCGACATCAGCAGACCGGCCAGCAGCGCCGTGTAGCCGAACCATTGCTGCGCCATCACCGGGATCAGCACGCTGCTCGAGTAGAGGATCGCGCCGATGCACGACACCATCACCACGCCGACGCCGAAGTTGCGGTCCTTCAGGCAGCGCAGATTGACCACCGGCTTCTCGACCATCAGCAGCCAGGCGACGCCGCCCACGATGCCCACCGCCGCCAGCAGCGCGAAGATGCGGATCGTGGGCGAATTGAACCAGTCCAGGTCCTCGCCGCGGTCCAGCATGATCTGCAGCGAGCCCAGCCCGAGCGCGATCAGCGCCAGCCCGCCGTAGTCGATGTCCCTCACGTGCGCCCGGTCGCGCTGCACCCAGGGCGGGTCCTCGACCAGCTGCGCCACCGCCATGAAGGCGAAGATGCCGACCGGCACGTTGATCAGGAACACCCAGCGCCAGGAATAATTGTCGGTGATCCAGCCGCCCAGGGTCGGGCCGATGATCGGTGCGAAGATCACCGCGATCGCCACCAGCGAGAACGCCCGCCCGCGCTGCGACGGCTCGAACGTATCGAGGATCACCGATTGCTGCGCCGGCTGCAGCCCGCCGCCGAACAGTCCCTGCAGCAGCCGGAACATCACGAGCTCCGGCAGGCTGGTCGCGATGCCGCACAGGAACGAGCACACCGTGAACATCGCGATGCAGATGAGGAAATACCGCTTGCGTCCGATCAGCCGCCCCAGCCATCCGGCGATCGGCACGACCATGCCGTTCGCCACCAGATAGGACGTGAGCGTCCAGGTCGCATCGTCATTGCTCGCCGACAGCGATCCCGCGATGTTCGGCAGGCTGACGTTGACGATCGTGGTGTCGAGGATCTCCATGAACGGCGCCAGCGTCGCCGCGCCGGCCACCAGCCACACGCTTCCCCTGGGGCGCCACGCCGCATCGCGATGGTCGCTCATGCCGACCTTCTCCCCCTCCCCGTGCGGGAGGGGGTTCGGCGGGAGGGGTGATGCGGGCCGTTGCTACCTGGCGACCGCATCGCTCCGCGCCGATGGGACGAGACGAACGGTCGGTACCGCGGACAGGCCGAGCGGCAGCGGCAGGTCGGGATCGAGGCCGCTGTCGATGACGATCTTGACCGGGATGCGCTGCACGATCTTCACGTAGTTGCCGGTGGCGTTCTCCGGCGGGAAGGCGGTGAAGCGCGAGCCCGAGCCCAGCTGGATGCTGTCGACATGCCCGGTCAGCTTCAGGTGCGGATAGGCGTCCACGCTGATATCCACCGGCTCGCCGGGACGCATGCGGTCGAGCTGCGACTCCTTGAAGTTGGCAGTGATCCAGACCTCGGGCGTGACGATCGAGAAGATCGACTGCCCGGCCTGCACGTAGTTGCCCTGCTCGACGTTGCGCTTGGTGATCCAGCCGTCCTGCGGGGCGGTGACCCTGGTCCAGGACAGGTTCAGCCTCGCCTGGTCCAGCTGCGCCTGCGCGAGCGCCACCTGCGCCTCCAGCTGTCGCACCTGGGCCTCGGCCTCGGCGATGAACTGCGGCACCAGATCGGCCTGCCGCACCGCGGCCTGCGCCTGGTCCACCTGCGCGTCCGCGGAACGCAGCGCGGCGGCGGAATTGTCGATCTCCTGCTGCGTGGTCGCCTGCTTGGGCAGGCTGCGCTGCCGCCGCGCATCGGCGTCGGCCTTGAACCGGGTGGCCTGTGCGGCCGCCAGCTGGGCCTGGGCCGATGCGAGCCTGGCGGGATAGTCCACCCGCGCCCGTTCCAGGCCGGTACGGGCATTGGCCAGTTGCGCCTCGGCCACCTGCAGGCTGCCCTGCGCCTGGTCGCGCGCCGCGTTGTACGCCCGAGGGTCGATCTCGATCAGCACGTCGCCCGCCTTGACCCGCTGGTTGTCGGTGACATGCAGCGCGACCACCGTGCCGGACACCTGCGGGGACACCGTCACGGCGTGGCCGTCGGTGTAGGCGTCATCGGTGGAGACCTCGTCCTTGGTGACGTACCAATAGGCGGTGGCGCCGGCGACCGCGGCCAGCACGATGAGCAGCAGCACCCACTTGGCCTTCGTCGCACGCGAGCCGACCCGCTGGCCGCGCCGGGGCGTGGTCAGGCGATCCTGCTGGTCGGTTCGTGCCTGAACCCGGGCGATCGTGCCGTGGGCCGGCAGTCCGGTCGGCGTGGTCTGGTCGTTCATCCCTGGATCCGTTATCGCGCGCACCATGGGCCGATGTCGGCCTCTTGGCAAAGCATGACGATGACACGGCGCGCCGCCCCGCAGCGCGCGGAACAGCGGCGACCGCCGGGGCACACGAGGCGAGGCAGCAGCGTGGCAGGCTTGAGCAGACAGGCAAACTGGGCGTGGACTCTGCCGCGAAGGGATTCCGAAAATTCCGCGGGTCGGGCCCAGAACGCCTGCGCCACGCCTGACCGCACCGGGAAGGAGAAACCACCATGCCGTTCTACGAAAAAGGCGATGTCCGCATCCATTACGAAGAGACCGGCTCCGGCGTTCCCGTGCTGTTCATCCCCGGCGGGGGCTTGAACTCGAACATCTGCGTTCCTCACCGGCTTCGGGCCGTTCAACTGCATGGAGGAGTTCAAGGACGAGTACCGCTGCATCACGATGGACCTGCGCAACGCCAACGGGGGCGAGTCCATCCGGCCCGCTCGAGGTCGATCGGCCCTGGGACGCCTACGCCGACGACCAGCTCGGCCTGATGGATCACCTGGGCATCAAGGAGTTCATGGTGATGGGCTTCTGCATCGGCGGCCCGTTCATCTGGAACCTGCTGAAGCGGGCGCCCGAGCGCATCGTCGCCGTCGTGCTGGCGCAGCCCAGCGGCTCCCGTCCGGAGATGCCCGACCTGTTCTACCACAACAACATCAAGGGCTGGGGCCCGGAGCTGTGCGCGCGCCGGCCCGACATCACGATGGCGATGGTCGACGCCTTCCTGAACAAGATGTACCGCTCCAACCCCGACTTCGTCTTCACCGTCACGCGCGATTTCGTGCGCGGCTGCAAGACGCCGATCCTGGTCCTGCCGGACGACGTCCCGGCGCACCCGTACGCCGTCGCGATGGAGTTCGCGCGTCTCGCGCCGAATTCCGAAGTCAGCATCTACCCGTGGAAGGAGACCAAGGACCAGATTGCCGAAGCGCTGCGCCACGTGCACTCATTCCTCCGCGCGCATGCACCGGTGACAGCGGCCCAATAATATGAGACGTGGATAAAGCGGAGCTGAGCGTGCTCTCCCGCTATCCGGCGACTCCCCGGCGTCTGTTGACGGTCGACGAATACCATCGGATGGGCGAGGCGGGCATATTGACCGATGAGGACCGCGTCGAGCTTATCGAAGGGGAACTCGTCGCGATGGCGCCGATCGGCAGTGAGCATGTCGCCGCCACCAATGCGCTCACCCACCTGCTGGTGCTGGCCGTTGGCGACCGCGGCATAGTCTCCGTCCAGAACCCTGTCCGGCTGACCCGGCGTAGCGAGCCGCAGCCGGATTTTGCCGTGCTCAGACCTCGCGGCGACTACAGGACGTCGCTGCCACGGCCGGAAGACACCATGCTCGCCGTAGAGGTCGCCAACACCAGCCTTGGACTATGATCGCACTGTCAAATTGGCGCTCTGCGCCCGCAGCTTCATACTCGAAGTTTGGATCGTAGACCTGACGGCGGAGGCGGTTGAGGTTTACCAATCGCCTGTCGCCGACAGCTACACCTCCTTTGCGCGCGCCGGTCGATCGGACACCCTCACGATCGAGGTGATCCCGGGCGTGCTCATTCCAGTCGCCAGGATTTTTGCTTAGGACCCACTGCCGAGAGGTGCGCCAACTGGCACAAACGGTCGCACTCCCATCGTCATGGCTGGCGACCGTCGCTGTCGGCAGCGGCCGGTATATCAAGTGTCAAAACCCGCTGCGCGAACCGCGCGATGTCATGGCACGCGCGAACTCCCCGCCCGCAGCAATGGCGCGCCGTCCCGCGGCCAGGTCGGGATGATACAGATGCCAGACATGGATCATCTCCGGCCAGATCTGCAGGTCCACCGCAACATCCGCGGCGCCGGCAATCTGTGCGAGGCGGACCGCGTCATCCAGCAAGGTCTCCGCGGCACCGACCTGGATAAGCAGCGGCGCGAGCCCGCGCAGGTCGCCATAGATCGGCGCGGCCAACGGCGAGCGCGGATCGGCGCCATGCAGATAAAGCTTGGCCATGTCGAGGATGCCGGCCTTCTGCACGGTGGGATCCGTGGCGGCCTTGCTGGTCATGCTGTCGCCGAGCGCCTCCATGTCGACCCACGGCGAGACGGCCCAGCCACACGCGGGTTGCGGCAGGCCCGCGTCGCGTATTGCCAACATGGCCGCCACGACGAGCCCGCCGCCAGCCGAGTCACCGGCGATGGTGATGCCGCCGGGCTGCACGCCATCGGCCAGCAGGAACCGATAGCCGGCGACCGCATCTTCGACCGCAGCGGGGAACGGGTGTTCCGGGGCCAGCCGATAATCCAGCGCCAGTGTCCTCGCGCGCGCCGACCGGCCGGCTTCGGCGGCGACGTGACGGTGACTGTCCAACGAGCCGATCACGTATCCGCCGCCATGCAGATAGAGGATTGCCTCGGCGCGGTCGGCTTCCGGCGTCGACGTCCACTCGGCCTTGACGCCATTTGCGCTGACCGATTCCACGATGACGTCCGGCGCCAGTTTGTACGCCTTGCCGCGCGCGTCGATATCGCGCCGCCGCTCGCCGATGTCGTCCGAACGCACCCGCTTGGCGATGACCTCTCGCAGAGCCGTGATTCCCGGATCGCTCATCGCCTGTCCTCCTGTTGGAATTTCCTTCCTGGTGCTACTTCGCTTTGGTTTGCTCGTCCACGTCCTGCTTGCGCAGCTTGGATACCGAGGTCTGGAAGAAGCGCGCGAACTCGAAGACCGTGGTGTCTTCCTGGTTCCAGCAGACATAGCCGCGACAGTCGTGCGGCCGTCCCGCGTAGACCGTGCAGCGCCTGTCGTCGCCGAGGAACTGGCAGGTCCCCGTGCCGGTCTTGATGCGCTTTTCACCTTTGCGGGTGCGCTCGACGATGTGGCGCTCCTCGAATTCGCGCACCGTCAGCTTGAGAAACTTTGCCAAGCGCCGGATGTCGGCGCGGCTGACACGAACATAGCCGGCCATCCTGCAACAAAGGCTGGGGCATTTCAGGCAATCGAGCGAACTCGGCACTCATGCCGCCACTCTGAGCATACGCATCGGACTGTTCAAGTGCCTGTTACCCGATACCACACGCGAACAGCCGTCCGGCGTGCGGCACGGTATCGTTCACGCCGGCCAGGCGCAGGCAATGCCAGGCCAGCGCGTGGTCGCTGGAGGTGACCGGAATGCCGACATCCGCCTCGATCGCCTCGATCCGCTCGGCGAGGCGCAGGCTGGTGCAGGAGACGAACACCGCATCCAGTCGCGCGCTGCGGGCAAGGGCCGCGATGCCGGCGGCAATCGAATCCGTCCGAGATCCGCGCGGCCTCCCTGTCGTCGCGCTTGTCGAATGTGGCGAAGGCCGCGACATCGACGCCATGCCCGTCGAGGTAATCGCGCACCACTTGGTTCACCTCGGGCGCATAGGGCGTCAGCACGCCGATCCGTCGTGCGCCGAGCGTCTTGAATGCGGCGAAGGCAGCGGTGACCGGCGTGGTGCAGGCGACCTCGGGCCGCGCACGGCGGATCTGGCGGAAAATTTCCGCCTCGCCGAGCGCCATGCTGGCCGATGTGCAGCCGAATGCCACCACGTCCAGGCGCATGTCGGGCAGGACTAGTGCGGCCGCGGGCGTGATGCGGTCGCGCATGGCGCGCAGCGTCTCGGGCGTGATGTCGGCATCATTGAACAGCCGCGCGCCGTACACCGCGACCCCGGGCAGGCGGATCAGATGACGAAACTCGTGCTCCATCGTCTGGTCGGTCGCCAGCACCAAAAGTCCGATCGCGGCGCGCGCGGCGAGGCCGTCATCCAGCGTGCAGGGCAGCACGCCAAGGTCGGTGAAGGTCGCGCTCGCGTCCATCGCTTCCGCCTCCGTCAGTTGCCGAGCGGGATCGCCGGCTCGCGTCCGGCGATCAGGTCCGCGGTGATGCGCGCGCTGCCGTGCGACATGGTCCAACCGATATGGCCGTGGCCGGTGTTGTACCAAAGGTTGCGATGGCGCTTGCGGCCAAGGATCGGAAGGTTGTCGGGAGTCATCGGCCGCAGACCGGCCCACATCTCGGCGCGATGATAGTCGGCGCCATCGGGATACAGCTCCTGCGCGACCGACTTCATGAAGGCGAAGTCGGCAGGCTTGTGGCTCGTGTCGTAGCCGGCGAATTCCGCGGTGGCGGTGATGCGCACGCGGTCGCCGAAACGCGAGATGGCGACCAGGTTTGTCTCGTCCACCGAACCGATGGTCGGCGGCGCCTGATGGTTGCCGACCGGAATGGTGAGCGAATAGCCCTTGATCGGATAGACCGGCAGAGCGACGCCGATCCTGCGTGACAGCAAGGGGCTGTGGCTGCCCAGCGCCATCACATAGGCATCGGCCTTGAACGCCCGGCCGTTGGCGCGCACCGCCGTTACCGCGTCGCCCGACGCGTCGATCCCGGTGATCTCCGTGCCGGTGTGGAACTCGGCGCCGAGTTCGATGCAACGAGCGCTGAGGGCATTTGTGAACTTGTGCGAATCGCCGGTCTCGTCGGTCGGGCAGTAGATGCCGCCGGCAATCTTCTGCGCCGCGCCGTGCAGCGCAGGCTCCAGCGCAACGACCTGTGCCCGATCGAGAACACGGATCTCCTGCCCGTCATCGGCCAGCAGCTGCATATGCGCAACGCCAGCGTCCAGCGCTGCCTGGTCGCGATGGAAATACAGGACGCCGCGTGCATTGCGGTCGTACTCGGGCGTTTCGGCCGCGATCACCTCATGCAGCACACGTTGCGAATACATGGCGATGCGATGCTTGCGCAGCGTGTTGGCCCGCGCCTTCGCGTCCGTGCACTCGGCGAGGAATTTCAGCGACCAGCTATACAGCCGCGGATCGGCAGAAAAGCGGAAACGCAGCGCCTGGTCCTTGCGGAACAGTGACTTCAGCAGAATCCAGGGCGCTCGGGGCGAGGACCAGACAAACGAGTGACCGGGGGCGATCATGCCGGCATTGCCCCAACTGGTTTCCTGCGCAACGCCTTGGTTGCGCTCGATCAGCACGACCTCGTGCCCGTCCCTGAGCAACTGATAGGCCGTGGTCACGCCGACCACGCCACCACCCATGATCAGAACGCGCATCGCACTCCCTTGGTCCGGCTGATCGCGCAGGACGCGCAGTGTGGGCCCGACGACAGGGCGGCCTCAAGCCCTTTTGGGGTGGCGTCAGGGCAATCGGGCTCGGGGTTTCACCCCGAACCCCACCAGAGGCTCCGCCTCTGGACTCCGCCAAGGGCAGAGCCCTTGGAACCCGTTACTTTAGTAATGGGATTCCAAAGGCTACGCCTTTGGTGGGGGTCCCGGGGGCAACGCCACCGGGCGGGTTTCAGGGCAGAGCCCTGAGCGCTTCAGCCCCAGACCTCCTGCGCGGTTTCGACGACAAGTCGCAGCTTCGCCATCTGCTGTTCTTCGGTCAGCACGTTGCCTTCGTGCGTCGACGAAAACCCGCACTGCGGCGACAGGCACAGCTGCCCGAGCGGCACGTATTTCGCCGCCTCGTCGATGCGCCGCTTCAGCATGTCCTTGCTCTCCAGTTCCGGCCGCTTCGTCGTGACCAGCCCGAGCACGACCGTCTTGCCCTTCGGCACGAAGCGCAGCGGCGCGAAGCCGCCGGAGCGTGCATCGTCGTATTCCAGGAAGAACGCATCCACGCGCAAGTTGGGAAAACAACGGCTCGGCCAGGTAGTCGTACGCGCCGGAGGCGAACCAGGCTGAACGGTAATTGCCGCGGCAGGTATGCGTGCAGATCGTCATTCCCGGCGGCCGGCCACGCAGCGCCCGGTTGACCAGACCGATATACGTCATGTGGCGCGTATCGGCATCACCGCCGCCCTTCGCATAGGCCGCGCGGCCTGCCGGATCGCACAGCCCGGCAAACGTCGTGTCGTCGAGTTGCAGATAGGTGCAGCCAAGTCCGGCGAGCCGTGCAATCTCGTCGCGATACACGGCGGCGAGATCGGCAATCAGGTCGTCGCCGCGCGGATAGATCTTGTCATACGCGGCAGGGCCGGAAACGCGTGTCATCGTGCCATGCAGCACGCTGGGCGAGGGAATTGTCAGCTTCGGCGTCGCGGTCGCGACGGATTTGAGGAAACCAAAGTCCTCGCCGAAGATCGTCCTGGTCAGCCGGACCTTCTCGTTTATCCCGACGGCATCGGCGGTGAATTCCAGGTCTTCCTCGCCGCGATGGAAGGGCACGCGCACCTTTTCCGGCAGCTTGGCGACGCCGGCGATCTGGTAGAAGAAATCCATATGCCAGGAAGTCCGACGGATCTCGCCGTCGGTGACGCCTTGCAGCCCAACCTCCTCCTGCAGCTTCACCAGGCGGCGGACTGCGGCATCTTCGATCGCCCGCAGTTGCTGGGCCGTGATCAGGCCGGCCTGATGATCCTCGCGCGCCTGGCGGACGTCGGCGGGGCGCAGCAGGCTGCCGACATGATCGGCTCGAAACGGCGGCTCCTTGCTGGCTGCCATGACGTTCCTCCTCCTGGTTGGCCGGGGTTGATTTATAACGCCTCGGCGTTCAGGCCGCATCCCTTGCCGCGCGGATCCACTCCACCGTGCGGCGCACACCGCCGAAGGTGAAGACGTGCAGGCCCTCGATCGGAGCATCCGCAGCTTCGCCCGCGGCCAGTTCAGCAATCAGCGCATCGGGGCCGGCCTCCGTCAGAATGCGCGCGAACGCGGTGTGCCCGCGGGCCAGCGCACGCAACGACGCGCCGATCCCGCAGCGTATGGCGAATTTTGCCAGAGTCGCGACACGCGCGGGACCGGCCACGCCGATGCGGACGGGACACGCGATGCCCTGCGCGCGCAGCGCAGCCACCCATTGCAGGATCGGACCCGCCTCGAAGCCGAACTGGGTCACCAGCGATACATCGAGGCCACGCTGACGCGCGAGCGCCACTTTCGCCTGCAACGCTGCATCCAGCGTGTGCGAGTCGATCGCGGGATGGCCTTCGGGATAGCCGGCAAATGCGACGCTTTTGATGCCGTGGCGTTCGACCACCCCGGTCGCCAGCAGGTCGAGGCTCGCGCGGAACGGACCGACCGGGCTGTCGTCGCCACCGATGATCAGGGCGGATTCGACACAAGCCTCGTCCACCGCGCGATGCAGGAAATCGCCGGCCTGCGTGTAGCTCGCCAGCCTGCGCGCGGCGACGTGGGGCACGGGGACAAACCCGGCGCGGTGCAGCCTGACGCAGGCGGCAACGATGTCATGATGCGTCACGCTTGGCGGATGGTTGACGAAGACGGTCCTGCCCGGGTCAAGCAATTTTCGCAGGGCGTCGCCGGCGAACTCGTCGCGCGGCGACAGTTCGATGGAGCATCCGCCGATCAGCGCCGCCAAGCGTCGGCGTTGCGCCGGCGGGCATCGTGGCTGCGTCCATCAGCCGGAATCCCGCTTGCGCGAGATCACGAAGGACTCGTCCCAGAACCACAGACCGCCGTGCTCGCGCAGCACCGCCTTGGTCGCGTCCAGATAGGCGCCGCTGCTGATCGCTTCGGACAGGCGCTGGTCCTCGATCTGCGCGACGTAGATCGCCGCGTTCCAGGCGGCGAACAGCGTGGAGGTGCCGATCGTCTCGCTGATCTCGCTCGGCAGCGTGTGCATGTCGTAGCGGAACAGCGAACGCGCATCGGCGTAGGCGCCGAAATTGAGGTCGCGTCCGGCGCTGCCGAGTTCCGCCTTGGTTGCACGCAACAACGCGTGGCGGTCGGTGGTGAACGGGTTTTCCCCTGGCCAGATGCGCTGAATGATCTCCAGACCCGGATCGTTGCCATGCGAGTGGATGGCGATCAGCCGCCCGCCCGGTGCGAGTGCGCGCGCCAGCGGAGCGACCACGCGGCGTGCCTTGAACTCGATCGGGGCGCGGGCGCGATAGGGCTGCGAGGCGATGATCAGATCGTACTCGGCCTCGGTGAAGCCGCGGCGCGGGCGCACCTGGTCGAGCAGGAACCGGTGGTCCTCGCGATAGATCACCAGCACGACGGGCTTTTCGTACACCGGGTTGCCGGTGGTGCGGCCCATGCGGGCACGCCAGTGTTCCGTCAGGAACGGGCCGAGGTCGGTGATCTGCGCCTCGAAGTCGTGCGCGGTGTTGCCGGTCAGGGAGAGTTCGTGCCAGACGAGGCTGGTGGCGGCGGTGACCGAGTTCGGCTTCAGCCACGGCGCCTCGGCGTAGTACATGTTGGTCATGACCAGTACCGTCGCGGGGTGCTCGAACAGCCGGTCCGGCATCTTCTCGAGCACGAGGCGCACGTCCTCGAGGCTGATCTCCTTGCCCACGATATAGAACGGCATCGTCGGGAAAGCGGTGGTGCATGGCGCGCATCGTGCGCGTAAGGACCGTGCCGTCGCCCATGCCGGCGTCGAACAGGCGCAGTGCCGGTGGGCGTGGGTGGATGTTGGCGAGTTCCATGCCGACCCGTTGGGCGACGACCCACTTCTCGCTGCAGGTGGTGACGAACAGCAGGTATTTCTGACGGTTGTCGTAGAAGCGGAAGTTGTGCGTGGTGCCGGCGGCGGCGTCTGCCGGAGCGGGCAGCGGGGCAGGCTGGCCATTCAACGTGCCGGCGCGTTCGCCGTCGATGAACGCGCGCACGCGGTTCACCGTGTCGCCGGTGACGCGCCCGCCGAGGCGCAGCCGGCCGACCAGCTTGCCGTCGTTGACCGCCAGCCGCCCGAACGTGGATTCCGCCATGCGGGCGCGGCGGCAGAATTCGGCGATGTCGCGCAGGAGCGTTTCGCTCAAGGGACGACCTCCCGGTGTCGCTTGCCGCTCAGTGAGCGGCGCCACCGGCCTGCACGTCAACCACAATCGTGCCCACTGCGAGAGTGGGCAGCGGAGTGGGCGTCAGCCCGCCGAGAAGTCGATCAGTTTTCGCACCATCGTTCCGGACTTCATCTCCGCGAAGCCTTCGTTGATCTGCGCGAGTTTGATATGCCCGGAGATCATGTGATCGAGCTTCAGCTTGCCCTGCACGTAGAGTTCCAGCAGCCGCGGCATGTCGACGCGGAAGCGGTTGCCGCCCATCGAGGTGCCCTGGATCTTGCGGTCGCGCAGGAAGTCCGCGCCGTGCAGCTCGATCTTGGTGCCGAGCGGGATCATGCCGATGATCGTCGCGGTGCCGCCCGGTCGCAGCATCTGGAACGACTGCTCCGCGGTGGTCTTGGTGCCGATCGCCTCGAACGAATATGGCACGCCACCGCCGGTCATCTCCTTCACCATCTCGACCGGGTCGGCGTTCGACGCATTGATCGTGTCGGTGGCGCCCATCTGCTTCGCCACATCGAGCTTCATCGCCACAGTGTCGATCGCGATGATGCGCGAGGCGCCCGCCATCGCCGCGCCGTTGACCGCGGACAGCCCGATGCCGCCGCAGCCGATCACGGCCACGGTGGCGCCAGGTTCCACTTTCGCCGCATGGAACACGGCGCCCACGCCGGTCATCACGCCGCAGCCGACCAGCGCACAGCGATCCAGCGGCACGTCGTCGCGCACCTTCACCACTGCGTGTTCGTGCACCAGCATCTTCTCGGCGAAGGCGGACAGGTTCATCGCCTGGTTGAGCACCGCGCCTTTCCAGGTGAGCCGTCGCGCCGCACCGGGCAGCAGCTTCACCTCGGTGTTCTCGCACAGATTTGGATGGCCGGTCATGCATTGCGCGCATTCGCCGCAGAATACGGACAGGCAGGTGATTACGTGGTCGCCCGGCTTGACGTAGGTGACGTCGTCGCCGACCGCCTCGATCACGCCGGCCGCCTCGTGGCCGAGCACGCACGGGGTGGGGAACGGATACAGGCCCTCCATGAAATGCAGATCCGAGTGACAGAGCCCGGCGAAGGCGGTCCGCACCAGCACCTCCCGCCGCTTGAGCGGCGCGTGCTCCACGTCCTCGATCGTGAGCGGCTGATGCGGTTCGTGGAAAACGGCTGCTTTCATGGCTGGTTCCCCGGAGCTTGACTTCTGGCGGAATGCTATGCTGGCACGACGGAGCGAGTCCACCGCGTTGACCCGGCGCGTTGACTTGCCATGTCGGGTCGGTGAGAAGGACGCATGACGCAGAAGGCGGCTGGCACGGAAGGACCGACGTTCTGCATCGTCGATCCGACACTGAAGAACCTTGCCGGGCATTACTTCGCGTACGATGCGGCCGTGGCGCATGCCGCGAGCCAGAGCGGCTATGTGCCGCTGATCCTTGCCCATAGGCAGGTCGAGCGCGAGATCACCGAACAGGTCGGCGTGGAGCCCGTTTTTGCGGAGGACATGTGGGGCAAGCGTCGCCATGCGACATGGCTTGGCCGGACGCTGGCTAAATTGCCCGCGAATTTTCTGTTCCTTTGGACCTTGATTGCCAGCGCACGGCGGCTGCCGCCACGCTCCATCGTGTTCGTGCACAGCTTCATCGACCGGCAGATACTTGGGCTTGCACTGCTGCCGATGCTGCTCGGGCGGAAACGGTCGCTCACATACGTTTACCTGCTGCGCTACCAGCCGGATTTCTATCGTTCAGCGGTGGCGGCCTGTTCGTTCCGTCTTTTGGAACGCATCGCCGAGCGATTTGGCGTGCGTCTTGCCACCGACAGCGAACGGCTTCGCGATCTGCTCGAGGAGCTTACCACACTGCCCATCGAGGTGCTGCCTATCCCGCATGTGCCGCCCGACGCGAGCGACTTTGCGTGGCCGTCCGATCCGGCGCGGCCGTGCCGATTCGTCAGCCTCGGCAGCGCCCGCGACGAGAAGGGCATTTACGAGATACTCGACGCAATCCGCATTCTGCATCGCGACGGGTTCAACGATGCCTTCGACTTCGTGCTGCAATGCAATGACACCACGCCGGAAGTCGCGGCAGCAATCGCAACCTTTCAGGCGGAGCGCCTGCCCCATTGCGAATTGCTGACGGAGACGCTCGACTCCCAGACCTATTACCGGCAATTGCAGCAAACCGATGTCGTGCTGTTGCCGTACTGGCGATCGATCTACACCGCGCGCACCTCCGGCGTGTTCATGGAGGCACTCGCTGCCGGCAAGCCGGTGATCGCCACGCGCGACAGCTGGATGAGCGACCAACTCGCGATGCATGGCGCCGGCGTGCTGTGCGACGATCACAATCCGGCGGTTCTGGCGGGCGCGATTCGGCAGGCCGCGACGGATCTGGTCCGGCTGTCCGAGAGGGCGCGCGGCAACCGCGGGCGGTGGTTGGCGCAGCATAATCCGTTGGCGCTGGTTCAGGCGATCATCTCACCGGGATCCCTGCATGCGGCCGACGCGCCGCGGCGAATTGCGCTGCTGTATCCATGGGAGGACTTCGTCGAGAAGCAGGGCGGCGCCAGTCGGCGCTGCAATCTGCTGGTCGATTTCCTCGCGCCAAGGGGTGCCAGCATTCGCGTATTGCAGAGCGGCCGACGTCCGCCGGCGGTGATGCCCGGCTGTCGGGTGAGCGCACTGGGCCGGGTGCCGCCCGCCGCGGTTCTTGCCAGGGCCCTGCTGCGGTTTGCCGCGTTTGTCGTCTCGCGCGGCAAAGGCGCGCGGCACGACTGGATCATCTGGCAGTTCATCCGCCTGCGCTTCATTGGTCGGTTCCGTCGCAGAATTCACCGTTTGGTGCGATGGGCCGATGTCGTTCTGCTGGAATATCCGTTCTGGATGAGCGTGGTTGCGCCGATCGCGCGCAAGGAGGGCAAGCGCGTCGTGCTGACGGTGCATGACATCATGGCGACGCAGATCTCCGATGCTCCGGCGATGCAGAAACTGGCATGGCAATTCGAGCGCAGGGCGTTTGGATTGGCCGATCGGCTGGTTGCCGTCTCGGCGAACGATCAGGCAACGCTGTGCGCGGCCGGGCTGCGGGCGGAGCTGGCGCCCAATCCGGCCGACAGCCGCATGTTCGATCTGGATCGCCTGTCGGAGCCACGGCGCGTTGTCGCCGAGCAGTTTGGCGTGCAAGTCCCGGGGCGCCGCATCTGTCTGTTTGTCGGCAGCCTGCATGAGCCGAATGTGATCGCGGCGGCGCGGATCCGCGACCTGGCGCGGCGGATGCGCGCGATGGCTGAGGGCGCCGACATCAGCTTTGTGGTTGCGGGCGGTTGCGCGCCGGCGGAGCGTGACGGGAACTTCGTGGCGCTCGGGCGCATCGACGATGCACTGCTGATGGCCTTGTACGCACTGGCCGATCTGGTGCTGATCCCGCTGCCGTACGGCACCGGCACGTCGCTGAAAACGATCGAGGCGATGGCTGGTGGAAAGGTGGTGCTCGGCACGGCTGCGGCATTTCGGGGGCTGGAGGTGACATCGGGGATTGAGGCGGTTGTCGAGGATGATCTGGACCGCTATCCGGAGTGCATCGTGCGGCTGCTTGCCGAAGATATCCGCAGGATGCGGATCGGGGCGTCGGCACGGCGTTTTGCGGCGCAGTACGATTATCGCATTGCCTATCGCGCCTATCTGAAGCTGCTGGAGTGTTCCTGACGCGGCGGCGGATAGTTGTCCACGATTGAATCCTGACCGACTTGCGAAGCAGTGTGCGGGTCAATGATCCTTTGCCAGATCGACCGAGTAAATCCTGCAGACAAACCGTTGGTTGAGGCTCGATGATTCACGGATGATCCGCCGAGCAGCACTGACAATTCCGCAGCTGCGCAGTCTCGTTGACGCTCGCGATGCCGCATTGACGAGCAGGGACCTTGCAATCTCCGGCCAGCAGACGGCCGAGGCGGCGTTGAGCGCTTCCGCGATGAACCTGGCAGGCCTGTTCCGCCACTTTCTGGATGCCTGCGCTCCTGACACCTGGCTGCGACTTGAACTGAACGATGCGCTGCTCTGGCTTCCGCGCAACACGCTCCTGACAATGTTTCATTGCATCCATGTCGAAGCCGAGGAGAAAGTCTATCTAGCGGTTGAGACGGCTCATCTGAAATGGATGATGCAACACCTGACAAACGGCGGCACATTCCTCGACGTCGGCGCTTCGACGGGTGCCATGACCTTGCCGATCGCGTCTCGGTTCGGCAATGCGGTTCGGATCATTTGCTACGAGCCCGCGGAGGCGGCGCGGCGTCTTCTGCTCGCCACTCTCGAGCGGAACGGGATTTTTGAGGTTGCGGTACGTCCTTGTGCTGTGTCGGACGTTGCAGGTTCTGCCGAATTCAGGGAGTTTCTTCCCGACGAGACCGGGCAAATTCCATATCTTCCTGAGGCATCGACCCTGATCGGCAAAGTCACGTCCGACCTGCCGCACAGGACCCTCCTTGTGCCGGTTGTGACCCTGGACGAGGATGCCTTGCAGTCCTGTGAGCGCAAGCCTGTGGTGATCAAGATCGATGTCGAAGGATTTGAGGCGCAGGTCCTGCGTGGCGCACGACGGCTAATTGCTGTGCTCCGCCCGTGGTTGGCAATCGATATTCATCCCGAGCCGTTTGGCGACGCGGAAGAAACAACGGAACAATCGGTCCGGTCGCTCTTCTTGGCGAGGATGGCTACCAGTTCGAGAGGCGCGGCCATGTCCTCCTATGTCACTCCCCTTGCCTGAACGGCCGGCGGTGCGCCCGGTCATTATTCTCGGGACAGGAGCCTCTCGCTATCGCCGGCGCCGCCCGTGCTAACCTGCATCTCGGGCCGTAGGGAATCGAAATGGTGAGACATGCGGACACCGCCCAGTCATCGCGGGCAGCCCATAAAATCGACGACATCCAGATCCTGCGCGGCATCGCGATTACGATGGTCCTTACTTGCCATCTTAGCTTTTCGGCAACGCTGCTCTCAGCTCTGCCGATTCGCTTGACAAACCCATTCTACGCCGGTGTCGAGCTCTTCTTCGTCATCAGCGGATTCGTTGTGACCCGTTCGCTGATCAGAGGCAACTATGAGCCGGGCAGCTTCCTCATCAGGCGAGGCTTCCGCCTTTATCCACCGATTCTTGCATTTCTCGCATTCAGTGGCATCGTCAATGCGAGTATCAGATTATCGGGCTGGCCACCTTTCGCAGTAGACTTCTTCTGCGTGCCATTGTCCCGCTTCACCGAGCAAGCGGCTGCGATTCTGGGCGGCTACCTGATCAATGATGTCGGCTTACCGTACTACATGAATGGCGCGATGTGGAGCCTGTCTGTCGAGTTCCAGTTCTACGCAGTTGCCGCCGCTATCACGGTTGTCGCCCTGGCATTGCGAGCCTCGCCACGGGTAACTGGATACGCCGTTGTTATTTGTGCTGCGGTGACATATGCAGCTTGCGCCTATTCTCGGCTTCTCCTGACACTGGGTGCGCGCCCGGATCATGGCATGTATCTGCTCAGTTGGAAGTTCGATTACATGGCCATCGGCGTACTGCTGGCTTACGTGCCAGAGTCAGCAATTGGTAAGACCATGCGATATGGGCGAGCCCTGGCTATCGGGTGCCTGCTGATTCCGATCGCCATACTGGCTCTCTGCCCGTCGCCTCTCGCCGCCACAGCTCCAGGTCCCGATTATCTCAACGGCATCGGTATGTTGCTCGCGGCGCCGTGCTACCTAGCTCTCGTTATGCTTGCGGTCGGCGGTAATGTAGCGCGCGCGTTGCCGCGCGCAGTCAACAAGCTGTTGTTCTTAGTTGGGGAGAGAAGCTATACGATCTATCTGCTACATTTCCCGGCGATGGTGGTCGCCTGGGTGTTGATTGTGGCCATACATGCCGCGTGGGCAGAGAATGCGTGGACGTACGCCGTAGTCCAGGTGGTGGTTACACTTGTTGTACTCGTGCCGACCACCGAGGCCGTCTACCAACTACTGGAACTTAGATCGATCGAGGCCGGCGCGGTGGTCGTTTCCGCTTGGCGGCGCTGGCGTATTCCTTTGCTACTCGCTCGGCAACGCACTTAGCATGTGCCATTGGGGAATGATTTCTATCCATGCGTAATGTCACTATATTTTAATGATTTACTCGATTACGGGCTGCGACCGCTTATCGAACGCGGGCACACGAAGCACCTGTGCGCCATTCCAACGCAATCCCGGATCCGTCCCGCGCACGAATCGCAGATACAGGTTGATCCGCGCCGAGTGGTCGAGTTGCACCGGCCAGTCGGCATACGATCCGGCCATAAAACGCGTGTATGTGTGGTAGCGCAGGATCGGTTCGCCATCCGCCTCCACACCAGCGAAGATCTCATTCTCGGTTCCATCGGCCACGAAGCACGTACGCACGATGTAGCGACCGGGCGGCAGTTCCAGCGGTTCGGCCATGCTGACGTCGCCGTTGGACGCGATGGTGAACCGATCGGCGCTTAATGTCGCGACCGTCTCCGGCGAGGCTTCGTCGAAGTAAGGATTGTCGGATGCCATCTCCTGCGCACCAAATAAGACGTTCGCAACGCTGACGGTTGCGCCGAAATCCGCCTTGGTGCGGATGCGGCGATAACTCGCCAGGTCCACCGCGAGGTAACCAGCCGCGGTGAGCAGTGCGTGGCAGCGCATATCCTCCGGTGACTGCTCCAGAACCAGCATCGGCCGTACCTCGCGCAGAAGACGCGCCATGCCACACAGCGCATCAAATTCGGCCCCTTCGATATCCATTTTGATGAAGGAGGGGCGAAAGGCTCCCGCATCAGCAAAATCATCCAATGCCACCGTCCGTACCATCATGCCAGTCGCCGCTTCCTCGATCCTGTCGTTAAGGTGCGAACCTGCGGCGATGTTCACCTGAGCCCCGGACGTGTGCCAAACGGCCTTGTGAAACAAGGTAACGTTGTTGCAACCAGATTTCACCAAGTTGTAGTGGGTCTTGCCGATGATGCGTGGACTTGCCTCGAATGCACAGACGATGCCGCGTGGCCCCACCAGACGCGACATCAACATCGACAATGCACCCGCATTGGCTCCTACGTCGAAAACGACGTCGCCGGGCCGGCAATGGTCACGAATGGCAAGCGCCACCGTCGGCTCCCAGAAACTCCGTTCCCACCAATCAGGCAATGGGAAGCTGGCGGCGTCATCAGAATGCGCCGCTCGCTCCTCCTCGGCCGGCACATTATGCCGCGGGTTTTCGATGCCGGCGGTTCGGCGAATCAGGGAAATCAACTTTTGCTTCATCGCCGATCGCAGCTCTACCATCCACCCTCAGCGGTCGCTCCACGAATACCAGTGCTGCTCGTAGCGGTTGTCGTTGAAGACCTCATAGTGGGGCGTCTGTGGCATGGCAAAGAGCGAACGATGCTTGATAGCGAGCCGCCGCATCGCCGTAAGCTGCCGGTGCACCCACAGCGCGGTCAGTACACCGCGCGGCCCGCGCGGCAAGTCCTCCGGCACAAGATCAATGCCACGGACCAACGACAAGACCGCCCGCGCCTCGCGTCAGTGCCGTCGCAGCCCACGCAGCCGCATCCGGACGACCGGCAAGATGCTCCGCAACCGCGGCAGCAAGGTCGAAGTCGGTGCTCACATGGCCACAGAACGACTTCCGATAACTCAACGCATCGACGAACAGCCGCGCCGCGTCCTCCGCCGGCCGGTTGGCAAACGCGTAGTGCATGCCGGCGGTCGTCCGCCACAGATACCAGGAGCGCAGATCCTCGATCTCCGCGCGCGGACTCTGGGTGGTGCGCTCCTCCGGATAGTTGTTGAACACGCCGAGCATTCCGGGGACACGAACGGACCGGATGTGCGGCATGATCCGGTTCTTGAACTCGGTGTCCCCCGCCGCGCGAAAGCTCTCGTCGTACCAGCCGAAGCGGTCGTGGATCGATCGCCGATACAGGCCGCCAACCCACGACAGGTAGCAGGTCTCCAGATACACCAGGTCCTGCCGATAGCCTCGCCGGTCGTACGGCATGACATCGGCGTCGAACACGCCGTCGCGATCGACGCTCGTCACCAGGCTGTCGGCCATGGCCCAATCGACGCCGGGGTCGGCATCCAGCACTGCCGCCAGGCGGCGCAATGCATCGGGATGCAGTCCTTCGTCGGCGCCGAGAAATGCCAGATAGGGCGCGCGCGACAACTGGATGCCGCGATTCCACGCGGCCTGGATCGTCTCCCGCTCGTGCGACCGCGCATAGACGATCGGCAGGCTGTTGTCAGCGGCGAACGCGGCGAAGGCTCCCCGTTCGTCTGCCGGCGAGTTGCTGTCGACCAGGATCACTTCCAGCTCGCCGCGCCGCGCGAGACTCTGCTGGTTCAGCATCGGTCAGAAGCGTGCCCAGCTTGGTCGCCGCGTCGTAGAGCGAGACGATGACGGATACGCGTGGCGCGCTGCCGCCGCGCCGATCGTCCACCACCGCGAGCGGCCGGTCGGGGTTATGCCGGTTGCGTTCCACCGCATCGTGCATCAGGTCGCAGACAGCGGTCGAACGTATCCGGTCCGCCGCCGAACATGGCACGCGCCGTCGTGGCCTCATGTGCAAAACCCGCGGCCTCCAGCGTTGCGGCCACAAGGGGAGATCGCCAAACACATCGCGTCCCAGCCAGCGCATCACGTCGCAGGGCATAGGTCGCAGCGACGATGTCGCGTCCGGCGCGGCGTTCCAGCCGGGCCAGTTCGCGGAACAGTGGAACCCGATCGATCCGTCGATTTGGAATCTCGCGGGACAGGCGGGCAATCTTGTCCAGAACCTCCTGATCGTGTCGCTTCGTCGCCGTGCCGCATCCATGCATGGAAACCCGGCAGACCGCGGGTACGATTGATCTGACCGAAGATCTCGGGCGTATGCCCGGTGAATTCGCGGATCGCCCCCTTGATACGCTGCTCGGCCGATCTTGCGGCGCACCGTGTTCAGCGCGCATGTGCACCGGCATTCCCGAGGCGCTGCTTGGCGATCACCGCCGACCGCAGCAGGCTCGGTTCTGGTTCCGATGTCCACCGCAATCCGCAGCAGCGGCGCGAAGCGTGCGGCAAGGTCCATCGCTGTCTGCTGTGCCGCCGCATCCTGCCGCGCACTTGGCGAATACACCGCGTCAACGGTTGCTGCGTCCGGCCTGAGCCGTCGGCGCTGCAGGGCGAGCGACCAGCTTCTCACGACAGACGTCGTAATCCCGCAGGATCAATTCCGCACGACCGGCCGCACTGCGGCTGCAATCGATGTCGGTGATAAGCCAGTCCAGCTCCGGCAAATTGGCCCGCAGCCATTGCGCAACGCCGGCGCGGTTGGAAATCAGCACCGGACAGCCATGCCGGATCGCTTCCAGTGCAACCAGATTGAAGGTGTCCTGACGGGACGGCAACAACAACAACGTGCGCGCGGCGAACAGCTCGTTCACCTCGTCGCGCGTCCAGGTGCCGGCCATGTCCGGCTGCAGATCCCGCTGTCGCGCCATCTCCGCCAGGATCGCGTCGGAACCCGTGCCGAGGTGGTTCGGTCCATCGGGTCCGATCAACAACAGGCGTCGATACAGCGAACGGATCGATCCACCATGCGGCATCGAGGAACAGATCGGGTCCCTTCCACCTTTCGCGCCGGCCGATGAAGGCAAGGTCCGCCGGCTCGCTGCTCCGCGCCGGCAATATCGGATCCGCACGATCCACGATGCAGAGCGGATCGAGCAGGTTCACCGTCGAGCGGCGCATACCGGCCCCACTGCGCCGCATAGTCGCGCTGATCGCATAGCGCGCATCCGCGGCGCGAAACTGCAGATGCTCCCGGTCCTGCATCTCTGCCAGCATCGGGTCATCCACTTGCCCGGTTGGCCATCCGGCACGGAAAGCGGACGACAGCGTGCCGTGCATTGCCACTGCGACCGTCGATACACGCAGCCCCTCGGCCTGCAGCGCCGGACGTATGAAGAGTCCCAACTGATTGTAATCGGGTGCATCAGCGACATCGAAGTCGAAGCCTGCGCCGAGCTGCCTCGCGCGCCGCTGCCGCCATGTTCCGGCATTCGAGATACGGCCCAGATGAAATGCGTCAGCCCATCCGGCAGATGCATCCGGCGCGGATCCAATAGGTCATTCGATACGGAATAGCAATGACATTGGCAGGCCTCGGCGCGTCCGCCGTCTCCAGCCGCCGGAAGTAATAGAAAGTGTCATCTGGCCGCAATGCGATCAGCCGCTGGTAGACCGACTGCCCGCCGCCGACGAAGCGATACAGATCGAAGTCGAGCACCAGAATATTGCGGCCGTGGCTACGGCCGCGGTCGCGCAGGCCGCCAGGAACAATTTGCGAAACTACATCCATCCGTCACTTCGTCAGGTCACATCGCCGGGCGTATATCCGACCGCGCGCGTGCCGTCGCATGGAACGCCCATCACCTTACCCAATTCACGCGAACGTGTGCCGACCGCTGACGCGTCCGCCTCTGGTCGCAGGACTGCCTGTCGTCGCGCTGCCGGCATGATGGCGTGATCCGTGGCGAAGCAGTCTGTGCAATGCAGCGCATACCGCTCGACTTCTGCTGCCGCAGTTGGTCCGGCACGAACGATCGAGCCTGAACATGCCGGATCCTTCACCGCCTGCCGGCGCGAACCTCGCCTTGTCGCGCCGTCGCCCCGTTACGGCCGGGGGGTGGGCGTCGGCTGCGCCGAGCCACCGATGCCAGCGCCGCCGGCGCTGAACGGACGGCCCTGCATCGCCGCCTGCAGGCTCTGGCCGTTCAACTGGTCGGCCATGCTGTCCTGCGAACTTCTTCCACCCGAGTGCGCCGAATGTGTCCCATGACCAGTCCCGGTCGACACATGCGTCGCCTTGTGATGCGTCGTGCCCGGCCTCGCCGAGGCGCCGGGCGATGTCACGCCGGTCCCGGCCGCCATGACCGGCGCGGCAAGCAGCCCCAATGCGCAAACCGAGGCAATCAGTCCTGACTTCAGCATGGCCCAACTCCTTCTCGACTGACGTACAAGGCAGCCACGTAGGACAACCCAAGGTTGGCTGTCCATTACATTCGGCGGCATGGCCAATTGGTCACAATACCATCTGGGTCTGCGTCACCTTCGCCACCAAACGCCCGTCCTGGTTGGTCAGCCGCGTCTCCCAGACCTGCGTGCGCCGGCCGCGATGCAGCGGCGTGGCCTCCGCGGTCAGCCGTGTGCCCACCGGACCCGGGGAGAAGAAGTTCGTCTTGCTCTCCAAGGTGGTCGTGCCCTGTCCCTCACGCAGGTTCATGACCGTGCCGAGCGCACCGATCGTGTCGGCGAAGGCCATGATCGCGCCGCCGTGGATGATCTCGCCGGCGGTGCACAACTCCTCGCGCACCGTGAGTTCGGCGGTCACCCGATCCGCACTGGCCGATGTCACGGTGATGCCCAGCCAGCGCGGAAACGGCGGCAGCGTCTGCTGCAGTCGCGCGGTCGGATCCATGCGGCATTCTCCCTTGCGCCGGCCCATCTTGCCCAAACGCCGGACCTCGTCCAATACCGCAGGCCGCCAGCAGGGACCGGGTGTTCATGTCCAGCCATGCCGAATCGATCATCCGTGACATCATGGCAAGCGCGGCCTATCGCGCCGCAGTTGCCACTCTCGCAGCCGAGCATGACCGCACGGTGGACGACATCGTCGCGCTGACCCAGGTGCCTGCACCGTCATTCCAGGAAGCGGCGCGCGCGGACGCGTTCCTGGCGATGGCCGAGGCGCATGGCCTGAGGAACCTGGAGATCGATACCGAGGGCAATGTGACCGGGCTGCGTCCCGGGGCGGGGAATGGTCCGCTGATCTGCATCGCGGCGCATCTCGACACGGTGTTTCCGCCCGGCACCGACCTCACGGTCCGTCGCGAGGGCACGCGGCTGTACGCACCGGGTGTCGGCGACGATACGCGCTCGCTCGCGGTGCTGCTCGCCTGGCTGCGCGCGATGGACGCCGCCGGTGTGCGCACGCGCGCCGACCTGCTGTTCGTTGCCGATGTCGGCGAGGAAGGGCCCGGCGACCTGCGCGGCATGCGGCATCTGTTCCAGAAGGGCCCATACAAGGACCGCATCAGCGCCTTCATCACCGTGGACAGCCCGGACATGGAGCGCATTGCCGTCGGCGGTGTCGGCTCGAAGCGCTACCGCGTTACGTTCATGGGTCCCGGCGGCCACAGCTACGGTGCCTTCGGGCTGGTGAACCCGATGTTTGCCATGGCGGATGCCATCGCCCGGCTTGGCCGCATCGAGGTGCCGGCAAGTCCCAAGACCACCTACAGCGCGAGCGTCACCGGCGGCGGCACGTCGATCAACTCGATCCCCAACAGCGTATGGACGGAGTTCGACCTTCGGTCCGAATCCCCTGACGAACTGGCGCGGTTGGAGGCGACGTTCCTCAATCTCGTCGACAGGTCGGTCGCTGCGGAGAATGCAGCGCGCTCGACGCGGAATGGACCGGTCGCAGCCGAGATCACGAAGATCGGCGACCGGCCCGCCGGCAGCACCGACGTTGAATGCGACCTCGTGCGCCTGGCGCATGCGGCGATCAGCGCGCACGGCTTCCGGCCGGGGTTCGAGTTCTCCTCGACCGACGCGAACATCCCGATGAGCCTCGGCATTCCCGCGATCAAGATCGGCTCCGGCGGCACCGGCGGGCGCGCGCATTCGCTGGAGGAATGGATCGACGTGGCGCCCGACCCGTCGATCCGTGGAATGGCGGCGGGCCTGGCCACGGTGCTGGCCGTCGCAGGGATTGCGTGACGGCCCGGTCATGACTGTGCCGGCCATGACTGTGAAGGTGCACCTCTGCCTTGCAGCAGTCCTGCTCCTGCTGTGCGGCGCCGGCCCGGCCCAGCAACCGCACCCCGTGCTCGCCGCGACGCCGCTCTCGCGCACGGACCTGCCCCAGTGGCGCGCTCGCCACGAGGCGAAGCTGGAAGAACTGCACAGGGGGAAAATCGATCTGGTGTTCCTCGGCAATTCCATCACGCAGGACTGGGAAAAGCACGGCCCGCCCGAGTGGCAGGATTTTGCCCCCGTTTGGCAGCGCTACTACGGCGACCGCAACGCCATCAACCTCGGCTTCATCGGCGACACGACGGCGCACCTGCTCTGGCGCATCGAGAACGGCGAGGTCGCCGGCATTGCGCCGAAGGTCGCGGTGATCCTGATCGGCGCCAACAATCTCGGCCGCCTGCACTGGTCGGCGGAGGACACGATCGCCGGCATCGATGCGATCATCGCGCAACTGCGCCAGCGCCTGCCACGCACCAAACTGGTGCTGCTTGGCATTCTGCCGAGCGATCGCTCCGCCTGGGTCACCGAGACAACCCTCGCGGTGAACCGCGCGCTGAGCACGCGGTACGGCCACGGCGGCGACGTGACGTTTCTCGACATCGGCCACGTGTTCATGAAAGGCGGCCGTCTGGACCGCGATCTGTTCTACGATCCGAAGATGACGCCGCCGCGTCCGTCCCTGCATCCCAGCGCACAGGGCCAGGCGCTGATGGCCGAGGCGATGGAGCCGACGCTCGCTACATTGCTGGGCGATCACCGACACGTTGCGGCGCAGTGACCCCTGGTGGCGCGCTGCGCAGCACAAGATAGCCGGCGATCGCCGAAACCAGGGAACCAACCAGCACGGCAATGCGCACGTCGGCGTCGTAGCCCTCATCGGCAAAGGCAAGCGTGCTGACGAACAGGCTCATCGTGAAGCCGACTCCGGTCAGCAGCGCCATGCCATAGACCTGACGCCAGCTGGTGCCTTCGGGAAGTGCGCCCAGCCCGAGACGGATCACTAGCCAGATCGTCCCCATCACACCGGCCTGTTTGCCGAGAACCAGTCCCAACGCGATTCCCAACTGGATCGGGTCCAGCAGGTCGGCGGGAGCGATATCGGTAAGCCGCACGCCCGCATTGGCGAATGCAAACAGCGGCAGCACGCCAAACGCGATCCACGGATGCAGATCGTGCTCCAGACTTTGCAGAGGCGATTCGCCGCCTGCCGCGCGCATCGGTACGGCAAGGCCGACGATGACACCGGCCAGGGTCGCATGAATGCCGGACTTCAGCACGCAGACCCACACGAAAACGCCGACCAGCACGTAGGCGGCCCGGCGCGTCACACCCGACCGATTGAGCACGACGAGTGCGACCGTCCCGACCGCGGCAAGCCCAAGCGCCATGGCGGAAAGGTCCGCGGTGTAGAAGATCGCGATGATGACGATGGTACCGAGGTCGTCGATGATCGCGAGTGCCAGCAGAAAGATCTTGAGCGACGGTGGCGCGCGCGGTCCCAGAAGCGCGAGCACGCCGAGCGCAAAGGCGATGTCGGTCGCCGCCGGGATGGCCCAGCCGTGCAAGGCCACCGCGTCGCCCCAGACGCAGGCGAGATAGACCAGTACCGGCCCCGCCATGCCCCCGACCGCCGCAAGCACCGGCACGGCGGCACGCGATAGGTTGGACAATGCGCCCTCGAGAACCTCGCGCTTGATCTCGAGCCCGACGGTCATGAAGAACACCGCCATCAGCCCGTCGTTCACCCACAGCAGCAACGGCTTGGCGATGGCGAAGTCGCCGACCTGGATCACCAGCGGAAGGTCCAGCAGGCGCGTATAGACCGTGCCCAGTCCGGTGTTCGCCATGAAGATGGCAACCGCGGCGGCGGCGCAGAGCACGATGCCGCCGGAGGATTCCAATTTCACGAACTGCTGGAGCCTGGACAGGACCAGAACGGGTCTCCGTCGGTTCGCGTTCAGCCGGCAGCGCTCAGCCGAGCGCCTCCGCCAGCAGATCGAGCGCGCGCTTGGCGAACGCGCGCATGTTGGCCACACGGTCGCCGCTGCCGGTCTCCAGCGTGATCGCGCGCACGAATTGCGGGCCTTCGAGGCCGATGCAGGTATGGCCGGCCGCGTCGCCGTAGCGGTTGCCGGTCGGCCCCGTGGCGCCCGTCTCGCTCAGCCCCCAGGTCGCGCCGAGGCGGCCGCGCACCGTGGTCGCTAGCAGCGCCGCGTACGGCTCGGACGATGCGCGCATGCCGTTCGGCAGCGGGTTCGGGATCTCCAGGAAACCGGAGCGCGCGTACTGCGTGTAGATCACGCTGCCGCCGCGGAAATACGCCGATGCGCCGGCGACCGACAGCAGTGCCGCCGAGATCAGGCCGCCGGTCGAGGATTCCGCAATCGCGATCGTCTCGCCGCGCGCCTTCAGCCGGGCGCCCAACTTCTCCGCCAGTGGCAGCAGGTCCTGCATGTGCGTGCTCCTTCCCCTCGGATTTCTATCGGACCCCGGACTATGGCACGGCGCGCGCCGCGTGGTCAGGTCCCCTCGCGTCGCCAGGCGAGGATCAGCAGACCGAGCATCAGCGGCAAAGCGATCCACGCCGGCAGCAAGGTCAGCGCGGCGATGCCGGTGACCAGGTGATCGTGCCGGCGCTCCAGGCCGATCCAGGAACTGCCGGCGGCCGGCCGGTCGGGCTCGGTGCGGCGCAGGTCGGGCACGTCGGGCGGCGCACCGTCGGTAGCGGTGCCGATGAAGTGCACGCCGCCACCCGAGAGACGGACCAGCTTGCGCAGCAGGGTCCCGGTGGCGCGCAGATCCGCCAGTTCCGGCGGATTGGCCGCACCCGCCGCGGCATAGGCGGTCCGCGCACCGTCGTTCGCCTGCCAGACGCCGGGCGTGGCGGCGGGCAGGCTGGCAATCGCCCGGCCCGGCCTGGTCTCGGTCAGGCTCAAGGTCTGCGCCTTGCCGTCCGGATCGGTGACGGTCACCTGTCCGGGCGGCGCCGGGTCGGTGGAGCGGCGCTCGATGGTCAGGCGGCCCGCGGCGACCCGCGCGGTCAGCGCATTCTCCTCCAGTTCAGGCTCCTGCATCAGCCAGTGCGCGACGCGGCGCAGCAGTTCGGCCTGCGGGCCACCGCCCTGGTGGCCGCGCGACCACAGCCAGATCTGGTCCGACAAAAGCAGGGCGACCCGACCCTTGCCGACATGGTCCAGCAGCAGCAGAGGCTGGTCGTCGGCCGTGCCCAGCAGGGCCTCGCCGTGCACGTCCGCGGGCTGGATGCGCCGGTACCAGGATCCCCAGTCGGGCTGCCGTTCGGGATTGCCGGGCGGATTGGCCCCGGCGAGCCCCTCGGTCACCGGATGCCGCTGGCCGAGATCGGTCACGCGCGGGCGGAACTGCCCTTCCACCGTGGCGCCGATGGAAACCGGAATGCCGGGCAGCACCTGCCCGATCGGCGTCGCCGCCAGGCTGGAGCTGCCGGAGAACTCCGGCCCCACGCTCAGCAGCAGCGCGCCGCCGTCGCGCACATGCTCGGCGATGTTGGCGATGTAGGGCAGCGGCAGCAGGCCACGATTCTGGAAACGATCCAGGATGATCAGGTCGAATTCGTGGATCTTGTCGAGGAACAGCTCGCGCACCGGAAATGCGATCAGCGCCAGCTCGTTGAGCGGCGTCAGGTCGTCCTTCTCCGGCGGGCGCAGGATGGTGAAGTGCACCAGGTCGACCGACGGGTCCGCCTTCAGCAGCCGCCGCCAGGTGCGCTCGCCGGAGTGCGGCTCGCCGGAGATCAGCAGCACGCGCAGCCGGTCGCGCACGCCGTTGATCTCGACGACCGCGCGGTTGTTGATCGTCGAGACCTCGCCCGGCAGCGTGTTGGCCGACAGTTCCACCACGGTGGGACCCGCGCGGGTGATCGGCAGCTCGATCCGCTGCTCGGCGCCGACCGGGACGTTCTCGACGCGCGGCGGCTCGCCGTCGCGGCGGATCGTCAGGTTGGCCGTCGGCGACGTGCGCGGCGCGCCGAGATCCTCGATCGCGACGCGCAGCGTGACGGTCTTGCCGACGATGCCGTAGCTCGGCGCCTCGATCACCCGCAGGCGGCGGTCGAATTCTTCGCCTTTTGCCGGGATCAGCACATTGAGCGGTGCGCCGCCGGGCTGGGTTTCCGGAATGTCGTGCACCTGGCCGTCGGTGATGGCGATCGTTCCGGCGTAGCGCGACCGCGGGATGTCGGCGAGCGCCCGCTCGATCGCCGCGAACAGCCTTGTGCCGGCATCGCCGCTCTCCGGCACGGTGACGGTGCGAAGCTCGAGGTCCGGCAGCTTGGCCGCCTGCTGGGTAACGATCCCACGCGCCGCCTCGGCCAGCCGCGCCCGCTCGCCGACCTGCATCGAGGCCGTCTGATCGACCACGAGCAGGCCGATATCGGGCAGGTTGTCGCGCGTCTCCTGCACCAGCCGCGGGCCGGCAAGCCACAGCAGCAGCACGGCGAATGCGGCGAGACGCCAGACCGTGCCGCGTGCCCGCCGCACGGCAGCGACCGCCACGACCAGCAGCGCGAGCGCCGCCAGCCCGACGATCAGCCAGAGCGGCAGCAGCGGTTCGAAGCGCAGCGCGGCGATGACTTCTTCCGGGCGCATCTAAGTGTTCACAACGATGATCTCCAGCCGAAGCGCTCAGGGCTCTGCCCTGAAACCCGTCCGGGGGCGTTGCCCCCGGGACCCCCACCAAAGGCGGAGCCTTTGGAATCCCGGACTTTAAGGGAACGGGTTCCAAGGGCTCCGCCCTTGGCGGAGTCCAGAGGCAGAGCCTCTGGTGGAGTCCGGGGCGAAGCCCCGAACTGCCTCACTGCCCCAGCCTCTGCAGGATCGCCGGCACGTGCACCTGGTCGCCTTTGTAGTTCCCAGTCAGCGCGTACATCACCAGGTTCACGCCGAACCGATAGGCCAGCGTCCGTTGCCGCGAGCCGCCCGGGATCACCGCATAAGGATTGCGCCCGCTGTCGTCCACCGCCCAGGCCGAGGCCCAGTCATTGCCGCCGATGATCACCGGGCTGACGCTGTCGTTCGCGCGGTCCTGGTCGCGCTGCACCCACACCTGCTCGCCGGTGTAGCGCCCGGGAAAATCCTGCAGCAGGTAGAACGCGCGGGCGAGCACGTGCTCGGTGGTCAGCGGCGCCAGCGGCGGGATGACCAGCCCCTGGGCGACCCGCCGCAGCGCCGAACTCGGTGCCCGGGGCGAAGCCGGCGCCCGAGCCGGAATCGCGGGTATCCAGCAGAATGATGCCGCCGCGGCTCATATAGTCGTTCAAGGCCCCGGTCTGGACCGGGCTGAGCGGCTGCGCATCGGCGCTGACCGGCCAGTAGAGCAACGGATAGAAACTGAGGTCGGTCGTGCCGGGCTCGACCGCGTCGGGTTCCACGAGTGCTGCCGCCGTGCGCCGGTTGACGTATTCCGACAGACCCTCCAGGCCGGCCCGCGCAATACTGTCCAACTGCGCATCGCCGGTCGCGATATAGCCGAGCCGCGTCGCCAGTGCCGGGTTGGGATTGCTCTCCAATGCCTGTGCGCCCGGCGCAGCAAGCAGGGCAAGCAGCAGCCCGGCCGCGACCCGGCTCGGCCGCAGCAGCCCGCGCAGGCCGAGCGCGATGAGCAGATCGAGCGCCAGCAGCACGATCGCACCGGCGAGCAGCCAGGGTCCCAGTGCCCGTTCCGGGATCGTCGTGCCGAGATCCTCCACCCGGGCACCCGGGACCACCGGGGCGGCCTCCGGCATCGGCTGGTTGGCGCCCAGGTTGAGCGCCCGCCTGCCGTTCTCCGGACCGTACAGCCCCGGCGGATGGCGCGGCGAGGCGACGGTGCGGGCGATCTCGTTGGCCGGCAGACCCGTGGCGGCCTGCGGCGGCGTGCGACAGCAGGCCGTAGCCGTCCAGCGTTTCGGCCGGCGCCAGGAATGCGTTGTCGGCGGTCGTCGCCACGCCGGCCGACAGGGCGACCAGCCGGCGCAGCATGTCGACGAACAGGCCGGACAGCGACAGGTTGGACCAGTCGGCGTTCGCCGTGACGTGAAACAGCACGATCCGTCCGGCGCCACGGGTCGCCTGGGTCACCAGCGGCGTGCCGTCGGCCAAGGCGGCCCAGGTGTGCGCCGCGAGGTCAGCCGACGGCTCGGCCAGAACCTGCCGGTTCACCTTCACCTCGTCCGCGACGGGCAGGCCGTTGAACGGCGAACTCGGCGGGGAACTGCGCCACGCCGGCGGGTTCCGACCAGGACAGCGCACCGCCAAGCTGGCGATCGCCGCCGAGCAGCTTCACCGGCATGAGCTGGTCGGTCTCACCGAGCGGCTGCTCGGCGGTGCGCGGGCCGGCGAAGCGGATCAGGAGGCCCCCCTGCTCCACCCAACGGGTCAGGGCCTCGCGCTCGGGTCCGGCCGGCAGCGGCTTGTCCGCGAGGATCAGCACGGAGATCTCGCGTTGCAGCAAGGTCGCCAGATCGGCTTCGCGAACCTCGGTGAACGGCGTCAGGGCGCGGCGCAGGTAATAGAGCGGCCCGGCGAACGGCGTGTCGGCGGTCGTGACATCGCCCGCCACCAGGCCTACCGGGCGCCGGCGCCAGCGCTCGTCGAGCAGCACGACCGACGCGGCCGAGGGCGGGCCCTCGAGCACCAGCCGGTTCAGCCGGTTGCGCAGTTCGGGCGGCAGCGCGATCGTCGCCAGTGCCGGTCGCAGCACCTGCCGGCAGATCGATGCTGGCGCGTGCCAGGGTGCGCCCGTCGCCGCTCTGCGCCAGCACCGCGGCGTGGCTCGCCAGCGGCTGTGGCGCCTGTGCCATGCGGGCGACCAGGCCGTCGGCCTCGTTCTGCGGCGGCAGCAGCAGCCGGGCAGGGGCGGTCGGCCAGCGCATCTCGGTCACCGGTCCGACATCGCCGAGGGCCTGGGCAAACAGCGGAAAATCGCCGCCATGGGTCAGCCCGTCGCCAATATAGGCGATGCTTCCCCCGAGTTGGCCCCGGGCCGATGCCAGGCCTGCACCGCGGCGGTGGCGGTGGCGCGGTCGGGCGGCCAGGGCTCGGGATGCAGCGCGGCCAGACGCGCGCGCAGATCGGCGACCGGCATCGGCGCCGTGGCCTGGGGCGCGGATCCCAACTCGTCGCGCGCGGTGGCGAGCAGTGCCGCCTGCCGCCCGGTGCGCTCGACGCGGTCCAGCAGGGTGCTGGCGGCCTGCATTCGCCGCGGCCAATCGCCCGCCGACGCCCAGCCATTGTCCATCACCAGCAGCACCGGCCCGGACCCAGGCAATGTCGAGCCGGCATCCAGCACCGGCCGCGCCAGGGCCAGGATCACCAGGGTCGCGGCGATCATGCGCAGCGCCAGCAGCCACCAGGGCGTGCGCGCCGGCGTCTCCTCGCGTGCATGCAGCCCCATCAGCAGGCGGATCGCCGGGAAGATCTCGCTGCGCGGCGCCGGCGGCGTGACCCGGAGCAGCCACCACAGCAATGGCAACGCAGGCAGCGCCAGCAGCACCCAAGGGGCGGCGAAGATCATGCATGCGCCCGGGCGACCGCCCGGCCTTCAAAGCCTGCCACCGGGCTTGTCCCGGTGGTCATGGCCGGACTGATTCCGGCCATCATCGTGCGGTCAAAGCAAGATAGAGGCCAAGCAGGGCGGCCTCGGGCGGATGGTCGGTGCGGTGGATGGAGAAGCCGAAATCGGCCGCCGCACAGATCGCCGCAAGCCCGTCCTGCTGCGCCTTCAGCCGACGCCCGTATTCGGCGCGCACGCCCTCCACGCGCGGGATCAGAGTATCGGCCTCGCGCTCCAGGCCGCGGAAGCGGATGCGTCCGCTATAGGGAAGATCGGCCTCCGCAGGATCGAGCACCTGCAGCAGATGGCCGCTGACCGGAATGGCGGCCAGCCGGCCGATCGTCGCCTGGATCTCCGCCAGCGGCGACAGGAAATCGCCGAACAGCACCACGCGTGCATGCCGCGGCAGGGACACGCGCGGCGGCAGCCCGGCGTCATCGTCGGGCGAACCCGCCAGCGCCACAGCCAGCCGGTCGAGCCCGGCACGGCCGGAGATCGGCCGCGCGCCAGGCTCGATCATCGCGGCCCGCTCGCCGCCGCGCAGCAGCAGCGAGGCCAGCGCCAGCAGCAGCAATCCCGCCCGCTCGCGCTTTTCCACCGGCGCGCCGCGCGAGCGCCAGCGCATGGACGACGACGTGTCGCGCCACAGACAGACGGTCTGCGCGGCTTCCCATTCGGTCTCGCGGATGAACCAGCCATCGGGCACCGGACGGCCGGATTTCGCCGACTGCCGCCAGTCGATGCGCGCGATCGGATCGCCAGGCACGAAGCGGCGGAACTGCCAGAAGCTGTCGCCCTGGCCGACCCGGCGCCGGCCATGCACGCCCTGCGCGACGGTGGCCGCCACGCGCTCGGCGGCAACCAGCAGCGGCGGCAGCCGAGCGCCAAGCGCCTCGGCCCGCCGTGCGTCAGCCGCGGCCTGGACGATGGCGCTAGGCAAAGCGCTCCACCAGGCGATCGATCACGTCGGACAGCGCCACGCCGTCGGCGCGCGCCGAGAAGTTCAGCGCCATGCGGTGGCGCAGCACCGGGCGGGCCAGCGCCACCACATCGTCGATGCTGGGCGCCAGCCGTCCGCCGAGCAGCGCGCGCGCACGCGACGCCAGCATCAGTGCCTGCGCCGCACGCGGACCGGGACCCCAGGCGACGTGGCGACGCACGGTCTCGTCGTCCGACGATTCGGGACGGCCGCCGCGCACCAGGCCAAGGATCGCCTCGACCACCTTCTCGCCGACCGGCACCCGGCGGATCAGCGCCTGCGCCGCGCGCAACTCGTCGGAGGTCATCGCCTGCTCGGGCGGCGCCTCCGCGGCCATGGTGGTGGCCAGCAGCATGGTCCGTTCGGCGTCCAGCGCCGGATAACCCACGTCGATCTCGAGCAGGAAACGATCGAGCTGGGCTTCCGGCAGCGGATACGTGCCCTCCTGCTCGATCGGGTTCTGCGTGGCCAGAACGTGGAAGGGGCGCGGCAGCAGGTGTTCCACGCCGGCCACGGCGACGCGCTGCTCCTGCATCGCCTGCAGCAGCGCCGACTGGGTGCGCGGGCTGGCGCGGTTGATCTCGTCGGCCATCAGCAGCTGGCAGAACACCGGGCCGGGCACGAAGCGGAAGCTGCGGCGGCCTTCGGCTTCGTCCAGCACCTCGCTGCCGATGATGTCGGCCGGCATCAGATCGGGCGTGAACTGCACTCGCTTGGTCGCCAGCCCCAGCACGATGCCCAGGGTCTCCACCAGGCGGCTCTTGCCGAGACCGGGCACCCCGACCAGCAGCGCGTGGCCGCCCGACAGCAGGGTGATCAGCGTCTGATCGACCACCTCGTCCTGACCGAAGATCACGCGTTCGATCGCGGCACGCACCCGGCCGATGCGCGCGCCAAGCGCCTCGACATCGGCCAGGATCGTGCTGGCGTCCACCGAGCCCCCAGTGATCGCCCCCGGAGTGATCGCGCCCGGAGTGACCGCGCCCGAATTGGCCGCACCTTGTTGCGCGGCAGCCATACCTAGCGACATACGGGCTCGACCTCCGACAATTCTAACCGACACGTCATATAGGCACTTTCGCGGGCGGGGGGATGGTACCTATATCGCGAGCGCGGACGTAAGATCGCCAGGGATGGAGAGAAAAGACGTGAACGAGGCCAGCTCTCCTGCGCAACTTGCCGGTAACCTTGGTCACAACCCGGCAGTGGGAGCAACTCCCGCGGCCTTCGGCGAGACGCTCGCCCCCGTGACGAACGCCCCTGTCAGGACCTCCTGCGACCAACCGCGTCCGCGTGTCCGTCGCGCCCCGGTGGAATGCGGTGACCTGCCTTTCCTCATCCGACGCGACGGCACGTGGCTTTACCGCGGCAGCCCGATCGCCCGCAAGGAGCTGGTCTGCCTGTTCTCCAGCGTGCTGAAGCGCGAGGCCGATGGCGCCTTCTATCTGGAAACGCCCGCCGAACGCGGCCGCATCGAAGTCGAGGACGCTCCGTTCGTCGCCGTGGAACTCGACTGGGCCGGCGACGGTCGCCAGCAGGTGCTGTCGTTCCGCACCAATGTCGATCAGGTGGTGACGGCGGGACCCGACCATCCGATCCGCGTTGCGCACGACGTGCTGACCTGCGAGCCCACGCCTTACATCCTGGTGCGCGCCGGCGCGGGCGATCACGACATCGAGGCGCGCATCAACCGCGCCGTCTACTACGAGTTGGTGGCGCTCGCCGTGCGGGAATGGGTGGGCTGCCGGCACATGCTCGGCGTCTGGAGCTGCGGCAAATTCTTCCCGCTTGGCGAACTGCCTCCCGGGGAAGAGTGACCCCCAGGCACCGGATGAGCCGGCCCAGATGAGCTTGTCATGACGGCGGCCGAGCTGCGGGTGCGGCTCGAGGCAATTGCCGCCGAACCGAGAACCGGCGATGTCGCCGACGGCGATGACGTGCTGCAGATCCTGGATGTGTCGCCCGTGCCGGCGGCTGTCCTGGTGCCGATCATCCTGGGACCTCAACCGTCCATCCTGCTGACCAAGCGGAACGCGCACCTCAACAGCCATGGCGGCCAGGTGAGCTTCCCGGGCGGCCGGATCGACGCCTCCGATGCCGATGCGGAGGCCGCCGCGCTGCGCGAGGCCGAGGAGGAAATCGCGCTCGATCCGACGCGCGTCGAGGTGATCGGCCGGCTGGCCGACTACGTGACCGGCACCGGCTATCGGATCACCCCGGTGCTCGGCCTGCTGCCGCCGGGCCTGGCATTGCGGCCGTCGCCGCACGAGGTGGAGGCGGTGTTCGAACTGCCGATCGGCGTTCTGCTCGATCCTGCCGCACCGCATCGTCAGCGCCACAATGTGCGGGGCCATTGGCGCGAATACTGGGTATGGCCGCATCCGGACCACTACATCTGGGGCGCAACGGCGGCCATTCTCGTGCATCTCGCACAGAAGCTGCGCGCTGCGGGGCCGCATGCTGCGGTTTGTTGAGCTCGCGCTGTTCGTCTCCCCGTTCGTGTTCTTTGCGATCTGGCGCGCTGTGGGCGCCGCCGGCGGACCGTCCCTGCGGATGGTGGCGGCAGCGGCCTGTGTCCTGGCAGTGCTGGCCGGTGTGCTGATCTGGCTGAGCCAGGACGAGGCGCTGCCGCCTGGCACTGCCTATGCGCCGGCCCGGTTCGAGGACGGTCGGATCATCGCAGGCCATGGCGCCGACCCCGGAGCACCGCGGTGACCGATGCGCCGGCGCTGCGGATCGCGCCGCCGGCGTTCCTGGGTGCGGCTTCGCTGGCCGCGGTGATGGCGGCGCTGCCCGAGGCGCGGGTGGTCGGCGGCGCCGTGCGCGACGCTTTGGCCGCGCGCGCGATCACCGACATCGACCTGGCGACCCCGCGCTCGCCCGAGCAGGTGACGCAGGCGCTGCAGGCCGCGGGCATCCGCGCCGTGCCGACCGGGCTCGACCATGGCACGGTGACGGCGGTGGCGGGCGGACGCGGCTTCGAAATCACCACACTGCGGCGCGATGTCGAGACCGACGGCCGCCATGCGCGCGTTGCCTTCACCGATGACTGGCGGGCGGACGCGGCGCGGCGCGACTTCACCATCAATGCGCTGTCGATGACGCGCGACGGGGCGGTGTTCGACTATTTCGACGGCATTGCCGATCTGCGCGCCGGCCGGCTGCGGTTCGTCGGCGATCCGGCGAGGCGCATCGCCGAGGATTTCCTCCGTATTCTGCGGTTCTTCCGGTTCTATGCCCGGTATGCCGGCGGACCGGCGGATCCTTCCGCCATTGCGGCGATCCGTGCCGGCGTGCCGGGGCTTGCGGGGCTCTCGGCCGAGCGGGTGTGGAGCGAACTGAAACGCATTCTGTCCGCGCCCGATCCGCGTCCGGCGATTGCGCTGATGGCCGAGCTTGGCGTGCTCCAGGCCGTGCTGCCGGAGGGGACCGATCCGGAGCGTCTGGAGCGTCTGGTCGCGGCAGGTGCACCGGCGGACCCGCTGCTCCGGCTTGCCGCGTTGCTGACCGGCGATGCCACGGCGGTGGCCGACCGATTGCGGTTCTCGACGGCGGAGCGGGACCGGCTGGCCGCGTTGCGCGCCGAGCCGGTGCCGCAGCCCGGCGACGACGATGCCGCGCTGCGACGGAGGCTGGCGGAGGAACCAGGAGACATACTGATCGATCGAAGCTGGCTCGCCGGCGGCGCGGCACCGGAATGGGCGGCCCTGCGTGCGCGGCTGGCTGCGACGCCGCGCCCGGTGTTTCCGCTGGAGGGGCGCGACGTGCTGTCGCTCGGCGTGGCCGAGGGGCCGCAGGTCGGCGTGCTGCTGCGCGCGGTGCGGCGCTGGTGGCTCGACGGCGGCTGCACCGCCACGCCGGATGCCTGCCGGGAAGAACTGGCGCGGCGCCTCGCGGGCTAGCCGCAGGTTGGACCGGCCACCTCGCGGCTGATAAACGCGGCGCATGGACGCCACGACGCCCGGCCTCGACCTGCTGGCGAAGCGCGATACCTCGCGCGCGCTGCTGGCCCGGCTGTGGCGTGAGCATATCAGCCACCACAAGCCGCGCCTGCTGCTGGTGCTGGTGCTGACCGCGATCATGGCGGGCACCACGGCACTCTATCCGGTGGTGATCGATCACGCGTTCCAGATGTTCACCGACCGCGACCGGCGCATCCTGTACCAGATCCCCGCCCTCGTCGTCGCCATCACCTCGATCAAGGCGGCAGCGCAGTATTTCCAGAACGTCCAGGTGCAGCAGGTCGTGCTGCTGGTGATCCGCGAGCTGCAGGGCCGCATGTTCGCCCACCTGGCGCGCGCCGACCTGGCGCAGATGGAGCGCGAGGCGCCGGCGCAGCTCGCCGCCCGCTTCACCACCGACGCGACGATCATCCGCGACGCGCTGACCCGCACGGTCAACGGCATCGCCGATGCGGTCACGGTGATCGGGCTGGTCGCATCGATGCTGTATCTCGACTGGCTGCTGAGCGTGATCGCGGCGGCGCTGTATCCGCTCGCCGCGGTGCCGATCCAGCGCATCGGCAAGCGCATCCGCCGCGCCTCGGGGGGCATGCAGGAGCGTCTGGGCGAGACGGCCGCGATGCTGAACGAGAGCTTCGCGCAGGCGCGGACGGTGCGTGCCTACCGGCTGGAGGCGGCCGAGACGGCGCGGGCCGAGGACGCGTTCACCCAGCTGTATCGCGCGCTGATGCGGATGACCCGGGGGCGTGCCCGCGTCGATCCGGTGCTGGAGGTGCTGGGCGGCGCCGCGGTCGCCGCGGTGCTCGGCTTCGCAGGCTGGCGTGCCGCGATCAGTTCGCAAACCATCGGCAACTTCACGGGGTTTGTCGCCGCGCTGCTGATCGCCTCGCGTCCGCTGCGCGCGCTGGGTTCGCTGAATGCCGCGCTGCAGGAGGGGCTGGCGGGACTGCTGCGCGTGTTCGCGGTGGTGGACGAGCAACCGAGCATCGCCGATGCGCCGGGTGCCGTGGCGCTGCCGCCGGGACGCGGTCATGTCGCGTTCGACGATGTGCGCTTTGTCTATCCGGACGGTCGCACCGGCCTGGCCGGCCTCAGCTTCGAGGCGAGCCCAGGCACCACCGTCGCCCTGGTCGGCACCTCGGGGGCGGGCAAGTCCACCGCGCTCGCGCTGATCCCGCGCCTGCATGACGCGACGGAGGGCGCCGTGCGCATCGATGGCGCCGACGTGCGCCTGGTCACGCTCGCCAGCCTGCGCGACGCCATTGCCTATGTTGCACAGGACGCGCTGCTGTTCGACGACACGATCGCGGCGAACATCCGCATGGGGCGCCCGGGCGCCACGGACAGCGAGATCGCGGCGGCAGCCGATGCCGCGGCGGCGGCCTCGTTCATCGCCGCACTGCCCCACGGCTATGAAACCCGCGTCGGCCCCGGGGGGCAGCGGCTGTCCGGCGGCCAGCGCCAGCGCGTCGCGCTCGCCCGGGCGCTGCTGCGCAATCCGCGCATCCTGCTGCTCGACGAGGCCACCAGTGCGCTGGACACCGAGAGCGAGGCCGCCGTTCAGGTCGCGCTGGCCCACCTGCGGCAGGGGCGGACCACGATCGTCATCGCGCATCGGCTTTCCACGGTGCGCGACGCGGACCTTGTGGTGGTCATGAGCGACGGCCGGGCAGTCGAGCAGGGCACGCATGCCGTCCTGCTGGGGCAGGACGGGCTGTATGCGAGGCTGGTGCGGAGCCAGGCGCTGGCGCGGTAGCCTCCCCGGGTTGCGCTTCCGCCGGCGCTCAACCTGCGCGCACGAACTTGTCGACGCTGCGGTCCACCGTCAGTCCGGCGTAGATGTCGCCGCGCGAGTCGACGCCCACGCCGTGGACATGGCGGCTCGCCATGCGGGCGAGCACCTTTCCCGCCGCATCGCGCACCGTGACATAGGCCGGGTTCCCACCATCCTCCTGCTCGGCGATGACGAACGTGCCGTCCTTGGCGCGGGTGATGTCGTTCGGGCCGCCCATGCCGGTCCACTGGCCGAGGACCTCGCCTTCGGGGGAAAAGATCTGGATGCGCTTGTTCGCCCGGTCGGCCACGTAGAGACTGCCGTCGGGATCGAACGCGATGCTGTGCGGCAGGTGGAATTCGCCCGGCGCCTTGCCCGGCGTGCCCCACGACGTGACGAGCGTTCCGTCGCGCGTGAAACGGTGCACGCGGGCGTTGCGGTAGCCGTCGGTCACGTAGATATCGCCGTTGGGGTGGGCCATCATCTCGGTGGGGTGATTGAACGGTCCCGCCGCGCGTTCGGCGAGCCAGGGGGCGCCGGTGCAGCCGGTGTCGGAGTGCACGCCGCGCTGGCCGAGTTCCAGCAGCGGCTTGCCGTCCAGCGTGAACGATTTGGCGACCGAGTCGGAGCGGTCGGTGGTGTAGACGACGTCGTCGACGATCTTCAGGCCGTGCGGGTCAGTGACGTCGCCGGTGCCCCAGGCGCCCAGGTATTTCCCGTCGCGGTCGAACACCACCACCGGCGGGTCCCTGCGCTGAAAGACGTAGACGCGGTCCTGCGAGTCGGTCGCCACGCGGCTGACCAGACCGAATTTTTCATTGTTGGGCAATTTGAGGAAATCGCGGATCAGTTCGTAGGTAAATTCACCCCTGCCAACCTGTGTCATTTTGTACTCCTCCCGAAAATTGCGCACGAAAGTCTCTGGGTCCCTGACGCCGCGCCGGCTGTCCCACTCGTCCGCGCCCTGCGGCAGCGAGCAACCGGCCATATCGGTGGCCTGGGCTTCCTTCTGCTTCGAGGTTGTCGAACGCCTGTTATAGAGCAGAGACCATGCCTCATGCGAATGGACGTGATCTTGCCACGTCGGGAATTCGATGTTGGCATCGCCCGGCGTCAGGAGAGATTGCCCATGCCGATCACCGAAGCCGAGCGCCGCTTCATCGACGAGGTCAGCCTGGAGCTGCCATGGGGGCTGGTGGAAGAGTTCGCCACCATGCCGCGCTGGCGGCCCGAGGACGTGAACCGCGGCGCCGATGCCCTGGCGTCGCGGCTGCGCGGCATCGGCGTGCCGTTCGAGGTGCACGAGCCCGAGATCTGCCTCTCGATCCCGCTCTCGGCGTCGGTCACCGCCGGCGGCATGACCTGTCGCGCCAAGCCACCGTCCTCGGCGTTGTCGGTGCCGGACGGGCGCACCGGTCGCCTGGTGGCGCTGCAGGCCAATCCGCGGGCGCTGCGCAGCTACAACCGCGACATCAGAACATTGTTCGGCGGCAGCATCGACTCGGTCGAGGATGTGAAGCGCCTGGTCGGCGGCAACATCGTGGTGATGCTCGGTTTCGGCAATCCGGCGCTGACCAGCCTGATCGAGGAATGGGGCGGCATCGGGCTGATCGCGGTCAACCCCGGCGTCGACATCCACTGGGGAACCTGCACCACGATCTGGGGCAGTCCCGATCTGAAGGATGCCGCACGCAAGCCGCGCATCCCGGTCGTGGCGGTGAACAATCCGGACGGTCAGAAGCTGCTCGCGCTGGCCGCCGATGGCGAGGAGGCCACGATCCGCACCGACCTGATGGAAGGATGGTTCATGCAGAAGGTGCCGGTCGCGACGATCCCCGGCACGGAGGAGGCGGAAAAATTCGTGCTGGTCCACGGCCATTACGATTCCTGGGACGTGGGCGTTGGCGACAACGCAACCGGCGATGCGACGCTGCTCGAACTTGCGCGCGTGCTGTGGAAGCATCGCAACGGGCTGCGGCGCTCGGTGAAGCTCGCCTGGTGGCCGGGTCATTCCACCGGCCGCTACGCCGGATCGACGTGGTTCACCGACGCCTTCGCGCTGGACCTCGACCGCAACTGCCTCGCGCAGATCAACTGCGACAGCCCCGGCTGCCGCTGGGCCACGAGCTACCACGAAACGCGCAGCTTCACCGAATGCGCCGGCGTCGCGTCCGATGCGATCCGCGACATCGTGCCCGACGCCGTGATCGCTACCCGCCGTCCGCCGCAGGCCGGCGACTACAGCTTCAACAACATCGGCCTGCCCAGCTTCTTCATGCTGAGTTCGACCATGCCGAATGCGCTGCGCGAGGAGATGAACTACTACGATGTGTCGGGTTGCGGCGGCAACATCGCCTGGCACACCGAGAACGACACGCTGGAGATCGCCGATCGCGACATTCTGCTGACCGACATGAAGATCTACCTGCTGTCGGCGCTGCGCATCGCGAACGCCGAAGTTTTGCCGTTCGACTGGGCGGTGACCTGCGACGAATTTCTGGAGACCATCGCGTCATACGAGAAGGCCTCGCAGGGGCTGGCCGATCTGTCGCCGGCGCGCGCCGCCACCGAGGCGTTGAAGGCCGCTCTGAGCCGGCTGCGATGCTGCGCCGCTGGGGCGGCGGAACGCGGTGCTGATGGAACTGGCGCGCATCCTGGTGCCGATCAACTACACGCGCGAACCGCGCTTCACGCATGACCCGGCCTATACCGTGCCGCCGCTGCCGACACTGGCGGTCGCGGCCGAACTGCCGGAGTTCGCCGACGGGCACGAGCGCCGCTGCGCCATGGTCGATCTGATGCGTGGCCAGAACCGCTATGTGTCGGCGCTGGATGCGGCGCGGCGGCTGGTGCAGTCGGCCATGGCGTGAGCCGCGCGATGCAAGGGCTCGATCCGATCAAAGCTGGAGATCATCCGCGGCGCGATCAGGGCGGCGCAGGCGGAGATGGACGCGCTGCTGGAGCGCACCGCGATCAGCGCGTTCATCCGCGAGAAGAAGGATTTCTACACCGCCCTGTTCGACGCCGACGGCGTGATGGTGGTCGGCTCGATGGTGCCGATCTTCGGCGACATCACCGGCCCGGTGTTCGTCCGCTTCCCGCCGGAGACGATGCGCGAGGGCGATCTGTACTGGTACAGCGACTGCTATGCCTCGCGCGGCGCGGTATCGCATTCCAACGACCAGGTGTTCCTGGCGCCGGTGTTCCATGCAGGGCGGCGCGAGGCGTTCGTGATGGGCTGGGCGCATTTCGCCGACATCGGCGGACTGCGCCCGGGCTCGATCAGTTCCGATGCGACCGACATCTTCCAGGAGGGCATCATCATCCCGCCGACGAAGCTGATCGATGCGGGCACGGTGAACGAGGCGGCGCTGGAGATCTTCCATCGCAATTCACGCTACCCGGCGCAGAGCCGCGGCGATGCGCGGGCGCTGATGGCCTCGGTCGATCTGGGGGTGCGTCGCGTGAAGGAGATCCTCGAACGCTTCGGACCGGCGGTCATGGCCGAGGCGTTCGGCCAGCTTTTCGCGCGGACCCGTGCGCTGGTGCGCACCCGGTTGCGCGAGACATTCGCGGTGGGCACCCATCGGTTCAGCGACGCGATCGATTCCGACGGCCATGGCAACGGCCCGTTCCATATCCGGCTTGGCGCTGACGCGCACGCCGGACGACCGCTTCATCCTCGATGCGACCGAGACGGACGACCAGGCGCCCGGCCCGGTGAATTTCCTGATGAACCCGGACGTGCCGGGCATGGCGCTTGGCCTGTTCTTCCTCGGCGGCGATGCGGCGCAGGTGTGCAACGCCGGCGGCCCGCGCGCGCTGGACGAGGTGCGGCTGCGCGAAGGGTCGTTGCTGTGGCCGCGCTTTCCTGCGCCGCTCGGGCTGCGCGGCATGACGATGATGCGGTTCCTCGCGGTGCTGAACGGGCTGGTGAATGTCGCGGGCGGCAGCGCGCCGGCGGCGCACTCCGCCTACGTCATCATCATGCTGCGCGGCACTGCGGGGGCAAAACGTTCCTGATGTCGGACGGTGTCGGCGTGGGCTACGGCGCGCGGCCGACCGCGGACGGCATCGACGCGGTCTATTTCGTCGCGCAGGAGAACTATCCGGTCGAGTTTCTGGAACTCGGCTATCCGGTGCGTCTGCGCCGCTATGCCATCAACTGCGACAGCGGCGGGGCCGGGACGGTTCCGCGGCGGCGCCGGCGTGGTGCGCGAGTACGAGGTGCTGGCGGAGCATGCGGTGCTGTCGATGCGGATCGACAGCGTGGACAATCCGCCGTGGGGCGTGGCCGGCGGCATGCAGGGCGGCACCGGTCGCGCGGTGATCAATCCCGGCACGCCGCATGAGCGTAAGTTGGCACCGCTGTCGGACGGCACCGTGCTGCGGTGTGGCGACATCCTGCTGCTGGAGACCGGCGGCGGCGGCGGGCACGGACATCCGTTCGATCGGCCGGCGGAACGCGTGCTGCGCGATGTTCGCAACGGCTTCGTCTCGATCGCAGCGGCACGGCGCGACTACGGCGTGGTGATCGCCGGCGACGCGGTGGACCACGCAGGCGACCGGCGCGCTGCGCGCCACGCGACCGGCGGTGAAGGCGTTCCATCGCAAGGGCTATGTCGATGCCATCGGCTGACCTGGCCGTCGCGGTCGATATCGGCGGCACGTTCACCGACGTCACGCTCGCCGACCGTGCGACCGGACGGCTGTGGCGCGCCAAGACGCCGAGCACGCCGTCCGATCCGTCGGAAGCGTTCCTCGCCGGCGTGATGCTTGTCCTGGCCGAGGCCGGCGCGCGCCCGGACGCCATCGGCCGCGTGCTGCACGGGACGACGGTCGCCACCAACCTGATCCTCGAGGGCAAGACGGCGCGCACCGCCCTGGTGACCACGTCCGGCTTCCGTCATGTGCTGGAGATCGGCCGTCAGGACATCCCGCGCCATGCCAACCTCTTTGCCTGGGTGAAGCCGCAGCGCCCCGTGCCGCCGGCGCGCGTGCTGGAGGTGACCGAACGCGTCGGTCCCGGCGGCGTCGTGCTCGTTCCGCTCGACGAAGCCAGCGTGCGCGATGTTGCCGTGACGTTGCGCCGGCTGGATGTGCAGGCTGTCGCGGTCTGCCTGCTGCACTCGTTCGCGTATCCCGCGCACGAACGGCGCGTGGCGGCGATGCTGCGTGATGCGCTGCCGGACATGGCGGTGACCGCGTCGGTGGATGTGCTGCCGGTCGTGCGCGAATACGAGCGCAGCCTGGCCACGATCATGAATGCCGGCGTGATGCCGGCCGTCGCCACCTATGTGCACCGTCTGCAGCGCCGCCTGACCGATGCGGACATCGCGGCGCCGCTGCTGCTGATGCAGTCGAACGGCGGCGTCGCCGGGGCGGCCACGATCGGCAGGGCGCCGGTGCTCACGGTGCTGTCCGGGCCTGCCGCCGGCGTCGTCGGTGCGCGCGACGCGGCTGCGTTCCTGTGGCATCGGCGACATCGTCACCGTCGATATCGGTGGCACCAGTGCGGACATCTGCCTGCTGCGGGGCGGGCAGATTCGACTCACGCAGCACGGGCGGATCGGCGAGTGGCCATTGCCGCTGCCGATGGTGGACATGGTGACGATCGGTGCGGGCGGCGGCTCGATTGCGCGGCTGTCGGACGGTGCGCTGACCGTCGGTCCCGCCAGTGCCGGAGCGATGCCCGGACCCGCCTGCTACGGCGCAGGCGGCGAGCAACCGACGGTGACCGACGCGCATCTCGTGCTTGGCCATCTGCCGGCGTCGCTGCTGGGCGGACGGATGGCGCTCGATGCATCGTTGGCGGCGCAGGCCATCCAGGCGCACGTGGCCGAACCGCTCGGACTGTCGCTGCACGAGGCGGCGCGCGGGATTCTGGCGATCGCCAATTCAAACATGGTGGGCGCGATTCGCGTCGTGTCGGTGGAGCGCGGGCACGATCCGCGCGACTTCACCCTGGTGCCGTTTGGCGGCGCCGGCCCGCTGCATGGCTGCGCGCTGGCGGACCTGCTGGGCATCACGCAGGTGCTGGTGCCGCCGGCTCCGGGCGTGCTGTGCGCCGAGGGCTTGCTGGCCGCGGCGCTGAAGTCCGAGTTCTCCCGGACATTGCCGCGGCCGGATGAGTGGGATGCGGCCGATGCGATGTTCGCTGCGCTCGAAGAAGAGGCGCAGGCGTGGTTCGAGGCAGAGCGCGTGACGCCCGAGGACCGCAAGACCACGCGCGTCGCTCTGCTGCGCTATCAGGGTCAGGGTGCGGAGCTGGCGATTGCCTGGCCGGGCGGCGTCGAAGCGGCGCGGTACAGCGTTCGCTGCCGCACACCAGGCATTGAACGGTTTCACGCTGGATGCCGCGGTGGAACTGGTGACGCTGCGCGTGGAAGCCGAGGCAAGCGTGCCGCCGCCGTTGCGGCCGGCTCTGCCGCGCGGCGCGGGCGCAGAACCGGTCGGGCGGCAGGTCGTCCACGACGCGGCCGGCTCGACGGAGGCGTTGGTCTATGAGCGGGCGGCGTTGGGTGCCGGCGACCGGTTCACCGGTCCGGCCATCGTGACGCAACTCGACGCGACGACGGTCGTGGCACGCGGATGGCACGCCGAGATATTGGCCACCGGTGCACTGATGCTGCGGCGCGACGTAGAAGCAGTGGCGGAAGGCCTCTGAGTTGGGCTGTTTGCATTACTCTCCCGAAATCGTCTTTCCAGCCGGAACCCAGCGGCCGTTCTCGAAGCGCTGGATTTGAAACCTGTTGATCACGCTGTAGTCGGTCGGGCTGGTCGATACCGTGATACCGGGAAGCAGCATCGGCACGCGGACGTTGTCCAGATGCGTGGCGACATCGAGCACGTTCTCGCGGGTCAGCGTCGATCCCGCCTTTTCAAGGACGTACGCGGCAAGAAAGGAGGCGACGTAACCGTTCACGACGCCACTGTCGCGCGGATTTCCCTGGGTCAGATTGGCTTTCTCCCAGTCGAGGAAATTCTTCACGTCCGCATCATCGACCCATGCCGGATCGAACGGATCCTTGGCATAGGCTGTCGAGATCAGGCCTTCCGCATTTTCCAGCCCGGCGGGCTTGAGCACCCCTTCGACGTTGCTCGCGATGCTGCATATGAGATGCAGCGGCTTCCAATCGAGCTTGCGTACGCCTCGGATCTGTTCCGCACCGGCTTTCTGTGTCCCGGCGAAGTAGAACACGTTGGCGCCTGATACTTTTGCAGCGATCATCTGCGAATCGACCGTCGGGTCCGCGACTTCAAAGGTTTGCTCGCTGACGATCAAGGTGTCCGCCTTGTCACCGAGACCGGACCTGAATCCCGCGCGAAAGTCCTTGCCGAGATCGTCGTTCTGGTAAAGCACCGCGATTTTGGGTGAGGCGACGGCTTCGAGGACGTAGCGCCCCATCGCCCGGCCTTCCGCCAGATACCCGGGTATAAATCCCATGGTCCAGGGAAACGCCTTGGGATCCCTGAAGCGGCTCGCCCCGGTGGTGATGAACAGCTGCGGCACCTTCTTCACGTTGAGGTATTTCTCCACCGCCGCGTTGGTGGGCGTGCCCACCGAGCCGTACATCATCAGGACGTTCTCGTCCTCGACCAGCCGCCGCGTCGCCTCCACGGTTTTCGGCGGGATGTAGCCATCGTCGAGCGCGATGAGCCTGACCTGGCGTCCGTTGATTCCACCGGCCTTGTTGATCGCAGCGAAATACGCGAGCGAGGCATGCCCCACCACGCCGGCGACCGAAACCGGACCGCTGAAGGGCACGGTCTGTCCGAGCCGGATCTCGGTGTCGGACGCGCCGGGACTGTACTGCTGCGCCTCGGCCGCGCCGGTCGCGACGACCAAGATCGCCATAACCGCGCGGAACATGCTGCCGAGCATTCACCTGTCCTCCCCTGACATGCCGGCGGACGCCTTGTCGGCGATCCCGCATGGAGGCCAATCGTCGGGTGCCACGCCACGATGGTCAATCGCGCCGGCGTGCTGCAATTGACGAGCGTTCCCCCGTTCGGTCACAACCACGTAAAGCCTTGTTCTCAGACTCAGGGCTGCGCTGTCCGGTGTTCAGCGCGCGCTGCCAGCCATACCGCGCGCGCCGCGTCGGCGTTCAAGACGGCAATTCCCAGACCCACGATCAGATCGGGCCATGCCGATGGCCAAAGGAATGCTGTCACCAACCCGGCCACGATGATGGCGACGTTGGCGAGCGCGTCATTTCGCGCCGACAGAAAGGCTGCCTTGGTAAGGCTGCCGCTGTAATGCCGATAGCGAGCCAGCATCAGGGCACAGAACAGGTTGATGGCGAGTGCGCCTGCTCCCGCCAGCGAGAGCGGCAGCGGATCCGGGGCGGTCGGATGGTTGAATTTTCCCCACGCTGTCCAGATCGTGGCGATTCCCGGCACAAACAGAATGCCGGCGAGCGCCATGCCGACGCGTGCCTGACGCCGCGCCGTCCAGCGCAGCGCGACCAGGATGAGAAAATTGACCGAGGCATCTTCCAGGAAGTCGATGCTGTCGGCGAAGAGGGAAACCGCGCCGATGGCCAGAGCGACGGCAAACTCGACGCCGAAATAAGCCAGGTTCAAGATCGCGACGAGCCGCACCGCACGGTGGAGCGCGTCATCTGTGGTCCGGGATGTCATGTCGCGACCCTATCGCACCTGCGATGCGGGTGCCCGTTGCTGTTGACCTTGCCACGGCACGGTCCTCACCCAACCACCGATGCGTATTGCGGCCACCGACACAAGGCGCGGCGGGACCGCTTGGCCGGCGAGGGCATGGCATGGCATCCTGCGCGATAAGGCTTCGCTGCTCCCAGGGTAGGAACATGTTCACCATCGTTCGAAAGTTCACGATCAGACATGGCTCGGAGGCGGAGCTTGCCCGACGCGTGCAGGACGGCTTCGTGCCGCTGTTGCGGGCGCTGCCGGGCTTCAGGGGCTACTATTTGTTTGATGGCGGACCGGGTGTGCTCGTCAGCATCCGAGTGTTCGACAGCGCGGATGAAGCACTTGCCTCCAATGAAACAGCGGCGACCTGGATAAGGAACAACATCCTGGAGTTCACGCGAGGGATGCCGGACGTGATGGCAGGCAATGTTCTGGTATCCGCGGTCAAATAGCTGCCTCCCCACTTCGCGGAGATGCCCGGTATGGAACTGAACGCCGACTTCTCGAAGCGCGCCACCGTCCATGCGGCCGGGCTCCCGTGGATCCCCTCGCCGATGGCCGGCGTGGAGCGCCGCATGCTCGATCGGATCGGCGACGAGGTCGCCCGCGCCACCTCGATCGTCCGCTACGCACCCGGATCCCGGTTCTCGCCGCACACGCACGGCGGCGGCGAGGAGTTTCTCGTGCTCGAAGGCGTGTTCACCGACGAGCACGGCGATTTTCCGGCCGGCTGCTACATCCGCAACCCGCCCACGTCGCGGCACACGCCCGGGTCGGGCCCCGGCTGCGTCATCTTCGTGAAGCTCTGGCAGTTCGACCCCGACGACCGCACCCAGGTGCGGATCGACACCGGCGGTTTGAAATTCGCGCCGGCGCCCGGCCGGGACGGCGTCGCCGTCCTGCCGCTGTTCCGGGACGCCCACGAGACCGTCCGGCTTGAGCGATGGGCGCCGGGTGCGGCGATCGATCTGGCGCTGCCGGGGGGCGCCGAACTGCTGGTCCTTCGCGGCGCGTTCGAGGAGGGTGGAGAGCACTTCGGGGTCCAATCCTGGCTGCGGCTGCCGGTCGGTGCGTCGCTGGTCGCCAAGGCCGGAGACGCGGGCTGCGAACTCTGGATCAAGACCGGTCACCTGGGCCAGCCGGTGAGCCGTCTGCCGGTTTCGGCGGATAATGCCCTCGGAATGCGATAGCCGATCAGGGCCGACCGTGGCGCCGGCAGAGCGCCGTCAACGCGTCGATGTTGTCCCATTCCTCGCACCGATCGACCGCTTGCTCGACCAATGCCGCTCCCTCCGGCGTCAGCGTGACCGCGGCAAGATCGCGGAATTTTTCACGGAGTTCCGCCTCCGCGAACGGGTCTTCAAAATCGCCCCGGTGGCTCTGCCTGGTGCAGGTGACGCTGCGGCCGTCGGTCAGCACCACGCTCACGCGGGCAGGACGCAGGCGCGGAGCCAGGAGCGTCATCGCCGGATCCTCGGTCACCGTCACCCGGTGACGCAGTGCTGCGATGATCGGGTCGTGCACGGCCGAATCGTCGAGCGCATGGAAATCGGCGCGGCCGCGTACCACCATCGTCGCGGCGGCATGCGGCAACGAGTATTTCGAGGCGAAATAGTTCGGCGGATCGGGATTGCGCATGACCGAGGCGAACCGATAGGTCGCAAACTCGATATGCGCGATCTCGTCCGCCTGCGGGTGCAACTCGGCCAACGCAAGCTGCAGGCAATCGAGCGCCGGATGGATCGGATTGCAGCACGCATAGAGGCGGAAATAGTTGCGCGTGATGTGCCACGTCGTGCCGAGTTCGTCCAAAAGACCGTCGGGCGTGAAACCGCCGCCGACCAGTTGGCCCAACGCCTCCTCGATCGCGTCGTCCTGCGCTTCAAAGCCGGCGAGCGCCAGATCAGGCGCCAGCGACGCGGCGAAACCGCTCATGCCGCCGGCAACGTTCAGCGCCGTCGCGCCTGCAACCGCATTGGTGTAGCTTGGCGTCAGCACCAGCGTCGTTGCGATGCGCATGGCGCGGCTGATCCCGTGCGCATCGAGACCGCGCAGGCGCGCGCCGGCCGCGGTCGCCGCCAACAGCGACACCTGCCCATTCTGGTGCGCCAGTGGCCGCGGGGTGAACGCCGCGGCGAGCCGCGCGGCGACATCATACCCAAGCAGCAGCGCCGTCAGCATGTCGCGACCGGTGCTGCGCGCCTGTTCGCCAACCGCCAGAACACCGGGCAGCACCTGCATCGCGGCCTGACCCGACACCAGGCGCAGGCCTTCGCAGAGTTCGATCGACCGGCCGGCAATACCGTTCAGCAGCGCCGCGGTGCGCGGATCGCATGACGGCCAGCCGCGGGCATAGACCGTCGCACCGGTGCCGGAGCCGGAGCCGGCGGCGAGGCGTTCGCGCAGTTGCCGCACCTCGGGCCGGTCAGCGCCGGCAAGAATGACGCCGAGCGTGTCGAGCAGCACCAGTTTGGTATGGCGCTGCACCGGTTCTGGAATTTGCTCCCACTGCGTCGTTGCAACGAACGCGGCCAGTTGCTCGATCTGTTTGGCCACTGCGAGGCTCTCCTTATTCTGATTTGAATCCGCGCCTCACAGGCTGAGCTCCGGCACCGTCATCCATCGGCTCTCAGCCACGCTGCGATAGGCGAGATCGGCAAGCTGCACCGCCTTCGCCCCTTCCACGAGCGTGGGGACGTAAGGTGCATCCTCCGCGACATGGCGCAGGAATGCCTCCCAGCACTGCCGGAAGGGATTGGCTGTGGGCAGCGTGTCCGGCACCTCCTGCCACTGCGCGGCGAAATCCATCCCGCCTGGCCGCGCGGCACCGAAGAACGCCTCGGGCGTGTTCACCGCCGCCTGGGTGAAGCAGCGGAAGCGGCCGGCCACCGCCGAGCCCAGCGTGCCATCGATCTGCACCACCATCGTGTCGTCGCGCCAAATGCGCGTCGCCCAGCTATTGGTGATGACCCCGACGGCGCCTCCCGCAAGCCGCAGCAATGCGTGCGACGTGTCCTCGGCATCGACCGTGTAGGTCCGCCCCTGTTCGTCCACCCGCTCGGGAATGGCGGTTGCCATCAGCGCGCAAACATCCGTCACCGGTGCGGCGAGCCGGTCGATCATGTAGCGCCAGTGCGCCATCATATCGAGCGCGATGCCGCCGCCTTCGGCGCGTTTGTAGTTCCAGCTCGGACGCTGGCATTCCTGTGTCGTGCCGTCGAACACCCATGATCCGGCATCGATGCGGATCGACAGGATGCGTCCGAAAAACCCTGCGTTCTTCACGAACAGCAACTTGGCAAAGCCGGGCAGGAACAGCTTGTCCTGGATCACGCCGTGCTTCAGACCCGCCGCATGCGCCGCGCGCGCCAGGGCCATTGCTTCGTCCACGGTTGGCGCGGTCGGCTTTTCGATATGGATGTGCTTGCCCGCCGCGATCGCCTGGTGCACGCGCGCCGGCCGCTCGCCGGTCGCCGCACAATCCATGAAGATGGCGTCCGGCCCGCGCAACGCGTCGTCGAGGCTCGTGGTCCAGCGCTGGTTGCCGTGTGCCGCTGCCATTGCCTTCAGGCGGCCCGCATCGCGTCCCACCAGCAGCAGGTCCGGGATCAATCGATCGCCGTTGCGCAACACCAGCCCGCCCTCGCCGGCGATCGCAAGCAGATTGGCCACGTGCTGGGTCGTGCCCATGCGGCCGGTGGCGCCATTGATGATGACGCCGATGCGTCGTTCGCTCATATCCGTTGGTCCTACTGCATGTTCGACGACAGACTGATCATGAAGCGCACCGATGCGGCAAGCAGGAACAGTCCGAATGCGATTTCCAGGCGACGGCTTGGCAGCGCATGCGCCATGCGGGCGCCGATGGGTGCCACATAGCTCGAGATCGGCGCAATCATGACGACACCCAGAACCGACACGAACCCGATGCTGAACTGCGGCAACAGCGCCTGATGCGGCAGCCCGGCCAGGCAGTATCCGACGGTGCCGGCAATCGTGATAGGCACGCCGACGCCGGCCGATGTCGCCACCGCATTGTGGATCGGCTTGCCATACAGCGTCAGGATGAGGCTGGCGAGCGAACCGCCGCTGATGCCCATCAGCGACGACGCCAGGCCAATCAGGAAGCCGTAGCCGCGCATGGCCAATCGGCCCGGGAAGTCCGGGGCGAGCACCCAATCGTCGCGACCGAACAGCAGCTTCGCGGCGATCACGCCGGCGACCAGCACGAAGGCGATCTTGAACACGTCGGAGGGCGCAATTGCCGCGGCGGCTGATCCCACGGCGACGCCGACCACGGACGGTACCGCCCAGGCCCGCATGACCGGCGCGATCACCAGTCCTCGGCTGCGATGGGCCCGATATGACCGCACGGTGGTCGGGACGATGATGGCAAGCGACGTTCCGACGCAAAGCTGCATGCGCACCTCTTCAGGCACGCCGAGCACCCGGAAGACCTCGAACAGCACGGGCACGATGACGGCGCCGCCACCGATGCCGAACAGCCCGGCGAGGATGCCGGTCACAACGCCGGCAGCCGCCACGGCCACCGCAAGCCACATCACCTCATGGATCGGAACGCTCATGGTACGTCGGAGCGGTTGAGCCGGTTACAGTGGCAGAGCGATGCCGGACAGGCGACGGCAGGCCTCGAGAAGCCGATCCTGCGCGTCCTCGTGTCGCGAAACCGGGTTCGGTTTGCGGGGCTGCATGTGATAGAAATATTCGCCGGTCACGCGCGCCGCCGTGTCTTCGCTGACGGCAAGCCAAACCTGCGTTCTGTGCGCCGCATCCAGATCGTCCGGAGCGCCGGGTCCGCCCATACGCGTCGCCACCCATCCCGGTTCGAGCGCATTGGAAAGCACATCCGGCCAACGACGCGCCACGGCAAACGCGATCAGTACATCGTGCAGCTTGCTTTCGGCATAGGCCTCGGTTCCCCGCCAGGGGCGCGTGGTCCATGCCAGGTCATTGAGATTCAAAATTGCGCTGCGGTGCATGCCGGAACTCAAGTAGACCAGACGCTTCGGCCGCTCGATCAACGCGGTCAGGACGTAGGGCGCCAACGTGTTGGTGGCAAAGAGCTGGGGCAGGCCGTCCTCCGTGTCGTTGCGGCGGGACTCGCGATAGCCGATACCGGCATTATGGATCACCGCGTCGAACCCACCGAGCGCGTTGGCCTGGTCGGCAACGGCGCGCATGTCCCGGATACTGGACAGATCGCCGACGACCGCGGCTTCAGCCCCCGGAGCAGACGCCAATGCCGCATCGGCACGCGCCTGGTTGCGCCCGTGCACGACAACCCGATGCCCTATTTCGATAAGCAGCTGTGCGGCCATCAAGCCCAGCCCGGCTGACGACCCGGTGATGAAAACGCGCGCCATTCCATGTCCTCCAACGTGACGTTAGTCCGGAGAGCAGCGGCATGCCTATACGCTTGCTCGCGACCCTCCGCATGGATGGACGCGCACGGCAACGCCGCTCAAAATCCTGACCTGTTGATGACCAACCGGGAGACCGACCGATGACCATAAAGCGCGCCACGCTCGGCCAGTTGCAGGATATTGCGGTGGATTTCGGCATGGATCTGTCGTCGGAGCGCGCCGGCGAGTTCCTCGCGCTGATGGAAGGAATGTTCGCATCCTATGACGTGGTGGAGCGCCTCCCGGACGCAAAGCCGGAGGTCAAATGGCCGCGCACGCCGGGCCGTCAGCCATGGCCCGAGGAGAACCCCTACAACGCCTGGTACATCAAAACCGATATCAGAGGCGCGCCGACCGGCAGGCTCGCCGGCAAGACGGTGGCGGTGAAGGACAATGTCTGCGTAGCCGGCGTGCCGATGATGAACGGCGCCTCGACGCTGGAGGGCTACGTTCCGGACATCGATGCCACGATCGTCACCCGCATGCTCGACGCCGGCGCGACCATCAAAGGCAAGTCGCATTGCGAGCTGTTCTGCTTCTCCGGCGGCAGCCACACAGGCGCGCTCGGTCCGGTCATCAACCCGCGCAAGCCCGGCTACTCGGCCGGCGGTTCATCGTCCGGCAGCGGTGCGCTGGTGGCGGCGGGCGAGGTGGACATGGCGATCGGCGGCGACCAGGGTGGCTCGATCCGCATTCCGGCGGCGTATTGCGGCGTGTATGGATTGAAGCCGACCTGGGGCCTGGTGCCTTACACCGGCGTGATGCCGATCGAGGCCAGCATCGATCACACCGGCCCGATGACCGCAACGGTCGCCGACAACGCGCTGCTGCTCGAGGTGCTGGCAGGGCCGGACGGTCTCGATCCGCGGCAGGGCGGCGCGAGGGTGGCGCCGTACACCGAGGCGCTCGGCCGGGGTGTCGCCGGTCTGCGGATCGGCGTGGTGACGGAAGGTTTCGGCTGGCCGAATTCCGAGGAGGATTCGGACACCAAGGTGCGTGCCGCAGCCAAGGCGTTCGCCGGGCTCGGCGCGACCGTGGAGGAGATCAGCATCCCGATGCATCGCATCGGCAAGGATATCTGGCTGCCGATCGCCGCCGAGGGTGCGCTGGCGATGATGATGAACGGCAACGGGATGGGGTTCAACTGGAAGGGTTTCTATACTGTCAGCCTGCTCGATGCGCACGCGAACTGGCGCGCGCGGGCGAACGAGCTGTCCGACAGCCTGAAGATCACCATGTTCCTCGGCGAGTATTTCATCCGTCACTATCGCGGTCGGTTCTATGCCAAGGCACAGAACCTCGTGCGGCCGTTGAAGGCTGTCTACGACGCACAACTTGCCAGGTACGATCTGCTGCTGATGCCCACGCTGCCGGTCAAGGCGACGCCGATCCCGGCCGCGGACGCGCCGCTGGCCGAGTATATCCAGCGCGCCTTCGAGATGGTGCCGAACACCTGTCCGTTCGACATCACCGGCCACCCGGCGATGGCGGTGCCGTGCGGCATGAGCGACGGATTGCCGTGCAGTGTCATGCTCATCGGCAAGGACTGGGACGAAAGCACGATCTATCGCGCCGCGCACGCGTTCGAGCGGACCGGCGACTGGAGGTCGATGTAGCGAGCGGGACGTCGTCAGGGCGGGGCAGCGGCTCCGGCGGCGGATGAGCTGCGGATACCTGGCGGAGGGAGTGCCCTTCTAACTATGCCCGCAAGGCGCTGATATCGCTAACATCATGTGTAGCACTTCACCTTTTACCCACGGCGCTACCCCCAGCCGCTGCGGACATAGGACCCTGGCGCCCGGCGGGGACTTCCCGCGACCTTGAGCGCCCGTCCAATTTTGTGGTATAATACCAGTCCGCGATGACCGTGACTTTCAAGGGATTTCAGATTTTGAGATTTCTGATTTGATCTTCTGCGGCGCCGATTTGCGGGAGGTAGCATCGGATGGGACAGGCCTTGGCGATTACGCGGATGGATCACACGGCGTGGGAGCTGCGGGCGATCGCGGGCAAGAGTAGCGACGGGCCTCAAATTCGGCGCTTGCTGGCGATCGCCCTTGTGTTGGATGGGGATGCGCGAACCCAGGCGGCGGAGCAGACGGGGATGGACCGACAAACTCTGCGCGATTGGGTGCATCGTTATAACGACGGCGGGATAGATGGACTGAAGTCTCGCAGTAGCCCCGGCCGCGAGCCCTTTCTGACGGATGCACAGAAGGCGGAACTGAAAGCACTGGTCATTGAGGGCCCCGCTCCGGAGCGCCATAACGTCGTGCGGTGGCGATTGGCTGACTTGCAAGCTGAGATCGGGCGCCGCTTTTCGGTGCACGTGCACCAGAGCACGGTGGGCAAGTGGCTGCACCAACTGAACCTGACGCGGCTACAACCGCGTCCGATCCATCCAAAGAAGGATCCCAAAGCGGAGGAGGCTTTTAAAAAAACTTTGGCTCTCGACTGAAGGAAGCTTTGCTCGGCTGCGCCGCCGGCACGCCGATCGAGATTTGGTTTCAGGACGAAGCGCGGGTCGGACAGAAGGGAACCCAGACCCACATCTGGGCGCCGGTCGGCTCGCGCCCGCGGATGGTGCGCGACAATCGCCACGACTCCGCATATCTATTCGGTGCAATTTGCCCCGCACGGGGTGTGGGCGCCGCAATCATCATGCCGGCAGCCAACGCACAGGCAATGAACGAACATCTGGCAGAGATCAGTGCGCGGGTCATGCCCGGTGCGCACGCCGTGATGCTATGCGACCAGGCAGGATGGCATCAAACCGGAGGAAAGTTGCAGCTCCCCTCCAACATCACATTGCTGCCTCTCCCGGCTTATTCGCCCGAGCTCAATCCGATGGAGAACGTGTGGCAATACCTACGCAGCAACAAACTCTGCGGTCTGGTTTGGGACAGCTACGAGGCGATCATCGACGCCTGCCGCAACGCCTGGAACTTCTTGATCAACGACCCGGGCCGCATAACGTCCATCGGCCACCGCGAGTGGGCGTGTGTCAATCCTTAGGCGGACTGGTATAAGGTGGAGGGAGTGGTGAGTTGTGCTTACCGCAAGGGTCGTTGTTTTTGCAAGGTCCCGGCACCCCCGCAAAGGGAGGTGCTTCAATGCGACGCCAGACAACCCTTCATCGAAAGTCCGCCGCTTCCAGCGCTGATGTTGCGCGGCAATTCCTCACCGACAAACGACTGACCTGGCGCATTAGCGAGGTTCTCGAAGTGACCGGCCTGGGGCACACCACGGTCAAGGAGCTGATCGCCGATGGAACATTGCGCAGTACGAAGGTGCGCGGTGTCAGGCTGATCCACGATGACAGCCTGCGGCAGCTTCTCAACATTTCACCCTAAAAAGATGCCCCCGCGGTGGAGCGCGAGGGCACAAGGGCCAAAGACACAAATGAAATATTGCAGTTAGCGCAATAGCACGGCCCTAGCCTCCCTGCAATTCACCGCGGCGGCATCGGAGAACACCGATGCTACGCAACATTTCCCGTCCCGCCATCTTCCTCGGTCCGGTCGGCGACCGCCTGCGCGGGTCACCGGCCCTGCAACGTATTGTCGAGCGCGTTCACAGCGCCGGACCGCGGCCGGTCGGCGAGCTACTGGTTGAGCTGCTGGAGCACGCCAACGCGGACCCCGCCATTCTCGACAAGCTGCATAAATGGGGCCGCCTCGATCCGGAGGTGGTCCGCGCGCTTGGCGGTCGCAACTTCCCGCGTCCGCCACCCCGCGTCGTGCCGCCGGAGCGCAAACGTTGAGCGCACACGGGCCGGACATGCTGGCGCTCGCGCGTCAGCTGTGGGGAGAGCCGAACCGGGATCTCAGCACCCGCACCGACGTCCGCTTCGGTCACAATGGCAGCAAGTCAGTCAAGCCCGATAAGGAGGTGTACTTCGACCACGAGGCGGAGACCGGCGGCGGGTATCGCGATCTCTACAAGCTGGTGCACGGCACCTTTCCGCCGAACGGACGGGATAAGGCTGCGGGCGGCTTCTTCATCCCCAAGTCAATGTTGCGCGAGTTGGGATCACCGACCGGGCAATGGGACTACCCAGACGAACGTCACCAGGTCGTCGCCCGCGTGCTGCGGTTCGATCCGCCCGCAAAGGATGGCGAATCATCCGGCAAGACTTTCCGGCAATGTCGCCCGGACGGCGACAGGTGGAAGTGGTCGACCACGGGGATCGAGGTCCCGCTTTACCGGCTACCCGAGCTGCTCGCCGCGGCCGCCGATGCACTGGTCTTTATCGTCGAAGGTGAACGCAAGGCCGATGCGCTAGCCGAGTGGGGCCTGCTCGCCACCACATCAATCATGGGCGCGCGGAAGTTCCGTCCGCACAACGCGAAGACCCTCGCCGGCCGGCGCTGCATCATCCTCCCCGACAACGACGAGGCCGGACGTGCGCACGTGCAGATCATCATGCGCGAGCTGCGCAAGGTTGAAGCCACTGCGTACATCGTTGAGCTGCCCGGGCTGCAAGAGAAGGGCGATATCGTCGATTGGATCGCCGCCGGTCATACCCGCGATGAACTGCTCAAGCTGATAGAGGCCGCCGCGGCATCGGCGCCGTCCGGCAATGGCAAGGCCGTCGAGTCCGAAGTCAGCGACACGGACGTTGAGGCGGAGATCGCCAGGCTCGCGCGGTTGCCACTGCTTAAGTACGAGCAACAGCGTCTGGGCGCCGCGAAGCTGCTGGGCGTTCGCGGATCCATACTGGATCGTCTTGTCGCGATCGAACGTGGTGATGGCGCAGGCGATACAAAAGGCCAGGGCAAGCCGCTCGATCTGCCATCGCCAGAGCCCTGGCCGGGCCAGGTCAGCGGTGCCCTACTGCTGCATGTGCTGACCCGCTATTTCACGCGTCACCTTGTGCTGCCACCAGGTGCGGCACGGGCAATGGCATTGTGGGCAGTGCACTGCCATTGCTTCGATGTGTTCCGCATTACACCCCGTTTGCATTTCAAGTCGCCGACCAAGGGCAGCGGCAAAAGCACGGCCATCGAACTGCTTCGCGGCGTCGTGCCACGACCGCTGGAAATCGAGACGATTTCACAAGCCTTCCTGTTCCGGGCAATAGAGATCGCACGGCCGACACTCCTAATGGACGAGGTCGACAACTATCTGCGCGAGGACTTGGACCTGCGCGCCATGATCAATGCCGGCGTCAAGGCAAACGCCGCAGCCGGCCGGTGCGTCGGCGACAATCAGGAGCCCCGGATGTTCTCGTGCCATGCACCGATCGCACTCGGCGGCATCGGCTCGCTACCGGGGCCGATCGAGGATCGTATCATTCAGGTCCTGATGAAGCGGCGCTCTCGGCAGGAGAGGATCCAGCCGATTGAGGACAGCACGCACCGGCTGGCCGACCGATTGCAGCGCAAGGCGGCGCGCTGGGCACAGGATCACGCCACCGAGCTGCGCGCCGCGCGTCCTGACATGGGGCGGCTGTTCAACCGGCCCGCCGAACGCTGGCGGGCGCTCTATGCCATCGCCGACGTTGCCGGGGCGAGTGGCCCGATCTCGCCCGCCGGGCAATGGAGGCCCTCACCGTCGCCGGCGACGACGACGCGGAAAGCCTGGGCGAGCGACTGCTGGCTGATGTGAAGCGGATATTCGAGGACGCATGTCCCACCACCGAACTGGCGACTACTGAGATCGTCCAGCAACTGGTCGATATGGATGATCGGCCCTGGCCGGAGATGGGTCGGAGCCATCGCCCCCTGAGCGCGGCCCGCTTCACGCAGATGCTCGGGAAGTTCGGCATCCAGCGACGGCGGCTGGTCGTAAAGCGGACCAACGACCACGGCATCGAGATCACCACCCGGCCTTGGGGCTATCGCCTGACCGACTTCGGCGAGGCGTTCGGGCGCTATCTCGATGCCTGATCCGGCATCACCCCCCTGCAAAAGTGGGACTCTGGGACAAAGTGCTGCGGCACAAGGGTTTCTTCAATTCCCAAAGTGGGAACTTTGGATATCACGAGTCCCACTTTGGAAATGCAAGAAACCGCTGTGGCGCAAGGGTTTGTCCCACTGTCCCACTTTTGCAGCGGGGGTGCGCGGGGAGATCGCAAGCAAGCACACCAAGGAGAGCACGCTAGGGGTTGGAACCGATGGAACTGGATCGCCAGTGCCGCACCCCGTCCGACCGAGGTACACGTGAGGACGATGCAGCGCAACGCCCGGCTGGCGGGCCTGACGACGGCCGACGCGATCTATGCTGCCTGCCATGCTGGTCGATGCGGGATGGCTCTTCCCGGCCCCGAAGGGCGGCTGGGGCGATCGGGCGCGCGCCGCCAGAGCCGCCAGGCGCCGCCGCGGTAATTGGTGGAGCGGCCCCCTCTGCTTCCAGCCCGCGCCTGATCTATGGGATGCGTCTGCAAACGCTCGTTTGCAGACGTGGCAGGGCGGACAGCGTGGCGGGCGCGGACGAGGCGCCCTTCCCACGGACGGTGGTATTTTATATATATATTGGACACTTCGTCGGATTTTCTCCGTTTACACAGCCCAACTCGAGAGTGCCGAGTTCTCGGCTACTTTCTGGCGGCCCGTGACGTGCGCTCATAGTCGTCGAGCCACGGTTCGATGAGCCGGTCGAGTTCGTCGAGCTGGCGCTCGGAGTAGGATGCCGGCGCACAGCTTTCCAGCCAACCCAGCACGTGAGTTTCGATCAGGTCGCGAGGCACACCCGGATGCCCAGCGTGGATGCGCTTCGCGGACTGCTCGATCGATAGCCGTTTCCCGTCGGCCCAGACGATCTTGCGCTGCCTGGCGTCGACGCCGGCATGTTCCAGTGCGTCGAACACCAGATCGAGCGCCTCGATCGACTGTTGTCCCTCGGGTGCGTCCATCCATTCGAGAAAGCCGTTGATGACGGGGTTGTCCTCGAAGGCGGATTCCGCGCGCCGCTTGCCCATCGGGTGAAGATAGCACCGCTGGTCACCGCTGTCGCGAGGCTCACGATAAAGTCATCGTCGATCACAAGAGATTCAACGGCGTGACAGCGATTGCCGGGTAACGAACATCGTTCGTCAGAACCAGCAACGAGTTCGGCCCGATGTCACTGTGGATGCCCTGGTGGAACGCGATCTGGCGGCTGCGCCCGGCGTTCTCCCGCCTGCGCACCTTCCTTTGGTTCGTCACCGCCGTCGCAGGCTTCACCGTGCGCACCGAACTGCTCGGCGTAACCAGCCTCGTGCGCGCGCTGAAGCTCGAGGCACGCTTCTACAACAAGCTCGTCGATCACTTTCACAGCCCCGCCGTGAAGCTCGACCGGCTCGCCGCGCTGTGGACCCGGACGGTGTTGCGGCTATTCCCGCAGCCGCTGCGCATCAACGGCCGGTGTATCGTGGTCGGCGACGGCATCAAGGTGCCAAAGCGCGGGCGCAAGATGCCGGCGGTCAAGCTCCTGCATCAGCAGTCAGAATCAAACACCAAGCCCGAATACATTATGGGACACTCCCTCCAGGCAGTGAGCCTGCTCGTTCAGGCCGCCGCCAGCGTCTTCGCTGTGCCGCTCGCCATGCGCATCCACGAGGGGGTGGTGTGGTCCAATCGCGACCGCCGCACCTTGCTCGACAAGATGCTCGCCCTCCTCGGCATCGTCGCCATCGCAGAACCCTGCTACTTCGTCGCCGACGCCTACTATGCCGCGCGCAAGATCGTCACCGGCCTGCTCAAAGAGAACAACCACCTGGTCACGCGGGTGAAGTCCAACGCCGTCGCCTACACCGCCCATCAGCAGCGCGGCCCGCGCAAGCGAGGCCGGCCCAGGGTCTATGGCCGCAAGCTCAAGCTCAGCTCCCTGCTGCAAGACCCCAAGGGCCGCCAACAGGCCAAAAGTCCCGTCTACGGCGAGCGCCAGGTGGCCATCCAATATAACGTCCGTGACCTGCTGTGGCGCCCGGCCGGCCGGCTCGTGCGCTTCGTGGCCGTGATCCATCCCACCAGAGGCTCCTGCCTCCTGATGTGCACCGACACTTCCTTGGCCGCCATCGAGATCGTCCGCCTCTACGGCCTGCGCTTCAAGATCGAACATACGTTCAAGCAGGCGGTGCGGCTGATCGGCTCGTTCAGCTACCACTTCTGGATGTCCGACATGAAGCCGCTGCGCCGCCGCAGCGGCAACCAGCACCTCCATCGCGCGTCGCCCGAATACCGCGACGCCGTCAGGCGCAAGCTGCACGCCTACCACGTCTTCATCCAGGCGGCTGTCGTCTGTCAGGGATTGCTCCAGTACCTCGCCGTCGCCTTCCCGCAGCGCGTCTGGGACGCCTTCGGCTCCTGGCTGCGCACCATCCGGCCCGGAATTCCGCCGTCGGAGCTGGTCGTGGCCAGTGCCCTGCGCCACGGCCTGCCGGAATTTCTCTTGAATCCCGCCGCAGGCAACATCTTCGCGAAATTCGTCATCGAACGACAGGACACCAATAAAATGGAGGCATTCCGGCTCGCATCCTGAGCCGAAATTCCGGCAGAACCCTGGACTCAAGAGTAACTTACTTCTCGAAGACGAGCCATTACGGAAGACGAGAGCGATCATGGCCTAGTGCTCAAGACTGATCATGGACCTCCCAATACAACCCACGATGCAGCACATACAGGCGGCAAGTTGGTTGGCTTGATCGTCAAACACCGACCATCCGTTTATAGGGGAATTGTTCCATGAGTAAGTGTTTGAGTGCGAACAGATCCGTCTTCGTGGCCGGCGCGGCGGGTGCGGTCGGCCGGCAACTCCTGCCGATGCTGATCGGGGCGGGGTACGATGTCTTCGGCACCACCCGAAACCCCAGGAAGACCGCTCAAATGGAGGCGATTGGGGTTCGCCCTGTTCTGGTCGATGTCTTCGACCGCGACTCGCTAATCGCAGCCGTGGGCGAGGCGAAACCGGACGTGATTATTCACCAACTCACCGATCTCTCGGCCGCGGATTTCGCGGCGACTGACCGCCTGCGGATCGTTGGTACGCGAAATCTGGTCGACGCCGCGAAGGCTGCGGGCGTGCGCCGGATGATCGCGCAGAGCCTGGCGATCGTGTATTCGCTCAGAGCGGAACCCGCGACCGAACAGGACCCACTTGCCGACAATTCGCCCACGCTGGGTGACACCGTGGAGGGGGTGCACTCGCTCGAGGCGGCGGTGGAAGAACTCCCAAAAGGGATCATTCTTCGCTACGGCTTACTGTACGGCCCGGGCACTTGGTATTCCAGAATCGGTCCCTTTGCTGACGCGGTGCGGCAGGGTGAGCGACCCGCCAGCAGCGGGATCAGTTCATTCATCCATGTGGAGGATGCCGCGCGGGCGGCAATGCTCGCAATCGACTGGCCGGCTTGTGTGGTCAATATTGTCGACGACGAACCGGCTGCCGGCACCGAATGGCTGCCAGATTTCGCCGCGGCGATCGGAGCGCCGACCCCGATCGGGGAGCACGACGGCGGCGAGCAAGGCGCTTCGAATCGGAAGGCTCGGCAGGAGCTCGGGTGGGAGCCGCTCCATCCGACTTGGCGCGAAGGGTTCCGGACGGCTCTCGATTAAGTCCCATTATTAGGCTGGTAGGTTGGGTCGTGTCCCACAGCGGCGGTCGCTAAGGTTTGGTTGCGACATTCGGCCGCCGCGAGGTGCAAGACATGACGATCGGTGCCTCGGAGACAGGGGTTGATGTGCTGTCCTACATGGCATTTCCGGCCGCGCATCGAACCAGCCTGTAGACTCATATTAACCTCAAAATACGCCCCTCGAGGTCCTCGGCGCCGGCCTGGGAGTCAATATTTGTGAAACTGAGAAGCAGGCCGAGGAAGTAAAGGTCCGTCGCCGGTTGAAGGTTTCATCTGTCCCGGAATCGAATTCGATCCCTTGATGTTGTTGCGGTGTGGTGAGGCGTTTGGGCAGCCGCCGGCCTGTGGGCACGGCAAGGGGAACCAAGGCGTTTTCCACGGCTTGTCCATAGGTGACCGCGATCGCGCACGGTCGGGTGGATATCGTCGTAGCCGACTGTCCACAAATTCACAGCCTCTCCATCACCTACATTCCTGTCGTCGGCAGGTTCGTCTATGTGGCGGTCGCACCCGACGCCAGTTTGCGGACATTTTTGGTTATGCAATCAGCGTCTGAATTGACGCCGGGCGACCATCGCCGCGACTGAGCCGTTGGTAGGTCCGACGGGTCTGTCAACCACTTCTACAGTGGCTCGCAATACGCCGCGCAGGTCTACCGCAATATGCATCCGCTCAGGTCTGGTCGGCTCTATGGGCAGTCGCGGCACGCTTACACATAGCAATTATGGATCAGTTGCAATTATCATTTATGGACCTTGGAGTTATGGCAAGATGTTTGTATTTGTGAGTGGAGAGTTATCGCATCCCGAAATAGCTTGAAAGTGGGTGTATGATGAAGATCCTTCATGTTAGTTGCAGCCCTCGTGGGGAAGACTCTGAGAGTTATCGGATCTCTCAAAAGATTATTGGTTTTCTGCTAAAGAGCGAGCCGACGGCGATATTAGTAAACCGGGTGATTGGTGGCGGCGCTATACCATATATTGACGGGAATTACGCGGCTTCCCTCGGTGCGACACAGATGTCGTCCGCAGAAATATTCCAGGGGGGTTCTATCTCCCACTCCGAAGAGCTGATTTCAGGAGTTGGAAAGTTCAGATTTTGTGGTCATTGGAACGCCCATGCATAACTTCACTGTACCCTCCGCGCTGAAGGCGTGGATCGATCACATCGTTCGAGTCCGTCGGACGTTTAACGTTACCGCGGAAGGAAAACTGGGTACACTGCGCGACCGACCAGTCTTCGTCGCCGTGTCTTCGGGTGGTAGATATTCTGGGGAGCGCGCGCGTCAGCCAGACTTTCTTACCCCATATCTAACGGCCATCTTCGGCACCATCGGGCTACATGATCTAACTTTCTTCTCCGTAGAAGGAACAGCACTTGGTCCAGAGGCTATAGTTGCAGCCAGGATCAAGACAGACCAGGCATTAAAAGAGTATTTCCGTCACTTCGACCTTAATCGTGTGAATCCCAAGCACTGGATAACCGCGGCCGCTCAGGTCACTGGCGCCACGATCTGCGTCGATGGGGCTTGATAACGCAGTAGCCGTCATGAAGGGGGAGATGACATGTTTATGCCGGATGCATGCGGATCAACCGGGGCTCCGAATGAGTGCCCTCGGGACAAGCATACTGCCGAGATCAAACGGGTTGATTTCAAGCCTGATCGAAGTTCCTGGCGCGATCGCGCGCCCGTTTCTCGTCGGGCTGGCAAATTGCTGGCGGCGCTACTGCCACCCGACATCTTGAAAAGTGGCCCTGGTTGCGCGGTCTTGCGACCACTCTGGGCGGAGGAGGCGATGCACCGCAGCTACAACCTGGTGCGGCTTGCAATGACGCTGGAGCGGCGAATTCCGCTGAGCCGTTGTGATAATTTGAGCCGAGATGCCGAACTCGCTTTGGCGGTGGATATCACGGAAGTATATCGGGCACTCGCGGCGGCCCCTGAACGGCAGGTCACGAGTTGCTCTTCCCTCTTGCGGATGCTGGTCGTGGATCTCATCGCCCTGTTCGGGCCTATCGTAGGGTGGGTCGAACTGACCACAGACATCGAGTGCGTGGGCCTTGCCGGCTTTCAGCGGCGGGCTTTGATTCTCGCGGCAAGTGAATTGGTCATGAACACACTCTTCCACGCCTTTCAAGGCCGCCGTCGCGGACAACTGTCCGTCAAGCTTCGCAGCGATGATTCCCGGCACGCATGTCTCACGGTGTCAGACGACGGCATCGGTTACGGCGGCGATCAGTCCGCACTGGGATGCGGGGTTGCCGCTGGCTTGGCGGACCTGCTTGCGTCCACCATCGTCTATCGCCGAGGTGACTGCGGTGGGACGATTGCCCAGATTCACTTTCCCCTGGATATTCAATAACTGTCTCGGCATCCCGGCCGGGTGGACGTGATGGAGCGCCAGCTTCGATTTCGTGCACGAGGGGTCAGCCCAGGCTCCGTTCACGTGCCCGGCCGAAGCAACGAGCGGGCCGACAATCCGAGGCAGGATGTCGGCTGCAACTATGGCGGACGTCTCGAAGCTCTCCGACGCCAATGCTCTTTGCCTACGGACGATGGAAAGTAACGGTGGATACGGGCTTTATATCCGCTGCTTCGGCACTGGCCGGCTCCGCGATCGGAGCATTTGCGTCGTTGGCAACGAGTTGGCTGACGCAGCATTCGCAGACGCGGGCAACCCAGCGGATGAAGGACCAGGCGCGCCGCGAAACCCTCTACAGCGAGTTCATATGTGAAGCCTCCAAGCTCTTTGCCGATGCGTTCGAGCATGAGCTCGATGATCCGGCCAAACTGGTTCAGCTGTACGCGATCGTCAGCACGATACGCCTTTTTGGCCAGAGGCGGACTCTTGAAGAGGCGGAGCGGGTCCTAAACCTAATTGGCGCAACTTACTTCGCGCCGAACAAGGATCTACGAGTGTTCGCCGAAATCGCCCGCGAAGGTGAATTAGATCCGCTCTTCGCATTCAGCAACGCCTGCCGCGAGGAGTTGCAACTCGCGCGAGCGTAGGTGTGTACCCCAGCAGGCAGCCCTCTGTGCCGATGACAATTAGGCACCCCCCGGCGAAGTTTAGGCTCCGGGCGACGCGGGAGAATGTCTCGCGCCCATGCCAGGCATACCCTCCTACCCTCCTACGCTCTCACTGCGCTACGACCTGACATGGCACGCTACGAAACCAATCGGCAGGTGATCCACTTGTCGGCGGCAAAACGCTCTCTCGACCAAGCCGACCACTTCTCGGGTCCATGCCTATATGACAACCGTCGGAAACGTGCTTAGTAACATTTCACAAGGATTCCGCCCGGTTGAACCAACGGAGAATGAATTGGCGATTGGCGATGCCATGAATTACAAAAGACGACGTCAATTCCTCACGAGGACCGGTTTCCAAGAGTCAAAACTGCTCTACCGATATACCAGGTCCTCGCTAGAAATCCGCGCCCTACCTTGACCCCACGTAGGGACGACAAGGCGCATACCGGATTGGTTTACCAGGTCGGATCTTGGGAGATCGATCCCACAAGACGCGAGCTGCGTGCGGATGGCGGCCCTGCCCTCATTGGTGCACGGGCCTTCGAAATCATTCAGGTCCTGGCCGAAGCGTCCGGTGAGCTTATCACCAAGGACGATCTCATGATGCGAGTTTGGCCGGGGACGATAGTCGGGGAAAATACGCTTCAGGTCCATATATCCGCGATCCGCAAGGCGCTCGGGCAAGACAGGGCCATGCTTAAAACGACCGCCGGGCGCGGCTATCGCCTCCTCGGCCGCTGGACGGCCAGACACGCGGCCTTGCACTCCGAAGGGCAAAACCTGGTGCCGCCGCCCGCGGCACCCATTCGCGGCAACCTGCCTGCGCCGACGACTGACCTGATTGGCCGATGCGCTGTGGTGCGGCACATACGAGATCTCATGTCCGCCTATCGGGTCGTCACGCTGACTGGGCCAGGTGGGATTGGAAAAACTAGATTAGCGCTGGAGATCGCCCGACTTGTTTCGCCTGAGTTTAACGGTGACGTGTGGCTTGTCGAACTGGCGTCACTGTCGGACCCGGGCCTGGTGACCGCTGCGGTCGCCAGCGCGCTCGGCCTTCACGTCGGAGGCAACGAAATTTCACCTGCGGCTCTGGCGCGCGCCATTGGCGGCAGAAAGCTCCTCCTCGTCATCGACAATTGCGAACACGTCATCGACGCCGCCGCCGGGGCAGTGGACGCGGTGATACGCCTCTGCACAGGCGCATCAGTTCTGCTGACGAGCCGGGAAGTCTTGCGCGTCGAAGGCGAATGCACCTATCGCGTTCCGCCGCTCGCCTTTCCCCCGCTGGATGCGGTGGAGCTTGGCCAGGAGCAGACCCTGGAGGCCAGCGCGATCAAGCTTTTCGTCGCCAGGATGACCGCGTCGCAGGCCGGCCTTGAATACCGGCACGCACTTTCGGCCATCGCAGCGATCTGCCGGCGCCTTGACGGTATTCCCCTCGCGATCGAGTTCGCGGCGGCACGCGCGGCGACGCTTGGCGTGGAATCGGTATTGAACCGTCTGGATGATCGTTTCAGTTTGCTGACCGGAGGTCGCCGCACGGCACTGCCAAAGCATCAGGCGTTACGCGCGACCCTTGATTGGAGCTACGAACTTCTGTCCGAACCTGAGCGCCTTCTGCTGCAACGCCTCGCCATATTCGCGGCTGCGTTTTCATTGGAGGCGGCCAGCGCCGTCACGGGCACAAGTGATGTCCCCGCCGCGAAAATCGCCGACGGCATCGCCAACCTGGTCGCGAAGTCGTTGGTGACCGCTGACATAACCGGAGCCGTGACATATTTTCGACTGCTTGAGACAACGCGGGCCTATGCCTTCGAGAAACTAACCGACAGTGGCGCCTCGCAGCAATTCGCCCGGCGCCACGCTGAATATCATAAAGATTTGCTGCAAAGAATGGAAAGCGAGCAAGAGCTGAAGCCAGCTCGCCTCGCGGATCTCGGCAATGTGCGCGCGGCTTTGGAATGGAGTTTTGGCGTCAATGGGGACGCTGAAATCGGTATCGGCCTCGCCGCGGCTGCGGCTCCTATATTTTTAGCGATGTCTCTGCTGATTGAATGTCATCGCTGGTCTGAACGAGCGCTTCTGACGCTCGAGGATGTCGATCGCGGCGGGCAAAAAGGAGATGCATCTTCAGGCTGCGCTGGGATTATCGTTGATGTTTACCCACGGCAACAGCGAAGCGGTGCGGGTGGCCTTGAACCGAAGCCTCAGCATCGCTGAAAAACGGCGCGACACTCTCAATCAACTGCAGCTTTTGGGGCGATTGCACATTTTCCACGAGCGAATGGGAGATTTCGAAACCGCGCTGCAACTCGCGAAACGCGCGTCCATTGTTTCCCGGGCCCTTGGGGAACCCGCGGTGGTTGAGGTTGGCCATGCCATTCTAGGAATTTCACTCCACCTGATCGGTGATCAACGCGGTGCCCGCGCAGAACTTGAGGCAGTGATTCGGCACCAGCCCGGCGGCTCAAGGGCCAGCACAATCAATCTTGGCTTCGATCATCACAACCGAGCCTGTATCGCCTTGGCAAGGACCCTCTGGCTGCAAGGCGAGCCAACTCGCGCGATGCAACTCGCGCGTCGGACCATCGATGAAGCGGCCCTTATGGAGCATCCAGTCACGCTGTGCATTGCTTTAATTTGGGGCGTATCGGTGTTCTTTTGGACTGGCGACCTTGAAAGTGCCGATGAGAATATAAATCGGTTCATAGCGCACGCTGAGTCCCATTCCCTCGGACCTTACCTACAGGTCGGACTCGGCGTTAAAGCGGAGCTAGCAATTCGACGCGGTGATGCGCTGGCCGGTGTCGAGGGTCTGCAAGCCTGTCTGCAGGAACTCCATGAGGCGCGTTACGAGTTACTGACCACGACATTCAACATTTCACTCGTTCAAGGGCTCGCGGCAACCGATCGAACCGCTGAGGCCATGACACTGATCGACGAAACCATCCATTTGGTAGAGACTAATGGAGACTTACTTTTTATGCCGGAATTGCTTCGTGTTAAAGGTGGGTTGCTACTTTCTACGCCTAACCCGGACTGTAACGATACGGAAACGTACTTCATGCGGTCAATGGAACTAAGTCGGCAGCAGGCCTCGCCTGCATGGGAGTTGCGCAGCGCGGTCGATCTGGCAACGCTGCTGGCCGCCCGCGAACGGCCTGAAAGTGGCCGAGCGTTGTTACTTCCGGTGTTCGAGCAGTTCAGGGAGGGTCTCGATACAGCTGATCTACGAGCCGCGGCGAGTTTGCTGGCAACGCTATAAATTCGACCTACGACCAAAATCTTACCACCGCGTCGAGCAACTAATCGAGGCAGGTTGGGGGCCGAAACCACTTGCACCAATGCATCATGCCGCCGAAAAGACTGCTGCTGCTGTTGGGCCTTTTTGTAAGGACCTCTCATATCAGCTTCAGGATACGCCGTGCAAGATCCTCGGCTGTGCTCTGAGAGGGAATATTTGTAAAACCGATAAGCAACGCCGAAGCTCCATCACCGCCCTTTGTCCAATCCGTTAATGCTTCTGCGAACAGGCCATCTCCTCGCATGCTAGCTGCAAGTCGCCGATCCGACTGTTGGCCCCGCAAGCGCAGTATCAGGTGCATTCCTCCAGGTGCTGAATCAATTTGCATATGGCTCCCCAGAATACTTTCCAGGCCTGCCACTGTCGCCGCTCGACGTTCGGCATAGAGCTTTCGCATCCGTTGGATATGGCGTGCGAAGTACCCCTCCTTTATGAAGGCCGTGACGATAGCTTGCGTAAGGTCGGGACTGCCTCCTGCGAAGGTCTGACAGATCTGCTCAAAGCGCTCGACCTGTGTTTCTGGCACGACAAGATATGCGAGCCGAATGCCCGGAAAAAGCACCTTGCTGAAGGTGCCTGCATAGAGCACGCGCCCATCGCGATCCAAGCTCTTTAGCGCAGGAATAGGACGGCTAAGGTATCGATACTCGCCGTCGTAATCGTCCTCAATGACCCACGCATTATTTTGCGCAGCCCAGTCCAGGAGCGACAAGCGCCGGGGCAGCGATAATGATACACATAACGGGCTCTGATGCGCGGGCGTGACCACAGCTGCGCGCGCTCGTGGTGCCAACTTAATTCCATCAGAGATGACCATACCCTCCCGATCTACGGGCACTGGAATGGGCGCTATTCCCATATGTCCCAACAGCTCTCCCGTGATTGGGAAGCCGGGGTTTTCAACCCAAACATGGTCTCCAACGCTTAACAATGCATGGGCGATCAATTCCATGGTCTGACGATATCCTGAGGTCACGATTACCTGAGAGGGTGAGCAGTTAATCCCACGCGATACCTGGAGATATGCGGCGATTTCGACACGCAAAACCTGCGAACCGTATACATCGGGACGAGCCATGTCTGATGGTTGCATGGCACGTACACACGCCGCGCCCAGCCGTGACCACGTTTTTCGAGGAAACGCATCCAGCGCAGGCAAACCCATTTGGAATGGCAGGATCGACTCCGGACGAAATATAGCTGGAGCAATGCCGCTACTGGACCGGGGTATCGCGCTCGCAGGCAGCGTTCTTGGCTTGAGGCCTGGCGTCACAATTGTCCCAGCCTGGCCTAGGGCCTGAACATGCCCCTCAGCGGCCAATAAAGAATACGCTGCCTGAACAGTGCCTCGCGCTAAACCCAATTCTTTCGTCAGCGCGCGTGCTGAGGGTATTCGATCACCTGGCTTCAACACTCCGCTATTGATGGCGCCGCGAAACCGGTCATAGATCTGCCGGTAAAATGGTCCTCCCACCGTTGGACCCAACTGCGAGATATCGCTGGCCGTCGTGATGCTCATGTCTGCTCACCTCCGCGGGCCGCGTCGAAGCGCCCGGACTAAGAACTCGAACTCGAGCGCGGCAATCCGCGTCTCGCACTTCCGCATCTGATCTACCGGCCGGGAGCGGGTTGTCAGAGTAGGCATCAGCGAACGCAGTAATGGCCTCACTAAACCGGGCATGCCCATCCGTCCGCATATGCTCGCCATTCCACTGACTTCAAACAGGCCAATGACGGCCAGGACGCCCGTGCCATCGTCGGTGGCGCTGAGGGGGGACCGTACGACGCGTTAGGTGGCGCCATGCAATCTCGGCCTCGACGATGCCGGTCGGCTCTGTACCCGTCCCCGGCGCATAGTATGTGGCCGCGGTGACTCGGGTGTTTTGGTAGTACATGGGTTACCTCCAGGTTGCGGCTACCATTGCATGACTTGGCCCATCGGGTCCTTGGGGTGCTGCTGAAGAGTTCTGAAGTGGCGGCTGTCGTGGCCAACTGCCGAGGGTAGCCACTGATGTTCCGGCCGAACCAGCAGGGCAAGGATGCAACAGAGCCCGTGCTTGAGACAGTCGGACGCGTGGCAACGCCGACCAACTCGCTTCAGCTCGAGGAGAGGTGCACGGACATGCTGCAGAGGCTGGCCCAGGCATGGCCTAGTGCGTGAGGCTATTCATGGACCTAGGTTATCTCCCAAGACGCACGACAATAGGGGACGCCGCCGGGCGTTTGGGATCGGCATGCTTCAAAGTTAAGGATCAGAAGATGAATAAAATAGCGTTCGTTCTGTCTCTGGCGCTCAGTGTTTCCATAGTAGTTGCGGGTGCCAATGCTGGGACCGGAAAGGCAACGACGTTGATGGACAAGGAGCTCCCCGACTTTCCCGGTAAGGACGGCATGGTGGAGCTCGTTGACTTCGCACCTGGGGAAGTGTCGCAACCTCATCGCCACAATGCCGACCTATTCGTCTTCGTCTTGGAAGGGACCATTGTCACCCAAGTGGAAGGTGAGGCTCCAAAGAACCTGAAGGCTGGCGATGTCTTCTACAAGAATCTCCCACGGATGTTCATATTGTAAGCCGCAACGCCAGCGCGACTAAGCCCGCAAAACTGCTCGTCTTCTATGTCAAAGATAAGGGCTCGCCGCCGACGGTGCTTGTGCAGCACGATCACGAATAAGGCCATCGTGCCGAACTTTCAGAGGCCAATCATGGTCGGTCGACCGGCTGGAATAGATGGCGCCGCTGGCGAGGCCGGTCGCGTCCGCCCATGAGGGCGCAGGCCTTTGTCGAGGCACACCGCGCGGAGCTCAACGGCTAGCGCCTGTCTCTCGAGGGACCATGAACCACGAACTGGAACGCCACTCATCGGAAAGGTAGTTTGTCATGTCCAAGATCATCCGGGCGGCCGCGGTCCAGATCGCGCCTGTCCTCTACAGCCGCGAGGGCACGGTCGATAAAGTCGTGAAGACGATATTGGAACTCGGCAAGAAAGGTGTCCAGTTCGCGACTTTTCCCGAAACCATCGTTCCCTACTACCCTTACTTCTCGTTCATCGAGGCGCCCTACGCGATGGGCGCCGAGCATTACAAGCTGCTTGAACAAGCGGTTGTCGTGCCCTCGGAAACGACGCGGGCAATCGGCGACGCGGCGCGCAAGGCTAAGATGGTGGTCTCGATCGGCGTCGACGAGCGCGACGGTGGCACCCTCTATAACACGCAGCTTCTGTTCGATGCCGACGGTAGCTTGGTGCAGCGCCGCCGCAAACTGTTGCCGACCTATCATGAGCGGATGGTCTGGGGCATGGGCGACGGCTCCGGGCTGCGCGCGGTCGACACCGCAGTCGGCCGCGTCGGGCAACTGGCCTGCTGGGAGCACTACAACCCACTGGCCCGTTACGCGCTGATGGCCGATGGCGAGCAGATCCATTCGGCGATGTACCCGGGCTCGTTCGCCGGCGACCTCTTCTCAGAGCAGATCTCGGTCAACATTCGCCAGCACGCTCTGGAGGCGGGCGCCTTCGTGGTGGTCGCAACCGCGTGGCTGACGCTCGAGCAGCAACAGCAGATTTTAGCCGATACCAAAACGACCGAGCTGGGTCCAATCTCGAGCGGGTGCTTCACCGCCATTGTCTCGCCGGAGGGCGAATACATGGGCGGCAGGCCGCTGCGCGAGGGCGAGGGCGAGATCATTGCCGACCTCGACTTCTGGCAGATCGACAAGCGCAAGCGCCTGATGGACTCGCGCGGCCATTACAGCCGCCCCGACGTACTCGGCCTCCTCATCGACCGCACCCCACGGAACCACGTCCTCGAGCGCGCGCTAGCTCCCAGCGAAACGGCCTCCAGCGAGCTGGAGGTACTGGTCTAAAACACGCCGCCCCGGCGCTCCGATCGCGGAGCGCTGGTCATGCAGGCTGCGTGGCAGGCACGGGCTTCACCTGTTCAAAGGCCCCCGAGCGATGACATTCCCATCCCTGTTCATGGTCTATCTCGCCCTGGTGGTCCTCGGGGCTGCGGGTGTGACAGGCTGACCGGACCATGGCCTCCGTCAGCCCATCGACGTAGGATGCCCCTCATCGCCTGAGCAAGCCCCGGAGGACCCGCCGAGGTCGCCGCCACGCTCGGACTGTTTCGTGAGATCACTCGGATCGCCGAGCAGGAGATACATGCGGTCGTGCTTTCTTGCACCCGGGCACGAAGACAGATGCTGCGAACGTTGCCGACCTCCCGGCCGGTGCTGCACTGACAGGTGGTTCGAGCCACCTGCGCTGCGCCCGGGGTTCAATCGGCACTGCAGGCGGCGAGGTCGCCGGGACAAACGGTCGCGATGCGAATGAATTGAGATTACCCCCGGCGGCGGGGCGCCGTCGCCCCTGCTCTATCTGTGCCCAGCGTTCATGGCGGGGCCGGTCAGCTATACCACGCAGCGCGAATTCAGCAGATTTGTCGCGTTCCTTGGATGATGTGACTGGGATGTCCGCCTAATCAATCAGTTGGCGTGTCCCAGGTTCATGAGACTGCCCCCTGGATGATGTGAATCTGCCTTCAGGATCGTGCGACAGCACGGGCGGGGATGGCGCATCGCGCGCCGGCAACGGCGGGCAGACGGCAAAATTGCAGCTGGCGCGATAACCTCACTTATCGCGCGTAGGTCGCTTACGATGGGTTGCGCGGTCTCCGGGCACGGGCGGCTGCATCAGCGCAGCCCTAACTGATATCTGCTCTCACCTCATTTCCTCATAGCATCGAGGATCAGCGCAGCTACGGCCCAATGAGCGGCACGAGGACAGCAGTTACTGCCGGGAGCGCGTTTGGATCGAGAAGGGTGACCTCGCCCGCCTTTGCGACCGCGACGACCGCTGGCTTGGCCCCGTAGCCAGAATTCGAGAGCACGAGCACCTCATCCACCATCGGCACCGCCCTTGCGAGATTGGTATGCGCTATGGGCCAACGCCGCCGAATGTCGGACTCGCGGACGTCATGGCCGCCCTTCGTGACCCGGGCGGCGACGCGTTCGATGGCGTCCTCGACCGTGGGGACGCCAACGAAGACGAGTCGCACCGCATACCCGAACCCCTTGGCGCGCCGGATCAGGCGAAAGTACGCCTCGTTGGCGAAGACTGTCTCCGCGATCAGCGACTTGCGAGCCGCGAGGAGCCGTCCGAGTTCCAGGGAGACCGCCCGCAGCCCACCGAAGTCGGCGGCGCGCCGGGACTTTGAGGGGTCAGCCGCGAGGACCGCGGAGATCGCATGGTCCGGATTAAGGAAGACTGCGCCCACAAGGCTGGGATCCTGTGCGAGACTTCTCGGCGAAGGTCGACTTGCCTGCGCCGTTGATGCCCCCAACGACAACGAGCCACGGCCGGGCCTCGGTCACCGAGGAGCCGGTGCGCTCTTCTTGCGGGCCTCATCCTCAGCGACCGCCTTCCGGATTCCGCGCTCGAATGCTTTCAGTGCCTCGGCAACGAAGTATGGGCTCCCCAAAAATTCCTCTGGGGTCACCGGACGTGGGGACGGAACGGACCCGCGAGTTCTGGGCCTCGCGCATCCGACGAAGTTCGAAGCTTTTCCGGAAGAGTTAGTCATGGTTAGCCAAAGATAGGGTCCTTATCCCACAAACGCTAGAAGAGGCTTTCGCAAGTAGGCCCTTCGGACTCGCCCCCAGCCCGCTTAGCGTGCACGGCTGGCGCGAAGGCCACCCCAACTCCGACTAGAATTGGTTCGTCGCTGCTCAACACACCGAACGCCCGAAAACTCCCCACTGAATTGAGCACAATCGCGCTGAACGGATGGTTCTGTGATCACGGAAGTCGATGTGCTTCCCGCTTCCACTTCCCGTCTGCTGTAGGGGTCATGGGAAGCGGAAGCGGGAAGCGGCCGCAGCACGGCGCGAGCCACCGGGTTTGGCTGAATTGCGATATCGTGGCTCGCCGCGGTGTTGGGCGAGCGCGGCAGTCAGGATGATGGACCGTTGTCAGCGAACGGCGACCCAATGCGATCCCGAGCGATGAGAGGATCAAGCCAGAGGCCCTGAGTCACCCAAGGCGGCACGTGATGGTCATCCCGGTGCTGCACCGGATCGACGTCCACGGCGCATCCTGATCCAGCGCCAACGTGCCGGCGCGCGCGAGCTCCAGACCGGCAACCAGCGTGCTGGATAACGCCACGCGACTGCGCAACGTGCGACCGGGCTCCGCGCCACCGACCGTCGGGAGGAAAGCCGTCAGCGGACTGCCGTCCGGCAGCACTCCGAGCAGCTGGCGCATACGAGCGATCGCGTCGCTGACCTGCCAGAGCGGGGGCGGCCGGGGACGATAGGCATCCGCTTGGTCTGGCACACGCAGCGCAATCAGGCAGGCCCGCAGCAGTTCGGTGATGTCGCCGACCCGGCCGCCATCGTGGCGACGATCCCCAGTCCCGCACCCGAACACATCGCGTCCGAGCTGGGGCCGGCGCTCGAGCCAGTCCGCCGCCGCGCGCACCTGCGCCCGGCTGACGAGCCGATACCGCAGCGCCTCGGCTTCGTCCTCTGCCGCCTTGGCCTCGGGCGAGTCGCTCGGCAGCAACAACCGCGAGCGGAGGAAGGCCAGGCTCGCCGCCATGACCAACCAGACGCCCCAGCGCCCCAGCTCCGCCGCGCGGCCGTCAATCCGACGAGCCAGTGCTGCTTCCATGGCGGTTGCGAACGCCTCGATGAGGGCCACGATCGACAGACGCGCCAGATCGATTTTCCGGGCCTGCGCCATCTCCAACAGCCAGTCGAGCGGTCCCTCGAAACCGTCGATCGCGAGAACCGGCGCCGCCTCCGGTCGGAACTCGCGCGCGGCGGATCCTCCCAGGCGGAAATCTCCGCTACGAGTTCTGCCGATTCAGCTGACTTCTGGACGATGTCGTTCACGGTTCGCCGTACGTTGGTCGTGCGTCGAAGCGCAGCCCTGGCCAACGCTCGGCCAGTGCTGCCAGGGCGCGCCAAGGGGTCCAGTCGGCCGACCAGAACGTGACATGGATGGCATCCTGCTCAGCCGCCAGCACGGACCGGCGCCGCATCTCCTGACCGGCGATGATGTCCTCGGCGACATGTCGCAGTGGCTGGGTCGTGCCCCAGTGTTCCCAGAGCCAGGCGAGCGCCACCGGGTCGTCCGGGCCAAGTCGGAGCATCTCGTCAGGCACCGGGACGAGCGCGTGCAGATCGAACGGACACGCCTGGCTCGCTCCCACACGTGCGACGGCACGTTCGTGGCGACGGCCAACAGCTTCGCGCAACTGTCCGGCCAGCACGCGCGCCCCGGCCACGCTCAGCGTGCGCGGCTGAGTGGACGGCGCCGCCAGCAGGTGAAAGACATCCTCTTCCATACGGTCGAGGTCGAGCTGCCATGGGATGACACCCGCGCCCGCGGCGGCACGCCGAAAGGCGGCGAGCTGCTCGGCCATCCCAATGATGGCGAGGCGGTGGTGCAGCCAATCGGTGTGCGCCAGCCGCATGGATGTGGCCCGGCATTCGGCCTCAGTGCGCTCCGTCGGACGCGTCGCGATGGTGCTTGCACCAGCAGCAGGCGCGGTTACCGGCACATCGTGGGTGAGCGCATCCGCAACGCCATCGCCACCGGCGCTATCTTGTGCCGAGACGGCTCCCTCCGGATGTCCGTCGCTCTCTGATGGAGCCGCGGCTGCACCGGAACGAGTCTGGGTGTCCAGCCAGGCGAGCAGCGCGTCGGCAGTCGCTGCGGCGTTGGCGGCCGCGCGCCTCATGCGACAGCTCCGCGGCGACGGAGTCCCAGTCCACGGCGCGCCAAGATCCGGCGGATCGCGTCGGTGCCGAGCCGACGGTGCTCGACATTGCCCCAGCGGTCGACCTTCCGAAACACCGGGCCGAAGCGGCTATCGGTGGCCTCCATCCAATCCTTCAGCGCCCGCACCGGACAGGCGCCGAGGGACGCGACGCGCCGGACGGTGACGGTGCGTCTCGGCTCCCGGTTGACTGTGGAGGACGAGGTCGACGCCGGCTTCCACGAAATGGACCTGCTCGACGTCGAGGCTGACCAGTGCGGCACGGCCGAGCCCGGTGGCCGCCAGCAGCAGCAGAGCCCGATCGCGCAGACCGGCGAGATCGCCGGGACAAGCGGTCGCCATGCGGGTGAGTCGGGCCATCGTCGGCGGCGGTGCCCGCCGACGTGTGGCGGTGCGGCGAGCGTGCCGCAACAGCGTCGTCACCGCCGGGTCGGATGCGGGCGAGGCCAACCCGTGCTGGCGATGCTGGGCAGCGATGGCGGCGGCACGCCGGGCCAATGCGCCCGCGCTAAGCTGGTCGGCGAGCGCCGCGAGATAGGCTGCGACCGTGGCAGGCACCGCCGGCAGCGGCGCTGCGCCAGCGAGGCGACACCAGGTCACGAACGCCGCCCAGTCACTCGCATATAGCCGCAGTGTTTCGGGCGCAGGCGAGCGCAGAGGCCGCGGCGCGGCGGGCGGGACATCGACAGCTGCGCGGTCTGCGGTCGCTTGGTGTGCGTCGGCGTCCATGCCCCTTTCCTTGCCGATCGCGTTTGTCTCGACCCTGGCCATTGGGCCGGCCGGCCGGGCTGGGTCACGCGAAACCGAGCGATTCTCGCCACTTGTTCGGATTCGGGCAAGCCTAATTAAGGCGCGGTAAGCAAAGTCGTCGATTTCTTCCGTGGATGACAGTCCGCACCTCGCAGGCGGCCTGTTCCCGCTGGATGGGCTCTGGGCTGGGCGTGCCGGGCCAAGGCCCCTGCCCTACCGCTTACGCCGACGGCTTGCCCTCAGCGGCCAATGGCCTTCGGCCACCCCTGCAAACGACCGTTTGCGCATACATTGTCGGTTCGAAAATTCCACCTCGGGCGCTAAGCGAGTTCTCGTGCGTAGTTCGCCTCCGCGATGGATCGCGTGGTTATCCGGGCACGGGCGGCTGCACCAGCGCAGCCCTGACTGATATGGCCTCACCTCATCTCCTCATAGCTTCGAGGATCAGCGCAGCTACGGCCCGATGAGCGGCACGAGGACAGCAGTCACTGCCGGGAGCGCGTTCGGATCAAGAAGGGTGACCTCGCCCGCCTTTGCGACCGCGACGACCGCTGGCGTGGCCCCGTAGCCAGAATTCGAGAGCACGAGCACCTCATCCACCATCGGCACCGCCCTTGCGAGATTGGTATGCGCTATGGGCCAACGCCGCCGAATGTCGGACTCGCGGACGTCATGGCCGCCCTTCGTGACCCGGGCGGCGACGCGTTCGATGGCGTCCTCCACGGTGGAGACACCAACGAAGACGAGACGCACCGCATACCCGAACCCCTTGGCGCGTCGGATCAGGCGAAAGTACGCCTCGTTGGCGAAGACTGTCTCCGCGATCAGCGACTTGCGAGCCTCGAGAAGCCGCCCGAGTTCCAGGGAGACCGCCCGCAGCCCACCGAAGTCCGCGGCGCGCCGGGACTTAGAAGGGTCAGCCGCGAGGACCGCGGAGATCGCATGGTCTGGGTTGAGGAAGACTGCGCCCACAAGGCTGGGATCCTGTGCGAGACTCTCGGCGAAGGTCGACTTGCCTGCGCCGTTGATGCCCCCAACGACAACGAGCCACGGCCGGGCCTCGGTCACCGAGGAGCCGGTGCGCTCTTCTTGCGGGCCTCATCCTCAGCGACCGCCTTCCGGATTCCGCGCTCGAATGCCTTCAGTGCCTCGGCAACGAAGTATGGGCTCCCAAAAAATTCCTCTGGGGTCACCGGACGTGGGGACGGAACGGACCCGGGAGTACCTGGGCCTCGCGCATCCGACGAAGTTCGAAGCTTTTCCGGGCGAGTTGGTCATGGTTAGTCCAAAGATAGGGTCCTGATCCCGCAAACGCCAGACGAGGCTTTCGCAAGTCGGCCCTTCGGACCTGCCCGCTTTTAAGGTGGACGCTGGCGCGAAGGCTACCCCGACCCCTCGTTGGACAATTCTACGTCCATCCGCGCGGGCCGCGCCAATGCGCCCAGCGTGCGCCGCGCGTGCCGGATGGCCTGATCCATCTGCGCCATCCAATGGTCGAGGTCGCCGTAGTCGAACTGCCGGCGATCGATCGGCGTCAGCGGGACCGACGGCAGCGGTGACGCCACGCTGTCGGCCGGATCGTCGGGCTGGTCGAGTCGCGGGCGGCCGCGGCTGCGGGTCGGGTCGGGCCGGTGCGGCGGGCGCACGGCGTCGCGCAGCGGCGCCAGGCCGGCGAGCCCGAACAGCCGGCGCTTCGATCGGTGGGTGACCTCGACGGCGATGCCGGCCGCGCGGAAGCCGTCGAGCAGGGCGGCGGCGTTCTTCACCGCCATGCCGAGCCCGGCGGCGAGCGAGGTGGCGGAGACCAGCGGCGCCGCCGCCAGGATGTCGACCGCCGCTGCCGCGCGCGACGTCCGCCGCCTTCCCGCGACCGCGGCGCGCGCGGCGAACCACGCCCGCTCCATGGCGACCAGCAGGTCCAGCGCGTCCTCGGCCTCGTCGGCCAACGCGGCGAGAAAGGCCGGTATCCAGACTGCCGCGTCCCAGGGCGTGTCGGCCTGTAGCGCGCGCGCGCCGGTCAGCGGCACGGGCACGCGGAGGAGTTTTTCTCGTGTCCAGAGGCGGATCAGGGCCGCGCGGAGGGGCGGGCGGGCGCCGCCATGGCTGTCGCCGCCGATCCACTGGCGCATGCCGTGCGCGGCGGCGAGCAGCGGGGAGCCCCTGGCCTCTGCCGCCAGGCATCGTTCCGCCTGCTGGACGTCACCTTCCTGGTCGAAGTCCGGTGCCACCAGCCACTGATGCAGGTCCAGCGCGTGGCGGGCGGCCTCGAGGATGGCGCCGCGGTCGACGATGCGCAGCGCGCCGTCCATTCTCAGGCGCAGCCCCTCGAGCACGGCGGCGAGGTGCCAGGGGTCGATCGCCTGGCCGTCGACCGCGGCCTGGCGGCGCACCGCGTCGAGCCGGGCGCGGTGGAGAAAGGCCGCCAGCAGAGGGTGGCCGGTGAGCGCCTGGTCGAGCCTTGCGATGGCGGCGGATGCCTGCGCCAGGGCACCGGCGAGCGCCGGATCGAAATCATACCCTCGCGCCGGCCGCAGCAGCGTCTCGAGCATGTTTTTCCACCCCTCCGTCCGGCCGTGTTCCGGTGGCCTCTGATCGCGCGGTGGCCACTGTCAATTCAATCAACCACTTGCACGCTAAGTTACCTGAACTACCCGTTACCGTGCAATAGCCCTGTTATTCTGCAGAATCCCCTCCCTTTCTATCGTATGCCTGATAAGTGTCATTGTCGGGCATACGGAGTCTTGCTAGGTTTCGGCCCGTCGCGTCCCGCCATCCGCCGCCAGGACCGCCAGGAAACAGCAAGATGCCAGCCGCCAAGGCCGAAACCGCCGCTGTCGAACACCGGATCGCTGTTCGCCTCGCGAGCGTTGACCTGGCGCGGTGCGCCGGCGGCTCGTTGTCGAGACGGCAGACCACCGGAGCGTGCTGCGGCCTGAACCGCACGCGTGCCGGGGCAGGCGACTTCAGCGGCGGCGGCGGACCGGCCCGCCAGCCAGGCCGCCATCACCGCGTGCCGTGGACGTCTGTCGGCCGACGGCCCGGGCGGCATGTCGGCATCGTTGGCCGGTTGTCGGCAATGCCGGCTCGCGAGACCGACGCCGCGGTCATCCAGGCGGCGGGCGAGGCGCGCGGCGCCCGCACCGGCCGATGAGCGAGTCTCCTCCCCTGCTCACCGGTGTGGGCAACGCCGACGATCCTGACGAGTCGGACGTCCCTGCCCGCTTCCCGGCCGCCGACTCCACCCCGGCCGATGCGCCGCTTGGCGCGGCGCCAGCGACCGTGCGCGCCTGGTTCGACGCCGCCATGGACAGCGCGATCCCCGACGCCGACGGCACGCTGGCCACCGCGCAGCAAACCGCGAAAATCCTCGCCCGCCATGCCAAGTCAGACAACACGCGCCGCGCCTACCGCGCCGGTGTCCGCGCCTGGTGCACCTGGTGCAGCCGGCACGGCCTGACCCCCCTGCCCGCCCGGCCGGCCGACATCGCCGCCTTCCTCGCCGCCGAGCGCTACCGGCCGGACGGCGAACAACCGCTGGCGGCCAACACGCTGCGGCTGCGGGTCGCCGCGATCGGCTATCTGCACTACCTCGCCGGATGCCCCTCCCCCACCACCACGGCGGTCGTCACCGAGACGTTTGCCGGGCTCGATCGCCTGGCCAGGCAGGACGGCCAGGGCCCCAAGCCGAAGCTCGCCGCGAAAATCGGCATCCTGCGCGAGATCGTGGCAGCGATCGGCGACGACCTGCCCGGACTGCGCGACCGGGCGCTGCTGCTGGTGGGCTTCGCCGGTGCCTTCCGCCGCGCCGAGCTCGCCCGCATCGAGGTTTCCCATCTCGAGGCGGCGGACCACGGGCTGCGCATCACCCTGCCCTTTTCCAAGGGCGACCGGGCGAGCAAGGGCGTGCAGGTCGGCATCCCGTACGGCGCGAGCGAACTCTGCCCGGTGCGGGCGCTGGCCCGCTGGCGCGACGCCGCCGGCATCACCGCCGGTCCGCTGTTCCGCCGCATCTGGACGCCGCCGCCGCCGAAGCACCCACCGCCGGGCTGGACCCCGCTCCACGTGGTCGGCCGCGCCGCGGTGGATCCCGGCACGATCGCCCGCATCGTCAAGGCGCGCGGCGCCGCCGCCGGGTTCGACCGGCAGGCCCTCGGCGGCCACAGCCTCAAGCGCGGCGCGATGAACACCGCCAGGGATCGCCGGGTGCATCCCGCCCAGCTGAAGCAGCTCGGCCGGCATAAGAGCTACGCCACGCTGGCCGCCTACATCGAGGAGGGCGATCTGTTCGCAGACAACGCGCTCAACGGGGTGCTCTAGCTAGCCCCTTGCCCTGCCCCGGTTGCCACACCCGGTGACATGATAGGCAGCGGTGTGGCCCAGGCACCGGCGATCCAGGCTTTCGCGCAAGAGATGGCCGCCGCCCAACGTCGGATGGACGGTGCCGAGTTCCGGGCCGATCGCGCTCTGGCCGCCAAGATCGCGTTTGGCTATCGCGGCCCCGCCGACCTCCGGTGCAAAAACGTCACTGGGATCGTCGTTCGGGGGACTTGCAGCAGGTCGGGGGATGGCCGCCCGCGGACTTTCAGCGCGCCCTGCCGATCGACCTCGCGACCTTGCGTACCAGAAGCCGTTCAGTGATCCGTCCTGGAATTGCGCAAGGGCCGGATCGAAACCTTCTCAAGCAGCTTGCCTCTGCTTGAGAAACAGGCAAGCGAGCGGTTGTGGACTTCTAGTCCGGTCCTAGGATAGCCCAGGCGATGAGAGGCCCAACCGATGCCATTCGACGGAACCCCACGGCCGCGGCCATCAATCGAGGAGATTGGCCGCGCCTACGAGAGCCTGGTTCGTCTGGAGGAGTTCTTCGACGGCGGCCGAAACTGGCACAGAGGCGAGCTGCGCGACGGCCGCGGAAGCTTTTGCCTGATCGGCGCGATTGATCATCTGCGCTGCGACGACCTCGCGCTCAGGTATCTGGTGCGGGTGGCACGGACGAGGCACGAGCGTTGTCAGTTCGGCCAGCCAGTCATCGCGGAAATGAACGATCGCTGCGGCGACTTCGGGGAACTCCGCGACCGTCTTGGTGAGGCTCGGGCACTGGCGACCGCAGACCTGTCGCGATCGACGCTTGCGCTTGCGTGACGCCCCCTCCCCTGCCCTATGGGACCGTCCTACGTTCCAGCTTTCCGTCAGCAGGACGCCACGCAACATATCGCGGCACGACTTCGGGCGCGCAATCACGGGTTTTCTGTGGGACAGAACGTGAATATCCCCATCGATCATGTGGACTTAGGTCACGCCCCATATTGGACTTACATCACGCGAATCGTGGTTTTCCCGTGGAGTTAGGTCACACATACTAATAGCTAAAGAATCAAATAGCCTTCGAATAGCTTGCGTGACCTAGGTCCACACTTCCCAGCGGCGCTGTCGGCTGTCACGTTGCCACCATGGCTGAGATCCATCGATTCATCACCCAGAATGGCATTGAAGAGGCCCGGCGGCAGGCGCTGACTAAGCACGAACGCCAGGTGATTGAAGCGGCGTACCAGGTGCTTAGCGACGACGCCGAGAAGATTGGGTTCACTTACTCAGGTTTTGCCCTGACATCCCTGCCCCACCGGCCACAAGCTGAAGTGACCTGGCGGCGAGAAGGGCACAACCTCACCATGCTCATCCAAAGCGGGGTTGACCGCGAAGGTGAGCCTCTTGGCCTGCCCTTTGGCAGCTACGCACGCTTCATCCTACTTTTCCTACAGAGCGAGGCAATCCGAAGCGCGTCTCGCGAGGTCGAACTCGGCCGGAGCATGCGCGTCTGGCTCGGTTCCATGGGCCTCTCGATAGGAGGAAAAACCTACAGACAGGTGAATGACCAAGCCCGCCGAATCAGCGGCTGCACCCTCACTTTCTATGCCGATCGTAAGGGCGCCGAGCTGATGCGGCGCGGCGGTTTCGTCGACGGCGCGATCAATATGGCCGACGCTATCGATGACCAGCCGTCGCTTTGGCAGGAACGTGTGCTGTTGAACGAGGAGTTCTTTCGGGCCCTCCGCGATCATCCCGTCCCGCTATCGGAGAGCGCCCTGCGTGCCATTGGTCCACGCTCTATGGTGATCGATGTCTATATCTGGCTGGCCTACCGGCTACATGCCTTGAAGCGCGACGTGGAAGTCGGATGGCCAGCCCTTTACGCCCAATTTGGCAGCGGTTATGGCGAGATCAGGTTCTTTCGTAGGCACTTTATCGAATGTCTGGCTATGGCGACGGCAGCCTACCCCGAGGCGCGACTAGAACTTGGCGAGCGCGGCGTTATTCTGCGGCCATCCCGGCCGGCAGTCGCAAAAATAGCGTAGCGGGTGTGGACTTAGGTCACGTCGCCACCACTCGAATTCCTAGGTCCTCGCAGGCGTCAAGCCCAAGCCCTCTGGGTGTCTTCGGCAGGCTCGACTCCTGCTGCGGCCGCGCTGAGCGGACCCCGCTGGGATAAAAAGCAGGGTTTTGCCCTTTCGACCGAACGAAAGGCATTATTGTTGCCTCGGGTGTTGCGGCTGAGCCGCTCGTCTTCGCCCCTCCCCCTCCCCTGCCCCGTCGCCCGCAAGGATGTGCTGGCATCAATATCGGTCTGGATCAGGATCTCGATCCTTATCGTACGACCATGGTCGGCGTGGAACCTGGCCCAGTTCTAATCGCGCTAGCCGAGGGCTAATAACACGCCAGCGAACAAGGATACCTAAACAAGATGCCTTAAAGCATGAGAGCAGGAAGGCGTTCAACATTCTCCGCTATCTTAACTCTCCGCTATAAGGCATTACTGCATAGATGTTTTCGGCCGAAAACCCCGAGTGTGGCTTTCAAGCTACATCGCTTCTTGAACAAGACGCCTTGAGTCCATCAGGCATTGCCACCTTAAACGTTTAACGCTACAGCGCCTTTCCGCTTTCGGGAGTAGAGGCATTATGGCGGTCATCTCGATCGCGTCCGACAAGGGCGGCGTCAGCAAGACTACGCTTGCACTTCTGATCGGCGCTGAGACAGCGCTCGACGGCTACCGGACATGCATCATCGATTCCGACATCAACCAGCAGGCGGCGGCCTTTGGCGCCAAAGGAAAGATTCCGAGCCTGCGGGTCATGGGCGACATCGACGAGGCGAATATCCTATCCAGTCTGCGCGAGGCCGAGGCTGAGGCTGAGATCGTCATTGTCGATTTGCCGGGCGGCGCTTCCGCGCTTGCACTGAAGGCATTTCACCGGTCGCATTTCGTTCTCATACCATCGCAAGTCTCGATGCCGGACGTGAAGGCGGCGATGAAGACCGTCGCCCAGATCGATGATGCCCAGGAGCTGGCGCGCATGCCGATTGCCCGCGCCATGGTCTGGACGAGAATTCTTCCGGGCTTCGAAAGCATTCCGGTCCGGCAGGTGAGGGCGGCTGTCGAGGAAACCGGCAATATCAGGATCTTCAAGACGGCGCTCATGGAGCGAGCGGCGTTTCGCGACATCCATATCAGCGGCATGGTGCCACGGCAGAAGGAACCCAGCGGCGGACCGGCTGGCAACGTCGCGGCGCTCACGGGCGAGCTACTGGAATCGATCGCCCAGCTCAAGGAAGCGGCAGAATGAGCGACGAGGCGACGAACCCACTCGTCGACGAGATCAGGAAGGCTGCAAGGCCGAAGCGGGACCTCGTCCTGCCGCCACGCCCTGAATTGCCCGATGCAGCCGTCGAGACACGCACGCGCGAAATCGGCGAGAAGTGGGGTGCTGCAACCCAGATCGTGTCAACGTCGAAGCCGGAACCTGAGCCTACTGCGCCGCTAATCAGTGTGCGGTTCGATTGCCCTGATTATCTGGACACGGCCATATCGGTGAAGGCTGCCGAGCAGAACGTCACAAAGACTTATCTCATCCTCAAGGCGCTGAAGGAAGTTGGATACGAACTGAAGGACGTGGACCTCGTGATTGATCGGCGGAAGGCAAGAAGGCGTTAAGGCATCAAGGCAGTGATCGAACGTCTAGCGACGGGGCAGGGGAGGGGCTGCACCGCGCCAAGAGAACGGGCTATGATTCGGCTGAGGAGGGCGATATGGCGGAGCCGGAACAAGTCCCGAGCGATTTGACCTTGGAGCTCGGGGGCAATGTCTCGCCCGACCGATTTCTTGGCGCGACCCGCGCTTTCTTCGGATGCGTCGAGGAGATCAGCCGCGCCGTGGCTCCGGACGGCGAAGCTCCAACATGGACCGTGCGTACGCGCGAGGGTAGCCAGCTCATCGGTGTTGAGCCCGCACCAGGCGCCAAAACCCAGCTCGTGCGAGAGGTCTATGCGCGCATGAAGCATGGCGTTGAGCAGCTGGCCGCCGGCGAGATCGACTCGGCACGTCTTCCAGATTCGGCGATCAGGCATTTGAAGATTCTATCCGAGTATGCTGAGCGTCCGCGCAAGCAGTCGGTCATAGTAAGAATTTGGGTTGAGAAGAAAGCGGTCGCACTCGGCCGCGATGTGACGCAGGCAATCGTAGAAAGCTGGGGGGGCGATTACAAAGATTACGGCACAATAGAGGGCAGGCTAGAGGCAATTCAGGATCGCGAGGCTCTCAAGATCCGCGTGCGCGATCCTGTGCTTCGGCAAAGCATTCCTTGCTACGTCCCGGAGGACAAGCTGCCGGATGCTTTCGCCAATTTCCGCAAGCGTGTCGAGATTTCCGGGTTGATCCATTACCGCCGCAACGGCGTGCCGGTGAGCATAGAAGTCGACGCAATTGCGGCCCTCCCGGATGACGCCGAGTTGCCATCCATTGACGATGTTCGGGGTATCTTGCGAACCGACGCATAATGAGCATCGAACTCATTTACTGGGATTCTGCCGTCTTCCTTGCGTACTTTCAGGAGGAACAGGGTCGCGTAGAATTATGCCGTGGCACATTGGAACGAGCCGGGGCAGGGGACGCGTTCATCATAACGTCAGCGCTTGCCATCGCTGAATGCCTATGGCTTAGGAACGCGCCGCCAGTTCCGAAGGACAGAGCAGATACCGTTCGCCAATTCTTCCGCCGTTCGTTCCTGCGCGTACGCAATGTGACACGGAGAACGGCCGAGCTGGCGCAGGATTTGGTGTGGGATCAGAAAATACATCCAAAAGATGCTATCCACGTTGCGACTGCAATAGAGGCGAGAGTCGCGACGTTGGAGACGTTCGATGGACCGCTAATAGGTAAATCCCGCACCATAGGCGAGCCGCCTATTATCATCCGAATGCCAATCGGGCCGGATCAGGGAAAGTTACCGTTGTGAATGTGCTGACGATTTCGAAGGGGAGCGGAACAAGACGGAGTTTGACGCTGTTATCCGACCAGACCGTCTGTTCCGCAAGTGCGGGGAGGGATCGCTCGCTCTGGATGAATTCGAGCGGCAAGAGTTGTTTCCGGTGATCGGGGGTGCGGCTTCCTTTCGCAGGAGGTATAGAATGCGCGCAGCCACGGTTACTGTTGTTCTTTTGAAGGTGCCACTGGCCTAGCCATACATGGCGGCAGGCAAGCAGATCAACTCGTACTGGCACGTCCTTGCGCGCATCCGCTCCGATGATGGTATCGACGGTCTTGTCTACGTCGTTACGCTCAGTGCAGCCTTGGTGAAACCCCTGGCGGTTGCAACGCGGGAACTTGCCGATCTGCTCAAGGGCATGCATGTGTCCAAGCCGGAAGCGTCGCGGGTGTAACTGACGCGGGCGGCGAACTGGGTGGGCCGGGCGGTTTCGTCGATTGCGCGATCGCACCGCTCGACATTGCGATGTGGGATGCCGCTGCGAAGGCAGTCAATCAGCCGCTGTATAGGCTCCTTGGTGGGTCTCGCAACCGGGTACCGGCTTATGCCAGCGACAATCTTTGGTACAGCTTGTCAGTGTGTGATTCGGCTCCGAAGTTTGACCCCTTTCGGCTTCCAACCGTGATCCTGGCAGACCAAGAATTCCTCAATGTTATGAAATTCCTGCGCGGCGATGAGGGTGGTCAACCTTGGGAGCCGATCGGGGGTCAAACGCCGCTCCGATCCACAGCTCGTCCATGGCCGCCACGCCCTCCCACCAGTATAAGCACCGAGAACCGGCGGGGGAGTCAGTTCAACAAAAGCGCCGGCCGCCCTCTGGGCGTTATGGTAAGTGGGGGCACGCCGCGAGTTGGCACAGGGTCAGAAGCATCTTCGTCGGCGAGCGCCTCGGCACGCCGACAAAGGTCGATCGAGGCTTGCACTGCGGCCTCCGTCGAGAACCCACTCACGGAGCGGAAGGCACCAGCAGATCGGACCTCAACGCCGAAGCCACGGGGTCCATCAACGATGATCGTGTAATCTGCCATCCATCGGCGACAACACTGGCCGCACGGCTATGCGGATCACGTGGATCACCACCTGATCGTTCTGGAATACCCAGTTCCAGTGGGTGCGTCCGTCGATGCGCACGGTAGTCTTGTCGGAGCAGATGATCCGATAACGGCGTAGCCGAGCGAGGATAGCCGTCACCTCATTGTAGAAGCACGGGGGCGGGCGGCGATGGAGGGGCGATTGGTGAGCGCGTGAACACACCAGAGACGGCGGCCAGCTTCCGCCAGGAACCAACCGGCGTTAGGCTCCTCGGAATCGAGAGACAGAAAACTCGCCGCTCCGGTGGGCGCCGGCAGCGGCTTTCTTTTCCAGTGCGCGCGACGGGCGATATTTTCGGTGCCTACGTGCGATCGGAGATAGCCATGCCAGACATCTGGAATTCCGAGGTTTACCGGCAGCGCGCGGCGGCTTGGCGTGAGCGCGCGCTCCAGTTGGCCGAAGACGACGCCGCCCGCGATGTCTGTGTCAGCATAGCCACAGACTACGACCGCCTCGCGCTGACGCTCGAAGAGCGGGAACGGCTACTTGCCAAGCCGCACGATGCCGATGATCAGGCGCCGACTAATTAATCCAACTCAATGAGCCATAGTCCGCGGCCGGCATACTGGCTGTCGTCTCGGGGGAAGTTGCGATGCTACGAGATCTGCCAGAACTCTGGCCCTGGGAACTGGCTCCGGTAACCGGGTATTGTCAGTTGCTCAACGTCTTCGGAAATCCGACCGGTGAGAAGGTCTTCGTCGAGCGCGGCGCCCGCGACGGTCGCTTCGAATCGCACAGTCGGCTAGCCCCTCGGCCGCTTCTCAATCTCGCGCAAATGGCGTTCCATTAGATCGAGCGATCTGCGTAGGATTGTCAGCACGTCGTTGGCCAATGCTGCCTGCGAGGCGAGCTTGGCATTCTTGTCCAACGAAGCAATCAGTGCTTCTTGTCGCTCTACGCGCTCGGCGCCTTCACGCACATGGCGCCGTGCCATCCCCAATAGCGTCTCTCTTTCCCTCACGAAGCTGGCATTCCGGCTAGGGCAAGACACCAAGCGTGGGGATGCTACAGGTGTTCGGCAAATGACAACTGTGGCAACGCGCGTTTGCAGGCCAGGAAACGTATTCGCGGCAGACAGGGGGTCTTGAGTCGGTCAAACATAGTTAAAGTAATGCGAAGGCCAGCGACGCGGTCATGCAGGACATGTAGGGTAGGTGGAGTAGGTCCAACTCCAAGCCCGCCTCGCCGGGAGAAACTGGCGATGCCATACTGCGGCGGCTTGAGCACACCTCCAATGGGACGAGAGCATGTTTTCGGTGGGACAAAGGGTGTGGCACCACGACGGCCAACGCAGTGGCACGGTGCTGGAGTGCGACGGGGACCGGGTTTTCATCGCGCAGGACAACGGGGTCGAGCTGGATTTTCGGGCGAGCGACCTGACCGTGACACCGCCGCCCAGCGCGAAGGCGGCCAGGTCGGGCGCCTACGTGATGCCGAGCCGCATCCTGACTGCAGGCGATATCACTCCGGAGCACTCGCGCGTGTTGGGCATCGTGCCATTGCGCACGCTCCAGGCGATCGCGGCCTTGTTCGAACGTCGACCCAAGGCCAGGAAGTTCAGCGCGCTTGACGTCGCCGAGAAGTTGAATGTCATCGCGGAGATCACCGCCGTACCCTACCGTACGATGCGAGAGTACAGCGACCGCCCCGGCGAGCTTGGCCTGCTCATGGGCAAAGGCCTCGCTGACAGCCGCAAGACTATCTGAAACAGACGGCCTTGGGCAATAACGCCGGTCGCGCGGCAATCGACGGCACGGTCATCCCGGGATTGCCAGTCTTGTGATGGCGTATGCACGATGCGGGCCTTCACAATGCGCTGCGGCCCTTCTGGCGTGTGAGGGGCTGCGCCGGAGCCGCCGTGCATCCTGCGCCCGCGGCCTAAACAATTGTCAGCACGGGAAAGCACCCCCAAACTCCGCCGCTGAAATCTGCCTTAGCGGATCAATCCGAAATCGAGGAGTGAAGTGATGTTCGGCCAACGCGTCCAGGATCATTACGCCCGCTCAGGCTCGGGCAGCGCCATGGCTGCGCGCATCATCGCGGCGCTGCGCGCGCATGCCGGCGCCGATGTCGCGATCACGCCCGAGACATTGGCGCCCGTCGATCATCTCCACGGCCGCGGCGAACTGGCGACCCAGGAACTGACCGCATTGCTGGAGCCGCGGCCGGGGGAGGCGATCCTCGACATCGGCAGCGGCCTTGGCGGCCCCGCACGATGGATCGCTACGAAGTTCGGTTGCGCGGTGACCGGCGTCGACCTGACGGCGGAACACTGCGATGCGGCCCGGGAACTCAACGCCACATGCGGCGTGTCGGACCGCGTGCGGATCCTGGAAGGCAGCGCGCTCGCATTGCCGGTGCCGGATGCGAGCTTCGATCGCGCTTACTCGCACAACGTGGTGATGAACATCGCCGACAAGGCGGGCGTGTATCGCGAGGCATTCCGCGTGTTGAAGCCTGGCGGGCGGCTCGTGCTGATGCACGTCAATGCCGGCCCGAACGCGCCGGTCGAACACTTCCCGGTGGGCTGGGCGTCGGTGCCAGAAAACAGCTTCCTCGCGACCCATGATGAGACCCGTCGCGACCTTGCCGCCGCAGGGTTCGACGTCGTGACCTTTCGCGACATGGCAGCCGCCGCGGAAGCCGCGTCTGCGGCGCGGAGGAAACTGGAGGAAGAGGGGCTGCCGCCGCTCGGTCCGCATGTCGTTCGGGCGGGCGATGGTCTGCAGATGCAGATCAACAGCATGCGCGCCCGTGAGGACGGGAGGGTGTGCGAGGTGCAGATCGTGGCCAGAAAGCCGGGTTGATATTGGCTGAGCATCGGGCCGGGCTCTTCTGAGTCAGGCGTTCAGGGAATCGAGGTTGTTGCCGCATTGCCCTTTGGTGTGAGGTATGCGGTGTTCGGGGGGCTATCGGCGATGCGCCCGCAGGCTACTGAAACTCGCGTCGGGTCCGCGGCGCATCCGGTTGGTATGGGTGCGGCAGGCGCCGGAGGAGATGGCGGCGTGATCGCGGGCCGACGACATCGCATCGCGGCAAGCGCGCCGCTGCCAGAGATCAAGCCTCCGTTAAACACGGAGAAGCGACCAGCGCACCGGCTGAAGATAACTATCTCGCAGCCATGCACCGGGTACTGAATCGCGTCCAGCTTCTCATGCAGGCTGAAGAAGCCATGAGTGCAGCTGCGGCAATGCAAGACGGGCAGGCGAAACTCAGCATGCTCAGCATTGCGGCCGGCTATCAACGATTAGCCGAATACGCTGATGCCATCGCATCCTCCGGTATACCCGTCGAGATGGACTCGCCAGACATTCTCGGTCCGTAGGGCTGCTGAAACTTCACTTGCCGGCCGCTATCCGCCTTCCCATGCTGCCAGAACTCACCGTCACCGATGCCGAGGCCACTGCCATCCGCACCGCCTTCAATCGGGGCGGTGAGTTCTCGGCCGCCGTGGAGCTGCGCCGGCTCTTCTCCGCCATCACCGACAACGCCAAGGTGCGAGAGTGCGCACGCGCTATCGCCGCCTGGACGCCGCTGCCGGTGAGAGTGGGTCGCCGCAAGCGTCCGGGGAAGGATTGAGGCGGCCCATCCTGACGGATCGACCTGCGCTGTGACCACAGTCAGCGACCCGGCCGGGATGATCCAGTAACGCCTCGCTCCGCTGCCAGTCCGCCCCCGCCTCAACGCGGCGTTAATAGTTTCTTGGCATCCTGCCAGTATGGCCGAACTGCCAATTCCCTGCTGAAGGGCGCGCCACCATTAGTGTGCAAATCTGTCAACCTATATATCAACCATCCCGGATCAGCGCAGGCCGGGGCGCCTTGAACAGGTAAGTCGGACTCTCATACCGCTACTTCGCGGTGCAGATCAGGACGACGATACTGACCCGGGCACTGATTATACCGACGATCTCGCCGCCGGCCGCGGCATAGCGGTTGCGATGTGTCTATCTGTCCTTCTCTGGGCCTTGATTGGTCTGGCGGGGCGGTGGATGTGGTCAATCCTCTGACGACCTTGGGCTTGCACGGCGACTCTCCCGCTGATCTCGGCAGGACAGGCGTGTGGCTCCGCAAACCCGTTTACGCCGATCATTCCTGCGCGGCGATGAGGGGGGTCAACCTTGGGAGCCGATCGGGAGTCAAACGCCGCGCCGATCCACAGTTCCGGCGCTGCGTCCGATTGGGCGCCACAGATGATGGAAGCCCTGGGCATCGATGCCGCGTCATTGCCGATCATCCGCGATACAGATTTTCTGTACGGGACACGGCCAGCTTCGGGTGAGAACACATATATGCTGCGCGAGATCCACGTCAGCTCAGTCTTTGCTATTCCAGAACAGGCGCCCGCAGCTATTGCCAAACTTGCAATTTGCCGCCTGCGCGGCTGACTCGTGCCGTCAAAGATGCACCTGATAACCGGATGCGGCTTCAAGGTCGAATAGCGATCGATATGGCTGCCGTGGCGGTCGCTCTATGCCAACCTGGCAAGGATAGAAGCTTTCCTGCAAGGCTATTGTCGTGCGCCCCCATGTTCGTCATGGCTGCGGTTCGAACACCAGGATTGCAGCATCCTCCCGGTCATTAGCGGAGGCTGACACGAAATACCGATTGAGTTGCGGCACCCAAATTGAGGTTTGCGCGTTGGCCCTCGTGGGTACTTTCGCCATTAACTCGTAGTGGTCGGCATCTTTCTGCTGATAGACGTAAACGAAGCCCGCTGCCGCCCCTCTGCCTCCTGAAGCATAAACCCGGTTACGTTCTGCATCATACCAAAGGTCATCGATACCTTCGACCCCATCGAGCTGCGCAATTTGCTTCCCGGATTCGGTATCCAAGACGATCAGTCTCGGTGGATTACGACTGCCACCGAAAAGCCTATGATGGGTCTCATCGAACGCCAACGCGACAACGCTTGGAACGCCTGTCAGGGGCCACGCTGCAGTTTGCTCGTGTTTCTGCCGGTCAATGACGCCCACCTTCGGCAAACCGGCAAGTGTCACGAAAATCCGCGGCCCTGATGTCTCGATCTTGATGCCGCCGGGGAGGGTATCCGTCTGGATGACTCCAATTTGTTTATTAGTCCGTGTCTCGATAATAGACAGAGCTCCCGCCCTGGAATTGGGAATACCCATTCCAACATAAAGATACTCGGTAGCCTGGTCATAGCCCACGTGATCCGGATCTGTGCCGATTGACAAGCTGTCAAGCGGCTCGAAACTGTCCCCGCGAAAGATCTTGACAGTGCCGTCTCTGCCGTTTGCGACAAACAATTTTTTGAAGTCGGTAGAGTAGAACACACCTTGCGGCATGCTCTGACCGTGAATGCTGAATATTCGCTTACCCGCTTTAAGGTCGATCACTTCCACGGTATTTTGACTGTTGCCCAGCGCGGCAGCAAATAGACGATCACCTTCAACGTCCACACCAAGATGATCCATTCGTCCAGAGACGCCGGGCATGGGAATCGTTTGAACGCGTTGTAGGGGGAGCTTGTCCTGGGCGTCGGCGTTGCGCGTACCCGTGAGCGCCAATATCAGACAAATGATCGCGAATATCGTCTGTCTCTTTGTCATGATTCACCTCACACCGTCATTAGACATTCACCGGGCACGGACCGCACGTTGCATATATCTGTAATCACGCCGTGTGAGCCAGATCACGGCGATATCTAGCCCGCATTATGCAGCCATCTGAAGGGTCCGGTGCAACCTATTGATCCGATGTAGGAATTGGCGTCGCACCCATTCCCATCGAAAGCTGAAACCCATGCCCGCTGAAGTTGCATCCGCCGCGTCGCTGCCGGGGCTGTCGCCGGTTGCTGGCAAATCGATCGTTGCTCGTTTTGACGGTGGCTTGCTGTCGTCGGACGGCGGTCTTCGGGCGTTGCGGGAGATCGAACAGCGGCTTGGCATCGCCGCTCGCGTTGCGGGCTGCATCGCCGACCCGCGTGTGCCTGAGCAGGTCACCCACCAAATCGACGAAATCGTCCGCTTCCGCATGCTGATGATCGCCGCGGGCTACGAAGACGGCAATGATGCCGATGCGCTGCGGCATGATCCGATGTTCAAGCTGGCCATGGGACGCCTGCCGGACGACGGCGCACTGTGCTCGCAGCCGACGATTTCGCGACTGGAGTACCTGCCGAACAAACGCACCCTGCTGCGCATGGGCTACGCCATGGTCGATTTCTACTGCGACAGCTTCCGCCATGTGCCGCGCCGGATCGTGCTGGACGTTGACGATACCTTCGATGCCGCCCATGGCGGCCAGCAGTTCCGGCATCAACCGCACGTGCCATCACGATGCCGCCGGCAACCTTGTCCTGCAGGAGATTGACCGGACACGGTCAGTCGCACCCAACCGGCTACCGCTGCTACACGGGCGAAGCTGTGGCGGCGGCGGACGTCTCAGATGTGGACCGGATCGGACAGGGCGGTGAGCCGTTCGACAACCTCTACGCGCCGTTCAGATCGCCCTCGTGTTTCGCCTGCGCGCGACTTAGTGATCATGAGAGTCTTGTATCGCAGGATGGTTCATGTGTATCACACATGTGCATCACAGATGCGCGCGTCGCAAAGGGGGAGGACTGGTATGACCAGCAAATGGGTCACCCGCGAGCGGCCGAAGATCGACCGCATCGCCTGTCCATGGCTGATCCGGCGCTTCGTCGCCAAGGAGGCCGAGTTCCTCTATGTGCCCACCGAACAGGTCTTCGCCGTCGCCAAGGAGACCGGCGCCACGCCCTACGACATTCCTGGCGCCGAACCGTTCTCGCATCACGGCGAACAATGCAGCTTCGATGCGTTCCTCGACCACTACGAACTGCACGAGCCTGCCCTCGACCAGCTCGCCGTGATCGTGCGGGGCGCCGACACGGCGAGGCTGGATCTCGCACCGCCGGCGGCCGGGTTGCTGGCGATTTCGCTCGGCCTGTCGGCCAACTTCGCCGACGACCATGCCATGCTGGAGCAGGGGATGGTGGTGTACGACGCGCTCTACACTTGGTGCCGCTCGCTGCAGCACGAGACGCATAACTGGACGCCACCACCGTGACGGCCGGGTCGATGCGCGAGCTTGTCGCCAATTTCCCCCCTGGGCACGACCGGCTTCGGCGGTCCGGTGGCACTGGTCGGCCTCATGGGGCGCGACCTTGTCACCGAGCACGGCTGGCTCACGCGATGACGTTGCACCGGGACGGCACTCAACGACTTCTCAGGAGTTACCTGTGGAATATACGATCGCACCCTTGTTCTGCCGTCCGTGGACCCTCAACGGCATCTCGCCGCATCTCATCGAGAGCCACTACGAGAGCAACTACGGCAATGCTCTCGATCGCCTGAACGCAATCACCGATGAACTTGCCGCGACCGATCCTGCGACCACGCCCGCCCACGTCATCTATCGCCTGAAGCGGGATGAGGCGACATTGCTCAATTCGACCCTGCTGCACGAACTGTATTTTGCCAGTCTCGGCGGTGACGGACGAACATTGCCCGAGGACATGGCCAGCGCGATCGCTGGCGATTTCGGCTCGGTCAGCCGCTGGCGCCAGGAATTCATCGCGCTCGGCGAAGGCCTCGCGGGTGGCTCGGGCTGGGTTCTGCTGACCTATATTCCGCGTGATCGACGCCTGACCAACCACGTGGCCTCGGATCACGACCAGAACCTGGCGGGCGGCATCCCCATCCTGGCGCTCGACATGTACGAGCACGCCTATCACCTCGAGTTCGGCGCGAACGCCACCGCCTACGTTGCGGCATTCATGCGCAACATCGACTGGGATGCGGTCCTGCAGCGCTACCGCAATGCCATCAAGGTCGAGCCACCGCCGCGGCTCCAGCAGAAGCAGTTCCCTGATCTGCCCTCGATTACCCCGGAAGAGGTCAGGTCGATGCTCGACACGGGGAAGCCCGTGCAGATTATTGACACACGCCCGAGGCACTACAGCACCAGGGCCCAGGACATCATGGAAGGCGCCACCTGGCGTGACCCTGAGCGTGTGGACGAATGGGTCGGCGAGCTGTCGAAAACCGACCCCGTTGTCACATTCTGCGTCTATGGCTTCCACATCGGTTGCGAGACCGCCGAGACGCTGCGCAAGGCGGGCTTCGACGCACGTTACATGGCCGGCGGGCACTATGCCTGGAAGGCAATCAAGGGGCGCGTGAAACGGCTCGATTGATAGTTCATCACGACTGAATCGCGAGGGAGGATGCCATGCGTATCGCACCGGCTGTCATACTTGCCACCTCTTTGTCATCGATAGCGCCCGCCCTGGCGGCACCTGACTGGAGCAAGGTCGATCAGGCAATCGGCCGATCGGCCCCGACGATGCCGGGTGACGTGCATCGTTATGGGTTCCCGCGTTCCGATCTGCATGTGACGGTCGACGGCGTCACCCTCTTGCCCGCCTTTGCTCTCGGCGGGTGGCTCGCGTTCAAGGCAGACGGCGACACCGCGATGGTCATGGGCGACCTCGTCCTGACTGAGGATGAGATCAATCCCGTGATGTCGAAGATGCTGGAAGGCGGCATTGCGGTCACCGCGCTCCACAACCACCTGCTCCGAACCCAGCCTGCCATATTCTATATGCACGTGGACGGCCATGGTGACCCCGTCATCATGGCGACGACGCTGCACAATGCGATCGCAGCCAGCCACATACCGCCGGCTGCGCCGGCTGCGGCCGCGGCGACCAAGCCGGACATCGATGTCGACCAGGTCGAGCAGGTCATGGGCCGCAAGGGCAACGTGGCTGGCGGCGTGCTGCAGTTCGGCATTCCGCGCGGCGACACGATCGCCGATGCGGGTATGCCAGTGCCACCGGCCTTGGGCACCGCCACGGGCGTCAATTTCCAGCCCACCGGTAGCGGTAAGGCGGCGATCACCGGCGATTTCGTGCTCGAGGCGGCCGAGGTGGAGCCTGTGCTCACGGCACTGCGTGGTGCAGGGATCGAGGTGACGGCGGTGCACAGCCACATGCTGAACGAACAGCCGCGGACGTTCTTCGTGCATTTCTGGGCGAACGACGATGCGGTGAAGCTCGCGCACGGCATCCGTGCTGCACTCGACAAGGTGAACGTCGCCAAGAGCTGATCACGGAGTTCCGCCATGAATCGGCGAAGACTGCTGCTCGCGACCGCCAGTGCGGCGGTCGCGGCGCCGGCCGGTGCGCAACAGCCAATCATTGTTCCGTTCGGGCGCACACCGACAGGGCAATTGCCGGACGGCTTCCGGATTGCGCGCACTGGGCAGGGCGCCCCTGCTGCCTGGAGCGTGGTCGACGATCCCAGCGTATCGGCCGGTCGCGTGCTGGCGCAGACCAGCACGGACCAAACCGATTATCGGTTTCCGCTGGCGATATACGACGCGCTGTCGGCGCGGGATGTCGAGGTTATGGTGCGCTTCAAGGCCGTCGCCGGCCGCGTCGATCGGGCAGGCGGCGTTGCGGTGCGACTGACCGACGCTGACAACTACTACGTGCTGCGAGCCAATGCACTCGAGGACAACGTCAACTTCTATCACGTCGTGCAGGGGTCGCGCCGGCAGATCCACGGAACAAGCACCAAGGTCGCCTCGGACCAGTGGCACGCGTTGAGCCTCAGGGCGGTCGGTGACCAGTTCACGATCGGATTCGATGGCAAGACGCTGTTCACGGTAACCGATCGGACATTCGCCAATGCCGGCAAGGTGGCGCTGTGGACGAAGGCCGACAGCGTCACACGCTTCGATGATATGGCGATACGGCCGCTGTCATAAGCGAGGCATGCGGGCCCTTTGGATGAGGGCACGAACACAGCAAGCCGTCCACACAGGAGAGGGAAGGGAACCATGAGTTCGAAAGCATATCGGCATGTATTGCTGGCGGCTGTGGTCATGGGCGCGATGGTCTTTGGGCTCCCGGCCCATGCTGAGGATGCAAATTCGCCGGCCCTTGCCGCAGCGATGAAGAATGTGCCCACCACGCTGGAAAAGGGGCTTCAAGCAAGCGAACAGACGGGCAAACCGATATCTGCAAAGTTCGAGGTCGAGGATGGCAAGCTGCAGCTCTCGATCTACACGATGAAACCGAGTGATTTCACTGAGGTCATCGTGGCACCGGACAGTGGCAGCGTTAAATCGTCCGAGAAAATCACCGATGCCGATGACCTGAAAGCTGCGACATTACAGAAAGCTGCGATGGATAAGACGACTTTGTCGTTGGCCGCGGTCACCGGGCAGGCCGCCCAGGAGGCAGCCGGGTCACGTGCGATCAGCATATTCCCTGAGCTCAGGGACGGACACCCGGTGGCGCTCATCACGCTGTTGCGCGACGACAAGTTTACGAAGGTCCTGAAGAAACTGGACTGACGCCACGAAACTGCGGCGGGTCGGCATCCCGTGGGGTGCCTTCGACTGCACTGGCGCCAGAAAAAGTTGGGTTTTGGCGTGGCATGACATGCGGGGAGACGGCCGTGGGCGAACGCGAAGTCGGCATCGCTGATATTGCCAAGGCATTCCTGAAGATCGGAGCGGTCAGCTACGGCGGGCCCGCGATCGTGGGGATCATGCAGACCGAGCTGCAAGAGAAACGTCGCTGGCTCGCGAAACAGAACTTCGTCGATGGCCTCGCGCTGGTCAATATGCTGCCCGGACCACTCGCGACGCAGCTCGGGATCTATATTGGCCACGCCAAGCAGGGCATCGCCGGTGGCGTTGTCGCGGGCCTTGGCTTCATTCTCCCGGCATTCGCCATAATGCTCGTGCTCTCTTGGGCATACGACCGATTTGGTACATTCGCTGTCGCGCGTCACTCGCTCTACGGCATCGGGCCCGTCGTGGTCGGTATTTTTGCGGTCGCTGTCTATCGCCTGGCCAAAGGAACTATCAGGGGTCGGCTGCAACTGCTCATAGGCATTGCTGCTATGGTGCTTATGCTGGTTACCCCGATCAGCCTTGGGGTCACGTTGCTGGTTGCCGGCTGTGCCGGAATAGCGCTGTTCAGTTCGCGACGCATGGGTTTGCTCGCCTTGGCAGGTGTTCTCTTGATCGCCGCGCTCGTCGAGGCTCTGGGCGGTATAGGGTTGACACAGGATGTCGTGCAGGGTGTTACGCCGGTGGTGGACAAGCCGACGCTTTGGCAGCTCGCCATCTTCTTCCTTAAAGTCGGTGCGCTGACGTTTGGTGGTGGCCTGTCGATGCTCGCCTTTATCCAGGATCAGGTCGTTGCCCAGTTCGGTTGGCTGACTCCTCAGCAGTTCGTCGATGGGTTGGCACTGGGCCAGTTCACGCCCGGGCCGGTGCTGATGCTCGCGGCGTTCATCGGGTTTAAGATTGCCGGCGTGACCGGCGCGGCCGTCACGACGGCCGCGATCTTCGCGCCGTCATTCGTAATGATACTGACGATCCTGCCGTTG